>NZ_PDHO01000017.1 GCF_002887815.1 Mycobacterium sp. ENV421 | reverse complement strand
TGCTGTGCCCCTTTCACCACCGAGCACACCACCACGGCGACATCACCATCACCGGCCCCGCACACCAACTCACCGTCCACGACAGCGACGGCGAACCCCTCACATCAGGGTCACTGGCCCGACCACCAAACCATCCACCACCAACAGTTCCGCCCTGCCCCGGACCAACCGGCGAACGCGCCGACTGGAAGTGGTACCAACCCTTTCAGCCGAAAGCACCACCGGAGAATTAGATTGGGTGGGCGGCGGTCAGGCGTTGAGTTCCGCCAGCGTGACCGCGAGATACGGTCCGCTGGGATTGATGACGAGTCCACCGTAGCCCTGCTCGCGGGCTATCTCGATCACCTTCTCTGTCGTGCTGGCCATGACGGCGTCCGCCACGTTGTGGGCTACGACCTCTGGGGCACTGGTGAACGCGAAGAGTCCAGGCGACCCGTCCGGCATCGCTGTTGCGCGGAAGGCCATCTTTCCAGGCTGTGACGTCTCGTCGACGCCGAGGAGCAGAGGGCCGTCCTGCTTGAGTAAGTCCAGCACCTTCTGCCGGTCGATGCGGCCAGCAGCCAGATCGACCGTGGCGGTTTTGAGTGGCTCGTTGTTCGGGTTGCGCAATGCAAAGTCGATCTCGGCCGCAGACATCGCACCGGTCGGTCCGGCCGGATCGATGTAGAGCCAGGCATCTTGCTGCGACTGGGCGAGTTCGAGTACGGCGGTCGCCGGGTTGACCAACGACATGGTGGGTGTTCCGGGCGGGTGAAGGCGCGCGATTTCTTCGTTGCGTGTGTAAGCGAACAGTGCGCCTTTGCCGTCTGGGCCTGTACCGCGACGGATCTGCAGCCGCGCGCCGGGCGCGAAGCCGGTGGCGGTCGGCGCATCGGAGCCAGTCGTGTCCAACAGCAGATCACCAAACATGCAGGACCGCAATACTTCTAGAGCGTTCGCCTGGTTCGGTTGCGCGGCAAAGGATGCGTCGGCTGCGCGCACGATGGTGTTGTCGACCAGTTCCATGTCATCCTTCCTTTCACTCCGCACTTTCCAGTCGCAAGGCCGTCACAGGGTTTTCGGCTCTTCGACGCGAATGCCGGTCGCGTCGCGCACGACTCTGAGGTGCATATTTCCCGCCCACGCCTGTGTCATCGGTACCTCACTGCGACCGCAGCGTTGCTGCGGCAATTCAGCTGGGAGGGCGGAATGCGAACCGCCCCGGGGTGTTGACGGTGACAGCAGGACGCGCCAATGCACTGTTAATCTGTTGAATAACAGCTTCTTTGAGTGCCGCTGAGTCGGTGGGCAAACCAGGCGCATCCCCTGGCTCGGCAAGAAGCACCACACTGTCCCCGAGAGCGGGCACATCCACCGAGCCGGCGAAGAGCAGCAATGTTCCTGGGAGCATGGCGATCTCCTGCTCCTCGCGATACCGCGCGAACGGTGCCACGAGGCGACCAGTGATGCTCACGATCGCAGCCAACCACTCTGCGGTGAAGTTCTCGCTGGCAACACGCGGATCCATCGACGTGGGCAAGATCCCGCTGAGCGTGAAGGACGCGTTCGGCCTCGGACCAGCCATACCCCTGTACGTGATCGCCGGCATCGCCGGAAGTTTGGACAGCGTTGTCACAATGTCTTCGGCCACTTATCACTCCCTTTTCGCGGCGTCGATAGCGGCCAAAGTGGCTGCCGCCGCGCGGTCGATGAACTCTGGCCCGCGCGCTTCGCCGTGAATATCCCACTGCCAGCTACCGACGTAAGTAACTTCGTCCTGCTCATGGCCGGGGAACCCCACCTGGATGAAGTCAACATCTTTGGGCGGTGACGTCGGTGACCAGAGCCCTCGTAGTATCTCGACGATGACTTCGGGCGAGTCACCCACGAAATTCACTGGACCGCCTTCGACTTGTATCAGATACTCCTGCGGTGGGCCATCCCCTCGGTCGCTGCGGTCACCCGAGACGCGCACAGGGACACCATCCACATTCACCAACACTCCGTTGCTCAACCCGAACACCGGATGCTGTAGCGACGCAATCCCCTCGGCAAGTGTCTTGACTCGGTCCGATCGCCAATGCCGAAGAGAATGGCTCGGCCTACACCCCCCGTTTTCCCACTTCCTGTTGTAGGGCCGAGTCATTCCCTCACCCTTGGTTGGATGGCGCTTTATCCAGCCTTCGATTGCCTCGGCCGAAACCAGCTGATCAGAGTTCGTCACTTGACCTGCCTCATAGTAATTTGCAGGACCCCGTCGTCGCCGAGCTCCCGAGACAGTATTTCGAATTGGGAGCCGCGCGGAAACAAGATCTCCGATTCATCCATGTACCTGGAAAGCTGGCTCACATCAACTCCATCGGACCCGACCACTTTGAGTAAAGTCGGCGTTTCCCCGGGCAGCGCGCCCCTAGCGAAGGATTCGGCAACGAACGAATCCGTGGTCGTACTGAGATACCCCGGATCGTGGAAGATGGCTCCCTCGTGAAGTTGTGCGAGCAAGGAGTCCGACGCACGCATTCCGCGCCAGGTGGTCGAGGCCAGTTCCGAGGGATCCACTCGATAGGGCGGCAGCGCTGCGAGACCTTCGTCGGTATGGGCGATCCTCTCCTCCCACAATGCCCGTTGTTCTGGCGTTAGGTCACTCAACGAGTCGACGCCCAATACGGATTGCTGCCTCTCGCTCAGCGAATCCATATCACGCAGATAAGGATTCATGCCCTGATGCAGCTCGGTGCTGTAGTCGTACACGCCCCCCACGCCGGCTGGCGATATTGGCTCATACTCGTCGGAGACCTTTTCCGTCCACTCATCGAATCGAGCCGGGTCAACCGCGCCACTCGGCATCCGATATTCCTGGTTGATCTCTGCCAAGTCCGGCAGATGACCACCTGGCGTCCCGTGATTAGCAGGCGGATCGTGTAATCCGGTGTGTGGCGGGTTATTCGGCTGGTGTTCTGTCGACGGAGAGCCGTGGCCAGCCCCGTTATGGGGCAGACCACCATCGTGCGGGGCATCGCCAATAGTGCCACCGCCGCCATGCGGCGCGGCGCCAGCCGGCGACCCGCTTGTCGCATCCATCGGAGGTGCTGGCGGGTGCCCACCGGAGGGCGCGCTCGGCGACGGACTTACTCCTCCCGAAGACGCAGGCGTCGGCGCCGCCTCGGAAGCCGCAGGCGCAGAGGGCACTTCAGCCTTCGGTGCAGGCGCAACGTCCGGAGCATGCGTCTCCGGTGCGTGAGTCACCGGCGGGGAAACAGGATCGCCAGAAGCAGGAGCCGACGTCGGCTTGCCGCCTGTCGGCGCAGGCGCAGGGTCACGCGGCGCCGTCGGTGGCCCTGGCTCCGATGGCTTGGGCAACGGCCCCGGGCTTCCGGACGGTGGCTTGCCTCCGTCAAGACCCGTCTTGTTCAGGTCGTCCAGTTTCGCGGTGACACGGTCGACGTCGCTCGCGACACTGCGCAAACCACCTGTCGCCGAGGCAATCCCGCCTGCTTCACCGGCGGCCCGCTCGGTCGCACTCACTTCTGCACGTGCGGCTGCCCCCTCGGCGGCACGGGCACCACCGGCGGCCTTGATACCCGCTCCGCCGGGTACGACCGCTGTAGCGATGTCGAAGCCCGCCTCGCCGAGCCCGAGGAACGGCCGGTTGCTCGTGAAGATATCGTCGAAGTGCGTGACACTCTTGACCATGTCGATCGAGCCCTCGGGATCCATCGCGAACGCGGTCGGCGCAGTCATCGGGTTGAACGTCAGAGCCATCTTGCTCAGGTTTTCGATGTTCTCCCACGTGCCTTTCGGATCACCAAGAGGATCGAATGCCGTCACCAGACCGCCGACCGTATTGATCGCGCTGAGCGAGGCGCCGGTCGTTGCATCGGTGAATGCGTCGTTGATGTTGGCCGCGACCCGGCCCGCATCCTCGCCGAGATAGTTGACCAATTCCACCCGCGTGACGATTTCCATTGCGCGCGTGTAGTTCTTGATGCTGTTGTTCAGCTGCGCGAGTAGCTCTTTCCTGGCAGCAGACTGCTGTTTGTGGTTGGCGATGACAGCTTTGACGTCGTCGGCGACCTCTTGGATCTTCTCTTCCGCGTCACCGGTGATCAGTTCGAAGACTGTGCCCATGATGCCTTGGTCGATGACCGAGCCCACCACATCCTTGAGCTTGTTCAGCAGATCACGGATCGCGTTCTGCGTCGTCTCGACATCGGTTGCGAAGCTGCTCAGTTGATTCGAGAGCTTTTGCGCCTCGCCGGCCAGCGACGACATCGCGGTGCCGACATCACGCACTGCCTGCTGCATCGGCTCTTTGTCCGGCATCTGCTGTGCGCCGATGGTGGCGTACGCGCCCGAGTTCGCCGCAGATACACCGTACAGCGGTGTGGCGAAAACGGCCCAGGCGGCAGCGGCCGCCCTCAGCTCGGTGGGCTCACCATTCGGCCACCAGTCCCCGACCAGAAACTCGACCAGGTACCACAACACCGGTGGAGTTTGCCCAGGCCCGTTGACATCTGGATCGCCGCCCGGCGCCGAGTAGACCGGTGGCGCAATCGGCGCGGGCAACGGCGCCGCCCTACCGCCGATATCGGCCGCGGCCTCGGCGCGAGAATAGTTGGTCGCGGAGCCCTGGATCAGATAGCCAATGTGGCGTAATGCGTTGACGCCCTTACCGACCGCCTCGACCAACGCACTGGCGGAATCCTGGTACGCGAATCCGAACGCGGTTCCCGCGGCGTCTTGACCCGCGTTCGCGTTGTACGACCCGGTCAGAGCGCCTACGGCCGCGGTGAGTCCCTCACTGAGGCCGGCGACCGCAGAGCCCGCACCCGAGAGCGCCGGCGGATCCACCCGCAACGGTTCACCCATGGCGACTCACTGCGGACATCGATTAGCCCCAGATTTTCAGGTTCGCCTCGACCGCGCCGCTATAGGAGGTGTGGGCATGGGCTCCCGCCGAGCGTAACTGCCCCAGCGCATTCCGCATCATGTCGGCGCCCTCTTTCCACTGCTTGTGGACGGCGGCATGCGACTCACTGGCAACGCCATCCCACTGCGCATGCAGATTGGCCACCACAGCATCGCACTCTTCGAGCATCGAGTCGACCACCGCCTGGTATGACGCCATGCGCTCGACGATGTCGGCCAGCCGGTCCAGATCGACGGCGAATGCGTCAGCCACGGTGAACTCCCCGCAGCTCTGACGTCGAGGCCTGTTCCTGAGCCTCGAATGCCTGGCCAGCTTGACCAAGCCGCTCCGCGATGGTCGCCAACGCCTGCTGGACTTTCAGTGAACCGTCATGCCACTGCCTCCACGCAGAGCCATAGGCCCCGCCCGCGGAGCCCTCCCACGTTCCCAGCACCTGCTGGGCTTCGCTGTCGAGATCGTGCAGACCAGCCTGCAGATGCTGCGCCCCTGCGGTCAGCGCCTCACACGCAGCCTGCAGAACTGCAGGGTCCACCTTCAACACGCCGCCGTCCCCACTCACAGAGCAAACGCTACTGGCTTGACACCGCCTCCACAATTCACCTCTGAACAGCGCGGCGAGCCTGAAATGCCGCCTGTACCGCTACCCGAAGAGGGTCCGGATCGGGTCGCTTCCGTCCCAGTCCACCGCCGCCTGTCGCACCAACTCACCCATCCCGATCGTCGCGGGGGTGAGCTCCATCAATTCGATGATCGTCGCCGCCGTCCCGGGTGGGGGCTCGAAGTACGCATAGCGGGCGGTGCCCGGTTCGCCACCCGACCACACCACCGGCCAGCCTGCGGCCTGCCCGGCCGCCAACGCGGCGTCGTAGTTCTGCGCCCAATAAGCCAGCTGGTGGAAGCCGTCCCCGCCCGCCGAGGTGAACTCCGAATAGATCGACGGCGCATCGTTGTCCTGGTGGATGACCTCGATCTGCATGTCGCCACTGTTGGCCAGCCCCAGCGTCAGCTTCACCGTGCACTCCTGGCCGCGGTAGATCCCGGTCTGCTCGATACCGCGCAGCACATAAAACGGACCGACTCCGAGGTCCAGCCAGTTCGCTAGTGCGGCATCGAAATCCTGCACAATGTAACCGATTTGGCGGATCACGCCGGGCAGCACAGGTCCAGGCACCAGGTCTCCTCTCAGCCGGGCAACACCGGCACCGCGCCGGGTGTCAGGAAAGGCCGTACATCCGACCAGGATTGACTGTTCTCGGCGCTGTTACCCGACAGCTGCAGCACGCCGCGACTGTCGGACACGTACACCGCCGCCGGGTTCGCCGCGACAGCGGTCACCGGCATCACGATGTTGCCGTTCGGCCCGTCGGAGTTGACCCCGTCGATGTTCACGTACGACACCGGGTGCGCGGCATCGGTTCGGGTGACGACGATGTCGTCGCCGGTGCGCCACGACAGCGACACCACCGACGACCCCAGCCCGAAACCGAGCCGGCGCGGATACGTCAGCGAGAACTCGCCGGCGGGGGTCTGCTCCACGTTCGCCAGAATCACTTGCCCGTTGATCACCATCACCGCCCGGGTGCTGTCCCGGGAGAGTTGCAATTCGGCTATCGCACCGGGGAATTGGGACACCACCGCTGCGGAGTCCACCGGGATCCGGGCGGGCTGCCCAGACGCCTGCTCCTGGATCACCCGCACGACGCTGTTGCCGTCCACCACCACCCACACGGCGTCGTCCAGCGCCCAGGACGGTCGCGTCAGCGACCGCGCATCGGTGGCTTTCGCCGCCACCCCACCGTTCGGGCCGATCCACACCGTGGAGACCATGTCCGGCGCCCCGGGCCGCTGCACCGTCACCGACGCGATCGCCTGACCGGTTCGCGACAGCGCCGCCGACACCTGATCGTTCATCTGGCCGAACGATCCGGGCACCGGTGTGGCCTGTTGTCCGTCCAGCGACACCAGCGATCCGCGGATCAGCGCATGCACACCTGCCGCGGCGCCGTCGACCGCACCCGGATCGGTGGCCGCCACATCGGTGGTGTCCCAGCCGTCGGCGAACCGGTCGTCGAGAGCCGCGCCGTCGGCGTTGATCACGTACGGGCCCTTGATGTCGGCCCGCGCCAGTGTCCAGATGATCTGGGCGGCAAGCAGTTGCCTGCTGTGCGGATCGGTGGTGGTCAAATTCTCCAGGTCGACCTTCGCTCCGCCGTAGCCGCGGCCGATACCCGTCTTGCCGCCGTCGGCCCTGGTCACCGGGCCCATCATCTTCACCGGTCCCAGCAGGTTGCGCACCGTGCGGGCCATCTCCGGGCGGGGCCCGGCGATCAACTTGTTGAGCAGTTCGGTCGCCAACTGGTCGGCGTCGGACACTGCGACATACCGCGGATCTGGCACGACGGTCTTGCCGGTCGGGTCGACGAAATAGAGAGTGTTGCGCTTGTAGGTGGCCTGGAACTGCTGCCAATCCAGGAACACTCCGTTGGGCAGCTTGTTGATGCGCCAGCCGTCGGGCGTCTGGACCAACTCGAGCGGTCCCGGGTCGGGAAGTTGCCCCTCGGCGGTTTCGAAGACACCCACATCGGACAGCGACCCCAGCATGTCTGCTTTCATCGTGACCGCAACCCGGTCAGGAGAACGGGTTTCGACGAACACGACGTTGTCGATCAGCAGTGCACTGCCCTGGTCGTCCCAACCGCTGGAGGCCGAAGCGGTGAGGAACTGTCGCGCCGCCAGATGCCGGTTCGCCGGGTCGGCGGTGGCCTTGAGGAATTCCCGCAGCAACTGGTCGGGATCCATCCCGGGGGTCGGCTTGGGCAGGCTCTTCGGCTGGGGCCGCTCGACGGTCCCGATCGCTTGCGGCGCAGAAGAATTCGGCACCCCGGCACATCCGCCGCCCAACATCACGACCAGTCCGGCCAGCATCAGGGCCAGCAGCCGGCGTGTCACACGCTCTCCCCCGCCGGCTCCCGCTGCCGAACCTGGCGCGAGTCCTTGCCGCCATCCTGGCGTTCCGCGGCAACAGGTTTGAGCGGTAACGGACTGGTGGTGACCTTGTGGCCGCGCACCAGCGGAAGGGTCAGCCGGAAGCAGGCACCCTTGCCGGGTTCACCCCACGCCTCGAGCCGGCCCTGGTGCAGCCGGGCGTCCTCGATGCTGATCGCGAGGCCCAAACCTGTCCCGCCGGAACGACGCACGCGGGAGGGGTCCGAACGCCAGAACCGGCTGAACACCAGCTTCTCCTCGCCGGGGCGCAAGCCGACACCGAAGTCGCGGACGGTGGCCGCGACGGTGTCCTCGTCGGCGGCCATCCGGATGTGGACCGGCTTGCGCTCGGCATGGTCGATCGCGTTGGCGATCAGGTTGCGCAGGATGCGCTCGACGCGGCGGGCATCGACCTCGGCGATGACCTCGCTGTCGGGCAGGGTGACCATCAGTTCGATCCCGGCCTCGTCGGCCAGGTGGCCGACGTTGCCGAGCGCGCTGTTCACCGTGGACCGCAAATCGACTGCCTCGACCGAGAGTTCGGCGACGCCGGCGTCGTGGCGCGAGATCTCGAGTAGGTCGTTGAGCAGGGTCTCGAATCGGTCGAGCTCGTTGACCATCAACTCGGTGGACCTGCGCAGCGCCGGGTCCAGTTCCTCGGAGTGGTCGTGAATCAGATCAGCCGCCATCCGCACAGTGGTCAACGGCGTGCGCAGCTCGTGGCTGACGTCCGAGGTGAACCGGCGCTGCAGATTGCCGAACTCCTCGAGATTGGTGATCTGGCGTTGCAGACTCTCAGCCATGTCGTTGAACGACACCGCAAGCCGCGCCATGTCATCCTCGCCGCGCACCGGCATCCGCTCGGAGAGATGGCCCTCGGCGAAGCGCTCGGCGATCCGCGATGCGGAGCGCACCGGCAGCACCACCTGCCGGGAAACCAGCAGGGCGATCCCGGCCAGCAGCACCAGCAGCACCAACCCGCCGGTGGCCATGGTGCTGCGCACCAGGGTGATGGTGTTTTCCTCGTTGTTCAGCGGAAAGATCAGGTAGAGCTCAAGATTCGGGACGCGGGACGGCGCCGGAGTACCGATCAACAGCGCCGGACCGCTGAACGCGTCGGTTCGTACCGTCTCGTACTGGTAGCTGACCTGGCCCGCTTTGACGAAGTCGCGCAACGACTTCGGGATCTGGTCCATCGGTCCGGCGGCGGTGGCCGCTCGCGGTCCGTCGCCGGGGACCATCAGGACCGCGTCGAACGTGCCGGCCAGCGCCGCGCCGGACGACTGACCTGTCTTGGAGATCAGGGTGTTGCGGGCCAGCTGCAGGCTGCTGTCCAGAGACCGCGCCTCTTCACCACTGACAGTTCCGCTGACCGTGTTGCGCGCCCGATCCAATTCCTCGGTCGCCGCGTGCACCTTCACGTCGAGCACCCGGTTCGTGATCTGGCTGGTGAGCACGAAGCCGAGCGCCACGATCACGGCGGCCGACAGACCCAACGTCAGCACGACCACCCGCAACTGCAGCGACCGGCGCCAGATCAACCCCAGTGCTCGACTCAGCGCACTCGTACCCCGAACCAGGGGACCCGATCGTCCCCACGGACCGCGGATGCGCCGCCTCGAGCCGAACATCACCTGCGGCGCTCCTCCGTGCGCATCACGGTGGTCCGGCCTTGTAACCCACTCCTCGAACGGTCAGCACCACCTGCGGGTTCTCCGGGTCCTTCTCGACCTTCGCCCGCAACCGCTGGACATGCACGTTCACCAAACGGGTGTCCGCGGGGTGGCGATATCCCCACACCTGTTCGAGCAGCACATCTCGAGTAAACACCTGGCGTGGTTTGCGTGCCAGCGCCACCAGCAGGTCGAACTCCAGCGGTGTCAGCGAAATCTGCTCACCCTCGCGAGTGACCTTGTGCGCAGGCACGTCGATGTCGATGTCGGCGATCGACAGCATCTCGGCCGGCTCGTCCTCGTTGCGCCGCAGCCGGGCACGGACGCGCGCCACCAACTCCTTGGGCTTGAACGGCTTCATCACGTAGTCGTCGGCGCCCGACTCCAGGCCCAGCACCACGTCCACCGTGTCGGTCTTGGCGGTGAGCATGACGATCGGCACCCCGGAGTCCGCGCGCAGCACCCGGCACACATCGATGCCGTTCATGCCGGGCAGCATGAGGTCCAGCAACACCAGATCGGGGCGGAGCTCACGCACGGCCGTCAGCGCCTGCGAGCCGTCGCCGATGACCGCGGTGTCGAAACCCTCGCCACGCAACACGATGGTGAGCATCTCGGCCAGCGATGGGTCGTCGTCGACTACGAGAATCCTTTGCCTCATGGTGTCCATGGTGTCACCGAATTGCGACAAACCCCGGCTACCACACGGGCGAGTTGCGACATTTCCGCTGCGTGGGGTCCTCTAACCCAGCAGCGCGGCCGCCAACGCCGCCGGATCGACGTCCGGGGCGACGATCGACCAGGGCCCGCCCCAGTTAGCGGCACCCAATTCGGCGTACACCGCGCCCGTCCGGCGCTGCAGTCCGTCGTCGCGTTCGTAGGCGTCGCGGGCCCGGTCGGCCTCCTGCTGAGCCCGGTGCCTGGCGCGCTGGGCGGCCAACTCGACCGAGGCGTCGAGCAGGATCTGCCGGTCGGGTTTGGGCAGGGCGAACCGGCCGTACTCGAGTTCGCCCACCCACGACACCGCCGCACCGGAGGCGTCCTGATGCAGCCGGGCCGCGCTGTACGCCGCGTTGGAGGCGACATAGCGATCCAGGATCACCACATCGTGTCGACGACCTAGTTCGGCCATCTGATCGATCGCCCCGGCCCGGTCGAGGGCGAACAGCATCGCCATCGCATAGACCGATGAGGCCAGGTCGCCGTGCTGTCCGTGCAGTGCCTCGCTCGCGAGGTCGGCATGAACCGACTGGCCGTAGCGGGGGAAGGCCAGCGTGGTGACCGACCTTCCGCCCGCTTCGAACGCGCGCTGCAGACCCTGGGTCAGGGTGCGCTTGCCTGCGCCGTCTAGTCCCTCGATGACGATCAGCACGGCGGGAGCCTAACGCTCAGTAGCGGTAGTGCTCCGGCTTGTACGGACCCTCGACGTCGACGCCGATGTACTCGGCCTGGTCCTTGGTGAGCTTGGTCAGCGTGCCACCGAGAGCCTCGACGTGGATGCGGGCCACCTTCTCGTCGAGGTGCTTGGCCAGCCGGTAGACCTCGTTGTCGTACTCATCGTTCTTGGTCCACAGCTCGATCTGGGCGATCACCTGGTTGGAGAAGCTGTTGCTCATCACGAACGACGGGTGGCCCGTCGCGTTGCCCAGGTTCAGCAGCCGGCCCTCGGACAGCACGATGATCGACTTGCCGTCGGCACCGAAGATCCACTCGTCGACCTGAGGCTTGATGTTGATCCGGGTGGCACCCGAGCGCTCGAGGGCGGCCATGTCGATCTCGTTGTCGAAGTGGCCGATGTTGCCCAGGATGGCCTTGTCCTTCATCGCCTTCATGTGATCGAGGGTGATGATGTCCTTGTTGCCGGTCGAGGTGACGACGATGTCGGCATCACCGATGGCGTCCTCGACGGTCACCACATCGAAGCCGTCCATCAATGCCTGCAGCGCGTTGATCGGGTCGATCTCGGTGACCTGCACGCGCGCGCCCTGGCCGGCCAGCGACTCCGCACAGCCCTTGCCCACGTCGCCGTAGCCACAGATCAGCACCTTCTTGCCACCGATCAGCACGTCGGTGCCGCGGTTGATCCCGTCGATCAGCGAGTGCCGGGTGCCGTACTTGTTGTCGAACTTGCTCTTGGTGACCGAGTCGTTGACGTTGATGGCCGGGAACGCCAGCTCACCGGCGGCGGCGAACTGGTACAGCCGCAGCACACCGGTGGTGGTCTCCTCGGTGACACCCTTGACCGACTCGGCGATCTTCGTCCACTTGGTGTTGTCCTTCTCGAAGCTCTTGCGGCACAGCTCCAGGAAGACCTTCCACTCGGCCGAGTCGTCATCCTCGGCGGGCGGAACCACACCAGCCTTCTCGTACTGCGCACCGCGCAGCACCAGCATGGTGGCGTCGCCGCCGTCGTCGAGAATCATGTTGGCGGGCTCGCCTTCCCAGGTGAGCATCTGCTCGGCGGCCCACCAGTACTCCTCCAGCGTCTCGCCCTTCCAGGCGAACACCGGGGTGCCGGTCGGCTCCTCGGGGGTGCCGTGCGGGCCGACGACGACGGCCGCCGCGGCATGGTCCTGGGTGGAGAAGATGTTGCAGCTCGCCCAGCGGACCTCAGCGCCGAGCGCAACCAGCGTCTCGATCAGCACCGCGGTCTGCACGGTCATGTGCAGCGAACCCGAGATCCGGGCACCCTTGAGCGGCTGGACGTCGTGGTATTCGCGGCGCAGCGCCATCAGGCCGGGCATCTCGTGCTCGGCCAGCCGGATTTCCTTGCGGCCGAATTCGGCCAGCGACAGGTCGGCCACCTTGAAGTCGATGCCGTTGCGCACCTCGACGGTCATTTCAGACATGTAGAGCCCCTTTTCGTTCGTCATTGCCGGTGAGCGCGCGATACGCGCGCTGGCGACACCCTCAGCCTGCGGGCTCGCGGGACAGGCGCTTGGAGCGCTCTGACAGCTAAGGAATATCGACTACACCGTAGCGTTCGGCGAACGGCGTCATCAATCGGGCCAGGTCTAAGGCCACATCATGGTCGGCCTCGGGCGGCATCGACACGTAGCTCATCGCCAGCCGCACGATCGCGCGGGCCAGCACCCCCGAGTCGGCCTCACTGGCACTGACCCAGCTGTTCATGAAGGCCTCGGTGAGCTTGGCCGACGCGCGGGTGATGATCGGCGCGCTGTCGGTGGTGATCATCTGCAGCAGGTCGGGTTTGGCAACACCGGTCAGCAACGAGATCACCAGCGGGTCGGCCGCCGACTCGGTGAAGAACACCCGGAAGCCCTCGGTGAAGGCGGCCAGCACGTCGCCCACGTTGGAGCTGATCGCGGTCCCGATCGCATCCACCAGGCGGTCGGCCAGCCGAATCGCATAGCCCTGGGCCAGACCCTGCCGCGAGCCGAATTCGTTGTAGATGGTCTGACGGCTGACCCCGGCGGTGCGCGCCACGTCGGACAGGGTGATCGCGGACCAGTCCTTGGTCAGCAATTCCTCCCGCATCGCGTCGAGGACCGAGTCCCGCAGCAGCGCGCGAGAGGCCTCGGGATAGGGCACCCGAGGACTCTTCACATGCGCGAGAGTAGTGGTCACGGCCTGGCGACTTCCACCATCTCGAAGTCCGACTTCGCCGCGCCGCAGTCCGGGCAGCTCCAGTCCTCCGGGATGTCGTCCCAGCGGGTGCCCGGGGCGATGCCGTCCTCAGGCCAGCCTTTGGCTTCGTCGTACTCGAATCCGCACTGCACGCAGATGAACAGCTTGTAGTCCTGCTCGCTCATTGCTTGACACCCATCTCTTCGAAGTCAACTTTTTCTCGCACCCCACAGTCGGGGCAGCACCAGTCGTCGGGCACCGCGGCCCAGGCAGTGCCGGGCGGGAAGCCCTCCCGCGCAGCACCTTTCGCTTCGTCGTACACGTAGTCGCAAATCGGGCACTGGTAGGCGCTCATGCCGGCACTCCGTACCGGGCCAGGATCTTGGCCCGTCGGCGCGGATCGATGTTGACCTTGGTGATGTCACCGTCGTAGTGCTCGATCACCCGGTGGTCCATCATCCGGCGCCACACCCACGGGAAGTACGTCACGCCGATCAAAGTCGCATAGCCGCTTGGCAATTCGGGCGCCTCGGACATGCTGCGCAGCGTCTGATAACGGCGGGTCGGATTGGCGTGGTGATCACTGTGCCGTTGCAGGTGATACAGGAACAGGTTGGTCACCAGATGATCGGAGTTCCAGCTGTGTTGCGGCGAGCACCGCTCGTAGCGGCCGTTGTCGTTCTTCTGGCGCAGCAGCCCATAGTGCTCCAGGTAGTTCACCGACTCCAGCATCGAGAATCCGAACACCGCCTGGATGATCAGGAACGGGATCAGGGCGGGACCGAACACCGCGATCAGCGCACCGAACAGCACCACCGACATCAGCCAGGCGTTGAGAACGTCGTTGCCCAGCCAGGTACGCGGATCCCACGGGCTCTTGCCGAGTCGGCGAATCCGGGCCGCCTCGAGTGTGAGCGCTGAACGGGCACTACCAAACACGCTGCGCGGCAGGAACTCCCAGAACGTTTCGCCGAAGCGCGCCGATGCCGGATCCTCCGGGGTGGCGACGCGGACGTGATGGCCGCGGTTGTGCTCGATGTAGAAGTGGCCGTAGCAGGTCTGGGCCAGCGTGATCTTGGACAGCCAGCGCTCCAGCGAATCCTTCTTGTGGCCGAGTTCGTGCGCGGTGTTGATGCCCGTTCCGCCCAGCACGCCCACCGACAGCGCCAGACCGATCTTGGCGAACCAGCTCAGCGAGCCCTCGTAGCCCAGCCAGCTGAGGTTCGACGCGGTGAACATGTAGGCGCCGAAGATCAGACTGAGGAACTGGAACGGGATGAACGCGTACGTGCAGTACCGGTAGTACTTGTCGTTCTCCAGGTACTCCATCAATTCGTCGGGCGGGTTCTGGCCGTCGCGGCCGAACCTCAGGTCCAGCGCCGGCAGCAGCGCGTAGATCAGGAACGGGCCGACCCAGAAGAACACCTGGGATGCCGCGGTCCAGCCGAGCTGGTTCAGACCCCAGATGACCGGCAGCACCACGAACAGTGCGGTCGGCGCAATGAGGCCCATCAGCCACAGATAGCGCTTCTTATCCCGCCACGGCGCGGCCGCCGGAACGGCGGCGGAGTCCAGTTGAGACGTCACGACAGTTACCTCCCACGTCAAGTTGCGATGACTTGACTATAGAGGCAGATTTGTCGGGTGTCTAGACAAATGATGGTTGTTTGTAAAACTCAGGACGCGGCGGCGGCCTCCCGCTTGGCCAACAACGAATGCGATCGCCCATAGAGCAGGTAGAACCCCACCCCGATGACCATCCACACCAAGAACCGGATCCAGGTCAGGCCGGTGAGGTTGAGCATCAGCCAGCCGCACGCCGCTATCGACAAGATCGGCAACACCGGGACCAGCGGCGCGCGAAACCCGCGCTCCAGGTCCGGGCGGGTTCGCCGGAGGATGATCACGCCGGCCGAGACCAGCATGAATGCGAACAGCGTCCCGACGTTCACCATCTCTTCGAGCTTGTCGATCGGGAAGACTGTGGCCGCGACGGCGGTGAGCACACCGACCAGCACGGTGATCCGCACCGGGGTGCCGCGGTTGCCCGTCTGGGCGAGCTGACGGGGCAGCAGGCCGTCACGCGCCATCGCGAACAACACCCGCGACAGCCCCAGGATCAACACCATGACCACCGTGGTCAGACCGGCCAGCGCACCGATCGAGATCACCGTGGCCGCCCAGTCCACCCCGTTGAGCGAGAAGGCGGTGGCGAGGTTGGCGTGACCGTTCTCGGCCTTGTCACGCAGGTCGCTGAACCGGACCATGCCCGACAGCACGATCGAGACCGACACGTAGAGCACGGTGACGATCGCCAGCGAAGCGAGGATGCCGCGCGCGACATCGCGCTGCGGGTTCTTGGTCTCCTCGGCCGTCGTGGCCACCACATCGAAACCGATGAACGCGAAGAACACGATCGAGGCGCCGGCCAGCACCCCGTAGAAGCCGTAATGACTGCTCTGGGCCCCGGTCAACAGGGAGAATACGGACTGGTTGATGCCGGTCCCGGACGCATTCGCGCCGCTCTCGGTCGCAGGGATGAACGGGGAGAAGTTGGCGGCCTTGATGTAGAACGCCCCGACGATGACGACGAGTGCGACAACCGCGACCTTGATGGCCGTGATCACCGCGGAGACGTTGGCCGACAGCTTGGTGCCCAACGCCAGCAAGGTGGTGACGATCGCGACGATGACCAGAGCACCCCAGTCGAAGTTCAGCGGGCCGATGGCCACGACCCCACCGGAGAAACCGAAGACGGTGCCCAGATAACTGGACCAGCCCTTGGCCACCACGGCGGCGCCGACCGCGAATTCCAAGATCAGGTCCCAGCCGATGATCCAGGCGACGAACTCGCCGAACGTCGCGTACGAGAACGTGTAGGCGCTGCCCGCCACCGGGAGCATCGAGGCGAACTCCGCGTAACACAGCGCGGCCAACCCGCAGGTCACGGCGGCGATGACGAAGGACACCGAGATGGCGGGGCCGGTGATATTGCCGAAGGTCGACGCGGTGACGGTGAAGATGCCCGCGCCGACCACGACGGAGACCCCGAAGACCGTGAGGTCCCACCACGTCAAATTTTTACGCAGCCGGGTGCCCGGCTCGTCGGTGTCGAGAATGGACTGCTCCACCGACTTGGTCCGCCACTTAGAGGTCATCTGCATGTTCCTTCTCATACCCCGGTTAGGCACAGTTTGAGCGGGTATCTAAGAGGTCGTGGGCCAACCCCCGAAGCGTCACCATGCCATCGTCATTGGGGCCAGCATCGCGGGGCTGTGCACTGCCCGGGTGTTATCCGACCACTACGGGCGGGTGACCGTCTACGAACGCGACACCCTGCCCCCACAACCCGCCCACCGCGGTGCGGTGCCCCAGGATCGGCATGTACACATCCTGATGGCGCGGGGAGCTCACGAGTTCGAAACGCTGTTTCCCGGTCTGCTCGACGACATGGTCGCCGCCGGGGTGGCGAAACTGGAGAACCGCCCCGACTGCATCCACTTCGGCGCCGCCGGCCATGTGCTGGGCACCGGGCACACCCTGCGGCGTGAGTTCACCGCGTACGTGCCCAGCCGCAAGCAGCTCGAGTGGCAGATCCGCCGGCGCACCGCCGCCCTGCCGAACGTGGAGATCGTGCAGCGCGACGTGAACGCACCGCGATTCGACGGGGAGCGCCAAACAGTCACCGGCGTCGAGTTGTCCGCAGCCGGCGGGGACGAGTTCGTGGCCGCCGACCTCGTGGTGGACGCCTCCGGTCGCGGCACCAGGTTGCCGTCGTGGCTGGACGAGTGGGGGTTCGCCCGCCCCCGCGAACAGACCATCGATGTCGGAATCTCTTACGCCACACAGCAGTTGAGAATCCCCGACGGCCTGATCACCGAAAAGGTCGTGGTGGCGGGGGCGTCACGCAGTCAGCAGGCCGGGCTGGGCATGCTCTTCTATGAGGACGGCACCTGGGGCTTGACCACGTTCACCGTCAATCACGTCCCGCCGCCGCAGACGCTGTCCGAGATACGCCAGGTCGCCGACGACGTGCTGCCTGCACCGCTGGCGTCCGCGATTCGCCAGGGAGAACCCTTGGGCGACATCGCTTTCCACCGCTATCCGGTCAGCCGGTGGCGCCGCTACGACAAACTCCAGCGTTTTCCCGGCGGGATCGTGCCGATCGGTGACGCCGTCGTGAGTTTCAACCCGACCTACGGCCAGGGCATGACGATGACCGCGCTGCAGGCCGCCCATCTGCGCCGGCTGTTGGACTCCGGTACCGGCGACCTGACCCGTGAACTGGCCCGCGCCACCGCGAAATCCACGTATCCCGTCTGGACGATGAACGCGATCGGCGACCTGACCCTGCACGGCACCGAGGGCTCGGCGCCGTGGTGGTACCAACCGGTCGGGGCGTTGTTCGATCAGTTCCTCGGCGCCGCCGAGACCGACCGCGTTCTGGCGGAATGGTTTCTGCGTCGGTTCAGCCTGCTGGACAGTTTGTACATGGTGCCGCCCGCGTCGATGATCGGCCGCGCGATCCGGCACAACATGTCATCGTGGTGGGCGCAGAAACGAGCTACCGCGCCAGTGCTCGATCCAGATCCGGTTCCAGGTAGATAACCCGCGCGGCGGGCACCGCAGAGCGGACCGCCGCCTCCGCCGCGTCGATGGTGACGGCCACCGTCGCCAGGTCGGTATCCGGGGCCAGCGCGATCTTGGCCCCGACGAGCATCTCCTCGGGACCCAGGTACTGCGTTCGGAGGTGGATGACCCGGTCGACCTTCGCGGTCTGCTCGAGGGCCGACTGAATCGCCCGGCATTCGTCAGGGGTGGCGCCCTCGCCGATCAGCAGGCTGTGCATCTCGACCATCAGGATCACGGCGATGACACCCAGCAGCGCACCGATCAAGATGGTGCCGACGCCGTCCCACACCGGGTTGCCGGTCAGAATCGTCAAGCCCACGCCGGCGAGCGCGAAGACCAGACCGATCAGGGCTCCGGTGTCCTCCAGCAGGACCACGGGCAGCTCGGGATTGCGGGAACGACGGATGAACTGCCACCACGAGCTGGTGCCCTTCAACGGACGTGACTCCACCATCGCGGTACGAAAGCTGTAGGACTCCAGGGCAATTGCCACCGCCAGAATCACCACCGCCACGATCGGCGAGGTCAGCGGTTCGGGGTGGCCGATCTTGTGGTAGCCCTCGTACAGGGCGAAGATCGAGCCCAGGCTGAACAGCACCAGCGCCACGACGAATGAATAGAAGTAGCGACTGCGGCCGTACCCGAACTGATGCAGGCTGTCCGCCTGTTTGCGGGCCTGGCGCTGACCGAACAGCAGCAGCCCCTGATTCGACGTGTCGGCCACCGAGTGCACCGACTCGGCGAGCATCGAGGAACTTCCGGTGATCAGGAATCCGACGAATTTCGCGACCGCGATGCCCGCGTTGGCGGTCAGCGCCGCGAGGATCGCCTTGGTGCTGCCCTCGGTCGACATGCGGTGTCCTCCCCAGGCTCAGTTACTCACGGGCCAACCGTAGCCCGGAACAACCGGGACGGCGACGTCGCCTCCAGGCGGATCGGACCGTCGTCGGCGGCCACCCAGGCTGCGGCCCCGCGATCAAGCTCCACCACATCCGATTTCGCGCGTACGAGCACCGAACCTTCGGTGCAGACCAAGATCTGGGGACCGTCATGGCGGGACGGGGCGTCGATCTCGTGGCCGAGATTCTCGCCGTCGAGCATGAGGATGCAGGCGGCGAACTCCTGCGCGGGCGTCTCGTAGACCAGCTCGATGCCCTCGCGGTGGGTGGGCGCCCGCAGCATCGTCTCATCGGCGGGCCTGAAGTCCAGCACCCGCAAGAGCTCGGGCACGTCGACGTGCTTGGGCGTCAGGCCACCGCGAAGCACGTTGTCGGAGTTGGCCATCACCTCCATCCCCACGCCGTGGATGTAACTGTGCAGGTTGCCCGCCGGCATGAAGATGGCCTCACCGGGAGCCAGCGTGATCCGGTTGAGCAGCATGGCCGCCAGCACACCGGCATCCCCGGGATAGCGCTCACCGAGCTCCAGCAGCGTCTTGGCCTCATCGTCGAATTCCGTTGCACCGGAACGCATATAATCCACCGCACCGTCCAGGACGGCGGGGATCAGCACGTCCAGATCGGGCTGCGGTGCGGTGATCCAGGTGGTGAACAGGGCACGCAGACCGTCGGCGTCGGGCTGGCCACTCAGCAATCCGATGAACGGATCGAGTTCGGCCACCGCGAGGGCACGCATCAAATCGACCGAACGCGCGGCCGGCCGGAAGCCGCCGAGGGCGTGGAATTCGCTGAGCGCAACCAACAGTTCGGGCTTGTGGTTGCGGTCGCGATAGTTGCGGATCGGTGAGGTGAGCGGGACGCCCAGACGGTCCTCGCGCACATAACCTTCGACGGCCTGCTCCGCGCTGGGATGAGCTTGCAGCGACAGCGGCTCCTCGGCGGCCAGCACCTTCACCAGCAGGGGCAGCACGTCGCCGTAGCGACCGCGCACCGCGGGCCCCAACTGACCGTCCGGATCGGCTCGAACGGCGTCGAGCAACGATGTCTCGCCGTCGGCGGTCTCCAACCACGCCGGATCGCCAGGATGAGCACCCAGCCACAGCTCGGCTTCGGGATGCGCTGTGGGCGAAGGTCTTCCGGTGAACTCCGCGATGGCTGTCCGAGATCCCCATGCGTAGGTGCGTATCGCACCACGTAGCAATTCCACTGGGACGTTATCCCCCCACCAATCTGAGATAAACCGCGGCCATCTGCAATCGGACGGCCAGCGTGGCGAGCTGTTGTTCGGCTCGCCCAGTCGGGGCCGGAACCGACCCCCCCTCCCCGAGGTCTTGCGCCCCGACCAGATCGACGTCGTCGAAGCCACTCACCCGCGCGGCGAGCATCGGGCGTTCGGCGTCCAGGGTCAAAGCCAGCACCTTCGGGCCCCTCGAGAGCGGACCGTCGAGCTCCTCGTCGTGGAACAGCGCATCCACCGGATCGCCGAATTGATATGCGATGCCGGTGCGTAATGCGACCAGCGCGTCCGACAGTCCGGCCGCGGCGACGGCCTGCCCGGCCAGCCGCAGTAACACCGTCGCGGCGTACCGGGCCAGGCCCAGGGTGGCCGCACAATCGCCGGCGAGCACCACCTGCCTGCCGGACATCCGCTCGGCCAGTGCCTTCGCCGGATTGGTCAACACGTCGCGACTCGCGCTGTTGCGCAACGCCTCGGCGTCGAGTTCGTCGGCCAGGGTGGCCAGATCGGTCTGCAGTGCCGGATCGACAGCCTGCATGGTCGCGAGGCCGGCCGCGAGGTAACGGCTCAACCCGAATTCGTCGGGCGTCCGCAGCCGGGGCTCGAGCACCGCGGTCCGTCCCGCGGTGGCGTCGCGCAGCGGACCTTCATACGGCGCGGCGACGACCACCCGGGCGCCGCGGCGCACCGCCGTCGCCGCGGCGGACACCAGCGCCGGATCCCCGGCGTCGTCGCCGGCCACCACGAGAACGTCGAGCGGGCCGATCCAGGGCGGAGATTCGGCGGCCACCACGATCGGCTCGCCTGCGACGCCGCCGAGGGTGGCGGCCAGCATCGAGCCTGCGCTCTCGGCCGCGCCGCGGGCGGCGACCCAGATGACGGTCCGCGGCCGATGGTCGGCGGCCAGCAGCGCCAGTTCGCCCTCGTCGACGGCGGCCGCGGTGGCGCGTACCTGAGCGCCCGCCATCGCGGCGGCCCGCAGGAGCCCGTCGCGGTCGGCTTCCAGGAGGCCCTCGGTGTCATCGAGGTCGACGGTGGCATGCGCTGCGCTCATGGCGCCGCCTCGGCCGGCTGGGCCGCGATGTCCTCGGAGACGCGGCGGACGATCTCCTCGATCTCCTGGGCGCTGCGCGCTTCGACGTTGAGGCGCAGCAGCGGTTCGGTGTTGGAGGTGCGCAGGTTGAACCAGGCCCCCGCTCCGAGGTCAACCGTCACGCCGTCGAGATGGTCCAGCGAAACGGTTTGATGCCCAAAGGCTTTCAGAACGGATTCGACGCACGCCGGCGCGTCGGCCACCCGGAAGTTGATCTCCCCGGAGGCTTCGTAGCGCTGATAATTCGCCATCAGTTCCGACAGCGGCCGGTCCTGCTCGCCCAACGCGGCCAGCACATGCAAAGCGGCCAGCATGCCCGAGTCCGCGCCCCAGAAGTCGCGGAAATAGTAGTGCGCCGAATGTTCACCGCCGAAGATCGCTCCGGTGTCGGCCATCAGAGCCTTGATATAGGAGTGCCCGACGCGCGACCGCACCGGCGTTCCGCCCCGTTCGACGACCAACTCGGGCACCGCGCGCGAGGTGATCAGGTTGTGGATGACGGTGGCACCGATCTCCCGGGTGAGTTCGCGGCCGGCGACCAGCGCGGTGACCGCCGACGGCGAAACAGGACCGCCGCGTTCGTCGACGACGAAACACCGGTCGGCGTCGCCGTCGAACGCCAGCCCGATATCGGCGCCGGTCTCCACCACGAACTTCTGCAGGTCGACCAGATTGGCCGGCTCCAGCGGATTGGCTTCGTGATTGGGGAACGAACCGTCGAGTTCAAAATAGAGCGGCAGCACCGTCAGCGCCTCGATCGGGCCGAGGACGGCAGGCGTGGTATGGCCGGCCATGCCGTTGCCTGCATCGACCGCGACCCGCAGTGGTCGCATGCCGGCGACGTCGATCAGCGACCGAAGGAACTGTCCGTAGTCGGCGAGGACATCGTGGTCGCTCACCTGCCCACGCGGCCCGTCGTAGCCGGGAACCCCGGCGATCACTTCGTCGCGGATGCTGGCCAGCCCGGTGTCCTCGCCGACAGGCTTGGCCCCGGCGCGGCAGAGCTTGATGCCGTTGTAGGCGGCCGGATTATGGCTCGCGGTGAACATGGCACCCGCGCAGTCGAGGAAACCGGACGCAAAGTACAGCTGATCGGTGGACGCCAGCCCGATCCGCACCACATCCAGACCCTGGGCGGTGACCCCGTCGGCGAATGCCGCGGCAAGCGCCGGGGAGCTTTCGCGCATGTCGTAACCGATCGCGATCCGGCCGCCGCCCTCACCGCGGATCAGCCGGGCGAACGCGGCGGCGACGTCGGAGACGAACGCGTCGTCGATCTCGTCCCCGACCAGACCGCGCACGTCATAAGCCTTGATCACACGGCGAACCGCGTCGGCGGGCCTCGACATGACAGATCTCCTGACCGAGAGGGACTCTTGGCCGCCAGCCTATCTGTTCCGGTCCCCCGGCAAGGGCGGCTATCGGGTCAGTCGGTGGGGTCCGGCAGTACCCGCAGGTGCCCACGGCGTCGGCCGGCGGTCGTCGGTCGATGCGCAGCCGCCGGCATGATCGGAGTTCCGGTCGCGGGCGCATGCGCGGCTCCGCTGGGATCGGAGAACCCGGCGATCGGGGGCCGTGTGGGCAACTCACGGCCTTCCCGGACTGCATCGGCGAGAGCGACGAGATCGTCCTCGTCGGGGAACTCCGGCAGCGGCCCGGCGTGGCGGACCAGCTCCCAACCCCGGGGGGCAGTGATCCGGTTGGCATGAGTGATGCACAGGTCCCACGAATGCGGTTCGCGGGAGATTGCCAGTGGCCCGACGACCGCAGTCGAGTCGGAGTAGACGAACGTCAGCGTCGCCACCGCATAATGGGGGCATCCAGGCCGGCAGCAGCGACGAGGAACATTCACGTCCGTGAGGTTATCGCGGTTCATTCACAGGTTGCCGGGGGACACGCGCAGCCGCCGGTCGGCCGATTCACAACCGTTACGATCACATCCGTGGCCGATTCCCGCAGCTCCCGGCGAGGTGGACGAGCCGGTGGCAGCCCGGGGTCGCGCCGGGGACGTGAGATGCGGGGCCCATTGCTGCCGCCGACGGTGCCGGGGTGGCGCAGCCGCGCAGAGCGATTCGACATGGCGGTATTGGAAGCCTATGAGCCGATCGAGCGGCGGTGGCAACAACGGCTCACCGGTCTCGACGTTGCCGTCGACGAGATCCCGCGCATCGCGCCGAAGGATCCGGACAGTGTGCAGTGGCCCGCTGAAGTGGTGGCCGACGGGCCGATCGCGTTGGCCCGGCTGATCCCAGCCGGAGTGGACGTTCGCGGAAACTCGACGCGCGCCCGAATTGTGCTGTTCCGCAAGCCGATCGAGCGCCGGGCCAAGGACTCGATCGATCTGACCGATCTTCTGCACGAGATTCTGGTGGCGCAGGTGGCCACCTATCTCGGGGTCGAGCCTTCGGTCATCGACCCGACCATCGACGACGACTGAGTCGGATTCTCCGACCCGCGGTCGTCGTCAGATGATGCCGCGCTTGAGGCGACGGCGCTCCCGCTCGGAGAGTCCGCCCCAGATACCGAAGCGCTCATCGTTGGCCAAGGCGTACTCGAGGCACGACTCACGGACCTCGCAGCCCAAGCAGATCCGCTTGGCCTCGCGGGTGGAACCGCCCTTCTCGGGGAAGAACGCTTCGGGATCGGTCTGCGCGCACAGCGCGCGTTCCTGCCACTGGTCTTCTTCATCGGCCGAATCCGGCGTCGCATCGATGATCGGGTCTGGCACCAAACTCAAGTGAGCGCGTGCCATTACCCCCATCGTCTGCGAACCGGTAATGGACTGCGGCAACCCCATCGTGCCGAACACGTGCTCATAGGACATTTCCGCCTCCTCACCTGGTTTCGTAGATCTTTTGCATGTCGCCCACTATTGAAGTGTGCCCAACTCGTTCGAACACTTGGTCGAATCGCGGTCTGGGACACCGAAACCGGCTGGTCCGACCGGGAAATGACACTGATGTGATTAGACACTTATGCAGTGGCCCGGTCAAGCGATTGAACCGAAATTAATACCATTTCCCTTGGATAATTCGGCGAGTCGATGCCCCGGCGTGTCTTGGGAGTGACGCGATCGTGACCGCGTTGGCCGCCGAAATGCCCGACCGCCTAGTGTCGATCGGTGTGAAGATCACCGTTCTGGTCGGCGGCGTCGGGGGCGCCCGCTTCCTGCTGGGCGTACAGCGATTGCTCGGCCTGGGCCAGTTCGCCGGCCAGATATCCGGAGCCACAGGCGATCTTGATCACGCGCTGACCGCCGTGGTCAACATTGGCGACGACGCCTGGATGCACGGTGTGCGCATCTGTCCCGACCTCGACACCTGCATGTACACCTTAGGTGGAGGTATCGATCCCGAGCGCGGCTGGGGACATCGCAACGAGACGTGGCACGCGAAAGAAGAATTGGCGGCCTACGGCGTGCAACCCGATTGGTTCGGCCTGGGCGACCGCGACCTCGCCACACATCTGGTGCGCAGTCAGATGCTGCGTGCGGGATATCCCCTGTCGCAGGTGACCGAGGCGCTGTGCCACCGCTGGCAACCGGGGGCCACGCTCCTGCCGGCCAGTGACGACCGGTGCGAAACCCATGTTGTGATCGACGATCCCGACACCGGTGACCGCAAGGCCATCCACTTCCAGGAATGGTGGGTGCGCTACCGGGCGCAGGTGCCCACTCACAGTTTCGCGTTCGTTGGGTCCGAAAACGCCACTGCCGGGCCCGGTGTCGTCGACGCGATCACCGAAGCCGACGTGGTCATGCTCGCCCCCTCCAACCCGGTGGTGAGCATCGGCGCAATCCTCGCCATCCCCGGTGTTCGCGCCGCGCTGCGCTCCACACCCGCCCCGGTCGTCGGCTACTCCCCCATCATCGGCGGAAAGCCGTTGCGCGGCATGGCCGACGAATGCCTGTCGGTGATCGGCGTCGAAACCTCCTCGCACGCCGTCGCCCGTCACTACGGCGCGCGCTCGGCGACCGGAATCCTGGACTACTGGCTGGTGTCCGAAGGCGATCACGCCGACGTACCCGGACTGACGGTGCACTCGATACCGCTGCTGATGTCCGATCCGGCGGCCACCGCCGAAATGGTCGGCGCCGGGCTCGAATTGGCGGGGGTGGCGCCGTGAGTCTCGAGCATGGCAGCGCAGCACCCGTCGAAATCCTGCCCGTCCCCGGGCTTCCGGAGTTCCGCCCCGGCGATGATCTGGCGGCCGCCCTCGTCTCGGCGGCGCCATGGCTGCGCGACGGCGACATCGTCGTCGTCACCAGCAAGGTGATGTCCAAGTGCGAGGGCCGCATCGTCGCGGCACCGGCGGACCCCGACGAACGGGACGCCCTGCGCCGCAGGATCATCGACCAGGAGGCCGTGCGGGTGCTGGCCCGCAAAGGTCGGACGCTGATCACCGAGAACCGCAACGGCATCGTGCAGGCAGCCGCGGGCGTCGACGGATCCAACGTCGGGTCCACCGAATTGGCCTTGCTGCCCGTCGATCCGGACGGCAGCGCCGCCGCGCTGCGCACGGCACTGCGCGAGCGGCTCGGCGTGAATGTCGCGGTTCTGGTCACCGACACCATGGGTCGTGCCTGGCGCAACGGCCAGACCGACGCCGCGATCGGCGCCGCCGGGCTTCCCGTGATCTACGGATACGCCGGCGCCGTCGACCGGCACGGCAACGAGCTGGTGGTCACCGAAGTCGCCGTCGCCGACGAGATCGCCGCCGCCGCCGACCTGGTGAAGGGCAAGCTGACCGCGGTGCCCGTCGCGGTGGTCCGCGGCCTCGAGCTCGAGGACGACGGGTCCACCGCGGCCCGCCTGTTGCGCGGCGGTGAGGACGACCTGTTCTGGCTGGGCACCGCCGAGGCACTGGAGCTCGGGCGCCGCCAAGCCCAGCTCGTGCGCCGGTCGGTCCGACAGTTCGCGCCGGAGCCGGTCGACCACACGCTCATCGAGGAGGCCGTCGCCGAGGCACTCACCGCACCCGCCCCGCACCACACCCGGCCGGTGCGGTTCGTCTGGTTGCAGGATCGGGGGCGTCGCATCACACTGCTGGACCGGATGAAAGACGCCTGGCGCGAGGATCTTTCCGGCGACGGTAAGCCCGCCGACGCCGTCGAGCGGCGCGTCGCCCGCGGTCAGATCCTCTACGACGCGCCCGAGGTCGTCATCCCGTTCCTGGTGCCCGAGGGCGCCCACAGCTATCCCGACCCGGTCCGCACCCAGGCCGAGCACACGATGTTCACCGTCGCGGTCGGCGCCGCGGTACAAGCACTCCTGGTGGCGCTGGCCGTGCGCGGCGTGGGCAGCTGCTGGATCGGCTCGACGATCTTCGCGGCCGAACTGGTCCGGGAAACCCTTGATCTACCGCCTGATTGGGAACCGTTGGGCGCCGTCGCGATCGGCTATCCCGTCGAACCGTCCGAACCCCGTGAGCCGGCGCCGGTCGGCGACCTGCTGGTGCGCAAGTGAGCGTGCGGGAGTCGGCCATCGAGCTGCTGACCGAATGGGATGCGCCGGACGACTGTCAGGACTCGCTGCGGCAGTCCGTCCTGGCCTTTCTGCTGGCCCGCACCGATGCCTGCGAGCGGGCTTGCACCCCAGGGCATATCACCGCGTCGGCGTTGGTGGTCAATCACACCGGCGACCAGGTGCTGCTCACCCTGCATCCGCGGCTCGGCCGTTGGGTTCAGCTCGGCGGGCATTGCGAGGACGCCGACGCCGACATCGTCGCGGCCGCGATGCGGGAGGCGGCCGAAGAGTCCGGGATCGACGGCCTGCGCATCGACGCGTCGTTGGGCGCCATCCACGTTCACGCATTGACCTGCTCGCTGGGTGTGCCCACCCGGCATCTGGATCTCCAGTTCATCGCCCGCGCACCCGCGGACGCGACCATTCAAATCAGCGACGAGTCGCTCGATCTGCGATGGTGGCCGGTCGACGCTCTGCCCGAGGGGATCGACGCGGCGGTCGCCCACCTGGTGTCGGTCGGCCGCTCGCGGGTCTAGATGTCGGACGAGTAGCGAACGCCGCAGTCCGGGATGACAACTCCCGGCCACACCCGCGCACCGCGCAGGAGTTCGCAGCGCGCGCCGATGTTCGCGCCATCGCCGATGATGGCGTCGCGCAGTAACGCGCGCGGTCCGATCCGGGCGCCGGCCCCGATGATCGACCGCTCCACCACCGAGCCCGCCTCGATGTGCGCCCCGTCGAAGATGACCGCGCCGTCCAGGCGGACGCCCGGTCCGATCTCGGCGCCGCGGCCCACCACGGTGCCGCCGACCAGGACCGCGCCCGGGGACACCGAAGCCCCGTCGTGCACAAGGCTTTCCCCGCGTCGCCCACCGAGCGCCGGCGACGGCGCCAAACCCCGGACCAGGTCAGCCGAACCGCGGACGAAGTCCTCCGGTGTGCCCATGTCGCGCCAATAGCTGGAATCGACGTAGCCGCAGACCTTCACCCCGTCGGCCAACAGGGCGGGGAACACCTCACGCTCCACCGACACCTCGCGCCCCTGTGGGATCTGATCGAGGATTTCGCGTTTGAAGATGTAGGTGCCGGCGTTGATCTGGTCGGACGGCGGATCTTCGGTCTTCTCGAGGAACGCTTCCACCCGGCCGTCGGCGTCGGTGGGCACACAGCCGAATGCCCGCGGGTCACTGACGCGCACCAGGTGCAGGGTCAGATCCGCCTGCGACTCGTGGTGGCTGGCCAGCATCTGGCGCAGGTCCATGCCGGACAGGACGTCACCGTTGAACACCATCACGGTGTCGTTGCGCAGTTTGGGGATGACGTTCGCGATCCCGCCGCCGGTGCCCAACGGGTGATCTTCGACGACGTACTCGATCTGCAGGCCGAGCTTGGACCCGTCGCCGAATTCGTTCTCGAAGGTCGCCGCCTTGAATGAGGTGCCGAGCACGACGTGCTCGATGCCGGCTTCGGCGATGCGGGACAGCAGGTGGGTCAGGAACGGCAACCCCGCGGTCGGCAGCATCGGCTTGGCCGCCGACACGGTCAGCGGCCGTAGCCGGGTGCCTTTGCCGCCGACCAGCACCACCGCGTCGACCTTCGACGGATCAATTCCACTCACCGGGTCCCCCTGCTTCTCGCCAGCTCGCGACGGGATTTGCGTACCGCCGCGCGTGACCTAACCTTCAACGCGCTCTTCATAGTCCATCGCAACGGCGCGCGCCACCAGCCAAAATGCCGATCGGACAAATATAAGTAGGTGCTTTCGTGATGTGCGCGCAGGTTGCTGGCCGGGTCCCGGCCGGTCGAGTGGCCCTTGGCGTGCAGGATCTCCGACGACGGGACGTAGACGTTGAGCCAGCCGGCCCGGCCCAACCGGTCACCGAGGTCGACGTCTTCCATGTACATGAAGTAGCGCTCGTCGAACCCGCCGACCTGGTCGAATGCCGCGCGACGGATCAGCAGGCACGCCCCCGACAGCCAGCCCACCGGGCGCTCGGTGGGCTCGAGGTACTCCTGGCGGTAGGCCCTGGTCCACGGGTTGGTCTTCCAGACGAAACCGACCACCGCGTGCATGCCGCCACGCAGCAGGCTCGGCAGGTGGCGCGCCGACGGGTAGACCGAACCGTCCGGGTCGCGGATCAGCGGGCCCAGGGTCGCGGCGCGCGGCCAGCGGTCGGCGGCGGCGAGCAGTTCGTCGATGCTGTTGGGTCCCCACACCACATCGGGGTTGGCGACGATCACGAACTCGTCGTCGCCGGGGACCGTCGCCACACCGCGGTTGGCGGCGCTGCCGTAGCCGAGGTTCCCGCCCGTGCGCACCAGTCGGGTGCCCGGGTAGCGCTCCACCGCCTCCTCCGGTGTGCCGTCGGTGGAACCGTTGTCGGCGAGCACCACCGTCACCGGACGGTCGGTGGCCACCGTCAAGGAGGACAGGAAGCGATCCAGATGTGAGCCCGGGGAGTAGGTCACCGTCACCACGGTCAGGGGGCGGCTCGACGTCACGGCGTAGAGGGTAACTGTCCGCCGGGGACGGGCTGGGCAAGCGCCTCGGCCAGGGCCTCGGCGGGGTGAGTCCGACCCGCACCGAGAGCCCCATCGACAACGCTGAATACGCCGGGCGCGGCGCCGGGCGGCCCGCCTGCGCCGTGCTCACCGGCCGGATCCGCTGCGGGTCTGCGCCGAGTTCGGTGAACACCGCCCGTGCCAGCTCCAAGCGCGTGCACGCGCCCTCGTTGGCGACGTGCAGGATCGGCTCCCGAATGCGCCCCTCACCGATCTCGAATATCGCCTCGGCGAGGTCTTTGACGTAGGTGGGTGAGCCGATCTGGTCGTCGACCGCGTCGGCGGTCTGACCGGTGCCTGCGAGCCGGCGCATCGCCGCCACGAAGTCGGTGCCCGCTGCGCCGGTGTACACCCATGAGGTGCGCACGACGTGGGCGTCCGGCATCGCGGCCAGTACGGCCACCTCACCGGCGAGCTTGGTGCGTCCGTAGACACCCAGCGGCGCGGCCTCGTCGCCGACGTCATAGGGCTGGCGGTGCTGACCGTCGATCGGCTCGCCGGAGAAGACGTAGTCGGTGGAGAGGTGCACCAGCGGCGCGCCGACCCGGGCGCAGGCGTGCGCGACGTTCTCCGCTCCGGTGGCGTTGACGGCATAGGCGGTGTCGGGGTCGGCCTCGGCGGCGTCCACATTCGCGATGGCCGCGCAGTTCACCACCAGGTCCGATGCGGCGATGAACCGCTCGACTGCGGCGGGGTCGGTGATGTCACACTCCTGATGCGTCAATGCGCTGGCCTCGATGCCCCGACGTGCCGCCTCACCTGCGAGAAATGTCCCAACTTGGCCGCCGGCACCTGTAATCACGATCCTCGACACCACAATTACGAGTCTGGCACGCCGGTTTGCGCTACCCGGTATGCGCCCGTCTCGCCAGTAGCCTGGGCTGATGCCTGCTGACACCGAAGCACGGACGGGCGCCCAGCGGGTGACCCGACTCGTGCTCGCGTTGATCGCCGTGACCGTGATGGTCAGCACCGGTGTCGCGTGGGGCAAGATCCGTTCCTTCGAGAACGGCATCTTCCACATGAGCACCTCGGCACTCGGCGGAGGCGGTCAGGACGGCGCGATCGACATCTTGTTGGTCGGGATGGACAGCCGCACCGATGCTCACGGCAACCCGCTGTCCGAGGACGAGCTGGCGGCGTTGCACGCCGGCGACGACGTGTCGACCAACACCGACACGATCATCCTGGTCCGCATCCCCAACAACGGGAAGTCGGCGACGGCGATCTCGATCCCCCGCGACTCCTATGTCAAGGCGCCAGGACTGGACAAGACGAAAATCAACGGCGTCTACGGCCAGGTGAAGCTCGAGAAGATGAAGCAGTTGGTCGAGCAGCAGGGCATGGATCCGGCCGAGGCCGAACCCAAGGCCGTCGAAGCGGGCCGCGAAGCGCTCATCAAGACCGTCGCCGACCTGACCGGCGTGACCGTCGACCACTATGCCGAGATCGGCCTGCTCGGTTTCTCATTGATCACCGATGCGCTCGGTGGTGTCAATGTGTGTCTGAAAGATGCCGTCTACGAACCACTCTCCGGTGCCGACTTCCCGGCCGGCTGGCAGAAGCTCAACGGGCCGCAGGCACTGAGTTTCGTCCGGCAGCGTCACGACCTCCCCCGCGGTGACCTCGACCGGGTGGTGCGCCAACAGGTTGTGATGGCATCCCTGGCGCACCAGGTGATCTCCGGCAAGACGCTGACCAGCCCATCGACCCTGAACAGGCTGCAGGACGCCATCCAGCGTTCCGTGGTGCTCTCTTCGGGTTGGGACATCATGGATTTCATCAAGCAGCTGGAGAACCTCGCGGGCGGCAACGTGGCGTTCGCGACCATCCCTGTGCTCGACGAAGCCGGCTGGAGCGACGACGGCATGCAGTCCGTGGTCCGGGTCGATCCGGCCCAGGTTCAGGAATGGGTCGCCGGCCTGCTCCACGATCAGGCCGAGGGCAAGACCGAGAAGATCGCCTACTCCCCGGAGCAGACCAAGGCCGACGTGGTCAACGACACCGACATCAACGGGCTTGCCGGTGCCGTGTCAGAAGTGCTCACCGGCAGGGGCTTTGGGGCGGGCGACATCGGCAACAACGACAAGGACCATGTGACGCAAAGCCAGGTGCAGGCGGCCAAGGAGGATGACCTGGGCGCGCAGGCGGTCGCCAAGGAGCTGGGCGGTCTGCCGGTGGTGGCCGACAGTGCGATTCCGGCGGGAACGGTGCGGGTGGTGCTGTCCAGCGATTACACCGGACCGGGCTCGGGCCTGGAGGGTTCGCTGCCGACGTCGGCTGCGGTCAGCCAGGCGGCCGGTCAGGCCGGTGACGGTGTGGCTCCCCCGCCGTCGCCCATCATCACCGCGGGGTCCGACGACCCCAAGTGCGTCAACTGATGGCCAATCTGACTGCTGCCGTTCTCGATCCGCTGCTGCGGGCCGACCCGATGGGTCCGCGGATCACCTACTACGACGACGCGACGGGTGAGCGCATCGAGTGCTCGACGGTGACGCTGGCCAACTGGGCGGCCAAGACCGCCAACCTGTTGCGCGACGAACTCGGCGCAGGCCCGGGCACCCGGGTGGCCGTGCTGTTGCCTGCGCACTGGCAGACCGCGGCGGTGCTGTTGGGCGTGTGGTGGATCGGCGCCGAGGTCGTGCTCTCCGGAGCGGCGGATCTCGCGCTGTGCACCGCTGAGCGGCTGGACGAGGCCGACGACGCGGTCGCCGGCGGTGAGGTCGCGGTGCTGTCGCTGGATCCGTTCGGCAAGCCGGCGCCCGATCTGCCGATCGGTGTTACCGATTATGCGACGGCGGTGCGGGTGCACGGCGACCAGTACGCCGCAGAGCCGCGACCAGGTCCAGCACTGGATGGCAGGTCGGTCGACGACGTGCTCTCTGCCGCTTCCGATTCCGCCGCCGAGGCCGCTCTGACGGCAGGCGACCGGGTGATGTCGTCATTGCCGTGGACCTCCGCGGACGACGTCATCGCCCACCTGCTCGCAGTGTTCGTCGCGGGCGCGTCACTGGTTCAGGTGGCCAACCCCGATGCCGCAGCACTGGAACGGCGCCGGACGACCGAGAAGGTCACCAAGGATCTGGTGTGAGGCGGAGGCCGACCATACGCAGTTTGGTGTCGGTCGGCCGCATTGGTAGGCGCGGCCGGTTCAATATCGGCTGCCGACAAGAGGACTGAGTCCAGCGACACCTAGCTGCCGGGGATGGCCTGGTGCCACCGCTAGGCTGACCCGATGACGGACGCCCCGGAGGCCCTGGTCCTTCGTGCCGAGCGGCGCAGCCTGCGCGCCTACATGTTCACCATGGTGGGGCTGGCGGTGCTCGGCTTCGCCATCTATGCCATCACCCGGGTGTCGGCCACCCAGCTCGACGGTGTCATCTCGCTGATAAACGCGGCGGCGGCATTCATCGCCGCAAAGCTGTCGGTCACCTCGTCCAGGCCACCGGATGCCGAAAGCCCTTACGGGCGACTGGCATTGGAGAACCTCTACGCCCTGTTCCGTTCGCTGATGATTCTCGGCGTGGTGATCGTCGGGGTGGTGACCAACTCGATCAAAGTGATCGACTACGCCATCACCGGTCAGGGCACCGAGCCGGAGTTCGGACTTGCGGCCATCTACACCGCGGTGTGCGTAGTGATCTGCTTCGGCTTGAAGTGGAATCACGAACGCAACAATCGCTCGGTCAACGGTGCGTCAGCGTTGCTTCGGGTTGAGGCCACCGCGGCCAAGATGGAGGCCCTCATCAGCGGCGGCATCTGCGCCTCGCTGGTGCTCGTCGCCGTCCTACCCGAGGGCACCTTCCTGACGTCGGCCACCTTCAACATCAAAGACATCGCCGACAGCATCATCGTGCTGATCCTGTGTGCCCTGCTGGTGGGCGAACCGATTCGGCAGATCCGCCTCGAGTTCGGCCGGCTGTCCGGGCGGCGCGCCGACCCTGCCCTGGACGCGACGGTGCGGGCCGTCATTGCCGAGGTCGCCGAGGAGCACGCCGACGAACTCGACCACGAACTGACCCTCGTCGATGCGCTGGCGATCAGCCGGGGCAAGGCCACCGAGGTGGATCTGCGGGTGTCCTACACCGGCACGATGTCAGTGGACGAACAGGATGAGCTGCGGGCGCGCACCTACGCCGAACTACGTAATCGGCTCGGGCCGATCCGGCTCACCCTGGTCTTCACTACATTGCCCATTCATGCAGTGCCCACCGTGAACATGCCCTGAGCTGCGCGAACACCGTTGCTATCGCGATCGGCTCGCTGCCGTGCGGCGAAGCCGCGACAGATGGAAAACGCCATTTTGCCGCCGTACTTTCGAACACTGGCTACGTTCAGCGCAGGGGCCTGGATGTTGTAGCGGGGGGCGAACTTATGAGCGATGCCATGGCGTCGACGGCAGTCAAATACGGATCATCGGTGTGGTGCCGCAATGTGCGGTGCCGGCGGTGTAGCGCGATGCACTGGGTGGCCACGAACGTCAGTGTCATGGCCTGCGAGCACTGCGGAGAAGCGATCGAGTTCACAGTCCCTCATTCAGCGGGCTGACGTTTTGGTGAGCCGTTGACTCTGGCCGGGCACTAGGCTGCCGGAGGTGAACCGAGCGGCAGTGAACCTCACCTCGATCCGCGAGCAGTTCCCCGGCCGCATCGACGTGGTGGCCGAAACCGGCTCCACCAACGCCGACCTGCTGGCCCGGCACGCCTCGGGCGAGGACATCCGAGGCGCCGTGCTGCTCGCCGAGCACCAGAGCGCCGGCCGTGGCCGCAATGGCCGCAGCTGGTCGGCACCGCCGCGCTCCCAGATCGCCCTGTCGATCGGCGTCGGCGCCGACGGTGTCCCGCCGGAGAGCTGGGGCTGGCTGCCGTTGCTCACCGGGATAGCACTGGTCGACGCGGTCACGGCGACCACCGGCATCGAGGCGAGAGTGAAGTGGCCCAATGACGTCCTGGTGGGGACCGGCAAGCTCGCCGGCATCCTGGCCGAGGTGGCCGCACCCGATCCGGTCATCGTGGTGGGTCTGGGGCTCAACGTCACGCTGACTCCTGACGAGGCGCCCGACCCCAGGGCCACTTCTCTGCAGATGCTCGGCTCCACACAGCTCGACCGCGACGCGCTGGCGGCGACAATCTTGCGCGAGCTGACCGCCCGGATCGAAAAGTGGCAAACCACACCAGGACCCGACCCGGCACTCGTCGAGGACTACCGGCGGCGTAGCAGCACCCTGGGCAGCCAGGTGCGGGCCGTCATGCCCGGTGACCGTGAGATCACCGGTACCGCAGTCGATGTCGACGAACTCGGTCGGCTCCGCATCGATACCGGCGCCGAGGTCATCACGGTCTCGGCGGGCGATATCACCCACCTGAGACCGGCCGGCTAGATCAGCGCAGCAGCGCCCGGGACATCACAACCCGCTGAATCTGGTTGGTGCCCTCGTAGATCTGGGTGATCTTGGCATCACGCATCATTCGCTCCACCGGGAAGTCCACGGTGTAGCCGGCACCACCGAACAGCTGGACCGCATCGGTGGTCACCTCCATGGCGACGTCGGAGGCGAAGCACTTCGACGCCGCCGAGATGAACCCGAGGTTGGGTTCACCGCGCTCGGCGCGGGCAGCGGCGGAGTACACCATCAGCCGGGCCGCTTCGACCTTCATCGCCATGTCGGCCAGCATGAACTGCACGCCCTGGAAATCGGAGATCGAGGTGCCGAACTGCTTGCGGTCCTTGGTGTATGCGATCGCGGCGTCCAGCGCGCCCTGCGCGATTCCGACCGCCTGCGCACCGATCGTCGGGCGGGTGTGGTCGAGGGTGGCCAGCGCCGTCTTGAAGCCGGTGCCCGGATCGCCCACCATCCGGTCGCCCGGGATGCGGCAGTTCTCGAAGTACAGCTCGGTGGTCGGCGAGCCCTTGATGCCGAGCTTGCGCTCCTTGGGCCCGATCGTGAAGCCCTCGTCGTCGATGTGCACCATGAACGCCGAGATACCGTTGGCGCCCTTGTCGGGATCGGTCACCGCCATCACGGTGTACCAGGATGACTTGCCGCCGTTGGTGATCCACGCCTTGGCGCCGTTGAGGATCCAGTCGTCGCCGTCGGCCTTGGCCCGGGTGCGCATCGACGCCGCGTCACTGCCGGCCTCCCGCTCGGAGAGTGCATAGGACGCCATCGCCTCACCCGAGGCGATCGACGGCAGCACCTTCTTCTTGAGCTCTTCGGACCCTCGCAGGATCAGACCCATCGTGCCCAGCTTGTTGACGGCGGGGATCAGCGACGCCGACGCGTCGACCCGGGCGACCTCTTCGATGACGATGCACGCCGCCACCGAGTCCGCTCCCTGGCCGCCGTACTCCTCCGGCACGTGGACCGCGTTGAACCCCGAGGCGTTCAGCGCATCCAGCGCCTCCTGCGGAAAGCGCGAATTCTCGTCGCAATCGGCCGCATACGGCGCGATCTCTTTCTCCGCCAGCGCGCGGATCGCGGTCCGCAGCTCGTCGTGCTCCTCGGGCAACTTGAATACGTCGAAATCGGGGTTCCCAGCCATCACAGCCTCCTTGCTACTCGCCGGTAACTTTACCCGGCTCATCCCTCACCGAGTAATCGCTCCCGGAGCGCCCGGTCCTTCGCCAGTACTTGCGCTTCCAAGTCGTCCTGGAAACTCTCCATACGCTTGCGCAGCGCAACATCCGCGGTGGCCAGGATGCGCACCGCCAGCAGCCCCGCGTTGCGTGCACCGCCGATCGACACGGTGGCCACCGGCACACCCGCCGGCATCTGCACGATCGACAGCAACGAATCCAGGCCGTCGAGCTTGGCCAGCGGCACCGGCACCCCGATCACCGGCAGCGCGGTGGCCGAGGCCACCATCCCGGGCAGGTGGGCCGCCCCTCCGGCACCGGCGATGATCACCTGGATGCCCCGGGCCGCCGCGCCGCGCGCGTAGTCCAGCATCCGGCCCGGGGTTCGGTGCGCCGAGACGACGCCGACCTCGAACGGCACCTCGAACTCGGCCAGCGCCTCGGCGGCCGCCTCCATGACGGGCCAGTCGCTGTCCGAACCCATGATCAGCCCGACCCGAGGCCCGTGTTCAGGCATGCCCGTCCCATCCGTCCGTCCACTCCGCGTGCGACAACCAGTGTGCCGCCCGTTCCGCGCGTTCCCGTACCCGGTCCACGTCACCGTCCGCCGCACCGACGATGTTGACGTGACCCACCTTGCGACCAGGCCGTTCCGCCTTGCCGTACAGGTGGACCTTGGCCTCCGGGATGCGGCCGAACAGGTGGTGCAGCCGCTCGTCGACGCTCATCGCCGGAGCCTGCGGCGCGCCCAGCACGTTGGCCATCACCGTCACCGGCGCGATCGGCCGGGTGTCGCCAAGCGGATAGTCCAGGACCGCCCGCACATGCTGTTCGAACTGGCTGGTCACCGCCCCGTCCATGGTCCAGTGCCCAGAATTGTGTGGCCGCATCGCCAACTCGTTGACCAGCAGCGTGCCATCGGTCGTCTCGAACAGTTCGACGGCGAGCACCCCGACCACGCCCAGCTCGCCGGCCAGCCGCAGACCCAGCTGCTCGGCTTCGGCGGCCAGGTCTTCGGACAGCCCCGGCGCCGGCGCGACGACCGTGACGCAGATGCCGTCGCGCTGCACTGTTTCCACGATCGGCCACGCCGCCCCCTGCCCGAACGGGGAGCGCGCCACCAGAGCCGCGAGTTCGCGGCGCATCGACACCCGCTCCTCGAGCAGCACCGGCACCCCGTCCGCCAGGTATCCGGCGACCGCCTCCCGGGCGTGGGCGAGATCACGGGCCAACACCACGCCGCGGCCGTCGTAACCCCCGCGCACGGTCTTGATCACCACCGGGCCACCGACGTCGGCGGCGAACGCGTCGACGTCGTCGACACCAGAGACCGCGGTGAAGCGCGGGATCGGCGCGCCCAGACCCGCCAGCTTGCGCCGCATCACCAGCTTGTCCTGGGCGTGCACCAGGGCTTCGGGCGGCGGCGCCACGGTGACACCCTCGGCGACCAGGGTGTCGAGCAGCTCGGTGGGCACGTGCTCGTGATCGAACGTCAGCGCCGACGCTCCAGCGGCCGCGCGACGCAGCGCCTCGAGGTCGGTGTGGGCGCCGATGACGACGTCGGGAGTCACCTGAGCGGCCGGGTCGTCGGGGCTGACGGCCAGGACGCGCAGGCTCTGTCCGAGGGCGATCGCCGCCTGGTGGGTCATCCTGGCCAGCTGCCCGCCGCCGACCATGGCGACGATAGGAGGTCTGGGGCTCTTCGACACGGCCATCATGGTGTCAGACCTGCGCGAGTACGCACACCTGCGGTGACTTCCGTAGACTTTCTCCTTGTGTCTTTTGCTGATGCCACCATCGCTCGGCTGCCCCGACCGATCCGGCCCTTCGCCGAGCGGCATCACGAGCTGATCAAGTTCGCGATCGTGGGCGCAACGACGTTCATCATCGACTCCGCGATCTTCTACACGCTGAAGCTGACGATCCTCGAGCCCAAGCCGGTCACCGCCAAGGTGATCGCGGGCATCGTCGCGGTGATCGCCTCCTACGTGCTGAACCGGGAATGGAGCTTCCGCAACCGCGGCGGCCGCGAACGTCACCACGAGGCGTTGCTGTTCTTCGGGGTCAGCGGCGTCGGCGTGCTGCTGAGCATGGCCCCGTTGTGGTTCTCCAGTTACGTGCTGGAGCTGCGCGTGCCGCACGTCTCACTGACCAACGAGAACATCGCGGACTTCATCTCCGCCTACGTGCTGGGCAACCTGCTGCAGATGGCGTTCCGGTTCTGGGCGTTCCGCCGTTGGGTCTTCCCCGACGAGTTCGGCCCCAGCCACGACAAGGGACTGGAATCCACCCTCACCGGCGGCGGTTTCGCCGAGGCGATGGAGGACGAGTACGAAGCGGGCGCCACGGTCACACCGCTGCGACGCCGGCGGGCGTCGCGTCAGCTGGGTGACTCGTCAGAGCCCAGGGTGTCGAAGACTTCGTGATACAGCAGTGAATGCACCCGCTCCACGCGGGGAATGTCGTCGAACTCCAGGGGATCTTGACTCGCCGACTCGATGATCAGCGTGCCGGTGCGCAACATCCGGTCGAGCAGACCGTGGCGGAATTCCACACTGTTGATCCGCGCCAGCGGGATGTCGATACCCGACCGCGTCAGCAGCCCGTGACGGAACATCACCCGACGGTCCGTGATCACGAAATGCGTTGTGAGCCAAGTGAAGAACTTCCACAACGTCAGCCAGCCGACCAGGATCACCCAGATCGCGGCGATGACCCCGAACAGCACCTTCTTCGCGGTGGGGTCCCAGTTGGTGTTGTTGACCAGCGCGGCCACGAATGCCGCCAGGATCGTGGCGATCAGCAGCACCAAGATCGGGCCGACCAGCCGCTTCCAGTGCGGGTGACGGTGCAGCACGATCTGTTCGTTCGCGGCCAGCACGTTCTCGGGATATCCCACGCGGCGAAGATTACCTAGTCGGCCCGGTCACTGGGCAGGTTGGAGGTATTCGAGGCAGCCGGCTTCGGTGCGGCCCGTCTGGGCCATGCAGACCCCCACGGCCGGGTCGCCTCCCTGCCCGACGTCGGGCATCGGGATGTCACCCGGCGACAGCGACCACAGGTAGGTGTCGGTGCCCGCGAGGCGCTCACAGTAGGTGGGCGAACCGTCGGCGGCCACGCCGCCGCCGGTGTCGGGCCGGCACGGGCTTGCGACCGCGACGGGACCTGGCGCGGGCGGCGCCGACGGAGTGGTTGCGGCAGACGGAGTGGTTGCGTCGCGTGACAACTGAACCCAGATGTCGGCGCCGGCACCGGCCAGCAGAGCCACCGTGATCAGCCCGGCGACGAGCGCGACCCAGGACTCGGTCCGCCTGGACTGGCGGTCCACCCCGAGGGTTCCACCGTCGGCGACATGCCGGGTCCAGCGCACGCCGTCCCAGTATCGGCACTGGTGCCGGCCGGTGGGATCGACTGACCACCGGGCCGTCGACGTCGCAGGCTCGACGCCGGGCGGTGCGACCAGCGGCGCGCCGCAGTCACCGCAGAACCGCCGAGTATCGGGGTTTGCGTGCCCCGCCAGGCAGATGACCGCCCCTGCCTCCAGCAGGTCACCGCACTCACCGCAGAAGTACTGTCCGTCGGGGTTGTCATGGCCGTTGGCGCAGGTCACCGTCGCCCGTCCGGACCGCCCTTGCTCCACCACGTGCCGATGAACCTCCCCTTATGAGACAAACGTCACCATATCGACCGTGGCGACCGCGATTGCGGCGACGGCCACGCACACCGCCTCCGCCATCAGGATGGCGGTCGTGCGATCGGGTCGGCGCGTGCCGTCACCGGGCACCGCCCGTTCCCGCCGGTACCCGGCCGCCACATACAGCACGCCTGCCACGACGAACAATGCGATCGCGATCATCGGGATCCTCCCAAGCTGATGGCCGGCGCCTCGGGCCGTTTGAGCACCAGGACTCCCCCGGAGTCGTACACCACCTGATAGCCCTTCTCGGTTTCCAGGATCTGCACTGCGCGCCGCAGGGTGGCCCCACTCACCCCGGCGCTCAACCGGATGAAGTTCTCGTCCTGGGCACTGTCCGAGAAGTACTCGACTTCGGGCCGCGCCGTGCAATCGGCCAGCACCTCGGCCGAGGAGAAGCAGGTGTCCTCGAGATCGAAGGTCCGCGGCACTCCGTACAGGGCGCCCTGTCCCCAGTAGCCCAGTCCGGCATCGCCGATCTTCGCGACGAGCTCGTTGCCGATTGCCAACTCGTGCGGTGTCGTTCGCTCGAAGGAGATGTTGAGCCCGCGGTTCGCGGTCACCAGCAGGCCGGTGAGCAGCAGCGCGCAGCCCGCCGCCACCGCGGTCAGCCGACGGACGACAAGGCGGTCGGTACGTGGACGCATCAGCGGCAGCAGACAAAGCGCGACGAGCGGCGAAAGCACCGGCGACGCATAGAGAAACGCGCGGATCGCCACCTCGCCGCCGTAGCTTTGCAGCACCACCAGAACGAACGGCGCAAACGCCAGCGCCGCGACCAACCACGGCCTGCTGCGGGGCAAGCGCCGCAGCCGAAGCCAGCCCACGGCCGCCATCGACATCAGCAACAGCGCCGAGACGATCCGGAGCAACTGCATGTGACGGTACGTCGGATCGCCCGTGATCTTCTGCGAGACACTGGAATTGAGGTTTTGATCAACACCGCCGATATCGGCGATGACCTGGCCGAGGTGCCCTTGCCAGTACGCGGCGGCGCCGTAACGGAACCAGGCGATGAAGATCAGAAAGGCAGCCAGCCAGAGCAGCTTGTAGCGGGTAAGGCCGGCGGCCGAGATGATCACCAGCATGCCGATGGCAGCCAGCGGCGTGAGTTGGTGCGCGACCACCATCGCAGCGAGGATGACGACCAGAACGGCCTCGACCGCCAAAGTCCACGGCGCGTCCCGGCCTGCCACCCGCCCCGGTATCCGCCGCCACGCCGTCGCGATCCTGGTGATCCGTCCACCCGCGAGCGCGGGCACCGCGGAAGTCCGCAGCTGCCAGAGCAATACGGCCAGCAGGGTGGCGTAGAACTGCATCGCGACGGCCTGCGGCGCGAAGTAGTCCTGCTGATACCAGTTGAACAGGGTGAGCATGGTGACGCCCAGCCAGGCGGCCCGGCGGCTGCCGGTGATGGACAGGCCGATCGCGAACACCGGGAACATCAGGCAGATGCCGAACACCAGTGAGGCGCTGACCAGAAGGATCTCGCTGTCGTGCAGGCCGGTGGTGGTGATCACATTGGCCGCTGCGGAGAAGAAACCGGCCCAACTGATCCGGGCATCCACCGGTGGCGGCAGCGCGCCGGATTGGATCAGCCAGTTGGTGATCATCCGGTGCACGTATGCCGTCACGAACGGCGCCGTGCCCATGGACCACGCGACCGGCATGGTGATGTAGGCGATGAGGACGACGTTGGCGGTGGCGACTGCGATCCGGTCGAGAACGGCGCGGCGATATTGGACCACCAGCAGCACACACAGCAGCACCAGGCCGGCGAAGTACTCGAACCCGAGCACACCGATCAATCCCAGGCTGCCCGCCGCCGAGACGTCCAGTCGCCGAACGGCGCTGAAGAACAACGCGATCGCCGCGACCAACAGGACCGCACTGAGCTTGCGGTCACCGGTCGGCGCGACCGCGCGGCATACCCAGCGCAGCACGTCCCGTACCGTCGCCGTCTCGCGTGAACGCTGCCACCGCCGCCCGAGCACCGCGGTGGCGGCCGCGCCGAGGCCCAGCACGATGAACTGCGCCGCGTACGGCTGATGCAGATTGCCTGCGTAGTTCAGTTGAGCGACAAGCACATTGACTGCCAGCGACAACGACACCACGACCGCGCCGAATACCCCGTTGGTGGGCAGCCGCAACAATGCCGCGACCGGGAGCCCAGGGACCAGCAGCACCGCCGCAACCCCGACCACTGCACGCAGTGCCGGCGGCAGCGCGCCGGCCACACCAAAGGCGGACAGCAGGGTGACGGCCAGCGAGCTGGCGATCACGATGCCGGAGAGGACGACTGTCAGGGGTATCCATGGCGGCAGTGGCGCGCGGTTGCCCGGCCGTGCCGGGGAACTCTCGACGCGTTGCAGCACTGAATCAGCCTACCGTTAGCTGATATCGCCCGCGCGCGCGTCAACTGCCCGCATACGACCAGATCGAAACCCAGTCGACCAGCACATGGCCGCTATTGGTGCCGTTCCCGTCCGTCTCGATCTGCAGTTGCCAGCGCATGGGCTTGCTGGGCACGTATTTGGTGCTGTCCATCACCAGTGCGTCGTCCAGATAGAACCGGACATGGCCCGGCAACCACTCGATCGTGTAGACGTGCCAATCGGTGAATGCCGTGCCGGTGTTGACGCCGTCCTGACCACCTGCCGAGCGGGCGTAGTGGGCGTAGGCGTTCGACGTCGACGACAACGCGCCCTCCGGGAAGTCTTCTTCACCGTCGGCGGGCCACAGCTCGGACTGCGGCCAGAGCAGGAAAGCGATGTGATACTCGCTCAGCGCGGACGTGTCGGCCTTGAGCCGGACCGAGTAGCGGCCATACGTCTGGTACTGAGTTCCGTTGGGCAAGACCGGCGACGGGTTCGCCCCCGCGGGTTGGCCGGCGACGTTGTGCAGGTAGTAGTCCAGGGTTCCATTATTGACGCTGAGCACTTGGTCGGCACGGTAGGGGCGATGTTGGTACGTGTCGGTGAAGGTCTGCGGATAGGTCAGCCACTTTTGGCCGTCGGCGCCCACGTAGACGATCTTGGCCGGGTCCGACGGATTGGCCCAGCTGCCCAGTGCGGCGTCCTTTGTGAAGTTGTCCGCCAGAAGGTGTTTCCAACCGGGAAGGTCGGCCACCGGCGCACTGGTCAGTCCGTCTGACGGGGTGGTTGCCGTCGCGACGACGCTGATGGTGTCGATGTACAACGCGCGGACGCAGAAGAACCACTGCGGGTTGGCGAATTTGACGCCGACAGTGTGCGTGCCGGCCGCGACAGTGGCGGTCGCCGTGTAATCGGTCCACCTGCTCGCCGTGATCGGACTGCGCCCGATCACCGCGCCGTCGACAAGCACCGCAGCGACCGGAGCTCCGAAACACTGCAATCCCCTGGCGCGCACGACAACTTGAATGGATTGCGGCAGCGCGAGGGTCGTCGACACCGTCACCGCCCCGGTCAGCCCTAGCGCCGTGCCGCCGGATGCCGCCGCGTCTGTGACGACTTTGGCGCCGCTGGTCGTCGAGAGGGTCATCGCCTCGGCCTCGAACAAGACCTTGTCCGCCGCTCTGGCGGGCGGCGCCACGGCCAGCACCGCACCCCAGACAACCGACAGGGCCACCACTGCAGCCGAGCACAACCGGAACATCGTGGCTCCATCGGGTTGAAGACGCTCGGGGAGTGAGCGAAGTCACAATAATCCGCGGCCGATCACTATTCATATTGAGCTCACCTATCACTTTGGTAACAGTTGCATGCGAAAGGAAAAGGTCGGCCCCAGTCGGACCCGGCCATCGAATTGGACTGAGCACCACCGGAATACCGATGACGGCCGCCAACCGCCGGTCCAGTTCGGTGGCTGAGAATTCTCAGCTCCAGGCCCACCGGCCCGGCCAAATGAGGCCCACACGTCCGCTGGCGGCGTATGGTTCGGGACTTATGCGAGATCGGCTGTGTAAGTGTGGACACGACCGTTCGGCACACGAGCATTACCGGCGTGGGACCGAGTGCGTATTGTGCCCATGCCCACGTTTCCGTGGACCCGGCCCGGCCGGCAAGCTGGTGCAGTGGATCACGTCACTCGGCCGGGGCGACCAGTCCCGATAGCTGGGTAGACTGGCAGTCCCGGGGTCGACGAACCAAGGGAGCACATGCCAGTCCCCATCTCGCGGGCCGCGCGCGTTGCGATTTCACTGACCAGCGTCGCGGCGGCGACCTTCGCGCTCACCGTCGGATCGGCCGCACTCCTGCGTCCGGTCGCCGACGCCCAGTCGGGCAACGGCAATTGCCCCAACACCGCCGCCGCCGCACACGGCTGGGGCGAACCCAACCGGACCGACAATTTCGACGGACCCGGATCACTCAACCAGTGGTCGATCTATGACGGACCGGGCCACGACGGAAACGGCCGCCGTACGCGCGACGCGATCTCTGCGGCGGACGGCAAACTCACGATTACCGGTGATCCACAAGGAAACTCGGGCGGCATGGCTTTGCTCCCGGGCCAGCTGCATGGCCGCTGGGAGGCCTGCGTCAAATCCTCACCGGCCTCCCCCGACTACCACGCGCTGCTCCTACTGTGGCCCGACGCCGAAAACTGGCCGGTCGGTGGTGAAGTGGACTTCATGGAGATCGCCGATCCCGCCCGCCAGTCCGTCGAGGGCTGGCTGCACTACGGCCCCAACGACGAGCGCGAGTCGAGCGCGGTGCAGATCGACGCCACCCAGTGGCACAGCTGGGCCGTCGAATGGACCCCGCAGCGGATCGCGATGTTCGTCGACGGCGTCCAGTGGTGGGCGGCCACCGACCCGGCGCACTTTCCTCCCGGGCCGATGCATCTGTGCATTCAGCTGGACAATTTCGGCGGCGACCTCAACAACGGGGGCTCGATGTCGGTCGACTGGGTCCGCCAGTATTCGGCCTAGACCTGGCCTATTCCAGGCCGGGCGCCCGGACGCGACGCAGCCAGCGGATCGCCGGCGGCAACAAGACCACCGCCGGAATCGCTTCGGCCGCAAGATAAGCCCAGCCGACGCCGATCACGCCGACGTGTGCGGTGATCAGCACAGTGCCGGCGACCACGATCGTGGTGGACACGCACCGCATGACCACCATCAGGGTCAACTTGCGGCGCACCCGCGCGAATCCTTCATAGACCGCACTCACCGCCGACAGCGGCACGAACGCCGCCGCCAGCAGAAGCAGTCCCTGTCCCTCGGCGCGATAGTCGGAGCCGATGATGCCCAGCACCCACGGACCGATCACGACCAATCCGAGCGAACCGACCACCGACACGACGGCCATCATCTGCACCATCCGGGTCGACAGGGCCGCCACATTGTCGGGGTGGGCGGCTACCTCGGCGACGAACGGGCTCATCACCAGATGCACCGCGAAGTACAGGGCGTTGATGATCGCCCAGGTCACCGCGAAATGTGCGTTGGCGGCCGCACCGAACCTGCTCACGATGATCAGCGGCACGACGAGGGGTCCGATGATCCACAGGGTGGTGATCCCGAAGGACGACCCGACATACGACAGAAGCTGGGCTCGCGCCGGTAGTTCGGACGGCTGCCGGAACTGGGCGTGCGTGCGCCACCGCCGGCGCATTGCCGCCAACACCAACAGTGTTCCGGCCGCAGCGGTCGCCCCCCAGGCCAGCACGATCGAGGCGCCGCTGCCGGTCCAGACCAAGGCGAACAGAACCGCCAATTTGATGACCGCATGGATCAGGTTCTTCACCGCCGACCACTTCGTCACCCCGAGCCCGACGGCGGTCTTGTCCAACAGGGTGAACACCGCCAGCACCATCACCAGCAGGGGGTAGCCCGCCATCGCCCAGCGCGAGGTGAACAGTTCGTCGCGCGGGCCGAAGGCCACCAGCGCCCACCCGGCCAGCAGCGCGGTCACCGCGACGAGCAGGTAACCGCGGGTGATCAGCGTCCCGGCCTTCTCGCCGGCCAACGGCAGGAAGCGTTCGTAAACCGTGTCGATGCTGAGCATCGACAACATCGACAACATCAGTGCCGAGGTGATCAATGCGGCGGCCACCCCGACTTCGGCTGCGGGGTAAAGCCGGCCGGCGGCTCCCCAGAACACCAGACCCAGGATCCCGGTCAGCAGGCTGGAGGCGATCAACGAGATCGAGTTGACGGTCATGTTGCGTCCCGCGGTGGGCGGCACGACGTCGGTGGTCACCATCAGCCGGATGCCCTGCGCAGCCGGTTGCGCCACGCCGCGACGAGATACACCCACGCGCCGGCGGCGATGAATCGCCATGTGCCATTGCCGATGTCGGACGGCAAATCGGATCGCACCGTGGTCGACGGAGCGGCTCGCCGTGCCGTGGACCGCAGATGGCGAACCAGCGCCGGCCTGCGCCGCACCACCGTCTTCAGCGCGAGCAACGCCATTGCCGGATCGGAGGCGAGCTTGGCCAACCAGGCCCCCAAACCCAGTCCGTAGCCGCGGGTCTGGGCGCGCAGGTCGTCGACGGTCGCGCGGTGCCGGTGCCACGCAATCGCGGCTGGTTCACGTACGAGTTGTCGGCCCGACCGCAGGATGCGGAAGAACATGTCGATGTCCTCGCCGCCGCTGACCCGCGTTCCCGCGCCCAGTCGTTCGTCGAATCCGCCGAGGCTCAACGCGATCTGCCGGTCGACGGCGAAGTTGGCCCCGGTTCCGTAGTGCCGGACTTCGAACGGATACAGCGGAACGTCGTGGGGTGCACGCGACCACTCGAAGATGCGGACCTCCGCCGATTCCGTCCACCCGGCTCGATTCTCGAAGTAGGCCTGAGCGGGGGTGCGCAACTCGCCGGCCGGCACCATCCCGGACACACATCCGACCGAGTCGCCGTAGCTGAACCCCTTGACCAGGACGCTCAACCAGTCCCGGTCGACGACCACATCGTCGTCGACGAAGGCGACGATGTCCCCGGTTGCCGCCAGCAGGCCGGTGTTCCGTGCCCGGGAAAGACCGGGCACCGGCTCGGTGATCAACCGCACCCGCGAGTCGGCGAGGCTCGTGACGAACTCCCGCGTCGCGTCGCTGCGGGGTGCGTTGTCGACGATCAGCACGTCGAAATCGTGATACCCGGCGGCCAGAACGGAGGCCACCGCCGACTTCAGCAGGGCGGTGCGATCACGCGTGCACAACACCACCGTCACGTGCGCCGACTCGGCCGACGAGCGCGCGGCTGAACCCAGTGCTGGTCGCGCCGCGCACTGTCGCTGCGCACCAACCTGATCTCGCAATTCCGAGAACGCCACCTGACCGTCGGTGACGGCGATGTCGACAAAGCCGACCGCCCGTTGCTGATCGCGAACCAGCAGCCGGGCGCGGGAGAATCCCTCGGCGTTCTGCAGCAGGCACTGCGCAGGCGTGCCGGAGTGCGCGCTCGCCCGGTCGGCGGATTCGACTGCGTCGAGCCACACTTCACCGATCCAGACCGCACCGCTCCAGCTCGGCCGATCCGGGTTCGGCAGCACAGGCGCCAGAGTCAGGCAGGCAGAATCGGATGCGTTCACGGCGCGCTCCGGGACAGACTTCGACTGATCTTGGCCCTGGCGAAGCCCAGCGTCGTGGCGGCCAGCCCCAGGCAGATGGCTGCTGCCCGGGCCAGTCCGTCGGAAGTCATCGATCTCATCTCCCGGGCAACGGCGGCCGGCAACACCCGCCGAACATAGGACCGCTCGCTGCTCAATCCGGCAGCCGCCCCGGTCATCTCGGTGACAACCGCCTTCGACATGCCTTCGTGGTAACACCGCCGAACGAAGTACCGCAGCGTGGTCCGATCGTCGGATACATGGTGCTCGACCCTGATGTCGGGGTCGAAGAGCACCTGGTTGGTGGCTGCGGCGGCCCGGACCCGGATGAACAGCTCGGTTTCCTCGCAGCCGACCGGAGTGGCACCCACCCGCCCCACTTCGGACCGGAACCCGCCGACCGTATCGAAGACCGACCGGCGCAGCGACATGTTGCAACCGATCGGGTTACGCACCGGGGCAAGCTGTTCCGGCTGTCCGACGTAGCTGCAGCCGACCACCCAGTCGAATTCGGGCGGAATCCAATTCGGTCGGCTGTCCGGCCACACCGGGCTGGCGTACCCGCCGACGCCGGCGACGGTCTGGTCCCGATAGTGATCGCGCAGATCGTCGGCCCAGCCCGGTTGCGCCACCGCATCGTCGTCGAGGAAGGCCACCACGTCGCCGCGGGCGGCACGGACACCGGTGTTGCGCGCTCCGGACAGCCCGCGGGTCTCTTCGTTCGGGATCACCCGCACCCGTGCGTCACCGTCGAATAGGTGCCGGGCGGCGGACAGCAACTCGTCGCAGTGATCGATCACCATGATCAGCTCCACCGGGTTGGCGGCACCGGTCAAGACCGACTCGGCCGCATGTCGCAGCCGCTCCCAGCGGTCGGTGGTGTAGGCACAGATCACCACGGACAGGCTCAACTCTCGTGTCATCTCACCGGGTTCCGGGATCGTCGCGACGCCCGCACACTGCTGAGCTTGAACAGCATCACCCGTTTGAGCAGCACGTCGTAGCGGTTCAGCTTGCCGAGCAACTGGTCGGAGTACCGAATCTCCCACCGCGGATCGTCGATGAGCTTGCGGGTGAACGTATCCTGCTGCACCAGTTGCGATCGCGCCGAGGTCAACGCGGTGAGCGACCCGCCGCGGATGCGATAGGAAGCAAGGGTTTCGGGCATGCCGTAGAAGTGGCCGAGCCCCAACAGCCGGGCCCACAGGTCCATGTCGAGGGTGAACACGTGCGGCCCGCTGAAGCCGCCGCATCGGTCGAAGTCGCTGCGGCGGAACATGACTGATACCGGCGCGCCGACGGGATTCTTGGCGCTGCGAACGATCCGCCGGATCACCTGTTCGCCGGTCTGGTGTCCGAGGAGCCCCCGTAATCCCCGGGCCTTGAACAGCAGCGCACCCGAGTCATCGATGAAATCGGTGCGACTGGCCACCACCGTCACATCCGGATTGCTCTGCAGTATGGCGGCCTGGGCGGCGACGCAGTTGTGCTTGAGCGTGTCGTCGGCACTGATCACCTTGACGAACTCACCGCGGCTGAGCTCGACCGCCAGGTTGTGGTTCTCCGCCGCCGAAAGGGTGGTCTCGTTGCGGACCACCCGGACGCGATCGTCGGTGATGCTGTCGAGGATCGCCGGTGTCTCGTCGGTGCTGTGATTGTCGACGACGAGGATCTCCAGGTCCGGGAAATCCTGCGCAAGAACGCTGTCGAGCGTGTCGCGCAGAAACTCGCCCGCCTGATAGGCGGGTATGCACAGCGAGACTTTGGGGCGCCTGGCCCCGCCGCCTCGCTCGGTATGTCGCTCGGACGGAATGGCTTGCCGCACGGTCGCCTGCCTCGTCATCTCACGCGTGCCGCACGTCGGGCAGGGACTCGTCGTGTGACTCCGCGTCGAGCCGGTACCGGGATGTCACAGCGACCTCGAGATCCCCGCTGCGCACGCTGCGGCGCCACCCCCGCCGGCGAGCCCGGTAGAACTCCTGAAGGATGGTCCACAGGATGCGCAGACCGTCCTTGGCGGCGTTGAGATTACTGGCGCCGTGGATGCGGTCGAGCTCATAGCTGCTCACTTCGGCGATCTGCATCCCACTGGCGGCCACGCGCACATTGATCAGCGACTCGATCTCGAAACCGTCTCCCCACTGCGGAGCTTGGATCTCGGTGTCGGGCAGGTCCATCACCTCGAGGCAATCCCGCCAGAAGGCGTTGTAGCCGTAGCACAGATCGGTGTACTTGGTAGCGAACAACGTGTTGACCAACGTGTTGAGGCCCCAGTTGCCGAACCGCCGCAGACGGGTGATGTCGCTGCTGCCGCCGCCCTGGACGAAGCGTGATCCCTTGGCGAAGTCCTTGCCCGAGATCAGCGCGCCGACGAAGCGCGGGATCTCCGCGGGGTCGGTGCTGCCGTCGGCGTCGATCATCACCACGATGTCGCCCGACGCGGCGGCGAAACCACACGCCAGCGCATTGCCCTTACCCTTTCGGGTCTGCCGTAGGTGCACACCGTGGGGCCAGAGCTCCCGCGCCACCAGCGCGGTGTTGTCCACGGAGTCGCCATCCACGAACACGATCTCGTCGACGTCGTGGGGCAACCGCGACGCGATGTAGGACAGGTTGCGCTCCTCGTTCAGCGCCGGGATAACCACCGAGATCGTGGGCCGGCGTGCCGAATGCGGCATTGCTTCCCAAATTCCGACGACCTTGCTCATAGACGTGTCTCCTCTCGATCAAGACTGTGCAACTGGGGCGTGTTCGCTGACTCACTGGTCATGAAGCGGTCGTCACTGATCCACCGTCCTGTGAGCTGGGGGTAGGCAACCGAGACCTCGGCGAGCAGGTCCGGCAAAGTAAGCAGGACGCAGTCTGGTTGCGCCGCAACGAGTTCATCGGGCGCGATGATCGGCACATCGGTTCCCGGCATCCGTCGTCCCTGCTTGGCGCGCGACGCGTCCGCGACCGCCGTGACAAGCCGACGGGTCACTCCCGCCAGCGCGAACAGCGCAACCGCACGAGACGCCGCACCGTAGGCGAAGACCCGGCGGTGTTGGGCCGCCTGGTCTTCGAGCCAGTCGCGCAGTGCCCGGCAGTGGGCGTCGGCCGCGCTCTGCAACGTCGCGACCGCCGCAGGCTCGGTGACGATGTGCTCGGCGGCGACGATGCGACGCACCGACGCGGGTGGGGCGGTATGCCCGTGCCTGGCCGCGACCAACACCGTCCCGCCGTACAGGTCGAACTCCCACGCGCCGACCGCGCTCATCCCGGCCTGCCTCAGCAGGCCGAGCAGCGCGGTGGTCGAGTAGTACGCAAAGTGGCCGTGGCGCAGGGCGTTCCACTGTCTCTTGCCCACGATCGTCGCCAGTGAGTGGTATTGGACCAGCAGCACACCGTCGTTCGCCGTCGCCTGCGCTCGGCGTGCGAACGCGGTGCGCTGATCCGGTTCGTGCATCAACCCGAAGCTGTCGAGCACCACGTCGGCGACCTCGGCGGTGGCGAATCCGCGCTCGGCCAGCAGTGGCAGCCAACTGCCGCCGTGGGGGCTGCCGAACTCGCGGACCGTCGATCCGCGCAGCAATTGCGCGGCGGCCACCCTGGTCACGGCATCGACGGCTTGGCGCTGCAACGCAGCCGGTTCCACCCCGCGCGGCTCGTCGGTCACGGTGTCGTCCTCGGCCAGCTGCGCCAGACCGCAGCCGGCACACAGGACCATCGCCAACGGATGCGAAGATTCTTCGGGCGCAACGGGTTCGGCGGCAGCAGGGAAGAAGTCCTGCGCGGGGACGCGGCCCACATCCAACACGGGCAGTAAGCCCCGACCATGACATCCTCGGCAACGACTCATGGCAGCATGGCCTCGTGGAGATCAAGCAAACCGGCATCGCCGGCCTCGTGGTGCTCGTCCCTGAACCGTTTTTCGATGATCGCGGTTTCTTCACCAGGACCTTCGACGCGGAGATCTTCGACAGCTACCTCGGCGCGCCGGGACTCAGCGCGTCGTTCATCCAGGATTCCCAGTCGCGCTCGGTACAGGGCACCATCCGCGGGATGCACGGCCGCGCCGGTCGCGGTGAGGCCAAACTCATCCGATGCGCCAACGGCGCCGTGCACGACGTTGTCGTCGATATCCGGCGTGACTCGCCGACCTTCGGCCGTCACGTATCGGTTGTGCTCGACGACAAGGACTTTCGGCATCTTTATGTGCCGCGCGGATTTCTGCACGGGTTTCAGGCCCTCACGCCGATCGCCGACGTCTGCTATCGGATCGATCGGCCACACGACCCGAGCGAAGACCTCGCGGTCGCCTTCGACGACCCCGATCTGGGCATTGCATGGCCGATTGCGCCCACCGCGATCTCGGCACGGGACCGCGCGGCGGGCAGCTGGCGCGATGTGGTCAGCCAACTCGGCCACCCTGGTACATAGTTTCGTCGAGCACGCCCGACTCGCGAAGCTCCTTCAGGCGGGCCAGCCGGGTGAAGCGGCCGCTGAACGCGTCCTGAGTCAGGTTGTGGTTGGTGTAGGTGGCGTGGAGCTCCGCGGCGCCGGCAGCCACCGACCACTGCGCCTGGAAGCCCAGCCGATCGCGGATCTTGGCGAAATCGACTCGGTACGAACGGGGGTCGGCACCTGTCTCGCCGGTGATGCGCAATTCGGTCCCCGGGACCACGTCCACAACAGCCTGGGCGATCTCGGCAACCGTGAGGTTGTTGGCCTCGGTGCCGACATTGAACGCCTGGCACCAGATCGTCTTCACCGGCGCGGTCAGACACAGCAGGAAGGCTTCGGCGATGTCCTGGGCGTGTACCAGCGGCCGCCACGGCGTGCCGTCGGAGAGAACCTTCACTACGCCGGTCAGGACCGCGTGCCCGACCAGATTGTTCAGCACGATGTCGGCGCGAAGCCGCGGCGAGAAGCCGAACGCGGTTGCGTTCCGCAGGAATACCGGTGCGAATCCGGAGTCGGCGATCGCCGCGAGGTCATCCTCCACCCAGACTTTGCTTTCCGCGTACGGGGTCAGGGGGCGCAGCGGTGCGTCCTCGTCGACCAGGTCGTCGCCGGCCGATCCGTACACCGAGCACGTCGATGCGTACAGGAACCTCGACACCCCAGCGGCTTTGGCGGCCTGCGCGAGGCGCGCAGATGCGCGGTGGTTGATCTCATAGGTGACATCGGGGGCGAGGTCGCCCAGCGGGTCATTGGACAGCGCCGCGAGATGGACGACCGCGTCCACCCCGGTCAGATCGTCGGCGGTGATGTCCCGCAGGTCCACCGGTCCATCCCGACGGATCTGCTCGGGATCCATCGGCGCGGGACCGAGCACGCAGTCGGCGAAATAGCCTGCGTCGAGGCCGACTACGTCGTGCCCGGCCGCACGCAACACGCCGACCATGACCGTGCCGAGGTAGCCCTGATGTCCGGTGACGAGAACTCTCACTCAACGACCTCCGAATCCGATGGACAACTTCTCCGCCGTGAACGCCTCCGCGTGGCGGCTGTGGCACTGCACTCCGCGCAGGCGCGCCAAGCCGAGGAAAGCCTCGTCGTCGAACCAGTCGTGCGTCGCCTGCGACGGGTAGTGCTTGCCAAGCAGTCGGGCTTTGGTCTCGGCGACACCGTGCGGCAGCGGATGGAAGAGATTCGGCCGGGGAGTGTCGGTCTCCCACTTCACGATCTCGTAGCCGAGGATCAGGTGGTCGCGGAACTCGGTGGGCAGCAACTCGGCGAGCAGCCGGTGGTCCTGGTGTGCATCGTGCCGGTGCGGACCGAAAACGACGGCGGGATCGCAGGATTGACGGAACTCGTGTAACGCTGATTTGACCTGCTGCCAATGGGCTGGGGCGCGGCCGTCGGGGATGTCGAGGACCGTCACCCGCACCGAAGCGCCCGGGCAGAACGCGTCGAGAGCAGCCCGCTCCTCGGCCTCCCGCTCACCACCACCGCCGGACAACACCAGCGCGTGCACGCGGAGCCCCGGCCGGTCGGAACACAGGGCGAGCAGGGTGCCACCCATCCCGATGGCGATGTCGTCGCAATGGGCGCCGAGCACAGCGATCTCGTCGACTCCACCGGTGAACAGTTCACGCATGCGCCGGCTCCCACAATGCCCAGGGTCGGACGCCATGGCGGTAGCCCTCGTCGAGCTCGGCACGTTCCTTGAACGTGTCGGCCGGCTTCCAGAAGCCCTCGTGCCGGTACCCGAACAACCGGCCCTGACCGGCGAGCGCCTCGCAGGCGTCGGCCACCAGGTCGCCGCCCGGCGGTAGGTAGTCGAAAACCGCTTGGGAGAGAACGAAAAAGCCGCCGTTGATCCAGATCGGGAAGTTCGCGACCGGCACGATGTCCTTGACCTCGCCGGAGTCCTTGACCTCGACGCAGTGGAACGATTGTTGCGGCGGGACCAGCATCATCGACACCGCGGCGCCGGAGGCGTGGAACTTGTCCACGATGTCGTCGAGGCGGGCGTCGGTGAGCACGTCGGCATAGTTGGCCAAGAAGTACTCGTCGCCGTCGAGATGATCCCGCACGCGTCGCAGGCGCTCGCCGATCGGCGACTCCAGCCCGGTGTCGACGAACGTGATCGTCCAGTCACTGATGTCGTTGTCGAGTAGATGGACCTCGCCGTCGCGCATGACGAAGTCGTTGGACTCCGTTTCGCGGTACTCCAGGAAGTAATCCTTGATCCGCGACGCTCCGTAACCCAGGCACAGGATGAAGTCCTTGTGCCCGAAGTGTGCGTAGTACCGCATCACATGCCACAGCAGCGGCCGGGGTCCGACCATCTGCATCGGTTTGGGGATGTCGTCGCCGACGGCGTTGCGCATCCGCATGCCGTAGCCACCGCAGAACAGGACCACTTTCATCTGGCTTGACTCCCAACCACTTCGGGCTTCTCATGCGCCGTGCGCAAGGTCGGCAGCGGGTAGACCAATTGACCGCCCCAGTCCGCGACGTAGGACAGTTGTGCGGTGAGCTCCGTTTCCAGATTCCACGGCAGGACGAGAACGACGTCGGGACGGTCTTCGGCGATCGCCTCCGGTTCCCTGATCGGAATGCGGGCGCCCGGCGTGAACCTGCCGTGCTTGTAGGGGTTGCGGTCGACCGTGTATTCCAGGAGATCGCTGCGGATTCCGCAGTAGTTCAGCAGGGTGTTGCCCTTGCCAGGAGCGCCGTAACCCACCACTCGCCGGTTGGACGCCTTGCATTCGAGCAGGAAGCGCAGGAGTTCGTGGCGCACCGCTTCGGTGCGGCCGCGCAGCCCGAGGTACCCGCCCACGTCATGCAGTCCGGCCTGCCGCTCGGAGTCCAGGATGTCGAAGAATCGTGAAGTGGGCTCGGCGTCAACGCAATCCGGCCTGGCCCAGAGCCGGATCGATCCACCGTGGGTGGGAATCAGTTCGGCGTCGACGACGCGCAGGCCGGCGGCGGCCAGTGCCCTGGTCGCGGTGAGGACTGTGTAGTACTGGAAATGCTCGTGATAGACGGTGTCGAACTGACCGAGGGTGACCAGGTTGTACGCGTGGTGCACCTCGATGCTGAGCCAGCCGTCGTCGGCGAGCAGGATTCGCAGCGCGCGGCCGAACCCGGCGATGTCCGGGATGTGCGCGTAGACGTTGTTGGCCACCAGCAGGTCGGCGGTTCCTCGCTCAGAGACCACCGCCCGAGCCAGCTCCTCGTCGAGGAAGGCTGTCCGCGTCGGCACTCCGCGGCTACGGGCCGCCGCGCCGACGTTGTGCGACGGTTCGATGCCCAGGCAGGGGATGCCGGCGGCCACCACATGCTGGAGTAGATAGCCGTCATTGCTGGCCACCTCCACGACGAACGAGTCCGGTCCGAGGTCAAGGCGTGCGACGGCGTCGGCCACGAAGGTCTTGGCGTGCTGCACCCAACTGTCGGAGTACGACGAGAAGTAGGCGTACTCGGTGAAGGTGTCCTCAGGCGTGATCAGCGCGGGAATCTGCAGCAGCAGGCATTCCTCGCAGACCCGCAGGTGCAAGGGGAAGGTCGGCTCGGGCGCGTCGAGTTCGTCGGCACCGAGAAACCTCTCACACGGCGGAGTGGCGCCCAGGTCGAGCACACTCACGAGCCGGTTCAGTCCACACAAACGGCAAAGCACGCAACCTCGATTCAGTCCCGCACTCCGCTCCCCGCGGCGGCGGTGCATCGATTTGGTTGACTGCCTTCAGATCACGCGATGAGGTGTTCGAAGTCCGCGTAGACAGAAACTGGCAGTTGTTCGCTCGGACGAACTGTAGCTACCAATCGTTAGAACCAGCAACCGGTAGACGGGTGTTCACCGGTAAGTGTGACGGACGCCATAACCTAACTTGTGTTGCGTTAACTGCAATTACGTCAATATGCACGAAATACGTTTTTTACCCAGTTCATGACAGGTTTATACATGCCAGGAAAATTTGCCACAGATTTTGTCACTCTTCCCAGTAATCCTCAGCAAACCGGACCGCGGCGGGCGACATTTTCCCAATTTTGGGAGTTCAGCATCACCACAGGGAATTAGCGGAGAACTGACCGGAGCGTGCAGATTCCGCACATCGGGCGGTCCCGCGTCGACAGCGGACGCACCGCGCCGGTGGGTCCCTTAGCGCCTTCTTAAGGTGACCGATACCATCGGCACCCATGACGAGCGTTACGGAACCGGCCGCGGGCCACACGATCGACATCCACACCACCGCTGGCAAGCTGGCCGATCTTCGTCAGCGTGCTGAGGAGTCGCTGCACCCGGTCGGCGAGACCGCCGTGGAGAAGGTCCACGCCAAGGGCAAGCTCACCGCTCGCGAGCGCATCCTGGCGCTGCTCGACGAGGGCTCGTTCGTGGAACTCGACGCACTGGCCCGGCATCGCAGCACCAACTTCGGGTTGCAGGAGAACCGTCCGGTCGGCGACGGCGTCGTAACCGGTTACGGCACCATCGATGGCCGCGAGGTCTGCATCTTCAGCCAGGACGCCACGGTGTTCGGCGGCAGCCTCGGCGAGGTCTACGGCGAGAAGATCGTCAAGGTCCAGGAGCTCGCCCTCAAGACCGGTCGCCCCTTGATCGGCATCAACGACGGCGCAGGCGCCCGCATCCAGGAAGGTGTGGTCTCGCTCGGTCTCTACAGCCGGATCTTCCACAACAACATCAAGGCTTCCGGCGTGATCCCGCAGATCTCGCTGATCATGGGAGCGGCGGCCGGCGGCCACGTCTACTCCCCCGCGCTCACCGACTTCGTGATCATGGTCGACCAGACCAGCCAGATGTTCATCACCGGACCTGACGTCATCAAGACCGTCACCGGCGAGGACGTCACCATGGAGGATTTGGGCGGCGCCCACACCCACATGGCGAAGTCCGGCACCGTGCACTACGTCGCCTCCGGCGAGCAGGACGCGCTGGATTACGTGCGCGATCTGCTGAGCTACCTGCCGCCCAACAACTACGCCGAGCCGCCGCGCTACCCGGCGCCGCCGCACCCGGGCGCGATCGAGGACAACCTCACCGATGAGGACCTCGAGCTCGACACCCTGATCCCGGACTCGCCGAACCAGCCGTACGACATGCACGAGGTCATCACCCGCATCCTCGACGACGACGAGTTCCTGGAGGTCCAGGCGGGCTACGCCCAAAACATCGTCGTCGGCTTCGGGCGGATCGACGGCCGCCCGGTCGGCATCGTGGCCAACCAGCCCACCCAGTTCGCCGGCTGCCTGGACATCAACGCCTCCGAGAAGGCCGCCCGCTTCGTGCGCACCTGCGACTGCTTCAACATCCCGATCGTGATGCTGGTCGACGTGCCAGGCTTCCTGCCGGGCACCGAGCAGGAGTACAACGGCATCATCCGTCGCGGCGCCAAGCTGCTCTACGCCTACGGCGAGGCCACCGTCGCCAAGATCACCGTCATCACCCGCAAGGCTTACGGCGGCGCCTACTGCGTCATGGGTTCCAAGGACATGGGCTGCGATGTCAACATCGCCTGGCCGACGGCGCAGATCGCGGTCATGGGCGCCTCGGGCGCGGTCGGTTTCGTCTACCGCAAGGACCTCAAGGAAGCGGCGGCCGAAGGCAAGGACGTGGACGCCCTGCGCCTCGAGCTGCAGCAGACCTACGAGGACACCCTGGTGAACCCGTACATCGCCGCCGAGCGCGGCTACGTCGACGCGGTGATCCCGCCGTCGCACACCCGCGGGTACATCTCGACCGCCCTGCGACTGCTGGAGCGCAAGATCGCCCAGGTGCCGCCGAAGAAGCACGGGAACATTCCACTGTGAGTCGAGTGAGCGCAGCGAACGAGCGAACGATCGGACTCCAGTGACAAGGGGCTACCGCCGATGACCAAGCACGAGGACATCACCGAACTCAGTGACCCCCGGGACATCACGCTCGACAACCCGGAGCCGCTGACTCCCGAGATCCGCATCGAGAAGGGCAACCCCAGCGACGAGGACATCGCCGCTCTGGTGACCGTGCTGGCCGCGGCCAGCGGCGGCAATGCCGGCCCGGGTCCGCAGGAGCTCAACCTGTGGGGCCATCCGGTCGACAAGCTGCGCTACTCGATCCACAGCTGGAACCAGGTGACCTTGCTGGAGCGGACCCACATGCGCCGATGAGCGCACCGTGACCCGAGTAGTTCTCGGCTCGGCCTCATCTGGTCGTCTGCGGGTGCTGCGCAACGCAGGCATCGATCCGCTTGTCGTCGTCTCCGGCGTCGACGAGGACGCGATCGTGGCGAACCTGGGCGCCGATGCCGAGCCCGGCGATGTGGTTACCGCGCTGGCTCAGGCCAAAGCCGCTGCCGTGCACACGGTGCTGGATCCCGGCGTCGCATCGGATTGCGTTGTCATCGGCTGTGATTCGATGTTATACCTCGACGGCGAACTCCGCGGCAAGCCGGGTACCGCCGAACAGGCTGCGCTGCAATGGGATTCGATGGCCGGCCGGGTCGGGCTGCTTTATACCGGGCACTGCGTGATCCGGGTACTGCACGGCGCTGCGGCGCACACCGCGACGAAGGCGGAGGTGACCCGGGTCAGGTTCGCCAGTCCGGCGGCGGCCGACTTGGCGGCCTATGTGGCCAGTGGTGAACCGCTAGGTGTTGCTGGCGCGTTCACGCTCGACGGCCTCGGCGGCTGGTTCGTCGACGGCATCGAGGGCGATCCGTCGAACGTCGTCGGCCTGGGCCTGTCGGTGACGCGTCGGCTGCTGAGCGACGTCGGACTGCCGATCGGCGATCTGTGGGCGGCTAATCCGGTCCGCTGATCAGCGGTAGGCTCGACGTCGTGCCGCTTCCCGCAGATCCCAGCCCCACCCTGAAGGACTACGCCCACCCGGAGCGCCTGGTCACCGCCGACTGGCTGTCGGCGCACCTCGGCACCCCCGGGCTGGCCATCGTGGAGTCCGACGAAGACGTGTTGCTCTACGACATAGGCCACATCCCCGGCGCGGTCAAGATCGACTGGCACACCGATCTCAACGATCCGCAGGTGCGCGACTACGTCAGCGGCGCGCAATTCGCCGAGCTGATGGATCGCAAGGGCATCTCCCGCGACGACACCGTCGTCATCTACGGCGACAAGAGCAACTGGTGGGCCGCATACGCGCTGTGGGTCTTCACCCTGTTCGGCCACCAGGACGTGCGACTGCTCAACGGCGGCCGCGACCTGTGGATCTCCGACGGCCGTGACACCACTCTCGATGTCCCGAGCAAGGCCGGATCGGGCTACCCGGTGGTCGAGCGCAACGATGCCGCGATCCGCGCCTACAAGGACGATGTGCTTGCGTCCCTGGGCCATTCGACGCTGATCGACGTGCGTTCGCCCCAGGAGTACACCGGCGAACGCACCCACATGCCCGACTATCCCGAAGAGGGTGCGCTGCGCGGCGGCCACATCCCGACCGCCGTGTCGGTGCCGTGGGCCAAGGCCGCCGAGGACAGCGGCCGCTTCCGCAACCGTGCCGAACTCGAGGATGTGTATTCATTCGTCGAGCCGGGCGACGACATCATCGCCTACTGCCGCATCGGCGAGCGGTCCAGCCACACCTGGTTCGTGCTCACCTACCTGTTGGGCATCCCCGGCGTCCGCAATTACGACGGGTCGTGGACCGAGTGGGGCAACACCGTACGGGTGCCGATCGTGGCCGGTGCTGAACCAGGATCAGCGCCCGGGGCATCGTGAGCATGCCCGCTGCGCTCGCCGAGGTCGTATCCGACTTCGCCGACGTGCAGGGCCAGGACAAGCTCAAGCTGCTGCTGGAGTTCGCCGACGACCTTCCCGATCTGCCCGCCGACCTCGAGGAGGCGGCCATGGAACCGGTGCCGGAGTGTCAGTCGCCGCTGTTCCTGCATGTCGACGCCTCCGACGCCGAACATGTCCGGCTGTTCTTCAGCGCCCCCGCGGAGGCCCCGACCACCCGCGGCTTCGCGTCGATCCTGGCGGCCGGTCTCGACGGCCAGCCGAAAGACGACATCTTGGCCGTACCGGACGATTTCTACTCCGAGCTGGGGTTGGCCGCGTTGATCAGTCCGCTTCGGCTGCGGGGAATGTCGGCGATGCTGGCCAGGATCAAACGCCGACTGCGCGCGACAACGTAGCGCAGGGCCACCATTGCTTCGCCGAACCAACGCCAGTGGTCTCGACCGGTTGATGGCGGGCACTCGGTATGTGGGCTGCCTCGAGAACGTCGTGGTGCCGCCGCGCGAACTGGTGGCCGGGGCGCTGGACACCATCACGCGATGCGGACCGCACACCCGGCTCGGGCTGCGTCCCGATCCGCGGGCGCTGATGTGGGGCTGGCAGGCCGAGTCCGCCCCCGAGGTCCGCGAGCTGCCCGCCGACATCGCGGACCGTGGATCCAGCGCGGTGCTCGAGTACATCAACAAGGCCGCCGGCCCGCGGGGCCCGGTGGACGTCTACCTGTCCGACCGCCACATCGCGTTCGACATCGATCACGGACTCGGCGATGCCCGCCTCTACGTCGATTGCGTCACAACGATTTTCGGCTTGATCGACGGTGTCGACACGAGCTGGCTGCGCGACCGCGACACCGCCAACCCGATCGCGCACACGCTGCTGCACACGTTCGCCGCCAGTCCACGACGGCTGCTCAACACATGGACCGAAGCGCGGCAACGTCCCCGACCCGTCTGGCACCGCGCGGCCCCGCCCCCGGCGCCGACCGGGCTGCCCTCACCTGCGGTCGAGGTGATCCACGTCGACGCCACACTCGAACGCGAAGTCGACAGCTGGCGGACAGCCGACGCCCCGGGTGCCAGCAGAGCGGTCACGTGGCTGATGATCGTCCGCACGGCACTCGCCCGAGCGGGGCTGCCGCTGACCGACGCCGCCCGGCTGGTCGTGGACTGCCGCCGGTATCTGCCGTCCGATGACCGGGTCAACGCCAACTTCATTTCCGGGCTCAGCGTCGCGGCACCCGTCGACGGGCGCCTCGGCGCGATCGACGCCGCGGTGAAGCAGGACCTGGAGGCGGCGTTGCCGTTGCTGGCTCTGGCCGCCACGTCAGCGCACACGCTCGCCGTCCCGCTGCGCGCCACCCGGGGCAAGCGCCCGGCGGCCCGATCAGCGGTTCAGCTGGGCTACTCCGACGTCGGCCGGCTGTCCCCGTTCGAGGCGCTGCCCTGGCTGCCGGGCCGCCCCCGGTCGATCAACGCGGCACTGCAGCCGTGGGCGCCGTCGGACATCTCGGTCTTCAGCGGCAAGATCGGCCACGAGCGCAGCATCACCGTCTCGTACCACGACAACGTCCACGACCGTCGTTTACTGCGCAAAGCGGCCGAGGCGATCGGGACGGATCCGATCGGATTGCTCGCCGGATGCTGAACTTACTCATTGGTAGGGGTACCAGCTGATTCGTGTCTAAGCAGCGGCGCTTACACTGCCGTGCGAACCTATTTTTAAAGAACGTTCTTAGAGTCACGCAAAGCAGGAGGCGCGGTGCCCAGTCAGACCATCTCCAAAGTCCTCGTAGCCAACCGTGGTGAGATCGCGGTCCGGGTGATCCGAGCGGCAAGGGATGCCGGACTGGCCAGCGTGGCGGTCTACGCCGAGCCCGATGCCGATGCACCGCACGTGCGACTCGCCGACGAGGCGTTCGCGCTGGGCGGCCAGACGTCGGCAGAGTCCTACCTGGACTTCGGCAAGATCCTCGACGCCGCGGCCAAGTCCGGCGCCAACGCCATCCACCCCGGCTACGGCTTCTTGAGTGAGAACGCCGACTTCGCCCAGGCCGTGCTCGACGCCGGTCTGATCTGGATCGGCCCGAGCCCGCAGTCCATCCGCGACCTCGGCGACAAGGTGACCGCCCGCCATATCGCGGCCCGCGCCCAGGCGCCGCTGGTACCCGGCACCCCCGACCCGGTCAAAGACGCCGACGAGGTGGTGGCCTTCGCCAAGGAGTACGGCGTGCCGGTGGCGATCAAGGCGGCCTTCGGTGGCGGCGGCCGCGGCATGAAGGTGGCCCGCACCATCGAGGAGATACCCGAGCTGTTCGAGTCGGCCACCCGCGAGGCGATCGCGGCGTTCGGCCGCGGCGAGTGCTTCGTCGAGCGCTACCTGGACAAGCCGCGTCACGTCGAGGCTCAGGTCATCGCCGACACCCACGGCAACGTCATCGTCGCCGGTACCCGCGACTGCTCGCTGCAGCGCCGCTTCCAGAAGCTCGTCGAGGAAGCCCCCGCGCCCTTCTTGACCGACGCGCAGCGCAAGGAGATCCACGAGTCGGCCAAGCGCATCTGCAAGGAGGCCGGCTACTACGGCGCCGGAACCGTCGAGTACCTGGTCGGCCAGGACGGCCTCATCTCCTTCCTCGAGGTCAACACCCGCCTGCAGGTCGAACACCCGGTCACCGAGGAGACCGCGGGCATCGACCTGGTACTGCAGCAGTTCAAGATCGCCAACGGCGAGAAGCTCGAACTCACCGAGGACCCGACTCCCCGCGGCCACGCGATCGAGTTCCGGATCAACGGCGAGGACGCCGGCCGCGGCTTCCTGCCCGCGCCCGGGCCCGTCACCCGCTACGACATCCCCACCGGCCCCGGCGTGCGCCTGGATTCGGGCGTCGAGGCCGGTTCGGTGATCGGCGGCCAGTTCGACTCGATGCTGTCCAAGCTGATCGTGTACGGCGCCACCCGCGAGGAGGCGCTGGCGCGTTCCCGTCGGGCGCTGGACGAATTCCAGGTCGAAGGTCTGGCCACCGTCATCCCGTTCCACCGCGCGGTCGTCAGCGATCCGGCGTTCATCGGTGACGGCAACGGATTCACCGTCCACACCCGCTGGATCGAGACCGAGTGGGACAACACCGTCGAGCCGTTCACCGGTGGTGGCCAGGTCGACGAAGAAGAAGTTCAGCAGCGCCAGAAGGTGGTCGTCGAGGTCGGCGGCCGTCGGGTCGAGGTCTCACTGCCCGGCGACCTGGCGTTGGGCAGCGGCGGCGGCCACGCCGAATCCGGCGCCATCCGCAAGAAGCCGAAGGCGCGCAAGCGCGGCTCCCAGGCCGGCGCCGCCGCCTCGGGTGATGCGGTGACCGCGCCGATGCAGGGCACCGTGGTCAAGGTCGCCGTCGAAGAAGGCCAGACCGTGGCCGCAGGTGACCTCGTCGTGGTGCTCGAGGCCATGAAGATGGAGAACCCGGTGACCGCGCACAAGGACGGTGTCATCACCGGTCTGGCCGTCGAGCCGGGTGCCGCGATCACCCAGGGCACTGTGTTGGCGGAGATCAAGTAAGGCGCTCGCCGCTGATATGGATCCCGTCGAAATCAACGCGGGCGCTTGGTATTTGCGCGCCTTGCGGGCCGACGAGAGAATCGACGACCGCCCCGCGCTCGCCGACCTGGGCGAGAACGATCCGGAATACGTGACGAGAAGTCTTGCCGGCTGGGAGCAGGACCGGGTCTACTCCTGGGCGGTCTGCGAGCCGACCACCGGTGAACTACTCGGCGAAGTGGTGCTCGACGTACGCACCGGGATGATCCAGCTGCGGGCTCGCCGCGGTCATGCCGAAGCGACCCAGACCGCGGCCGACTCGGTGCGCCGCTTCGCCGAGTCGATCGGCATCGGTTAGCGCTCGTCGATGTCGCGCCCGGTGGCCAGGTCCGCACAGTCCACCGCCACCACATCGGTGCGGGACGCCAGAAAGCGTCGTGCGCCCTCGTCGCCGTCCAGGGTGGCCCGCAGTGCCGGCCAGTGCTCGCGGGCGATGACGACCGGATGGCCGGGCCGCCCGTGATAGCTGGCACGGGCCAGGCCGGACGGCGACTCGCGTGCGGCCCCGAGTACCCGAGCGACGACGTCGGCGCCGATGTCGGGGGTGTCGACGGTCAGGATCACGGCGTGATCGGCGTCCGATACCGCCGCCAGTCCGGTTAGCAGGGAAGCTCCCATCCCGCGCCGCCACTGTTCTGCGACCACCGAGCGGGTGCCTGCCGGAACGTCGACAATCGCCGCGCCGAGCACCACCACCACGTCGTCGCAGCCGCCGGCGGCCAGGGCCTCGACCGCCGAGCGCAGCCATTCACCCTGGGCGGCAAGCACTTTGGGCATGCCGTAACGGGTACCCGCACCGGCCGCCAGGAGGATGCCGGCTGACCGGCCCGGCTTCGACATGTAGACAGTGTGACCCCAACTGCAAGAAGATCATGAGAACCCGCTGTTATTGCTGTTCGCTGGTCTGACTAGTGGCGTACAGTTCAAGTCAGGTTGAGTTCACAGCCGCCCGGAAAAACGTCAAAGACGTGCGAGGCGTGCGAACTCCCGCACTACACGGGCCTACCCACTCTGGCGTGATCCACAGTACGAATATTCGTTCGCTGATGGAGTCACTATGTCTGTCTTCAGTACAGATCAACCCGAGCGTTCGGCTGTGTCGCATTCACATGATTGCCACACCGCTCGCTTCACTACTATCTGGCCCGACGAGACCGTCGGGATCATCACCGTCCAGGGCGAGCTCGACGCCTCCAATGCCATCGCCTTCGCCGACCATGTCGACGCGTGCGCGGGCGTGGGCGACCGTCTGGTCCTGGACCTGAGCCCGCTCAGCTTCTTCGGAACCGCGGGGTTCTCGGCGCTGCACACCATCAACGTCCGATGCGCCAACGCCTCGGCACGATGGGTGATGGTGACCGGCGAGGCGGTGTCGCGGCTGTTGCGGGTCTGCGATCCCGACCACACGCTGCCGGTCGCCGACTCCGTCCGGGAGGCCGTCGAACTGCTCGACGGTGAACCCCGTCGGCTACTCCAACTGGTCCCGGAGCCGAGTTAGCGACTTCGCGAGCAGGCGCGAGACGTGCATCTGTGAGATGCCGACGCGCTCGGCGATCTGAGTCTGGGTGAGCGACTCGAAGAACCGGAGCAACAGGACGGTGCGTTCGCGCTCGGGCAACTGCGCGAGCAGCGGACGCAACGCCTCCCGATTCTCGATCTGATCGAGGCTCAAGTCGACGTCACCCAGGGTGTCGACGATCGCCGGCGCGTCCTCGTCGCTGCCGCTGCCGCCACTGTCGATCGACAGGGTGTTGTACGAACTGCCCGCGACCAGGCCCTCGACGACCTCTTCGCGCTCCATGCCGAGTTCTTCGGCGAGTTCGGAGGCGGTCGGTGCGCGCCCGAGCCGCTGGGACAGTTCCGAGGTCGCCGCGCCCAGCCGCAGGTGCAGTTCCTTGAGCCGGCGAGGCACTTTCACCGACCAGCTGTTGTCCCGGAAGTGGCGCCGGACCTCACCCATGATGGTGGGGACCGCGAAGGACACGAAGTCTGAACCGGTCTCGACGTCGTAGCGGATGACCGCGTTCACCAAGCCGACGCGGGCCACCTGAACGAGGTCGTCCCGGGGTTCGCCGCGACCGTCGAAGCGGCGGGCGATGTGGTCGGCCAGCGGCAGGCAGCGCTCGACGATGCGGTCGCGCTGTCGCTGGAACTGGGCGGAGTCAGGATCCACCTTCGCCAACTCCCGGAACATGTCCGGAACGTCGGCGTACTCCGAGTTCGTCCGCCTGGGCGAACTATCCGTAGCTCGGGAATTCACCGCCCGGAGCCCGCCCGCCTCGTGGTCAGGGTGATACCGAAGACCTGCCCATCGCTGCTGGACTCGTGACCGTTGTGGAATGTCTGCACATCATCGGTCAGCGAACTCAGCACATGCCAGCTGAAGCTTCCGGGGGTGACCACGTCGTTGGTATCGCATGTCGTCGACGCTTCCACCACCACCACGTCGTCATGCGCGTCGACGACGACGACGAGCGTCGCGTCGGGCGACGCTGAACGAATCAGCCGGGTGCAGGCCTCGTCGACGGCCAGCCGCAAATCCGCGACCGCATCGAAATCCAGGTCCTCGAACGTGCCGACCGCGCCGACCACGGTGCGCAGTACGGCCAAGTTCTCCAACCTGGCAGCAACCCTCAATTCGACCGCGCTCTCACCCCGCTGGTGCGCGCCGCCTTGGCTTCCGCCGTCCGTCATCTGGCCTCCTGGCAATGTCGACCCGACACTACTCCAGCCCACGGGCGTGCTAACCACGGTCGTGTGATGACCGAGTCGGCCGGGTAACCGGTGCGCATGAGGCCGGAAGCGAGCGCAGCACAACCCAGGAAGTCGTCGTCATGGTGGCCCCCTCGTACCCACCCGGCCGTACTGTTCAAACCTGCGCGCCGCAAATTCTTGTTCGTCCAGCGATGAGACTTCGGCGCAGTTCGGTCGACGGACCCGGTTTCCGTCGCGTTCGACGAGGCAAGGGTTTCTCCTATTACACCCCCGACGGCGAATTGCTGACCGACGACAAGACGGTGCAGCGGATCAAGGATCTGGTGATCCCGCCGGCCTGGCGCAAGGTGTGGATATCACCTCATCCCAGCGGACACATCCAGGCCGTGGGCACCGATGCGGCCGGCCGTCGCCAATACCTCTACCACCAGAAGTGGCAGGAGGAGCGCAGCGAGGAGAAGTTCGACCGGGTGCTGCAGATGTCATCGGGACTGCCGCAGTGGCGTTCCCGCATCGCCGAGGATCTGCGGGGCCACGGCCTCGCCAAGGACCGGGTTCTGGCGCTGGCCCTGCATCTACTCGACCGTGGGTATTTCCGTGCCGGCGGCGAGGCCTACGCCGAGGAGAACAACTCCTACGGGATCGCCACGCTGCTGTGTGAGCACGTGACCGTCAGGGGCGGCGCCGTGGTGTTCGACTATCCGGCCAAGAGTGGGGTCCAGCGGAATTGGACCATCGAGGACCCCGACGTGGTCGGCGTTGTTCGCGAGTTACGCCGCTGCAGCCCCAGCGGACGGCTCCTGGTGTGCCAGACCGACTCCGGTTGGGTGGACATTCATTCCGACGACCTCAACGCGAAGTTCAAGGAACACCTGGGCGAGGACTACAGCGTGAAGGACTTGCGCACCTGGCACGGCACCGTCCTCGCCGCGGCCGCTTTCGTCGACGCCGACCCGGCGGTCAACAAGACGGTCCGCAAGCGGGTGGAGGCCGCGGTGATGCGCGAGGTGTCCGAGGAACTCGGCAACACCCCGGCCGTCGCCCGCAGCTCGTATGTCGACCCGCGGGTGGTCACCGCCTACGAGAGCGGCACGACGATCGCCGCCGCGGCGCGAAGAGCCCGCAAGCAGAAGAACGCCGACCGTGGGCAGGCCATCCTCGAGAAGGCCACCGCGACGATGATCAGGCGGGTTGCCAAGCGCCGGTGACGGCTGAGGCCAGCCGCTCGTACACCCGTGCGGTGTCGGCCTGCCGCGCGGTCCCAGGTGAACCGCGCACTCCCTGGGCCGACGCGGCGTCACGAGCCGCCCGGTGACGTCGTCCACGACGGCGTCCAGCATCCCCCCGACGGCGGATGCCACCACGGGCACGCCGCAGGCCATCGCTTCGAGCGACACCAGACCGAAGGCGTCGTACCACGGGGTGCAGGTCACCACGTCGGCCGACCGCAACAATGCGGGCATGTCGCTCTGCGCCACGGGGCCGACGAATCGCACCCTGTCAGACACTCCTCGGTCGGCTGCCAGCTCGCTCAACCGCTGATGCTCCTCGGCACCCGCCGCTCCGTCGATACTTCCGGCCACCACGAACTCTGCGCCTGGGATGCCGGGAAGGGCTTCGATCACGGTACTGAATCCGTTGTGCGGTAACAGCTTTCCGACGGCGACGAGACGAGGGCCTGCACCGCGATCGGCAATCGGTCCCTCGGTGGAGAACGCATCGACGTCCACGCCGGACGGCACCGTGGAGATCTGTCCGCGCGGTCGGCCGAGCCGCATCAGATCGACGAGCTCGTCTGCGCACGAAGCGACGACCCGGTCAGCTTGTCTGGCCAGAAGCCGTTCCATCTTCGATCGCGCATCGAATAGGTTGGCGCCCATGCCATGACCGTGTTCGGTGATGGCCAGTGAGCGAAAGGTCTGTACCGTCGGCACGCCGTGGGCGCGCGCCGCCAGTTGGGTGCTCAGGCCTGATGTCCAGAAAAACGCATGGGCGACATCGGGCCGGTCGACGGCCCACTGCGCATCCAGGTACTCCGCGAGCTCTGCCAGGCCGGCGGGCACGTCCACCACCGCATACCCTGCGGGCGCGAGTATTCGCTCGGCGCTCTTGGCGTCCCGACGCCGGGTGTACACGGTGACGTCGTGGCCGCACCGGGCCAGGGCTGCCGACAGTCCCGCGACGTGGACGCCCTGCCCGTCGGTGTCATCCCATGGCGCCACCGGATTTGCGCACTCAGAAACCATCGCGATTTTCATGAGCTTCTCCCATGTGATGGGGAACCGGACTGTCCAGTCCCGCTGTACCGGGACAACGGGCTATTGAGGGGCTATTGAGGCCGGCACAGCGCGGCTGCACATCGCCGCAACCACTGCGTTGGCATACCCGGGCAGGTGCCCGTCAAACGTTGAGCCGCAATCGGTTAGCGCGACAGGTCGCGCGTAGCCGGCCCCTCCAGTACGGTTCCGTCCGGTCCGAATCGCGAACCGTGCAACGGGCAATCCCATGACTTTTCGGCGTCGTTCCAGGAGAGCACGCCACCGAGATGGGTGCACACCGGCGAGACGCACCGTTCATCTGCGTCGACCACGCTGCGGGCCACCATGTTCCACGGCGGTCCACTAACCGAACCTGCCCCCTCGCGCAGCGCTGCTTTCCGATGGGCGATCGGAGTCACCCAACCGGCCGCCATGTGCCAACCGACCTCGAGGTTGTTCTTCAGCGCCGTGGTGAGACCCGTGAGTTCGTGCGGGCTCCAGCTGGCGAAGGCCGGCGCCCAGCGTGCCTGTTCGCCACCGAGGAGACGCTTGGCCAACAGCAGCGCGGCGGCCACGCCGTTGGTCATCCTCCACTTCGCGAAGCCCGTCGCCACCAGAAAGCGGTCAACACCGGGAAGCAGCGGCCCGACATAGGGAAGTTCGTCGACGGGCACGTAGTCCTGCGCCGACCAGTAGTGAGTCGGTTGCGCGCCGGGAAAGTGTCGTCGGGTCCAGCCGACGAGTTCGTCGTAGGACGTGCGTGCGCTGTCTTTGCGCCCGACGGTGTGCCCGCCGCCGCCGACGATCAACGCTCACCCCCGGCCGTCGGGGCATAGCGCACCGACCGGGTGGGCTGGTCGACGGAGAGCATCATCGGTCGCGGAAGTGTCCCGGGCACGTCGAAGGCCACACAATAGGAGCGGCTCGGATGCAGTCGGGCGAAGAAGCCGCCGCGGTCCAGGATGGTTGTGCCGGTTGCCAGTACACAGTGGTCGGCGTGGGCGATCTGCTCACGGCCCTGCGCACTGCGCAGCTTCACGCTCACCCGGCCGTCCGACGTGGAATGCGGCGTAGACCCGATGACCGGTCATCAGCCGACCGCCGCGCTCATGCAACTCGGCGATCAGCGCACCCAGGAAGGGCATCGGGTCGAACTGAATCTGTTCGGCCAGTCGGACGCCACCGCGGAACTCGAACGGGACGTCCATGTGATCGACCCAGCGCACGCCGAGACCCGCAGCCTCGGCGGCCTCGAATTCCGCACGAGCGGTGGGCCGTCCGCGCTCGAATTGGGCGTAGCTGTAGGCATCTTCGTACTGCAGCTCGATCCCGCGCTCTGTGCAGTACTGTGCCAGCCAGGCCTGGCCTTCCCGGTTGCCTTCGACATACTGCCGAACCAGGTCCATCGAGTTGCGAGATGGTCGAGAGTCGGCTTCCTTGCAGGAGACTGACTTTGGCCGTGGTGTTACCGGTGGCGACCGCACCCGCGCTACGCGCCTCGACCACAAGAACCCGCTTGCCCGCCCGGGCCAGCAGCACCGCCACCACCAGTCCGGTGATACCGGCCCCGACCACGATGACCTCCGCGTTGGGAGCGTCTTTTGTTGCGTCGCCGTCAATTTGGGGTTGGTGCACGCCGGCGCCGTCGAGCCACAGGGATGTCATGGCAAGCCGGTACCCGCAGTTGGCTGACCGAAACCGCAGCGGCCCAAAGGGGTAAATTGTTCCGAATGATCGAGCACGACCCCATACCCGACGACGTCCCTGTTCCCGATGCCATCGAGCAAATCCGGCCCGCGACAGAGTCCGCCGACCTGGAGAGTCTCGATATCGACGAGCGCGTGCCGGTCGATGACGGCGCCCCTCCACTGGAGAGCAACGAATTGGATTGGCAGGACCAACGCGAGGTCGTCGAGGATCCGGACCCGGACGAGATTCGTTAGTTAGGGAAATGTTTGGCCCAGCGGGGGCTCTGGGTACAAGTTTCTCCGGGGAATAGCAACCTCAGCAAAGGGGGTAGGAGATGTCGAGCGCCTCTGCGGCGAGATCGGATGTCGACGACATCCGTTTTTTTCGGCCCAGTCGGTCCTGCGCCTATGAAGGCTGGACCGTCGCTGAGCTCAAGAAAAGGGCGAAGCAACTTGGGATCTCAGGCTATTCGGGCCTGAGCAAAGAAAAGCTGATCTCGCTCATCCGCAGTTATTGACGCCGAACTTCGATAAAGGTCCAGCCGAGTTGCTGGACCTTTCTCGTCATTGGTGAACCAATGCCGCCACCGAGTCAGTGCCCGGACAGTTCCCACACACTCGCCGACATCCGGTCGGTCATCGTGGTCACCGCGACCTGGCCACCGTCGTCACCCTGACACGCCATCGCCTGGACGATCGCGTTGTTGCGCAGTCGCGCCTCCGCGTAGCACGTCCAGTCGAACGGGATGCCGATCTGCTGCTTGCTCCATCGCACGGTGTCGGCATTGATGTCGGGCACGGTGAACTTCCACGCGGCATCGCCGCCGCTGCTCAGCGCGCGCTGACCGTCGCAGGCCTTCGCGTTCTTGGTTCCGGTGGCGAACTGCGCCGCCGCCGCGGCCGCGTCGGCATAGATCGCGACCGCCTCGGCGACCACATGGTCGTGCTTGTCGCCATCGGTGAACAACATCACATGCATTCCCAGCGAGTTGTCGCCGAGGAACGCAGCCATCCCTGCCGCGTCAAGCGCCGAACATGCGGGGACGGCCGAGGACCCGGGAATGGGCCGGGTCTGGTCGGCATCGGTCTGCAGTTTCACGCCGATGATGTCGCGCAGCTGCGCCGGTCCGATCAGCACCTGGTCGGTGTCACCCGCACGCAGCGGCGTGATGCCTTGAGCGGGATTGGACACTGCACTTCCTGCGACGGTCTGCGCGCACCCGGCGAGCAGGACCGCCGCCGCACCGAGAATCGCAGCCAGCCGCATAGGTCGCCAATGCTAGACCGCCGCGCGCAATACCTCTCCCAGGGCAGCCAGCGCGCGGTCGATCTCGGCGCGTGACACGGTCAGCGCCGGGCGGAACCGCACGCTGTCTCCGCCGCTGCCGAGCATGATGACGCCGCGCTTCCACAGCTCGGCCAGCACGGCATCGCGGCGCTCGGGACTGGGAAGACTGAACGCACACATCAATCCGCGCCCGCGCACATCGCCGACCTCCGGCAGCTGCCCGGCGAGATCCTCGAGTCCGGCAAGCAGGTAGGCACCCAGGTCGGCGGCCCGCGCGAACAGGCCGTCGGCCTCGATGACCTCCAGGATCCGCCGCGAACGGACCATGTCGACGAGGTTGCCGCCCCACGTCGAGTTGATCCGGGAGCTGACGGCGAAGACGTTGTCGGATACTTCGTCGACCCGCCGGCCGGCCATGATCCCGCACACCTGGGTCTTCTTGCCGAACGCGACGACGTCCGGGGTGAATCCGAGCTGTTGGTAGGCCCACGCGGTGCCGGTGATGCCACATCCGGTCTGCACTTCGTCAGCGATCATCAGCGCGTCGTGCGAATCGCAGAGTCGGCGCATCGCGGCCAAGAACTGCGGCCGGAAGTGCCGGTCGCCGCCCTCGCCCTGGATCGGTTCGACGATGAAGCAGGCGATGTCGTGCGGATGCGCCTCGAAGGCCGCGCGGGCCTGTCGGAGCGACTCTGCCTCCAGAGCATCCATATCGGCGCCGGGCCGCACGTAGGGGGCGTCGATACGCGGCCAGTCGAATTTCGGGAAGCGCGCCACTTTCACCGGATCGGTGTTCGTGAGCGACAGGGTGTAGCCGCTGCGACCGTGAAAGGCGCCCCGCAGGTGCAGGACTCGGGTGCCGAGCGCGGGATCGATCCCCCGCGCCTCGTTGTGCCGGCTTTTCCAGTCGAACGCCACCTTCAGCGCGTTCTCCACGGCCAGGGCACCGCCGTCGACGAAGAACAGGTGCGGCAGCTCGGGATCGCCCAGCACCCGGGAGAACGTGTCGACGAAGCGCGCCATCGGGACCGTGTAGACGTCGGAGTTCGACGGCTTATTGATCGCGGCGCGCGCCAGCTCGGCACGGAACGCCGCGTCGTCGGCCAGTGCGGGGTGATTCATACCCAGCGCTGACGACGCGAAGAACGTGAACATGTCGAGGTACTCGGCGCCGTCGCGGGCATCGACCAGCCACGACCCCGACGACCGCTCCAGGTCCAGCACGAGGTCCAGGCCGTCGGCCAGGATGCTGCGGGCCAACACCGTACGGACATTTCCAGGGTCGACGACATGGAGATCGTCACGCGACAAGAGTTCCGTCATGACGCGATACTAACGCAATTTTTACACTTTCGACGCCTCTAGCCGTAACTATTTCGGCAGCGAGACCCTTTCCCTGTAAAATGTGTTTAGAATGACGGTGCTTCGGGTTCGTACGTTCGCGGCGGTACGGATCTGTTGCAGCAGTACCTCCAGCGCGGGCGGCGACGCGACGCGCACGAACAGGACGTAGCTCTCCTCGCCGGCCACCGAATAGCACGCCTCGATCTCGGCGATGTGTTCCAGCCGCGCGGGGGCATCATCGGGTTGGGAAGGATCGAGAGGGGTGATTGCCACGAACGCCGACAGCATGGGCCCGAACGCGTCGGGATTCACCCGAGCGCTGTATCCGGTGACGACCCCCCGGGACTCCAGACGACGCACCCGCGACTGGACCGCTGACACCGACAGGCCGGTGGCCGCGGCCAGCTCGGCCAGGGTGGCCCTGCCGTCGGCGACGAGTTCACGAACCAGCGTGCGATCGACCTCGTCGAGACCGGGTGTCGCGTCTGCGCTCTCCGCCATGGCCGCACACTATCCCAGCGGTGGTGTTGCGTGAGTCATGTCGAAATCTGGCAGCTGCGAGCACGCTTCGCCGCGGCACTGTCGACGATGTACGGCGCCGAAGTCCCCGCCTACACAACGCTGGTCGAGGTCAGCGAGGCCGTCAACCGCGATTACGCCGCCCGGCATCCGCACGCCGAGCGGCTGGGTTCCATCGAACGCGTCACCGCGGAGCGCCACGGCGCGATCCGCGTCGGCACCCCGGCCGAATTATCCGATGTGGCAGAACTTTTCGGGGCATTCGGGATGTATCCGGTGGGCTACTACGATCTACGCGAAGCCGCATCACCCGTGCCGGTGGTGTCCACGGCATTTCGCCCGCTGGACGCTTCCGAGCTGGCGCGCAACCCGTTCCGGGTGTTCACCTCGATGCTGGCGACCCGCGACGGCCGGTTCTTCGATACCGACCTGCGCCGGCGCGTCGACGAATTCCTGGACCGGCGCCAACTGTTCGATCCGCAGCTGATCGCCGATGCCCGCCGCATCGCGGCCGCCGGCGGTTGTCCCGAGGCAGCGGCCGAGGATTTCGTGCCACGTGCGGTGGCAGCATTCGCGCTGTCGCGCGAGCCGGTCGACCGGTCCTGGTACGCCGAACTGACCGCCGTCTCGGCCGTCGCCGCCGACATCGCCGGGGTGCCCACCACCCACATCAATCATCTGACGCCGCGGGTGCTCGACATCGACGACCTGTACGCCCGGATGAACGAGCGCGGGATCGCGATGATCGATGCCATTCAGGGACCGCCACACTGGGACGGCCCCGCAGTGCTGTTGCGGCAGACGTCGTTTCGCGCGCTGGCCGAGCCGCGCCGTTTCCGTGAACCCGACGGCCTCGTCACCGACGGCACGCTGCGGGTGCGCTTCGGTGAGGTGGAGGCCCGCGGTGTCGCCCTGACCCGCAAGGGCCGCGAACGGTATGACGCCGCGATGTCGCACACAGACCCGGCCGCGGTATGGGGTGACTTCTTTCCCGCCTCCGACGGCGAGATGGCCTCTGCGGGCCTGGCCTACTACCACCGCGGGGACCCCGAAGCGCCGGTGGTCTACGAGGATTTCCTGCCCGCCTCAGCCGCCGGGATCTTCCGGTCCAATCTGGACGCCGACACCGAAGCCGCCGCAGTGGCAGACGAATCCGGTTACGACATCGACTGGATGGCCGGCACGATCGGCCGCCCCATCCACGACCCCTACGACCTGTACGACGCGACCGCCCAGGAGGCCCCCGTATGAGAACCGCCCACGATCTGCGCGCATCCGTGCGCGCCGCCTTCGATGCCATCGGCGCAAAGATCGACCTCACCGAGCCGGGCGCACCCGGCCTGCCGGCGAGCACTCCGGTGACCGGGGAGGTCTTGTTCGCCGTCGCCGAGACCACACCCGAGCAGACCCACACCGCGATCGCAGATGCGGCGCAAGCGTTTACGTCCTGGCGTACCACACCCGCCCCGGTTCGCGGCCAGCTGGTCGCGCGGCTCGGCGAATTGCTGCGCGAGCACAAGACGGACGTGGCCACCCTGGTGACCATCGAGGCGGGCAAGATCACCTCCGAAGCCCTCGGCGAGGTCCAGGAGATGATCGACATCTGCGACTTCGCTGTCGGGCTGTCCCGTCAGCTGTACGGGCGGACCATCGCCTCGGAACGACCGGGGCACCGGCTGATGGAGAACTGGCATCCGCTCGGCGTGGTCGGGGTGATCACCGCGTTCAACTTCCCGGTCGCGGTGTGGGCGTGGAACACCGCGGTGGCGCTGGTCTGCGGCGACACCGTGGTGTGGAAGCCCTCGGAGCTCACCCCGCTGACCGCGATCGCCTGTCAGGCGCTCATCGAGCGGGCGGCCGCAGATGTCGGAGCGCCGGCTCATCTCAGCCGCCTGGTCCTCGGTGGCCGCGAGGTCGGCGAGGCACTGGTCGACGACCCCCGGGTGGCACTGGTGTCGGCGACCGGTTCGGTGCGGATGGGCAGGCAGGTCGGTCCGCGGGTCGCCGAACGCTTCGGCCGGGTGCTGCTGGAACTCGGCGGCAACAACGCCGCCGTCGTAACCCCCTCCGCCGATCTGGATTTGGCGGTGCGCGGCATCGTGTTCTCCGCGGCCGGCACCGCCGGACAACGGTGCACGACGTTGCGCAGGCTCATCGCGCACACCTCGGTGGCCGACACTCTCGTCGAGCGGATCACCGCCGCCTATCGCAGCCTCCCGATCGGGGACCCGGCAGCCGAGGGAACACTCGTCGGACCGCTGATCCACGAGACCGCCTATCGCGACATGGTCCGCGCGCTGGAGCAGGCGCGCACCGACGGCGGCGAGGTGATCGGTGGCGAGCGGGTGCACGTCGGCGGTGAGGCGACGGAGGCGTTCTACGTCACGCCTGCGGTGGTGCGGATGCCCGCCCAGACCGAGATCGTGCACAACGAGACGTTCGCGCCGATTCTCTACGTGCTGACCTACGACACCCTCGATCAGGCGATCGAGCTCAACAATGCTGTCCCACAGGGGCTCTCGTCGGCGATTTTCACCACCGACGTCCGCGAGGCCGAACGTTTCCTGGCGGCCGACGGCTCGGACTGCGGGATCGCCAACGTGAACATCGGAACCTCCGGAGCCGAGATCGGCGGGGCGTTCGGCGGCGAGAAGCAGACCGGCGGTGGTCGCGAGTCGGGATCGGATTCGTGGAAGGCCTATATGCGCCGCGCCACCAACACCGTCAACTACTCCTCGGAGCTACCGCTGGCCCAGGGCGTGCACTTCGGCTAACCGCCCAGCAGGCTGAGCAACTCACCGCGGCCGATCTGGTTGACCAGAGTGGCGGCGTCGAAATAGATCCGTTCGTTGGTGATGCGGTCGCCGTCGAAGGAGAACACCGCGATCACCGGCACCCGGAAGGCCTTGCCCGTCGGCGGCAGCCCGTAGAACTCACCGAGATTCGTTCCCAGCAGGTCGAACTCGACGATCACGCCGTCGTCGGTGACGTGGAAGCTGGCGTTCTCGTGGCGCTGGTCGGGGAACGCGGTGCGCGTGGTGCGGTAATAGGTCATCACTTCGTCGTCGCCGTCGAAGACCTGTTTGGTCGGGATGATCTCGTAGCGCGGGTGTCCGTTGAAGGTTGCCAGGGTGCGGTCGAACTCCTTGGTCACCTCGGTGTCCATGTGTTCGGTGATGACGTCGAGCCGACGCCGACGCATATCGTCGCTGATCATCGTGTTCCTCCGGGCAGCTGGGGCTGTTGTACTTGTGTCAGTATGTCCGCATGCCGGAATCACCCGCCCGCCGCCGTCTGTCTCCGCAAGACCGGCGCAGCGAACTCCTCGCGTTGGGCGCCGAGGTGTTCGGCCAGCGTCCGTACGACGAGGTCCGCATCGACGAGATAGCCGAGCGTGCCGGGGTCTCGCGCGCGCTGATGTACCACTACTTCCCCGACAAACGCGCGTTCTTCGCCGCGGTGGTGCGGGCCGAGACCGAGCGACTGTTCGAGGCCACCAACACCCTGGCCGCCCAGGGCGAGACGCTCTTCGAGCGGTTGCGGGCCGGCGTCGTGGCCTACATCCGCTACGACGAACAGCATCCGCACGGCGCATGGGCGGCCTACATCGGGATGGGGCGCACCGACCCCGTCCTGCGCGGCATCGACGACACCGACAACGAGCGGCAGATGCAGCGCATCATGGCCGCGATCACCGACGTGGTCCACGGCGATCTGGACTCGAAGGTCGAGCGTGATCTGCGGGCGATCGTCTACGCGTGGCTGGCGTTCACCTTCGAACTGTGCCGCCAGCGTGTCCTCGACCCCTCGATCGACGCCGACCATCTCGCGGATTCCGGCGCGCACGCACTGCTCGACGCGATCGTGCGGGTGCCTGGCATCCCGACGGCGCTGGCCGAGGCGGCCGACCGCCGCTGAGTCAGCGCACGGTCGCGAAGAACGCCCGCACGTCGTCGACGAACAGCTCGGGCTGCTCGAAGGCGCCGAAGTGGCCGCCGCGCGGCATATCGGTCCAGCGGGTGATGTTGTAGGTGTTCTCACACCAGCTGCGCGGGGGCCGCATGATCTCCTTCGGGAACCGGGCAATCCCGGTGGGCACCTCGACTTTGCCCTGCGCACCGAAGGACCGGAAGCTCTCCCAATACAGCCGGGCTGACGACGCGGCGGCATTGTTCACCCAGTACAGCATCACGTTGTCGAGGATCTCGTCTCTGCTGAGCGCGTTCTCGGGATGGCCGTCGCAGTCGGTCCACGCCCAGAACTTCTCGACGATCCACGCCAGCTGACCGACCGGGGAGTCGGCCAATCCGTAGCCGAGCGTCTGCGGACGGGTGGACTGCTGCTTGGAGTAGCCGGAATCCCATCTGGCGTAGTACTCCCCCGCTGCCAGGGCGTCCTTCTCCTCGTCGGTGGGGTCCGTCAGCGCGCCGCTCGGGAAGGCCATCGGCATGTTCGTGTGGATCGCGATGCAGTTGCCACCGTTGCGCCCGATCTGCGTGGTCACCGCCGCACCCCAGTCGCCACCCTGCGCCACGTAGCGCTGATAACCCAACCTCGCCATCAGCGCGTCCCACGTCGTGGCGATCTTCTCGATGCCCCAGCCGGTCGTCGTCGGCTTGCCCGAAAACCCGTAGCCCGGCAGGGACGGGCACACCACGTGGAAGTCCGCGGTCAGCGGTTCGATCACCTTGGTGAATTCGACCACCGAGCCGGGCCAGCCGTGCGTGATGATCAGCGGCAGCGCATCGGGATTCGATGACCGCTGATGGATGAAATGCAGCTCCAATCCGTCGATCTCCGTGAGGTAGTGGTCGAACCGGTTCAGCGCGGCCTCCCGCTGCCGCCAGTCGTAGTCCTCGGCCCAGTAGGAGGCCAACTCCCGGGTGTAGGCCAGCGGTATGCCCTGGCTCCAGTCGTCGACGCATTCCTGCTCGGGCCAGCGGGTGCGCTTCAGCCGATCCCGCAGGTCAGCGAGTACGTCGTCGGGTATGGCGATGCGGAATGGACGGATATCGGTCACTGTCGCTGCCCTGTCATGGAGAAGTTGGCGCAATCCTAGCCAGCCAGGACATGTGCCGGTCTAATGTCTGCGCTCATGCGGTTGGTGGTCGATCTGAACAAGTGCCAGGGCTACGCGCAGTGTGTGCCGCTGGCGCCTGAGGTGCTCGAACTGGTCGGGGAAGAGGCCTTGGCATACGACCCCAACCCGGACGATTCGCAACGGCAGCGGGTGTTGCGGGCGGCGGCATCGTGCCCGGTTCAGGCGATCATCGTCGAAGTGGATCCGCCCGCCGATCGCGAGACGCCATGATCGGCACCTACAACCTGGACGAGGTGGTCGCGAAGTTCAGGGCAGAGGGTCGCATCGCGATCGTGGGCGCCTCACTGGCGGGACTGCGCGCGGCAGAGGCGTTGCGGGAGAGAGGGTTCAACGGTTCACTGACCATCGTCGGTGACGAACCGCACGAACCCTACGATCGGCCGCCGCTGTCGAAGCAGGTACTCAAGGGCTGGGTTCCGGCCGACCACACCAAGCTCCCGCGACTGCGCCGGGTGGACGCCGACTGGAAGCTGGGCGTCGCGGCGGTCGGCCTGGACCGGCCCAACCACGTGGTCACACTGGCCAACGGCGAGGACGTCGGCTACGACCGGCTACTGATCGCGACCGGAACCCGGGCGCGCCCCTGGCCCAACCCCGCCGAAGGCGCCTTGCGGGGTGTCTTCACCGTCCGCACCGTGGAGGATGCCGCCGGTCTGGCCGCCGCCTTGAAGGACCGCCCCAAGCGGGTACTGATCGTCGGCTCCGGGTTCGTCGGATCCGAAATAGCCTCGGTCTGCCGTGATCTCGGCCTGGCCGTGACGGTGGCCGAGCGGGGCAAGGGCCCGTTGCGGGGTGCGCTGGGCGGAGTCATCAGCGACATCGCCGCCGCCATGATGCGCGACGCCGGCGTGGACCTGCGCACCGGCGTTGGGGTGACGGGCCTGTCCGGTGACAGCACCGGACAAGTGCGGTCGGCCCACTTCTCCGACGGCACCGAACTCGACGTCGACGTGGTGGTGGCATCGCTCGGCTCGATCCGCAACGTGGAGTGGCTCGACGGGGCGGGCCTGGCCGCGGGCCAGTGGGGATTGGCATGTGACGCCGGTTGCCGGGCCTTCGACATCAACGGTGTGGTGACCGACCACATCTTCGTCGCCGGCGACGTCGCGCGCGCCCCGCACGTGCTCTACGGCTACGAGTTCCTCTCCCAGGAGCACTGGGACAACGCCGTGTTCGGCGCGGAAGTGGCCGCCAACAACATGATTCATCTCGAGGTCGGCCGGCGTCCGCACCTGCCGCTGCCGTCGTTCTGGTCGGGCCAGTTCGGCGTCAACATCAAGAGCGTCGGGGTGTGCTCGTTCGGCGACGAGATCGTGTTCACCCAGGGTTCGCCGTCGGAGCGCCGGTTCGCGGCCGCCTATGGCAAGCGTGGCCGGATCGTCGGCGCGGTGACCTTCAATCACGGCAAGTGGCTGCCCTACTACGCCTCGCTGATCGAGAAGTCTGCACCGTTCCCTCCCCCACCGCCCGGCTACGACCGGCCGGTGGATGCCGAACCGATGCCGGCCCGCTTCCCCGATCCGCGTGAGCCCGCGGGCAATCCCGATGTGGTGCTGACCGGACATGACCCGACCGAACGCAGCGCCCAGTTCCGTCCGCGGGCGTAAGGAGACCGTCATGGATGCCGCAACCGCCTGGGCCGAGGCGATGAAGTTCGAGAACCGCGCCAACCCCTATCCGTATTTCGAAGAGCTGCGCCAGAATCCCGTGGCCAAGGTGTCGGAGAAGACCTACGTGGTGACCGGCTATGCCGAAGCCGTTGCGCTGGCCCATGATCCGCGGGTCAGCTCCGACATCGGCCGCAGCCCGTCGGGCCTGTTCGGCGAGAAGCAGGCCCACCTCGAGCCCCAGGAGGCCGCGCAGACACGCGATTCCAGCATGCTGGTTGCCGATCCACCCCAGCACGACAGGATGCGCAGGCAGTTCATGCGGCACTTCGGGCCGCCGCACACCCCGGATCTGATCCCGGGCATGGAGTCGATGGTCGCCGATCTGGCCAACGAACTGCTGGACAAAGTAAAGGCACGCGGCGGTACCCGAATGGACGTCGTCGACGACTTCTCCTACCCGATCCCGGTGTCGGTGATCTTCCGGGTGCTGGGCGTCCCGATGGCCGACGAGCCCCAGTTCCACGGGTGGGTAACCGATTTCATGCAGGGCGCCGACGTCGGGCCGGAGCGCGATACCGAGGAAGGCCGTGCGGCGACGGCGAAAGCCGCGGCGAGTATGGCCGAACTGAATTCCTACGTCCATGATCTGGTCGAGCGCCTGTCCCGCGAACCGGCACCGGGGCTGCTGTCGGCCGCCCTGCACGACGACGGCCCGGACGGTCCGGTATCTCGAGCCGAAGCCGAATCCAACGCGCAGCTGCTTCTGGTCGCCGGGCATGACTCCACCGTCAACACCATCAGCAACTGCGTGATGACGCTGCTGCGCAATCAGGGCTCGTGGGAACTGGTCCGCAACAACCCCGAATTGATCCCGGGCACGGTCGAAGAGGTGCAACGCCTCCAGGGCGCGGTGCAGTTCTTCCCGAGCCGCTGGGCCACCGCCGACATCGAGATCGGTGGAACGCGAATTCCGGCCGGGTCGGCGGTGTTCCTGGTCTGGGCGGCCGCCAACCGCGATCCGCGCCGGTTCGCCCACCCGGACCGGTTCGATCCGATGCGCACGGACAACGAGCACCTCGGCTTCGGCAGCGGCATCCATACGTGTTTCGGCGGACCGCTGGCGCGCCTGGAGATCAACGTCGCTCTGGAGATATTCCTCAAGCGGGTGCGATCACCGCGGCTCGTCGTCGACCCGCCGCCCTACCGGCGCAACCAGGTGTTCCGCGGACCACGGCATCTATGGGTGGATTTCGCGTCGATCGACGATTGACGCCGTTAGGCTTTGGTGCGTGCGCTTGTCGTGGCCGCTGATCGGCCGCACCGGGCAGATGCGATCCATCGAGTCAGCGATCGCGGCGCCGGGGGTGGCGGGCGTTGTCGTGTCCGGCGGGGCCGGGGTCGGAAAAAGCAGGATCGCCCGCGAGGCGCTGAGCGCCGCTGAGGCGCAGGGTTTCCAGGGCCGGTGGGTGGTGGGCGCATCCTCGGCCCGGTCCATTCCGCTGGGTGCGTTCGCCGCGTGGACGCGGCGTGGCGCGTCTGAAACCGTTCAGCTGGTCCGGGGTGTGATCGAGTCATTGGTTGCCGCAACGTCGTCCGCAGATGTGGTCGTCGCGGTCGATGACGCGCAGCTGCTCGATGACCTGTCGATCTTCGTCCTGCATCAGCTGGTTCAGCGCCGCGCCGCGAAGGTCATCCTGACCATTCGTGACGACGAGACCGTTCCGGCCGCACTGCAGGAGATTTCGGTGGCCGGCCGATTCGACCGGATTGCGGTTGCGCCGTTGTCACTCGACGACACCACCGCCCTGCTCGCGGCGACCCTGAAGGGACCCGTGGAACACTGGTGCGCACAACGGATTTGGCAGCTCACGCACGGCAATCCGCTCTACTTGCGCAACATCGTCGAGCAGGAGGTCGCCGACGGGCGACTCGTGCAGCATCGTGACACATGGGTGTGGGCCGGCGATCCCGTCCTGCCGCCCGACCTGGTCGGCTTGATCGAATCCCGGATCGGCACATTGCCCGGCGCAGTCGGCGATGTGATCGACCTCCTGGCCGTCGCCGAGCCGATGGAGTTACCCGTCCTGGCGCGCATCGCCGATCCCGCTGCGATCGAGGAGGCCGAAACCCGCGGCCTGATCTCGTTGGAGGCGACCGGAAGCGGTGTCCATGCGCGAGTTGCCCATCCGATCTATGGCGAAGTGCGTCGCCGCCGGGCATCCGTCACCCGGTTGCGGCGATTGCGCGGACTGGTCGCTGCCGGACTGGCCCGCTCGAACGACGCCGACGATATCCGGGTGGTGGTGAAGCGAGCCACTTTGAGCATCGAATCCGATCTCGCACCCGACCCGGACCTTCTGGTGCGCGCCGCCCACGGTGCGGTCTGGCTGGCCGACCTGTCACTCGCCGATCGGCTGGCCGCGGCGGCGGTCGCCGCCGGTGCGGGACACGAACCCAACTTCGTCCGCGCGCACGCACTTTCGTGGCTATCGCGCGGCGCCGAAGCCGACGCCGTGTTGACAGCGATGGCTGCCGGCGATCTGACCGACATCGATCGGGCCCGGCTCGCGTTCCACCGAGCCAGCAACATGTTGTGGGTGCTCGGCGACCCGGCGCGTGCGATCGAGATCGTGGACCGGGAGTCCGGCGTCGAGTCTGCGGAGGCGCGCACCTACCTCGATGCGTTCCGCGTCGTGCACCGGTTCGCCACCGATGACCCACGGTCCGCGCGAGACGCCGCGCACCCGCTCGTCCTCGGTGATCTGCCGCCGGTCGTCGGTGCCGAGATCGCGTGGGCGTTGACGGTGGTGTCGGGCGAGGCCGGCAAGGTCACCGAAGCCGAGGCCCACGCCGAGTCGGGGTATCAGGCCGCGACGCGCCGATTCGATGCACCGCAGATGCGCTTCAACATCGCGGACGCCCATCTCACCGCGCTCCTGCTTGCCGGGCGGGTCGCCGATGCCGGCGAGGTCGCCGACGGCGTCGGCAGGCAAGCCGCCGATCTGCCGGGAGAAGCTCAGCTACTCGGAGCGGCGGTCGCCGGACGGGCCGCACTGGGCGCCGGCGACGTCGACGTGGCGTGCCGACTGCTGGGACAGGCCGCGCTGGGTTTGTCGGCCGCCGGCCACGGGATGGGCTGGGGCTACCGCTACAGCGTCGTGCGCGTGACCGCACTCGCCCTGCACGGCGACGTCGTCGAGGCGGCCGCGCTGCTCGCCACCCTCGACACCATCCGACGCCCGTTCCGATCACTGGACTACGAGGTGAGCCTGGCCCGCGCCTGGGTGGCCGCGAACCAGGGTGCCGTCAGCGAGGCAATCGCGATGGCCTCCGCCGCCGCCGAGAGAGCCTGCGCGAAAGGTCAGTTCGGGGCGGAGGCGCTGTGCTGGCAGACGGTCACCCAGTTCGGCGACCGTACCTGCACGGCCCGGTTGACCGAGCTGGCGACGATCGTCGAAGGTCCCCGGGCCGCTGCGGCGGCCCGCTTCGCCGCGGCGTTGCACGACGGTGATGCCCACGAGCTCACGGCGGTTTCAGAGGTGTTCGAGGACCTGGGTGATCGGATCGCGGCAGCCGACTCCGCAGCACACGCCGCGGTGATCCACCGCCGTCAGGAGCAGCGCGGGTCCGCACTGAGTTGTTCGACTCGGGTCGCGGCGCTGGCGCAACGGTGCGGTGGATTGGTCACCCCGGCTGTCCGACAGGCGTCCCAACGGCTGCCGTTCACCGGACGCGAGCGGGAGATCGTCATGCTCGTCGGGCAGCAATTGTCGAACCGCGCGATCGCCGATCGGCTCTGTCTGTCGGTGCGCACCGTCGAAAGCCATGTCCACCGGGCGATGGCCAAGACCGGCACCAAGACCCGGGACGAGCTGGCAGCCCTGCTGCGGTGAGCCGATTGCAGTAGTGAACTACTGCAGCACGGCGCAGGTACCCGGTCGATGATCGTCCTACCGGCTGAACACTGGCCGGACGAATGACTCCGGCCTGCGGCGGGGACAGGCCGGAGTCGTTTCGTCCGTCGGGAGAGGGGAACGCCCCTTCGATCTGTCGGTACCCCCTGGCACCCTGGAGTCGTGAGTTCCCCCGATCCGATGAGCCGGTTCAGCCCGCTGACGCGGCGCTGGTTCACGGGCACGTTCGCCGAGCCGACCGCAGCGCAGGCGCGGGCCTGGTCAGCGATCGCCGACGGGGACAACACCCTGGTCATCGCCCCGACCGGGTCCGGAAAGACGCTGGCGGCGTTTCTGTGGGCGATCGACCAGCTGGCCCAGGCGCCGGAGCGGGACGGCACCCGGGTGCTGTATGTCTCCCCACTCAAAGCCCTGGCCGTCGACGTCGAACGCAACCTGCGCACCCCGCTGACCGGTATCACCCGGATCGCCGAACGCGACGGCGTGCCCGCCCCGCAGATCAGCGTCGGCGTCCGCTCCGGCGACACCACGCCCGCCCGCCGACGCGAGCTCATCACCAAGCCTCCCGACATCTTGATCACCACCCCGGAATCGCTGTTCCTGATGCTGACTTCGGCGGCTCGGGAGACGCTGACCGGTATCGAGACGGTGATCATCGACGAGGTGCACGCGGTGGCCGCCACCAAGCGCGGCGCGCACCTGGCGGTGTCCCTGGAGCGCCTTGATGCGCTGCTGGAGAAACCGGCCCAGCGTATCGGGCTCTCGGCGACGGTCAGTCCGCCGGAGGAAGTGGCCCGGTTCCTGTCCGGTGCCAGGCCGACGACCATCGTCGCGCCGCCGGCCGCCAAGACGTTCGAGTTGACCGTGCAGGTGCCGGTGCCCGACATGGCCAACCTGGAGAACAACACCATCTGGCCCGATGTCGAGGCGCGCATCGTCGACCTCATCGAGGGCCACAACTCGACCATCGTGTTCGCCAACTCCCGCCGTCTCGCCGAGCGGCTCACCGCACGTATCAACGAGATTCATGCTGAACGCTCCGGCGTCGAACTGGATGCGCCGCCCAACCGCCAGGTGCCCGGCGGACCACCGGCGCACATCATGGGCAGCGGCCAGACCTACGGAGCAGAGCCGCTGCTGGCCCGCGCACACCACGGCTCGGTATCCAAAGAGCAGCGCGCCGCGGTCGAGGACGACCTCAAGAGCGGACGACTCAAGTCCGTTGTGGCGACGTCGAGCCTGGAACTCGGAATAGACATGGGTGCAGTCGATCTGGTGATCCAGGTGGAAGCCCCACCGTCAGTGGCCAGCGGATTGCAGCGCGTCGGGCGGGCCGGACACCAGGTCGGTGAGATCTCCCGCGGTGTACTGTTCCCCAAGCACCGGACCGACCTGATCGGCTGCGCGGTCAGCGTGCAGCGCATGCTCGCCGGCCAGATCGAAACCATGCGGGTACCCACCAATCCGCTTGACGTACTGGCCCAGCACACCGTGGCCGCATGCGCCCTGGAGCCGGTCAGTGCCGACGAGTGGTTCGACGTCGTCCGGCGCAGTGCACCGTTTGCCACGTTGCCGCGCAGCGCTTTCGAGGCAACCCTGGATCTGCTGTCGGGCAAGTATCCCTCGACGGATTTCGCCGAGCTGCGTCCGCGACTGATCTACGACCGCGACAACGGCACACTGACCGCTCGTCCCGGCGCCCAACGGCTCGCGGTCACCTCCGGGGGCGCCATCCCGGACCGCGGAATGTTCACCGTGTATCTGGCCTCTGATTCCGAAAAGCCCTCGCGGGTCGGTGAACTCGATGAAGAGATGGTGTACGAGTCGCGCCCCGGCGATGTCATCTCGCTGGGCGCGACCAGCTGGCGGATCACCGAGATCACCCACGACCGGGTGCTGGTCATCCCGGCACCGGGCCAACCGGCGCGGTTGCCGTTCTGGCGCGGCGACGACGCGGGCCGGCCCGCCGAACTCGGCCAGGCGATCGGCAAATTCACCGGCGAGCTGGCCGGGATGGGCCGTGTCGATTTCGAAAAACGATGCAATGAATTGGGTTTCGCCGACTATGCCACCGACAACCTGTGGCAGCTGCTCGACGATCAGCGCAACGCCACCGCCACCGTACCCAGCGACACCACCCTTTTGGTCGAGCGCTTCCGCGACGAGCTCGGCGACTGGCGGGTGGTGCTGCACTCCCCCTACGGCCTGAAGGTGCACGGTCCGCTGGCGCTGGCGGTCAGCCGCCGGCTGCTGGAGCGGTACGGCATCGACGAGAAACCCACCGCCTCCGACGACGGCATCGTGGTGCGGTTGCCGGACACCGAGGACGCCCCGCCCGGCGCCGACCTGTTCGTCTTCGCCCCTGACGAAATCGAGCCCCTGGTCACCACCGAGGTGGGCGGTTCGGCGCTGTTCGCGTCGCGGTTCCGGGAGTGTGCAGCGCGGGCGCTGCTGCTACCCCGACGCCATCCCGGTAAGCGTTCGCCGCTGTGGCACCAGCGACAGCGGGCGGCCCAATTGCTCGATGTGGCGCGCAAATACCCCGACTTCCCGATCGTGCTGGAGGCGGTGCGCGAATGCCTGCAGGACGTTTATGACGTTCCGACGCTGACCGACCTGATGAGCCGCATCGCCCAGCGCCGGGTGCGACTCGTGGAAGTCGAAACTCCGATGCCGTCACCGTTCGCGGCGTCACTGATGTTCGGCTACGTCGGCGCGTTCATGTACGAGGGCGACAGCCCGCTGGCCGAGCGCCGCGCGGCCGCACTGTCGCTGGACAGCACCCTCCTAGCTGAGTTGCTCGGCCGCGTCGAACTCCGGGAGCTGCTCGACCCCGACGTCATTGCCGCGACATCCCGTCAGCTGCAACATCTTTCCGAAGACCGCAAGGCCCGGGACGCCGAAGGAGTAGCGGACCTGCTGCGCCTGCTCGGCCCGCTGACCGAGGCAGAGGTCGCCGAGCGCTGCACCGCCAGCGATGTCGGCGCGTGGCTGGACGGACTCCACGCCGCCAGACGCGCGCTGCCGCTGTCGTACGCCGGGCAGTCCTGGTGGGCAGGCATCGAGGACATCGGCCGCCTGCGCGACGCGGTCGGCGTCGCCGTGCCGGTCGGAGTGCCGACAAGTTTCACCGAGGCGGTGCCCGACCCACTCGGGGAGTTGATGGGCCGCTTCGCCCGCACCCGCGGCCCGTTCACCACCGCCGAGGCCGCGGCCCGATTCGGCCTCGGACTGCGAGTCGCCGCCGACGTGCTGGGCCGGATGTCGGTGGACGGCAAGCTGGTTCGTGGCGAGTTCGTCGCCGCGCCAGACGCTGACCAGTGGTGTGACGCCGAGGTGCTGCGCATTCTGCGGCGCCGCTCACTGGCGGCGCTGCGGGCGCAGGTCGAACCGGTCAGCACGGCGGCCTATGCCCGCTTCCTGCCCGCGTGGCAGCAGGTCGGCAGCTCTGCGACGTCCGGCGTGGACGGTCTGGCGAGCGTCATCGACCAGCTGGCCGGGGTGCCGATCCCCGCATCGGCGGTCGAGCCGCTGGTGTTCGGTCCGCGGGTGCGCGACTACCAGCCGGCGATGCTCGACGAGCTGCTGGCCTCCGGTGAGGTCACCTGGTCAGGGGCCGGATCGATATCGGGCAGCGACGGCTGGATCACGTTCCACCACGCGGATACCGCACCGCTGACGCTCGCGACTCCCGCCGAGATCGACTTCACCGACGCGCACCGCGCGATCCTCGAGGTCCTGGGCGAGCCCGGCGAGGCGCGCGGCGCGTTCTTCTTCCGGCAGCTGGTCGGCGGTTCGGAGGACACCGCGAAAGCCGCTCTGTGGGATCTGATCTGGGCCGGCTGGGTCACCGGCGACACGTTCGCGCCGGTGCGCGCCATGCTGGCGGGCGGCCGTAGGCCCGGCACGCGTCGTGCCGCCGCACCGGCACACCGACAGCGCCGCGCGCCGCGATTGAGCCGCTACTCGGTGGCGCACGTCCAAGCCCGCCCGGTGGATTCGACGGTCGCTGGTCGGTGGTCGGCGGTGCCGGCTCGCGAGCCGGATTCAACTGTGCGCGCGCACTTCTCAGCCGAGCTGTTGCTGAGCCGCCACGGTGTGCTGACCAAGGGCGCGGCAGCTGCCGAGGGGGTGCCAGGCGGGTTCGCCACGATGTACAAGGTGCTGACCGGTTTCGAGGAAGCCGGGCGATGCCAGCGCGGCTATTTCGTCGAGTCGCTCGGCGGAGCGCAGTTCGCCGTCGCGTCGACGGTCGACCGGCTGCGGACCTATCTCGACGGCGTGGATCCGGAGCGGCCCGACTATCGCGCGGTCGTGCTGGCGGCCGCCGATCCGGCCAACCCGTACGGCGCGGCACTGCCGTGGCCGGCCCGCCCGGACGCCGACGCCAGCCATCGGCCGGGGCGCAAAGCCGGCGCACTGGTCATTCTGGTGGACGGCGCGCTGGTGTGGTTCCTCGAGCGCGGCGGACGATCGCTGTTGAACTTCAGCACCGACGATGAAGCGCAGCGCGCCGCGGCGGGAACGCTGGCCGAACTTGTCAGCAGTGGGCGCATCAGCGGTGTGCTGGTCGAAAAGCTAGACGGTGTACCCGTTTTGGAAGCCGGTGCACACGCCGACCGGAAAGCCACCGCCGACGCACTGGTGGATGCCGGGTTCTCCCGCACACCCCGCGGGCTGCGCTTGCGCTGAGGTTGTTGGGATCGGTAGCTCACCGGTTGTCGCTGCATTGTGGACGGCGCCGGCAGCGAGTGCCGATCTCGAGTTCAGGTGCAGACCGGGATGTTGGGGGGCCGCGGCCGCCTCGATCTCCACGGGACAAGAAGTGATGCGGCTCAACTACGAGACCCGCCAAGACGCCGAGGATGCGGCCGAGTTGTGGTGTGACGTCAAGGGCCAGACCAACGACTGCGTGGTGCTAGCTTCCGGTCTGGGGTGCCTGTCGATCGGGGTAAGCCCCGATACGAAGTCCTTCACCGGGGGCAATGCACTGTTTCAAGACCAGGCAGACGGGGCTGCCTTGGCCGCCGCCGGTCCGGGCGCGACGATCGAGATGCGTGGCTGCAACAGCTGAAACGCGTCGGCCGTCCGGAGTATACTCGAACACATGTTCGAAGAACGAACTGATGCCGATCTCCTCGAGACGATGCGCCGCGGGCAGCGCAATGAACGGGTCGCGATCGCCGAGCGAATCCTGGCAGCAGGCCTACTCTGTCAGCGCCGGATGCGATCGGTCGAGGCAGCTGAGCGCGCCCAGTGGTGCGTCGACAATTGGGAAGCAGTCGCCGCCGAGGTGGGTGCCGAGCTCGGCATCAGCCAAGGCCGCGCATCGTCGCAGATGGACTACGGCGTGCAGCTCATTGAGCGGCTACCGAAGCTTGGCGCGTTATTCGCCTCGGGCGCAATCGAATATCGCATCGTGATCACCGCAATCTTCCGCACCGGCCTGATCAACGATGCGGACGTACTCGACGCCGTCGACACTCGGCTTGCACAGCACGCCGCAGGGTGGAACACCTGCTCTGAGGAGAAACTCAAAGAGAGGATCGACTGGTTCGTCAGAGAACTTGATCCGCATGCCGTGCGCGCCGCACGACGAGCCGACGATGACCGACATATCGAAACCACTCCCGCCGCAGACGGAATGGCCGAAATTTATGGTCGCGTACGAGCATCGGACGCGGCGGCATTCGACCAGCGACTCAATCAGCTCGCCGCGACCGTGTGCCGTGACGACTCGCGCACCACTCGCCAACGCCGGTCAGATGCGTTGGGCGCGTGGGCAAACGGCGACGCGACGATGTTCTGCGATTGTGGATGCGACGATTGCCCAGCTCGCTCGGGCAACGACACCGCACCGGGGCAAATCGTCATTCACCTGCTGGCCGACGCCAAGACGATCACCGGCGAAGGGGACACCCCGGCTCTGTTGCCGGGCTACGGCGGCATTCCGGCCGAGACCATACGAAATCTGGCGAAGCGGGCGAAGCTGCGCCCGGTCGTCGGAGGCAAGGAGTTGAGCGCCGAACCACGGTATCGACCGTCGACCGCCCTGGCGGAGTTCATCCGCTGCCGGGATCTGACGTGCCGATTCCCCGGGTGCGACCGTCCGGCCTCGATGACGGACATCGATCACACCGTGCCGTACCCGTTTGGTCCGACGCACCCGTCGAACCTGAAATTACTGTGCCGGCTGCATCATCTGTTGAAGACTTTCTACGCTGGTGCTGGCGGCTGGGCAGACCGTCAGCTGCCCGACGGCACGGTCATCTGGACCTCACCGTCGGGCCGTACCTACACCACGAAACCTGGCGGCGCGCTGTTCTTTCCGCAGCTCTTCGCGCCGACTGCAGAGCTGAAGCTGACCCAGGCTCCGACGCAAGCTCAGCCCGGACGCGGTGTGATGATGCCGGCCCGCCGCCGGACCCGCGCCCAGGATCGGGCCGATCGGATCCGCTGGGAACGCGGACTCAACGAGGCGAGAGCCGCCGCCCATCCCCCGCCCTTCTAGGCTGGAACCATGCCCGAAGGCGACACCGTCTTCCGCACCGCGGCCAACCTGCGCGAGGCGCTGGTCGGTAAGACGCTGACCCGTTGCGATATCCGCGTGCCGCGCTACGCCACCGTGGACCTCGCCGGCCACACCGTCGACGAGGTGATCAGCCGCGGCAAGCACCTGTTCATCCGGGTGGGCCCGGCCAGCATCCACTCGCACCTGAAGATGGACGGCGCATGGCGGGTCGGCCCGACGGGTAAACCCATCCGCAACGCCTACAAGATCCGAATCGCCCTGGAAGCCGGCGACATTCAAGCGCTGGGCATCGACTTGGGCATCCTGGAGGTCCTCGACCGCGAACGCGACGAAGATGCCGTCGCCCACCTGGGCCCTGACCTGCTCGGCGACGACTGGGATCCCAAAGTGGCGGCAGCGAACCTGGCCGAAGACCCCGACCGTCCCATCGCACCGGCACTGCTGGATCAGCGCAACCTCGCAGGCGTCGGCAACGTGTACGCCAACGAACTCTGCTTCGTGTTCGGCCGACTCCCCACCAGTCCCGTCAGCAGCCTCTCCGACCCGCTGCGGGTGGTCACCCGAGCGCGAGACATGTTGTGGGCGAACCGAACACGGGTGAATCGCACCACCACCGGAAACCGCCGAGGCGGCCAGGACCTCTGGGTCTACGGTCGGGCCGGTGAGCCGTGCCGCCGCTGCGGCACCCCGATCCGCCGCGCGGAGTCCTCCGACGACGACCGCATCACGTACTGGTGTCCGTCGTGCCAGCGGTGACGGGGTCGGACGGCGGGTGAGTGATTTTCGCGATCTCGTCGGCGACCAGTTCGTCGAGGCTGTTGATCGTGGCGCGGTCCATCCGGATCGACCTTATCTCGGCGGCGCGGTACAGCGTCGACTCAACCGGTCCGCGGCCGTTGGGATAGACCAGCGCTACCACCACCCCGGTACCGGCATCGAGCGCGCCACCCACTTCACGTTGCAACCCGATGCGCAGCTCATGCTCGGCGAACGCGCCCACCAGAGCGCCTGCCGCGCCCCCCACCACGACGGCGAGGCCTACTGGTGGCAGGAACAGGCCGAACAGGATCCCCAGCCCGGCGCCCATACCGAGGGCCACCCGGCCGTGCCGATTGTGCGCCTCCAAGACGTGCGGCTGTCCTTCGGCGTCCTTCGTGACCAAGGCCGCAGCTCGCAATTCCAAGCCGTTTTTGATCCGCTTCTCCAGCTCATGGAAGTCGGTGGCGGCCCGCTCGACGTCAGGGTATGCGGCTACCAGCACCAACTCATGATCGTCGTCCATACCTCGAGCGTCGCGCGGTTCACAGCGAACCACCAGGGACCGAAGGTCACCACCCCGAGGGCATTGGTCCCTTCAGCGCACGCCCGCTGAGCTCACGAAAGACCTCGGCTCGCCGGACAGCGGATCGACGAATTCCAGCCGCTGCGCCACCAGCTGCAGCGGGGCGGAGAAATCGTCGGCCGCCACCTCGAGGATCCGCGGGTAGAGCGGGTCGTTGTCGATCGGCAGACCCAGCGACGCCATGTGTACCCGCAACTGATGCGTGCGCCCGGTCCGCGGGCTCAGCCGATACCAACCGTCCTCCAGCGCCTCCACCAACGTCTCGGCATTCGGCTCGCCCGGCTCCTCCACGGCTTGTAACACACCGCGCCGCTTGACGATTCGGCTGCGCAGCATCACCGGGAGATCCACACGCACTGGCGCCGAGGAGCGCGCCACGTACGTCTTCGACACCTCGCCACGCGCGAACAACGTCTGATACGCCCCGCGAACCTCGCGCCGCACGGTGAACAGCAACACCCCGGCGGTCAGCCGGTCCAGCCGATGCGCCGGACTCAACTCGGGCAGATCGAGCGAACGACGCAGCCGCACCAACGCCGTCTGCGCGACATGCCCGCCACGCGGCATGGTGGCCAGGAAGTGCGGCTTGTCGACCACCACAATGTCGTCATCGCGGTAGAGCACCGGAATGTCGAACGGCACCACCACCTCGTCGGGCAGCTCCCGATACAGGTACACGTGCGCGCCGGGCGGTAACACCGTCGACAACGAGATCACCGCGCCGGAGGCGTCGACCACCTCGCCGTCGCGCACCTTCGCCAGCCCGTCCGGCCCGAACCGGCGGACGAATTCGTCGGCCACATTGCCGCCCTGCAACCGCAGCCGCGCCGGCCCGAGTCCGTCGCGCACCGGCAAGGGAGCGGGTCGCCTCAAGGCCCGGTCAATTCAAGGGCACCGGCTCGAGGATCTCGGCCCGGGCCTCGGGTGCCGACACCCGCAGGGCATCGGCGGACTCGTCGTCGGGCTGAGCCTGCGAAAGGACCTCGGCCTCCACCCGCGCCAGATAGGTGTCCACCTCGCGGTCGATATCGTCCTGACTCCAGCCGAGTATCGGGGCGACCACCTCGGCGACCTCGCGGGCACAGTCCACGCCGCGGTGCGGATACTCGATCGAGATCCGCATCCGCCGGGCCAGGATGTCCTCCAGGTGCAATGCCCCTTCGGCGGCCGCCGCGTAGGCGGCCTCCACCTTCAGATAGACCGGCGCATCGGTGATCGGATCGAGCAACTCCGGCTTGTCGGCGGCCAGCGCCAGCACATCGCCGATCAGCGAGCCGTACCGGTCCAGCAGGTGCCGCACCCGGTACGGATGCAGCCCGTAACCGGCGCCCACGCTCTGGGTCTGGTTGACCAGCGCGAAGTACCCGTCCGCGCCCATCAACGGCACCTTCTCGGTGATCGACGGCGCCACCCGCGCCGGGATGTACTCGGCGGCGGCGTCCACCGCGTCCTCGGCCATTACCCGATACGTGGTGTACTTGCCGCCCGCGATGGCGACCAGGCCCGGTGATGGCACCGCGACCGCGTGCTCGCGGGACAGCTTGGACGTCTCTTCGCTCTCCCCGGCCAGCAGCGGCCGCAGCCCGGCGTACACCCCGTCGATGTCGTCGTGCGTGAGCGGCGTGGCCAGCACCGTGTTGACGTGCCCCAGGATGTAGTCGATGTCGGCCTTCGTCGCGGCCGGGTGCGCCAGGTCGAGGTTCCAGTCGGTGTCGGTGGTGCCGATGATCCAGTGGGTGCCCCACGGGATCACGAACAGCACCGACTTCTCGGTACGCAGGATGATCGCCACCTCGGACACGATCCGGTCCCGCGGCACCACGACGTGCACGCCCTTGGATGCCCGCACCCGAAACCGGCCGCGCTCCTTGCTCAATGCCTGGATCTCGTCGGTCCACACCCCGGTGGCGTTGATCACGACATGACCGCGGACGTCTTCGACCGCACCGTCTTCGGAGTCCCGGATCGTCACCCCGACCACCCGGTCCCCCTCGCGGAGCAGCGAGACCACCTGGGTCGAGGTGCGCACCACTGCGCCGTAGTGCGCGGCGGTGCGGGCAACCGTCATGGTGTGCCGGGCGTCGTCGACGACGGTGTCGTAGTAGCGGATCCCGCCGATCAGCGAGCTGCGTTTGAGGCCCGGCGCCAGTCGCAGCGCACCGGACTTCGTCAAATGCTTTTGCGCCGGAACGGATTTCGCTCCGCCGAGCTGGTCGTAGAGGAAAATGCCCGCCGCGATGTACGGCCGCTCCCAGACCCTCTTGGTCAGCGGGAACAGAAACGGCAGCGGTTTGACCAGATGCGGCGCCAGCGTGGTCAGCGACAGTTCACGCTCGTGCAGTGCCTCACGGACCAGGCCGAACTCCAGCTGCTCGAGGTAGCGCAGACCGCCGTGGAACATCTTCGAACTGCGGCTCGACGTGCCCGAGGCGAAATCGCGCGCCTCGACCAACGCCACTTTGAGCCCGCGGGTCGCGGCATCCAGTGCGCAGCCCGCACCGACCACACCGCCACCGATGACGACGACGTCGAACTGTTCGCTGCCCAGCCGTTCCCAGGCGTGCGCACGCTCGGTTGGTCCGAGATAGGTCTGACCGGTGCCCGGTCGAAGGATCGGGTCGCTCATGACCTCAGGCTAGTCGAGATCGTCGTGGGCCATCAGTCGGCGCGCAGCCTCGACGATCGACCCGGACAGTGACGGGTACACCGATAACGTCTGCGCCAGATCGGTCACCGAGATGCGGTTTTGCACCGCCAGGGCGATCGGCAGGATCAGTTCGGAGGCGATCGGCGCGACCACCACACCGCCGATGACGACGCCGGTGGCAGGCCGGCAGAAGATCTTGACGAAGCCGCGCTTGAGCAGCGACATCTTGGCGCGGGCGTTGGTCGTCAGCGGCAACATCAGGGTCCTGGCCGGCACCGATCCGCTGTCGATCGCGGTTTGCGGCACGCCGACGGCGGCGATCTCGGGTCGGGTGAACGTGGCCGAGGCGACCGTCCGCAGCCGGATCGGGGCCACCCCCTCACCCAGCGCGTGGTACATCGCGATCCGGCCCTGCATGGCCGCGACCGACGCCAGTAGCAGCAGGCCGGTGCAGTCGCCGGCGGCGTAGATCCCGGCCGCCGAGGTCCGCGACACCCGGTCCACCGGGATGTAGTTGCCGGGGCCGAGTTCGATGCCGACCCTCTCCAGGCCCAGGCCCGACGTGTTCGGCACCGATCCGACGGTCATCAGGGCGTGGCTGCCCTCGACGACCCGGCCGTCGGCCATTGTGACGGTTACTCCGGTGCCGGTGCTGACCACCGAGTCGGCCCTGGCGTTCTTGACCAGCGTCACGCCGCGCTCGGCGAAGGTCTCCTCCAGCACGGCCGCGGCGTCGCTGTCCTCGTGCGGCAGGATCTGGTCACGGCTGGCGACGACGGTGACGTCGACGCCGAGCTCGGTGTAGGCGTTGCAGAACTCGGCACCGGTGACGCCGGAGCCGACGATCACCAGATGTTCGGGCAGCTCGGGCAGGTCGTAGAGCTGGCGCCAGGTCAGAATCCGCTTGCCGTCGGGCACCGCGTTGGGCAGCACGCGGGGGCTGGCGCCGGTGGCGATCAGCACGACGTCGGCCTTGAGCACCCCGACCTGGCCGGAGGTGGTGGTGACCTTGACCCGGTGGTGTGCCATGCCGGGGACCGCGTCGATCAGCTCACCGTGACCCTGCACGACGTTGACCTTCTCGCGCAGCAACTGGGTGCCGATATCGGCGGACTGCGAGCGGGCCAGGGTCTTGACGCGGTTGTTGATGTCGGGCAGCGAGATCTTGGCATCGTCGATGCCGATTTCGAATCCCAGGCCCGAGGCGCGGCGCAGTTCGGTGCGAACCCCGGTCGAGGCGATGAACGTCTTGGACGGCACGCAGTCGAAGAGCACGCAGGCTCCGCCGATGCCGTCGGAGTCCACCACGGTGACCTCGGCAACCTCCCGGCCGCGACCCGCGGCGACCAGTGCCGCCTCGTAGCCGGCCGGCCCCCCACCGATGATCACGATCCGCGTCGTCACCCGGACAAGGCTAGTTGACCCAGTCCCTGCGCTCCCGGCGAGCGGACGCTCTAGGCTTTCCCCGTGCCGCTCTACGCCGCTTACGGATCCAACATGCATCCCGAGCAGATGCTGGAGCGTGCGCCGCACTCGCCGATGGCCGGAACCGGCTGGCTGCACGGCTGGCGGCTGACCTTCGCCGGGGAGGACATCGGCTGGGAGGGCGCGCTGGCGACCCTGGTCGAGGACCCCGACTCCAAGGTGTTCGTGGTGCTCTACGACATGACCCCGGCCGACGAGGCGAACCTGGACCGCTGGGAAGGCTCCGAGCTCGGCTTCCACAAGAAGATCAGATGTCGCATCGAATGCGAATCGACGGACACCACAACCGATCCCGTGCTCGCCTGGCTCTACGTGCTGGACGCCTGGGAGGGCGGGCTACCGTCGGCGCGCTACATCGGTGTGATGGCCGACGCCGCCGAGATCGCCGGCGCGCCGGACGAGTACGTCCACGACCTGCGCACCCGGCCCGCGAGCAACGTCGGCCCGGGGCATGGCAGCGGCTAGCCCCGCACGAAGTCCCAAGCGTCGGAAACGATCTCGTCGATCGACGAGTGTTGCGGCTTCCAGCCGAGTTCGGTGATGGCCTTCTCACTGGAGGCGATCAGCACGGCCGGGTCGCCGGGCCTGCGCTCGACATCACGCGCCGCTATCGAGACGCCGGTTACCCGCTCACAGCTGGCGATCACCTCGCGGACCGAGAAGCCGGTGCCGTTGCCCAGGTTGTAGATCTGATGTTCGCCGGGCTTCGAGTTCTGCAGCGCCAGCAGGTGCGCGTCGGCCAGATCGCGAACATGGATGTAGTCGCGAATGCAGGTGCCATCCGGCGTCGGCCAGTCGTTGCCGAACACCAGGATCTCCTGGCGCTGCCCGGTGGCGACCTGCAGCACCAGTGGAATCAGGTGCGACTCGACCGGGTGGCGCTCACCCAGTCCGGCGTACGCCCCGGCGATGTTGAAGTAACGCAGGCTGGTCGCAGCCAGCCCGTGCGCGATGGCGTACGACGTGATCGCATGGTCGATAGCCAGCTTCGTGGCGCCGTAGGCACTGGTCGGCTTGGTCGCCGCGTCCTCGGTGATCGGCACCGACTCGGGCTCGCCGTAGGTGGCCGCCGTCGAGGAGAACACCAACCGCGGCACACCGGCAAGGCGGATCGCCTCCAGCAAGTGCAGCGTCTTGATGACATTGCCGTCCCAGTACCGCTCCGGCGCCTCGACCGACTCGCCCACCATGATTTTCGCGGCGAAGTGCAGAACGCCGTCAAACGATCCGTCGCCGAGCAGTTCCGGTGCGACATCGACCATGTCGGCCTCGACGAACCGCGCGCCGGACGGCACCGCGTCGGCGTTGCCCGTCGACAGGTCGTCGACGACGACGACCTCGTGCCCCTGCTCAACCAGCACCTGGGCACATACGCTGCCGACGTAGCCCGCGCCGCCAGTGACCAAAAGCTTCATCAATACCCCGCGGACTGCTCGACGATGTTGACCAGAACTCGAACCCCTACTGCAAGTGCCCGCTCGTCGAGGTCGAACGTCGGCTGATGCAGGTCCAGCTGCGGTCCGCGCCCGCTCCACACCCCGAGCCGTGCCATCGCGCCGGGCACCTCCTCCAGATACCAGGAGAAGTCCTCGCCGCCGCCGGACTGACGGGTGTCGGCGAGCGCGTCGGGAGCCACCGCCTCGATGGCGTGCGTCATGATCTGGGTCGAGCGCTCTTCGTTGACCACCGGCGGCACGCCGCGATGGTAATGCAGCGTGTGCTCGATGCCCAGCGGAGCCAACAGTCCCGAAACGATCTCCTGCACAAGGCTTTCCATGCCGACCCAGGTCTCGCGGCTGGCAGTCCGCACCGTGCCCGCGAGCGATCCGGACTGCGGGATCGCGTTGGCCGCGACACCGGCATTGGCCGCACCCCAGACCATGACGGTCGAATGCCGCGGATCGACGCGCCGGGACAGCACCCCGGGCAGCCCGGTGATCAGCGTGCCCATCCCGTAGACCAGATCCGAGGTCAGGTGCGGCCGCGACGTGTGGCCGCCCGGCGACGTCAGGGTGATCTCGATCGAGTCCGCCGCCGACGTGATCGGTCCCGGGATGACCGCGACGCGGCCCACGGCGAGGCGGGGATCGCAGTGCAGCGCGAAGATTCGCGAAACGCCCACCAGCGCACCGGCGGCGATCGCGTCGATCGCGCCGCCCGGCATCAGCTCCTCGGCGGCCTGGAAGATCAGTCGGACACCTACCGGCAGTTCGGGCACCGACGCCAGCGCGGTCGCGGCGCCGATCAGCATCGCGGTGTGCGCGTCGTGCCCGCACGCGTGCGCGATGTTCGGCATGGTCGAGCTGTACGGCGCGCCGGTCCGCTCGGCCATCGGCAGCGCGTCCATATCCGCGCGCAACGCGATCCGCGGCGCATGCTCGGGCCCGAAGTCGCAGGTCAGTCCGGTCCCGCCGGGCAGCACCTTGGGGTTGAGCCCGGCCTCGACCAGCCGGTCGGCGACGAACTGCGTGGTGGCGAACTCCTGGCGACCGAGTTCGGGGTACCGGTGGATGTGGCGGCGCCACTGCACCAGATCGTCGAAATGGCTGGCCAACCAGGACTCGGTCGTATCCGCGATACTCATGCCCGCCCCCCCCGACGATCCCGCAGCTCCAGCACCCGATCGCGCTCGGCAGTCGTCTGCGCCAACCGAACGACGCTGCGCGCCAACATGATTGCACCCTCGGTGACGGCACGGTCACCGCTGGGGCCCGCCGCGGCGACGGTGAAGCCCGGCTGGTGGATCACCGCGCCGCCGGATTCGATGCCGACCACCGGGTGGATGCCCGGAAGCAGCTGCGTCACATTGCCCATGTCGGTGCTCCCCAGCGGCATGGCGGCCTCCACCTCGGCGGGCACCGGTGTGCGACCCATCGTGATCATCTCGTCGCGGAACACCTCGGCCAGCCAGCGATCCGGGGTCAGCTCGGCGTACGGCGGCGCGGCTTCGGCAATCTCGTGTTCGCATCCGGTCGCGACCGCACCCGCCGCGAAGCAGCCGCGCATCTTGGCCTCCAATTCCTGCAGCGATTCGGTGACGGGAGCCCGCATCGTGTACTGCAACCGGGCCCGGCCGGGGATGATGTTCGTGGCCGACCCGCCCTCGGTGACGATGCCATGGGTGAGCTGACCGGGCGCCATCTGCTGGCGCAGCAAGCCGATCGCCACCTGCGCGACGGTCACCGCGTCGGCGGCGTTGACGCCCAGATGCGGCGCGACGGCCGCGTGCGACTCCCGGCCGGTGTAGGTGACAATCACCTCGGAGAGCGCCAGCGAGCGCGCCGCGGCGATATCGATCGGCCCCGGATGCAACATGACGGCCGCGGCGACGTCGTCGAACACCCCGGCCTCGATCAGCAGGGCCTTGCCCCCGCCGGACTCCTCGGCGGGGGTGCCGATCAGGGCGACGGTGAGCCCGAGTTCGTCGGCCACCTCGGCCAGCGCCAGGGCGGTGCCGACCGCGGACGCCGCGATGATGTTGTGTCCACACGCGTGGCCGATGCCGGGCAGCGCGTCGTACTCGGCGCAGATCCCGATCACCAGTGGTCCCGACCCGAAATCGGCGCGGAACGCGGTGTCCAATCCGCCCGCCGCCGGGGTGATCTCGAACCCGCGCTCGGCCACCAGCGCCTGCGCCTTGGCGCAGCTGCGGTGCTCGTCGAAGGCGAGTTCGGGCTCGGCGTGGATGGCGTGCGAGAGCGCGATCAAATCGCCACCACGAGCCGCGACCACGTCTTCGACGCGGGTCGACGCTGTGGCTGTGGGCATCAACGCAGTATCGCATTCACGACTAGGCTCGCTGGCTGTGAGTCCAGACGCCGAGCATGCCGCAGCGGTGATCGCCGAGCACAGCGGCGTACCCCGGCACGACGTCGCCGTGGTCCTCGGATCGGGGTGGGCGCCGGCGGCCGCGGCGCTGGGGACGCCCGTCGCCGAGATCCCGATGTCGACGATCCCCGGCTTCACGCCGCCGTCGGCGCTGGGCCATCGCGGCCGGGTGCTGTCGGTGCCGGTCGGTTCGCACAATGTGCTGGTGCTGCTGGGCCGCATCCACGCCTACGAGGGTCATGACCTGCGCACGATCGTCCATCCCGTGCGGACCGCACGGGCGGCGGGCGCCCAGGTCGTGGTGTTGACCAACGCCGCGGGCGGCCTGCGACCCGAGTATCAGGTCGGCCAGCCGGTGCTGATCGCCGACCATCTGAACCTCACCGCCCGCTCACCGCTGGTCGGGGCGCAGTTCGTCGACCTGGTGGACGCATACTCCCCGCGGCTGCGCGCACTGGCGCGCGGGGTCGACCCGAGCCTGGCCGAGGGCGTGTACGCCGGGGTGCCCGGTCCGCACTACGAGACGCCGGCCGAGATCCGGATGCTCCGGACGCTGGGCGCCGACCTGGTCGGGATGTCGACGGTGCACGAGACCATCGCCGCACGGGCCGCAGGCGCCGAGGTGCTGGGGTTGTCGCTGGTGACGAACCTGGCCGCCGGGATGACCGGCGAGCCGCTCAGTCACGACGAGGTTCTGGCCGCCGGCCGAGCGTCGGCCACCGCGATGGGCTCGCTGCTGGCGTCGGTGCTGGCGCGCCTGTAGGCCAGCCGCACGAATCCGCGGGCCAGCATCGGTGCGGCGAACAACATCAGCAAGACCCGCAGCACCTGCGCGGCGATGATGAACGTGACGTTGGAGCCGGTCTCCACCGCGGTGGCCAATACGGCGTAGATACCGCCCGGGCTGGTGGCCAGATAGCCGTCGAGCAGGCTGCCGCCGCTGATCGTGGACAGTGCCACGCCGAGGCCCGCGGTGGCGACATTGAGCAGCACGATCAATCCGAGCGCGGTGGGCAGCAGGCGTTCGATCGCCCGCAGCGATTCGCGGGTGAACGCCACCCCGGCCTGCCAGCCGATCAGCATGTAGGACACCGACACCAGCACCGCCGGTACGGCCAGCCCGAAGGACACCCCACTGAGTTCGGCCACGATCGTCACCGCCATCGGACCGAGCAGCCCCGACCCGGGCAGCCGGGCCAACCGGCCCGCCAGCGCTCCGACGACCACCAGAGCGAGGATCATCCCCAGGCTGAGATACCAAGGTGCTGAATGGGATTGGCTGTCCTGCGCGGCGTTGGCGGAGCGCTCGGCGTGATAGACGAGGGTGACGACGACGGGCATCGACGCGGTGATCACCGCGACGCGCAGATACTGGACGACGGCGACGACACGATCGTCGCCGCCGAGTTCGCGCGCGATCGCCACAAGTCCCGACGCTCCCCCGGCGACCAGGGCCAGCGCGCCGGTCAGAGCGCTGATGTCACGGTGCAGGCCGAGCAGTGCGCCGGCGCCGATGCTGAGAAGCAACGTGATCACGCCGACCCCGAGGACCGCAGGCCAGTTCGGCCCAAGGGCCGACAGCGCGTCGGAATGCACCATGGTGCCGATGTAGACCCCGAGCACACCCTGGGCGGCCAGGCCCGCGCGGCGCGGCACGCTCGTGGGCGCCAACCGGGCGATCGCCAGCACGATGCCGACCAGCAGGGCGGCGAACAGCGCGGCGGACGGCACACCGAAGCGGTCCAATGGCACGGTGACCCCGATCGTGACGATCACCAGCAACATCCACCGCATAATGACAAGTATGCCCTTGCATATTGTCGGATGCCACCAGCGTTTCACGCGATATCACTCACTAATTAGCAAGGTATAACTTGTAATATGACCGTAAGCATCGCACCGTCGGAAGCAGCCACCGAGCTGCGGGAGGCCATGATGGCGCTGGCCCGTCAGCTTCGCAGGCATCGCCCCGACAACGGGCTGACGCTCAGCCAGCTCGAGCTTCTCGGCGACGTGAGCCGCGCGGGGGTGACCACGCCTGCCGAAATCGCCGCCCGCCTGCAGGTTCGGGTGCAGTCACTGACCGACAGCATCAACGAGCTCGAGTCGCGCGGACTGCTGTCCCGCCGTCCGGACGACGCCGACCGCCGCCGACAGCTCGTCGAGCTCACCGGGGACGGATTGGAGCTGCTGTCGCGCGACCGGGCCCAGCGCGACGCGTGGCTGCAGGACATGATGCGTAGCCAGCTCTCCGAGCTGGAGTTCAATCTGTTGATGCTCACCGCACCGGTCCTGCGCAAGCTCGCCTCGTGACTGAAGAGGACTGGATCGCCCACGATCCCGATCCGGTCACGGCCGCCGAGCTGGCCGCCCTGGATCCCGGCGAACGCGCCGCCCGGTTCGCCCGGCCGCTGACGTTCGGCACCGCGGGTCTGCGCGGCCCGGTGCGCGGCGGCCCGGACTCGATGAACCTCGCCGTCGTGGTGCGCGCCACCTGGGCGGTGAGCCGCGTGCTGACCGAGCGCGGCTTCAGCGGTTGCACGGTCGTGGTGGGCCGAGACGCCCGGCACGGGTCGGCGCAGTTCGCCAGCGCTGCCGCGGAAGTGTTTGCCGCTCACGGATTTTCGGTGATCACGTGGGAGCATCCGGTGCCGACGCCGGTCGTCGCGTTCGCGGTCCGGCACAGTGGCGCTGCCGCCGGGGTTCAGATCACGGCCTCACACAATCCGCGGACCGACAACGGCTACAAGGTCTACTTCGAGGGCGGGCTGCAGATCGTCTCCCCCGTCGACCGGGAGATCGAAGCGGCGATCACCACAGCACCGGCGGCCGACGAGATCCCGCGGCGGCCCGTGCCCCCTGCCGGCGACACGCTGGTCGACGCGTACGTAGCCCGTGCAGCAACCGTGCGACGGGGCACCAGCGGCAATCCACGAGTGGCGCTGACGGCCATGCACGGCGTCGGCGGCGAGCTCGCCCTGCAGGCCCTGCATGCGGCCGGGTTCGACGATGTGCACACGGTGGCAAGCCAATTCGCCCCGGATCCGGACTTTCCCACGGTCGCCTTCCCCAACCCCGAGGAACCGGGCGCGGCGGACGCGCTACTGCAGCTGGCGGATCATATCGGCGCCGACATCGCCATCGCGCTGGATCCCGATGCCGACCGTTGCGCCGTCGGCATCCCCGCTCCCGACGGGTGGCGCATGCTGTCCGGCGACGAAACGGGTTGGCTGCTGGGCGATTACATCCTATCGACCCTTGCCGCCGCGGATGCCGCGACCAGTGTGGTGGCCAGCAGCGTGGTGTCGTCTGCACTGCTCGGCAAGATCGCCGCCGAATACGGCGCCCGGCACGTCGTGACGCTGACCGGGTTCAAATGGCTTGCCCGTGCCGACGCCGGGCTGACCGGGTGCAGCCTGGTCTACGCCTACGAGGAAGCCATCGGTCATTGCGTCGACCCGGCTGCGGTGCGGGATAAGGACGGCATCGGTGCCGCGGTGCTGGCCTGCGATCTGGTGGCACACGTTGCCGCTCAGGGCATGTCGATCACCGATGCCCTCGACCGGCTGGCCCGGCGTCACGGCGTACACACCACCGCAGCCCTGTCGCGGCGGGTGGCCGACGCCGACGAGGCGGCAGCGATGATGAATCGCCTGCGCCGAGACCCGCCCGCCGAACTCGCGGGCTTTGCGGTCGCAGCCACGGCGGACGGCGACGCGGTGTTCCTCACCGGCGGCGATCAGCAGACCACGGTGCGGGTGGTGGTCCGCCCCTCGGGGACCGAGCCGAAAGTCAAGTGCTACACCGAAGTCGGCGAAGCCGTCGGCGCCGATCTGGCCGCGGCCCGTGGGCGCGCGGCCGCCGTGCAGCAGCAGCTGCTGGCGAGCGCTCGCAGCTGGTAGTCAGCGCGGGCCGAACTGGCGGTCACCGGCATCGCCGAGACCGGGAACGATGTAGGCGACGTCGTTGAGGCCGTCGTCGATGGTCGCGGTGAACAGCCGCGCCGATGGCGCGACTTTCGCCACCGCCGCAATGCCTTCCGGCGCGCACACCACGCACACCAGGGTGACGTCACGCGCGCCGCGCTGGTGCAGCAGTCCGATGGTGTGCGCCATCGAGCCACCGGTCGCCAGCATCGGGTCGAGCACCATGACCGGTTGGGCGCTCAGGTCGTCCGGCAGCGACTCAAGGTACGGCGTCGGCTGATGCGTCGTCTCGTTTCGGGCCACCCCGACGAAACCCACCTTCGCTTCGGGGATCAGCGCGTGCGCCTGGTCGACCATCCCCAGCCCGGCCCGCAGCACCGGCACCAGCAGCGGCGGGGAGGCCAGCCGTGAGCCGGACGTTTCGGCGACGGGAGTGCGGACGGCGATCTCGGCGCACGCCGCATCGCGGGTGGCCTCGTAGACCAGCATGTGGGTCAGGTCGCGCAGCGCGGAGCGGAAAGCCGCGTTGTCGGTGCGCTCATCACGCAGGGTGGTCAGCCGTGCTCTGGCCAGCGGGTGATCGATGACGCAGACATCCATGCGCAGAGACTGTATGAGGTCTCAGGCCGAATCGCAGCCAACACCGAACGCCTTGACCAACGCGCCGTACTGGTAGGCGTACACGGTCGCCCATTGCCACGGTGTGAAGTCATAGGACCGCGGCACCGGACGCATGATCACGTCGCCGTGGAAGCACTGATGAAAAACGTAGCGGGCGCGCACCATGTGGTAGTTCCACGACACCACGATCACGTGGCTCCAGTTGTGTTGCTCGGCAAGCCGAGCCACATACATTGCCTCGCCGCGAGTGGTGAACGGGTCGGGGATGAAACACAGAACGGTGATGCTGCCGGTACTGGCCGCACACGCCTGCCGGAAGTCGGACAGCACGGCCGGCCGGTCCGAGTAGGCGTTGGACAGCAGCACCGTGCTGGAGTAACCCTGCCTGGCCAGATTCAGGCCGTACTCCCAGCGGCCGTCGTCGTCGCCGCCGAGTACGACGATCGCGTCGGCTTTGGATAGCGGGTCCGCGTGTGGGCGAGTGAACAAGAAGTACCCCGTGACGGCCAGGATGCCGGCGACAGACACCCCGACCGTCGCCATAATCGCCAGTGCGCGGCGCACCCTCCCCACGGGGGGCAGGCTACCCGCCAGCAAGCGTCGTTAGGCTGTGCGGCATGGCTGAGCTCGTTCCGGTGCGCGTGGGCGTGACCGCTGGTGACCTGTACACGCTGTGGGCGCCCCGCTGGCGCGACGGCGGTGACGAGTGGGAGGCGTTCCTCGGCAAGGACGACGACCTGTTCGCCTTCGAGTCAGTGGCGGACCTGGCCGCGTTCGTGCGCACGAACACCGACAACGACCTCACCGATCACCCCGCGTGGGAGGACCTGACCCAGGCCAACGCCCATAGGCTCACGCCGGTGCCGGACCGCGAAGTCGACCTCGTGGTCGTCGAGGAGCTGTTGGCGGAGAAGCCCACCGAAGAATCGGTGACCGCACTGGCCAACACGATGGCCGTCGTGTCCTCGATCGGTTCGGTGTGTGAGCTGCCCGCCGTGACGCGGTTCTTCAACGGCAACCCCAACCTCGGCTTGCTCTCGGGCGGCTACGAGCAGTTCAGCGGCAAGCCGGGGCTCAAGCGCTGGCGCGTCGTCGGTGACATCGTCGCCCGCGGCTGGGACAGCGTGCTCTCAGCGATCGACGAGGTCATCACCGTGCCCGAGGTCGACGAGCGGGCCGTCAAGCTGGCCGCCGACGAGCTCGAGGAGCCCTACGAGGAGGAGATCGACGAGTCGGCCGAAGATTCCGACGACGACGCCGACGCGGTCGCGGAGGAGACCGACGAGCGGGCACCGCAGGACGGCGTCGTGCTCGGCAGCCAGGAGAACTTCTGGGCCGAGGTCGGCATCGACCCGGTGCGCATCCAGGCCAGCTCGGGCACGTTCTACACGCTGCGCTGCTACTTCGATGACCGGCCGATCTTCCTGGGTCGCAACGGCCGAATCAGCGTCTTCACCTCCGAGCGTGCGCTGGCCCGCTACCTCGCCGACGAGCACGACCATGACCTGTCGGACTTGACCACCTACGACGACATCCGGACCGCGGCCACCGACGGTTCGCTCCGGGTCGACGTCACCGAGGACAACATCTACGTGCTGACCGGGCTGTCGGACGACATCGCCGACGGCCCCGACGCGATAGACCACGACCAGCTGGAGCTCGCGGTCGAGTTGGTGCGCGACGTCGGCGAGTACTCCGAGGAGGACACCGTCGACACGCTGCTGGCCGAAGACCGGCTGCTGGGCAAGCTCGTCGACTACGTGCTTGATCCCGAGGAGAACTCCCGGCCTGCCGGCCCGTACACGGCCGCGGTCAAGGAGTGGGACGAGATCGAGCGCTTCGTCGAGTCGCGGCTGCGCCGCGAGTAGCTAGCTGCTGGAGCCGGCGCTCGCCTTCGCGCGCTTGGAGCCGCCGACTCCGTTGTTGTGCGTGGACTGCGACGACTGCGAGGACGTCGAGGATTTGGTCGTCGACTTCGACGACGACGTGTCCTTGGACGACGTGGCCTTACCTCCGGCCGCGGCTGCGGTCTTCGTCCCCGTCGTGGTGTGCGGCTTGACGCCCGCCGTCGCTTTCTTCACGGCCGGTTCCGAGGCGGCCACGGCGGTCGTCTCAGTGCTTGCCGCCGCACTCGACGAATCCGAGGTGGTATCCGGGGCGGTGTAGGTGACGTCGGGACCGCCGACTCCGTAGGGCCCGGGCCGGGTCGTGCCGAACGGGCGCTTGCCGGTGAGGTCCTGGATGCCGTTGTCCCAGCCGGTGGGGATCGAGACCAGCAGATTGCGGGCGAATTTCACCGGGTTCGGGAAGTACGTGACGTTCCATGACGTCGGCACGCCCGGGCTGGTGGTGCGGTCATACGAGGACTCGATGATCACCCGCAGCGGAGCGTCCAGCGTGTCGGCGAACGCGTGGCCCAGCGGCCCGAGCTTCTCCAGCGGCATCAGCAGCGGAAGCACCGGGGTGGAGATCAGGTAGTAGTGCGTGTCGCCGTACTGGCCCTGATCGATCACGCCCGGATCGGTGAGCGTGGTGTTGTCGTAGGTGCCGCCGAGATGCAGATAGTCGACGCCCATCATCGCGTTGGCGACGGCCAGCAGGTTCAGCGGGTTGACCGGGAAGTCCGACCAGCCGTCGTACTGCGCGGCGATGTCGGTCGTGTCGTACTGGGTGTCGGTCGGGGTCGATCCGTTGAACGTCGACCCGCCGAACGGCAAGCCCACCGGGATCGTGACGCCTTCGGGCCCGCGGGCGAGGAATCCACCGTTCGGGCGGTTGCCGTTGGCGGTCAGCACGAAGCTGACGTCGGGGCCCTCACCGGGTGCGTATTCGGCTGCCAACGCCCGCTTCTCGAGAGTCGAGATCGTCGAGCTCTGCGAGAAGCCGTAGACGACGAAGGTGTCGCCCGGAGCCGGCGCGACGGACCCCACCTGGTCGTTGTAACTGCACGATGACGTCGCCTTGATGCAGTTGTCGAGATTCTGCCTGCCCAGCGCCACCGACTGATCGAACGTCAGCGTGCCGTTGTTGGGCGTCGACTGTTCCGGGGTGATGACGGCGACCGTGTTGTACGGACTGCCGGGGACGCCGGTGCCCAGCGTCGATGCGGGAGCGACGTAGTTGCCGATCGCGCCGGCCAGGTAGTCCTGGACGAACTGATCGGAGTCCTCGTCCGGCGACAACGAGTGCCCGGTTCCGCCCATCACGAGAACCGTTGCGCCGCTTGCGAGAAGCTTGAGGGCCGCTGTCGATGTCGACAGCAGAACCAAGGACAAGAATGCTGCCAGGGTGGCCGCCGCCACCGCCGCGCTGCGAGCCGCTAGTCGCATACGGGTCACTCCCCTTGTTTTTTCGCCCACGCCCCCCGACCAGGCCTGCAAGACTCTATCAGCAAACGCCATATTGGGCACCCGGCTCCTGGCGTGCGCAACGCCGACATGGGCATCAGCGTGCGCACCTGCGGAATTTGACCGCCCGATAATTTACTTCGGCGTCGGTTCGCCCGCAAACCACATCCGGGCACCGTGCAGTGGGGTGCTAACCTTCGGAAAACCTGTCACGGCACGACAACAGTTGGGGTGAACATCCAGTGAGCCGCGTCCACATCCCGAAGTTGGGGATCATCGCCGCACTGCGGCAGAAGACCGACTACAAGCGATGGGCCGACACGCGGAACCTCTACTCGGACTGGGAACCCCGTACAAAGCGGGCCGCCGAACTGATTCCGGCAGGCAGTCGGGTGATCGAATTCGGTGCGGGCACCCGAACTCTCGAGAAGCACCTGGATCCGTCGTGCACCTACACGCCGTCCGATCTCGTCGATCGGGGCCCGGGAACGCTGGTGTGCGATCTGAACGAACGCCCACTGCCCAACTTGGGCAAGGACACCTACGACGTCGCGGTGATCATGGGGGTCCTGGAGTATCTGCGCGACGTGCCGTCGGTGCTCGACTGGCTGTCGGCTTTCGTGCCGCGGGTCGTGATTTCCTACGGCTGCCCGGACAGCAATGACCAGTTCCGTCGCACCAAGCTCGGAGCGGTCGACCGGATCAGCCGCGGCTGGCTGAACAGCTACCTGGAAGAAGACATCCGCACGCTGTTCCGGGACCGCGGCTACATCAGCGTGCACGAGGAGAACTGGGCAAACGTCGACGGATACCAGCACCGGCTGTTCGTCTTCGCCACGCAGTAGCGGCGGCCCGACCCCTCGCAGCCAGCGCCGATACCCTGTAGCGTGGGGGCGCGGATTTCGCTGAGGGAGGTATCACTGGTGACGTCGACACGGACTGTGACGGACCTGCTGGCAAACGAGGGCATCGCCGATGTCACCGGACTGTGGCCCGTCGAGATGGTCGAGGACTGGAATCGTCGCCTCGATCCGATCTTTGCTGGAACCGACGGTGAGCGACGGTCGTACGCGAGTGCCGACGCCCTGGCCGAAACCGGGATCTTCGCCGAACTGTTCAGCGAGCCGGCGCGTCAGCTGATCGCCGGGATCCACCCGTCGGCCCTGCTGTACCACTGCCACAGCTATGAGATCGCCGCCAACCAGGGCCGGCCGCACATCCACCGGGACAAACCGCTGGGCTGGCACCGTGACACCGAGACGATTCGGTCCTATACCCCCGACTTCCCGTCTTTCATCAGCATTTTCATCCTGCTGTCGCCGGTCGGTGCCGACGACGGCGCGTTCGAGTTCTATCCGCACCGCCCCAACAACGGCATGCGCGCCGGCGGTGACGCGGTACAGCTGGTCGGCCCGATCGGCACCGCCGCGATGTGGAACCGCTCCTACTTCCATCGCGCGTCGCCGAACCGCGGTTCGGTGCGCCGCCGCGTGCTGAAGATCTCGTTCCAGCCCGCCGGCCTGCCGAACGACCGGATCGGGCTGCCCGAGTTCACCGACGCCCGTGCGTACCTGAGCGATCCAGCACTGCTGGCCCTGATCGACGAGAACCGGGTGGGCAGCACCACCCCGCTGACCGACCGCGGTGAGATCCCGGCCGGCACCCCGCTGCCGCCGACGACGCGCAACGAGCTGTCCCGAGCCCAGGCGGCCTACATTCGCGCTCAGACCGTCGGTTTCCGTGCACTGGCCGCCGCGGGCGTTGTGTGACGCAGCCCAGTAGCCGGCTGCGGGCGCTGGTCGTCGGTTCCGGATACCGCGTTCGTAACGCTTTCCTTCCGGCGTTGAGCCTGCTCGACTCCCACATCGAGGTCGTCGGGGTCCACTCCCGCACCTACGCGAACGCGTCCCGCGCGGCCGAACGCTGGGGCGTGCCGGCTATCGACGATCCCCGGACGTTGCGCCCCGGCGACATCGACCTCGCGCTGGTGTCGGTGACGGTGACCAACAACGTCGCCGTGCTGAAGTCGTTGGCCCACCTGGCTCCCGGTGCCGCATTGGTCATCGACACGCCCGGCGTCGGGCGTCTCGACGATCTCGCCCGGCTCGGCCAGTTCCGCCGGTGGTCACCGATCCGGGTCGGTGAAGACTTCATGAACATGCCGCAGTACCGACTGGTCGGCGAGGCGATCCGGTCGGGTGCACTCGGCGAGGTGAGCCGAGTCGCCATGTCGCAGATGGGTTATCGCTATCACGCGTTGGCATTGGTCCGGTCATGGCTGGGACTGCTGCCGCCGACGTCGGCCCGAAGCCGGCGCGTCCCGGGCGGCGTGGACATCGAGTACCGATTCCGCGGCGGAAAGGTCGGCGAGGTCCACGAGCCGTACCGGCAGTCCGAGGGGTCGTTCTCCGTCACCGGCAGCACGACCACGCTGACCGGCGACCCGATGGGCCACCCGATCCCAGATCCCAAGGGCGCCAGCCTCCGTCGCGTCGAGGACGACAACGGCATCTCCGGGTTCGCCATCGATGGGCTGGAAAAGCCGCTGCACATCGACCTTCCGTACCAGGCGGCGCTGCGCGAGATGAAGCTCGAGGACGACTCGGAGTTCAACCTGCTGCGCATAGACGGTCTCGCTCAGGTGATTTCGTCGCTGTGGACCGATGACCCGGTGAACACCCGGTATCGGCTCGAAGATGCGGTCGCGGACAACCTGGTGAGTTGGTCGGCGCGGTTCATGCCCTGGGTGCCCACCCCGCGGTTCTAGTCGTCCCGCGTCGCTCCGCCTTCCGCCTCCCAGGCGGATTCACCTTCGGTGTCGTCGAAATCCTGGACGTCCGTCTCGTCGTGGTCGAGCACCGCGACAGGGGCGGTCGCCGCCGCACTCGCGGCGGCACGCTTGGCGGCTTCGAACTTGATGCGCGGCGGTTTGGCCGGCCACCAGTTGGCGTCACCGACCAGCACGGCGGCGGCCGGCACCGTGAGCGTGCGCACCAGGAAGGTGTCCAGCAGCAGCCCGACGCCGATCACGAAGCCGATCTGCGCGGCGGTGAGCACGCTGCTGACGGTGAGCGCCATCATCGATGCCGCGAAGATCAGGCCCGCCGAGGTGATGACGCCGCCGGTTGCGCCGACAGTGCGGATGACCGCCGAGCGCACACCGTATTTCGCCTCGTCACGGATGCGGGATATCAACAGCAGGTTGTAGTCGGCGCCGACCGCGACAAGCACCATGAACGCGATTCCCGGTACGCCCCAAGCCAATTCCTGTCCGAGGATGAACTGGAACAGCACCACCCCGATGCCCAGCGCCGCGCCGTAGGACAGCACCACCGAGAGCACCAGGTACAGGGGCGCGACGATCGCGCGCAGCAGCATCACGAGAATGAGGAAGACCACGATCAGGGTCATGCAGAGGATGTAGACGAAGTCGGAGTCGTAGAAGTCCCGGATGTTGGCGTTGATCGAGGAGAAGCCCACCATCGAGATCTCGGAACCGGCGAGCTGCGTGTTCGGCGTGGCCGCGTTCGCGGTGTTGACGATCAGCTTGGTCTGATCCATCGCCTCGGTGCTGAACGGGTTGAGCGCCGTCTGGACCAGGTAGCGCGCCGAGTGACCGTCCTCGGAGACGAACAATTTGGCGGCCTTCTTGAACTCGTCCATCGTCAACACCTGCGGCGGGATGTAGAACCCCGACATCGGCGGGTCGGCCGCCTCCCGCTTCATCGCCAGCAGGAACGACGACGCCTGGTCCAGCCCCTGCCCCAGATTGCGGGTCTGGTCGACGAGGGTCTGAACACCCACTGCGAGTTGACGGCTCGAGTCGGCGAGCGTGTTGACGCCGGTGACCGCGTCGTTGAGTTTCTTCTCCACCCCGCCGGGTTGGCCGACGCCGAGTGAGCGCGCGGCGGAGGTCACCTTCTTGACGTTCTGGCTGAGGTCGTGGACGGCCTGGTCGAGCTGTTGCGATCCGTCGGTCTTGGAGAGTTCTCGCGCGAATTCCTCGATGGACTTGACGGCCGGGGTGTTGGCGACGTCGACGATCTTCTGCAGATCCGACCGAGAGTTGACACAGGCGGGATCCGCGTCGCACACCGGAGAAACGTTGAGCGCGTTGAGCATCGGCGCAGCCCAATCGCCGATGCCGGTGACCCGCAGAATGGTCAGGCCCAACGAGTCGCCCAGCGAGCGCATGCTGGTCACCAACGACGCGGTCTTGTCGATCTGGTCCAGCGTCTTGGCCCCGCCGTACTTCTGCGACATGGCGTCCAGCGCGCTGGTCAACCCGCGAACGCTGGCGATCGATCCCACCACCTGGGTACGGATCTGACCGAGAACGTCGGCCATCTTGCCGGCACCGCCGGAGAGCAGATTGAGGTTGTCGTCGTTAGTGTGGATCAGGTTGGACGCGTCGCCGAGCTTGGTGCCGACTTCACCGGCCTGGTAGGTGGTCTTGGCCTGCTCGAGCACCTCCCCGGTCGGACGGGTGATTCCGCGCACCAGATCGATGTCCGGCAGCTGCGCGATGCGCGCGGCCATCTGCTCCATGTCGGCCAGTGCCTTGGGAGTGCGCAGATCGTTCGGCGACTGGATGAACAGGAACTGCTGCAGCGTGCTGCTGATCGGGAAGTGTTTGTCCATCACCTCGTAGGCGCGGTTGCTCGCGGAGTCCTGCGGCAGGTTCTTGCGGTCGTCGTAGTTGAACCTCATCAGCGATGTGGTGGCGGCCAGCGCCCCCAGGATGACCACGCTGGTCGCCAGCAACGCGACGGGCCGGCGGACGACCATCACACCGGAGCGGCGCCAGAAGCGGCCGGTGATGTCGCGCCGCTGTTTGATCCATCCCCGCCGACCGGCCAGCACGATGAACGCCGGGAGCAGGGTGATCGAGGCCAGGAAGCCCACCACGATCGTCACGGTCAGCGCGGGCCCGACGGTGGAGAAGATGGCCAGTTTGGTGAACGACATCCCGAGGAACGTCAGCGCCACGGTGCCCGCCGAGCCGGCGATCACCTCGCCGATGGACACCAGGGCTTCGACCAGGGCGTCGTCGGAGGCCATCCCGGTCTTGGTGAGTTCCTGATACCGGCTGTACAGGAAGACGCCGTAGTCGATGCCGGCACCCATGATCATGCCGACCATCAACATCATGGTCTGTGGGCCCAGGCCGAGCCCCAGTTCGCCGAGGCCGGCCACGACCTGCTGAGCGACCACCAGGGATATGCCGATGGTGATCAGCGGCATCAGCATCGCGATCAGGCTGCGATACACCAACAGCAGAATCGAGAACACCAAGCCCACCGTGGCGACTTCGATCATGTGCTGGTCGCGGGCGCCGATGACGTTCATGTCCTCGATGGTCGCGCCGCCGCCCACCACGTTGACCTGCAGCGACGAGCCCTTCGCCGCCTCCTGGACGGCGTTGATGACGTGGCGATACGACTCCTGGCCATCCGGGGTGCCCATGGTTCCGGTCATGCTGACCGGCAGGTTCCAGGCCTTGCCGTCCTTGCTGGTCATCACCTCTTTCAGCTCAGGGGTGCGCACGAAATCCTGGAGTGACGAGACGTTCTTGGTGTCGTCCTTGAGCGTGTCGACGATCCGCCGGTAGGCGTCCTCGTCGGCCGGGGTCAGCCCGTTGTCGTTGCTGAGGATGATCGCGGCGAAATTGCCCGCGTCGGCTTCATGGAAGGCGTCCTGCATCTTCTTGACGGAGAGCAGCACCGGCGCGTCTTTGGGCAGGAAATCCGGCGGGTTGCGGGCCGCGACGACAGCCAGCGGGGTGATGAGGGCCAGCAGAGCGCCGGCCAGCACGAGCCAAGCAGCGATCACGAGCAGAGGGTGGCGAACGATCACCCGACCCAAGCCCGTGAGGAGCTTATGTGGTGACACGCCCCTCAAAACGGCGCGCTTGGACATCACACCAAGTTACATCGCACTGGTAGGCGCAGACGTATCACGAGGTGGCGGCGCAATTCGTGGCGGATGCCGGTCCGCAAATCGGATCGTACGCCCGCCGAGCTGCCGGCGCGCGGTGGGAGCGCTGTGAAGCCGGGGCGGAGCAAACAAAAAGGGTGGGACTGCGCCTCAGCCGATCAGGACCGCGTAGCGCGGTTTGATCACCTCGTCGATGATGGCCAGCCGCTCGTCGAAGTGGATGAACGCCGATTTCATCGCATTGATGGTGAACCGCTCCAGATCGCTCCACCCGTAGCCGAACGCATCGACCAGGCGCGCCATCTCCTGGCTCATCGTGGTATCGCTCATCAGGCGGTTGTCGGTGTTGACGGTGACCCGAAACCGCAGCCGTGCGAGCAGGTCGAAGGGATGGCTGGCAATGCTCGCCACCGCGCCGGTCTGGACGTTGGAACTCGGGCACAGTTCGAGCGGTATGCGCTTGTCACGCAGGATCGCGGCCAGCGGTCCCAGCCGCGCCGTACCGTCGGGCGCCACCTCGATGTCGTCGACGATGCGCACACCGTGGCCCAGCCGGTCGGCCCCACAGTAGGCCAGCGCCTCGTGGATGGACGGCAGGCCGAACGCCTCGCCGGCGTGAATCGTGAAGCGCGCGTTGTTACTCCGCCCCTCTTTGCCAGGCTGGTTGTGAGTCAGTTCGCGACCAGTTCTAGGAGGGTGTG
>NZ_PDHO01000136.1 GCF_002887815.1 Mycobacterium sp. ENV421 | reverse complement strand
ATTGACGCGACCGCGGACGATGGGGGGACGTCATGGCCTTGGGAATTCCATCGGTGGTCGGGCCGATCGCAGAGTGGGTTGTCGGCGCGCAGAGCCGTGCGCTGATCCGGCGGCAGCGGCGCTGGGAGTGTTTTGGCCAGCCTGCCGTTGGCCACGATGTGCATCAGCGAGCCGTCGAAGCGCACGATGACGCGCTGGCCGACCAGCGTCGACTCCAGCAGCACTTTGTGGCCACCGAGACCGGTGCAGCCGTCGCGGGAGACGGTGCGCGCGACTTCGATGACCGCGGTGGTCGTCAGCATGTCAACGGTGACCGCGCCTCGCGCCGGCTCGGGTCCCGCGATGCGTGCACCGCGGCGCAGCAGATCGCGCAGATCGTGTTCGGACAGCCGTGACGGTCGCGTCCGGATCACCGCGCCGTCGAGTACGATGTGGATGCTGCGGTCGCTGGCCCATACCGTGACCTCGCGGCGGGCCAGCGCGGCGGTGAACTTCAACTGCTGATCTGCCGGCAGCAGCAGACGCGCCCGCGGCGTCAGCACGGTCTCCCACTCGACAGCGTGTATGGCGCTGCCGGACCGGTCCTCTGCCGTCGGCCCGAGGGGCCGCTTGGGACGTGGTGGAACGACGATGTCGACGATGTCGGGAACCAGCGGGTCAGTGGCCACCGGTATCGGCGGAATAACGTCGATCGGCGCTGGACGAAACACCGTCGCCGGTGTCGCCATCCCCAGAGACTGGTGCGGGCGGCTGTGGTTGTAGCCGTACACCCAGGCGTCGATCGCCTCCTGGGCCGCCTCGATGCTCGCAAAGGGGCCGGCGGAATCCAGCAGCTCGCGGCGCAGCGTCTTGTGGAAGCGTTCGATCTTGCCGGTCGTCGTCGGGGACCGGGGTTTGGTCAAACGCGTGGTGATGCCGCTCTCCCGGCAGATCCGTTCGAACAGCATGGCGTGTTCCCGCTGAATGAATCCAACCAGTTTTAGAGTCCTGTGGCCCGATGT
>NZ_PDHO01000016.1 GCF_002887815.1 Mycobacterium sp. ENV421 | reverse complement strand
CCTCGGCGGCCGCGCTGAGCGTCAAGTTCAGCTTGACCGGATCCACCTTCTCCGAAATCGAGATGACCGTCTCGAACAAGGTGTTGAACTCGGTGGTGACCCCCGAGGTCTTGATGACGTCGCTGCTCGAAATCCGGGCCTTCACCGGATCTTTCGGGCTGGTGAACGACACGTACTTATTGCCGAAGACGGTGCTGGCCTTGATCTGCGCGTCGACGTTGGCCGGGATCAGCGAGATGTAGTGCGGGACAACCTCCAGCGTCAGCTCGGCCACCGACTTGCCGTCGCGGTTCACCGAGGCAACTTTGGTGACGCGGCCGATCTCGACCCCGTTGTAGGTGACCTTCGAGCCCGGGTCCATCACCAGACCGGCGCGGTCGGACACCATCGTCAGGGTGGTCTTGCGGGTCAGGTCGCCCCGGAATTGCAGGTACACCAGCGTTGCCAGCACGAGGGCCAGCAACAGGAACACCACACCCGCGAGCTTGAGCGGCGGGCGCCGGGATGAGTTGAGCGGCGTCGTCATCCGCTACACCGTGAGGTTGAAGTTCGGGTTGGTGCCGTAGAGCGCCAACGAGGCGAGGAGAACCACCGTCGCGACGGCGACCAGCGATGCGCGCATCGAGATGCCGACCGCCTCGCCGACGCCGACCGGACCGCCGCTGGCGTTGTAGCCGAAGTAGCAGTGATTGATCATCACGAACATCGCGATGATGATGGCGACGACAAACGACCAGAACACGTCGTCGGGCCGCAGGAACGTGCGGAAGTAGTGGTCGTAGGTGCCCGTCGACTGGCCGTAGAACACCGTCGTCGTGAGCTGCGCGGCCAGGAACGACAGCAGCAGCGCCATCGCATACAGCGGAATGATCACGACCATGCCGGCGAGGATGCGCGTCGACACCAGGTAGCTGATGGACTTGATGCCCATCACTTCGAGAGCGTCGATCTCCTCGGCGATGCGCATGGCGCCCAGCTCGGCGGTGGCGCCGGCGCCGACCGTCGCGGCCAGTGCGTGCCCGGAGACCAGCGGAGCGACGACACGGACGTTCACCAGTGCGGCAACGAAGCCGGTGAACGCCTCGACACCGATATTGCCCAGGGACGCATAGCCCTGAATCGCGATCAGCGAGCCGCCGGACAGCGTCACGAAACCGACGATCGCGATGGTGCCGCCGATCACGGCCATCGCGCCGGTGCCCATCCCGATCTCAGCGATCAGCCGCAAGGTGGCGCGGCGGTAGTAGCGCAGCGCGTGCGGGATCTGGCCGACGGCGGTGACGGTGAACCAGGCGACGTCGCCAACCCGGTCGATGAAGCGGCCGGGGGCCGACGCCCATTTGGTGGCGCTGGTGTACGCGCGGGGGTAGCGGGACCGAAGGACTGCTGCAGTACTCATCTCAGTGCCCCGTTCCGAACTTGACACCGATAGTTGTCAGGACGACGTTCACCGCGAACAAAGCGACCACGGAGAGCACGAGCGTTTCGTTCACCGCGGTGCCGAGGCCCTTGGCGCCGCCGGAGACGGTCAGGCCGCGGTAGCAGCCGACCAGGCCGGCGATGAGCCCGAAGGTGAGCGCCTTGACGATCGAGATGATGACCTCCGGCAATCCGGTGATCAGGGTGAGCGTGGAGACGTAGGCGCCTGCGGAGATGTTCTGCATGTAGACGCCGAAGATGAAGCCGCCGACCAGGCCGACGGTGATGACCGCGCCGTTGAGGAGCACGGCGACGAACGTCGCGGCAACCACCCGGGGCAGCACGAGGCGGTGGATCGGGTCGATGCCGAGAACCTCGAGGGCGTCGATCTCTTCGCGAATGGTTCGCGCGCCCAGGTCGGCGCAGATGGCCGTGGACCCGGCGCCGGCGACGACCAGCACGGTCACGATCGGGCCGAGCTGGGTCACCGCGGCCAGGGCCGCACCGGCTCCGGAGACGTCGGCGGCGCCGAACTCCACCAGCAGGATGTTGATCGTGAAGATGATGAGGATGGTGTTGGGGACCGCGACAGCGATGGTCGGCAGGAAGGTCACCCGGAACTGGAACCAGCCCTGAAGAATGAATTCGCGCCACTCGAACGGCCACTTGGTGGTCGCCTTGGCGGTGAGGACGCACATGCGGAAGAAGCCGCCGATGGCGGTGAGGGCCGGACGGGCCTTGTCCTGGAGGTAGCCGCCGACGCCAGTGGTCGCGGCGGTCACCGGTTCACCCACATGACGGGACCATGTCGGTCGTCGCGTGGCGGCAGTCCGACTGGCACGTACCCTCCTTGCCCCGACCCGTGGTGAGTGAGTGTCGTCTCCCTACTACTCAGTAGTAAGGCGGACCACAGGAATGTACCCGATGCCTCACGGGCCGTGCACCGCATCTGCACTATTGACCCTCCATCCCCACTACTCGATTTTTGTCGCATCCGTTAGCCATTCGGTCATCAGCCGGGATTGGCTGCCTCCGAACCGGTTTCATCGACGGGATCCGTTGCGGCACTGGCGCTGAACCGAATCCGCAATTCCGTCTTCAGCACCTTGCCCGCGGGGTTGCGGGGCAACGCGTCGACGATCTCAAGCCCCTTGGGGTGTTTGTAGCGTGCCAGGCGTTCGGTCAGAAATTCGTCAAGTTCTTCCAGCCGCAGCGCGGCGGCGTTGATCGCGGCGACCGCCACCGGCACCTCACCCCATTTGGGGTGGGCCCGGCCGATGACCGCCACCTCGACGATCGCCGGGTGGGCGGCCAGTACGTTCTCGACCTCGGCGCAGTAGATGTTCTCGCCGCCGGAGATGATCATGTCCTTCTTGCGGTCGACCACCCAGATGTAGCCATCAGCATCGGCGCGGACCAGGTCGCCGGAATGGAACCAGCCACCCGCGAACGCCTCGGCGGTGGCCTGCGGGTTGTTCCAGTAACCGGCCATGAGAGTTGGTGCGCGATAGACGATTTCGCCGACCTCCCCCACCGGGACGTCGTTCATGTCTTCGTCGACGATGCGCGCAGCGACGGTCGGGATGACCTTGCCCACCGACCCGCGCTTCCGGATCGCGTCGTCGCCGAGGAGCATGCACGTCACCGGAGACATCTCGGTCTGGCCGAACGCGGCGAGAATCTTGCTGTCCGGGAACGTCTCGGACATCTCGCGCAGCAGGGTGTCCGACGCCGGGGCCGCACCCCAGGACAGCGCCCGCAACCGGATGTCGCGCGGCTTGGCCTTCTGCGCCGCGCAGACCGCCTGCCATTGGGCGGGCACCAGGAAGATGCCGGTGACCCGCTCGGCCTCGAGCACGTCGAGCAGCTGGCCCGGGTCGAATCCGCCCAGCGGGTGGATGACCGTCGGCGTGCCGAGCATCAGGCCGCCGAGGGTGTTGCCGATACCGGCGATGTGGAACAGCGGAACCCCGATGAACCCGACGTCGCTGTTGATGTCGGGGCCGGTGGTGTACATCCCGGTCATCGCCTGACCGGCCAGATTGGTGTGGGTCAGCACCGCGCCCTTGGGCCGCCCGGTGGTGCCCGAGGTGTACATGATCAGCGCCGGACTGTCGTTGGGGATGTCCACCGGCTGGTGCTGCTCGCCCTCTTCGACGATCAGATCCTCGTAACCGAGCACCCCGTCCTCGGTCGCGCCGCCGGCGACGATCACGGCGGACAGCCCCGGTGCAAGGTCGCGCACGGCCTTGGCGACGTCGGCGAGCACCGTTTCGGTGACCAGCACGGCCGCTTCGCAGTCCTGGACCAGGAACGCCAGCTCCGGCGGTGTCAGCCGGAAGTTGACCGGCACAGCGATCGCCCCGAGCTGATTGGCGGCGAGCGTCGCCTCGACGAACTCCGGGCGGTTCAGCATCAGGATCATCACCCGATCGCCGAAGCCGACACCGCGGCGGCTCAACGCGTCGGCCAGCTTGGTGACCCGGTGGTCGAACTCGGCCCAGGTCGTCGTGCGACCCATGAACCGCAACGCGGTGGCGTCGGGTTGCATGAGCGCATGACGCGCCAGCTGGTTGGTCCAGTTCTGCCGGCGCGCCAGATACGGCTGCTCGGTCGTCGTGGTCAGCTGGCTGGTCACTGGTCTTCGTTGCCCTCTCAACAGTTCCGAATGGCGACAGTTCCCTATGTCGTAAAGGATGCGTGAACCCGGTGGCTGGAGAACGCAAAAATCGTTATATTTGATCAAATCTGTTGTTGCTTGGGTCACACTATTGCTTGGCCGCTCGCCACACAAGTCCCCGGAGGTCACGTGAACGCACCGGCTTCCACACGGGCCGGCAACCGCCGCGGAAGCCGTCGATCACAACTGTCCGACGAGGTTGCCGCGCACCTTCGCGAGGCGATCATGACCGGCGTCCTGCGGCCCGGGACGTTCATCCGGCTCGACGAGACCGCCGCTCGGCTCGAGGTCAGCATCACCCCGGTGCGGGAGGCGCTGCTGACGCTGCGCGGCGAGGGCATGGTCGCACTCGAGCCACGGCGCGGCTACGTGGTGCAGCCGCTGAGCCGCCAGGACATCGCCGACATCTACTGGTTGCAGGCCACCATCGCCAAGGAACTGGTGAGCAGCGCCGCCGACCGGCTGACCGATGAGCAGATCGACGAACTCGAACGCGCCAACGAGGCGTTGGAGGCAGCGGTGGCCGAGGGCGACCCGGCCACCGTGGGTGCTGCCGAGTTCGCCTTCCACCGACTGCTCAACCGCGGGGCGGGCCGGATCAAACTGGCCTGGTTCCTGCTGCACGCCGCGCGGTACATGCCGCCACAGATCTACGTCACCGACCCGACCTGGGGAGCGGCCGCGGTGGACACCCACCGCCGGCTGATCGACGCGCTACGACGGCACGACAAGGCCACCCTCGAAGAGCTGTCCGCGACGGAGTTCAACGACGGCGTACACCGGCTGCTGGAACAACTCGAGCGCAACGGGATGTGGCGTTAGCCGATCGACGCGCCCCTGCCTGCTGCCGCATCACTCGCGAGCAGACACAAAATCGCACGATTTGCCCCGGATCGATGCGAGTTTCTGTCTGCTCGCGGCCGCTCCGACCTGCGCGGCAAGCTGGCTACGAGCTCGTCGACAGCTGCTCGGCGCGGGTCTTGAGATTGTCGGCCAGGTGCTCGAGCACGTCGTTGATCAGCTTCTTGACCATCACGGCAGGTACCGGCAGGGACACCTCGACCTCGAGGTCGACGGTCAGCAGGCTCGACGGCCCCATCGCGACCACCGAGAACAGCTGATCCTGCTTGGTGAACACCTCACCCTGCTGCAGCACGGTCTGGATCTGGCCTTCGCCGGGGTAGTACACCGCCTGGATGAAGGTGCCCGACTGGCCCTGGATCTCCATGTCGAGCCGCAGCTGGCTGGGCCGGCCATCGTCATAGCGGGCCAGGACATACACGGCCTTGGCCTCGGGGTTCCATTCCGGATAGGTCTCGAAGTCGGCGACTATCCGGAGGATCGTGTCGGCATCGGCGTTGACTTCAACGGTCTTGCTGACGAGCGGCATCGGCCGATCATATCGGCCTCAGGCGGGCGCCTTCTTGGCCGCGCCCGCCACATCGGGCATGCCCAGCGGGGATTCCACCCGCACCGTCTCGTCCCGAATCAGCCCGCGCAGCAACGCGGTACTGAATTCGGCGGCGATCTCCTTGGCGGTTCGCCGGCCGTCCGGTCGCAGCCACCGGTAGGCGCCCAGCGTCATGCCGATGTAGCCGAGCGCCACCACGTGCGTATCGCACTCGAAGAACTCACCGCTGGCGATCCCGCGGTCGATCAGGCCGTGCACGTGTTCGTAGACCTGGGTTTCCTTCTCCCGCACCTCGGCGACCTGCTCCTCGGTGAACCACTCGGCGATGTAGGGCGCCTCCTGGAAATACACCGCCGCGCCCTCGGGGTTCTCGGCGATGTTCGTCAACAGCCGCACCGTGTATTGGTAGAGCGCTTCACGGGCGGTCCAGGACGGATCGTCGTGCACGGCTTGCAGGGTGTTCTCGGCAGCACGGCGGTAGATGTCGAACAGGATCAGCGACTTACTGGCGTAATAGTGGTAGACCGTCGCCTTGTTCAGGCCGACGACATCGGCGACGTCATCCATCCTGGTTCCGTGATAGCCGCGGGCTGCGAAGAGCTTGGTGGCGACGGCCAGCAGCTCTTCGCGCCGGGTCATCCCGTTCTCGGATGCCATGATGTCCTCGCTTGTCCTGTGCCGGCCGGCACGGTGTCATTTTGTCCGCCGACAACGCCGGCTCTCTATCAACTGGTTGGATAGTTTAATGACCGGTGTCGCGGTTGGGGCCCGCGGACTAGACTCCGGTTCTATTGCGGTGACGCTCAGGAGGTGCGAGGGATGGATCCGAATCCGGACTATGACGCGAGCGACGAGGTCGAGTACTTCTTCAGCTGGCTGCCCTGGGCGCTGCGCGGCGTCTACCCGCCGCCCGCCTATCCGCCGGTTTAATCGCCGCTGAACCGTACCTTTGCCGGCCGGCCTGCGGGCGATGCTCGCCCGCGACCCCGATGAACCGCACCGCGCGGCCAGCTCCCTGGAGCTTCTCTTCGACCTCGTTTTCGTGGTCGCCGTATCCCAGTCTTCCGGTGCGCTGCACCATCTTTGGGAGGAACAGCACTTCGCCTCAGGTGTAGCGGCCTATGCGATGGTGTTTTTCGCGATCTTCAACGCCTGGATGAACTTCACCTGGTTCGCCAGTGCCTACGACACCGACGACTGGCTCTACCGGCTGACCGTCTTCGTACAGATGGCCGGCGCCCTGGTGATCGCCGCGGGCGCGCAGAGCGCGATGCTGTCCAACGACTTCGGGGCCATCGTCGCCGGGTACGTGATCATGCGGGTAGCCAGCGCAGCGCAATGGATCCGGGCGGCGATCAGCGATCCGCACTACCGCGGCACCTGCGTGCGGTATGCGATCGGCATCGTCGTCGCGCAAGTGCTGTGGGTGTCCTGGTGGTTCCTGCACGGGCCGGTCTGGTTGTTCCCGCTGCTGGCGGTGGCCGACCTGTCGGTGGCGCTGATCGCCGAGCGGTACCGGGCGACGGCCTACCACCACCACCACATCGCCGAGCGGTACGGCCTGTTCACGCTGATCGTTCTCGGCGAATCGATTCTGGCGGCGGCCAATTCGATTATCGGCGGACTGTCGAACGACGACGCCCGCGTCGGACTGATCGGGGTCGCGGTCTGCTCACTGGCGATCGTGGCCTCGATGTGGTGGATATATTTCGACCGTCCGCAGCACCACCAGACCCTGACCAGACGCCGCTCGTTCTACTGGGGCTACCTGCACTACTTCATCTTCGCCTCGGCAGCGGCGTTCTCGGCCGGGGTGGAGGTCATCGTCGCCGAACATCTCGGCGAGGGCCACTTGCCACACACGGTCGCCGGGCTGACGTTGACCGTCCCGCTGGCGGTGTTCCTGCTGACGACGTGGCTGGTGCTCGACGCAGGACGCCGCGACGTGGTCCAGTCCGTCGGCGTGGTGCTGCTGACCGCAGCGATGCTGGCCGCGGCGCTGCTGCCCGAGCCCACGATCGCTGCGGCCCTGATCATGGTCGCGGCGGCGGCGCTGGTCAGCTGGCGGCACGCGGCCGATAAGCTGGCGCACTTGTGAGCGACTGGACAACGACCGCGGCCCGTCCGCACGAGATGCGGCTGCGGCTGGACTCCTACCCCGTAACCGGCACCGTCGAGGCGCGCTACGGCGACATGGATTCCAACGCCCACCTCAACAACCTGGCGCTGGAAGCGATGCACGAGAACGCCCGGGCGACCATGAACCGCAGCCTGTTTCCCGATATCTACGACGTGACCACCCGGCGGCTGCGCCTGGTCACCTCACAGAACGCGGTGCACTTCCTCGCCGAGGCGCACTGGCCGGGCACCATCGAGACCGGCGCCGGGGTCGGGCGGGTCGGGCGCACCTCGTTCGTGGCGTCGACCGGATTGTTCGTCGACGGTCGTTGTGTCGGGGTGTGTGACACCATGCTGGTGCTGCTCGGCGACGACGGTCCGGTCCCGATTCCCGACGACGCGCTGGCGGCGCTGGAAACCGTGCGGCTGAAATCGCCGCAGGCGTAGGCCTCGTCAGCTGAGCGTTTAACGACTGTCAGTCTCGCGCAGCAGGAACATCGCCGTCGGGCACCGTCACGATGACCGTCGTGCCCCCTCCGGGAGTCTCGATCAGCTGCACCGATCCGCCCATCGCTTCGACACCGACCACCAGCGACGACAGTCCGATGTGCCCCTCGGCGACCTTCTCGTTCAGAACAGCCGGGTCGAAGCCGACGCCGTTGTCGACCACGCGCAGCACCAGCGAACCGGCCTCGTGATCCAGCTCCACCCGCAGCCGAGTCGCCCGAGAGTGCTTGTGCGCGTTGGCTAATAGCTCGCGCGCGGCACGGTAGAGCAGGGCTTGGGCCGCCGGCTTGCCCACTTCTTCCACCGCGCAGTCGATGGTGACGTTCCAGCGCCGCTCGTACTGGCCGACCAGTTCGCGCAGCGCCGCGCCCAGTCCGACCTGGGCCAGCACCTGGGGATGCAGCGTCGAGACCGCGCTGCGCAGCATGTTGATGGCGTCCTGCAGCGCGGTATCGACCCGCTCGAACCCGATGGCAGAGGGTTGCTCGCGCAGGTCCTCCAGATCCAGCCGAGCGGCGAGCAGGTTCTGCAGCGGCCCGTCGTGGAGTTGTTCGGACAGTTGCCGGTTGTTGCGCTCGTCGGCCTGCATCGACTCCGAGACCAGCCGGCGCCGCACCTCGAGAAGCGAACGCACCCGGGCCCGGCGGCGGGCCAGCACCAGGCACAGCGCGGTGGTGGCCAGCGCCAGCCAGGCCAGGCAACCGACCTGGACGTAGACGACGTTGGGCAGACCCATGGTGTCGTCGCGCTTGGAGTAGATGATCCAGGCCACCAGGTACCCGACCGCCGTGCCGGCACCGATCAGCGCGGTGATCTCCGGGCGGTCCAGGAACGCGACGGTGATCGGGATCAGGAAGAAGATCGGCAGCAGCCAGCTTGTCGCGCCCCCGGAGGCGACGCACATGGCCAGCACCGCGACCACGTCGATAGCCGTCGACGCCCAGCCGAACCACCACCGCAGTGGCCTGCGGAGCACGACGGTCAGCCATACCGCCGCGGTGCCGGTGTAGACGATCAGCACCGACCAGTACACGGCGGGCAGCCAGTGGTCGACGCCTTCGATCCACACCAGCAGCCCGATCAGCACGATCAGCGGCAGTCGCAGGACAGCCGCGACCCGGACCGGTTCGGTACCCAGGAAATCGGCCGCGCGGCTCAGCGGGGCCGGCAGATTACTCAAGCAGCCCCCGCCGCATCGCCTCGGCGACCGCGGCCGCCCGGTCCCCCACACCCAACTTCTCGTACAGCCGCTGCACATGGGTCTTGACCGTCGACGGCGCCAGGAACAACTCCTCGGCGATCGCCGGGATACTGCGTCCGCCGGCGATCATGCCGAGCACCTCGCGTTCCCGCGAGCTCAGCGACGGCCCGGACGGCTCTGCGCGGCGCCGGATCTCGACGGCCAGACCAGATGCCAGCCGGGGCGCCAGAACGTCGCGACCCTTCGCGCAGTCCAGCACCGCGTTGACGATCTCGGATCGGCTGGAGTCCTTCGGCAGGTAGCCGGCCGCCCCCTGTTGCAGCGCGTGATAGACGATTTCGGCGTCGTCGTGCGCGGAGACCAGCAGCACCCGGGTCGGCAGTTCGTCGCGGCGCACGGCGGCCGCCACCTCGGCGCCGTCCATTCCGGGCATCCGGTAGTCGAGCAGCGCCACGTCGGGCTTGTGTTCCTTGATCGCCGCCAGCGCCGACGAGCCGTCCTCGGCCTCGGCGACCACCTCGACCTCACCGCTGCCCGACAACGCCCGAACCAGTCCGTCACGGAACAGCGGGTGGTCATCGCCGACGACGACGCGCACCTTTCGGTTATCGGGCATGCCAGGAGCTTCCCACAGGGGTCCACCGATCGGGGGACAAACACTTCATCCCTCGCAGGGGCCTATCAGCGGACAGACAGCTCCCGACCTGCGCGGGATAGTCGATTCATCGCCGAAAACCATCGGCCGCAGAAGCAAGGAGACGGACATGGACCGCACATTCACTCGTCGCTTCACCACCGCCCTGGCGGGTCCCACGCTCGCGGTGGGCGTTCTGGCCGGCACCTTGATCGTCGACACCCCCGCAGCGACCGACACCATGGGCCTGAGCCTCGCCTCGGCCTCCTCGGCCGGAATGGTCGACATCCACCTCTAACTCCACTCAGCAGCCGCGAAACTGCGCGAAAGCGAGGAGGTCAGTTGGGCACTTCCCGTCACCCGTCCGCGAGATACCGGAGGTTTATTGGTCGCTAACCCTCTTACTCCACATGACAACGAGGCCCTCCCTATGGTCATAAGGGAGGGCCTCGTTGTTGTTTAGACGGGTGTCATATCGTGACGGTCATGGATTTCGCCATGTCTGCCAAGGGTGCTGACTACCACAAACGCCTCACCGAGTTCATGGTCGAACATGTCTTCCCGGCCGAGAAGATCTACGACGAGTACCGCGAGGCCGCGGGCCCGGGTGACTTCACCGTGCCGCCGGTGGTCGAGGACCTGAAGGTACTGGCCCGCAAGCAGGGGTTGTGGAACCTGTTCCTACCGCCCGAGTCGGGGCTGACCAACCTGGAGTACGCGCCGCTGGCCGAGTTGACCGGCTGGAGCACCGAGATCGCGCCCGAGGCGATCAACTGCGCGGCGCCCGACACCGGCAACATGGAGACCCTGCACCTGTTCGCCACCGAGGAGCAGCGCAAGACGTGGCTGGAGCCGCTGCTGGCCGGCGAGATCCGCAGCGCCTTCTCGATGACCGAACCCGCGGTGGCATCCAGCGATGCCCGAAACATCCAGACCCAGATGGTCCGCGACGGGGACGACTACATCATCAACGGCCGCAAGTGGTGGACCTCAGGCGCCAATGACCCGCGCTGCAAGGTGTTGATCGTGATGGGCCGCACCAACCCGGACGCCGCCTCGCATCAGCAGCAGTCGATGATCCTGGTGCCCACCGAGACCCCCGGTGTGCAGATCCTGCGCTCGACGTCGGTGTTCGGCTGGCAGGACCAGCACGGCCACGCCGAGGTGATCTACGACAACGTGCGGGTACCGGCATCGAATCTGCTGGCCGAGGAGGGCATGGGCTTCGCGATTGCGCAGGCGCGGTTGGGCCCGGGCCGGATCCATCACTGCATGCGTGCGATCGGCGTCGCCGAGCGTGCGCTCGCGCTGATGACCCATCGCGCCCGCACCCGCATCGCGTTCGGCAAGCCGCTGGCCGATCAGGGTGTGGTGCAGCAGCAGATCGCCTTGTCCCGCAACGAGATCGACCAGGCCCGGCTGCTCTGCCAGAAAGCCGCCTGGACCATCGACCAGCACGGCAACAAAGAGGCCCGCAATCTGGTCGCCCAAATCAAGGCCGTCGCGCCGCAGATGGCCTGCAAGGTCATCGACCGCGCCATCCAGGTGCACGGTGGCGGCGGGGTCAGCGATGACTTCCCGCTGGCCCGGATGTACGGCTGGCAGCGGGCCATGCGGATCTTCGACGGACCCGACGAGGTTCACATGCGCAGCATCGCCCGCGCCGAGATCGGCGCTGAGCCAAGCGCTTTCGCGGCGGCGGTGACCGGCGCGTGAGCCATACTGCACTGTCGGGTGCGTGGAACTTTCGCGATATCGCCGACACCACAGGGATCCGGCCGGGCAAGTTCTTCCGGTCCAGTGAGCTCAGCCGGCTCGACGACGACGGCCGGGAGGCCTTCCGCCGCCTGGGTATCACCGATGTCGCCGACCTCCGCTCACCGCAGGAGTTGGAGCGCCGCGGCTCCGGTGCGGTGCCCGACGGCGTCGCCATCCATCTGCTGCCGTTCCCGGACCTGTCCAACACGACAGCCGAGGCGCCGCACGAGACCAGCTGGCAGAAGATGATGACCGAGAAGGTCGACGACGAGAACGTCGAGGACGCCGCCGAACGCTTCATGACCGGCGAATATGAGAAGTTCCCAGTCCTTGCCGGTGCGCAACGCGCAGTGCGCCAAGTGTTTTCGTTGTTGAGTGCGGGACGCCCGGTCATCACGCACTGCTTCGCGGGCAAGGACCGCACCGGCTTCACCGTCGCGGTCGTGTTGGAGTCCATCGGCGTGCCGCGCGACGCGGTGCTCGCCGACTTCCTGCGCAGCAACGACGCCGTCGAGTCGCTGCGTGAGCGGATCATGGAGTCGATCGTCGACCGGGCCGGCGAGACACCGGAGATCACCACGTTCGCCGAGGCGCGGCTGACCAACGGGGTGCTCGGTGTGCGGGAGGTCTACCTGGCCACCGCGCATCAGGTGATCGCCGAGAACTATGGCGGCCTGGATGGCTTCCTGCGCACTGCCGGGGTGTCCGAAGAGGACGTCGCGCGCACGCGCAAAGAACTACTGGGTTAGCAGCAGACCGGCCACCCACACCGCGGTGGCGATCAGCCCGCCGGTCAGCTCGACACCGACCGAGAGCGCAGCGGCCTTCAGCGCAAGGACCGTTGCCGCCCAGGCACGCCGCTGATCGCGCCTGGCTGCCAGTTCGGCGAGGTACACACCGAGCACGAACCCGAACAGCAGGCCGATCACCGGCACCACGAAGAAGCCGATGACGCCCAGTACCGCACCGGCGGCCAGCGTCCATCTGCCGACCTCGCCGGCACGCATCCGCCGGGCGGGCCACAGGTACTTGATCAACAGGCTCGCGCCGAGCACCACGGTGACCACCCCGAGCACCACCCAGGACACCAGACTGTGCTCGACGGTGGCCCACACCGCGATAGCCGCGTAGACCAGCAGGGTGCCCGGCAGCAGCGGCACGATGACGCCGACCAGCCCGACGGCGATGGCCAACGCCACCAGAACGACGCCGCCGGTGCTCACCCGCCCGAGCCTAGGACACCATCTCGGGATTCAACTGGACACCTGTCCATTAAGGTCTGCCCAATCACTGGCCTGATCCTCGCGGCGGGAGAGTCACGCCGAACCATTGCCGCTCAGGCATACCCCAACGTTGCAGTTCATCGGTCCTACCGGCAGAAATCTGCATTCGCCGAAGTAAAATAGACAGGTGTCCATTACCTGATGAGCGAACCCCCTCGAAATTTCGATTCGGGATCTCCGGCCACCTCCAACCGTGCTCGGGGTACGGAGTTCGCGGGTGAACCCTGCCATTCCATACACTGGCATCTTCCACCCCGCCTCCGCATGACCAACAGATCGGATCGCACTGATGATCATCGGGATTCCACGTGAGTCTCTGCCTGGGGAAACACGTGTCGCCGCCACACCGCAGACGGTCGGACAACTCATCAAGCTCGGTTACGAGGTACTGGTGGAGTCCGGTGCGGGTGTCGCGGCGAGCTTCTCCGACGAGGCATTCGTCGAGGCCGGTGCGAGTATCGGGGCGGCCGCGCAAGCGCTGGCCACCGAGATCGTCCTCAAGGTCAATGCGCCCACCAGTGCAGAGATCGCCGCACTGCGCGACGGCGCGACGCTGATCAGCCTGATCTCCCCCGCGCTGAAACCCGAGCTCGTCGAGGAACTGTCCCGCCGTCCCATCACAGTGCTGGCGATGGACGCCGTGCCGCGGATCTCGCGAGCCCAATCTCTGGACGTCCTGTCGTCGATGGCCAATATCGCGGGCTACCGCGCCGTCGTCGAGGCAGCACATTCGTTTGGCCGATTCTTCACCGGCCAGGTGACCGCGGCGGGCAAGGTCCCGCCGGCCAAGGTGTTGGTCGTCGGCGCGGGTGTGGCCGGCCTGGCAGCGATCGGCGCCGCGGGCAGCCTCGGCGCCATTGTGCGCGCCACCGACCCGCGCCCCGAGGTCGCCGATCAGGTCAAATCTCTTGGTGGAGAATACCTTTCAATCGAATCCCCCGAGGCCGAGGTATCGGCCACCGGGTACGCCAAGGAGATGGGTGACGATTACAAGGCCCGCGAGGCGCAGCTCTACGCCGAGCAGTCCGAGGATGTCGACATCATCATCACGACGGCGCTGATTCCCGGGCGGCCCGCACCGCGCATCATCACCGCCGACATGGTCGCCTCGATGAAATCGGGCAGTGTGATCGTCGATATGGCCGCAGCCAACGGCGGCAACGTCGAGGGCACCGTCAAGGACCAGGCCGTCCTGACCGACAACGGCGTGACCATCATCGGCTACACCGACCTGGCCGGCCGGTTGCCCACCCAGGCATCGCAGCTCTACGGCACCAACCTGGTCAACCTCCTCAAACTGCTGACCCCGGACAAAGACGGCACGCTCGTACTCGATTTCGACGACGTCGTGCAACGGTCGGTCACCGTGGTCCGCGACGGCGAAACGACGTGGCCACCGCCACCGGTACAGGTATCTGCTGCCCCGGCACCTGCCGCGACAGCCGCCCCGGCCGTGCAGCAGACCAAACAACCGATGACGATGGGCCGCCGGCTCGGCATCACCTTCGGCGCCGCCGTCGTGCTGTTCCTACTGATCGCGTTGTCCCCGGCCGCACTGCAGGTCCACCTGACGGTCTTCGCACTGGCGATCGTGATCGGCTACTACGTCATCGGTCACGTGCACCACGCCCTACACACCCCGTTGATGTCCGTGACAAACGCCATCTCGGGCATCATCGTCGTCGGCGCGCTGCTCCAGATCGGCCACGGTGACATCATCGTCACCACATTGGCCGCCGTCGCCATCCTGCTTGCCAGTATCAACATCTTCGGTGGCTTCGCGGTGACGCGTCGCATGCTCGCGATGTTCTCGAGGAGCTAGAGTTGTTCACATTGGAAACGGCCGCCACGGCGGCCTACATCGTCGCTGCCCTGCTGTTCATCCTGGCGCTGGCCGGGCTGTCCAAGCACGAAACATCGCGGGCCGGAAACACATTCGGCATGGCCGGCATGGTTGTCGCACTGGTCGCCACCATCGCGCTGGCGCTGGCCCGCCATATCGAGCCGTTGGGACTGGGCCTGCTGATCGCAGCCATGGCCATCGGTGCCGCGATCGGGTTATGGCGTGCCCGCGTCGTCGAGATGACCGGTATGCCCGAGCTGATCGCCCTGCTGCACAGCTTCGTCGGCCTGGCGGCGGTGTTGGTCGGCTGGAACGGCTACCTGCACGTCGAACACGATCTGGCCGGCGCCGAGGCCGCAGTGCTGAGCAGCGAGGGCATGCTCGGCATTCACTCCGCCGAGGTGTTCATCGGCGTGTTCATCGGCGCCGTGACCTTCACCGGATCGATCGTCGCCAACCTGAAACTGTCGGCGCGAATCAAATCAGCGCCACTGATGTTGCCCGGCAAGAACTTTCTCAATGTCGGGGCCCTGGTGCTGTTCTTTGCGTTCACCGTCTGGTTCGTCATCGAGCCGCAGCTATGGCTGCTCGTCGTCGTCACGGTGTTGGCGCTGCTGCTGGGCTGGCACCTGGTCGCGTCGATCGGCGGCGGCGACATGCCCGTCGTGGTGTCGATGCTAAACAGCTATTCCGGTTGGGCTGCAGCAGCTTCGGGCTTCCTGCTGTCCAACGACCTGTTGATCGTCACCGGCGCGCTGGTCGGATCTTCGGGTGCCTACCTGTCCTACATCATGTGCAAAGCCATGAACCGCTCGTTCATCTCGGTCATCGCTGGAGGATTCGGTATCGAAGCAGGGCCGGCCGAGGACAAGGACTACGGCGAACACCGCGAGATCACCGCCGAGGGAGCCGCCGAACTCTTGTCGTCGGCCAGTTCGGTGATCATCACCCCGGGCTACGGGATGGCGGTGGCCCAGGCCCAGTACGGCGTAGCCGAACTCACTCGCAAGCTACGCGAGCGCGGTGTCACTGTGCGATTCGGTATCCACCCCGTCGCGGGCCGCCTGCCCGGACACATGAACGTGCTGCTGGCAGAGGCCAAGGTGCCCTACGACATCGTGCTCGAAATGGACGAGATCAACGACGATTTCGAGGGCACCTCGGTGGTGTTGGTGATCGGTGCCAACGACACCGTGAACCCGGCGGCGTCGGAAGATCCGAGCAGCCCGATCGCCGGTATGCCGGTGCTGACGGTCTGGAATGCCGAGCACGTCATCGTGTTCAAGCGGTCCATGGCCTCCGGGTACGCCGGTGTGCAGAATCCGCTGTTCTTCCGCGAGAACACCCAGATGCTGTTCGGCGATGCGCGCGACAGGGTCGACGACATCAATGCCGCGCTGTAATTCCGGGCGCCGAACCTAGAGCTTGCCGGCCAGGTCTACGAGGTCCGTTGCGGTGACATCGAATTCGTCGGGCTCGAACGGAACCCGATAGCGCCCGGGTTGTCCCCATTCCAGCGGCCGGTCGACGTAGGCGGTCTGCAGTCCGGCATCGCGGGCGGCGCGCAGGTCACTGGGATGGGCGGCCACCAGCATGGCCTCTTCGGGTGCCACGTCCAGAATCTGCGCGCAGCCCAGGTAGGCCTCGCGATCGGGCTTGTAATGACCGAAGATTTCGGCCGACAGCACGCAATCCCACGGCAGGCCCGCACGTTTGGCCATCGCGGTCAGCAGCGAGACGTTGCCGTTCGACAGCGTGGTGATGGTGAATCGTTCCTTGAGCCGGTGCAGGCCTTCCACGGCGTCCGGCCACGGCGCCAACCGATGCCACGCGCGGTTGAGGTGGTCGATGTCTTCCTCGTCGGCCTGGATGTCGTCGTCGCGAAGCAACTCGTCGAGGATCCTGCGGTGCAGATCGTCCAGCCGGGTCCATGGCAGCTCGCCGCGGCGAACCAGATCCATCGCGGGAACGTAGCCGGCCCGCCAGCGGTCGGCGAACTTGGCCCAATCCCGTTCTACGCCTTGTTGATCCCCGAATTCCCGAAGTTCGCCGATGATGCTGGAACGCCAGTCCACGACCGTGCCGAACACGTCGAAGGCCAGCACGCGGATCATGGATGCACCTGCGTGCCGGCCGACTACGCGATCACGTTCAGCCGAGCTTGAAGGAGGCGTGCTCGGCGGCTGAGAGGTCGTCGATCGTCGACCACTGTGCGGCCACGTCGTCGACGGTCGGGACATGGTCGAAGGTGACGCCCTCGTTCTGGAACAGCGCCGCGCGCTGCACCTTTCCACCGCCGACGATGAACACCGAGGCGGAGTCCGGAACCTCTTCGGTGCACAGGTAGCCGACCACCGGTGCGACGTACTCCGGGGTGAGCTTCTTGAACACCTCGGGCGGCAGGATGTCCTCGGTCATGCGGGTCGCGGCGATGGGCGCCAGCGCGTTGGCCTTGATGTTGTACTTGGCGCCTTCCTGGGCCAGCGTGTTGATCAGGCCGACCAGGCCGAGCTTGGCGGCGCTGTAGTTGGCCTGGCCGAAGTTGCCGAACAGGCCGCTGGTGGAGGTGGCGACGACGATCCGGCCGTAGCTCTGCTCGCGGAAGTGCGGCCAGGCGGCGCGGATCACGTTGTAGCCGCCGTACAGGTGGACCTTGAGCACCGAATCCCAGTTCTCGAACGGCATCTTGTGGAAGGTGCCGTCGCGCAGGATGCCAGCGTTGCTGACGATGCCGTCGATCTTGCCGAACTCCTCGATCGCGGTCTTGACGATGTTCTCGCCGCCCTCTGGCTCGGCGACGGAGTCGTAGTTGGCGACCGCGCGACCGCCGGCGTCCTTGATCTCCTGGACCACCTGGTCGGCCATGTTGTGGCCGGCGCCGGTTCCGTCACGCGCGCCGCCGAGGTCGTTCACCACGACGCTGGCGCCCTCTCGGGCCAGTGTCAGCGCGTACTCGCGACCCAGACCGCCACCGGCTCCGGTGACGACGATGACTCGATCAACAACTCCGGGCATGGGCCTTCCTCTCCTGCGACTGACGGAACGTAACTCTTGTATACGTGGGCCGCCGGAGCTGAGGGCACCCGGGTTGGCGTCAGACCTTCCGGGCGACGACGAACGTCGCGAATGCATCCGGATCGTCGGCCATCGGGATGTCGATCCAGCGGCCGAGCCTGCGCATCTCGTCGACGGCGTGCTGTCCGGTGGCCAGCCAGCCGTGTGCGTTCAACCATTCGGTGAGGTCGGCACGGTCCGGGTCGTTGTAGGTCAGGTTCTGCATGTCGATGGTGCGCTCGATGCCCAGCTGGTCGGCGAACTTCTCGAAGCGTTCCCGCATCTCTTCGCGACGCTCCTCGGAGTGGTGTCCGACCGCTTCGGCGGACACCCGGCTGCCGGGCGCGCTCAACTCCGTGGCCAGTTCGAACAACCGGTCCTGAGCGTCGGCGGGCAGATACATCAGCAGTCCCTCGGCAAGCCACGCGGTCGGCTGCGACGGATCGAAGCCCTGCGCCTTCAGCGCGGCCGGCCAATCCTGGCGCAGGTCGACGGGAACCTCGCGGCGATCGGCGACGGGCTGCACGTGGTGAGCGGCCAGCTTGTCGGCTTTGTATTCGAGAACCAGCGGCTGGTCGATCTCGTAGACCCGGGTGCCTGCCGGCCAGTCCAGGCGGTAGGCCCGGGAATCCAGGCCCGAAGCCAGGATCACGATCTGACGAACGCCGTCGGCCACCGCCTCGGCGAAGAAAGCATCGAAGAAATGGGTTCGGACCGCCTGATAGTTCAGCATGTGACCGAACATCGCGGCCGCCTCGGGTTCGGCGCCAGCCAGCTTGTCGGCCAACGAGTCGTCGAGGAAGTGCTCCCACATCCCGGTCCCGGCGCCCTCGACCAGGATCCGCGCGTACGGATCTTGGATCAGGGGGTCGGGCTGCTCGGTCTCGCGGGCCCGCGCGGCGGCCACCAGTACAGCGGTCGATCCCACGCTTGTCGCGATGTCCCAGGTGTCGTCATCAGTGCGCGTAGTGCTCATCGGCAGCGGTATCCCATTCGGTGTCGCTTGACGGCTGGTCGCTGGGTGAAGGCCCGTTGAGGGCCGGATATCAACCCAGGTCAGCCAGATTGATACGTCAAGGGTACCGAGAAACTTAGCCAGACTATGCGACTGTGGCGGACGTCACCGGCTCAGGAGACGGTGCGCCAGGCCTGACCACCGAGGAGCTGCAGGAACTGGTCGGTGATCGCGGTCAGACGATCCTGATCGCCGACGAACCCGGCATAGAAGCCCAGTCCCCACATCACGGCCATCAGCATCTCGGCAGCCGCCTCGATGTCGATGTCCGCGCGAACCTCGCCCGATTCGACGGCATCCTTGATGGCCGCCTTCACGTACCCGCGGGTGAACTCCCGCGAATCGTGGTTGGACTCGGCCAGTTCCGGATGTCGCTCGGACTCCAGCACCGACGTAACCAGGAAGGCCGCCACTGAGCGGTCCTGACCCTGAGCGTGAACGGCCGCCTCGATGAAGACGCGGATCCGCCCCGCCAGGGTGCTCTCCCGTTGCGACTGGTGCACGGCGGACTCGATCACCGAGGCGTTCGTCTGATCGACGACCTCTTGATAGAGCAGCCGTTTGCTGGCGAAATAATGGTTAATCGCGGGTCGGGTCAAGTCGGCCCGGATGGCGATTGCCTGGAAGGTGGCAGCGTCATACCCCAATTCGCTGAACACCTCACGGGCAGCGCGCATGATGCGCTCGCGCGTTTCCGCTGCCTTAGCTGCTGGGGGGCGACCCGGGCCCCGACTGGCTGTATGCGGCACAGTCAAAATTGTGCCACAACTTTGCGCATATTTTTGACGGCGAACGACGTTTGCTCAGGTCAACAACATTAGAAATATGTTCATGTTTTGGTTCACCTTCGGAATCCGTTGCCACAGTAGCCGTTTGACTTGGGATCCGCGCCTGACATGCGGTTTCGGGCTCGGTTATCAGACAATGACATATGCGTCATAATTTCCCATGAACCAATTCGCACGAATATTCGCTAAATCCGCACGAGCGTGCCGAAGTTCGCCGTCGAATGATTGCTGAGCTTTTGCATGGACTTTGCTGCGGCTGTTTTCAGGGCATCAGAGGACCCTGCGCATTAGCCTGATCGCACGATCAGTATAGGGCGGATACATCAGCTTCAGGTCGAATTTCGTCGGTTTGGCTAGCACGGCGCGTCGATGACTGAGTGTCTCGAAGCCCCACTTGCCGTGGTACGCACCCATACCGCTGGCACCGACCCCGCCGAACGGCAGTTGCGGAACCAGGCAGTGCACCGCCACGTGGTTGATCACCGCACCGCCGGACGGCATCCGGTCGACGAGGTCCCGCGCCGCTGACTGCGACTCGGTGAAGACGTACAGCGCCAGCGGCTTGGGCCGGGCATTGACGAAAGCGACGGCGGCATCCGCCGAATCGACCGAGAGGATCGGCAGGATCGGGCCGAAGATCTCATCCGACATCACCGGGTCGTCGGCAGGCGGGTCGACGATCACTGTCGGCTCGATCCGCAGGGCCGCGCGGTCCGACCTGCCACCTGTGACGACGGTGCCGCTGGTCGCGCTGATGAGGGACGCCAGGCGGTCGAACTGCCGCTCGTTGACGATGCGCAGCGACGGGTACCGCTCCTCGGCGCGGAACTCCGCGATCGTCGCCACGATCTTGTCGGTCAGTTTCCCGACGATCGTGCGGTCAGCCAGCACATAGTCCGGCGCGATGCAGGTCTGGCCCGAATTCATCAGCTTGATCCAGGCGATTCGGCGGGCGGCCACGTCCAGGTCGGCGTCGGGGAGCACCACCACCGGGCTCTTGCCGCCCAGTTCGAGGGTCACCGGCGTCAGGGTCGGTGCGGCGGCTGCCATGATCTTGCGACCGATCTCGGTGCCACCGGTGAACAGTGCGTGGTCGAAGCCCTGCGCCAGCAGATCCTGGGTGACCGCCGCGTCGCCCTCCACCACGCGGATGGCGTCGGAGTCGAGGTATTCCGGGACCAGCCGCGCGATGAGCGCCGAGGTGGCCGGCGCCAGCTCCGACGGCTTGATCACCACGCCGTTGCCGGCGGCGATCGCGGCGACCAGCGGCGCCATGCACAGATAGAAGGGGTAGTTCCACGGGCCGATCACCAGGATCACGCCGAGCGGGTCGTACTGCACCCAGGCCCGGCCGGGCTGCTGGGCCAGGGGAAGCCTGGACTTCTGCGGCTTGACCCACTTCTTCAGCTGCTTGCGGGCGAACGCGGCCTCCGCCTTGGTCGAGCCGATATCGGCGAGCCAGGCTTCGAACGAGGATCGCCCCAGGTCGCGGGCCAGCGCCTCGGCGATCTCCGGCTCCCGTTCGTCGCACATCCGCTCCACCGCGAGCAGCTGTTCGGACCGCCACGACAAGGAGCGGGTGCGGCCGCTGTTGAATACCCGGCGCACATCGGCCAGCACGCCGGCGGCGCCGCCTTCGGTCGCGTGGTCACTGGTGATCTGAACGGTCATGCCAACTCCTCGATTCGATCGCGTGATTCCAGCTTGCCCCAATAACGACCCGCGGTCACAAGCCGCCCGCGCAACTTGGTCACGATCCCGCCCGTCAGCTCTGTCTTGTCGGGTCCCGCGCATTATCGTTTGACCCATGGCAACCGTCGCCAACCGAGAGGCGTACTTCGAGACCGGTCTCGAAGTACTCGCCGACGTCGGTTACGGCGGACTCAAACTGGCCGAAGTGTGCAACCGGCTCGGCGTCACGACCGGCTCGTTCTATCACTATTTCGCCAGCTGGCCGGCCTTCACCCGCGACCTGGTCTCCTACTGGGTGCAGGACCGGACGGTCCGGCTGATCGAGGCCATCCGCGAGGTTTCCGACCCGCGCAGCCGCATCGAGGCGATCATCCAGGTCGGGTTGTCCCTGCCGCACCACGCCGAGGCCGCGATCCGGTCATGGAGTTCCGTCGACCCCCACGTGCTGGCCGTCCAGAGCGAGGTCGACCGGGCGCGCTACAAGATCCTCTACGACTCGGCGATCGAAATCGTCGGCGATGCACGGCAGGCCGAGGTGTACGCCGCCTGGGCGGTCTACGTCTTCATCGGCTACGAACAGGCGATCCTGCCTCGCGAGCCGGGGACGTTCGGCTGGATCGCCCGATACATGCTCGACGCGCTGGATTCGGGCAGTTTCGCCAGCGTGCCCCAGTGACCCAGCGTGCCCCAGTGACAGGGTGTTGACGCCGGGCGTGCTGTGGCGTCGGGCGGCCGATCGGATCCGGACGCGCGACCCCGAGAACGACGGCGCGCGACGCGCGGCACGGGCCGCCATCGTCATCCCGATCGCCGCCGCGGTCAGCTTCGCGGTCGGCGGCGGGTCTCAGACGCCGCTGTTCACCATCTTCGGGTCGATCGCGCTGCTGATCGTGGTCGACTTCCCGGGCAACATGAACTCCCGGGCGCTGGCCTACGGCGGGTTGGGCTTCAACGGCGCGGTGCTGATCAGCCTGGGCACGCTGGCGGCGCCGATCCCGTGGCTGGCGATCATGCTGACGTTCCTCATCGGGGTGGCCGTCACGTTCTCCGGGGTGCTCAGCGAGATCGTCGCGGCCGGCCAGCGGGCCACCCTGCTGACTTTCGTGCTACCGGTGTGCACGCCGGTCGGTCCGCTCGGTGAGCGGCTGCTCGGCTGGCTGATCGCGCTGGCGATCTGCGTCCCGGCGGCACTGTTCCTCTTTCCGCCGCGCCATCACGGCGAGCTGCGCCGCCACGCCGCTGCTGTCTGCGCGGTGCTGGCCGACCGCATCGAGGGGACCGCGTCGGCCGCCGACGTCACCGCCGCGATGGACGCGTTGCGCTCCAACTTCCTCGGCGCCGCCTACCGGCCGGTGGCCCTGACCGCGGGCAGCCGAGCGTTGGTCCGGGTTGTCGACGACCTGCAGTGGTTGTGCGACCGCGTCACCGGCGACACCGGTGAGCTGCTCGGCCCGATCGGCGAGCCGGTGGTGCGGGTGCTGCGCGACTGCGCGCAGGTTCTGCTGATCACCCGGGCGGCGGCGCGGGCCGACGAACGCGCGCTGCTGGCCGCCGCGTTGATCGACCTGCGGACCATCGCGGTCGGGACGTACCGCCAGGACATCGTCGACATCCTCGCCGAACCCGACGACGAGGCTGCCATCGCGCTTGGTCGCACCCTGCTCAACCGGCGAACCGTCGGCGCGGCCACCGGCGTGACCGGGCGGCTCATCGCCAGCGCCGCGGCCGCCGATGCGCGGCCGGTGTGGGCGCGCGTCTTGGGCCGTCGGCTGCCTGAGACCGGAATCGCCGACCGGGTGTACTCCGAAACCGAGGCGGTCACCGCCCTGACCGGTGGGCACCTGGCCACCCGGTCGGTGACCGCCCGCAACAGCCTGCGCACCGGGCTCGGCTTGGCGCTGGCTGTGCTCGTCACGTTCGTATTCCCGGTCCAGCACGGTTTCTGGGTGGTGCTCGGTGCGTTGTCGGTGTTGCGCAGCAGCGCGCTGACCACCGGCACCACCGTCGTGCGCGCGGTGATCGGGACGGTGATCGGGTTCCTCATCGGCGCCGTCGTCATCGAACTGCTCGGCGTGGATCCGATCGTGCTGTGGGTGCTGTTGCCGATGGTCGCCTTCGGGTCGGCGTATGTGCCCGAGATCGGCTCGTTCACCGCCACCCAGGCCGCGTTCACGATGATGGTGCTGATCGTGTTCAATCTGATCGTGCCGAGCGGCTGGGCCGTGGGCCTGATCCGGATCGAGGACGTCGTCGTCGGCGCGTCGGTGGGGGTCGTGGTGTCGCTGCTGCTGTGGCCGCGCGGCATCAAGACCGCCGTGCAGCACGCCATCGACGTGGCCCGCGAGGTGGGTTCCCGCTATCTGCGGGCAGCGGTCCTGCGGGTCACCCGCGGCGCCTTCGAGCAGGCCGAGAACCAGGTCAACGCGCTCAGCCACGAGGCGCTGACGGTGTCTCGGACGCTGGATGATGCTGTGCGTCAATACCTTTCGGAGAACGGCGGTCCAACGGATTCCCGGGCCCCGGTCGTCCGGGCGTCCAGCCGCGCGGTTCGGTTACGTGCGGCCGCCGACCTGATCGCCGACATCGTGCCGCCACCGCTGGCGGTCTACCCGCGGGCACGGGCGGTGCTCGAGGCGCATGCCGCGGCGATCTGCTCCCGCTTCGACGGCAGCGGCGGCACGGGTTTGACCGCACCGATCAGCGACGATCTGGTGCCCGCGTTGCGCGCCGAGGCCGGCAGCGACGGGTTGGCCGTCTCGGCGGCTCTGCCGCTGGTGACCGTCGCCGCCAATCTCGGCGAGCTGGAGCTGACCTATCCGCCGGAGCTGGCGAAGGTGGCGTCGAGATCGACCTGAGGGCTGCATCTTTCGGCGATTCACGACCATCAGGTCGATCTCGTATGCCCTAGCCGGCTCGGTGCGGCATCAGCGCGCCGGGCGGCACCGTGCCGAACCGGCCCGCGTTGAAGTCCTCGAGCGCCTGGATGACCTCCGACTTGGAGTTCATCACGAACGGCCCGTAGTGGAACACCGGCTCGCGAATCGGCTTGCCGCCCAACAGGAGAACCTCCATCGCCGGCCGGTTGGAGTCCTGGGTCGCTGCGGCAGCGACCGTGATGCGGTCGCCCGGGCCGAGCACCGCGAGCTGGCCCTGCTCGACGGGGTGGCCGATCGGACCGACGGTGCCGCGGCCGGAGAGCACGTAGACGAGTGCGTTGTAGGTGCGCGGCCAGGGCAGATTCAGCCGCGCGCCCGCTTCGATAGTGGTGTGGGCCAACGTGATCGGGGTGTGCGTCATCCCCGGGCCGGCCCAGCCGTCGACCTCACCGGCGATGACGCGCACCAGTGCCCCGCCGTCGTCGGACGACAGCAAGCGGACGGCCTGTCCCTCGATCGACTGGTAACGCGGCTCGGCGAACTTGTCGGCGCGCGGGAGATTGACCCACAGCTGGAGACCGTGGAACAGCCCGCCGCTCTCGACGAGCTCGGCCGGGGGTGTCTCGATGTGCAGGATGCCGGCACCCGCGGTCATCCATTGGGTGGCGCCGTCGGCGATCAGGCCACCGCCACCGTGCGAGTCCTGGTGGGCGAACCGGCCGTCGATCATGTAGGTGACCGTCTCGAAGCCGCGGTGCGGGTGCCAGTCGGTGCCTTTGGGCTCGCCGGGTGAGTATTCGACCTCACCCATCTGGTCCATGTGAATGAACGGGTCGAGGTCGGCGGCGCTGACGCCGGCGAACGCTCGCACGACGGGAAAGCCCTCGCCTTCGTACCCGCGCGGCCCGGTGGTGATGGACCGGACGGGTCGTTCGGTGTCGGACGGAGTGGCCGCGCTCAGGCGCGGTAGCGGCAACGTGTCTGCGGTGACTGCTGGCATGATCGACATAACCGGACCGTAGTCCGATTAATTCCTCATAGGACGCGCAGCGCCGCCGCGCGCGCGTCGGCCGCACTTGCCGTGGTCAATACCGCGGCGGCGGCGTCACGGCATTGCTGCAGCGTGACTGCGGCGAGCTTGGCGCCGACACCGGTCACCGCCGCGGCCGCCGCGGACAGCGAGGTGATGCCGAGCCCGGCGAGCACGCACGCCAGCAGCGGATCGGCGGCGGCTTCACCGCAGACCCCGACCGGCTTGCCGCGGTTGGCCCCGGCGCGGGCGGTCTGGGCGACCAGCGCCAGCACCCCCGGCTGCCACGGATCGGTCAGGGTGGCCAGTTCGGCTGACATCCGATCGGCCGCCATCGTGTACTGGGCCAGGTCATTGGTGCCGATCGACAGGAACTCGACGTGGTCGAGGATGTGCTCGGCCAGCAGCGCGGCGGCCGGCACCTCGATCATCACGCCGGGCACCAGGCCCCGCCGGCGGGCCCGGTCGGCGAACCGCTGGGCCTCCTCCGGGGTCGCGATCATCGGCGCCATCACCCACGGGGCGTTACCGGTCTGCTCGGCGGCCAGCGCGATCGCGTCGAGCTGGCGCTCGAGGATGTCGGGCTGGATGGCCTCGATCCGGATACCCCGAACGCCCAGCGCCGGGTTGGCCTCGTCGGGATGGCCGACGAATTTCAGCGGCTTGTCCGAACCGGCGTCCAGAGTGCGGATGACGACCTTGTGGCCGGCGAACGCGTCGAGCACCTCGCCGTAGATGGCGGCCTGCTCATCGACGGTCGGCTCGGTGTCGCGGTTGAGGAAGCACAGTTCGGTGCGGAACAGGCCGATGCCCTCTGCCGGGGTTTCGCGGGCGGCGCGCGCGGCCGAACCGTCCTGCACGTTGGCCAGGATCGCCACCGGATGGCCGTCGGCGGTGGCACCGGGACCGGTCCAGCCGGCCATCGCGGCGTTCGCGGCGTCGGCTGCCTCGACGGCTGCGGCCGCCTCGGAGGGGTCGGGTGAGACGGCGATGGTGCCGCTGGTCCCATCGATGAGGACGTCGGTTCCCGCAGCCAGCTCGTCGAGGCCGTGCACGGCGACCACGCACGGGATGCCGAGCTGGCGGGCGATGATCGCGGTGTGGCTGGTCGGCCCGCCCAGCGTGGTGGCCAGACCGACGACGAGCGCGGGATCGAGTCCCGCGGTGTCGGCGGGGGCGAGATCTTCCGCGCAGAGGATGGCGGGGTGGTCCGGCACCGGCACCCCGGGTTCGGGCAGGCCACTCAATTCAGCGATCACCCGGTCGCGGATGTCGCGGAGGTCGGTGACGCGCTCGGCCATCAGCCCGCCCATCTTGGTGAACAGGTCGACGAATTGGGCCACGGCCTCGGCGGTGGCGCGCACCGCGGGCGTGCCCTCTTTGATGCGTTTTTCCGCCGCGCCCAGCCAGGCCCGGTCTTGGGCGAGCATCGCGGTGGCCGCCAGCACCTCCGAGGCAGCCCCCGTCGCCAGGGCGGCGCGTTCGCGCAATCGGTCGGCGACGGCGGACGCCGCGGCAGCGAACCGAGCGGCCTCGGAATCTCGCTGTTCTTCACCGATCTGTTCGCCGGAGTCGAGTTCCTCGATGGCAGGCGGCCGGCCGGGCCGGATGACCGGTGCATAGCGAACACCGGGGACAACCGGAACGCCGCGCAGCACCTGTCCGGCACCGAGTGAGGTAGGCGTGGAGGAGACGGTCATGTGAACTAGGTTACAACAATCCATTGACAAGTCAACACGATCGGGAGTAAAACAACACATATCAACATCCAATATGGCGCATAGCCCACACAAACGGAGAATCGTGTACCCGGAGGAACGTCAGCAGGCGATCGCGGACCGAGTGCTGTCCCAGGGACGGGTGTCGGTGGCAGAGCTCGCCCAGGCCTACGACGTCACCACCGAGACCGTCCGCCGGGATCTGGCCGCGCTCGACCGGGCCGGTGTGCTGCGACGCGTGCATGGCGGCGCGGTCCCGGTGCGGGCACTGCACGTGGTGGAGCCCGGGGTCGACGAGCGGGAGACCACCCGCGCCGACCACAAGGAAGCCATCGCCAGGGCAGCCGCCGATTTCCTGCCGCTGTCGGGCGCCACCGTGCTGTTCGACGCGGGCACCACCACCGCCCGGGTCGCCGCGATGCTGCCGTCCGACCGGGAGCTGGTGGTGGTGACCAATTCCGTACCGATCGCCGCGCGGCTGGCCGGCATGCCGTCGGTGAACCTGCAGCTGCTCGGCGGGCGGGTCCGGGGCCTGACCCAGGCCGCCGTCGGCGAACCGGTTCTGCGCGCACTCGACACGCTCCGGGTGGACATCGCGTTCATCGGAGCGAACGGGGTCACCGTGCGGCACGGCCTGTCCACCCCCGACAGCGAGGAAGCCGCGGTCAAACGTGCGATGGTGCGCTGCGCCAATTACGTCGTGGTACTGGCCGATTCGTCGAAGATCGGCCGGGAGGAGTTCGTCAGCTTTGCCTCGATCGACCACGTCGACGCGCTGATCACCGATCCGGAGATCAGCGCCGCCGACCGGGCCGCACTGACCGAGCAGGGCGTCGAAGTCGTCCTGGCAGGAGGGGAATCATGATTGTCACCGTCACGCCCAACCCGAGCATCGACCGGACGGTGACGCTGCCGACGACCCTCGTCCGTGGGGCCGTGCACCGCGTGCAATCGGTGACCATGGAACCCGGCGGTAAGGGCGTCAATGTCGCGCGGGCACTGACACTGGCCGGGCTCGACACCCTCGCCGTGCTGCCCGCCGCACGGCACGACCCCATCATCACAGCGCTGCTGTCGTGCGCTGTGCCGTTCTACGCGGTGCCCATCGACGGTGCGGTCCGCACCAACCTCGCGATCACCGAATCAGACGGCACCACAACCAAAATCAACGAGCCCGGTGCGGTGATCGACGAGATCACGCTCGCGGCGCTGACTCAGGCGATTCTCGATCACGCCGCCCGAGCACGGTGGGTGGTGCTGTCGGGATCACTGCCGCCCGGGGTTCCCGACGACTGGTACGCCGACGTGGTGGCTCAATTGCAGCCCTACGACTGCAAGGTGGCGGTGGACACCTCCGACGCGCCGCTGGCCGCGCTGGCCGCCGCCCTCGGTACCGCCGCCCCCGACGTGATCAAACCGAACTCCGAAGAGCTGGCCAGCCTGACCGGTGCCGACGCCCGGACTCTGGAAGATGCTCTGGCCCAAGGTGACCCGGACCCCGTGGTGGCCGCCGCAACGCAGTTGATCGACCGCGGCGCCAAGACCGTGCTCGCCACGCTGGGCGCCGCGGGTGCACTGCTGGTGAACGACACCGGAAGCTGGCTGGCCACCCCACCGCCGATCACACCCCGGAGCACCGTCGGCGCCGGTGACTCTTCCCTCGCCGGTTACGTCCGCGCCGATGTCGGTGGCGCCGAGGCGCCGGGCCGGCTGCAGATGGCCGTCGCCTACGGCAGCGCCGCTGCGGCACTCCCCGGTTCAGCACTGCCGTCGCCGGCCCAGATCGACCTCGACAAGGTGTCGGTCACCTCGATATCGCCCTACCCCGCGCGCCCCTAGACACCGAAAGGCCACCATGACGAACTCCACGATCATCAGCACCGAGTTGGTGCTGCTCGACGTCGACGCCGGCCCGGACAAGGAGTCGGTGATCGGCCGGCTCGCGACCCGGCTTGCCGAAACCGGCCGCGTCAACGACGGCGCGGCACTGCAGGCCGCGGCCATGGCGCGCGAGGCGCAGTCGGCCACCGGCCTTCCCGGCGGTATCGCGATCCCGCACTGCCGGTCCGCCGCGGTGACCTCACCGTCTATCGGGTTCGCCAGGCTGGCACCGAAAGTCGACTTCGGTGCGCCCGACGGCCCCGCGGACCTGGTGTTCCTGATCGCCGCGCCGGACGGCGCCGGCGCCGAGCACATGAAGCTGCTGTCCAGCCTGGCACGTGCGCTGGTTCGCCCCGACTTCGTGCAGTCGCTGCGGGACGCGAAGTCAGCCGACGACGTGGTGGGCCTGGTCGACGGTGTGGTCAACCCCGACGGCGCCAAACCGGCCGCCGCACCCGCCGCCACAGCCCCTGCTGCGCAAGCGAAGTCGGTCATCGCGATCACCGCATGCCCGACCGGAATCGCCCACACCTACATGGCCGCCGATGCGCTGAAGCTGGCTGCCGAACGCGCGGGGGTGAATCTCACCGTGGAGACCCAGGGCTCCTCGGGCAGCACCCCGGTGAGTGCGCAGACCATCAGTGCCGCCGACGCCGTCATCTTCGCCACCGACGTCGGCGTCAAGGACCGGCAGCGGTTCGCCGGCAAGCCGGTGATCGCCTCCGGCGTCAAGCGGGCCATCAACGAACCCGACACCATGATCGCGGAAGCCGTTGCCGCCGCGGATAACCCGCAGGCCGCCCGAGTCGAGGGCAGCGCCGCCGCCGCGGCCGGCGATGCACCCGCCGGCGGGGTCGGCTGGGGCACCCGGATCCGGCAGATCCTGCTGACCGGCGTCAGCTACATGATCCCGTTCGTCGCCGCCGGCGGTCTGCTGATCGCGCTGGGCTTCCTGTTCGCCGGCTACGACATCGCCAACACTCCGGACGGCGCCACCAAGTCGCTGGGCAACCTGATCGCCACCACCAACTCGCTGACCAACCTGCCCAGCGGTGGCTTCACCCAGTACCTCGGCGCGGTGTTGTTCACCCTCGGCGGGCTGGCGTTCAGCTTCCTGGTCCCCGCCCTGGCCGGGTATATCTCGTTCGCCATCGCCGACCGGCCCGGTATCGCACCGGGATTCACCGCGGGTGCGGTCGCGGTGTTCGTCGGCGGCGGCTTCATCGGCGGCATCGTCGGCGGCCTGATCGCCGGCTTCGCGGCACTGTGGATCAGCAAGGTGAACGTGCCGCAGTGGGCACGCGGACTGATGCCGGTGGTGATCATCCCGCTGGGCGCGTCGTTGGTGGTCGGCCTGCTGATGTTCCTGCTGCTGGGCCGCCCGCTGGCCGCGATCACCTCGGGGCTGACCAACTGGCTCAACGGCCTCACCGGGGCCTCGGTGATTCTGCTGGGGGTGATCCTCGGGCTGATGATGTGCTTCGATCTCGGCGGCCCGGTCAACAAGGCGGCATATGCCTTCGCCACCGCCGGGCTCAACGTCGCCGATCCTGCGTCGCTGCGCATCATGGCCGCGGTGATGGCCGCCGGTATGGTGCCGCCGCTGGCGATGGCGCTGGCCACCACCATCCGGCCGGGCCTGTTCAGTGAGCCCGAGCGCGAGAATGGCCGTGCCGCTTGGCTGTTGGGCGCCTCGTTCATCTCCGAGGGCGCCATCCCATTCGCCGCAGCCGATCCACTTCGGGTCATCCCGTCGATGATGGCCGGCGGCGCCGTCACCGGCGCGCTGATCATGGCCTTCGACGTGACCCTGAAGGCACCTCACGGCGGTATCTTCGTGTTCTTCGCGATCGGCAACCTGGTGTGGTTCCTGGTGGCGTTGGCCGCGGGCACCGCTGTCGGCGGGTTCGCCGTCATCGCCGCCAAGCAGTTCATCCGTACGACGGCCGCCGCTCCGGCGATCGCCTAGTCACCGAAGTTCGAGAAACGAAACAAAGGAGTCTCATGCACACCAAGACCGTCATCGTCGGCTCGGCGATCGGATTGCACGCCCGCCCCGCCGCGATCATCTCGGAAGCCGCTGTCAACGCCGGGGTTCCGGTGACGTTGGCGGTGGACGGCGGCGAGCCGGTGGACGCCGGTTCGGCACTGATGATCATGACCCTGGGCGCGGGAAACGGCGCGCAGGTGACCGTCGCCTCCGAGGACGAGGCCGCCTGCAAGGCGATCGCCGAGCTGGTGCAGCAAGATCTCGACGCCTGATCCGGCTGCTGTCAGGCACGGCCTTTGATGACGTCAGGCCTGCTGAACGTCAGGCATTCTGAACTACGTCGTCCCACGCGGCGTAGCCGCCGAGCAGATCGCTGACGTCATCGAATCCGCGGTTGCGGAGCAGGCTCGCCGCGACCGAGGACCGATAGCCGCCGGCGCAGTACACAACGGTGGGCCTGTGCGGGTCGAGCTCGGCCACCCGGTCGGGCAGCTGGCCCACCGGGATGTTGACAGCGCCACTCACCATGCCGGCGGCCGCTTCGCCCGGATTGCGGACGTCGACCAGTTGCAGCTCCGGCACCTCGGCGATGCGATCGCCGAGGCCACTGGCGGTCAGCCGGGAGGCCACCTCGACGTCGTCGCGATGGGTGAACATCACCTCGTACGGCTCGGCGAGGTAGCCGATGACCCGGTCGAAACCGATTCGGGCCAAGCGGTTTTTCCCTTCCAGCTCCTGACCGGGCTCCGTCATCAACACGATGTCGTTGTCGGGTTTGACCACCGAGCCGGCGAATTCGGCGTAACGGCCGCCCAATCCGATGTTGATGGCGCCGCGCAGGTGACCCAGCGCGAACTCCTCGGGCGCGCGTCCGTCGACCAGAGCCGCTCCGCCCGCCACCGCCGCACGCACCTCGGCGTACGTCATCGAACGGGGCGGCTTCGTCTCGTCCAGCAGGTCGCGATGCTTGCGGTTGAGGATGGCGTCGTAGACGAAGTAGCCCGGAGCGGGTGGTTGGTTCGCGGTGACGAGGTCCATGAAGGTCGCCTTGTCGGGCGCCCGCAGCGCGTAGTTCGTCATCCGCTGCTCACCCATGGTCGACCAGAGATCGGTCGAAAGATTCTTGCCGCAGGCCGATCCCGCCCCGTGAGCCGGATAGACCCGGGTGGCATCGGGCAGCGTCATCAACTTGTCGTGCAGTGAGTCGTACAGCTTGTCGGCCAGCTCCTCGCGGGTGAATCCGATGGACGCCAGCAGGTCGGGACGACCGACATCGCCGATGAACAGGGTGTCGCCGGTCAGCACGCCGTACGGTTCGGTGTCACCGGAATGCTCGTAGAGCACGATGCTCAACGACTCGGGGGTGTGGCCCGGGGTGTGCCGGAACTCCAACTGAACCTCGCCCAGGGAGTAGCGCTCGCCGTCGGCGACGCCCATGAAGTCGAATTCCGCTTCCGCGACCGAGGAGTAGACGATCTTGGCACCGGTGGCCTTGGCCAATTCCAGGTGGCCGGACAGGAAGTCGGCATGGAAGTGCGTCTCGATGACGAGTTCGATTCGCATGCCGAGTTCTTCGGCGTCGGAGAGATACTCGGACACATCGCGCTGTGGATCGACGACGACGGCACGGCCCGTGGATTCGTCGCCGATCAGGTAAGACGCGTGTGACAGGCAGTCCAGGTAGTACTGAATGAATTTCATTTCGGTTCCTTTCTCCGGGACGATCAGCTTGTGCCGGCCGCAGCCGTGGTTCTGGCCAGCAGGCCGTGCAGGGGGCACGCGGCAATGTGGTTGCACGCGAACATGAATGCGGGCACAAGACCGGTGAGTGCGATGCCGACGTAGCCGACGATCGGATCGAGTTGTTGGCCGAGGATGACCGAGGCCATGATCAGGACGAACCAGCCGAATGACTTGCGCAGTACCTCGGGGTTGACCTTGGTAGCGAACCTCGAACCGATCAGTGCGCCGACGACGGCAGCAGCGGTCACCATGAGTGCCGTGGCCCAGTCGATCTGCACGACCGACAGGTAGCCGGCCAGGCCGGCGAATGAGTTCATCGCGATGACCGCGAGCGACGTTCCCACGGCGGCGGGCATCGCCAGCCCGCCGAGCAGCACGAGCGCCGGAACCACCAGGAATCCGCCCCCGGCACCGACGGTTCCTGTGACCAGGCCCAGTCCGAGGCCCAGCACGGCGGTCTTGGCGAGCAGCACTGCGCCGGTTTGCGCAGTGGCGGTCGGCGTTCTGCGACCGCGCAACATCGCGATCGCAGTCACCACCATGATCACCGCGAATGCCACGAGCAGCGCGTCGCCGGAGATGAATCGGGTCAGCTGTCCGCCGCTGTATGCGCCCACCATGGACGTCGAGCCGAACAGCAGGGCGGTCCGCCACTGGACCCGCCCGGCGCGGGCATGTGAAACCGCCCCCACGGCACTGGTCACGCCGACCACCAGCAGTGACGTCGCGATGGCGTGCTTGGCGTCCATGCCGGCCACATAGGCCAGTAGCGGCACCGTGAGGATCGAACCGCCACCTCCGAGCAGCCCCAACGAGATGCCGACCACAACCGCCAGTGCCACCGTCAACGCCAACATCGCACTCACCGGCCTTCCGAGTTATACCAGGGGGGGTATCCCGATATCCACGGTATATACCCCTACTGGTATATGCAAGAGCGCTACGTCACACCGCGGGCACGATCGGACTCGTGAGATGCGTGGACGCAGATCGGCCGCCGGTTTACGGGTGCAGCCTGGCGAGCACCGCCTCATAGGTGACCCATCCGACAAGGCAGGTCCGGTCCGGATTCAACACGGGCAGACCACTGCCTCCCCGACCCTTGAGCGCATCGAGGATACGGCGGACGTCGGCGTCAGACGCGATGGCGGCCACCGGCTTGACCAAGTCCGACACCGTCGAGGGGGCATCCGCTTCATCAAGCGCCTCGGCCACGTCCTGGGCGGTGACGCATCCGGCGTACTGCCCGTCGTTGGTCACCACCGGCAACATGCCGAACGTCGTCTGTGACAGCGCCTTGGCGGCGGCGGTCATCGAACTGTCCACCACCAGCGGCTCGGGCGCAGGAACAGCGAGATCCGCCGCACGCAGGTCGGGCAGTTCGGCCGGCGGCTTGTCGAGGTCGACGCCCCGACGCCACAGCTTGGCCGTGTAGATGGTGTCCTTGGACAGCAGGTGCGCAGTGCCGGCAGCCATTACCACCGCTGCCATCAGCGGCAGGATGATCGAGTACTCGCCGGTGAGTTCGAACAGGATCACGACCGCGGTGATCGGCGCTCGTGTCGCGCCGGCCAGGGCTGCGCCCATCCCGATCAACCCATATGCCCCGGCGCTCTCGGTGAGCGTCGGAAACAGGCTATGGGCCACTGTCCCGAACGCTGTGCCCGCCATGGCGCCGACGAAGAGCGTAGGCGCGAAGACTCCGCCGGAGCCGCCGATCCCGATGGTGAGGCTGGTCGCGAACATCTTGCCCACCATGAGAAGCAGCAACATGCCGATGACGTACCGGCCTTCGACCGCGTTCTCCAGGACTGGATAACCGACGCCATACATCTGGGGCAGGGCCAGCAGGACGCCGCCGAGGAGCAGTCCACCGACCGCGGGTCGGGCCCATTCCGGCCCGCGCCACAACCAGTCGCACAGGTCCTCCACGCGGTAGAGGATCTTCGAGAACGCCACTCCGACCACGCCCACCGCTACGCCGAGCGCGGCGTAGAGGAAGTATTCGGACACACTGCGCACGGCGAACGACGGCAGCGAGAGAAACGGCTGGTTGCCCAGCATGGCCCGGCCCACCACGTCAGCGGTGACGCTCGACAGCACGACCGCGCCGAACGACTGGGCGGCGAAGTCCCGAAGGATGAGTTCCATGGCGAAGAACGGACCGGCCAGCGGCGCATTGAAGGTCGCCGAGATTCCGGCCGCGGCGCCGCAAGCGACCAGAAGCCGAACCCGCGGGGTGTCGAGCCGAAGGATCTGGGCGATCGTGGAGCCGGCCGCCGAGCCGATCTGCACGATCGGCCCTTCCCGTCCGACCGACCCACCGCCGCCGATGCACAACGCCGAGGCCAGCGCCTTGACCAGGGTGACCTGCGGTGCAATGCGGCCGCCCTTGTGGCTGACGGCATACATCACTTCAGGCACCCCGTGCCCACGCGCCTCCGGTGCGAACTTGTGCACGATGGGGCCGTATATCGCCCCCGCGATCACCGGGGCCAGCAGCAGGAACCAGATCCCCAGAGCCGGCCAATGCGCGCTCGGTATCCGCCCCAGCCCGGAATAGTCGTCGTAACCGGTGAATAGCCTGGTGAAAAAGGTGATCAGGTATCTGAAGCCAACCGCGCCCAGACCTGTTACCGCGCCGACGGCGACCGCGAGGGCCACCAGCGCCGACGGACTGTCGCGCAACCAGCCGACGACCACGTTGCGACTGGCCATCGGGATTCTTCGCGGCATTCCGAGTCCATCTGGCACTCCTGCAGTATGGAATAGTTGCACACTGCTTCCTAATCGAGCCGTCGCCGGCGCCTCGATGGCCGGCCGGCCCAGAACGGGGTCGGCCCGGCGCAGTGATACCCCCACCAACGACGTTGCATGCTCGATATCCGTTGGTCTGCAATATGATTCGTGAGCTCGCGGCTGGATTCGCGTCAGTGGCCCAGCAATGCTGCTAGCCTCACACCATGCCGCGGCCGCGACAGAATCATGACGTCGTCGAACCAGGCGGTCCGGTGGGCGCTTTCATTCGCAGGTCCGGCTATCTGCGGAAATGGTTGATCCTCGGCATCTCCATCGGCATCATCGCCGGGCTGGGGGCCGTCACCTTCTATCTCGCGCTCGACTACACCGGCCAATTTTTGCTCGGTTACGTCGGCGGCTATCAGATCCCCAAGCCGGTCGGCGACGGCGGACAGCCGGGGTCACCAGGGTTCGTCCGGCCGTGGGCCATACCGCTGGTGACTTTCGGCGGCGCGCTGGTTTCGGCGTGGATCGTGGCCAAATTCGCCCCCGAAGCCGAGGGCCACGGAACAGATTCTGCAATCGAGGCGGTCCACACCGACCCTCGGACGATCAGGGGCCGCACGATCGTGGTGAAGACGATCGCCAGTGCGCTGACGATCGGTTCTGGAGGTTCGGGCGGTCGGGAAGGACCCGCCGCACAGATCTCGGCCGGCTTCGGCTCGTTGATGACGCGTTGGCTCAACCTCAGCGATGAAGACGGACGGATCGCAGTATCGCTCGGGATCGGATCGGGAATCGGCGCGATCTTCGGGGCGCCACTCGGAGGGGCGGTGCTCGCGGCCTCGATCGTCTATCGCGAGGACTTCGACTACAAGGTGCTGGTTCCGGGATTCATCACCTCGGCCACCGCGTTCTCCGTGTTCGGATCGATCCTGGGATTCGAGCCGCTGTTCGGCTACGTGGCCTCCGACTTCCGATTCCATCAACCGGCGATCCTCATCTGGTTCGTCGTATTGGGCATCGTCGCCGCGGCGTTCGGATATCTGTACGCGCGAATCTTCTACGGCACCGTCTCCGTGACCGCCAAGCTACCGGGCAACAAGGTCATCAAGCCGGCACTGGGCGGTCTCCTCGTCGGCCTCCTCGCACTCGCCATCCCGCAGGTACTCGCCAGCGGCTACGGATGGGCGCAAAAAGCCTCCGACACAGGCACTCTGCTGTCCATCCCGCTGTGGATCGTGCTGTTGCTTCCGCTCGCCAAAATCATCGCGACGTCGTTGTCGATCGGCACGGGCGGTTCCGGAGGTATCTTCGGCCCCGGTGTCGTCATCGGCGCATTCGTCGGCGCAGCGATCTGGCGGCTCGGGCACGACATCGGGCTGCCGGGTCTACCCGCCGGCCCCGGTCTCTTCGTGGTGGTCGGCATGATGGCGTGCTTCGGCAGCGTCGCTCACGCACCACTTGCCGTGATGATCATGGTTGCGGAAATGACCGGTTCCTTCTCGGTCATACCGTGCGCCCTGGTCGCAGTCGGGATCGCCTACCTGCTGATCTCACGCACGCCGGTATCGATCTACAAGGCACAGCGACTCAATCGAGACAGCGCCGGCGCCCAACGGGTGGCCGACTCGGCGCACGAGGTGCCCCGGCCGCGCGACGACTTCGCCGGCTAACAGGTCACCGTCTCAACACGATTCAGCAAAGTTCGGTTCTTTGAGGGGACCGTCCTGCGATCATCAGGGAGATGGACCCGACCGACGAGAAGGGTTTAACCAGTGAGAGCTCCAACGATGGCGCATCGGCTGGCCGCAGAATTCATCGGCACATTCCTGTTGGTTTTGGGTGGTTGCGGCGCAGCGGTATTCGCCGCCAACCCAGCTGAGGACAATTCCGTCGGTATCGGATTCCTCGGCGTTGCGCTGGCTTTCGGTCTCACCGTGCTGGCCGGCGTCTACGCGTTCGGAACGATCTCAGGTGGCCACTTGAACCCGGCGGTCACTTTCGGTGCGGCCCTGGCACGGCGCGTCGAATGGAAGGCGCTTCCGGCGTATTGGGTGGTGCAGGTCATCGGCGGCCTGGCCGCCGGGGCGGTGATCTATTGGATCGCCAACGGCAGAGCCGGTTTCACGCCGACGGGTCACATGGCCGCCAACGGATTCGGTGAGCACTCACCGTTCCACTACTCGCTGGCCGCGGTGGTGATCGCCGAGGCGCTCCTGACCTTCCTGTTCTTGCTGGTGATCTTGGGCGCCACCGACGACCGCGCGCCAAAAGGCTTCGCGGGCTTGGCAATCGGCTTGACGCTGACGCTCATACACCTGATCTCGATCCCGATCTCGAACACGTCGGTGAACCCGGCCCGCTCGATGGGTGTCGCGTTCTTCAACGGCGACGGTGCACCCGCCCAACTCTGGGTGTTCTGGCTTGCCCCGCTCGCCGGCGCGGCCGTGGCGGGTGCTCTCTACCCGCTGCTGTTCGGCCGCGCCGAGGAGCTCGCGGACCGTCCGGTCCGCGACGACGCGCTGGAGTCGAAGGACTAGCTCTTCGCCTTCGCAGCCTTGGCTGCGCCCTTCTCCGTCGACTTGCCCTCGTGTGACAAAGTCCCACCGGCGTTTTCGAGGTGGGCACGCACGAACCACTGGAACTTTTCCAGCTCGGCGGCGTGACCGATGAGGATGTCCTGGGTCACCGGGTCGAGTTCCTCGGTCGCTTCGATGTTGTTGCGCAGGTCCTCGATGACACCGTCGTACACCAAATCGACTGCGGCGAGGTGGGCCTGCACGGTGTCGCGCCCGACGCTGTAGTCGTCCCACGTGCGGTCCTTGAGGATCGCACCCGGGGTGCCCTGCGGCGACGCGCCCAGAGTCGCGATCCGTTCGGCGACTTCGTCGGCGTAGCCGCGGACCAGGTCGACCTGCGGATCGATCATCTCGTGGACGCCGATGAAGTTGGGGCCGACCACATTCCAGTGCACATGCTTCAACGTGAGGTGCAGGTCGTTGTAGGTGCTCAACTGCTTCTGCAGGAGATCGGTCACCTTACGAGCCTTAGCTTCGGTCATTCCGGGGACGGTGAACTTGGCACGCATCAATAGCTCCTTTCGCGCGCTGGCTTCTCGTCCGCCACATACCCGGGTTGCCGTGCTGGTAACCGGATGTAAGAGCTGCGTCACAAATTGCTGATGTGCTGCACCGGCAGCCGCGCGCCGAAACGCGGCTTGTACGCAAGCCGGCTGGCTTCGAGCAATCGGATCGCTCGGTACCGATGCGGACGTTCCGGCTCCAGCAACTCCACCATGCCTGCGTCGTCGACGGGAGTGCCGATCAGCGTCCAGCCGACCATCTTCGAAATGTGGTAGTCCCCGATCGACAGCGCATCGGTGTCACCGAAGGCCCGCTGCGCGGTCTCGGCCGCCGTCCAGACCCCCACGCCCGGCAGCGTGGTGAGGGCGTCGCGCGCCGCGGTCGTGGACCGGCCGGACAACCGTTCCAGCGCGTCCGCGCGCTGTGCGCATCCGATGATCGTGCGGGCGCGGCCGGGATCGACGTTGGCGCGGTGGAACTCCCACGACGGGATGCGCCGCCAGACGTCAGCGGCCGGTGGCACCCGCATCCGTGCGGGCGCGGGGCCGGGCGCCGGGCTGCCGAACCTGGTGACCAGCAGCCGCCAGGCGCGAAACGCGTCGGCGCCCGGCACGCGTTGCTCGATCACCGCGGGGATCAACGCCTCGAGCACCCGTGCGGTGCGGCCGAGGCGCAGATGGGGCACCCGCTTGGATGCGGCTTGGATGACCGGGTGCTGCGGGCGGTAGCCGCCGGGGTCGTCGTCGACGCCCAGCAGCGCGGGCAGCGCCTCGATGAACTCGTCGGCGCCGTCACCCCACGCCTGGCACCCGACGGCGTCGGGAGCGGTGCGGTAGATCCGGGCTGTCACCGGCCCGCTGGCTTGCAGGCTCGTGCGCCAGATCGCGCGCTCGTCGTCGAGTTGGTAGCACGGGTCGCCGGGTCCGCGGCGTTGCGGCGCCAACGTCAGCCCCGGGCTGGCGGGCCCGGGAAAAGTCAGGACACGCTCGACAGGCACCTGGTCAGTCCGGTGCGACGCTGATATCGGCCTTGTTCGGATAGAACGCGACGTGTCCGGCGATCGCGGCGACCGCCGGGTAGGGCTCCTCGTAGGTCCAGATCGCGTCCTCGACCGTCGCGTCCCCCGCGGTGACGCTGTAGTAGCTGGCCTCACCCTTGTACGGGCAGTACGTGCGGGTGTCGGTGCAGGCCAGCACCGCCGGGTCGACGTCGCCGAGTGGGATGTACTGCACCACGGGATAGGTGGATTCGGCCAGGCCGAGCGCGGCGCGGGTGTCGGCGACGAGTTGCCCGTTGACCCGGACCTGCACCCGGCCGGTGGTCGGGGTGATCGTGATCGGGTGATCGGCGGTCGGCTGCTTGATTTCACGTGTGCTCATCGGTGTCTCCTCCGGAGTCGGCGTAGGTGGTGCAACACCGCCCTGCCCTCACGATTCCCACGGTAGATCGCGCGGCGTCAGGGGCGCCGGGCGATCGCGTCCGCGATCACGGCGATCGGCGAGGTCGACGCCCGCCCGCCGTCTTCGTGCCGGTCGGCCAGCTTGTATGCGGTGTACATGCCACGTACCCCGAGCCAGCGCAGCGGCTCGGGCTCCCAGGTGGCCGAGTGGTGACCGACCCAGGGCAGCGCGGTGAGCGGGGTGGACCGTTTGAGCACCAGGTCGGTCAGGGTCCGGCCGGCCAGGTTGGTCGCCGTCACACCGTGGCCGACGTAGCCGCCCGCCTCCCCGAGTCCGGTGGTCGGATCGAGGCTGACACCGGCCGACCAGTCCCGGGGGACGCCCAGCACGCCGCACCAGCCGTGGGCGATCGGCACCCCGCGGGTCTGCGGCAGCGCGGTGTTGAGCACCCCGGTGAGGTAGGCGATGGTGTCCGCGCCGACCGCGCCGTCGTTGTCGATGCGGGAGGCGTAGCGGTAGGGCACCGCCCGGCCGCCGATCGCGATCCGGTTGTCGGCGGTGCGCTGGGCGTAGAAGAACCCGTGCGCCAGATCGCCCAGCGTTTCCCGGCCCGCCCACCCGATGGTCGCCCAGACGTCGTCGGACATCGGCTCGGTCGCGATCATCGCGCTGTTCATCGGCAGCCAGCGCCGCCGCAGTCCGCGCATCCGGGCGGTGAAGCCCTCGGTGGCTCGCAGCACGATCGGCGCGCGCACCACGCCCCGCGGGGTCTCCGCACGGCCAGGGCTGATCGTGGTCACCGGGGTCTGTTCGTAGATCGTGACGCCGAGGCGCTCCACGACGTCGGCGAGGCCGCGGGCCAGCTTGGCCGGCTGGATACGGGCGCAGTGCGGGTTGAACATCCCGAGCACCAGGCTGTCCACCCGGATCCGCTCGGCCGCTTCGGCGGCGGTCAGCAGTTCGATGCCGTCGGTGCCCCACTCGCGGTCCTCGTCGGCCTCGGCGCGCAGCCGGCGGGCCTGCGAGGGGTTGCGGGCCACCTCGAGGTTGCCGCCCTTGACGATGTCGGCGTCGATGCCTTCCTGCGCGGCCACGTCGATCACCTCGTCGACGGCGGCGTTGAGGGTCTGCTGCCAGGCGACGACGTTGGCGCGGCCGTACTTCTTGGCCAGCAGCCCGCGGTGGCCGGGTGCCAGGCCGGACAGCCAGCCGCCGTTGCGGCCAGATGCGCCGAACCCGGCGAACCGGGCCTCCACAATGACGATCCGCAACGACGGGTCAGCCTTCTTCAGGTAGTAGGCGGTCCACAGTCCGGTGTAGCCCGCGCCGACGATGCAGACGTCGGCGTCGCGGTCACCGGGCAGCGCGGGACGCGGTTGGGGAAGCTCGGTGAACCAGTGCGACACGGCGCCGTTGATTGTGGCCATGGCAAGAATCTAGCGGCACGCCATGAACGTTGATCGCCCTCACTGGACGACGAGTTGTCCGTGCATCGCCGGGTGATAGGTGCAGTGGTACGGGTAGGTTCCCGGCTTGCTCGGCGCGGTGAAGGTGGCCGTACCCTTCTCGCCGACCTCGACGTTGAACGCGGAGCCGGAGTCGGCGGTGACGGTGTGCTCGACGCCGTCGGAATTGGTGACGCTGACGGTGGCTCCGGGCGGAACCGGGCCGGGCGAGCCGAACGTCATGTCGGCGATGCTGATCGTCGGGCCGGCCGCGGGCGGGGCGGAGGACGGTGAGGCTGTGGTTCCCGCCGAGCACGCCGCCACCAGAAGTACCGCGGCGATGGCGATGGCGACGGACAGGGCAAAGATGCGTGGCGTCATACGCGGGACACGTATTCGCCTGCGGGCGGGTTCAGTGCCCGATCATTCCGAGCCCGATCGTTCCGAGCCCGATCACTCCGACCGGCTTGCCTTCGCCTGCCGTTTCGCCTCCCGCAACCCGACCCAGAAGCGTGCGGCCTCGCGGATGGATTCCTCGACGGGGCGCGGCTGCCAGCCCAGTTCCTGGACGGCCTTGCTGCAGTCCAGCGGTCCCTCGGCGCGCATCAGCCGCAGCGAGCCCAGCGACAACTTCTCGTCGGTCTTCTTCAGCCGGGCTTTGGCGGTGCCCAGCGCGGCCAGCGCGTAGGCGAGCGGCAGCGGGATCGTCTTCGTCGGCGGCGGCATGTTCGCCTCCAGGGCCGCGATGCGGGCCACTTCGGCGTTGCTGATCATCTTCTCCGAGATCAGGTAGCGCTCCCCGACCCGGCCGCGCTCGGCGGCCAGGATCATCGCGCGGGCTGCGTCGTCGACGCCGACGGCTTCGAGTTCGATACCGCCCATCACGAACGGCAGCTTGCCGAAAGCGGCCCCGGCGATGATGGCGCCGTGCGGGGTTCGCCCCCAGTCGCCGCCGCCGTAGGTCGTGGACACGCACATGGCGATCGCGGGCAGGCCGTGGTCGCGGGCGTAGCGCAGCACCAGTTCTTCGGCCTGCACCCGGGACCGGACGTACGGGGTGAGTCCGCGGTCGGTGATGATGTCGGTTTCGGTGACCGTCTGGCCGCGACGGCGCCCGACGGTGACGTAGCTGCTGGTGAAGATGAAGCGGTGCAGGCCGGCGGTTCTGGCCACATCCAGGACATTGCGGGTGCCCTCGACGTTGGTGTGGAACAGCGGTGCCGGATCGCTGAGCCAGCCGCGAGCGTCGACCACGCAGTAGTAGACGTCGTCGACGCCGGCCATCGCCTCACGCAGCACGTCGTTGTCCCAGATGTCGCCGACGAAGCGCTGCACGTCGAGGTCGTCGATCGAGATCGTGGAAGCGTTCGGCCGCACCATGACTCGCACCTGATGCCCGTCGGCGACCAGCTGCCGGGTGACGTGCGAGCCGAGGAACCCGTTGGCTCCGATGACGAGTTTCGGCTGGGTCACTTCATGCCCCCGTTGGCTTTCATCCAGGCGGCCGCCTCCTCGTCGAGGGTGCCGAGCTTCTCGGCCTTCTTGCACCACCTCATGCTGGCCTGCAGGAATTTCAGCGGGTTGTAGATGTCCTCCTGGCGCGACCAGAGGCCGTCGCCGGCGTAGGTGACGATCGAGATGTTGGTGGCGCTGATGATCGTGCCGTCACCGGGGTCGCGCATAGGGTTGTCCAGCTCGCAGATGACCCGCCCGGTCTCCTCGTCGAACACGGCCCACAGCGACGGGAACTCGGTCATGTAGCTGCCGGGGAAGCTGCCCATGGTCTTGGTGATCCAGGCGCGTACTTCGTCGCGGCCCTTCATCGTGCCCATCGCGTGCTCGATGTAGTCGACGTCGGGGGTGTAGTGACTCACCCAGGCGTCCCAGTCCTGGGTTCTGGCGGCCTCGGCGACGGTGTTCTCGAAAGTCGCGAAAGCGTCGGTCAGTTCTTCACGGGAAAATCGCGCCACAGCTTCAAACTAGAACACGTTCTATCGACCTTTGTCGAGGGCTTGCCGTATCACGACCCGGCGGCGCGACTGCGTGATCTCCGGGACAAAACGGCTGCCAGGCCGATGCCGAGGATCGCAGCGGCCCCCACCGCAGACAGGACGATCGTCCAGATCCGCCGATCGGTCAGCTCCTTGTGGCACAACTCCACGTAGTCGGTGTTGACGATGACGTCGTCATGCGGTTCGGCCATGCCCGGCGTCTCCGGGACACCAGCCGGGCTGGGCATGTTCTTTCCGCCCTGCGCCGTCGCCGCCCGCGCGGCAGACAGGTCTGGAGCGATCGCGCTGCCACAGTCGACGTTCAGAGGTTCCGCTACGGCGGGACCTCGATTCCCGGGCCCCGCATGGACGGGAGTGGCGAGTCCGGCGATGCCTACGATCAATGCAGTCACGCCGACAAACAGAACGATCCACCGAGTAATCATGTTTGTGCCCTACCCGCTCTCGCCGGTTTCACGCCCCTCGACGGCACTTCGCCGCCGCCACCGCCCACGCGGTCGCGGGTCAGCGGTCGGTCTTGCGGCGGTTGCGGCCCTTGGCGGCGTACAACTCGGCGTCTGCGGCGGCGTAGAGCGCCGCGATGTCGGCGGTGTCGCCGGGCTGCGACGCCACCCCGACGCTGGTGTCGGGAGTGTGCAGCCCGACGTCGGCGACGAACCGTTGCGCCGACGACGCATCACGGTCGGCTATGCATGCGGCGAACTCGTCACCGCCCAGCCGCGCCAGCACGGCATCGCGCGGCAACAGGTCGCGCCACCGGCGCGCGTGTTCGGCCAGGTGCTCATCACCCGCCAGATGCCCGCGAGTGTCGTTGAGCTGCTTGAAACCGTCGAGGTCCATGACGACGACAGTGATGATGGGCTTCGCTGAGCGCCCGCGCGCCAGGAGCTCTCGGGTGGCGATCTCCCAGCCGGCGCGGTTCAGCAGACCGGTCAGCGGATCCGTGCACGCACTCGTGACCAACGCGCGCATCACCAGCCCGAACGACTCCCCCGCGCCGACGATCGCGATGACCCAGATCAGGTAGTCGATCCCCAGCTTGGGCGCCGGCGAGATGGCCAGCGCCAGCACTGCTGCCACCGTGAGCAAGCCGATGAGCACCGCCGCCCGCCGGGGTGGATAGAACGCCCGCAGATACATCGCCAGAAACATCGGCGCGACCAGGCAGATGATCTCCGCTGCGATCGCGATGTGGAACGCCATCACCACCGGGGTGGCGATGATGGCGGCCAGGGTGGCCGGCGCCGGCTTGTCAGGCTTGACGGCCAGCCAGGCCAGCGCCGCGACGCCGAGCACGATGGCCAGCACGCCTCCGAGCGGATTCGCGTAGATCAATTCCGGATGCAGCGGCCAGATCGTGAACACCACGCCGTAGACGTAGAGGAACGTCGTGAGGCTCAAATAGATGCGCAGCAACCGGATCTGCTGGGCACCGTGGAAGTCGCTGCCGGAGAGCGCGAGCATCTTCACCCGATACACGAGGTCCCACCCCTGTGCATGGGGGTGCAAATCAGGCGAAGCCGCATCGAGTCAAACTTTCCTGCTCAGAACCGGCGCCAGTGCCGACCGACAATTGTGACACCGCGACGCACGCGCCGCAGCGCGCGCCAGTCCTGACGGATCTCTGACATGGGAACTATCTGAACAACCATTGAGGTTAAACCGACATGGCGCATGACTATCACCGCAATCCCGCCGCCGTTTCCGCGCTGTCCCCGGAGCAATATCGGGTAACCCAGGAGAACGGGACCGAGCGGCCCTTCACCGGCGAGTATTGGGACAATCACGAGCCGGGCATCTACGTCGACGTCGTCTCGGGCGAACCGTTGTTCGCCTCGACCGACAAGTTCGAGAGTGGATCCGGCTGGCCCAGTTTCACCAAGCCGATCGAGACGTCCCCCGGAAAAGTCAACGTCGTCACGAAACGGGACTTCAGCCACCTGATGGTCCGTACCGAGGTTCGCTCGGCGGCCGGCGACAGCCATCTGGGGCACGTATTCAAAGACGGCCCTCGCGCGCAGGGAGGGTTGCGCTACTGCATCAACTCCGCTTCGCTGAGATTCATCGGGCTCGACGACCTCGAGGCGCAGGGCTACGGCGAGTACAGGCATCTGTTCGAGACTTCCAAGGAGGACGCGTGAGCAACACCAAGAGGGCGATCCTGGCAGGCGGTTGCTTCTGGGGCATGCAGGATCTGATCCGCAAGCAGCCCGGCGTGGTGTCCACCCGGGTGGGCTACACCGGCGGCCAGAACGACCACCCCACCTACCGCAACCATCCCGGCCATGCCGAGGCGATCGAGATCGAGTACGACCCGGCGCAGACCGACTTCCGCGCGCTGCTGGAGTTCTTCTTCCAGATCCACGATCCGAGCACGAAGAACCGGCAGGGCAATGACGTCGGGACCAGCTACCGGTCGGCGATCTTCTACCTCGACGACGAGCAGAAGCAGGTCGCGCTGGACACCATCGCCGACGTCGACGCATCCGGGCTGTGGCCGGGCAAGGTGGTCACCGAGGTGACGCCGGCCAGTGACTTCTGGGATGCCGAGCCCGAGCATCAGGACTACCTGCTGCACTACCCGAACGGCTACACCTGCCACTTCCCGCGGGCGGGGTGGAAGCTACCGAAGCGGGCTCAGGTCTAGCCTTCGCTTTCGAGCCCTCGCGCCGAGTGTGCGGATTCGTACGTGACACACCGTTGTCCGCGTATCAGGACGCACGCTCGGCGCGCTGTTGGGCCCGTCGGTGCACGACGACGCGTCCACCCTTTTTCGGGGTGAATGCCACGCCCCGGGAGTGCCACTTCTCCCCCGGCGCGCTGGTGGTGGCAATGGTGAAGTGCCGCAACACCGTACGCAGGACGACGTCCATCTCCATGTTGGCGAAGGCCGCGCCGATGCAACGCCGGGTTCCGCCGCCGAACGGCACCCAGGCGAAGGTGTTGGGCCTGGTGTCGAGAAACCGCAGCGGGTCGAAGCGCTCCGGATCGGGGAACATCTCCGGGTTCTCATGCAGCTGACACAGGCTGACCATCACTGAATATCCTTGCGGCACAACCCATTCCCCGAGTTCGTAGCTCGGCACCTGGACATGACGACCGGAGAAGTCGATCACCGTCCGATTGCGCTGAACCTCCAGGATCGTGGCCTGCCGGTAGGAACTCTCCTCGGTGTCAGCCTCGGCAACCAGGCGGCTCAGCACCTCGGGGTGGCGCGAGATCCGCTCGAATGCCCATGCCAGCGTGGACGCGGTGGTCTCGTGCCCCGCGGCCAGCAGTGTCAGCAGTTCGTCGCCGATTTCGCCGCGCGTCATCGGCGAGCCGTCGTCATAGCTGCTCCGCAGGAACAGCGACAGCACGTCGGTGCGGTCCTCGAGATTGGGGTCACTCTGCGCCCGGCTGATCAGGGTGTCCACCAGGCCCTCGTACTCCCGGCGGTATCGGACCAGCTTTCCCCATGGCGTCCACGGCCTTTCGCGTTTCGGCGAAGGCAGCACGGCCAGGCGTGATCCCAGGGTCACCCACTTCGGGATGAGCTCACGCAGGCGCTGTAGTTCGACACCGTCGGCGCCGAAGATCGCGCGCAAGATGATGTTGAGTGTGATGTGCATCATCGGCTCGAGCGTCGCGAATTCGGTTCCCTGCGGCCATGATTCGATCTCGCGCAGGGTCTCCTCCACCACGATCTGCTCGTAGGCCCGGATGCTCTTGCCGTGAAACGGCGGGGTGAGCAACTTGCGCCGCGCGCGATGCTCGGCCCCGTCCAGAGCGAATACCGAGCCAGGGCCCAGCAGCCTGCTCAGGTTTGGCTGGATGTTGTAGAGGATGTCCGGACTGGTGGTGAAGATCTGCTTGGTGAGCGCGGGATCCGAGACGGCGACGGTGTTCCCGAAGACCGGGATCCGCACCGTGACACAACGGCCGTAGCGTCGGGTCAGCCACTCGGTGGTGGGCCGGCGGGCCACCATGAACGCGAGGCTGACCAGCGCGTTCGGCACTCCCGGCGATGGCGGCAACTTCGGTTCGGCGCGGACCGGCGCGGCCACGGTTGACGCTTGGCTCATCGGTGAGGCCCTCCCAGACATAGCGTGGTACTGCGTTGTACCACTGGCTTGTGAGGTACGGTACCCTTCGGTACCAGCCCTGACAAGACCAGAGCGCGAAAGGAGGTCGGGTGACCACGGCAGCCGTTCCCGACGCTCCTGCCGTCGGCCGCAACGACGACTTCCGGCGGCGACTGCTCGACGGCCTCGCCGCGTCTATCGAAGAACGCGGCTACCGCGACTCCACCGTCGCCGACATCGTCCGGTACGCCCGCACCTCCAAGCGCACCTTCTACAGCGAGTTCGCCACCAAGGAAGACTGTTTCGCCGAGCTGCTCACAGCCAACAACGACGAACTCGTCGAAACCATCAGCGCTGCCGTCGACCCGAACGCCCCCTGGCACGAGCAGATCCGCCAAGCCGTCGTCACCTACGTCGAGCACATCGACGAGCGGCGGGCCATCACGCTGAGTTGGATCCGGGAGCTTCCCGCCCTGGGTGAGTACGCCCGGCCGACCCTGCGCCGCGGGTTCGCCCGGCTCGCGACGATGATCGTCGACCTATCCGGCAACGACGGATTCCGGGCCGCCGGCCTGCCGCCGATCTCCCATGCGGTGGCCGTCATCCTGGTGGGCGGCCTGCGCGAACTCACCGCGCAAACCATGGAGGACGGCGATCCGGCCAGCGACATCATCGAGCCCGCGCTGTCCGTCTCGCTGGCGCTGCTAGGGCCCAAACCGGCCCAAACCTAAGGTTTGAGAACCACTTTGAACATGCCGTCGGCCTTCTTCTGGAAGGTCTCGTAGGCTTTCGGCGCGTCCGATAGCGGAAGCCGATGGGTGGCGAAGGTGTCCACACCCAGCGGATCATCATCGGTGAGCAGCGGCATGATGTCGGGGATCCAGCGCTTCACGTTGGCCTGCCCCATTCGGAGCTGTATCTGCTTGTCGAACATCACCATCAGGTTGATCGGATCCGCGGCGCCGCCGTAGACGCCCGACAGCGACACCGTCCCGCCTCGGCGAACCACCGCGATCGCGGTGTGCAGCGCCGCCAACCGGTCCACTCCGGCGTTACGCATGACCGCCCGCCCCACCGGTGACGGCAGGTATCCCGCTGCGGTCTGGGCGAATTCGGCGACAGGCGACCCGTGTGCCTCCATCCCGACGGCGTCGATGACGGAGTCGGCGCCGCGGCCGTCGGTCAGATCCAGCACGCGTTCCACCACATCGCCCTCGCGAAGGTCGATGACCTCCTCGCAGTAGGGACGGGCCCGCTCCAGCCGATCGGGCACCAGGTCGATGCCGATAACCCGGTGTCGGTTGCGGTGGGCGGCCATCCGGCACGCCATCGATCCGATCGGTCCCAGTCCGAGTACGACCAGGGTGCCGCCGTCCGGCACGTCCGCGTACTCCAAACCTTGCCAGGCGGTGGGCAATACGTCGGACAGATACACGTAGCGGTCGTCGGAGCCGCCGACCGGGACCTTGATGTGGGTGTAATTGGCCTGGGGCACCCGCAGATACTCGGCCTGGCCGCCGGCCACTTCCCCGTACAGCTTGGAGTAGCCGAACAACGCCGCACCGGTGCCCTGGTCCCGGTTTTGCGTTGTCTCACATTGGCTTTGCAGGCCCTGCCCGCACATGAAGCAGTGGCCGCAGGAGATGTTGAACGGAATCACCACGCGGTCACCGACTTTGAGTTCGGAGACTTGATCGCCAACCTCTTCGACCACACCCATGGCCTCGTGGCCGAGGATGTCCCCCGGCGACATGAAGGCCCCGAGCACCTCGTAGAGGTGCAGGTCGGAGCCGCAGATGTTGGTGCTGGTGACGCGGATGATCGCGTCGGTGGGCTCCTTGATCTGCGGATCGGGGACGGTGTCGACCGAGACGTTGCGGCGGCCGTGCCAGGTCACTGCTCGCATGGGATCCTCCTCCACTTGGGTTCAGGTGCCCGCATGCCCGTTCGGTACGTCCTCAAACACAGCGCGGAGTGACGAACGCGAACGGCCGTGCAAAACCCAGCCGCGCCAACCGACTGCGACGGATGTCGTCGACGGCGATGTCCAGCAGTGCGCCGGAGGACGGCTCGTAACAACGCAGGGTGGCGCCCTCGATCTCGACCAGGAGCACCCAATGCCGCGGCAGCACCGCACCGATCAGCATCGCCACCGGCCAGCCCGCGGCCACCGCATCGCAGACATCGGCCAGCCGGTCGTCGCACCGGGCCGGTCGCCAGCGGTAGCGCACGCCGCGGGAGATGCTGTGCTCGGTCATGGCCCGCGCCACACCGGCCGGGGTGGCGCCCAGGGCGTGCGGCCACACCGCGTTGATCGCACGGTGCACCCGCGCCTGCTCGGCGTCGAACCACCGCTGCGGCTGTCCGGTGTGCAACGGGGCGCCGTACTCGGCGTCGAGCAGTGCACCCGCCATCACGGCCACGCTCGGCCCGCAGCTGACGCCGTCACGCTGGCGGGGCCACCCGGACACATCCACTCGCTTCCGACGGTTTCATTCGGTTTCGGCGCGGCAACTCCGTTCGCACCTATCCCTGCACACTGTGCCGCGCTTTTGCGGTTCGAGAAAGGATCTTTCATGGCGCTCGACGACGACGACATCACGACCTCCACCCCGGGCGGCGAGGGCACCGCCGACGGCGGCTCCAATCCCGAAGGCCACGACGGCGGCGCTGACGGCACAGCCGGCGGTGGCGGTGAGGGTCCCGCCGACGGCGGCTCGAACCCCGAAGGCCACGACGGCGGCGCCGACGGCTCAGCCTGACCCCCGTTTCATGCTGAGCCGCTGCAGTGTGGTCGACGCGCAGACGTTCGCCGACCAGTACTGGGGCCGCAGGCCGCTCCTGAGCTCAGCCGTCGACCTGCCCCGGGATTTCAGCGATCTGCTGTCTCCCGGGGCGGTCGACGAGTTGATTGCCGAGCGCGGCATCCGCGCGCCGTTCATCAGGTTGGCTCGCGACGGCGAGATCCTGGCCAAAGACTGCTACCTCGGCCCGGCCGGGTTCGGCGCGGAGATCGGCGATCAGGTCGACTCGGCCAAGGTCCTTGCCGAATTGGCCGCTGGCGCAACGGTTGTTCTGCAAGGTCTGCACCGGTTGTGGCCGCCGCTGATCGACTTCGTCCGCGACGCCGTCGACGATTTCGGACATCCCGCACAGGCGAATGCCTACATCACACCGCCGGGCAGCCGTGGTTTCGACCCGCACTACGACGTGCACGACGTCTTCGTGCTGCAGGTATCCGGACAGAAACGCTGGGTGGTGCACGAACCGGTGCACACCCATCCGCTGCCGTCCCAGCCGTGGACCCAGCACCGAGCGGCAATCGACGAACGGGTCCAGACCGAGCCGGTGATCGACACTGTCTTGAACGCCGGCGACGCGCTGTACCTGCCCAGAGGCTGGCTGCACGCGGCGCAGGCGCTCGACACCACGTCGATTCACCTAACCATCGGTATCTCGGCCACCACAGCTCTCGACGTAGCGCGCACTGTGCTCGACGAGCTGTCCACTGTCGAGGCCTTTCGCCGATCCCTGCCAATGGGTTTTGCTGCCGCTGATCAGGACGAGGCTCTCGCCACGGTCACCAAGGTGATGGCCGAGGTGGTGACGGCGCTGCGGGACAACGCGGCAACACTGGGTACCGGCGCGGCCGTACGGCTGTCCGACCGGCACGCCGGGCTGACCCGTCCCGTTGCGGTTCGGCCGCTGGCCACGTTGAGCGCCGCCGCCGACGCCGAGGTCGACGTGTGCTGGCGCCGTGGGCTGGTGGCCGGCCTGGACAGATCGGACGGGCGGGTTGTGCTCCGGCTTCCCGACCGGACCATCACGTTCCCCGCATCCTGCGCCGAGGCGCTGTACGCGCTGCACCGCGGTGAGGTGGCGCGGGCCGCCGCCCTGCCGGGGCTGGACCCCGCGGACGGTGCGGTTCTGATTCGGCGCCTGCTCAAGGAAGCGGTCGTCGTCCCCGCTGCTGCGCGATGAGTAGAGCCGGACAGGGCTGCAGCGACCAGTCGCTGGCTCGCAACGATCCGATGTACGGGACGGCGTCGGCCGGTTCCTCGTGGCTGTTGCTCGAATTGTCAGGCGGCTGGGGACGATCGGCCTTCCTGGACTCACCGGCCTGCATCGACCCGAAGCTGGGGTTGGCCGTCGTGCGGCGCGCGGAAGCCGCGGGCATGCGGATCGCGGCGATCCGCAAGCACGGCCGCCGGGCGGCCACACCCCGGTGGCGCTGGTTCGTCGCGCAGTGCGCCGTCGGAGGCGAAGCGCTGCACGGCGGCGAGGTCACCGACCCGCGCGAGTACCTCGACATCGCCCTGGATGGATCCGACGGCACCGCCTCGACCGACCCGCTCGTCGCGGTCTGTGCCCACGGCCGCCACGACATGTGCTGCGCCGTGCGCGGCCGGTCAGCTGCCGCGGCGATCTCGGCCGCGTATCCCGAATTCGCCTGGGAATGCTCCCATCTGGGCGGTGATCGGTTCGCGGCGACCATGCTCGTGCTGCCCGCCGGATTGTGTTATGGGCGGGTGGACCAGGCCGACGCGGCCGGGCTGGTGAGCCGCTACCTCGATGGTCGGCTGGACAACCGGTTCCTGCGGGGTCGGACGTCGCTTCCCCACGCTGTGCAGGCCGCACAACATTTCGCCCGCGAGGAGTTCGGCGACGACCGCATCGCCGCCTTCCTGCCGCTGAGTGCCGAGCCGGGTGACGGCACCATCCGGGTGGTGCTCGACGCCGACCCCGCCCCGGTCGAGGTGGTGCTCAACGAGGAGCTCTCGGAGCCGCTGCTGTCGCAATGCCACGCCACCGTGCCCGGCCGGGTTCGGGTCTACACACTGGCCTCGCTCACGACGGCGGGAAGCCGCCCGTCGCCACCGGACCCCAGCGCTGCGGAGTGACCCGGATCAGGCACTTGCCCTGTTTGACCATCGCCGCCCGATACTCGTCCCAATCCGAGTGCTCACCAGCGACCGCGCGGAAGTAGTCGACCAGCGGTTCCACAGCGTCGGGCAGGTCGATCACCTCGGCGGGCCCGTCGATCTGCACGTAGGCGTCATTGAACTCGTCGGAGAGCACCACCACACTCGCGCGCCCGGTGCGGCGGATGTTCACCGACTTGGCGCGACGTGGATAGCTGGCGATCACCAGGCGGCCCTGCTCGTCCACGCCGCCGGTCACCGGGGAACTCTGCAGCGAGCCGTCGGCGCGGAAGGTGGTCAGCACCATGCGATGGCGGGGCCGGACGAACTCGAGCAGCGTGTCGAGGTCCACGGAGTCGGCGGTGGCGATCTTGGGCGACATATTCCCCACTCTAGGCCTGATCCGGGCGACACCGGGCGTACGTTTGTTTTTCGACCTCAGGAGGACACCATGGGCACCATGCGGGCGGAACGCTTCTACGCCGACACGAAAACCGTTGCGCTGGAAGATGTCCCGATCCCCGAACCAGGTGAGGGTGAAGTTCTGGTCAAAGTGGCGTTCTGCGGCATCTGCCATTCCGACCTCAGCCTGATCAACGGCACCTTCCCTGCCCAGCGTCCGGTCGTGATCCAGGGACACGAGGCATCCGGGACGATCGCCAAGATCGGGCCCGGCGTGACCGGGTGGTCCGAGGGTGACCGGGTGGTCGTCGCCGCGGGCCGGCCCTGCGGACAGTGCGCCAACTGCCGTCGCGGGGACATGGCCACCTGTCTGCGGATGCAACTCATGGCGTTCGCCTATGACGGCGCCTGGGCGGAGTACACCGTCGCGCAGGCCGCCGGGCTGACTCGCGTTCCGGACAACGTGCCGCTGGAGCAGGCCGCGATCCTCGCCGACGCGGTGTCCACCCCGTTCGGCGCGGTGGTGAACACCGGCAAGGTGGTGATCGGTGAATCGGTCGGCGTGTGGGGCGTCGGCGGTGTCGGCACGCACATCGTCCAACTGGCGCGGCTGGTCGGAGCGGTTCCGATCGTCGCGGTCGACCTCAACCCTGCGGTCCGCGACCGTGCGCTGGAACTCGGCGCCGATTACGCATTCGATTCGCGTGACCCGGATTTCGCCGACAAGCTGGCGCAGGTGACCGGCGGGCGCGGACTCGATGTCGCGTTCGACGCCGTCGGGCTGAAGGTGACTTTCGAGCAGGCGCTGAACTCGCTGACCGGCGGCGGCCGGCTGGTGGGGGTCGGCATGAGCGCCGAATCCCCCACCGTGGGACCGACGTCGATGTTCGGTCTGACCCGACGCCAGGTACTCGGGCATCTCGGCTACCACAACAAGGACATCGAGACGCTCGCTCAGCTGGTGTCCACCGGCCGATTGGATCTGTCGCGCTCGATCAGCCAGATCATCCCGCTCGAGGACATCGCCGACGGCATCCGCATTCTCGACCAGGCCGAAGGAAATCCGATCAGGGTGCTCGTACAACCGTGAGCGACGCCGCCGCTCAGACTGCTCTCGGCCCGATGGTAATCGTGGCCGCAGACCAGCATGAGCCGGCACCTCTGGTGCACGACCCGTGGGCCGCAGGTCTGCTGCCCGCTCCGACCCGCTTCATCGCAGCAGCCACTCGCTGGTCGCCGGTGCGCCGTGTCCTGCACGCCGCCACCGACAAGCGGATCGACGGCGGCTGGGCAAACTTCCTGTGCCGCAAGCGATACATCGACGATCGCCTCGATGCGGCGGTCGCCAAAGGTGTTGATGCTGTGGTAATTCTCGGCGCCGGTTATGACACCCGGGCGTATCGGCTGCCGGCCCTCTCCGGGGTTCCTGTGTGCGAGGTCGACCTGCCGGCCAATACCGCGCGCAAGGCCGCCGCGGTGCGTCGTACATTCGGCCGCGTCCCGGACAACGTGACGCTGCTACCGGTGGACTTTGAGACCGATGATCTGGCAGACGTCCTGCAGGGCAACGGCTTCGGCAACCAGCGGCGCACATTCTACGTATGGGAGGCGGTCACCCAATACCTGACCGAACCGGCAGTGCGCAGGACGTTGGACCACCTCTCGCACGCAGGGCCCGGCAGCGGACTGGCGTTCACGTTCATCCGTGCGGACTTTTTGACCGGGCGGCAGTTGTACGGCGCGGAGCGGGCCCGCACACAGTTCGTGGTCAAGGACGCGCTGTGGCGGTTCGGGCTCGACCCCGCCGACGTCGCGCCGCTGCTGGCCGACTACGGCTGGCGTGAGATCGATCAGGCCGGGCCGGCTGAGTACACGGCCCGCTACCTGCGGCCGGCTGGACGCACCGACGCGGTGTCCGAGATCGAACGGGCTGTGTATGCCGAGCGCTGATCCGCCGTTCGACGCCCGGGAGCGGGCGGCGCTGTGCGATCTCTTCGACCGCCTCGGCCCGGACGCGCCCACCTTGCTCGACGGGTTCACCACCAAAGTCCTCGCCGCCCACCTGCTGCTGCGCGAGCGCGACCCGATTGCCGCGCCCTGCCTCGTTCTCCGCGGGGCCCCCGCGCGATTCGCCGAGCGGCGCACCGCGGCAATCGTCGAGCACCGGGAGTTCGGCTGGCTGGTCGACCGGCTGCGGTCGGGTCCGCCCTTCGGCTTCTTCCGGCTGGGCTGGGTGCGCGACTTCCCCAGCCTCAACGAGTTCTTCGTCCACCACGAGGACGTCCGGCGCGCCAATGGGCTGGGCCCCCGGGAGAACCTGACCGCCGACCTGCAAGCAGCGCTCTGGCGAAATGTCGAGCGCGGCAGCCGTTATCTGAGCCGTCGGGTACGCGGCACCGGGGTGGACCTGGTGTGGGGTGCGCACCGCTGTCGCGCCCGTACCGGCACCCCCGACGTCGAACTCAGCGGCGCGCCCGGTGAGCTCCTGCTCTACCTGTTCGGCCGTCAGGACGCGGCACGCGTCGATGTCCTCGGGCCGCCGGAGGCCGTGGCGGCAGTGCGGCGCACCCGTTTCGGGATGTGAGCGGCGCCGACCGCTGCGCGCGAACGTGACGCTCGGCAGAAAGTGGGGATCGTGACTAGGCTGGCGGCTTGCGGAAGGAGCGCACATGTCCGCCGAAGCGCCGTCACCGGCCGCGCCCAAGGGCCAGCCCGGTCACATCCGGCTGACATCCCATCGTGGTGCCGACGGCGCCCTGCCGATCACGTGGGGCGCGGCCACCCCCGGCGAGCGCGGCCCGCTGATCGGCACCACCAGTACCCGCAGTCACCGCAACGTCGTTGGTACCCATAGCGGTTCCTACAGCGTGTATCGCGCGCTGGCGGTGGCGGCCGGTGCGCTGTCCCGGGAGCATCGGGCGGACCTGACCAACACCGCGCCCACCGACAGCATCGGCCCATATCCGCAGTGGAGCCGGCCCGAGGCGATCGTCAGCCTGGACCCGTGGGGGGCGATGGTGGCCGATGCGTTCGCCGCCGAACTGGCCGCCGGCCACGACATCCGACCGACCATCGCGGTCACCAAAGCTCACGTGATCCTCCCGGAGATCGCCGACGCCATCGACAAGGGGCGGCTGGTTCCGGACGGCCGATTCCTGCTGCCCGGCGGAGCGGCGCTGGTGACCAAGGCCGCGATCGAGCCGGTCTGGTATCTGCCGGGCGTCGCCGAGCGTTTCGGATGCAGCGAGGCGCATCTTCGCCGGGTCCTGTTCGAAGAGACCGGCGGCATGTATCCCGAGCTGGTCACACGCAGCGATCTCGAGGTCTTCCTTCCCCCCATCGGCGGGCAGACCCTCTACATTTTCGGCGACCCACACGATCTCGCCGACCCCTCGGTGGAATTGACGGCCCGGGTTCACGACGAGTGCAACGGCTCCGATGTGTTCGGATCCGACATCTGCACCTGCCGGCCGTATCTGACCCACGCGATCGAGGAATGCATCCTCGGTGCCCAGCGCGGCGGCGTGGGGTTGGTCGCCTACTCCCGCAAGGAAGGTCGCGCGCTCGGCGAGGTGACCAAGTTCCTGGTCTACAACGCCCGCAAACGACAGCAGGGCGGCGACACCGCCGAGGCATACTTTGCACGCACGGAATGCGTTGCGGGAGTGCAGGATATGCGGTTCCAGGAGCTGATGCCGGACGTACTGCACTGGCTGGGCATCCAGAAGATCCACCGCCTGGTGTCGATGAGCAACATGAAGTACGACGCGATCGTGGGCTCCGGGATCGAGGTCGGCGAGCGGGTCAACATCCCCGACGACCTGATCCCGGCCGACGCCCGGGTGGAGATCGACGCCAAGATGGCCGCAGGCTATTTCACGCCAGGCCCGGTCCCCGATGCCGCCGAATTGAAGAAGGCCAAGGGTCGCGGGCTGGAGCACTGATGGCCGCCGCCATCGAGGTCGACCTCGACAGCCCGGCGGGGGCGGCCGCGGCGCTGCGCAATACCCGCGCCGTGCGTGAGCGGTCCGGACTGTTGACCGAACGGGCCCGCGCCGGCGGCTCGCGCTGGTTCACCGTGCACGACGATGCACTGGACTCGGCCGCAGAGCTGGTCGCCGACGTCACCCGACGCAACTATCCGGATCTGCAGGTCCCGTTCCACAGCCGGTGGCGCCATTTCGAGGCCGGAGGTGTCGATCGCAGGGCCGAGCTACTCGGCGGCGCCGACGCCACGGCGCTGGTCGACCTCACTGTGGTCAGCGTGCTGCTCGACGCCGGCGCCGGCCCGTCGTGGTCCTATGCCGAGCCGGCGACGGGGCTGCAGCTGAGCCGCTCAGAAGGCCTGGGGGTGGCGAGCTTTCACGCCTTCACCGCCGGGCTGTTCTCCTCCGAGCCGGACGACCCGCTACGGGTCGACGCCGCCGGGCTGGCGGAGCTCACCGAGCAGCAGCTGGCCGACGCGTTCCAGGTCGACGACACGAATCCGCTCGTCGGGCTTGACGGCCGGGTGGCGATTCTGCACCGGCTGGGTGCGGTCACCGCCGCGGACCCGGAGGTGTTCGGCCCCGACGGCCGCCCCGGCGGATTGCTCGACGCCGTGGGCGGGAGCTCGGCGCGCGCCTCCGAGCTGCTGTCCACGGTGCTTGGCTCGCTGGCACCAATCTGGCCGGGCGGCAGCAGGATCGGTGACCAACCGCTCGGGGACTGCTGGCGCCATTCCGCGCTGGCCGGTGCCGGCCTGACGGCGGGCTGGATGCCGTTTCACAAACTCTCGCAGTGGCTCACGTACTCGTTGCTGGAGCCGTTCGGCTGGGCCGGGGTCACCGTCACCGATCTCGACGAGCTGACCGGCCTCCCCGAATACCGCAATGGCGGACTACTGCTGGACACCGACGTCCTCCGGTTGCGCGATAACGCGGATTCCACTCGAAGTGTCGGCGTCACAGACGAATTGGTGGTCGAGTGGCGCGCGCTGACCGTCACTCTGCTCGACGAGCTAGCTCCCCTGGTGCGCGGGCGGCTCGGCGTCGACGCCGACCAGATGCCGCTGGCCCGCGTCTTGGAGGGCGGTACCTGGGCGGCGGGCAGGGCGCTGGCCCAGCGGCTGCGCGGCGGCCTGCCGCCGCTGTCCATCGTCAGCGATGGCACAGTGTTCTGATGCGCGACGTCCACGTCATCGACCATCCGCTGGTGCAGCACAAGCTGACCTTGATGCGGCGCAAGGTCACGTCCACCAACACGTTCCGCAGGCTGGCCAACGAGATGGCCACACTGCTGGCCTACGAGGTGCTGCGTGACACCCCGACCCACGAGATCGCGGTGGAGACGCCGCTGGAGACCACCACCGGCACCGTCATCGACGGCAAGAAGCTGGTGTTCGTCGCCATCCTGCGGGCCGGCAGCGGCATCCTGGACGGGATGCTGACCGTCGTGCCCGGCGCCCGGATCGGGCACATCGGCTTGTACCGGGATCCGAAAACCCGCGTCGCCGTGGAGTACTACTTCAAGATGCCCAGCGACTTGCACGAGCGAGAAGTGGTCGTGGTCGACCCGATGCTGGCCACCGGCAACTCAGCCGTGGCGGCTGTGGACCGCCTCAAGGAATTCCGGCCCCGGTCCATCAAATTCGTCTGCCTGCTCACCTGCCCCGAAGGGATCGCCGTCCTGCACGACGCGCATCCCGAGGTGCCGATCTACACCGCGGCGGTAGACCGTGGACTCGACGAGCACGGCTACATCGTTCCCGGTCTCGGCGACGCGGGCGATCGGCTCTTCGGCACGAAATAGGTTCCTATCAGTGACCGTGCACCGTTCACTGATACGGGCTGGCACGCAGTGCGGCCAATCTCTGGCGGTATTCCGCTTCGTCGATCTCACCCCGCGCGAACCGCGCCGCCAGCAGCCGCTCGGGCGACTCGCCGTATGGCGGGAACTGGGGCAGGGCCGGACCTTGCGGCGCCCCGGTGGTGTACCGGATCAACATGACGATTCCGGCGATGATCAGGACCCAGAACACCACCATCCCGATCGCCATACCCGCGTAGCCCCAACCGCTCATGTCGTGGCCATACCAGAACATCATCGGTTTCTCCTTCCTCGCCCGTCAGCGGACGTAGTTCAAGGTCGTCATCATCCCGGCCGCCATGTGATACGTGTTGTGACAGTGCAGCATCCAGTCGCCGGGATTGTCCGCGACCATCCGCACGGCCACCGTCTGCATCGGTTGGACGATCACGGTGTCCTTACGCGGCCCTGCGCTGCCATCAGGCTTGAGCACCTGGAAGGTGTGGCCGTGCAGGTGCATGGGGTGCCACATCATCGAGTTGTTGACGAACGTCAGTGTCGCGTGCTGGCCCTGATGGACCGTCAGCGGAACCGTCTGGTCGTAGGGCCGGCCGTTGATCATCCAGTCGTAGCGCATCATCATGCCCGACAGCCGGACCTGCAACGTGTGGTCACTGGCGGCCGGCAGCTCGACTTCCGGTGCTGCGGTGAAGGTGTCGACCGTTCCGATCCGCCCGGTGAGTTGCGGGGGCCGGAACGCGGCGTCCGGCACGGTGCCGCCACCGGTCGACAACAGCGCACGTGCGACCGCGTTCTTGCCCTCCGCGGCGGCAACGAGGGGAAACACGCCTTCACCCGCGGTCACGATGACGTCGTAACGTTCGCCCATACCTATCAGGAGCGCATCGACCTCCTCCGGCCGGACGGGGAATCCGTCGGTGTGGGTGACGGTCATGCGATGCCCGGCCAACGCGACACGGAACGCGGTATCGGCTGCGGCATTGATGATCCGGATGCGAATGCGGTTTCCGGGTTTCGCGGTGAATGTCGTGGCAGCCGACGGGATTCGGCCGTTGATGACGTAGTACGGGTAGCTGACGTCACCGGCGTCACCGCCGAGCAGGTCACTGGTTCCCACACCGCCGACGCCGGGAACGCCAGGCATCGATCCCATTCCGCCCATACCGGGCATGTGCCCCATGCCACCCCTCGATTGCAGCCCGGTGAAGATCTGCTCAGGGCTGGTACCGACGCCGGAGGTCCAGTCGTCGAGCATCACGATCCACTCGGCGTCGTAGCGTCCGGGCTCCGCCGGATCGTCGACGATGACCGGTAGATACAACCCGTAGTCGGTGTCCAGCCCGGTATGCGGGTGCGCCCAGTACGTTCCGGGATGAGGGGAGCTGAACCGATAGGTGAAGCCGCTGGCGGGTCCGATGTTCGGCGTGGCCGGGCTGGCCCCGTCCATGTCGTTGCGCAAGGCGATCCCGTGCCAGTGCACCGAGGTCGGGTGATCCAGTCCGTTGTCGACGATGACCGCGATGTCGTCGCCGACGTTGGCTCTGATCAGCGGGCCCGGGACCTGACCGTTGTAGGCCAGCGTGCGGGCTGTGGTCCCGCCGAGGTCGATGTCGGCAAGGCCTGGGGCCAGGTGTGCGGTGACGGTCCTGCCGGTGTGCGGCCGGGCTGCCTCGGCCGCGGCGATCGCAGTCGGCGACGGGGAGCCGCCGGTTGCCGGGGGATGGGTCGTCCGACCGCAGGCCACCAACGCCGCGCCGCCGAGGGCTCCTGCTGCCAGAAAGCCGCGCCGGGTGAGCGCCTGTCGACTCATCACAATCCTGTCTTCTCGAGGGTTCGTCTTCCAGATTGCGGCGGCACCTCGGCGGGTTTGGTGTTGGTTCTGTGAAGATTCGCTCAAGACCCGATCCCGGTGCGCCGGCACGGCACGATGAAGGCATGAAGCTCTCCTCGCAGGCATCACCGCACGTGACGGTGACCGCCGTCGGTGGATTCGGCATGCGCAGGCGACTGCTGCTCGCGCAGACGCTGGTTCTCCTCGCCGGCGGGGTGACCACCTGGGTCGTCGCATCAGTGGTGGGGCCGCCGCTGTTCCGAGAGCACCTGCACATGGCCGGCGTCGCCCATGATTCCAACGAGCAGTATCACGCCGAGCAGGCCTACCAACACGCCACTGCGCTCTCGATCGGGGTCGCGATCACGGTGGCCGCCCTGACCGCGCTGATCGCCACCGCCTACCTGAGCCGGCGGTTGCAGCACTCCGTCGCCGAGGTTTCGGCAGCCGCGTCGGCGGTGGCCGAGGGTCGCTACGACATTCGGGTCGCACCGCCTCGGCTCGGCCGTGAATTCGACGAGATGGCAACCGCTTTCAACAAGATGGCGGATCGGCTGCAGGCTGTGGAATCAAGCCGGCGCCAGCTGTTCGGCGATCTCGCTCACGAGATCCGCACGCCGGTGGCCGTGCTGGAGGCCTATCTGGAAGCCGTTGAGGACGGCGTGCGAGTCCTGGACCAGCCGACCATCGCGATGTTGCGGGAGCAGACCGGCCGCCTGGTGCGCTTCTCGGCCGACGCCGCCGCCCTGGCCCAGGCCGAAGAAGCTCATGCCACGATCACCCCGGGATGGGTCGAGGCCGACGAGGTCGCCCGCTCCGTCAGTGCCGCAGTGACCGACCGCTACGCTGCGAAGAATGTCACGCTGAGCCTCCAGGTGAGTGAAGGGACCCGGTTCTGGGCCGACCGTCAACGCCTGACGCAGGTGTTGAACAACCTGCTGGACAATGCATTACGTCATACTGCGCCCGGCGGCCACGTCCGACTCACCGCGGAGCCGATGGGTAACGATGTCGTCTTCACGGTGAGCGATGACGGCGAGGGGGTTGCGGCAGAGCACCTTCCGCACGTTTTCGAGCGTTTCTACCGTGCCGACTCGGCGCGCAACCGCGATCGGGGCGGCTCCGGCATCGGCCTGGCCATCGCCAAGGCATTGACCGAGGCGCACGGCGGGACCATCACCGCGACCAGCGCCGGCCCCGGGGCAGGCACCACCTTCACGGTGACGGTGCCCAGCCTGCCGGTGGCCGGGGCCCGCCGCGGCAATCAACGCGAATACGCGTGACCTACTGCTGCGACTACAGGGAACTCAGAATCTGGTTCATGGTGTCGATCTCCTTTTGCTGGCTGGTGGCGATCGACTTGGCGAGGGCGATGGCGTCGGCGAATTGGCCCCCCTTGATCTCGTTCTGCGCCATGGTGATTGCGCCCTGGTGATGCTTGATCATCTGGGTCAGGTACAGCTTGCCGGCCTCGACGCCTTGGGCGTTCTGCAGTGCCTGCAAATCGGCCGGTGACATCATCCCCTCCATGCCTGGCACGTCATCCATTCCGGGCATATCCGATCCGTGCATGCCGCCGTGATCTGAGGGCGCATTGCTGGGCGTGCCGTTCATCCCCGGCATGTTGTCCATTCCCGGCATCCCGGGCATTCCCCACTGGTTCAGCCAGCCCTGCATCGTCTCGATCTCCGGGCCCTGCGCCGCCTTGATCTGCTTGGCCAGGTCCACCACCCGCGCATCGATGCCCTGCTTCGCCAGGATCATGTCGCTCATCTCGATCGCCTGCCGGTGATGCGGAATCATCATGCGGGCGAACATCATGTCGGCCTGATTGTGGGCGGCTGCCGGCGCCGCGGTCGAACTCTGGACAGTGGACGGTGCCGACGACGCCGCCACATCCTTGGTGCCCGAGTCACTACACGCGCCGATGGCGGCAACCGCAGCCAACGCGGCCACTCCGGTCACCACAGTCCTCGCTTTGCTCACACCACATCCCTTTCGTCGCACACGGATCACTCGATCCCCGCCCAGCTTCGCCAGACTCCGGCAGGTGCGGCGTAGTGGTTCTGTGAAGATTCGATAAAGAACCCGATCCGCGAGGGCGCAGAGCCACACCTGCCGTGGAGGTGCCGTCAGCCGTGGTGATCGTGCTGGTGCCCGTCAGAGCTCGACGGAGGGTGCTCGCCGGCCGTGCTCAGCTTCATGTCCGTCACCGGTCTGCCCGGCTCCGCAGGTGCCCCGTGCGCCGCATCACGTCCGGCCTCGGCGTCGACGGGCACGCCATGGTGATGCTGATGGCCCTGGAGGCCGGAGGCCAGGCCTGCGGTCACAGCGAGTGCCATCACGGTGTTGGCGCCCACAAGTACCAGCGTCCGCCCGACACCCGAAAACGCGTGCGCCCGGTAACGCCGAAGCAACACCCAGGCGGCACCCATGACCACGTAGCACTGCAGGAGCAGAACACAGATCCCCGCTGCCTCCACGGCCTCCGCAGCACCTGCGTTGGGACCGAACGGCGCACCAGCCGTTCTGGATACCACCCACAGGGCGGCGGAACCGACATTGACGGCGATTCCGGCCGCCAACAGCAGTCGCGTCGGCCGTGACCAGGCGAGAAAGCCCCAGGCGAGCTGGAACACCGCGATGGACGCGAAGAACACCCCGGAGGGCACCCAGTCTTTCCAGTGCATCGGCGCGACCGCGAAGTGGATGACTGCGGCACCGATCGACGACACCGCCGCACACCGTGCGGCCAGCCGGTTATCGATCTTTCTCGCGTCTTTCGCGGTCACAGCGTCGACGCTGACACAGCAGGTGGGCCCGGACGAGCAGCGGCCGATAACAGTCAGATGCCGGATCGGCTACGGCGCTCGCAGCGTCCTTTCAGTCAACCGTCAGCCGCAGATGGGTCAATGGGCGTTGTGACAACGACGTTTCCGGCCGAAGCACCGCAGGATTCCGCCGAAGTCGCACCCGCGGTGACCAGCCCGTCGCGACGGGACCGCATCGGGCTGGTGGTGCTGCTCGCCTCGACCACGGTCATGTACCTGTGGAACATCACCGTCAACGGAATGGGCAACGAGTTCTATGCAGGCGCCGCACAGGCCGGCTCCAAGAACTGGGAGGCGCTGCTGTTCGGGTCGCTCGACTCGGCCAACTTCATCACCGTCGACAAACCCCCGGTGTCGCAGTGGGTGATGGGCCTGTCCGGTCAGCTGTTCGGCTTCAGCAGCGCCAGCATGCTGATACCCGAGGCACTGATGGCCGTGGCGACGGTGTGGCTGCTCTACTCCGCGGTCGCGCGCATCTGCGGCCCGCGGGCCGGTTTACTGGCCGGTGCCGCGCTGGCGCTGACCCCGGTCGCCGCGCTGATGTTCCGGTTCAACAACCCCGACGCCGCGATGGTGCTGCTGATGATGGCCTCGGCGTACTGCACCGTGCGCGCGCTCGAGCGGGCAGGGGGCAAGTGGCTGGCGTGGGCGGGTGTCGCGCTCGGTTTCGCGTTCCTGGCCAAGATGCTGGAAGGCCTGATGATCGCCCCCGCGGTGGGCCTGGCCTACCTGATCGCGGCACCGACGCCGCTGCGCACCCGGCTGCAGCATCTGCTGGGCGCCGCGGCAGCTTTCGTGTTGTCGGCGGGCTGGTTCGTGATCCTGACCCTGGTTTGGCCGTCGTCGTCGCGGCCTTACATCGCCGGGTCGACCGATGACAACTTCATGAATCTGGTGCTGGGCTACAACGGATTCGCGCGCGTGCTCGGCCGCAATCACATGAATTTCGGGCCCGGCGATCCGCTCGGCAATTCGGCCGGCGACGAGCTCCGACACCTGGGCGGCTTCGGCGGCATGGGCAATCAGAAGGAAGGTCTGGGCCGGCTGTTCGCGGGCGAGTTCGGTTTCGAGATCGGCTGGTTGATCCCGGCAGCCCTGCTCAGTCTGGTTCTCGTGCTGATCGCCCGCGGTCGTGCGCCGCGCACCGACCCGGTGCGGGCCGGCGTCATGCTATTCGGCAGCTGGCTGGTGATCGACGGTGTGGTGCTCAGCTATATGAAGGGCATGGTGCACCCGTATTACTGCCTGTCGCTGGCGCCGGCGGTGGCCGGCACGGCTGCCATTGGCGCACAACAGATGTGGATCCGCAGACAAACCTGGTTCGGCCGAGCCGGATTGACGGGGCTGATCGCGGTGACGGGTGTCTGGAGCTGGTGGGTGCTCGGCCGAAACGAGGACTGGTTGCCCGCTCTGCGGTGGACGGTCTTGGTCGTCACCGTGCTGGCCGCCGCCGCACTCGCCCTGTCGGCGCCGCGGTGGCGCCGGGTCACGATGGCCGCGGCGGTAGTTGGTGTGGTGGCCGTCTTGGCCGGCCCGACCGCCTACGCCGTCGCCACACTCGGCGCTCCGCATCGCGGTGGCGGGCCGACGGTTGGCCCGGTCCGATCGACGACCGGGTTCGGAGCAGGGTTCGGTGTGTCGAAGGACAATCCGAAACTGGACGCACTGCTACGCGCGACCACCACGCAGTGGTCGGCGGCGATCTCCGGCTCGTCGGCCGCTGCAGGACTCGAATTGTCCACCGGCACAGCGGTGATGGCCATCGGCGGGTTCCTCGGCAGTGATCCCGCCCCGAGTCTGGGCCAGTTCAAGGCGGATGTGGCTGCGGGCAAGGTGGCCTACTACATCGTCGAGCGGGACTGGCGGGGCCGGGCCGGCGGGTGGCCGGGCATCAACCGCAACCACACCGGCATCACCGACTGGGTGAGCGCGACGTTCCCGGTCACCCAGGTCGGCGACGACGACGTCTACGACCTGTCCCGGCCCAAGTGATCAGGCCGCCTCGACCAGTGCGGTCTGCGCACTGCGCTGGCGGGTGGGCAGTGCCAGCTTGACGATCTTGCGCACCACGGTGGCGAACTGCTTGGGCAGCGGTCCCGCGTTGTAGGGGATGCCGTAGCGCTCGCACACCTCGCGGACGTGCGGGGCCATCTCGGCGTACCGGCGCGCAGGCACATCCGGGAACAGATGGTGCTCGATCTGGTGGGACAGGTTGCCCGACAACAGGTGGAACAGCTTGCCGCCGGTCAGGTTGGCCGAGCCGAGGACCTGCCGGAAGTACCACTGGCCCCGTGACTCGTTGCGGGTCTCTTCGACCGTGAATTCCTGTGTGCCGTCCGGGAAGTGGCCGCAGAAGATGATCATGTACGACCACACGTTGCGGATCAGGTTGGCGGTCATGTTGCCGGTGAACACGAACGGCGCCATCGGCCCGGCCAGCAGCGGGAAGGCCACGTAGTCCTTGAGCAGCTGGCGACGGGTCTTGCGCCAGATTTCACTGGCGATCTCGCGCTTGTCCGCGATCGAGATCTCGCCGGAACGGATGCGGTCGGCCTCCAGCTCGTGCAGCGCGACGCCGTATTGGAAGAGCACCATCAGCAGGAAGGCGTACACCGGATTGCCCAGATAGTAGGGCCGCCACGGCTGATCCGGGCTCATCCGCAGGATGCCGTAGCCGATGTCGCGGTCCATGCCGACGATGTTGGTGAAGGTGTGGTGGGAGTAGTTGTGCGAGTGCCGCCACTGGTCGGCCGGGCACGCGGTGTCCCACTCGAAGGTGCGGCCGCGCAGGGCCGGGTCGCCGGTCCACTCGTACTGCCCGTGCATGACGTTGTGGCCGATCTCCATGTTGTCCAAGATCTTCGAGATCCCGAGCAGCGCGGTGCCGGCCAGCCAGGCCGGCGGGAAGATGCCGGCCATCAGCAGCGCGCGGCCGCCGATCTCCATGGCGCGCTGAGCCTTGATGACCCGGCGGATGTAGTCGACGTCGGTCTGGCCGAGGTCGGCGATGACCCGTTCCTTGATGGCGTCGAGTTCACGGCCGAACTCGTCGGCCTGCTCCCGGGTCAGTGTGATGTGTTGGGTGTTCATGGTCGTCCCTTTCTGCTCAGAGCGCGATCTCGACGTCACCGACAGGCACCGACACGCAGATCTGCACGTCCTCCTCGTCGGCGGTGGAGACCGCTCCGGTGGTCAGGTTGCGCACGGCGCCGCGATGCTTGCGGCGAGTGCAGGTGTGGCAGATGCCCATTCGGCATCCGCTGGTCGGGTTCAGTCCGGCGTCCTCGGCCTGGTCCAGGAGGGGACGCCCGTCGTCCTGCGCGTCGATACCGCTGTCCCGGAAGCTGATTCGGCCGCCCGACGGTACGTCGGGGACGACGAAGGGCACCGGGACGAAGCTTTCCGACAACGCATTCGGGCAGTGTTCGCGCACCGCCTCGACCAGTGCGGGCGGCCCGCACACGTAGACGGCGTCGGGATCGGGCATCGCGACGCCGAGGTGCTCGGGGCCGAAGCGGCCGTCGAGCTCGCCGCCCGGCGCGCGGGTGTAGCCGTGCAGCACCCGGACACCGGTGGCGGCCAGTTCGGCTCGGTAGCAGGCCTCCGCCGGCGTGCGGGCGTAGTGGACGAAGGCGATCTCGCCGTCGAAGCCCTCGGCGTGAAGGGTTCGCAGCATGGAAATCACCGGGGTGATGCCGCTGCCGCCGGAGACGAACAGGATGCGGCGGGGCCTGACCTCGGGGAGCACGAAGTCGCCGGCGGGGTCGGACAGGTCGACCACCATGCCGGGGCGGGCGTGCCGGTAGAGGTGGTTGGACACCAGGCCCCCGTCGTGGGATCCGATCGTCAATTCGATCAGCGGTGATCCCTCGGCGCTGGCCGGTGAATAGCAGCGGGTGTGGCGACGGCCGTCGATCTCCACCGTCAGGTTCAGGTGCTGGCCGGCGCGGTAACCGGTGACGGCCGAGTTGGGGTCGAGGAGCAGAGTGACGCTGCGCGGCGTGGAGCGACGTACGTCGACCACCCGGGCCCGGGCGTCGGTGGTCCAGGTCGGGTTCACCAGCTCGGTGTAGCGGTCCACGCCATGCGGGCCGGTGAGCAGATCGACCAGCGGCGAACGGAGCACCTTCTCGGTCAAAGTTTGAGTGAACATATGTACACTCTGGGTCGTGAAAGTGCACGTCGTCAAGGAATCGGACCAGTCTGTGGTAGGGTTCACACCGGTGAACAGTCGTACGCCCAGCTCACGTCGTGAGCGTTCAGGGAAGTCACGTTCCCGCGACACACCATCGCGGGAAGAGCGCAAAGAGGCCACCCGCCGGGCCATCATCGCGGCCGCGCTGAAGCTCCTCGACGAGCGCAGCTTCAGCGGTCTGAGCCTGCGTGAGGTCACCCGCGAGGCCGGGATTGTGCCTGCCGCGTTCTACCGCCACTTCGAATCGATGGACGCCCTCGGCCTGGTGCTCATCGACGAGTCGTTCCGCACCCTGCGCGAGATGTTGCGCAGCGCCCGCGCGGGCAAGCTGGACCCGAACCGTGTCATCGAGTCGACGGTCGACATCCTGGTCGCCGGGGTGGCCGAGCAGCGCGAGCATTGGCGCTTCATCGGGCGCGAACGCTCCAGCGGTGTGACGGTGCTGCGCTACGCGATCCGCACCGAGATCCGGCTGATCACCTCCGAGCTGGCCACCGACCTTGCCCGGTTCCCCGGGCTCAACGAGTGGAGCACCGAGGACCTCAACATCCTGGCCAGCCTGTTCGTGAACTCGATGATCATCATCGCCGAGGCCATCGAGGACGCCCATGACGCGGCCGCACTCGACGAGATCAAACGCACGGCGGTCAAGCAGCTGCGGATGATCACGATCGGTGTCAACGCCTGGGAGCCGGCGCCGGTCGTCGACGAGGATGACGAACCGGACACGCGAGATTGAACTCACGCGAGGAACGTGCGAGTAGCGTGCCGCGCCAGTTCAATCTCGCGAAGCCGAGCCATCCGCAAAACCGGGTACACCACGCCCATGGACAAGCCCGCAGTGCTCTTCGACATCGACGGCACCCTCGTCGACTCGAACTACCTTCACGTCCACGCCTGGCAGCAGGCCTTCCATGAGGTCGGGCTTCCGGTCCAGGCCTGGCATGTCCACCGCTCGATCGGCATGGACGGGTCCACCATGGTCGAGGAGCTGTCCAACGGCGCCGACGACGATGCGCAGAAGCGTCTCAAGGACTCTCACACCCGCCACTACGAGGCCGGCGCCGATCTGCTGACCGCGTTGCCCGGGGCGCGCGAACTGCTGAAGCGGGTTGCCGACCTTGGCCTGCAGGTGGTGCTGGCGACCTCTGCGCCGGAGAACGAGCTGGCCCTGCTGCGCAAAACGCTGGGGTGCGACGACCTCGTGTCGGCCATCACCTCGTCCGAAGACGTCGAGGAGGCCAAGCCCCGCCCGGACATCGTCAACGTCGCGCTGGACAAGGCCGGGGTGCCGGCGCAGCGGGCGGTGTTCGTCGGCGACACCGTCTGGGACGTCGAGGCCAGTGCCCGCGCAGGAGTGCCGTGCATCGCGGTGCTGTCCGGCGGCGTGGGCAGCGGTGAACTCGAAAAGGCCGGCGCCGCGGCCATCTTCGACGACGCCCGGGAGTTGCTCGACAACCTCGACAGTTCACCCATCGCCGCCCTGCTCTGAGGTGGGTTTTGCCCCATCCACGGCCGGGTAGAGACTGCCCATGACTCAGGCGGTGCAACAGCCGAAACGGGCCACCGCACCGGAAGAACTGGTAGTGCTCTACCGCGATCCGCCCGACGGGCTGCGCGCCAACATGATCATGTCGCTCGACGGCGCCGCGGCGTTCGACGGTGTGGCCGGTCCGCTTTCGGACGCCAACGACCAGAGCCTGCTGCTCGCGTTGCGCGGCTACGCCGATGTCGTGCTCGTCGGCGCGGGCACCGTGCGCGCCGAAGGATATGGCCCGGTGCGATTGACCGACGCTCAGGTCGCCGAACGCCGAGAGCGCTGGGGCACCGAGGTCATCCCGCCGATCGCGGTGGTCACCCACACCGGCCGCGTCCCGGCATCATTGTTCGCCGAGCCCGCCCAACGGCCCATCCTGATCACCACCGCGGTCGCCGCCCGCGAACGCCCGCGGCTGGCCGAGCACGCCGACCTGCTGATCGCCGGTGACAGCGCGGTCAACCTGGAGTCCGCGCTGCGCACCCTGCAAGCCCGGGGCATGCGCCGAATCTTGTGCGAGGGCGGCCCCACGCTGCTCGACGAGCTGGTCGCGGGCGATCTGGTCGACGAGATGTGCCTGACGGTCTCGCCCACGCTGGTCGCGAGCACCACCACCGCCCGGCCGGGCGCCCCGGCGCTCGCGGTTCCTGCCCGCCTTACGCTGGGCCATGCGGTGACCCTCGAGAACTACGTTTATCTGCGTTACGTCCGGGACCAGGAGAGGCAGGTCGGTACATGAGCGGCGACGAATTACTGAGCCGTCGGCCCGAGGGCGTCGACGACGACACGGTGGAAGCCGTCGGATCGCTGTCCGAGGCGCTGGAGTACGTGGAGCGCGCCCGCGGCCACCTGTACTCCTTTCACCAGCTGATGGGCCACGCCGACCTGCTGCTCGGCGAGGCCTGCGACAAGCTGCGCGATGCCGGTCACTCCGACATCGCCGACAGCCTGACCGAGGAGATGGTCGGCCGCAATGTGCTCCACGGCCGCTGGACCTTCCAGATCGTCGAGGAATTCGACGACGACTACTGGTCGGTGCTGCGCGAACGCGAGCGCGCCGTGCGTGATCAGCTGATGGGCGGGCACCGCCACGTGTTCGAAGCAGAGATGAAGGAGCGCCGCCGGACCAGCGGCCGGCCCGGCCACGAAGCTGTTCCGTGACGTCAATTGTCACCCCTGTCACAAACCTGTTCCGGCTGATTTGGCGCGACCCATTCCCGGGTACACGCCACAGTCCGTCCGCCTATTTAGGGAGTCCCACGTGACCAACGCTGCAACTGAGGTATGGCCTGGTAAGGCCTACCCGCTGGGCGCCTCCTACGACGGCTACGGCACAAACTTCGCGGTGTTCTCCGAAGTGGCCGAGCGGGTGGAATTGTGCCTGTTCGAGGAAGACGGCGCCGAGACACGTATCGCCTTGCCCGAGGTCGACGGATTCGTCTGGCACGGGTTTCTGCCGGGCATCGAACCGGGCCAGCGCTACGGCTACCGGGTGCACGGCCCGCATGATCCCGCCGAAGGGCACCGCTGCAATCCCAACAAGCTGCTACTGGACCCGTACGCCAAAGCCATCGACGGTCATTTCGACTGGAACCAGTCGCTGTTCGGCTACAACTTCGGCGAACCCGACAGCCGCAACGACGACGACTCGGCCGCGAGCATGCCCAAATCGGTCGTCATCAACCCGTACTTCGACTGGGGTGTCGACCGGCCCCCGCAGCGGGAGTATGCCGACAGCGTCATTTACGAGGCGCACGTCAAAGGCCTGACGCAAACCCATCCCGACATTCCGGACGCCATTCGCGGGACGTACTCGGCGATCTCACACCCGGCGATCATCGACCACCTGAATGCGATCGGCGCCACGGCCATCGAGTTGATGCCGGTGCACCACTTCGCCAACGACTCCACCCTGATCGACAAAGGCCTGTCGAACTACTGGGGCTACAACACCATTGGGTTCTTCGCCCCGGACAGCAAGTACTCGGCCAGCTCGACGCCCGGTGGGCAGGTGCAGGAATTCAAGGCGATGGTTCGCACGCTGCACGAAGCCGGGATCGAGGTGATCCTCGACGTGGTGTACAACCACACCGCAGAAGGCAACCACATGGGGCCGACGCTGTCCTTCCGCGGCATCGACAACGCCGCCTACTACCGGCTCGTCGATGACGACAAGCGCTATTACATGGACTACACCGGCACCGGCAACAGTCTCAACGTCGGGCATCCGCACTCGCTGCAGTTGATCATGGATTCGCTGCGGTACTGGGTGACCGAGATGCACGTGGACGGCTTCCGGTTCGACCTCGCCTCAACCCTGGCCCGCGAGTTCTATGACGTCGACCGCCTGAGCGCGTTCTTCGAACTCGTGCAACAAGATCCGACCGTCAGTCAGGTGAAGTTGATCGCCGAGCCGTGGGACGTCGGCCCCGGCGGCTACCAGGTGGGTAACTTCCCGCCGCAGTGGACGGAGTGGAACGGCAAGTACCGCGACACCGTCCGCGACTTCTGGCGCGGCGAAGACGCCAGCCTCGGCGAATTTGCCTCTCGGCTGACCGGCTCGGCCGACCTCTACGAGCACACCGCCCGCCGACCGGTCGCGTCGATCAACTTCGTCACCGCCCACGACGGCTTCACGTTGCGAGACCTGGTGTCCTACAACGAGAAACACAATGAGGCCAACGGCGAGGACAATAACGACGGCGAGAGCAACAACAACTCGTGGAATTGCGGGGCGGAGGGACCAACCGACGATCCGGAGATCAACGAGCTGCGTAATCGCCAGCAGCGCAACCTGATTGCCACCACGATCTTGTCCCAGGGTGTTCCGATGATCTGCCACGGCGACGAGCTGGGCCGGACCCAGGGCGGCAACAACAACGGCTACTGCCAGGACAACGAGATCACCTGGATCGACTGGGATTCGGCCGACGACGAGCTGCTGGAGTTCACGGCCTCGGTGTCGGCACTTCGCGCGGCCCATCCGGTGTTTCGCAGGCGGCGGTTCTTCAACGGCCGACCGGTGCGGCGCCGCGGCAGCGAAGGCATGCCGGACATCTCCTGGTTCCGCCCGGACGGTTCGGAGATGAACGACGAGGACTGGGATTCGGGCTTCGGCAAGTCGGTGGCTGTGTACCTCAACGGACACGGCATACCAGATCGTGATCCCCGCGGGCAACGCGTCTCCGACGACTCCTTCGTGCTGTGCTTCAACGCCCACCACGAACCGATCGAATTCGTCTTGCCGCCGGCCGAGTTTGGTAAGGCTTGGCAACCTGTCGTCAACACGTCGGCGGGGGTCGGCGAGATCGACGAAGCGGCGGTGGTGAAAGCGTCCACACCGGTGCGAGTCGAGTCCCGCTCGATGGTGGTGCTGCGCGCAGCGGAGTAGGAAAAGCGAACGGACCATGGCCGATCCCCTCCCCTCCGGGGGACCGCCATGGTCCGAAGCACCGCTGGCCCGATTATCACAATGGGGAACGCGCGATGCGCAGTTTTCACCAACTTGAATTCAAGATTTTCCGGCACTCAGCAAACGTTCAGGCGAGATCGCCGCAGATGTCAATTCCGCTTAACGTGAAGCGGTTACGACACGCCCGCGGCGCCGGGGTCGTCAGTCCACAACTCAGTCCACAAGGGGGTACAGCGAGTCACCGTCTTCGGGGGTCCCGCTGATCTGGCCGCGATGCGCCCGATCCGGGGCGGTGTCGTCCGGCTCGATGTCGGCGATCACGTCGGGCTCTTCTTCGCTGAGCCGAGCGTCCAACGACTCGCCCTCGCGTTCCTCCCGCGCTGTGATGCCGAACTTGGTTGCCCCACTCCATCCTTCAGGTGGGTCCACAACATCGTCGCCGTCGCTGTTGCGCACCTCGTCGGAGTCGAGCGACTCCGAGCCGCTCAGGGTGTCGCCGGGGCCACTGTCATCTGCGAAGTCGGCTGGATTGGTCATGCCAACGGGCTGCCCGGCTGCCGGGGCGGTTAAACCGCCCGCGGTGTCATCGCGCTGCGCGCCACATCGGCCACAATGACGGGCCGCCTTCGGGCAGCGTGATCTCCCCGGTCACCTCGAAACCGAACCGTTGGTAGTACGGAATGTTGTCGGGGTTGCTGGACTCGAGGTAGGCGGGAGCGTATTCGGCGTCGCAGCGATCCAGCCGCGAGCACATCAGCGCGTGACCGAACCCGCCACCACGCACGCTGGGGTCGCTGCCGATGACGCCCAGGTACCAGTGCGGCTCCTCCGGATGGTGCTCTTTCATCAGGTCGGTCACCGCCCGCCCGGCGGCCAGCCGGCCGCGAAAGGCGCGGATGACGCCGGGCAGCATCGCCAGCTGTTCGCGCGGCGACTGCTCCCACCGGCCGGGCGGATCCCACAGCGCGGCTGCCGCGATCCCGTCGTCGGATACTGCCACCTCGGTGCCACGACCGGCCAGGAAGTGGTGGCGGGTCAGGGCGCTGAACATTCCGGGCAGTGCAGCCCTGCGCCGCTCGACGTCGGGTTGCACCCACGCCATCACCGGGTCGTCGTGAAACGCTCGACCCAGGACCCGCGCCAAAGCCGGGATGTCAGCCTTGCGGGCGGGACGGACGTCGATGGGCACCACTGCAGGTTAGTCACCCAAATTAAGCGTGGCCTGGCGCGCAGACCACTCCCACAACCGGGCGGCCTGCGCGGGGTCGACCGCCCAGGGCGCGTACCCGCCCTCGACACCGTCGACCATCGCGTCGGCGACGTGGCAGTCCTCGAGATAGAGACCGCCCCGCCCGTCGAGTTCGGGGCTGGTGGCCGCCCACACCGTGGTCGCCGCTCCGTGCTCGACGTCGGTCACCTCGAGGTTGGCCAGCGTGCCGCCAGCACGGAAATCGTCGCGGGTCATGTGCCGGGCCAGATCGGTGAACACCACCCCGGGATGCACAGCGAACGAATGCACGCCCAGCGGTCCCCACCGCCGTTCCGATTCGACGGTGAACAGCACATTGGCGGTCTTGCTCTGCCCGTACGCCTGCCACTTGTCGTAGGCGCTCTCGTCGTCGTAGTTCGGGTCATCCCATCGGATCCCGCCGAGCTGGTGTCCGCGGCTGCTGAGGTTGACGATGCGCGTGCCGTCCCCAAAGCGGTCGGCCAGTCCGGTGGTGAGCACGAAGTGACCGAGATGGTTGGTGCCGAGCTGCATTTCGTAGCCCTGCACGGTGCGGGTCAGTGGCGGGGCCATCACCCCGGCGTTGTTGATGAGCACGTCGATGCGGTCGTGACGGGTGGCGATCGCCTCGGCCGCGGCGCGCGCCGAACGCAGGTCGCCGAGTTCGAGGTGCACGGTCTCGCAGTCGATCACCGAGCGGGTCTTGTCCAGATCGCGTACCGCCGCGACGATCTCGGCGCCGACGGACTGCATGGCCCGGGCGGTCTGCAGCCCCAGGCCGGTCGAGGCGCCGGTGATGACGACCGTCCGGCCGGTCAGATCGACTCCGGAGAGAACCTCGGCCGTGGTGGTCATGCGGGGTCTCCCGTCTCGCCGGCCGTGGACCGCCACACCGGGGGCCGCTTCTCCCGCCAGGCGGCCGGGCCCTCGGCCGCGTCCGGGCCGCCCATCAATTTCAGGTGCACCGTAGTCTCCTCGTCGGCCACCGCGTCGAGGTCGGTCTCAGTCCATAGCAGCCGCTTGCTGTATGCCACCGAGGCCGGGTTGGCGGCCAGCGCCACGTCGCGGGCGAGCTCCAGCGCGGCCGGGAGCACCTCGCCTGAGGGGAGCGCGCGGCTGGCGATCCCGAGGGTGGCCGCCTCCCGGCCGGTGAACGTGCGGCCGGTGAGCAGGATGTCGGCGGCCACGGCCAGGCCGACGGCGCGCTTGAGGGTGGCGTGCACGGCGCAGTCGCCGATCATGCCGCGGCGCACCTGGGGGATCGCGAGCTTGGCGTCCTCGGCGACCAGCCGGATGTCGCATTGCAGCGCCAGGGTCAGCCCGATGCCGATCGCGGGGCCGTTGATCGCAGCGATCACCAGCTTGCGCACCCGCCAGGCCGGCGGCTGGATGGGCGAGGCGCTGAAGCCCTCGTCGGGGGCGTCGAACGCCGCAGCGGCGGCGGTCATGTCGGCCCCGGCACAGAATGCCCGGCCTGCGCCGGTGACCACCACGGCGCGGACGGCATCGTCGGCGTCGCACCGGCGATAGGCCTGGCCGAGCTGGCGGGCGGTGTCGGCGGAGAACGCGTTGAGCCGTTCCGGGCCGTCCAGAGTGATCAGGGCGACGCCGGAGTCGTCGACGTCGAGGGCAACTGTAGTGCTCACTAGGCGCTCCGTTCTGCTCAGCCGAAGGCCATCGTGATGCCCAATGCCGCGACACAGACCACGACCACGACAGTGGTGACGCTGTAGACGATCGTCCCGGAACGGCGCATCGCGAACCGGCCCATGAGTTCACGGTCGCGGCCCAGCCCGATCATCGCGACCATCAGCGGAATCAACAGCACCGCGTTGAGCACCTGGGTACCGATGAGGATCGGCACCAGCGGGGCGTTGGGGGCCAGGACGATGACGGCGCCGAGCACGGTGACGATCCCGTACGTCAGATAGAACGTGCGGGCCTCGCGGTAGGGATCGTCGATCGCGGCCTCCACGCCGGCGTATTCGCAGACGGCGTAGGCCGTCGACAACGGCAGGATGGAGGCGGCCAGGAACGCCGCGCCGATCAGTCCCACCGCGAACAACGTGCCCGCCGCCTCACCGGCCAGCGGTTGCAGAGCGACCGCCGCATCGGCGGCGTCGCTGATGCCGCGCCCGTCGCGGTGCAGGGTCGCCGCGCAGGCGACCACCACGAAGAACCCGATGACACCGGTCAGCACCGCGCCGGTGATCACGTCCACCCGCTCCAGCGGGAGGTCGTCGGTGCGGAGTTTCTTGTCGACGGCGTAGGACTGCATGAACGACAACCCCCACGGCGCCAGCGTGGTGCCCAGCGTGGCCGTCACGATCGCGATCGCCGGTCCGGTCATCGGCATCGTCGGCACGAACGTCCCGTGCAGTGCGGCCCCCCAGTCAGGTTTGGCCAGGAATCCGGACGCGACGTAGGCGAGGAAGACCGTGGACAACGCCAGCAGCAGCCGCTCGACGCGGTGGAAGCTGCCGCGCAGCACCAGCAGCGAGACGGCGACTGCCGCGGCGGGAACACTGATGTATCGACTGAGGCCGAAGAGTTCGAATCCTGCTGCGATACCGGCGAATTCGGCGCAGGTGGTTCCGACGTTGGCGATCACCAGGGCGGCCAGGATGGCTGCGCCCACCCGGACGCCGTAGCGCTGCCGTACCAACCCGATCAACCCTTGACCGGTGACCACCCCCATCCTGGCGGCCAGACTGTGGAACACGATCAGCGCGACGGTGGACAGCAGCAGCACCCACAGCAGCTGGTAGCCGTGGTCGGCACCGAGCACCGAGTAGGTGGTGATACCGGCCGGATCGTCGTCGGACAGCCCGGCCAGCAATCCGGGGCCGAGGACGGCGAGCAGTGCGCCGACCCTGGTGGTGGTGCGGCCCGCCGCGGTCATGACGTCACGTCACCGAGGTGCCGGCGCCGCGGCCACACCCGCGAGCGCAGAAAGTGCCGGCCGGGAGCATGCCTGAGTCGTTCGCGCCACCGCCCGGCGTGCTCGTCGGACATGGCCGCCACGATCTGGGCGGCGTGCGCGCCCGGCATCGCGCGCAGGACGCGTTCAGCCACCGACGGATGGGCGGCGCGGACGACGTCGGCGGCCAGCCGGGGACCTCTGACCGCGAGTATCTCGGTGGCCGATTCGGTGTCCACCCGGCTGACCAGTGCCGCCAGGCCGCGGGCGTCGAGGCGGTGCACGGCCGAGCGCCGGCAGGCGAGCTGGGCTGCGTGGCCGCGTTCGGAGGTCAGGTGGAGGTCAGCCCAGTCGACGATGTCGCGACCGACGCGCACACCGAGCGGTTCCAGCCGCAGGCGCCGCAACACCGCGCCGAAACCCACCTCCACACCGACCAGTTCGAGGCGGTGGGCCTCCGTTCGCGCCAGCACCACGTCCGCGACGCGGGCCACCCGCTGCCCCACCACGTCGACGACCTGGGTGTCCAGTACGTCTCGCACCAGCCGGATCTCGTGCTCACGCAGCTCGAAGTCGGCGTTCTGGACGTCCCCGGCGATCGTGAGTTTGTCGCGCTCGAAGCTGATCACACGGTCCCACGGCACCAGCAGCGGGGGCTCCCGGCGGCGGGTGATCAGTAACCGCTCGACGAGAAGGCGTCCCGACGGCTGGCTGAGGAGCACGGTCAGGTCAGCGAGTTGGCCGATGACCCGGTCACCGGCCGCCCGCACGTCCTGGCCGGTGATCCGGCTGAGCAACAGCACGCTGGAAGCATGCCTGATCCGGCGGGCCGGTGATCGCCGGTCGTTGATTAATGCAGATGCATGAAGTTATGATCGCGGCGCCTTAACGCTGCCGATCCGAGGACGTCACCATGTGGGATTTCGAAACCGACCCCGAGTACCAGAAGAAGCTCGACTGGGTCGAGGAGTTCATGCAGGACAAGCTCGAGCCGCTGGACTTCGCCCCGCTGGACCCGTACGAGAAGACCAACCCCCAGGTGCTGCGGGTGCTGCGTCCCCTGCAACAGGCGGTCCGCGAGCAGGGGCTGTGGGCGGCGCACCTGAGCCCGGAGCTCGGCGGCCAGGGCTACGGCCAGGTCAAGCTGGCGTTGCTCAACGAGATCGTCGGCCGCTCACGTTGGGCGCCTTCAGTTTTCGGCTCACAGGCGCCGGACTCCGGTAATGCCGAGATCCTCGCGATGTTCGGCACCGAGGAACAGAAGAAGCGCTACCTGCAGCCGCTGCTCGACGGCGAGATGTCGTCGTGCTACTCGATGACCGAGCCGCATGGTGGTTCGGATCCCGGCCTGTTCACCACCCATGGCGAGCGCGACGGGGACGAGTGGGTCATCAACGGCGAGAAGTGGTTTTCCTCCAATGCCCGCAACGCCAGCTTCTTCATCGTCATGGTGGTGACCAATCCGGAGGCCCGCACGCATCAGAAGATGTCGCTGTTCATCGTGCCGGCCGAGACCCCGGGCATCGAGATCATCCGCAACGTCGGCGTCGGCGGCGAGTCCGACGACCGCGCCGGCCATGGCTACGTCCGCTACAACGACGTCCGGGTGCCTGCCGACCACGTGCTCGGTGGTGAGGGGCAGGCGTTCGCGATCGCGCAGACCCGGCTCGGCGGCGGCCGGGTGCACCACGCCATGCGCACGATCGCGTTGGCCCGCAAGGCATTCGACATGATGTGTGAGCGGGCGGTGTCGCGTCAGACCCGCAGCGGTCCCCTCGGCGACTACCAGATGACGCAGGAGAAGATCGCCGACAGCTGGATCCAGATCGAACAGTTCCGGCTGCTGGTGCTGCGCACCGCGTGGAAGATCGACAAGTACCACGACTACCAGAAGGTGCGCCGGGACATCGCCGCGGTGAAGGTCGCTATGCCGCAGGTGTTGCACGACGTGGTGCAGCGGGCCATGCATCTGCATGGGGCATTGGGTGTTTCCGACGAGATGCCGTTCGTGAAGATGTTGGTGGGCGCGGAATCGCTGGCGATCGCCGACGGTCCGACCGAGGTGCACAAGCTGACCGTCGCGCGCCGCACACTCAAGGAGTACGAGCCGGTCCACACCCTGTTCCCGTCGCAGCACATCCCGACCCGGCGTGCGGCTGCCCAGGCGAAGCTGGCCGAACTGCTCGAACACGAGGTCGCCCAGCTGTGATGGCGCGCTGAATGGCCGCCGACACGTCGGCCAATCTGGTGGCAACCGCCGAGCGGTTGTTCGCCGAGCGCGGCGTCGACGCGGTCAGCCTGCGGGAGATCGCCCGCGAGGCGGGTGCCCGCAATGTGATGGCGGTGCAGTACCACTTCACTGACCGCGCCGGGGTGCTCGCGGCGATCGCCGACAAGCACCTGCCGGTCGTCGACGCGCGCCGAGATGCCCTGCTGGACGGCATCGAGGGCGAGGCCACGCCGTCGATGCGGGCGATGGCCTCGGCGTTGGTCCGCCCGCTGGCCGCCAAGCTGGCCGACCCCGATGGCGGCCCGGCGTTCCTGCGCGTCCACGCCGACCTGCTGAACCGGCCGGTGCCGTCGTTCGACCTGACCGGGCGCTCCGGCAGCCTGCAACGCTGGCGCGCCTTGTTGGAGCCGATGCTCGATCCGGTGGCTGTCACCCTGCACCCGCGGCTGGGTGCGCTGGTCTACGCCGCGGTGGAGCTGGGGCGCCGCGCGGCCACCGCGCCGCACGCCGACGACCGGCTGTTCATCAGTCATCTGGTCGACACCGTCGCCGCGATGCTGGGCGCGCCGTTGTCCGACGAGACCCGGGCGTTGGCGACAGAGCGGCAGGCTCGCCGGTCGCGTCCTCAGGAGCGGACGATCGCCAGCCCTTCCTGAACCAGGGTGGCGGTCAGCACCTTGTCGGCGTCGTAGAGGTTCAACGTCACCAGACCGCGCCCCCGCGCGGCGGCCGGTGAGCGCGATTCCAGCAGATTCCATTGCCCGGCGTCGATCGGCCGGTGGAACCAGATGGACGAGTCGGTGGTCGCGGTGCGGTGGCTGCGGTCGACCATCGAGTGGCCGTGCACCTGCAGTACCGGATCGATGCCGTAGATATCGGTGACGTAGACCGCCGCGCAGGCGCCCAGCCATGCCGGACCGTCCAGCGGCACGGTGACTCGCCACCACAGCCGGCGCACGAATTCGCCTGTACTGCGGTCATCGTCGGTGCGGATGTCGATCTCGTCGAGCGGCAGTGACGGCGCCGGGCCGATGGGACCGGTGGCGGGCAGTTGCTCGGGATCACCGGACGTTGTCGCCTGTGCCGCGTGCTCGGGACCGTCCGCCGCGGCGGAGAACGACATGGTCGCGGTGGTCAGCAGCCGCCCATCCTGGCGGGCCAGCACCCGCCGCGACGCCGTGGTGCGGCCGTCGTAGACGTGGTCGACCTCGTAGTGGACCGGCGCACCCGCATCCCCGCCGCGCAGGAACTGGACGTGCAGGCTGGTCGGTGCCTTGTCGGCATCGACGGTGTGGCAGGCCGCGGCCATCGCCTGTGCGGCGAGGTGGCCGCCGTAAGCGCGTTTGTCCGGCGGTCCGCTCGCTTCCCCGACAAAAGCACCGGCATGGTCCGGGGTGACGTTCAGCAGCCGCGACAGCGTGCTCACGCGGGACCGGTTCCCGTTGTCACAGTGCCGGATTCGAGCAGCTCGGTGATCTCGTCGTCGGTGAGCCCGAACTCGGTCAGCACGGCCGCGGTGTCATCACCGAGCGCGGGCGCGGGCTGAGCGGCTACGTGTGCACCGTCGACCGACATCGGCAGCCCCGGTGCCAGGTAGGTGCCGATCCTGGGCTGCTCCACTGCGCTGAACAACGGATTAGCCGTCACCCGCGGGTCCTTCGCGACTTCGGCGAAGTCGAGGTAGCGGTCCCACAGCACCGAGCTGGCCGACAGCGCCGCGCTCACCTCGTCGGCGGTGTGGCTTCGGAACCACGGCGCGAACAGGCCGGTCAGCACCGCCCGGTGCTCGTAGCGCTGACCCTCGTCGGCGAAGTCGGCACCCAGCGCTTCGGCAACGGCGGCAACGGCTTTCGTCGTCCCGGTGAGCTCGGTGAGGTCACGGAAGTGCCGGTTGGTCAGCGCGACCAGCATGAAGGTGGCGCCGTCGCTGCTGGTGTAGTCCTGGCCGTACTGGCCGTAGATCGCATTGCCCAGGCGCGGTCGCTGGGTGCCGTTGACCATCGGCTCGGTGAGGAAGCCGAGGTTTGCCGCGGTGGCCAGTGCGACGTCGTCGAGCGGAAGCCGGATGCGGCTGCCCGCCCCCGTCGCATCCCTGCGCCGCAGGGCTACCAGGATCGCCAGCGCGGCATACAGACCGCAGCTGACGTCCCAGGCAGGCAGCACGTGGTTGACCGGACCGCCCTGGCTCGGCGAGCCGGTGACGAGAGGAAATCCGGTGGCGGCGTTGACGGTGTAGTCCACCCCGGTGGACCCGTCGCCACGGCCGACCACTTCCAGATGGATGAGGTCGGGGCGGAGAGCGCTCAGCTCGTCGTAGGAATGCCATTGCCGCCCGGCAACATTGGTGATCAATACACCCGCGTCGGCGATCAGCCGGGCGACCAGCCGCTGTCCTTTCTCCGAGCGCATGTCGGCGGCGACCGAGCGCTTGCTCTTGTTCAGGCCCGCCCAATAGATGCTGTCCCCGGCCTGCGTCAGTGGCCAGCGCTTGTAGTCGGCCGCGCCGCCGACCGGGTCGACACGGATGACCTCGGCGCCCAGTTGGGCCAGCGTCATACCGGCCAGCGGAACTGCCACGAAGCTGGAGATCTCGACGATGCGGACACCGGCCAACGGCAGGTCAGGGGTATCAGTCACCTGACGAGTATGGCGGTGGCCCGCTCACCACACCCCGACGGGGACACCCAGGCAGAACAGGAACAGCGCCAGCAGGATCCAGCCCGCGCCCTGCCAGATCGGCCAGGTGCCCTCGGTTCGCCACACCCGATAGGTCTTGATGAACGCACCGACACCACCGGTGAACAGGATCACCGGAACCAGCACGCCCGCGATCAGCGAGTGCCAGAGCACGGTCGCCGCGAACGCCACGGCAGCGACCGCGACGACGGATACGACGTAGATCACCGCAGCGCGGAAGGTTGCCGGGTCGTGCCAGCTCTTCTCGACGTCGTCGCTGTCCATAGTCATCCCAGCGTAGAGCGTTGAGTGAGCGCTCACGTTCGGCATCCAGGTGAAATATGCGGCGTAAGCGCTCAATCAATGGGGTAACCCGGCCTGATGACGCAACCTACTGACAAGAGCGAAGAGGACGTCCACGAGGACCCGAAGGTGGCCTCGTCGCGGGCCGGCAAGGACGGCGACGACGGCAGCTACGTCGGCGAGACCGGTCCCGACGACACGTTCGACGCCGGCGAGACCGGAGCGGAGGCGCGCAGCGAGGGCTGAGGTTCGTGCAAGGATCGATCTATGCGTCTGCTGCTGTTGGCCGACACTCACATTCCCAAGCGCGCCCGCGATCTGCCCGCACAGGTGTGGCACGAGGTCGAGCAGTGCGACGTCGTCATCCACGCCGGTGACTGGGTCGAGGTGGGCTTGCTCGACGAGTTGTCGGCGCGCTCTCGCCGTCTGATCGCCTGCTGGGGCAACAACGACGGGGCAGAGTTGCGGTCGCGGCTACCTGAACGCAACGACGTGACGTTGGATGGTCTGCGCTTCACCGTCGTGCACGAAACCGGGGCGGCGTCGGGTCGGGAAGCCAGGATGGCGCAACAGTATCCGCACAGCGATGTGCTGGTGTTCGGCCACAGCCACATCCCGTGGGACACCACCACCAAGACCGGACTGCGGCTGCTGAACCCCGGCTCGCCGACCGATCGCCGTCGCCAGCCGTTCTGCACGTACATGACGATGGTGACTCGGTCGGGAGTGTTGGCCGACGTGCAACAACACCGGATCGAGAAGACTTAGCTCTGAAACAGAGTTAAGTTGGTGGGGTGACCCTCCGCACCGATCTCGTCGCCGAGCTGTTCGGCACCGTCGGCCGGTTCCGGCGCACGGTCCGCCGAACCGCCGGTGCCTCCTTCGCCGGACTGACCGAATCGCAGGCCGAGCTGCTCCGGCTGGTCGGACGCCAGCCGGGGATCTCGGTCAGCGCGGCCGCCACCGAGCTCGGGCTGGCCGCCAACACCGCGTCCACGCTGGTGTCGAAGCTGTCATCCGACGGACTGCTGACGCGCACCCCCGACCCCGACGACCGCCGCGTCGGCCGCCTGACCCTCACCCCACCGGCGCAGAAGCTCGCCGACGCCTCGCGGGCCGCACGAAGAGCGGCCCTGGCCGACGCCCTCGATGAGCTCGACGACGACGACGCCCGAGCCCTCGCCGAGGGCATGCGAGTGCTCGCCGCCCTGACCGCCACCCTCCAGGAGAAGCGACCATGACCGCACCCGCGATCGACTGCCGGCACCTGACCCACCGCTACGGCGACTTCACCGCCGTCGACGATCTGACGTTGCAGGTACAACCCGGCGAAACGGTCGGCCTACTGGGCCCCAACGGAGCAGGCAAGACCACCGTCGTTCGCGTTCTGACCACACTGACTCCGGTTCAGCACGGTCAGGTCCACATCTTCGGACTCGACTCGCGACGCGACACCATGGACATCCGATACAACCTCGGCTATGTGCCCCAACAACTTTCGATCGAACCCGCACTGACCGGCAGGCAGAACGTGGAATGGTTCGCCCGGCTCTACGACGTTCCGCGCGCGGTGCGCAAGCGACGGGTCGACGAGGCACTGGCGGCGATGCAACTGGTCGACGTCGCCGACCGGCTGGCCAACACCTACTCCGGGGGCATGGTCCGCAGGCTCGAGCTGGCCCAGGCCCTGGTTAACCAGCCGTCGCTACTGATCCTCGACGAACCCACCGTGGGCCTGGATCCCATTGCCCGCGACAGTGTTTGGGACCAGGTGCACAGCATGCAACAGGAGTTCGGCATGACCGTCCTGCTGACCACCCACTACATGGAAGAAGCCGACGTGCTCTGCGACCGGGTGGCACTGATGCACCACGGACGGCTGCGGGCGGTGGGCACGCCGGCCGAACTCAAGACGAAAGTCGGCCCCCAGGCATCCCTGGAGGATGTGTTCCGCCATTACGCCGGATCGGGGCTCGACGACACCGTGGAGCACAACGGCCTCGGCGGGATCCGGGCCGGACGGAAGGCGGCGCGCAATGCCGGTTGATTCCACGGCAGGCACCCGGCTGCTTCGGGCACCCCGCGGCTGGCGACGGGTGCCCAGCATGGCCGCCCGGATGCAGACGTTCGCCTGGGTCGAGTTGCAGAAACTGCGCCACGACCGCACCGAGCTGCTGACCCGCACGGTGCAGCCGGCGTTGTGGCTGTTGATCTTCGGCACGACGTTCAACCGGCTACACGTCATCGACACCGGCTCGGTGCCGTATCTGGAATTCCTGGCGCCCGGGATCATCGCCCAGTCGGCGCTGTTCATCTCGATTTTCTACGGCATCCAGATCATCTGGGATCGCGATGCCGGGATCCTGGCCAAGCTGATGGTGACCCCGGCGCCGGCGTCGGCGTTGGTGACGGGCAAGGCGTTCGCCGCGGGTGTGCGGTCGGTCGCGCAGGTGATCGGGGTCCTGGTGTTGGCCTACCTGATGGGCATCGGGATGACGCACAACCCGTTGCGGATCGTGGCGGCGATGGGTGTGGTGATGCTCGGGTCGGCGTTCTTCGCCTGCCTGTCAATGACATTGGCCGGGCTGGTACGCAACCGGGACCGGCTGATGGGCATCGGGCAGGCGATCACTATGCCGTTGTTCTTCGCCTCGAACGCGCTGTACCCGGTGGCGGTGATGCCGGAGTGGCTGCGCTGGTTGTCGCGAATCAATCCGCTGTCCTACGAAGTGGATTCACTTCGGCTGCTGCTGGTGGGCATTCCGTCGGCGCATCCGTGGCTCGACCTCGGCGTGCTCGCGCTGGCGGCGGTGCTCGGTATCGCGGCGGCGTCGGCGCTGCTGCGCAGGCTAGTGCGTTAGCGGATCGAAGCGGAATACCGCGAGTGTGCCTGCCAACGCCTCGAATTCGTCGGGCGTGCCGTCACGCACCAGGCCGGAGCGTTTGGCGAACATCACTCCGACCGGCACCTGTTCGGGGAACGCCCGCAGCACCGGTTTGGCTTCCTCGGCGCCGAGTTCGACGATCGTGACCTGGCGGGAACGCCGCCCGCGGCTCAGCGTCCCGGCGCCGGCCGCCTTCGCGTTGCGCGCCCAGTCCGCCCCGGGATATCCGGCGACGGTGTACAGACCGCCGTCGTATTCGAACGGTGTCATCGGGGTGCTGCGCGGCTTTCCCGATTTCCGACCGGGGACGGTCAGTACGTAGGCGGGCCCGGTGTGCAGCCCGATTTTCTGCACGGCCATCATGACGCGGTTCATCGGCTTGAGCCAGCGCGGTGGTTGTGGATTGTTCATACCAACAACGACGAGATGGCGCACCGGAAGGTGACAGCGGTAACTTTTGGGCATGCCGATTCGTCGTCTATGACATGAGCGACACCCTTCCCGCCCTGCTGAAGGCCCACCGCCCGTACCTGATCAACCTGGCCTACCAGATGGTCGGCGACGTCGGCGACGCGGAAGACATTGTGCAGGAGGCATTCCTGCGGCTGTCCCAGACCGATCTGGACGACATCGATGACCCGCGCGGCTGGCTTACCGTGGTCAGCAGCAGACTCTGCCTCGACCACGTACGGTCGGCCCGGCACCGACGGGTGACCACCGCCGAACCCGAGCGGATGGAACTCTGGACGCCGCTGCACCACAGCGCGATGCCTGATCCAGGTGACCGGGTCACCTTGGACGACGAGGTGCACGACGCGCTGTTCGAGGTGCTGGCCCGGCTCAGTCCCGCCGAGCGGGTGGCGTTCGTCCTGCACGACGTCTTCCGGGTGCCGTTCGAGGACATCGCCGAGACCGTCGGGCGTCCCGCCGCGACGTGCCGTCAACTCGCCCGCCGCGCCCGCAGCAAGATCCACGCCGCCGCACCGGTCACCGCCGCGGTCGACGACACCGAACACCATCTGGTCACCGAGCGGTTCATCGCCGCGTGCGCCGACGGCGACCTCGCGGCGTTGACCGAGGTTCTGGCACCCGACGTGTGGGGCTCCGGCACCGTCCTGGCCGATCCGGCGCCACCTCCGCAGGTGAACCACGGCAGGCACGCGGTCGGGCAGAACCTGCTGCGCTACCTCACCGGCGCGACGCTCGTCAGCGGCCCGGTCGAGCGGCCCGTCGTGCTGGCGTTCAGCCACCGGCGGCTGTTCGCCGTCGTCGTGCTCACCATCCGCGACGGCCTGGTCGCCACGATCGAGGCGACCGCCGACCCGTCAGCGCGCTGACTCCGCCGCCGAGCGTCACTGGGTGAGGCGGCGGCTGAGCCCGCTGGCCCGCGCCGCCCGTCGCCCCACGGCGGCACGCAGCTGCTCGGCCGAGCCGACCACCCGCACCTTGGTCTTGGCGCGAGTCACCGCGGTGTACAACAACTCCCGGCTGAGCAACCGCGAATCCGTCGGCGGCAGCAGCACCGTCACCTCCTCGACCTGACTGCCCTGGCTCTTGTGGATCGTCATCCCATGCATGGTCTCGATATCGGCAAGCCGGCTGGTGGCGAACTCGGCGGTGCCGTCGGCCCCCGCCATCGCCACCCGCAGCACACCGTCGCGCAGCACGGTGACCCCGATGTCACCGTTGTAGAGCCGCAGTCCGTAGTCGTTGGCGGTCACCAGCACCGGGCGACCGGCGTACCACGAAGCCCATTGCGGGGCATCGGTTTCCTCGACCAGCCACCGCTCGACCTGACGATTCCAATACGCCACGCCGTGCGGCCCGCGCCGGTGCGCACACAGCAGCCGGTGCTCCTCGAGAGCGGCCAGCGCGGCCGGTCCGTTGCCCAGCACCGCGGCCTCGCGCAATCCGATCGCATGCGGAACCAGCACCTGACGAAGCGCCGTGGTGGGCTCCTCGGTGTCGATCCATTCGATGTGTTCACCACCGGCATTCAGGACGTCGATCGCGCGGTTGGCGTCACCGACCCGGATCGCCAGCGCCAGCGCCCCGATCGATGCGCCGAACCGGTGCGACGTGATCAGCTTGGTTACCGGCGTATCGCCGCGCGCACTGAGTCCCTCCACCAAATCCGCCAGTACCGCACCGGCTTCCACCGAGGCCAGCTGGTCGGGGTCGCCCACCAGCAGCAGCCGCGAGTCCGGCCGGACCGCTTCCACCAGGCGGGCCATCATCGTCAGCGACACCATCGACGTTTCGTCGACGACGATCACGTCGTGCGGCAGCCGATTCTCCCGGTGGTGCCGAAACCGGGCCGAGGTCCTGGGCAGCGGACCCAGCAGCCGGTGCAGCGTGGTGGCGCGCAGCCCGTGCAGCCGATCGCGATCGGCGGGCGTCAGTTCGTCGACCTCAGCCTGCACCGCCTCCTGCAGCCGGGCGGCCGCCTTGCCGGTCGGCGCAGCCAGCGCGATCCGCAGACCCGGCGTGCCTTCGAGTTCCGCCTGCTCGGCCAGCAGTGCCAGCAGTCTCGCCACGGTGGTGGTCTTGCCGGTGCCCGGCCCCCCGGTCAGCACCGTGAGCCCCTGGGCCAGGGCGACCTCCGCGACCCGGCGTTGTTCGTCGTATCCCGCCGGGAAAAGCCGTGCAATGTCGGGCAACCGGCGCTGCGGCCGGGCGGCGGTCAGCGCCAGTACATCGGTGGCGACTTGGCGTTCCTCCAGCCAGTACCGGTCGAAGTAGAGCAGGCCTTCGTCGATGTGCAACACCGCCGGGGAGTGCAGCAGTGGACTGGCCGCGACGGCCGCCAGCCACTCCCCCGGCTCCGGCCACGGCACGTCGTCGATGTCGACCTGCTCCGCCACCGCCGCGAGTTCCACGCACACTGATCCGCCGCGCACCGCGCGCACCACGAACGCGATCGCCAGCGCGACCAGCTCGTCGGGCTCCTTGCCCAGTGCCGTGAGCCGTTGGGCGACAAGGACATCAGCTGCTTCGATGGCCCCGGCTTCGTTGAACACCCGCAGCAATCCGGTGGCACCGGCGCACCGCCGCCAGTCTGCGGCGTCGGTCACCTCGACGGTCACGCCGGCACCCGCGGTCCGTCGAGCAGGTCGGACACCGCCGTCACCAACGCCGCGGGCGGCCGCCAGCTGAACACCCCGGCAGGGTGACCGCCGGCGGTCGGCGTGTCCGGGCCGCACATACCGCGGACGAACAGATACAGCACCCCACCCAGGTGCTGGTCCGGCTGGTACCCGGGCAGCCGCCAGCGCAGGAACCGGTGCAGCACAACGCTGTACAGCAACGCCTGCAGGGGATAGTCGGAATGCAGCATCGCCTCAGCCATCCGATCGCGGTCGTAGTCGGCGGCGGACAGCGGGCGGTCAGCCTCCCCCAGCCAGTTGGTCTTGTAGTCGACCACCAGATAGCGATGCCCCGCACCGTCGGGTATCCGCAACACCACGTCCACGGATCCGGACAGATAGCCGCGCAACGACTGCGCGCCGAGCGGGCCGCCGCTGAGCCGCTCGACGTAGGGCGCCAGCGGGTCGTCGGCGGGCAGGTGCGCGCTCAGCAGCCGGCCGACGTCAGCCAGCCGCGTCTCGGGTCGGCCTGTACCCCGATCGCCGCCGGACAGCGGGAACTCGAAGTCCATCTCGCACAACCGGTCCCGCATCCCGATCTGGCGCAAGGTCAGTTCGCCGGCGAGCGGGCCGAGGGGGGTGTCGTGCATCGGCACCAGGGCCGTGGCCAATTCCGCCGCAGCGACGTCCACCGGCCACCACACCGAGTGCCGCTCGATCTGGGTCTGCAGTTCAGCCGCCAGGTCGCCGGCGAACGGGTCGGCGGTTTCCAGGACTGCGTGCACCAGGCTGCCGAACGTGGCGCCGGTCGGCAGGTCGGCCATCGGGGATGGCACATCCGATCCCGACGGCGGTGCGCTCACCGCGATGTCGGCGACCTCGTCGTCGAGCTGGATCACCTCGGGCTCACTGCCGACCCCGGTCGTCTCAGCGGCGCGGATCAGGCCGGAGTAGGAGGTTCGCCGCCACGTGGTGTCGATGCCGCGATGAAAGTGCCGGACACCCAGGTCTTCTCGTGGCTGCTCCACGGCCAGCTCGGCAGGCTCGGCGACGACCGACTCTTCCAGCACGGGGCCGCCTGCGGTTTCCCATTCCCTGAGTAGCGCCATCGCGTCGGCGTCGTCGACCCGTTCGGGATCGCAGCGGTCCGGAACCGTGCTCTGCCCCGGCCGGCGGCCCCGCAGCAGGCGCGACAGGCCGCCGTTGGGTTCGTCCCAGGACGGCGCCCACCATGTCACCACCTGCGACTGCGCCCGCGTCATCGCGACATACGTCAGCCTGGTCTCCTCGCCGGCGGACTCCTGCCTGCCGAGCCGTTGCGCCGTTGCCAGCTCGGCGCTCTGGTCACCGCCGACGTGCAGGCAGCGCCGCTCCTGGTCGTGGAAACGGACCAGATCCTCGCTGCGCACATAGCGATTGAACGCCAATGGCAAGTAGACGATCGGGAACTGGAGCCCCTTGCTCACCCACACCGTCATGATCTGCACCGCGGCGGCATCGCTGTCGAGGCGGCGGTTTCGTTCCGGCGCGCCGCTGCGCTCCTCGCGCTGAGTACGCAGCCAGTCGCGTAATGCGGTGAGGCTGAGCTGGTCCCGGTGGGACACCTCGTGCAGCAGCTGAGTGACATGGGCGAGATCGGTCATGTTGCGTTCGCCGCCGGCCCAGGACAGCACCCGGCGGCCCATACCCGCCAGCTGCGCCGCCTCGAACACCGCCGCCACGCCGGCTTCACGGGCATGATCTGCCCACTGCCGCAAGGTGTCCGCGACCCGGTCGGTCAGCGTGTCACCGCCGCTGGCGAGATCCTCGGCGGTCTTGCCGAAGAACATCGTCGTCGCGGCGGCGCGCACCAGCCCCGGCCGGTGCAGCTGGTCGAACGCCTCCAGCAGGCTCAGCCAGTCGTCGGCGGCCTGCGACCTGAGCACATCGGTGTCACCGGTGTAGACGGCCGGAACGCCTGCGGTCACCAGCGCGTCGAAGCACGCCCTGGCGTCGGCGTGGCTTTCGGTGATGACGGCGATGTCGTTGGCCTGCAGAGGACTGCCGTCGAAGGTGGCCTTGCTCGCCAGCAGCGCGGCGATGTCGGCTGCCAGGTCGGCGGCGATGTGTGGGCGCAGGGCGTCCATGCGGATTGTGCGGGTACCCCGTTGCCCGAAGCTGTCCCTGCTGACCACCCGCAACCGGAACGGGTCGTTGTGCGGGGCACCCGCCAACCGGTGCCCACGATGGTGGGCCTGTACGGGAAGGACTTTGATGTCGGGGTCGCCGAGTTCGGCCCCGCCCAACACGTTCTGCAGGCGGTCGACCAGCACCGAATCACTGCGCCAGTTCATGCCGAGTGTGCGGCGCTGCCCCGCGGTCTTGGCGGCATGCAGGTAGGTGACGATGTCCCCGCCCCGAAAGGCGTAGATCGCCTGCTTGGGATCGCCGATGAGGATGAGCGTCGACTGGCGGCCGAACGCGCGCTCGATCACCTGCCACTGCACCGGATCGGTGTCCTGGAACTCGTCGACCATCACCACTGACCACCGCTGGTGCATGCGGGTCGCGGCCGGCGATTCGGCCGATTCCAGCGCATCGGCCAGCCGGCCGAGCAGATCGTCGTAGCTGAGGATCCCGCGGCGGCGTTTGCGCCGATCCAGCTCGGTCAGAACATCGTTGGCGAAGCCGACCCGGACCGCGGGCTGCGAGCCCGGCGGCGGATTCAACGGCCGAAGCTCGGTGCCCGGATTGGCGACCACCTCACGGCCCAGCTTGAGCGCCTCCGCGCGGCTGATCGGCGGCGGCTCACGCTCCTGACCGAAGTGGGCCAGGTACAGGTCGTCGACGATCTCGGCGACCAGTTCGTCCAAGCTCTCGGCCAGAGTCACATGGGAGTCGGTGTCCCCGGCAACACCAAGGGATTTCAGCACCAGGTGGCAGAACTGGTGGGTGGTGGCGATCGTGGCGGCATCGAACCCGGCCAGCGCGTCGCGTAACCGGTGCCGACGTTCAACCAGTTCTGCCGGCGCACCACGGGTCAGCGCGGCCACAACATCGTTGCCCTGAGCGAATTCGGGGTCGTCGAACGCGCGCAATGCCTCCTGCAGCGCGCGCCGTACACGCTCGCGCAACTCCTGGGTGGCCGCCCGGCTGAACGTGATCAGCAGCATCTGGTCCAGCCTGGCCCGACCCTCGGCCACATAGCGGGTCACCAGTGCGGCGAGCGTGAATGTCTTGCCGGTCCCGGCGCTGGCTTCCAGCACCGTCGTCGAACCGTGCTCCGGCAAGGGGCCCAGCAGATCGAACTGATCCATCAGGCACCGTCCTCGGCACGCAGCAGCGGTGCCCACAGCCGCGCCGCATAGGCTCCCAGCCGGGTCAGCTCACCGGGCGTTTCCTCCCCGGGACGTGGCTCGGTCAGCAACGGGTCCAGATCGGGATCCCGGCCCCAGACCCGCTCGATGGCGCGGTCATCGCGCTCGTAACGCCACTTCGACCAGGCTTCGCTTCGGGGGTCCTGGCCACTGATCCGTGCCACGGCCCAGGCATGAGACGTCTTGATGGGCAGGGGAATCGGCTCGCGGCGGCCGGCGTCGTAGATCGCGACCAGATCCCGCAGCAGCGCGGTCGGGTCCTCCTGCGGTGCCCCCAGCAGACGCTCGACCACCCCGTTGCGGCGCCGCTGCCTGCCGATGCACACCGCGGACCACTGCCCAGGATGGGCCGCGCACAGCGCCAGCATCGGGATCCACGCCCGCAGCAGGTGCGGAGCGTCCAGCTTGGAGAACGTCACCTCCAAGAGCCGCTTGCCGTACACACCGGAGACGGTGCCGGTGAGACGACGGCCGCCGCCCAGATCGACGTCCACGTCGTAGGCGTGCGGGGTCCCGGTTCGATGAGCCAGCGCTGCCCGCGCCAGTTCCGTTGCCTGGTCGCGCAATTCGCCGGCGGTTCGCCAGCCCAGCCGCCCCGGTGGCAGCGTGCCCCGGCGCCATTCCGCCTGCCCGGCCCGATCGGGATCCATTCCGGCCAGCATGTCGGTGAGCAGTCGCTGGCCGACGGTCCACTGCTGCAGGTTGTCGATCTCGACAGGCATGGCGTCCTCGACACCCTCGACGTCCCACGGCAGCGTCACGTCCAGGGCGGTGAAGAAGCCTTTGACCGGATTGGCGAAGAACTTCGACAGATCGGCCAGCGTGACATCGTCGGGCCCTGGTGCGGGCAGCGGGTTCGCCAGGAGGTCGGGCTGTTCGGGGCGGTGACCGCCGGTGATCGACGCAGCAGCGAGCGCGCTGGAGTCGAAGGTGAACGGTTCGTCGGGAACCCCGAGCGCACCCGGCGTCACATTGCGAACATCGAAGGGCTGCAACGGGTGCCGAATGAGTATCTCCTCACGCACCGGCGCTTCGGTGGTGCGGTCCAGCGCGTCGAGCAGTTCGGCCAACGGAACCGCGGGCGGCCGCTGTTGCCCGGAGTACTCGTTGGCTCCCGTGTAGGTGATCACCAACTTGTCGGTCGCGGCGCAGATCGCGTCCAGCAGCAGCTGACGGTCCTCGGAGCGGATGTCGCGCTCACCGGTCCTCGGGTCGCGCGCCAGCACGTCGTCGCCGTCGACCACGCCGATCCGGGGAAACACGGTGTCGTCCAAGCCGACCAGGCACACCACCCGGTGCGGCACCGAGCGCATCGGAACCATGGTGCACACCGTCAGCGTGCCGGTGCGGAAGTTCGCCCGGGTCGGCCGCCCGGACAGATGCCGACCCAGCAGTGCGGTGACGTCCGGAAGCCGCAGCTCGGTGTCGGCCCGGTGCCCGGCCGAGGTCAGCACGTCGCCGAACTCGCGTTGCAGCTGACTGGTCTGCCAAGCATCGTCACCGCTGGTGGCCGTGAGCATGCCGACACCGTCTTGCAGCGCGGTCAGCCACTGCCGTAACGGACGGACCCCGCTCAGCGCGTCGACGATGCGCTGCAACCGGTCCACACACTCGGCCAGCCGGCCTGCCAGTTCGACGCTGTTGCTGCCGACATCATCCAGCGGCAGGGTCACATCCAGCCAGTCCTTGGAATCGTCGGACATCGCGACCCCGGCCAGCACCCGGTCCAGACCGAACCGCCAGGTGTTCTGGATGAACGGGATTCCGAACGGGGCCCGGTGCTCGGCATCGAAGCCCCACCGGATGTTGGCCTGCTGCACCCAGCGGGTGATGGTCTCCAGGTCATCGTCACTGAAGGCGAATCGCGCCCGCACCGGTTCCAGATGGGCGAAGTCCAGCACCTCGGTCGCGGTCACCCGGCTGCCTGCCAACGCCAACAGTTTGGCCGCCACCCCGAGCAGTGGGTTGGTCTGGATCAACGCACGATCGGCCAGCCGCACCCGCAGCTGGTGGGCGGGATGCGCACCAGGCACCACGTCGCCGAGGCCGAAGTCCGCGACGATCAGCGGGGCGTAGGTCTCGATGTCCGGGCACATCACCAGGATGTCGCGGGGTTCCAGGGTGCGGTCCTCGGCGAGCAGACCGAGCAGGACCTCACGCAGCACATCGACCTGGCGGGCCGCGCCGTGACAGCTGTGCACCTGCACCGACCGGTCGCCGGCGTACGAACGACCCTGCGGCCGTTCGGCATTGGCGGCGATATCGGATTGCAGCCAGCCCAGCAGCGTGTCCGGAAGACGCTCGGCGCCCAGGAACTCGTCAGTGGCCACCGAGGCGGGCAGGCCCCGCTGCAGTTCGCGGACGTCGCGGCCGAGGGTGGCCAGCAACGGGTGGGCGGCCAACCGGTGGCTGGTGTCGTCGCTGCGCACGACGGTGCCCCGCACGCCGCTCAGCGCGGTCCACAGCGCGGCGCTGGGATGCGGCAGCCACAGGTGCACATCGTGGTGTTCGGCCAGCGCGCCGACGAGTTCGATCTCGGTGCTCGGCAGCCGGGTGTGCCCGAACAGCGACACCCTGGCCGGCAGGTCCGCCCCCGACTCGTGCAGCCGGGCAAGTGTTTTGGCGTGCCGCTCGTGAGGCGGGTCGATGCCCATCCTGGCAACCAGGGCACGCCAGAGGTGTGGCTGCCACCGCAGGTCGGCGCCCAGAGCGTCGGGTTCGCCGGCCAGCCACTCGACCAGGAGCCGGGGGCGCTGGCGGGCGTAGGAGGCGAACAGTGCGGCCAGCCGGCGGGCCACCGCGTACCGCCTGCCCCGACGCAGCTCCTTCTCCTCGCCGGCCACGAAGTGGCCGAGGTGGGTGGCCAGCGTGCGGCACCACGGCTCGTCGAGGCTCGCGTCGATGACTTCCAGCAGCGGCCAGGCCATCGCGTCGGGCGACCACGGATCGTCGTCCTCGGTCCCGGCGATCTCGGCGATCAACGATGCCGGCGACCGGAACCACACCCCGGCGCAGACGCCCCCGGCACCGTCCCCGCCACCGAGGACGTGCGATAGCCGCTGACTGAGCCAGCGTTCCACGCCGCGGGCCGGCACCACCACGAGTTCGGCGGCGAACGGGTCGGATTGCGGGACGGCCAGCAGCGCGCCGAGACCGTCGGCGAGCAGGTCGGTTCGCTCGGCGCGGTGCAGGTGCAGGGCCATCGGGATCACCGTAGCCGCGCCGGGGGACATCCCCGGCGCGCGGCTGTGACGCCGCGGCGGGGAAATCACACCGCCCCACGCCGAGGGCGTGGCGATCGGCGCGCCCAGCCAGCTGGCCCCTGCTGTGTCCAGGCCCTTGACGCCCCCGCCAAATTTGTCCAGGGCCTGTACACAGCAAAGACTTTTTTGGCTCCATTTTCGGTCAAATGCGTGACATGTCTGAACCTTTCAGCAACGCTGTGAATTCTCTTGGAGGAAGGGCAGAGCAATGAATGCTGCGGCACATCATGGCGGGGATGCGGCGAAGATCGACAACGACGGTCCGAAGCGGGGACCGCGCCGCCGGGGGCGCAGAGAACCCTACGGCTGGCTGGGTGTGGGGGCGCTGAGTCTGGGTGTCGGGGCCGCTTTGACGACCGGCGCGGGGCTGGCACATGCGGATACCACCGCCGGTGGTGGCTCCTCGTCGCCGAGTAGCGCCACCCGGGACGCCTCGTCGGGCGCGTCGGCCGGCGGCCATACTGCTCGGCGGCAGACGACCAAGCTCAGGGCCGCCGCCTCCGCTTCGTCGGGGTCCAAGCCACCGAGGACCGCCGCTACGCTAACTACCCCATCCACCCCGCGCGCGGCGGTTGGCAACATAACAGAGCCTGACGCCTCATCCGTGCGGGTCGGAACAGTCGAATCAATCAGCAATCCAGTGCCGGCCCCCGCCGAGGCGCTCAGCCGCGCCGTGACGGACCCCGCACCGCCGGTCGCAGCACGAAAACTGGCATTCACGCCGCCGAGTCTGCTGCAGATCCCCCTCTCGCTTCCGTCGCCGGCGCAGGTGCTGCGCTCGCTGGGGATCGCCCCCGTCCTTCCGGCCCTGCCGGTCGGCAATCCGATCAACGATCTGCTTGCCGGCCTGTACCGGCAGACCCAGTCGCTGCTGGCGATGCCCAGGGCCACCGGGAAGGCGGCCGCGCTCACGACGTCGACGCCGACCGCCAGCTATAGCGTGGTCTCCGACTGGGGCTCGGGTCACACCGCCAACATCACCGTCACCGCGGGTGGCGCCGCCGTGAACGGCTGGACGGTCGAATTCGATACTCCCGCCCAGATCACCAACATCTGGAACGGCCAGATCACCAGCCATGTCGGCACCCACTACGTGATCAGCAACATGACCTACAACGGTGCCGTCGCCGCAGGCAAGAGCACCACCTTCGGCTATCAGGCCACCCCCGGCGCCGTCGGCTCGGCGCCGACGAACCTCACGGTCAACGGCGTCGCGGTCAGCACGCCCCCGACCACACCGAGCGTGTCCATCGCCGATGTGACGGTCGCCGAGGGCAACAGCGGCTCGAGCAACGCCACCTTCACCGTCACATTGTCCAAGGCCGCCACCACCCCGGTCACCGTCAACTACTCCACTGTCAGCGGCACCGCCACTGCCGGAGCCGACTTCACCAGCACCACAGGCACTCTCACCTTCACTCCCGGCGTCACGTCGCAGGCCGTCACCGTCAAGGTCGCCGGCGATACGACGGTCGAACCCACCGAAACCTTCACCGTCGCACTGTCCAACCCCTCCGGGGCGACCATCTCTCGTGGCACCGCCACCGGGACCATCACCAACGACGACGTGGCTTCGAACCCGGGCACCAACTCTGTCTCCTACAGCGTGGCCAGTGACTGGGGGTCCGGGCACAACGCGAACATCACGGTGACCGCAGGCCAGAACCTCAACGGCTGGACGGTCGAATTCGATACTCCCGCCCAGATCACCAACATCTGGAACGGCCAGATCACCAGCCATGTCGGCACCCACTACGTGATCAGCAACATGACCTACAACGCCACCGTCGCGGCCGGCCAGAGCACATCGTTCGGCTATCAAGCCACCCCCGGCGCCGTCGGTTCGGCGCCGACCAACCTCACGGTCAACGGCGTCGCGGTCAGCACGCCGCCGACCACCCCCACCATCTCGATCGCCGATGTGACGGTCGCCGAGGGCAACAGCGGCTCGAGCAACGCCACCTTCACCGTCACGCTGTCCAAGGCCGCGACCACGCCCGTCACCGTCGGCTACACCACCGCGAACGGCACCGCCACCGCCGGAGCCGACTTCACCAGCACTACAGGTACTCTCACCTTCGCGGCCGGCGTGACGTCGCAGACCGTCACGGTCAAGATCACCGGCGACACGACGGTCGAGCCCACCGAGACCTTCACCGTCGCACTGTCCAACCCCTCCGGGGCGACCATCTCCCGCGGGACCGCCACCGGCACCATCACCAACGACGACGTGGCGACAACGCCCGGCCTCAGCATCTCCGATGCATCGGCGACGGAACCCGGTTCCACCGGCATGGCGGCAGGATTCCTACACACCTCGGGCAACCAGATCCTGGATTCCCAAGGCAAAACCGTCCAGATCTCGGGCGTTAACTGGTTCGGCGCGGAGGGCTCCAACGGGGTGCCGGACGGTCTGTGGACCCGCAACTACAAAGACATGATCGACCAGATGTCGGCCCAGGGCTTCAACACCATTCGCATCCCGTACTCCAGCGAGATGCTGCATACCTCCGCGGCGCCGTCCGGTATCAACTACAACCTGAACCCGGACCTGCAAGGGCTGTCCCGTATGCAGGTGCTCGATCAGATCATCGCCTACGCCGGCCAAGACGGGATGCGGGTCATCCTCGACCACCACCGCAGCACTGCCGGTGCGGGCACAAGTGAGAACGGGCTCTGGTACAACAGCCAGTACTCCGAAGACCAATGGGTCTCCGACTGGCAGACACTGGCGACCCGCTACAAGGACAATCCGACCGTCATCGGCTTCGATCTTCACAACGAGCCGTACAACGGGACCTGGGGCGGCGGCGGAGTCAACGACTGGGCGCGCGCGGCGGAGCGAGCCGGAAGCGCTGTCCTGCAGGCGAATCCGAACCTGCTGATCTTCGTCGAAGGGGTCGGGACCTATCAGGGCCAAAACTATTGGTGGGGCGGCAATCTGATGGGTGTGAAAGACCGCCCGATCGTGCTCAACGTGCCCAACCAGGTCGTCTACTCACCGCACGACTATCCGAACTCCGTATACGCCCAACCGTGGTTCCAGACCGCCAATTTCGGAGCCGGCCTGCCCGGCGTCTTCCGGAAAGCCTGGGGCTACATCTACGAGGACAACATCGCGCCGATCTACGTCGGCGAGTTCGGCACCAAACTCACCGATCCCAAGGATGCCGTCTGGTTCGAGGCGCTGACGTCCTACCTGTCGGGTGATTTCGACAACAACGGCACGGTTGACATCGCCGCCGGAACCGAAGACATGAGTTGGACGTATTGGTCGTGGAACCCGAATTCCGGTGATACCGGGGGCATCCTGGCCGACGACTGGAAGACGATCAACCAGAACAAGATGGCCTACCTGACGCCCATCGAATTCACCGGGGGAAGTGGCACGTCGGTGGCGTCGTTCGTGGTGACCCTGGCCGCACCGTCGACTCAGAAGGTGACGGTGCAGTACGCAACGTCGAACGGCACCGCCACCGCAGGGCTCGACTACGTCAGCGTCACGGGCACAGTCACTTTCGCGCCAGGCGAAACTCAGAAGGTGATCACCGTTCCGGTGAAGAGCGATTCCCTGACGGAAAGCAGCGAGACGTTCACCGTCATGTTGTCGAATCCCACCGGGGCGACGCTCACCGACGCGACCGGCATGGGAACCATCCTCGATCGTCCGGTGGGCACAACATCCGGGGGCGGCACGCAGACTCCGCCGACCGACCCCGGGATGCCGATGCCCGATCCCCCGGCAAGCGGTCAGTACACCGACATCATGTCGTTCGGCATGTTCCACGGCAGCAGCCACACCGGCATGGACGGGCTCGCGGGCGGCCGAACGGCGATCACGACCGAGGCACTGGTCGCCTACAACGACCAGCGCACGTTCGCCGGCCTGGGCACGGTGGCCCTCGAGGATGTCGGCAACTGGGCGTTCGCCAACAAGCTGACCAACAACGCGCAGGCCTGGAACCAGGACCTGCAGGGCGTCGGACTGTATTACGCCATGCAGGGCGCCAAAGTCGGCTGGATAGCCGACGACAAGTACACCCCGCAGATCGTGGCGGACATCGAACGGACGGCGCGGCTCGGTTCGGCAGCCGATGTGATGGCCATGGTGGCGCAGTACGGCCATACCGGCTTCGCCGAGTACCTGATGGACACCGGTGGTGAGACGGCCTTCATCGACACCCTGAAAATGGAGCCACACTACGGCGGATGGATGCACGATCGGGCGAATGGCCGCCTCGTCCTCGAGGGTTCCGCCACCGCCCACGACGTCAACCATCTGACGGTTCTCAGCCACGATCAGATGCAACCGTTCATGAACGACACCTGGGACTGGCCGCAATGGCCCGCACTGGACGTCTCAGACAAGCGGGTGATCGAGTACTTCCAGAGCATGGTGGCCCTCGGCGATCCGCTCGGCAACAGCCTGAGCGCACTCGACGTTTCGGTGCCGGTGTCGCTCTGAGTCCCCCCGGATCGCTGCCGCCCGTGGATCTGCTAGGCGCCGCGGGCGGCGGCGACCTGTTGGAGGTTGGCCAGCCCCAGCTCCTGCGCCGCGTGTAGCGCCGGCGGCAGCGGCGCCTGCACTTCGGGAAGCACCTCGTTGTCCAGCAATGCCTGCAACGCAGCCTGTTTGGCGTTACGGCCCGCCTGGTTGTCGACCTCGCGCCGGCCCTCCGGGGTGGCGTAGTCGTACAGCTCGTGATCGATCGGGCGCGACGCGTCGATCTGCATGCCGCCGGGCCGCCAGTACGCATAGCTGCCGAACTTGGCGTCGCGGGTACGGACCGCGACGAGGTGACTGGGGGCCGTCGTCGGGATGTGTGTCGGATTATCGTTGACGCCCAGCATCTTTCGCATCCGGTCGGATGTCATCAGGGCGGCCATCTCCTCGACCGATACGTCGTCGGTGACGTGCGCGATCCAGGGCCGGCCGGGCGCGGTGGCATCGGCGGCGATCGCGGCCAGGTCGGCACGGCGCGCCAGGTGCTCGCATCCGGGGTCGGTCCGCCAGCCGTTGCCGCCGTCGGCGATCGTCAACAGCAGCGGCGCGAGATCGACGCTGGAGGTCAACTGATCCCGCGTCTCACCGGGCCTGGGGGTGAGCCGGCCGGACGGGTCGCGGATGTAGAGGGGCACCCTGATGCCCTCTTCGTACATGCTCGCGCCCTTGCCGCGCATTCCGTGCGATCCGGCATACTCACCGTGGTCAGATGTGAACACCACGATCGTATTGCGATCGATGTCGGGGCGCGAAGCCAAAGTCTGTGTCACACGCCCGATCTGGGCATCGACCTGCTGCTGAAGCCATAGGTACATGTCCAGGCCTCGCGCCCACCGCCTGGTCACATCGGGTCCCGTGTAGGGCAGCGCGCCGGTGATCAGCGGGCTCATGAAGTCGATGTAGTCCAGTTGCAGCTGCGGCTTGTTGCGGCGACGGATGTCCTCGGGTGTCTCGAAGTTGGCGGGCAGATCGGTGAATACCCGCGGAACATCCTCGGGCAGTGGGCTTCTCGGCCACCACATGATGTCGTGCGGGTTCACCAACGAGACCGTCGTACACCACGGACCGTCACCCGCGTGCTGGTCGAACCACTCGACGAACTGGTCGGTGATGTGGGGATCCTGGTGCAGGCCCTGGCTCGGCCCGCCATTAGGGGACGGGTAGGTACCACCGGAGAAGCCGTGCACGTCCAGACCGTCGGGGGTGTTGTCCGCCTCGGCACCCAAGTGCCACTTACCCCACCACCAGGTGCGGTAGCCGCGGTCACGCAGCAGCGTGCCCCAGGTCGGGAACTGCGGCGCCAGCGTCGACTCGGTGGCTCCGTCGCCGGTGAACAGACAACCGGTCTGGTGTGAATACAGGCCCGTGGTCATGGCCCCGCGGGCCGGGGTGCACATGTTCGACGCGGTGTAGTGACGGTCGAAAGACACGCTCGCACGGCGCAGCGCGCTCAGGTGGGGCAGGCGGGCGTCCAACGCGGCGGCGTCGGGAAACCATTGCGGGGTGCGCATCTGGTCGACGATCACGACCAGAATGTTGGGCTTGCCGGCGGCGGGGGTCGCGGATCGGGCGCGCTGTTCCCGGGTGATGAGCTCGACCCCGCCGAGGCCGGCCGCCGCGGCTCCGACCGCGGCCACCGTCCCGAGTGCTGTCCTGCGCTTGACTGCCATCAGCCCAACTTACTAGCCGATCTAAGAACCGGCTCGGGCTCGCGGCCGCTCAGCCGACCAGGCGGGCGATCGAACGCATCGGGATGTTCAGCCAGTTGGGCCGGTAACGCGCCTCGTAGCCGGCCTCATAGACCGCCTTGTCCAACTCGTAGGCGGCCAGCACCGCCGCATGATCGCGCGGATCGGTACCGGCTTCGGCGGCGTACCCGTCGCAGAACGACGCGCAGTTACGGTCCACCCAGTCCTTTACCCGCGCCGCCAGCTCCGGGTTTGGGGTCCGGTCGACCATCTGCTGATATGCCGCGTACTCGAACGACCGCAGCATGCCCGCGACGTCGCGCATCGCTGAGTCGGGCCTGCGCCGCTCGTCGACCGGCTGACCCGGCTCACCCTCGAAGTCGATCAGCAGCCAACCGTCCGCCGTGCGCAGCACCTGACCCAGGTGCAGGTCGCCGTGGACGCGCTGAACGACCACCGGCTCTTCGGCGACTTTGGCGTAGCGCTCCTCGATCGCGGCCTGATACTCGGCGAGTTCGGGCACGGCCGACGCGGCCGCGGCCAGCCGCTGGCGCATCACATCGACGGGCAGCCGGTCGGTCGAGGTCCCCAACTCCTGCGCGAGCGTCGCGTGTACGGACGCCACCGCCTTGCCCAACTGGTAGGCCTCACCAGAAAAGCCGTCACCGGCGCCGCCGGCAGTCAGCGCACGGGTGCTCGCGGTGGCCATGTCCCAGCCCTCAGTCGAATTCGCGGCGAAAGCCGTCACCATCCCGAGCGGGCAGGGCTGACCGTCCATGGTGGTGTCGAACGAGCCCAGCAGCCGGGCCACGTGCCGGTTCTCGGCCCGGCCCAACACCCGGTTCAGTTCGATATCGGGGTTGATCCCCGCGGCGACCCGGCGGAACAACTTGAAGATCGCCTGGTCGGCGAACACCACGCTGGTATTGCTCTGCTCGGCCGTCGACACCCGCGGGGTGACCTCGAGCGGCAACGTGACGCCGGGCTCCTTGGTGAACGTGACGTCGCCGATCGTGGTGCCCGAGTCCATCAGTGCCAGCAGGAACTGCGCCGACGACGGGTCGTGCAGGCCGTCGAAGGCGCCGTCGGTGATGATCGCGCCCGCGTTCGATGGCGGAGTCGAATCCCATTGGACCACAACCTGATACCGCTCGGCGGGCCCAGTGGTGTAGGTGACGTCGACCAGCATCAGGTCAAGCTGTGGCCGCAGCGGCACCACGTCGACGGTGTCAGCGGACACCAGGGTGCGGGTGCGACCGGCATACCACCGCTGGGTCGGCAGCCACTCGGTCCAGGGCAGGGTCACCGGTGAGCTCATTGCTTCTCCTCGGACGGGCGCATCTAAGTTCCACTACCCCAGACCCGCCGAGCCCACACCGCGTGAGCCGAACCGTCGCCCGGGTCAATCCCTGACGCGGACCACGACCTTGCCTTTGGCGGTGCGATTCTCCAGCGAGGAGACCGCCGCGGCAGCCTGCTCCAGCGGATACACCTCCGGTTGCGGCGCGGGCAGCGCACCGGAGGTCAGCAGCTCGGCCAGCCCGTCCCACTGCTCGGTCAGCGCCCCGGGGTGCGTCATGGTCCAGGCCCCCCAGCCGACCCCGACGACGTCGATGTTGTTGAGCAGCAGCCGATTTACCTTCACGGTGGGAATCTCACCTCCGGTGAAGCCGACCACCAGCAGCCGCCCGGCCGGCGCCAGCGAGCGCAGCGAATCGGTGAACCGGTCGCCGCCCACCGGATCCATGACGATGTCGACACCCTTGCCGCCGGTCAGCTCGGCGACCGCGTCCTTGAACCCGTCGGCCAGCACGACGTCGGTGGCGCCGGCGGCCCTGGCCACGTCCGCCTTGTCCTCGGTGCTGACCACCGCGATCACCCGGCTGGCGCCGAGCGCGGGCGCGAGCCGCAGCGTGGACGTGCCGATACCGCCGGCCGCGCCGTGGACCAGTACCGACTCGCCCTTGGCCAGCCTGCCGCGCACGGTCAGAGCGAAATACACGGTCAGGTCGTTGAACAGCAGACCCGCGCCGGCCTCGAAGCTGACATTGTCCGGCAGCGGGAACACCCGGTCCGGCGTGAGCACGACGGTCTCGGCCATCGCGCCGGTGATCATCGTCAGACCGACGACCCGATCACCGGCTTTCACGGGGGCGCCGGAGGGGGCGGACCGCACGACACCGGCGACCTCGGCTCCCAGGGTGAAGGGCAGTTCCGGCTTGTACTGATAGAGCCCGCGGGTGAGCAGGGCGTCCGGGAAGGCCACCCCGGCGGCGTGGACGTCGACCAGGATCGCGCCATCATCGGTCGGCTCGTCGATCTCGAGAAGTTGCACCGACTCCGGACCGGCCAGTTCGGTCACCCGTATCGCCCGCATCACACCTCTATCGCTCGTTCGGAATATCGATGGCCAGCAGCTCGACCTGCAGCTCGCCCCGTGGCGTCGAGTAGGTGACGGTCTCACCGGCCCGCCGCCCGAACAACGCTAGACCGAGCGGGCTGTCGGAGGTCAGCGTGGTGTCCTCTTCGCCGGCCGGCGTCTCCTCCAGGAAGTGGATGATCCGCATGCGCACCGGCTCGTCACCCGGGAAGCGCACGGTCACCTCCGTGCCGTTGGGCAGTTGCCCTGGCGCGTCCGCGTTCCCCCCGGCGAGCAGCCAGGTCAACCGGTTGATCTGCTCGTCGATGCCGGCCAGATCCTCCGACCGTTGCAACGCGTCCGCGGCATCGCCGCGGTCGCCCACGGTGTCGGCGTCGCCCTGCAGTTCGGCGCGCATCTGATCGCGGCGGCGACGCAGATCCGCCAACTCCTCGTCGATCCGGTCGCGTTCCTGCGCGGTGAAATTCGGCGTTCCCTCATCCTGACCCATGCCCGACAACGTACCTGCGTGCCTGCCTCGGAGATGCTGGGTTCGGGGACTTTTCGTCCGGCGCGCGGTCTAGCCGGCCGCCGGGATCACCAGCACCTCGGATTGCTCGACGCGCACGGCGACGCGATCGCCCTGGGTCAGCCCGGCCGCATGGGTGCTCGAGCTCTGGGCGACCAGTCGGGTGCCGTCGTCAAAGGTGCAGTGGATCAACGAGATCGGGCCCAGGAATGACACCGAGGCGACAGTGGCCGACCCGTCGCGGGCGGCGTCGATTCGTACCGACTCCGGTCGCACCAGCGCGACGCCGGCACCCGTCGCCACCGAGCCGGCCGCCGCGGGCAGGGTGGTCCCGAGCAGGTGGACCCGCCCGTCGGCCACCTGGACGTCGATCCTGTTGTTCAAGCCCACGAACTCGGCGACGAACGGGGTGGCCGGATGGGCGTAGACGTCGGCGGGCGCGGCGATCTGTTCCAGTCGGCCCTGGTTCATGACGCCGACCCGGTCGGCGACGGCCAGAGCTTCTTCCTGGTCGTGGGTGACGAACAGCGTCGTCGTGCCGACTTCGAGTTGGACCCGCCGGATTTCGTCGCGCAACTGCGCGCGCACCTTCGCATCGAGGGCCGACAGCGGCTCGTCCAGCAGTAACACCCGCGGCTGGATGGCCAGGGCACGCGCCAGCGCCACCCGCTGCTGCTGGCCGCCGGAGAGCTGGCTGGCGTACTTCTGCTTGTGTTCGGACAACCCCACCAGATCGAGCATGTCCGCCGCCCTCGCCGTTCGGTCGGCTTTGTCCTGCCCGCGCAGCTTGAGCCCGAACGCGACGTTGTCGAGAACGGTCAGGTGCGGAAAGAGGCTGTAGGCCTGAAACACCATGCCCATGTCCCGCTTGTTGGGCGGCACACCGGTGATGTCGTCACCGCCGACGGCCACCCGGCCCGCGGTCGGCTCGTCCAGCCCGGCCAGGATCCGCAGCGCGGTGGTCTTGCCGCATCCCGACGGACCGAGCAGGGCGACCATCTCGCCGGGCTCCAAGTGCAGCGTCAGTCCGTCGAGCGCATGGACGGTCCCGCCACCTCCTCTTCCGACGCCCGCCTTTCCGACGGCTCCGCCGACGCCCGCCTTTCCGACGGCTCCGCCGTAAATTCTTGTCACGTCGGTGAAATCGACAGCCACACCGTTGCCGGTCATCGGCTTTCCTTCCCGTCGACGACGTCGGCGTGCCGGTGACGGCGGGTCACCAGCGAGAGGATCAGCAGCAGGAGGAAACCGAACACCAATGTCGCCAGCGACGCCGCCACCGAGGTCGGTCCGTCGCTCTTGCCGATCGCGACGATCACCACCTGCAGGTTCTGGTATCCACTCAACGACGCGATGGTGTACTCGCCCAGCACCACGGCGATGGAGATGAACGCGGCCGACAGAATGCCCGACCAGATGTTGGGCACCACCACCCGCAGGATCGTGGTGGTCCAGCCCGCGCCGAGGGAACGTGCCGCTTCGGCAAGGGTTTTCAGGTCGATCGACGACAGGGCGCCATCAAGGGACCGATACGCGAACGGCAACACGAGGACCACGTAGACGAACGTCAGCGTCAACGCCGACTCCCCGAGGAAGTAGACCACCCACAGGTAGACGTTGCGCAGCCCCACCACGATCACCAAAGCGGGGATGGTCAAGGGCAGCAGGCAGAGGAACTCGATCGGCCGCTTGCCCCACGGCGCACGCAGCCGCACCCAGATCATCGTCGGCACCAGGATCACCAGCATCAGCACAACGGTGAACACCGCCAGCAGTAGCGAGACGATGATCGCCTGATACAGCATCTCGTTCTGTACCAGGTTCTTCCACGCCGCCAGCGTGCGTCCGCCGTGAATGAGGTTGCGGGTACTGAAATCCGCCATCGCATACAGCGGGAACAGGAAGAACACCCCGAACAGTGTCAGCAGCACCGCCCGCCCGACCCGATTCACTGCAGCCACCTCGACGTGCGGCGCACCAGCAGGTTGTAGGCGACCATGACCACGGCGACCACGACAACCATCTCGAGCGCCAGCGCGTAGGCGAACCCGGACTGTCCGAGCACCACCTCCGACGTCAGGGCCGAGCGGATGAGCAGCGGCAGGATCGGGCTGCCCTGACTGACCAATGCCGCGGCGGTGGCGTAGGCGGCAAACGCGTTGGCGAACAACAACAACGCGGACCCGAGGAACGCCGGTGTCAGCAGCGGAAAGCCCACCTCTCGCCAGTAGGCCCACCGGGAGGCGCCCAGGCTGACCGCCGCCTCGCGCCACTCCGCTCGCAAGCCCTCAAGCGCCGGGGTGAAGACGATCACCATCAGCGGGATCTGAAAGTAGGTGTACACCAGGATCAGTCCGCGCAACGAGTACAACCACCCGTCGCCGGCCAGGTTGAACCCGAACCGGTCGAACACCCAGACGGTCAGCACACCGTTGAGGCCGATCGTCGCCAGGAACGCGAATGCCAATGCCACGCCACCGAATTGGGCGAGCACACTGCACAGCGACAGCACCACCCGACGCATCGGTGACGTCGGCGAACTGGTGACCACCAGCCACGCCAGCACCGCACCCACAACCGCTCCGATCGCGGCGGTGACCGTCGAGAGCAGCACGCTCTTACCGAGCGCGGCCACCGCGGTGCCGGAGAACAGCAATCCGATTCGCTGTAGCGAGAACACCCCGTCCAGGTAGAACGCGGACACGATCACCGTCACGGTCGGGATGATCAGGAAGACCGTGACGAACACTGCGAACGGCACCAAGGGCAGTGCTTGCCGGAGACGTTCGGCCGGCGACTGATGGCGGAGCACGCGCGGTGTCAGCCCATCGCTTTGGCCCAGTTGTCGGCCAGGTATCGGGTCGCGGCGTCGGTCTGGGCCTGGGTCATGATGACGGGCTTACCGCTGATCGGGGGCAGCTTTTCGTAGGCGGCGGTGTCGATGGTGCCGGCCTTGACCATCGCGTCGGCCCGCACCGGTCGCGCGCCGCCGGCCAGGTACAGGTTCTGGCCCTCGTCGCTGAACAGGAACTCCTGCCACAACCTTGCGGCCGCCGGATGCGGGGCATCTTTGTTGATCGCCTGGAAGTAGTACCCGCCCAGCACCGCGTCCTGCGGCACGAACACCTTCCAGCTGGGCAGTTTCTTGGTTTCCGCGGCGTTCAGGTAGTCCCAGTCGATGACGATGGGCGTCTGGCCGGACTCGATGGTGGCCGGCGTCGGGTCGACCGGCAGGAAGTTGCCGGCCTGCTTCAGCTTGGCGAAGAAGTCGACGCCGGGCGCGACATTGTCGGCCGAGCCGCCCTGCGACAGGGCCACCATCGCCACACCGGAAAAGGCGGCGCCGGCCTGGGTCGGGTCGCCGTTGAGTGCCACCTTGCCCTTGTAGTCCGGCTTCAGCAGATCGTTGACGGAGCTCAGGTCGGGGACCTTGGCAGAGTCGTAGCCGATCGACATGTAACCGCCGTAGTCGTTGACCAGCGAGCCGTCAGCCGCCTTCATATCGGCCGGGATGCTGTCGAAGGTCGCCACCTTGTACGGCGCGAACATCGCCTTGTTGGCCAATGCCACCGACTGACCGAGGTCGAAGACGTCCGGTGCGGTGCTGCGGCCCTTCTGCTGATTGGCGGCGTTGATCTCGTCCTGGCTGGCGGCGTCCGGCTGAGCCGAGTTCACCTTGATGCCGTACTTGTCGCCGAACGCCTTGATGATGGCGCCGTAGTTGGCCCAGTCCGGCGGCAGGGCGATCACATTGAGCTCGCCCTCCTTCTTGGCCGCCGAGATCAGCCCGTCCATGCCGCCGAAATCGGCCATCGACGTGGCCTGGCCTGCGGCGGTGCCGTCACCGCCGCCGCCGCTCTTCTTCTCCGGTGGTGCGCAGGCGACACCGGCGACCACGACAGCGGCCGCGACAACAGCGATCAGACGTACGTTCCTCATGACCGAACCTTCTTATGACTTCGAAGCGATGCGGTGGCGCCGCGGTGTCCGCGGTGTTTCGTGACGGTGAACGGGATCGTCACGACGATCTGACACTACCTGCAGGAGCGCGCGGGTTTCGCCGCAATTCGCGGTTTTCGTTCTTGCGGTTCTTGCCGCCGACACCGTCGCGCAACATCGGATTCGATGATGTCGCTTGCGATCTCATCGTCGGCAGCACCACGCAGGATGGACCGGATCAGAATCGGGTCTCTCGCCGGACGGTGGGCGCGGTATCGTGCCGACGTGGCATCACGCGATCATGGCGACCCGGGCGACGCCCCTTCGGTTCCGCCGCCGCTGACCGCCGTCGTCGGCGCGACCCGGCCCTCGGCGGCCGAGGAGGCCCGCAGTATTGCGGCGTCGACCAATACCGCGACGCTGGCCTCCCTGACCGCCACCGGCGATCCATGGGCCTCGTTCGTCACCTACGGGCTTCTCGGCGGTCAGCCGGTGCTGTGCGTGTCGAACATGGCCGAGCACGGCCGCAATCTCGCCGGCGATCCGCGCGCCAGTCTTGCCGTCGTCGCGCCCACCACGGAGACCGACCCGCTGGCCAGCGGACGGATCACGCTGGCCGGCGTCGTGGAACGCCCGACCGGTGACGAAGCCCGCGCTGCCCGTGACGCGCATCTGGCCGCCGTCGCGGCGGCGAAGTACTACGTCGACTACTCCGACTTCACGCTCTGGGTGCTGCGCGTGCACCGCGTGCGCTGGGTGGGCGGTTACGGCCGGATGGATTCGGCGACCGCCGAGGACTACGCGGCGGCCGCCGCCGACCCGGTTCGACCGCAGGCCGCCGGCGCCATCACCCACCTCAACGCCGATCACGCCGAGTCACTGGTGGCGATGGCGCGCGCACTCGGCGGCTATCCGGACACCACGGCCGCGGTGTGCACCGGCGTCGACCGCTACGGGCTCGACCTGCGGGTCGACACGCCGCGTGGCACCGGATACACCCGGGTCGGATTCGGTGCACCGTTGTCCTCCGCCGACGAATTGCGTTCGGCCTCGGTCGAATTGGTGAAACGCGCCCGCGGCGCGGAAAGCTAGCCGCCCAGTTCGGCGATCGCGGTCTCCAGGGCCGCGGCCTGCTCGGACAGTTCACGATCCGAGAGTTTTTCGCCGCCGGCCTGCTCGACCAGTTCCGCGCGGGTGATCACCTGCAGCGCCCCGCGGTAGTCGTCGGTGTCCAAAGCAGCCGGGCCGACGACCTCGGTGCGGCCTTCGATGAGCACCAGCACCGCGTCGGGGTCGCCGTCGAGAAGCCGGCGCACGTCATCGGCAGTGATCATCAGGCACCTCGTCCGGTCTTCGTCTGCAGTTCGTCGATCATCTCCGAGGCCTGTGCCTTGGTCAGCTGCTCGGGCACCTCGACGCCGGCCTCCTGGGCCAGGGTGCTCAGATAACTGCGTTGTGGACCGGTCATCGGCTCATCGCCGGTCACCCATTCCGATTGATCCTTGGCGGGGTTCTCCCGGGGCGCGGTGTCGTCGCTCATGCGGCTGGACCTCCTCTGCTGTCGCGGTAGCTATGCCCACCCGAGCGGACATCTACGCGGGCAGATTCCGGTTGACTGCCAGCGCGAGGAACGCCGCGACGGTCAGCAGAACCACCGCCAGCCGCAGCCATCCGGTGGTCGCGGGCGCGCTGATCGTCTGGTACCCGACCTGTTGCAGGACCGCCCCGTAGCTCTTGTTCAGCTCGTCGATATTGGTGGCGGTGTAGTTCTGCCCGCCCGACAGTTCGGCGATCCGCTTCATCTGGGTGCCGTCCGACGGCACCGGGATGGTGTCCTCCTTGAGCGTCACCACCCCGTCCCGGGTGCCGAACGTGATCGTCGAGACCGGCACCCCCTGGTCCTTGGCGGCCCGTGCGGCGGTGAAGTCCCCACGCGGATTGTCCGGATTGGCGGGTTTGTTCTCGCCGCCGTCGGACAGCAGCACGATGCGCGCCGGTGGTGGCGTCGCATCGCCCGCGCTGAGCACGGTGCTCACGGTCTGAATCGCCTCCAGCGAGGTGAACAGCGCCTCACCGGTGGCGGTCGAGTTGTCCGGCTGCAACTTGTCCAAGGCGGTGACGGTGGCCGCGTGATCGGGGGTCGGCGACACCAGCAGATTCACGTTGCCGCCGAACGACACCAAGCCCAGGTTCACCCCGGGGGTCAGCTGCTGGGCGAAGGTCTTGGCCGCGTCTTGCGCGGCCCGTAGACGGGTCGGGGCAACATCTTTGGCCTGCATCGACTGTGAGACGTCGATGACCAGCATCACGACAGCCCGATTGCGAGGGATGCGGGCCTCATGGGTGGGCCCGGCAAGCGCGACGATGAGCAGCAGTAGTGCGCCGAGCGACAGCGCAATAGGCAAGTGCCGCAGGCGATGTGGCCGCTTCGGCGTCAGCCGCTGCAGCGCTGCCGCGTCGCCGAACTGCCGCAGGCGCCGCCGTCGCTGGAGCTGCCCGAGGACGTACAGGACCAGCAGCAGTGCGGGTATCACGGCCAGCACCAGCAGGCCGGGATGCGCCAGCCCGCTCAGGGGCAACGAACCGATACCGGGCAACAACCCACTCCTGTCATCACTGTCGGCAGCCCCAAGAAACTGTGGCTAACGTGTCCTTTGTACCGGGGTTAGTTGAGAGGTGGTCCCGCCGGCGTGGATGCTGTGAAATCGCTGTCACTTTCGGGCTTCACAACCCCGTGGTTGTTCTGCTATCTCGTCGTCGTCCTCGCCGCCGTGGCCGCCTACCTGCTGGTTCAGCGAAGCCGACGGCGGCGGGTGCTGCGCTTTGCGAACATGGCGCTGCTGGAGCAGGTTGCCGCCGGCCAGAAGCCGCGCAGGTGCCGGCATCTGCCCGCGGCCCTGCTGGTGGCCGCCCTGGCGTTGCTCACCACCGCGATGGCCGGGCCCACCCATGACGTGCGGATCCCCCGCAACCGGGCCGTCGTCATGCTCGTCATCGATGTCTCGGAATCCATGTCGGCCACCGATGTCGCCCCCAGCCGAATCGAGGCGGCCCGCGAGGCCGGCAAGCATTTCGCCGACATGCTCACCCCGGGCATCAATCTCGGGCTGGTGAAGTTCTCGTCAGGGGCCACGCTGCTGGTCGCGCCGACGATCGACCGGCAGCAGGTCAAGCAGGCGATCGACAAGCTGGTTCCCGAACCGCGCACCGCAACGGGCGAGGGTATTTTCACTGCGCTGCAAGCGATTGCGACCACCGGTGCGGTGATGGGCGGTGGTGACGGACCGCCACCGGCCCGCATCGTGCTGGAGTCCGACGGCAAGGAGACGGTCCCGCCGAACCTGGACTCTCCGCGTGGAGCATTCACCGCCGCGCAGGCCGCCAAAGAGCAGGGGGTACCGATCTCGACGATCTCGTTCGGCACGCCGAACGGTGTGGTCCAGGTCGACGGTCAATCGATTCCGGTTCCGACCGATGACGCCTCGCTGGCCAGGATCGCCGATCTCAGTGGCGGCCAAGCCTTCCGTGCCGCCAGCCTCGGCGAACTGAACCAGGTGTACTCGACCCTGGACGAGCAGATCGGGTACCAGGTGGTGCACGGTGACGCCAGTGCAGGCTGGGTTGCACTGGGCGCCCTGGCACTGACGTTGTCAGTCGGTGCGGGCATTCTGCTGAATCGCCGGCTCCCCGCCTGACGCAATTCCCAGCAGACTCCCAGACGCCGCCCAGTCCGGCGGCGTCCCGGCATCGGACCGCCGGTGGACGATCGCGCGGCCACCGTCGGCCGGGGCGTTGGCGATCCCCCGCGAGTGGTACGCCTCCCCCGGTGCGGTGGTGGGAACGAAAGTGAACTCGCGCAATAGGGTTCGCAGGGTGACGTTCATCTCCATGCTGGCGAACGCGGCGCCGATGCACCGGCGGATCCCGCCGCCGAACGGGATCCAGGCGTAGTTGTCCGGCGGGCTGCCGACGAACCGGTCCGGGTCGAACGCCGACGGTCCGGTGAATCGGTCCGGGTTGGCGTGCGCCATCGGGATGCTGACGATGACCACATGACCTTCGGGAATCACCCACTCCCCGAGGCGGATTCGCTGTAACGCCCGTCGCGATGTGCCGTCGATGACGGGCCGCAGCCGCTGTACCTCCCAGATCGTGGCCTGCTGCAATTCCGAGCCGCCGGCGTCGGCTTCCGCGGTGAGGCGCGCCAGCAGCTGCGGATGCCGGCGTACCCGCTCGACCAGCCAGGCAAGGGTGGTCGCAGTGGTCTCGTGCCCGGCGGTCAGCAGGGTCAACAGCTCGTCGGCGATGTGCCGGTCCGGGATCGCCGTGCCGTCCTCGTAACGCGCCCGCAGCATCAGCGACAAGACGTCCGGGCGCTCGTCGAACGCCGGGTCGCGACGGGCGTCGGCGATCAGCGAGTCGACGATCTCGTCGTAGCGCCGTCGGTGCCGACCGATGGCGCCGCCGGGACTGCGGGGGCCGAAGTCACGCCGAAAGATCCTCGGCAGCAATGCGAGCCGCGATCCGACGGCCACCAGGCGGGGCAGCTGCTCGCGTAGTTCGTCGAACGCACCCTCGGCCCCGAATACCGCGCGCAGGATGGCGTTGAGCGTGATCCGCATCATCGACGGCAGCGTGTCGAATTCGACGCCCTCGGGCCAGTTCGCGACCTCGCGCAGTACTTCTTCTTCGATGATGGCCTCGTAGCTGTGCATGCGCTTGCCGTGGAACGGCGGCACCAGAAGTTTGCGTCGCTCGCGGTGTTCCTCGCCGTCCAGGCTGAAGGTCGAGCCCGGGCCCAACACCTCGCCGAGATTGGTGGCCCGCCCCACCAGATCGCTGCCGGTGGTGAACAGGTCTTTGATCAGGGCGGGGTCGCTGATCAACACGGTTCTGCCGAATATCGGCAGGTTCAGGGTGACCGCCGACCCGTATCGCCTGGCGAGGTCGCCCACCACGGCCCGGCGTGCGGTGAGGAAGCGAATTCCCTGCAGCAGCCGTGGGGCGTTCGGGCCGGGCGGGAGTCGGATCGGATCGGTCGTCGCGTGCGCCATGGTTCCCATCCTCCGCTTCGGTACGTCGCTGTACCGGCCACGGTACGCCGATGTACCGGGCGACACAACGGCAGCCGGCCGGGGTCCTCCCCGTACTGTTGACCCCCGGGGCGCGCGTATCGCCGCCCCAAGAGGAGCGCCCAAGAGGAGTAGTCACTGATGTCTGGCACGGACGAGCGGCTGGCCATTTCCGAGGCCGGCGAAGACAAGGGCTGGCAGCGTCGCGAAAGCGGGCGCGTCGACGTCTACCTGCGTGACCGGTACCGGGTCCGAGTGATCTGGCAGGGCAATGACGTCATCAGCGGCGCGTCGTTCTTCGACGACGAGATGTACGAGGCCTATACCCGCGACCTGGCCAAAGTTCGCGCCTGGCTCAAGAAGTAGCCCGGCTCAACCGCCGCGATGAGGGCCGAGTAGGGCGATGGCCGCGGCTACCGCCTCGTCGGTGATGTCCGTCATCCGGCCGCCGCTCTCGACGGTGACCGCGGTCAGTTCCCGCAATCCGCCGATCAGCATGATCGCCCGCTGACGGGACACCATCGGGATGCCGGCGGCCCGCAGTTCCTCGGTGTCGGACAGCGTCCGGACCATCACGATGAACGACTCGGTGACTTCCCGCTGCAGCGTCCTGGCGGCCATGCCGAGCGCCGGGACGTCACGGATCCAACTCAGCATCACCGCCGGTTCCGATTCGGCATTGGCCACCCAGGCCTCGACGGCCTGCCTGATCTGCGCTTCCCAGGGCGCTGCCGGGTCAACCGCCGCCGAGATGGTCTCCACAGCCCGCCGATTCGTATCGGCGAGCAGCGCAACCAAGCACGCTTCCCGGTCGGTGAAGTACTCGTAGAAGGTCCGTCGTGAGGTCCGCGCGCGGCGCACGATGTCGGCGACGGTGGTCGCCGAGTATCCGACGTCGGTGATCGAGGCGGCCAGCGCGTCGATCAGTCGCTGGCGAGGTGTCGACGGAGCGGGATCTGACTGCGGTGCCGTGGATTCGACCGACGCAGACGACTTCACCTTCTGTACACCCCACCTTCCATTCGCCTGCCGATCGTACTGCGGTGTGCGACGCTAAAGTCGAAGTTCATGTCCGACATCGGCTTCTCTCGCTATGTCGCGATCGGCGACAGTCAGACCGAAGGTCTCTGGGACGGCGACGACACCCATGGACTGATCGGGTTCGCCGACCGGCTCGCCACCACCCTGGACAGCTGCCACCCCGGGTTGCTCTACGCCAATCTCGCGATCCGGGGCAAACGGGTGATCGACGTGCTGGAAGATCAGCTCCCCCGAGCGCTGGCGATGGACCCCGATCTGGTCACCGTCTGCATCGGGATGAACGACGTCACGCGGCCCGGCCGCACGTTCACCAGGGCAATGGGCGATCTCGACACCGTCTACCGACAGCTGGCGGAGTCCGGCGCGACGGTGGTGACCACGACATTCCCCGACGTCGCGAAGATGCTGCCGGTGGGCCGGTTGATCGGAGCGCGCATCCGCGAGGTCAATTCGGTCATCCGTCAGGCCGCCGATCGGCACGGGTTCGGCCTGGTCGATCTCTACAACGCCGAGTCGATGAACGAGACGTCGAACTGGAGTCACGACCGCATGCACGCCTCGACCCGGGGCCACATCTTGTTTGCCGAGGCGGCCGCCGAAGCGCTGAAACTGCCCGGTAGTAACCATGATTGGGCGCAGCCCAGCGGTGAGGAGATCCAAGACGGCTTCTGGCAGCGGATGTACGCGCAAGGCCAGTGGACCCGCGGCCTGCTGATCCCGTGGCTGTGGCGGCACGCGCGTGGCCGGTCCTCCGGTGACGGCAGAGATCCGAAATACGGTGTCCTGCAGCCTGTTTCCCAGCTCGTGCCGCAGGCCCATCACACCGCCTGAACTCACCGTGTGAGCCACGTCACGCAGGGCCCAGCGCCTGGAGTTCATCACTGATATCGATTGGTCCGAAAACCCCGACGTCAGCGGCCTGCGTGGGATAGTGACAGGGCAACGAATGGCGATCTGCGGGTGAACCGCAGTCGGTGGAGGGGACCCCGAGATGGGTAGGCGCGGACATGGCTGACCGCGGTGGTGACGCGCCGGGGTGGCTCGAGTCGCGTGCCAGACACTGGCAGTTCTCGCCCCCGCTGAAGACCGCCTTCGCGGTGACCGCCATCCTGCTCACCGTCATCGTGGTGGTCGTCTACATGCAGTTTCGTGGTGACTTCACACCCAAGACCGAGCTGACCCTCATTTCGCAGCGAGCCGGCCTGGTGATGGACCCGGGGTCGAAAGTGACCTACAACGGCGTCGAGATCGGTCGCGTCACCGGCGTCGACGCCGTCGAGCGCGACGGCACCACCAAGGCCAAGCTGTCACTGAACGTCAACCCGAAGTACGTCCCATTGATCCCGGCCAACGCCATCGCCGAGGTCAAGGCCAGCACCGTCTTCGGCAACAAGTACGTGTCCTTCCGCAGCCCGCCCGATCCGTCCAAGCAGCGGATCTCCAGCGGCGACGTGATCGACGTGTCCCACGTGACGACGGAGTTCAACACGCTGTTCGAGACGCTCACCTCGATCTCGGAGAAGGTGGATCCGGTCAAGCTGAACTTGACGCTCAGCGCGGCCGCCGAGG
>NZ_PDHO01000135.1 GCF_002887815.1 Mycobacterium sp. ENV421 | reverse complement strand
ATGTCCTCGACCGTCGCGCTCAGCCCGAAGGAGCGCCTCGAGGTGGTGTTCGAGGAGTTGGCTGAGCTTGCCGGCCAACGGAATGCGATCGACGGGCGCATCGTGGAGCTGGTCGCCGAATTGGATCGCGACGACCTCTGCGGTATGACCGGGGCGCGCTCCGTCGCCGCCGTGGTGGCCTGGAAGCTGGGCACCTCATCGTCGACCGCCACCACCATTTCGGCTGTCGCGCACCGATTTGCCGAGTTCCCCCGCTGCACCCAAGGCATGCGGGAAGGCCGGTTGTCGCTGGATCAGGTCGGCGTCATCGCCGCCCGCGCCGCCGACGGCTCCGACGAGCACTACGCACAACTGGCCACGGTTGCGACGGTGAGCCAACTGCGCACCGCCATCAAACTCGAACCCAAGCCTGACGGCGCGTCCCGCCCGGAACCACGACGGTCGGTGACCAAGACCTCCGGTGAGGACACCACCACCTGGAAGATCACCCTTCCGCACCGCGAGGCAGCCACCGTCGACGCCGCACTGCAATCGCACCACGATGCGCTGGTCGCCGACTGGAAACGCGACCACGACAACGGTGGTGCAGACAACGCGCCACCACTACCCAACACCACCGATGCGTTCCTGAGCCTGATCGAGGCCGGCTGGGACGCCGACGTGGCCCGCCGCCCGCACGGGCAGCGCACCACCGTGGTGGTTCACCTCGACGTCGACAAGCGCACCGGGCAACTGCACCTGGGTCCGCTGCTCTCGGACAGCGACCGCCACTACCTGACCTGCGACGCCACCTGCGAAGCATGGTTCGAACGCGACGGCCAACCCCTCGGCGCCGGCCGCACCACCCGCACCATCAACCGGCGACTTCGCCGCGCCCTCGAACACCGCGACACCACCTGCGCAGTCCCCGGCTGCAGCGCCACCCGCGGACTGCACGCTCATCACATCCAACACTGGGAAGACGGCGGCCCCACCGAACTGCACAACCTAGTGCTGCTGTGCCCCTTTCACCACCGAGCACACCACCACGGCGACATCACCATCACCGG
>NZ_PDHO01000134.1 GCF_002887815.1 Mycobacterium sp. ENV421 | reverse complement strand
CATGTTTCACCACAGAATGCACTGACCTGCGGTGACGCCAAAGTTAACGGCATTGGCATCAAACCCGGGGTGATTCAAGAACCGTTCGATCTTGCCGCGTCCTTGCGGGCGCCCGGGTGTCGAGTGCACCAGCCGAACACCGAGTTTGGCGCATGCCCGCAGCAGCCACGCATCAACGAACGCCGAGCCGTTATCGACATAGACCGACGCGGGCACGCCGCGGGCGGCCAACGCCGGTTTCAGTGCGGCGGCCAGGCGCACGGTGTCTTCGGCGAACCCGAACCGGTGCCCGGCCACCAGCCGGGAGTGATCGTCGAGGAACGCGAACAGGTAGGTTTTGCGATCCCCGACCCGGGGGCCGTGCAGGGCGTCGCCGACCCACAGTTCATTGGGGTCAGCCGCTTCGAACCGGCCGAACACCTCCCCGGCCTGCCCGGCGGTCGGGCCCATCAGCTCGCAGCGGTGGAAATGGCGCAGCAGGGTCGATTCCGAGGGTGCCCATCCGGTGGCGGTGCGCAGGATCCGGGCCACCTGTGCGGCGGTGCGGGTCGGGTTCTCCCGTTTCAGCGACGCGGCCAGCTCGAGCACCCCGGTGTCGGTGCGGGTAGCCAGCCGCCGTGGTTCGGGCACCAGCGCTTCGAACCCGCCGGCCCGGTAGCGGCGGATCCAGCGGTCCAGGGTCGGTCGTGCGATCTGCACCCGGGCGCCGAACGGGTCGAGACGGATACGTTCGGCGATCTCGCGGACCAGCCGGCCGCGCTGCTTGGTCGACAACCCGTCGGCCAGGGCGGGGCAGATCAACTGATAGCGAAACAACCCGATCGCCTGGGCCCGCTCCCGACGTTTGTGCTCTTCCAACGACACCGTTTCTCCTCACATTCGAAGGCCCTGCCCGAAACCGTTTGTCGGGCAGGTGCCCTCGCGAGGATCACCGATTCCCACATGGCGCATCAGGGGCAACTGGTGTTGCGAACGGGCGGCTACCCCGGATTTTGCGTGGTAGGTGGCGCGAGTGGGTTTTGATGCTGAGTTGGGTTGCCGGGTGATGAT
>NZ_PDHO01000133.1 GCF_002887815.1 Mycobacterium sp. ENV421 | reverse complement strand
TGTACTCGGCCATTAGGTTGGTCGCAGTCGGCTGATGGGGGGTAGGCCTCCGAGTGCGCTGTGACGGCGTTGAGTGTTGTAGAACTCGACCCAGGGGGCAAGCGCTCGGGCGCGGTCCTCGTTGGAGGCGAACACCCGGCGGTAGGACCATTCGCATTGCAGGGTCCGGTTGTAACGCTCCACCTTGCCGTTCTGCCACGGGCAGTGGGGTTTGATGAAGATGTGTTTGGCGTTGAGTTCATGAACGACAGCGGCGACGTCGAGAGAGCGCCGATAACTCAGATGGTTGTCGGTGATGAGTCGTTCGATACACGAAATCCCCTGTGATTGAAAGTATTCAGCAGCCCGGGCGATGAACCCGGCGCATGTCGGTCCTTTTTCATCGGCATGGATCTCCGAGTACGCCAATCGGCTGTGGTCATCGACCATCGAGTGCACGTAGTCATACCCGATACCGCGGCCGCGGACGTCCTCGCTGCGCCCGTGAGCACGCCAGCCACCTCCATCGGGAATACGGCCGAGCTTCTTGACGTCCACATGGACCAATTCGCCGGGCCGCTGGCGCTCATAGCGCACCGCAGTAGCTTTGGACGCCTTGATCACGACACCGGTCATCGGGTCGCAGTCCCGCAGATAGGGCTGGCGGCGGCGACGCAGAATCCGCCCGACGGTCCGAGGCGCGATCCCCAGCTCGGGACCTAGCCAGTCCTGGCCGCGGCGATGCCGCCGGCGGGCGGCGACAACCTGGCGCTCGACGCGGGCCGACGTTCTCGTCGGACAGCGGTTCGGGCGTGAGGACCGGTCCTGTAACCCGGCTTCACCCTGCGCGGCATAGCGGCTGATCCAGGTGTGGACGCATTTGCGGGAAATCCCCATCGCCTTGGCGATATGAGCCTGCTTCCATCCCTGTTGATGGCGTTGCACGATTAACAGCCGACCGTGAAACGTGGTACGGGCATTACGGTGGGACACGAGAACCTCCGGAGTAGGTATGGGCCTTAGACAAGCCACACCTCACCCGGAGGTTCTCCTCACATCAAGCCAACACGCCCGCTACCAACCTCATGGCCGGATACA
>NZ_PDHO01000132.1 GCF_002887815.1 Mycobacterium sp. ENV421 | reverse complement strand
GACGCCCTCGCCAAGATCAGCCACGGACTTGAACACTAAATTGAGCCAAGTCGGGTCTCACAATGTCCGACGCAATGGGACCTACTGCGACTGCGGTATGGAGCTATCTCTCACAGGAGTGTGCGGCAGTTGCGACTAGTACTAACCACGACCAGCGCGTGCGATCGATCGACTCCCGAGTAAATTCCCGAGTGGCGACCGCCGCGCTCATTAGTGCGGTGGCACGGCGAGCGACGTCGCTGGGTTGCAGACTGCATTCGGATCGTGAATCTCAGTTCAGATCAAGAAGATTTGGCGATGCGCTCGGCAGCTACCAGATGGTAGCAGCTCTCGTGTATCAACGCACCTCGGACACGCGCGAAAGGTCACCTAAATTGCCCGCACCACTCGCGAAACTGGGCTGATGCGGTGTCGACGCGAACGAAAGAAACAAGCGCCGCAACGGGCATCCGATCCAAATACGCAATGGATCTGAAAAGACATAACGAAGGGGAGCCGCCATGAACGATCCCGCTGCGATACAGCACGCCAGCGAGATGCGGTCGATACGACTGCACATTGACGACGGCACCCCTGAGCAGGCTCTCAAAACTCTCGACGAACGGGGTGCAGCGCAAGAACTTGTGCGTCAGCAGTACTCCGGAAGATACCCGTTCGAACTCGTCCAAAATGCGGACGACGCTGCCCGTGACAAAGGTCTGCGTGGTCGAGCGCGGTTCGTCCTTACCGAGACAGCACTTCTTGTAGCTGACAATGGATCCGGCTTCGGCGAAAGACAGATCAGGGCGATATGTTCGCTAGCTCGCTCCTCCAAAGGGCCCGGCACTTCGATCGGACATAAGGGTTTGGGGTTCAAGTCAGTCGGCGAGATTACTAATCGTCCTCAGATCATATCCTCCTCTGTGCAGTTCCAATTCGACTCGGCTCGCATCTACGCGGATCTTGAGACCGTTTTTGGTGGGCTGCCAAGCGGGCAGCGCGTTCCGGCTTACGCCTTTCCTTACCCACTCACGCCAGAAGAATTCAGCGCCGACAGAGTGGCCGTCGATTCGCTGCGCGCCGAGGGCTTCTCGACGATCATTCGACTTCC
>NZ_PDHO01000131.1 GCF_002887815.1 Mycobacterium sp. ENV421 | reverse complement strand
GCATGGGTGATGACGCCGCGGATGATCCTGCCGTCCCGCAAGTCCTGGTAGCCCTCGTTCACCTGCTCGAGTGTGTAGCGCGTGGTGACCAGCTCATCGAGTTTGAGCTGCCCGGCATCGTAGAGCCGTAACAGTTTGACGATGTCGTACTGCGGATTGGCCGAACCGAACAGGGTGCCCCTGATGGTCTTCTCGAACAGCGTCATCACCCCGCCGGACACGTGCACAGTCAACTTCTCCGGGTTGGCCAGCCCAGTGATCACCACCGTGCCGCCCTTGCCCACGGTGTTGAACGCGTCGCCGACTACCTGCTCGTCGACGGTGCCGACAGTGATGATCGCCTGATCAGCCATCTGCCCCCAGGTCAACTCGCTGACCTTTTCGGCGGCCTCGGCGGCCGTGGCGAAAACATGCGTCGCACCGAACTTCATCGCGGTCTCCCGCTTGAACTCGACCGGATCCACCGCGACCACATACTTCGCGCCGGCCTGCTTCGCGCCCTGAACGGCGTTGATACCGATCCCCCCGATGCCATACACCACCGTGGTATCCCCGGCGCGCACGCCGCCCGCATAGTTGGCGCTCCCCCACCCGGTCGGCACGCCGCAGCCGACCAGCACCGCCGTCTCCAACGGCAGCCAGTCATCGACCTTCACCACCGAATGCTCCGAGATGGTCGCCCGTTCGGCGAAGGTGCCCAGCATGCACATCGCACCGAAATCGGTATCACCCATGTGGAACCGGAACGACCCATCGGGCATGTGCCCGTCGAGGATCGTCGCACCCATATCGCACAGGTTGGAGCGCCCCGTCGCACAATACCGACAGCGCCCACAGTTCGGGATGAAGCTACACACCACATGATCCCCCGGCTTGACCTTCGTCACCCCCGCACCGACCTCCTCGATGATGCCCGCGCCCTCATGGCCCCCCACAATCGGAAACCGAGGCACCAAATCCCCGTCGGTCAAATGCAGATCCGAATGACACAACCCGGCGGCCACATACCTGATCAGAACCTCACCGGCCCGAGGACCGTCAAGATCCAACTCCACGACCTCAAAGGGCTTACCAGCCTCGAACAGCACAGCCGCTCGTGTCTTCATGTG
>NZ_PDHO01000130.1 GCF_002887815.1 Mycobacterium sp. ENV421 | reverse complement strand
CACGCTCAATGACGACCGCATACCCCGTCGTCGTCATCCCGAGAGACGGTCAACACAAATCCCTGAACGCTGAACGGTACGGCCTCGAGTTTAAGAAAGTCGCTGACGAAGTGATCGCCCACTTGGCTTCGCTACCCGGAGTCCAGCTGGAGATTCGGGTCGAGATCGACGCTCACGTTCCGGGCGGGCTAGATGAGTCGAAGATCCGGACCATCCGCGAGAACGCAGTCACGCTGAAGTTTCAGACCACGGAGTTTGAATGACTATCTCTATTGAAGTGGCCGGAGCCTGTTGCATTCAGATAGCCAAAAGCCGTATTGATCGCGCAATACGGCTGTCTCTTGAGACACTCCAATTGCACATAACGGTGGGGTCATAGATGGTGCGGACCGTGCCGGGCTTGCTGAGCACGTCGTCCTGGGTGTGAAACAAGATGTCGACCATCAGCGCAATGACCTCGCGGGGGGTGAAGTGATCACCAGCCTGGGCGTTGTTCGATTCGGCGAACTTGCGGATGAGTTCTTCGAAGATATAACCCATGTCGTGATTGGTGACGACCTTCGGGTGCAGGTCGACGGCGGCGAACGCCTTGACGATCAGGTAGAGCCGATCCGACTTCGACAAGTCTCCGATGAGGTCGATCATGCGGAAGCCATCGAAGACGTCGCGAACGTTCGGCGACAACCGCTCGATGTAGTCAATGAGGTTGTCGGCGACACCCTCCGGGTCACCAACCAGCGCATCGAAGGTCCAGCGGGAGGTGTTGTAGAAGGGCAGCTTGAACTTGGCCTTCAGCATCACAGCGGGATCGACCTTGGTCGCCGAGATCTTTTTGTACTCCGCGAGGACCTCGTCCTTCGTCGGCTCCAAGATGCAGTCCAGGCGGCGCAGGATCGTGAATGGCAGGATCACGTCGCCGTACTGGTTCGGCTGATACGGCCCCCGCAGCAGATCGGCGATCTTCCAGATCAGATTCGCATTCGTCTGCGCCATAGGGGTGGTCTCCTCGCCTCAGTATGTGACACGGGGGAAGTTACCCCGAAGCCCGTACAGCGGGTGGGAGGACGGGCGGAGGGGTCACCGGAACCTTGAGTTCCTAAGGGATGTCAAGCGACCTGTTGGCTCGTAGGGTGGTTGTCGGCGG
>NZ_PDHO01000129.1 GCF_002887815.1 Mycobacterium sp. ENV421 | reverse complement strand
GCAGGTCGCAGCGTCGAGCCACTGGCTGCGGTCCTGCAGGATCTCGCGTTTGAGGCTGGCGTTGAACGATTCGGCGAGCGCGTTATCGGCACTTGACCCGATCCCGCCCATAGACTGGGTGACGCCCAGATCTGCGCAGAATGTCGCGAAATCGGTTGAGGTGTACTGACTTCCGTGATCCGAATGGAACACAGCACCCGCCAGCGAACCACGCAGCGCCTCGGCGGCGATGAGGGCATCTTCGACGAGTTCAGTGCGCATGTGCTCAGCGATCGCCCACCCCGCTACTCGGCCGGAGAAGCAATCGATCACCGTCGCGAGATACAGATTCGACCCGGTCGCCAAGGGCAGGTAGGTGATGTCTCCGACGTACTTTTCGTTGGGTGCCGCTGCGGTGAAATCCCGGTTGAGCAGGTCGGGGACCTTCTGGTTGGCCGGATCGGGTGTGGTGGTCTTCACCCGGCGGCGGCGTCGGTAGCCGGCGATCCTGGCCGCCCGCATCACCCGTGCCACCCGTTTGTGGTTGACCCGCTCCTGCTCGGGCACGCCGTCGTTGAGTTCAGCGGTGATCCGCGGCGCCCCGTAGGTGTTGTCCGCCTCATGGACGGTACGGATCCGTTCGGCCAGTGCCTGGTCAGTCGCTTCGCGGGCAGCGCGGCCATCGGCACCAGCAAGCCAGGCGTAGAACGAGGAACGCGCGATATCGACGATCGCGCACAGCCACTTCACCGGGTAGGTGTCGAGGTGGTCGGCGACGAACTGGAAGCGGCTCACCAGTTCGTCTCCCCGGCGAAATATTTGGCCGCCGACCGCAGAATGTCGCGCTCGGTGGACAACCGGGTCTTGTCCGCACGTAGCTGCCCCTACTTCGGCACGTAGCCGGGCCAGCTCCTGGTCAGGAGTTTCCGCGCCCGAGACCGGTGCGGCACCAGTGGTGGGGTTGCGGTGCCGAATCGGCACCCCGGCCGCCTTGCACCAGGCCGACAGCGTCACCCCACTGATGCCGAGTTCGTCGGCGATCTGGGTGATCGTCGCGCCTTCAGTGTCTCGGTACAGCGCCACCGCGTCCCGTTTGAACTCGTCGGGATAATTTTTCCTTGCCATCGGTGTCGATCATCTCGCTTCCCCCGCCAATCTTGCGGGATTAAGCGTGTCCAACACCTGGGGTCAAGACCC
>NZ_PDHO01000015.1 GCF_002887815.1 Mycobacterium sp. ENV421 | reverse complement strand
TGCCCAACCCGAGCATGTCCACCGGATAACCCGTCTTCTCCGAAACAATCGACAACACAACATCACCCGCAGCCGGACCCGCAGCCACAGCCGGCGCAGCCACCGGGGCCGCAGCGACCGGAGCGACGGCGACGGGCGCGACCGGCGGTGCGATCACCGGCGCGGCCGCAACCGCAACCGGGGCAGGCGCAGGTGCAGGTGCAACCGCGACGGGAGCCGGCGCAGGCGCCACAACCTGCTGCGGCGCGACGCTCGCCATCACCATCGGTGTCTGCGCCGTGGCCTTCGGATCCCCCACGACGTGGGCCATCATCTGGGTGGACATGTCCAGGAACGCCTGGTGGCTACGCGTGACGACATCCATGTAGCGCTGATGCTGTTCGGCGGTTTCCTTCTGGATGCTGTCGATGACGCTCCACACATCACCGGACAGCGGTGCTTCGATCACCTCGGCCTGTACCTCCACCTGCTGCTGCACCGCGGGTGCCTGCTGGTGAATCACGGGCGCTTGTGCCTGCGCCACGGGCGCCGGCGCGGCAGCCGCGGGCGACTCCATGCGCTGCACGGCCGGCGCGGGCTGCTGAACCGCGGGCGCGGGCGCCGTGACGGCCGCCGGTGCCGGGCTGGGCGTGCTCACCCGAGTCCGCTTGGGGGTGATCGACACCTTGCCGTCGGCAGGCGGATACGGCTTGCCGAGGTTGGCGCCGCCCACCTTCACCGCATGCTTGGGGGCCGGAACGTACGGCAGTGGCTCCTCGTAGTGGTCGAAGAGGGCGCCGAGATCCAGGGCCACGCCGTCGGCGGCCAACGCCGCGAGCCCGCGATGCCAACCGCGCAGCCCGTCGGCCTTCTGGTCGTCCAGGGAGATCGCCGCGTGCGAAGTCGATCCGAGGATCTTGGAGACCAGTCCGGTCAGCACCCGTCCGGGGCCGACCTCGACGAATCGCGTGACCCCGTCGCGCGCCATCGCCTCGATCATCTCGCGGAAACGCACCAGCTGCTGCACCTGGTCACCGAGCTGGGTGGCGACCTCCTCGCCGTACTGCTGCGCGGTGGCGTTGGCGTACACCGGGAAGTTCGGCTGACCGATCTTCAGGGTCTTCAGATATGCGGTCAGGGGTGCGCAGCTCGAAGCCACGATCGGTGAGTGGAAAGCCGAGGCGACCGGTAGGCGAACCGCCGTCCAGCCCTTGGCTTTCGCCGCATTCTCGGCCCACGCGATATCGGTCTCATGACCGGCCAGCACCACCTGGGTCGGCGCATTGTCGTTGGCAACGACCAGCGATCCGTTGTCCGGCTGCGATGCCACCAGCGCACGTACGTCATCGGCTGTCGCCGATACCGCCAGCATCGCGCCATCCTTGCCCTGGCCGGCCTCGTTCATCAGCGTGCCGCGGGTGCGAGCCGTCTCGACCAGACTCTCGGTCGGCAGCACGCCGGCGGCCGCCAGTGCGGTGACCTCACCGAAGCTGTGGCCAGCGGCGGCGGTCGCGCTGACCCCTAGGAGGTCCAACAGCGCGAGCTGCGCGAGACTGGTTGCGGCGATGGCCGGCTGCGCGTTGGCCATCGCGGTGAGTTCTTTCTTCTGCGCATCCACCGCGGCGGCGTCGAACGCCGGCTCGGGAAACACCACGGCAGGCAGATCAGCGAGATCGCCGTCGAGCCCGTCCCAGACCGCAAGCGCTTCGGGGAAGGCGAGCGCGAGATCGCCGCCCATCCCGACGTATTGGCTGCCCTGCCCGGGGAACAGGAAGGCCGTCTTGCCTTCCCGTGCCGGCCCGAAGCCGACGGCGATGTTGGCGTCCTTGAGCTCAGACGCGGCACCACCGGCAAGCGCGGTGCTCAGCCGGTCGGCAACCGTCGCAAGCGATTCGGTGTCCGTTGCCACCAGGCCCGCGCGCGCATGCTGCGATGCGTCGAACTCTTCGGCGGCGTCGAATGCGATGCGGGCCAGGCTCTCACCCGAGCGCGCGGCCGTGGCGATGTCGGAGGCACGCTTGGCCAGCTCGGTTTCCGACGGTGCGCTGAGCACCACCAACTCGCTGGGCAGCGTCCGCAGCCGCTTGGCGCGGTGCTCGCCTTGATACTCCTCCAATGTCACGTGGAAGTTGCTGCCGCCGAAGCCGAACGAACTGACCGATGCGCGTCGCGGCTGATCACCCTTGCGCACCCAAGGCCGGGTCTGCGAGTTGACATAGAACGGAGAATCCTCGATCCCCATCGCAGGGTTGGGATGATCCACCTTCAGGGTGCCGGGCAGTGTCGAATGCTGGAGCGCAAGAACGGCTTTGATGAGCCCGGCGGCGCCTGCCGCAGCCTTGGTGTGGCCGATCTGAGACTTGACCGATCCGATCGCGATACGCGCCGAATTGTCGGTGAACACCGACTTCAGCCCGGCGAACTCGGCAACGTCACCGGCCTTGGTCGCCGTGCCGTGCGCCTCGACGAGTTCCACCGTCGAAGGGTCATAGCCGGCGCGCTCGTAGGCGCGGCGCAGCGCTTTGGCCTGTCCTTCCGAACGCGGCGCGTAGACGCTGGACGCCTTGCCGTCCGACGAGGAGCCCAGGCCGCGGATCACCGCGTGGATCTGGTCGCCGTCACGCTCGGCGTCGGCGAGCCGCTTGAGGGCCACCATGCCTACGCCCTCGCCGATGATGGTGCCGTCAGCACCCGCGGAGAACGGCCGGCAGTCACCGGTCGCCGAGAACGCCGGCGTCTTCGAGAAGCACATGTACATCATCACGTCGTTCAACGCGTCGACACCGCCGGTGAGGACCACGTCCGACTCATGCAAATACAACCGGTGCAGCGCCGACTGCAGAGCGGAAAGGGAACTCGCGCAGGCTGCGTCGGTGACGAAGTTGGCGCCGCCGAGGTTGAGGCGGTTGGCGACGCGACCGGCGATGACGTTGCCGAGCAGACCCGGGAAGGTGCTTTCCTGCCACGGCACGTAGTGATCGGCGATGTCCTGACAGATCTCGTCGGCTTCGCTCTCGGACAGACCGTTTTCCAGCAAGGCTTTGCGCCAGATCGGGCGCTGCATACGCGAACCCATCTGGACTACCAGCTCGGTCGTCGACGCGACCCCGAGCACCACGTCCACGCGGTCCAGGTCGACCTCGGCTCCGCCGCGCTGCACCTCGTCGAGCAGCTGCTTGGCTGCCACCAGAGCCAGGATCTGTCCGGTGTCCGTCGACGGTAAAGCGTTGGGCGGCAATCCGAATTTCACCGGATCGAAGTCGACCGGGTCGATGAACCCACCGCGCTTGCAGTAGGTGCGGTCCGGTGTCTTCGGATCGGCGTCGTAGTAGTCATCGATCAGCCAGTGCGAAGGAGGGACATCGCCGATGGCGTCGCGTCCGGTGGTGATGGTGCGCCAGAAGCCGTCGAGCCCAGATCCACCCGGGTAGATCGCCGACATGGCGACCACCGCGATAGGAGTTGAAGTGGGCTGGTGCGTGTTGTCAGTCAAGGTAACCCTTATCCGAGAGGACGTGGACGAAAATCAAAGGAGGCGGCGGGCATAGCGACACCCGCAGCACGTAACTGGCCGGCACGGGTCACAGTCGCGGCTCCTTCGAGCAGGTTGAGCGCGATCTGGCGAACAGTCCGCGCTTCTACTGGTTCGAGGAAACTTCCCCGAACCCATTGGTTGAAGGCCCCCATCGCAGGCCCACACCAGATCTGGTAATCGCCGCGGCGGGCAGTGTTGCCGTCGCGCGCCCATTGCGAACCCGTGAAGAGGTACCACCGGAACACCAGCGCCATGCGGTGTTTCGGATCGGCCGCCGCGCGTTCCACCTGGCGCGGGTCGCTGTTGGCGAAGAACGCCTCGGTGTCCGCCCAGATATCCGCCACGCTGCGGCCGAGTACCGTCGTCTCGAGGTTCTTCAGCTCCTCCGGCGGAGCCTCCTCGAGCGAGGAGTAACGCCGGTAGAAGTCAGCCAGCCGATGGCCACGCTGGGCGAACATCGTGCCGCGCTTGAGAACCTGCACGGTGACGCCCATCTCGAACATATCCGCCGCCGGTGCCATCGCCACATCGGTCGACTCGGCCAACGCCAACAGTGTTCGCGCATCGGGTGACAGCCCGCTTTCGACCGCCGACTGATTGACCGAGCCGGTCAAGACGTACGCGGCGCCGGCGGCGAACGCGGCCGCGACAGCGGCGGGGGTGCCGAGTCCGCCGGCCGCCCCCACCCGAGGCAGAACCGAGTAGCCGTAGGTGGCCGCGATCTCGTCGCGCAGACTGATCAACCGCGGGAGAAGCACGGTCAGCGCGCGGTTGTCGGTGTGACCGCCCGAATCTGCTTCTGCGGTGATGTCCTCGGCAATCGGGATTCCGCTGGCCAGTGCGGCCTCTTCCGCCGTGAGGCGACCTTCGGCGACCAGGGCGCTCAGCATCGCTTCCGGGGCGGGCGAGAGGAACTGCCGGGCGACCTCGTCGCGGGACACCTTGGCGAAGATGTGCCCAGCCCGGACGATCTGTCCGGTCGCATCGCGCCGCAGGCCCTTCGCGGCGTACAGCACGACCGCCGGCGTGAGACGCATGAACGCCGATGCGGAGACGTAGCGGACGCCGAGCCGTTGGAACAAATCCACCGTGGCGAGTTCGACGCCATCGCTCTGGAGGTTGTGGATCAGGTTGGCGCCCCACCCGCTGGCGTTCGGACCCAGCGCGGCCTGAATTTCACGTAGGCCCGCTTCCACGGTGGCCAGATCCAACCCTGCGCTTCCGTAGAACGCCATCACCCCGGCTCGCACACCCTCGACGGTCATCTGGGGCGTCGCGATACCGCGGGCCATCTCGCCAACGACATAGGGAAACCGCACACCGTGCGTCGCGGTGAAACTACGGTCGCCGAGCCACTCGGGATAGATCGGCGGCAGGACCGCAAGAACGTCGTGGCGCATCAGCTCCGGCGTCAGCACGCCCGCCCCGTCAAGGACGACAGCGCGGGGCCCGTAGGGCGAGGCTATGACGGCGACCGGCCGCCGGATCGCGGCGAGAGCTTCGTTGACGTCCGACCCATCGAGCAACGCCGGAGAGGCGCCATTGGTCGGATGAGAGTTAGCCAACGTCGCCTGCATGAGGTGCGACTCTAGCTTTACGCGCGCGACAAATCTTGGTTTTAGAACACGTTCATGCGCCCGGCGGCCTACCCGGCGGTAACTCTGAGGCGACCTTACGCCGCCGCTCGCCGACACCGTTGCCGAAATGACATGTCGCTGGGGCTTTTATCACCAGTTCTACGAATTCCGTTGTCGGGGCTGCAGCAAAACAGGTGGTGAACGAATTTCTAGGAATCAAGACCGTCGTCATCGGCTCCGTCATGACGAGCCGCAAATGCCATAACCGCGTTTACGGTGTGAGGTTAGGCTTCCCCGGCGCAACGGCCCCGGCCATCCGCGAATCTGGCCAAACGAGGAGTCAGTAATTCATGCAGGTGTTCGCGACCTGCGTAATCTGTGGGCCGATCTGCGCGAAGATGAGCGCGTTCAACTGTGGGTTCCCTGCTTGCTGCTGCGCCAGCGCCTGCTGGCGCTGGTCGGTCGACATAGCGAGGAACTGCTGAATATTGGCCTGCATATCGGGCCGTCCGCTGAGCTGTTTGCCTAAGGCCGGTGCCTCGGCATTCAAGGCGGCCGTCACCTGCGCGTAGGTGCACGACGTGTTAGCCAGCGCATCCATGATCGGATCCGCCGAGGCGGGCGTCGCCGGCGCGAGCGGAAATAGTGCGATCAGACTTCCAACTACGACGACTCGTCGTAAGCACCGCGCTGAGTTCATGGACGAGTGCCCTTCTATTTGCCACAACTGCCACATCTCGAGAAGCCGCCAGTTAACCACGGTGCTCTTGCGCGGTGCGGAAAACGCCTCAACTCACAGGCGGCGGCAGGCTCACAGACCCGGTTTTCGGTCGTCCCGATGCGTCTTTTGCAGTTCCCGCTCGGCATCCTCGAGCGCCTGACGAGCCAGGCGCAGCCGCTCGAGCAAGTCGTCGCTCTCGTGCTGTCTGCGGTCAGCTGCCCGGGCCTCCTCCATCGAATTCAGCACGATGCCGATGAACAGGTTGAACACCAGGAAGCTGAGGATGACCGTATAGCTGATGAAGAACAGCACCGACCACGGCGACACCTTCAGCCCCATGTCCACGTTCTCGGGCAGGTTCTCGAGCGTCAGCATCACGTACATCGTCATCATCCCGCGACCGACGTTTCCGAAGTGCTCGGGAGCGTAATTGCCGAAGAACACCCAGCCGAGCATCCCGTAGATGTAGATCAGCAGCGCGGTGGCCGCCGCGAGCGACGCGACGCCGGGGATGCTTCGTGCGATCGCGCCCATGACCACGTGCAGGTCGGGCAGGAACCGGATGATGCGCACGATCCGTGCCAGCCGCACAAGCCGCAGCAGCATGGCAGTTGTCCGCAGGCCCGGGATGAAGGACGCCCCGATCACAAGGAAGTCAAAAACGTTCCACCGGTTCTTCGTGAACTCGCGGGCATTCCACCCGGCCGCTGTGAGCCGGATGAGCAACTCGACGACATAAATCGCGAGAATGACGTTGTATCCCACATCAAAGGCGTGGTCGAGTCCGCCCGATACCGTGGGAAACGTCTCCGCACCCAGCATCGCGGCGTTGATCAAGATCACAATCACGATCAGGGTTTCGAAGACCGGATTACCGACCATCCTTCGGCACAGCGATACGGCAGCCGGCACGGGCTTCGGTGTCGGAGGGGAGGGCGACGTGGCGGGTTGCACGCTTAGTGCATAGCAAAGGCCGGCGGCAACCACCCCCCGACCCGCTGGACGACATCAGCCAATCCGGCGTGACCGCCGGGGTGGGCGTCTAGCGTCACCGCCATGCGTGGGGTCGGGCGCCGCGGGTTCCTGTTGAGCGTCGGCGCCCTCGCCGCCACTCCCCTGTTGCCGGGCTGCGGTGGCGCGAACGAAAACAACCGCGATCATGTCGTGGTCGTCGGCGCCGGATTCTCCGGACTCGCTGCGGCACGGAAGCTCACCGACGCCGGTCTGCGGGTGACGGTGCTGGAGGCCCGGGACCGGATCGGCGGCCGCACGCGGACCGACACCTCGTTCGGGGTGCCGATCGACGTCGGCGCCTCGTGGATCCACGGCACCGAGAGCAATCCCCTCACCACACTGGCCCACGACGTCGGGGCCAAGACGGTACCGACCGATTTCGAGAACTTCGTCCTGATCGACGATCACCGGCTCGTCGACAAGAAGGCCGCCGCGGCGTCCGCAGAGGACTGGCACCGGATCGCCCGCGAACTCGACGACCTCAGCGGTGACGCCTCGGCCGAAGAGTCGGTGGCCGACGGACTGATCGGTATCGCGAACCTCGATGATCCGTTGGTCGCGTGGAACGTCGCCTCGGGCATCGCGGCCGAGTACGCGGCCGACCCGGCTCAGATGTCCCTTCGTTGGCTCGGCAGCGAAGAACAGTTCAAGGGTCCCGACGTCATCCTCCCCGGCGGCTACACCCAGTTGTCCCAGTACGTCGCGAAGGGTCTCGACGTTCGCCTGGGCACCGAGGTCACCCGCGTCGCGCATGGCGGCGATCAGGTTCGCATCGACACTTCACAGGGCACCGTCACCGCGGACCGGGTGATCGTGACCGTTCCGCTCGGAGTGCTCAAGGCCGAGACCATCGTGTTCGACCCGCCGCTGCCCGACGCCAAGCGCAATGCCATCGAGCGACTCGGGTTCGGCTTGTTGAACAAGGTGGTCGTCGCGTTCGACGCGCCGTTCTGGCCGGAATCCACACCGATGATCGGCCTCGTGGGTGACAACCAGCCCGTCACCGATCTGGTCAACGGACTCGTCTTCGCCGGCAGACCCGTGCTGGTGGGATTGCGCGGCGGGCAGGCCGCCTGGTCGCGGGAGTCGATGTCGGACTCCGACGCGGTAAACGAACTGATCGCCGCGATCGACGCTCCTACGCCCACCGGGTCCATCGTGACGAAGTGGGGAACCGATCGATATGCCCGCGGTTCGTATAGTTTCATCGCCGTCGGGTCGAGTCCGGATGACATGCGCGCTCTCGGCGAGCCCGTCGGCGAGCGGCTGATGTTCGCCGGCGAAGCCACCAATCCCGAGTGGTTCGGCACGGTCCACGGCGCCTATCTGAGCGGTCAGCGGGAAGCCGAGCGCGTCCTGGCATAACGCGCGCACGCGCGACACCGGACCCGACACCGGCAGCACAGACTCACTGTCGGCAAAATTCGATGTTCAGGAAGCCCGAACCGGGGGTACAGCCATATCTCCTTTCTTCCGAGGAGACGCCGATGACCGCGACCGCCGAAACGCCGACGAGCTCGGAGGCTCAGTCGCTGTTGGTGATGGTCGAGCGATTGCGGGCCAAGCTGGTCAGAGAGCGGGCCGGACTGGCATGCCAACTGCGCGAGCTGTCGCACCGGGTGGAAAGCATCGACCGTCAACTCGACGATCTGACTGTCAGCGCCGAGTGGCTGGCCGCCATCGCCTCCCAGTCCACCGAGGAGCTGTCCGCGTAGATCCGTTCCGATACGGTGGGCTACACCGTGACCGAACCCCACCCGCCCCAGCCCGATCGGCCCGACCAGCCGGCGACACCGCCGCGGCCGGAACACCGTGGCGAGGACGTCGCCTTTCCCGAGTGGTTCCGGAAATTCTGGCGCGCTCTGCTGGGGCCCAAAAACCCCAGCTGAAGGGCGGCACGCCGGCACGCCGTCACTTACGATGCATCCATCGTGAGCCAGCCACCCACTTCCGCCGAGACGGATTCCCTCTCTCGCAGGCAGATCGTCCTCTTGGTGGCGGCTCTGGTCTTCTCGCTGATGTCGTTCTCGCTGAACGCCACCATGCTGGCGCCGGCCGTCCGCGACATCAACGACACGTTGGGTCCCGGTGCGTTCGTGGCGATGTCGACGCCGTTCTATCTGGCCGGGGCCCTCGCCAACGTCGTGCTGATCCGTTGGAGTGACTACATCGGACGCAAGCGCGTCCTGATCGGCATCGTGGTCGTGATGTGCATCGGCACCGTGCTGTGCCTGAGCACCTCACTCCCCATCGTGGTGGTCGGCAGATTCCTGCAGGGCGCATCCAACATCACCTACGGCCTTGCCTTCCTGATTCTGCGAGCACGCTTGTCCGGCGCGACATTTGGCGTGTGCTGCGGGGTGATGGCATCGATCAACGGCGGGGTGGCCGGCGGCGACGCGTTCCTGGCCGGCATCATGACCGACGCGTTCGGTTACCGTTCGATCTTCGCCCTGATCCTCGTGGTCGGCCTGATCGCCGTCGCCTTCGTCTGGAAATGGGTTCCCGCCGACGAGGTCGCCCGCACGGAGGGCCGGATGGACTGGGTCGGCGCCGTTTTCATCGGCCTGACCGTCGGCGGGATCACCATGTTCTTGTCCAACGGCGGGCACCAGGGGTGGGTGTCGGCGCCCGCGCTGATCTGGCTGACGGCCGCCGTTGTGGGTTTCCTCGCCTTGGTCGTTGTCGACAGGCGGGTGGCACATCCCCTCATCGCGCTCAAGCACATGCGTTCCCGCGAGGCCTGGCCGCTGCTTGTCGTCACCATTCTGGTGATGGGATCGTTCATGGTGGTGCTCGGCTTCATCGTGCCCGCGATGGCCGAGGACCCGGACTCCGGCTTCGGCCTCAACGCGACGACGACCGCGCTACTGTTTCTGACCCCCGGTGCGGTCGTTCAGGTCATCACCGCACCGTTCATCGGAAGGTTGGCGGTTCGCATCGGATTCGTCACCGTTCTGCGGGCCGGGATCGTGGCCACGATCGTCGTGGTCGCACTGATAGCGGCGTTCGCCGACCACAAATACGTAGTCGCGGCGCTGATGGTGGTCTTCGGATTCACCTGCACCGCAGTCATACTCACGCCGCTGAGCTCACTGGGCGTGCTGCAGGCATCCGACGAGGCGCCCGGGGCGCTGCCCGGCATCGCCAATGCCAGCTACGGCATCGGCTTCACACTGGGCTTTGCATGGGCCGGCCCGATCGTCGGCTCGGGCACGGATTCCACATTCCAGCACGCATTTTGGATTGCCGTCGGAATCGGCGTCGTGGCACTGGTGTTCAGCCTGATCCTCCGGCCGAAACCGTTCACTACCGGAACTGCCGCCCCCGCCGGTTCGACAGCTCACCAGACATCGCCCTGACCGACGGTGGCACCGGCGTTGTGGGATCACAGTCCGGCGCACGGCGGGGTTCGCCGTAGACAGTCGTCAGCGGGACCACGCCGGCCCATGCCCCGGCGGCCACGTCCTCCTCGCCGTCCTCGGGCCACCCGTCGCCGATCTTCAGCGACCAGTTGTCATCGGTGATCGCCATCCGCAGCGCCATGGTGGCGGCCAGTTCCTTGCGCGAACTCGCGCGAAGCTCCGCCACCCGGCCCGGGATGAATGTGTCGGTCAGCGTCTCGAGGTAGCGAATCTTGTCGGATTCCTCGATTGCGTCGAAGGTTCCGAACAGGGTGGCGCTGCGGAATTGGAAGGACGACTCAAACCCGCTGCGTGCCACCAGGACTCCGTCGAGAGCGGTGACCGAGACCGCGGCGGGTGCGCTGTCGGCGAGCTGCCGCAGCCAGGGTGAGCCCGTCGATCCGTGGATCACGAGTTCGTCGCCGATCCGGGCAAAGCCGATCGGGAATATCACCGGGTGTCCGTCGCGGATCAACGCGATGGTCGCCAGCGGAGTGGCATCGAGAAGCTCGTCGAGTCGCGAACGTTCGGTGTTCTGCTTCTCCGGTAGGCGGCTGACCCTGGTCGACGGTTGCGGCATGGGATTACTGTCGCACGGCCCGCAACGCGGCGGGGGTCAGGTCCCCCAGCGTCGGGTAGCCGTCGATGGCCATGATCAGATCGGTCTCCGCCAGCAGCGAGCGCAGCACGTGCACGATCCCGTCGGTGCCGGCCAGCGCCGCACCGTAGGCGTAGGGGCGACCGATGCCAACGGCTTTGGCGCCCAACGCCAGAGCCTTGACGATGTCTGCGCCCGAACGGATCCCGGAGTCGAAGAGCACCGGCACGTCACCGGCCGCCGCCACGACGTCGGGAAGGCAGTCGATGGCCGGCACACCGCCGTTGGCTTGCCGACCGCCGTGATTGGAACAGTAGATGCCGTCGACACCGGCGTCGATCGCGCGCCGGGCGTCATCGGGATGGCAGATGCCCTTGAGGATCAGCGGCAGTGACGTCAACGATCGAAGCCAGGTCAAGTCGTCCCACGTCAGCGAGTTTCCGAAGTTGCTGACCCAGGACAGCACGGCGTTGCGGGGGTCGGCATCGATGTCGGCGTCGACCTTGGCTCGGAAGACCGGGTCGCTGATGTAGTTGGACAAGCACATGCCGCGCAGTTGGGGGAAGTTGGCGGTGGAAAGGTCGCGCGGCCGCCAGCCGGGCACCCAGGTGTCCAGCGTGACCACGATTCCGGTGTACCCGGCGGCTTCGGCACGGCGTACAAAGCTCTCCGCCATCTCGCGATCGGTTGGGGTGTACAGCTGGAAAAGCCCTGGCGTGTCACCGAATTCGGCAGCGACGTCCTCCAGCGGGTCCATCGTCAGTGTGGACACACACATCGGCACCCCGGTGCGGGCGGCAGCCCGCGCGGCAGCGAGGTCGCCGTGGTGGTCCTGGGTGCACAGTCCGATGACCCCGATCGGCGCCATGAACACCGGGGCGGGCCAGCGCCGTCCCCACAGTTCGACCGACAGGTCGCGTTCGGTGGCGCCGACCAGCATGCGCGGTATCAGACCCCACTGTTCGAAGGCGCTGACATTCACCCGCTGGGTGCGCTCGTCACCGGCGCCGCCGGCAACGTAGGACCATATCGACGACGGAAGGGCTTGGGCGGCACGGGCTTCCAATTCGTCGAAGGATATCGGCAGGCTGGGCACCGTACCGGTCAGACCCTGGAAGTAGATCTCGATCTGGTAGTTGCCGTACGGCTGGGTCATCGGTGATCCTCCTGGCGCGACATCGACATCATGGCGAGTTCCACTCGCAGTTCTACGCCAAAACTCCCGTGTGGGTGGAAACCTCACCGACGAGCTCGGCGACCCGGCGCACCTGGTCGATGTCGCTGCTGGTGGGGATGAGGTGTACCTCGCTGGTGCCGATCTCGGCGAACCCGCGCAGCACCGCGACGAGCTCCTCCTCGGTGCCGGCCCAGCCCGCGGTCGGCGCGAGCGCATCGACGTACTCCCGCGGGATCCAGTTCATGTAGTGGCGCAGATGCTGGATCACTTGCTGACGAGGCGCGTCTCCCTCGCCGAGTGCGAACCAAAATGACGTCGCCAGATGGGGTTTGGGCTTACCCGCCGCGGCCCATGCGCCGCGGGCGACGTCGAACAGCGCGTTCTCCTTCTCGAGGTCGAGGTCCATCGAGATGCCGGCCAGGCCCTCAGCCCACGGCGCGGCACTGCGTACCGTCTTGGGTCCGGTGGTACCGACCAGCAGCCGTGGCCCACCATCGCGGGCGGGACGGGGCCCGACGGGAAGCACCGATTCGGTGATCTTCTCCCCTGCCCACACCCGCTGCATGATCGCCACCCGCTCGGCCATGTTCCGCATGGTCTGCGTCTTCGGATCGGCGCCGACGGCGCGATAGTCCTCGTGCCGGCCCCCGACGCCCAGACCGACGGTCAGCCGTCCGCCGCACAGCAGGTCGCCGGTCGCGAGCCCCTTCGCCAGCATCACCGGATCGTGTAACTGGGGCACGACGACGGTCGCCACCAGCGGCACCCGCTCGGTCCAGCCGGACAGCGCTCCCAACAGCGTCAGGGAATCGGGGTTGCCGAACGCGATCCGCTCCCCCCAACACAGCGAGGAGAACGGTCCCTCGTCGATCGTCTGGGCCCAGCGCTTGAGGATGTCCGCGTCAACGTCCGGTTCCATCACCGGCAATGTCATGCCAATCTGCACGCTCGCGATTCTGGCACGGCGCGGCGGCCGCCCGCGCCGATCCGACCTACTGACAGAGATCCGGGCTGCTGACAGGATGGAGCACATGCCGATCGCCACTTCCGCCGTCGCCCACGTGCGGCTGACCGTCACCGACATCGACGCCTCGCGCCGGTTCTACGACAGCGTGTTCGGCTGGCCCGTCTACGCCGAGCTGCCGGCGAACGCCGATGCCGCGACCCGCGAGCAGCTTTCGTTTCTGTTCGGCGGCGTCATCTACAACATCGGCGACAACCTGATCGGGTTGCGACCCACCGGCACCGGCGCCTTCGACGAGGACCGGGTCGGCCTCGACCACCTGGCGTTCGTCCTGCCCAGCCTGGACGCCCTCGAGCAGGCCGCCGCCCACCTTGATTCCCTGGGCATCGAGCACGAGCCGATCAAGGACATCGGCATTGCCTACATCCTCGAGTTCCGCGATCCCGACAACATCGCCCTGGAGCTCACCGCCCGCAAGTAAGGCGCCGACGACCGTTTGAGCAGTGAGCTTCCCGCTTCGTCACGTTCGCCCAACGAGAGGTGTAGTCAGAGATGTCGAGACTAAAGCGCAGCGAACATTCGGTGTCGTTGATCGACGGTGAGATCGTTGAAGAATCGGATCTCGGTTCGATCCGCCGCGTCACTGCCGACAACCTGCCCATCCTGTCCGGCCTCTCGATCAAGCGCCTGGTGATCAATCCGGGTGCGATGCGCACGCCGCACTGGCACGCGAACGCCAACGAATTGGCCTACTGCGTCACCGGAAATTGTCTGGTCTCGATTCTCGACAGCGGCAGCCAGTTCTCGTCGTTCACGATCGGCTCCGGCGAGATGTTCCATGTCGACTCAGGCTCGTTGCATCACATCGAGAACATCGGCGAGGAACCTGCCGAGTTCATCCTTTCGTTCCGGCACGAGCGGCCCGAGGACTTCGGCCTCGGGGCCGCGTTCGGCGCGATGACAGATGCGGTGTTGGGTAACACCTACGACCTGCCGGCTTCGGACTTCGCGAAGATCCGCCGCGACACCACCGACCGGAAGCTCGCTGCACGCGCTGGGGATCCGTCGGTTCCGAGCACCGCCCACTTCGACGATCCGCACAAATTCGGGGTCGAGGCACAGAGCCCGCCAGTCGGCAGCGCAGTCGGATCGGCACGCCTGGCCCGGGTCCAGTTCTGGCCCGCCCTCAAGGACATGTCGATGTACTCACTTCGGATCCGTGAGGACGGAATGCGCGAACCGCATTGGCACCCGGTCACAGCGGAGATGGGCTACGTCGCGTCGGGAAGTTCGCGGATGACGGTCATGGACCCTGACGGAACGTTGGACACCTGGTATCTGGAGCAGGGCGACATGTACTTCATCCCTCGTGCGTACCCTCACCACATCGAGGTGGTCGACGCTCCCGACCTGCATTTCGCGATCTTCTTCGACCAGCCCACGCCTGGCGATATCGGATATCGGGCGTCGGCGAGCGCGTACTCGCGCGAAGTACTCGCTGCGACGTTCAACGTCCACATCGACGACCTGCCCAATTTCCCGTTCACCAAGGCCGATCCGCTGATCGTCAACCGGGTCAACCCGCTTGATCCACGCGACTAGGGCGCCGAAGCACCGCCGAGATCGACGTTTTGCTGCCTGCCACTCGAAGTTTCGCGGCGAAACGTCGGTTTGGGCGCGGGGACGTTAGCGAGCGGGGTCCTTCTGCGCGCGGATCGGCCCAGCGCCGGGCGGCGGATTGAGCAGATTGCCCCGCAGGCTGCCCCGCGCGGTACGCACCGCGACCAGCAGCCAGGTGCTCAGCAACCCGGCGTAGGCGATCACCGCCGCGACCTTGAACGCCGGCAGGTTGGTGTGCACCGCCAGTTGGGTGGTGCCGGTGACGAATGTGCCCACCGGAAAGGTGAGGCTCCACCAGGTCAGGGCGAATGGCATACCGCGGCGCAGGGTGCGAATCGTCAGTGAGGCGGCCAGCGCTATCCACAGCATCGCGAAGCCCCACACCGGAACTCCGAAGATGACGGCAAACGCATTCAGTCCCTCAGCCAGCCCGGGCTCGACGGCCGTTGCCGCGACGTGACCGAGAAGCCCTGCGGCCGTGATGGATTGGCCGAGTGGCCCGAGCACGATCCACAGCGTGGGAACCCTGGCGGTTCCCGACGTTCCGTAGAGCGCCAGCCGGCTCCAGATCAGTGTGATGATGATGAACGCGGCAACCAGGGACAGTCCGAACATCGCGTAGCAGCCGTACAGCATGGTGGTGCGCCCGCTGCCCGGCGCCATGTGCGGGATGAGCAGCGCGCCGGCGGCCGCCGAGACCATCGGTGGCACAACCGGCATCAGCCAGCCACCGAACGCGGCGTCGGGTTCGACGTTGTGCTGGGTGAACATCAGGAACGGGATGCTCACCGCGGTGAACAGCCCGCCCACCGTGCCGGCGGTCCACAGCACCCAGTCCAGATCGACGGCGAGCCGCTCGCCGATCAGATCTCGGCCGATCAGCACCGCACCGGTGCCGACGGTCAGTAGCGCCATCGGCGCCGCACCGTAGAAGTGCGCCATCTGCGGATTGCGGGCATGGGTGCGCGCGACGGTGGGATGGCGCAGCCAATGCAGGCCGACGATCCCGATCAGCACGACCAGCAGCGCCGCGGCGATCACCCAGACCACCTCGGCGAACCCGCGCAATCCTGGGAGCTGGATCGGCAGCGTCGCACCCGCGGTCGCGACGATTCCGGTGCCCATGACCGACGCGAACCAGTTGGGCCCGATGTTGCCCAGCACTTCGACCCGGGTCTTCGGTGTTGCCATAAGCAACAGACGGTACGGCATCCGACGGCCGTGACCGGGTAGGCCGGTGATCATTGCACGGGGTGACCCAAAGTGCTTGACTGGCAAGGGTAATGGCAATCGAACTGAACCACACCATCGTCGCCGCACATGACAAGCAGCAGTCCGCAGATTTCCTGACCGAGCTGTTCGGGCTACCGGATGCCGCGCCGTTCGGACATTTCCTCGTCGTCACCCTCGAGCACGGGCTGAGCCTGGACTTCGCCGACGTGCCTGCCGATGAACCAATTCACCCGCAGCACTACGCCTTCCTGGTGTCCGAGGACGACTTCGACACGATCTACCGCAGGATCTCTGATCGAGAATTACCGCACTGGGCAGATCCCCGTGCCGCCCGGCCTGGCGAGATCAACCACAACGACGGCGGCCGCGGCGTGTACTTCCGGGACCCGGCGGGCCACTACCTGGAGATCATCACCCGGCCGTACGGGTCGGGCGCCGGCTAGCCATTGTGCCCGCGCCGGTTCTCCTGCCTCAGGTAGTCGTGCGCCAGCTCGGCGACGTGGGCGGGTAGCTGCCCACCGGCCACATCGGCCAGGCTGGTCTCCTCGAGCACAGAGCGCATGCTGGCGCGCAGCGCCCGCCACACATCGGTCAGCGCCGCGGTGGGCCCGCTGTAGGGCAGGTCGCCCAGGCCGATGTCACGCACGCTCGCCAACGGCCCGTCGATGCAGCGCAACACGTCGGCGATGCTGATGTCGGCGGCCAGCCGTCCCAGCTCGTAGCCGCCGTCGCGGCCGCGGTGGCTGCGCACCAGCCGGTCGGTGCGAAGACCAGACAGGATGTCGACCAGGAACTGCGCGGGGATGCCCTGCGCCTTGGCCAGGTCCTCTGTCTTGACCAGCGCGCCCGAGTCGACTGATGCGAGCTGGATCATGGCGCGGACGGCGTATTCCGCCTTCGCTGACATCCGCATTCCGCGAATTGTGCCACTGCCAGGTCGACAGCAGGCTTACGAGGCGTCTGATGCCGGTGCTGGTGTGCCCCCGATGCGCTGCGGCGCTCGGTGCGGCGTGAGCGCCTTGCGGAGGGTGTCGGCGAATCGGTCGAGCGAGGTGCGGACCTTGGTGACCGAGGTCTCGACGCGCTGCTGGCCTGGGGATTGCGGAGCCTTGGTGCGCGGCACCGCCTTGTTGCCGTCGCTCAAATCCGTCGCACCGTTGGCGGCAGTCGGTTTGGTGTCGGGAGTGGTGACAGTGCCGGTGTCGGTCGGGTCGGCCGATGTCTCGGGCTTGGTCGACGTTTCAGTCGTGGTGGACGTAGCCGGCTTCGAGGATGCCCCCGGTCTGGCCGTGACGGTCAGGCTGCGGCGATGACCCAGCGTGCGGCGCAGCGATGCCACGCCGTCGGCCACTGCCGACAGGGTGACCGCCGAGGTCGCTTTCGGCCGGGACGGCGGGGGCGGGCGCAAGATGTCCGTCAGCTCGGTCAGGCGCTGGCGGACCTCACTGCGGATCGCCTTCACGATTTTCGACGGCGGCCCGATGGGCACCGCGACCACCCGAAGAGCGGTGGTGATGGCGGCGTCGACGTCACCGTCGGTGAGCGCAGCCAGCGTGTCCGCGATCAGCCGCGGTTTGGCCACCGCGATCCGGGCGGCCGCGACGGTCGCCTCGACGACCTGCACGCTCACATAGCCGACGTAGTCGGCGACCGACGTCACGGCACGCTGCAGGCGATCCTCGCTGATCGCGGCGGACGCGTTGGCTGACGGAACGGCGGCCGTCTTTCCACTGATCAGATCGGCGACCGCCTTCGGCGGCACCGGGGACGGGACGCGCATCGGCGTCGGCGTTCCGGGAACGTCGCTCCAGAATGCTTCGTCCACCGCCCGGCCGCTGAGCATCGTGACATTGGTGACGACGCCGGCGACTACTTTCTTCAGCGGGTCCGCCGGGCTCGTGGCGCCGGTGTCTCGCGTCAGGGTCTCGAGCAGAGCCCGGTCGAGAGCCGTGGTCGATGCCGTGGTGTCGGCCGACAGCTTCACCGGAGGAACCCGAACTTCCGACTGGGGTGCCGATACCGGGTTGGCGACGACGACCGTCGCGCCCACGAGGGCTACTCCAGTCGTGAAAATCGCACCAATGCCGCGCCGCACCGCGTGCTCACCTCCCCGGCACTCAGGCCAATTGCGGCCTTAAGAATACCTGAGAGGAAACTTAGAGAGAAAGACCCAATTGCTATTCGAGTAATTCACTTAATTTGACGAAGGAGAAAACAGAGCGCCCCTCCTTTTCGACGACTTCGAAAAGGAAGGGCACCCCGTCGATGCCGCGGATTACCCCGCGGACTTGCTGGCCGAGGACTTGGCGGGCCGCTTCGAGCCGGCGACGCCCTTCTTGGCGCCGGACTTGCCCGCACTTCCACTCTTCGCGTTGCTGTTGTTGGAGTGGTCGGACGCGGACGAACCGCCGCCCCCGCCCGAGTTCGCGCTGTCAGCAGCGGGCGACGACTCCTCAACGGCGGCGACACGCAGCGCGGACGACGACGGGGAGGCGGTCTTCGCGGCCGCGGGAGGCGGAGCCGGGTTGGTGGTGCCCAGAGCAGTCTGCACGTCCTTCACCACGGTCGAGATCACCGTCCGCACACTCGGGACATAACCCGAGATAGGCGCCGGCGCAACCACGCCCGGGCCGATCGTGATCGCGGTGAGCGCACCCGGAACCCCTGTCGGGCCGAACAGACCGTCGACAACCGCGTTCCAGGTGTTCTCGAGGGGATTCGGCGAGCTCAACGCGGCGACAGCGTCCTGGAAGACCTTGACGAAGCTACCCACCACGACCAGGCCTTGGTTGACCACCGCGGTGGCAATATCCGGCGTCAAGGCGGCCAGAGCCGTGGCTACGGCTGCGGCTCGGGTCACCACCCCTGTCAAGACGTACTGCCCGGTGGCGAGAGCTTCCTCCCCGGCAGCCGTGATGGCCGTAACCACTGTGTTGATCGCGCCCGGGATGTTCAGCGACAGCGCCTCCCCGGCGGCATTCCAGAAGCCCTCGCTGAGCAGTAAGGCGCTGGTGCCAAAACCTTTACCCGTTTGGAAAAGGTAGTCAGACCCATTGAGCCCCAACTGCCGGACGATCGGCAGAGCGTCGTTGATGATCTGCGGCAACACGCCCGCAGCCGACAAGAAGCTCCACGGCGCCGGCTGGGGCACCGGGCCGGCCGTGCTGAACGTGAAGGTGTTTGCCAGGCCGAGGCTGAGGAGCAGCTCGGAAAGTGGGTTGTCGAAGCCGGCAAGCGCAACCTGGTTCGCAGAGGGGATGCGGAGGTCAGGCAATGCGAGATTCGCCTGCGTTACTGGCGTCATTGCAATCGCGCTGGCGCCGACGACGGCAGCGGTTCCCGCAATGAGCTGAGAGCGTATGGAGATTTGCATTTCAATCCCTCCCGGGCTGGGGTCAACACTGACAAAGCTGAAGGTACCTGAGAAAAACCTGAGGGAAAATAGAAATTGACGATTTTGTCAGAATATTCTTACTGACGGAGACGTCAACTTTGACATACGGTCGCGGTCAGCGAATCACCAAACTACGATTGAACTGGTTGGAACGCCCAAGTTGAGCCACTCAGCAAATGTTCCCTAAGGTCGTCCACACCTAAAAATAGGGGGCTTCGAGTTGACTCCAGAGCGACTTCCGGCGGCCGCATTCTCAGGTTGATGGCCCAAATCTCTCAGGAAAGGGCTAAGGGTGGGGTCTCAGTCCGAGATGGCGGCCGAATCGGCGACGACGACAGCGAACAAATCCTTGAGAGCGGCAAGACTCGCGGCGTGCAGCGATGCCGCAGGGATGGCCGCACCGTCCACACCTGGCAACGACCTCGTGGCGCTCGCCGCCGCGACCACCGTGGGCGCGTAGCCGAGGTTGAAGGCGCCTCGCGCGGTCGAATTCACACACATATGTGTCATGAATCCGCCGATGATCAGGTTCTCGGCGCCCACCGATTTGAGCCGATCGTCGAGATCGGTGTGTACGAACGAGTTGGGGTAGTTCTTGACCACCACCGGTTCTCCGTCGCGAGGGGCGACCTGGGCCACGATCGCACCGCTCTCCCCGCTGATGTCGTACAGCGAGCCCGGGCCGTCGTCGTGCTGGATGTGAATGACCGGAATGCCCGCAGTCCGCGCGCGCTCCAACAGCGCGGCCGCCTCGTCCAGTGCGGCCTGAACACCCTCGAGTTCCATCACACCCTGCGTGTAGGTGTTCTGGCAGTCGATCAGGATCAACGTCGACGTGGCCAGACTCGGCGGATCGAGCGGAAGGCCCGCGAGCGCCCGCAGGGTGTTGAGTTCAGTCATGGCGCAACGTTACTGCGTAGCGGCCAGCACCACCTCGGCCAACTCCGGCCGGCACACCACGACATCGGGCAGCAAGGGGTCGGGCCGGTTGTACTGAAGCGGTGAGCCGTCGATGCGTGAGGTGTGCAACCCGGCGGCGCGGGCGACAGCCACCGGCGCGGCCGAATCCCATTCGTATTGACCACCCGCGTGTACATACACATCGGCACGACCCTGGATGACGGCCGCGACCTTGGCTCCGGCAGAACCCATTTCGACCAGAACGCCGCCCAACGCGTCGCGAACCTGCAGCGCCACCGCCGGGGGGCGGGTTCGCGACACCACGATGCGCGGCGCACTCGGCGCCGCCGGGGGCGGCGACACCGCGGGGGTTGCCAGCGTGACGCCCTGGGCGGGAAGTGCGACCGCGCCGGCGATCAGCTCCCCGTCCTCCCACAGCGCCACGTGCACGGCCCAGTCGTCGCGGTCGAGCTCGGAGAACTCGCGGGTGCCGTCGAGCGGATCGACGATCCACACCCGTCGGCTGCGCAGCCGAATCGGATCGTCGGCACCCTCCTCCGACAGCACCGCATCCTCGGGCCGCGCCGCGGCCAGCGCCTCCATCAGATAATCATGAGAACGCTTGTCGCCCGCGGCCTTTCGCTCCGCGCCGGAGGCATCGGACAGCTCGACACGCACGTCGAGCAGAAGCTTGCCCGCCTGCGTGGCCAGCTCGGCCGCCAGGTCATGATCGTTCACGCCTGGCCCTCCAACAGATCGACGACCTGCTGGGCCAGCTCGTCGCATTCATGGTCGGGTGTCAGCCGCAGATCGGGGTTCTTCGGCCGCTGATAGGGGCTGTCGATCCCGGTGAAGTGAGTGATTTCCCCCGCCCTTGCTTTGGCGTAGAGCCCCTTGGGATCCCGTCGCTCACAGTCTTCGAGCGGAGTGTCGACGAAGATCTCGTAGAACTCCACCCCCTGGTCGGTGTGCACCTTGCGGGCCAGCTCTCGGTGTTCCTCGAGCGGGCTGATCGCCGGAACCAGGACCGTCAGGCCGGCATCGGCCATCAGCGTGGCGATATGCGCCAACCGGCGCAGGTTCTCGGCGCGATCCGCCATCGAGAAGCCGAGATCCGCGTTGAGCCCGTGGCGCAGGTTGTCACCGTCGAGAATGTAAGCGGGGCAACCATGTTCGAGCAGCTTCTGCTCCACCAGCACCGCCACTGAGGACTTCCCCGAGCCGGAAAGCCCGGTGAACCACAGGGTGCGCCCCTTCGTCAGCCGGTCAGCGGAGTCCACCAGTGACTGGTGGCGCACGGTGTTCGGCGACGCGCTGCGAGCCGCCGTCGGCGCGGTGTCGCGGACCATGCCCGCAGCCACCGTCACGTTGGTGTCGGGGTCGATCAGGATGAACGATCCCGTCGCGGCGTTGCGGGAGTATTCGTCGAGTAATAGCGGCACCTGGGTGCGCAGGGTGACTCGGCCGAGTTCGTTGAGCTTCAACGCCGTTGCGCTCTTGTCCCGGTGCAGGGTGTTGACATCCAGGCGATAGTCCAGCGCACCGACACGAGCCCGCGTGGTGCGGGTGGTGTGCTTGATGATGTAGTCACGTCCGGGCTCCAGGGACGACTCGTCGGCCATCCAGCAGACCGTGGCGTCGAATTCCCGGGTGGCCACCGGCTGGTTCTGCGGGCGGGCCAGCAGGTCTCCGCGGGAGATGTCGATGTCGTCGGCGAGGCTGATCGACACCGCCATCGGCGGGAACGCCTCCTCGACAGGTCCGGTCGGTCCGTCGATTGCGGTGATACGACTGCTTTTTCCGCTGGGTAGTACGACGACCTCGTCGCCAGGGCGCATCACGCCGCCGGCGATGGTGCCCGCGTAGCTGCGATGGTCCGCATGCTCGACGGTCTGTGGCCGGATCACGTACTGCACCGGGAACCGCACGTCGACCAGGTTGCGGTCGCCGGCGATGTAGACCTCTTCGAGATGACTCAGCAGCGGCGGCCCGTCATACCAGGGCGCTTTGTCCGACTTCGTCACCACGTTGTCACCCTTGAGCGCCGACATCGGGATGGTCGTGACGTCGTGGATGTCGAGGCGGGCGGCGAAGGCGTGGAACTCCTCGCGGATCCATTCGAAACGCTCACGGTCCCAGTCGATGAGGTCCATCTTGTTGACCGCCAGCACGACATGCTGAACGCCCAGCAAAGAGGCCAGGAATGCGTGCCTGCGAGACTGCTCGAGCAGACCGGGCCGGGCGTCGACGAGCACGATCACCAGTTGCGCGGTCGAGGTTCCGGTGACCATGTTGCGGGTGTACTGAATGTGGCCAGGAGTGTCGGCGATGATGAATTTCCGCTTGGCCGTGGCGAAGTAGCGGTAGGCGACGTCGATGGTGATGCCTTGCTCACGCTCGGACCGCAGGCCATCAGTCACCAGTGCGAGATCGGTGTAGTCGTTGCCACGTTCCCGCGACGTCCGCTCGACGGCGGCGAGCTGGTCTTCCATCACGGCTTTGGAGTCGTAGAGCAAGCGGCCGATCAGGGTCGACTTGCCGTCATCGACGGAGCCGGCGGTGGCAATCCTTAACAGAGTGCTCATCAGAAATACCCCTCGCGCTTGCGGTCTTCCATGCCGGCTTCGGAAATACGGTCGTCGGCGCGAGTGGCGCCACGTTCGGTCAAACGTGACACCGCGGTCTCGGCGATCACTTCCTCGACGGTGGAGGCGGTGGACTCCACACAGCCGGTGCAGGTCACGTCGCCGACCGTGCGGAAGCGCACCGAGGTCTCGAAGACCGGTTCGTCGGGGGTGGGCTGCAGGAACTCGTGGACGGCCAGCAGCATCCCGTCGCGCTGAAAGACCTGCCGGGGGTGGGCGTAGTAGATGCCTGGCAGCGTGATCTCTTCGGCACCGATGTAGGCCCAGATGTCGTATTCGGTCCAGTTGGACAACGGGAAGACGCGGATGTGCTCACCTTTGCGGTGGCGCCCGTTGTAGAGGTTCCACAGCTCGGGACGCTGCGCCTTGGGATCCCACTGGCCGAACTCGTCGCGGAAGCTGAACACCCGCTCCTTGGCCCGGGCCTTCTCCTCGTCACGGCGGGCACCACCGAAGGCGGCGTCGAACTTGTTCTCCCGGATGCCCCGCAGCAGCGTGACCGTCTGCAGCGGATTGCGCGACGGCCCGTTGTCGATCACTCGGCCTGCGGCGATGTCCTCTTCGACACTGGCCACCACCAGGCGCAGGCCGTACCGCTCGACCAACTCGTCGCGGGTGGCGATCACTTCCTCGAAGTTGTGGCCGGTGTCGACATGCATCACCGGGAACGGCAGCCGGCCGGGCGTGAACGCCTTGATCGCCAGGTGCAACATCACGATCGAGTCCTTACCGCCGGAGAACAGCAGAACCGGCCGTTCGAACTCGGCCGCGACCTCGCGAATGATGTGAATTGCCTCGGCCTCGAGGGACCGAAGGTGGCTCAGCTCGTACTGCCCCGGCTTGGGGCGTTCGACCACCGGACTCGCCATGATTTCCTCGTAAAGTTGGTAGATTTGACCATAATTACAAAGCTAACCCGGAATCTAACTGTCACGACGGATTCAGTCAAGGATTGCGCGCAAGCAGACTTGCACAGCAAATACGGCGAGCCCTCAGACGTCGTTCGCTTCCAGATCGCCCGGGTCCGGGATCCGATGCACACCCGGCCGGGCGTGCGCCTACGGCGCTTCGGGAGTTGTCGCAGTGACCGGGGGCGCCGCGACCTCTGGTGTCTTCGTCGGCTCCACGGCGGTCTCCTTCGTGGTCTCCCCCGTTGTCATCGACGACGTCACGGGCGAGGTGAAGGTACCGGGGTCGGACACGATCGTGCCGCTATCAGGCTCGGTCACCGCGATGCCCAATGCGCCCATCGCGACAAGCGCACTACCACCGACCACGGCGGACAAGGTTTTGATGTTGGTCATCTCGACACTTCCAATCGACTCGGACCAGTTCTTCGGGACCGGATCTCCTGCCAAATCGCTGACAGTTGGTTAACCCGAAGCTGTGAGCCCAAACCTGCGAGCCGCCTGCCGTACCGCGTCAGCCGGCGCCTGGCGTCGGAGGTTGCGGACTGGCCGACGCCACCGACGAACTCGGCAGCATCGGTTTCGACGTCTGCACTGTCGTCGGGCTGGGACTGGTGGTGGTCGGGTCGACGCTGGTGCCCTTGTCCTGACATGCCGCCAGAGTCGGGAGCGCCACCGCCACAAGCAGGGCTGGGACCAGTCGATGTGTGAGCTGCTTCACGTGCACGCACGCAGTCTTCCCGTGCCCCGCGTTGCTAAACCGTGCACACCCGCAGGGTCTTGGCGTCGTTTCGACCGGCGATCTCCTACCCTGTGCTGCATGCACCCTGCGCCGGGCAGCGGCCCATGACGCGTTTTCTGGCGCGTCGGCTGCTCAACTATGTGGTGCTGCTGGCCTTGGCGTCGTTCCTCACGTTCACGCTGACCTCGTTGACGTTCGCGCCATTAAACAGTCTGATGCAACGCAATCCACGTCCGCCACAGGCGGTGATCGATGCCAAAGCCGCCGAACTCGATCTCGACAAACCGATCCCGCTGCGCTACGCCCACTGGGTGGCCGGCGCGGTGCGCGGCGATTTCGGCACGACCGTCACCGGACAGCCGGTCTCCGACGAGCTGGGCCGCCGCATCGGTGTCAGCCTGCGACTACTGGTGATCGGTTCGGTGCTGGGCACCGTGATCGGCGTCGTCGTCGGCGCCTGGGGCGCGATTCGGCAATACCGATTATCGGATCGGGTGATCACTCTGCTGTCGCTGTTGGTGATCAGCACGCCGACGTTCGTCATCGCCAACCTGGCGATCCTGGCAGCGTTGCGGGTGAATTCGATTCTCGGAGTGCATATTTTCGAATACATCGGCGAGACGTCCCCGGACGCCGTCGGGGGCCCCTGGAACCAGTTCGTCGACCGGATGCAGCACTTGATCCTGCCCTCGGTCACGCTGGCGCTGGGTGCGATCGCGGGTTACAGCCGCTACCAACGCAATGCGATGCTCGACGTTCTGGGTCAGGACTTCATCCGCACCGCGCGAGCCAAGGGACTCACCCGGCGCCGAGCGTTGTTCAAACACGGGCTGCGGACCGCACTGATCCCGATGGCAACGCTGTTCGCCTATGGCGTCGCGGGTTTGGTCACCGGAGCGGTGTTCGTGGAGAAGATCTTCGGCTGGCACGGCATGGGTGAGTGGGTCGTTCAGGGCATCGCGACTCAGGACACCAACATCGTCGCGGCGATCACGGTGTTCTCCGGTGCCGTCGTGCTCCTGGCCGGGCTGCTGTCCGACGTCATCTACGCGATACTCGATCCCCGGGTGAGGGTGACGTGACCGAGACGACGGATAACGCCCGCTCGGGGGCGGCGCCCGAGGAGTTCGCCTCGCGGCGCACCCTGGTGCTGCGCCGCTTTGCCCGCAACCGGGGCGCGATGGCGTCATTGGTGATCCTGGCCGTGCTGTTCATCGGCTGCTACGCCCTTCCACCGTTATTGCCCTGGTCCTACACCGATCTCGACTTCTATGCGCTTCAGGCCCCGCCCAGCACCGACCACTGGTTCGGGACCAACGCGTTGGGCCAAGATCTGTTCGCTCAGATCCTGCGCGGTATGCAGAAGTCGATGCTCATCGGCTTGTGTGTGGCGGTGATCTCGACCGGCATCGCCGCGACCGTCGGCTCCATCGCGGGTTACTTCGGCGGTTGGCGCGACCGGACGCTGATGTGGTTGGTGGACCTGCTGCTGGTTGTGCCGTCGTTCATCCTGATCGCGATCCTCACGCCGATCACCAAGAGCTCGGCCAACGTCATCCTGCTGATCGTGCTGCTGGCCGGGTTCAGCTGGATGGTGAGCTCGCGTATGGTGCGGGGCCTCACGATGAGCCTGCGGGAGCGGGAATTTGTCCAAGCCGCACGGTATATGGGCGTCTCGAGCCGGCGCATCATCATCCGCCACATCATCCCGAATGTCGCCTCCATCCTGATCATCGACGCCGCACTCAACGTGGCGGTGGCGATCCTCGCCGAAACCGGGCTCAGCTTCCTCGGTTTCGGAATCCAGCCACCCGACATCTCGCTCGGCACGCTGATCGCCGACGGCACCAAATCGGCGACGACCTTCCCGTGGGTGTTCCTGTTCCCGGCCGGCGTTCTGGTGCTGATCCTGGTGTGCGCCAACCTCACCGGCGACGGGCTGCGCGACGCACTCGACCCCGGCAGCGCCACACTGCGCCGCGGCCGCAGGAAGAAGACGCAGCGATGAGCGAGACCCTGCTGGAGGTCACCGACCTCGCCGTCAGCTTCCCCACCGACGGCGACGACCTGACCGCGGTGCGCGGCCTGACCTATCAGGTGCGTGCCGGCGAGGTGGTCGCGATGGTCGGCGAATCTGGGTCGGGCAAGTCGGCCGCGGCCATGGCCGTCATCGGCCTGCTCCCGGAGTACGCCGCCGTGTCAGGCTCGGTGCGGCTGTCCGGCCGGGAGCTGCTCGGGCTGTCCGACGGCGAAATGTCGAAGATCCGGGGTCGGCGCATCGGGACGGTGTTCCAGGACCCGATGTCCGCGCTGACCCCGGTTTACACCGTCGGCGACCAGATCGCCGAGGCCATCACCGTGCACCACAGCGACGTCGGCAAGCAGGCGGCACGCAAGCGCGCCGTCGAACTGCTCGAGTTGGTGGGCATCGCCCAGCCCGAGCGGCGGGCCCGCGCGTTTCCGCACGAGTTGTCCGGCGGTGAGCGCCAGCGGGTGGTCATCGCGATCGCGATCGCCAACGATCCGGACCTGCTGATCTGCGACGAGCCGACGACGGCACTGGATGTGACCGTTCAGGCCCAGATCCTGGAAGTGCTCAAGACCGCCCGCGACGTCACCGGTGCGGGCGTGCTGATCATCACCCACGACCTGGGCGTGGTCGCGGAGTTCGCCGATCGGGCTCTCGTGATGTACGCCGGGCGGCCCGTCGAGGTCGCCTCGGTGGATGAGCTGTACCGCGACCGTCGAATGCCTTACACCGCAGGATTATTGGGCTCCGTTCCACGCCTGGATTCGCCCCAGGGCACCCGACTGGTGCCGATTCCCGGTGCACCGCCTTCGCTGGTGGATGTGCCGCCCGGCTGCCCGTTCACCCCTCGCTGCCCGCTGGCCGTCGACGAGTGCCGAACAAAAGAACCCGCACTGGCGCCCGTCGACCCCACCTCCGCAGGCCACTTGGCGGCGTGCATCCGCACCGAAGAGGTCACGGGCCGCACCGCCGCGCAGATCTATGGCGTGTCCACCCAGCCGGTGACCGTCGACGACCCCGCGGAACCGGCGCCGGTCATCACCGTGCGGGACCTGGTGAAGACCTACCGGCTGACCAAGGGCGTGGTGTTCCGCCGCCAGATCGGTGAGGTTCGCGCCGTTGACGGCCTCAGCTTCGATCTACTGCGGGGGCAGACCCTGGGCATCGTCGGCGAATCCGGCTCCGGCAAATCCACCACGCTGCATCAGATCCTCGACCTGGCGGCGCCGGAGTCCGGTTCCATCGAGGTGCTGGGCAACGATGTCGGCACCCTGACAACAGCCCGGCGGCGGGAACTGCGCCGCGATCTGCAGGTGGTGTTCCAGGATCCGGTGGCATCTCTGGACCCACGGCTTCCGGTATTCGAACTGCTGGCTGAACCGTTGCGCGCCAACGGTTTCGACAAGGCGAGCAGTGACACGCGGGTCGCCGAACTGCTCGAGATCGTCGGCCTGCGCCGCGCCGACGCGAGCCGGTATCCGCAAGAGTTCTCCGGCGGCCAGAAGCAGCGGATCGGCATCGCCCGGGCGCTTGCGCTGCAGCCCAAGATCCTCGCCCTCGACGAGCCGGTGTCGGCACTGGACGTGTCCATCCAGGCCGGCATCATCAATCTGCTCCTGGACCTGCAGCGCGAGTTCGACCTGTCCTATCTGTTCGTCTCGCACGACCTGTCGGTGGTCAAGCACCTCGCCCATCGCGTCGTCGTGATGTACCGCGGGGCGATGGTGGAGTACGGCGATGCCGACGACATATTCGCCAACCCGCAGCACGACTACACCAGGAAGTTGCTGGCCGCTATCCCGCAACCGGATCCCACTCGCCGTTAGCATCAGTGGCGTGACCCGATCGATCCGCCGGAGCGCCGGCCGAATTGCAGTGCTGGCAGTCGTGGCAAGTCTGGTGGTGGCGGGCTGTTCAGGCAGCAAGCGCGACGTCCCGTCCGCGGGCGGCAACGCCGAGCTCGGGTCCACCAGTGATATCAACCCGCAGGACCCGGCCACCTTGCAAAAGGGCGGCAACCTGCGGCTGGCGTTGTCGTCGTTCCCGTCGAACTGGAACACCCTGAACATCGACGGCAACGAGGCCGACACCGGCGCGATACTGCGACCCACCATGCCGCGGGCCTTCGTGATCGCCGCCGACGGTTCGATGAAGGTCAACACCGACTACTTCACCAGCGTCGAATTGACCAGCACCGACCCACAGGTGGTCACCTACACGATCAACCCCAAGGCCGTCTGGTCCGACGGGACACCGATCACCTGGGAGGACATCGCCTCTCAGATCAACGCCACCAGCGGCAAGGACAAGGCTTTCGCGATCGCCTCGCCCAACGGCAGCGACCGGGTCGCATCGGTCACGAAGGGTGTCGATGACCGCCAGGCCGTCATCACCTTCGCCAAGCACTACGCCGAATGGCGCGGGATGTTCGCCGGCAACACCATGCTGCTGCCCAAGGCCATGACCGCCAACCCCGACGTGTTCAACAAGGGACAACTCAACGGGCCCGGACCCTCGGCGGGCCCGTTCCTGATCTCCTCACTGGATCGCACCGCCCAGCGCATCGTGCTGAGCCGCAATCCAAAGTGGTGGGGCACCCCCCCGCTGCTCGACTCGTTCACCTTCCTGGTACTCGATGACGCGGCGAGACTCCCTGCGCTGCAGAACAACACGATCGATGCCACCGGTCTGGGCTCTCTGGACGAACTGACGATCGCCCGGCGTACCGCGGGCATCTCGATCCGGCGGTCGCCCGGCCTGAGCTGGTATCACTTCACCTTCAACGGTGCACCCGGCTCGATCCTGTCGGACAAGGCGCTGCGGCTGGCCATCTCCAAGGGCATCGACCGGCAGGCAATCGCCGATGTAACCCAACGCGGTTTGGTCGACAAGCCTGTTCCGTTGAACAACCACATCTTCGTGGCGGGCCAGAAGGGCTACCAGGACAACAGCGAAGTCGTCGCCTTCAACCCGGAGAAGGCCAAACAAGAACTCGATGCCCTGGGCTGGAAGCAGACCGGGCAGTTCCGGGAGAAGGACGGCAAACAGCTGGTCATTCGCGACGTTCTCTACGACGCGCAGACCACCAGGCAGGTAGCGCTCGTCGCGCAGAACAGCCTTGCCCAGATCGGGGTGAATCTGCAGATCGACGCCAAGCCCGGCAACGGGTTCTTCACCAACCACATCATCCCCGGTGACTTCGATATCGCTCAATTCTCTTGGGTGGGTGACGCTTTCGCGTTGTGCTGCCTCAACCAGATCTACACCACCGGGGCCGAGAGCAACTTCGGCAAGATCAGCAGCCCCGATATCGACGCCAAGGTCGAGTTGGTGCTCAACGAACTCGACCCGGACAAGGCGCGCGGCCTGGCCAACGATGTCGACAAACTGATCTTCGGCGAGGGGTTCAGCCTGCCGCTGTTCCAGTCCGCGGGCAACGTCGCGGTGCGCAGCAACCTGGCCAACTACGGACCGGCCGGCTTGGGCGACTTGAATTACACCGCAATCGGGTTCATGAAGTAACGGGCTTGGGAAGAGTTCGGGTCACCACGCGCGGGAGCGATGCTGGCAGTACCGCCTCGACCCTCGCGGCGACCGCCAACGCCGACACCATCAGCCGCACCGCGGGCACGCTCGGCATCGCGTCGAGCGCCGCCTCCTGTGGCCGCAGAGTGTCGATCCGGCCGATGGCCGCCGCCTCGGCGATCCGCAGCGCCGCCCGCTCCTTGGTGTCGAGCACGCTGTGACCGGTGGTCGGTAGTCGCACCAGAACCGAGCCGGGAATCAGCTCGGCGATCCGATCGGCGACCGCGGGCGGCGTGATCAGGTCGCGTCCGCCGGAGACGACCACCGTGGGCCAGGTGAACTTCGGCATCTCCGCAACCAGGTCGAACGGCTCAGCCTCGAACCGCGTGGCCTCGCCGGCTGCGAACTCGTGCATGGCAACGGCCGGGTCCAACGGCAGACCGTCCGGGTCGGCCGCGTAGTTGAGCTCGCGGTAGCCGATCCGTCCGACCAGGTCAGCCTCGTTGCGGTACGGCGCTTTTCGGCCCACCACCAACTCGCCGAAGTGCCCCATGGCGGTCCAGACCAGATTGCGGCCGCCGAGCAGGAGGTCCAGCTGGCGGTCCAGCAGCCGGGCACCGCCGAACCCGTACACGGTGGCGGCGAGCTGAGCCCCGGCCGGCGTCATCACGCCCTCGTCGGCCAGCCGTCGAACCTTGTCCGCCAGTTCCTCGGTGTCGGGCTCCCGGCCGTGCCACAGCACGCTGCGCACGGTCTGGCGGACCACCTCGATATCGTCACCGGCCAACAGCGGCGAATCCAAGATCATCGCGAACACCCGCGACGGGTGACGCACCCCGACCCCCGCGGCAACATAGGTGCCGTAGGACGTCCCGTAGATGATGGCGCTGTCCACCTGGGCGTCGTCGAGCACCGCGGCGACGTCGTCCACCACCTGCTCGATGGTCAACGCCTCGGGCGGTAGGTCTGCACCGTTGTCGTCGTGACGCGACATCCCGACGCCACGGTGTTCGATCATGATCACGTCGAGGCCCTCGGCTGCGGCACGGCGGCGCAGGCCCCGGTAGAGCGCGATCGACGCCGCACCCGGCCCGCCGGGGATGATGACCAGCGGATGCCTGGTCTTGCGGCCGGTGCGCACGTAGTACAGGTCGAACTCGTCGGATCCGGTCGCGGTGACCGGGCGGCGGATCGGCCGAACCCCGGGTAGCGCGGCGAGTTTGTCGTGGGCGCGGCGGCGCTTCGCGTTCAGAGTCATCGCCGCCGGCCTGTCATGCCGTCGATTCTGCCTCGCCGGGGACGGGAATGGAATGCGCCGTCGCGCGGCGCCGATCCCGGCAAACGTCCACTTCCGGCTCGCGATTTCGCCTGAGGGCCTCGGTATTAGGGAACAAAGTCACCAGCTGACCCGGTGACGTATTGCCCGCTGCCGCGGCGTCGTACGTTCATGGTGGGAGCAGATCATGACCGAATTCATGCGTAACACAGATGCGTTCACCTGGTCGATGGAAGCCGATCCGCGGCTGAGATCCACGGTGGTGACGGTGCTGCTTCTCGACCGGTCCCCGGATTGGGATCTGGTGCGGGAGCGGTTCGATCTGGTCAGTCGCGAGCTGCCGATGTTCCGGCAGCGGGTGGTGAACTCGCCGCCGCCGACTCCGCCGCGCTGGGAGTATGCTCCCGACTTCGATCTGGACTATCACATGCGCCGGGTGGCGGCGCCGGAGCCGGGAGACCTCGATGGCGTGCTCGAGATGGCCCGACTGGCCGCGATGGCCGACTTCGATCGCGCCCGGCCGATGTGGGAGGTCACCCTGGTGGAGGGACTCGACGACGGTGCGGCCGCTGTGCTGTGCAAATTCCACCACTCTCTGACCGATGGTGTCGGTGGTGTTCAGATCGCGATGCGGCTCTTCGATCTGAGTGCGGATACTCAGGCCGTCGACGCGATGCCGGCGGCGCCCGCCGTCGCGGAGCGCCAGCCCCTGGCGAGCTACGGTGATGCCCTGCGCTACGACGCCGGCTTGGTCGGCACGCTGGTCGGTGAGTCGCTCAAGATCGCTCCGCGGTTGTTGTTCAACATCATTCGACGGCCCCGGCAGACCGTTGAATCCGCGGGCGAGCTGGCCGCGTCGGTGTACCGGACCGTCCGGCCGGTCAACAAGCCAGGCTCTCCGCTGATGACGAACCGCACGCTGGTTCGCAAACTCGGCGTGCTCGATGTTCCGATGCCGCGACTGCGTGAAGCCGCCCACCGCAGCGGTGGCGCGCTCAACGACGCGTTCGTTGCGGGGGTGGCCGGCGGCCTGCGGCGCTACCACGACAAACACGGTGTCGGCGTGTTCGATCTGCATCTGACGATGCCGATCAACCTGCGTACCGAAGACGACCAGTCCGGTGGCAACCGGATCACGTTGATGCGCTTCGACGTTCACGCCGGGATCACCGATCCGGCGCGACGAATCAGGAGCATTCACGAGCGCACCGGCCTGGTGCGCAACGAAAGGTCGATTCCGTATACGCAATTGATCGCAGGTGCACTCAACGCGATGCCGCGCTGGTACATCGGCTCGATCCTGCGGCACGTCGACTTCCTCTGCAGTGACGTGCCGGGGGTTCCCGTGCCGGTCTATTTGGGTGGCGCGGCGGTGCTCAAGCAGTACGCCTTCGGTCCGACCATCGGTTCGGCAGTCAACGTGACCTTGCTGACCTACGTCGACTCCTGCGCGCTGGGCATCGACGTCGACGCGGGCGCGATCCCGGATTTCGACCTGTTCCGCGATTGCCTCGCCGAGAGCTTCGACGAGGTTCTCGCGCTGGCTGACTAGCCGGCTCAGGCGATCAGTTCGATGACGTGGGCGTCCTGCACGCCCAGGTAGCGGGCCGGTGTGCAGGTCAGCACGATGACCTGCCCATTGTCTCCGACGGTGTCGAACACCGCACCCATCTTCGTCAGCCGATCAGGGTCGGTGAAGCCCAGTGCGTCGTCGATGACCACCGGTACGGAGTCTTCCTTCGCGACCAGCGCAGCACCGGCCAGCCGGGCCAAAATGCCGAGTTGTTCTTTGGCCCCGCCGGACAGCGAGTCGTAGGGAACAGTCCGACCGTCCAAGGTGCGGTTGCAGATTCGGAGATCGCTGTCGATCTCGACTTCGAAGCTCGGCCCGAACACCGGACGGCCCAGCCGCTCGATTTCGCTGCGGAACGGTGCAACATATCGCTGCCGGGTGTTGTCCCGGTGGCGGGCCATCACCGACCGCAACAACTGCGCGGCCCGAGCCCGGCGAGACACCCGCGAATGCTCGGCGAAGGCATGTTCGCGCGCGATCTGGGCGGTGTCGAGGCTGCCCTGGCGCCCCTCGTTGCCGATGATTCCGAGCTCGACGGTGATGTCGTTGAGCGCCTGGCCCACCTGCGCGTGCTCGCCCTCCAGCGCGGCGGCTGCGGTGCTGGCCTCGGCGAGTTCCACTTGTACGGCAGCGGGGTCGCAGGCGGCATAGGCGCCGGCCAGCTCGGCCACCGCGGCGTCGGCCTGCCGTTGAGCCTCGATGTCGGCAGCCGCCTGAACGGCCAGCTGCTCGTCGTCACTGCCGGCCCGCAACACTGCCAGCCGCTCCCGGGCCGCGTCGAGCTCGGCACTTGCGTCGGTCACCTTCGCACGCAGAACCGTTGCCGCTGTACTGCTTTCGGTTAACCGGACGTTGGCACCGGCCATCGCGCGTTGATGCAGATCGGCGTCGGCACGTGCGGTTTCACGCGCCTCGATGGCACTCACGAACGCCGCGCGCGCGGCGGCGCCGTCGACACCCGCGGCCAGCAGGACAGGCGAGATCGCCTCACGTAGAGATGCCAGCCGCGCACGCATCTCCACCACCCCTTCGTCTTCGCACAACCCGGCCAGTGTCGCGGCCAACTGATCGCGATTGCTGACGAGTTCCCGGCGGCGCCGGTCGAGATCCCGCGCACCCTCGATATCAGCGACACCGCCCTGCCGTAGCGCCTCGGCCAGAACCAGCTGGGCCGCATCCAGTTTGGCCTGGACGCTGGAGGTGGTGGCGCCCGGATCGATCCGCACACCGAGCAGTCCGGGCAGCTCGACGGATGTCGGCGATGAGGTGGGTGGCGCCCAGCTCTGCCCCGCAGCCAGCCGGATGGTCTGCTCTCCGACCGTCAGCTCAAGGTCGGCGACCGCCGTGAACTCCACCGTCGTCGCGGTGGCGGTGAGCTGTGCTTCGATCCGCTCGACGAGTGCTGCGGCCGACTCGATGTCGGCCATCACATCACTGGTCAGCGTGATCGCGGAGAGGTCCATGGTCAGGGTGGCCAGCTGCTGCTCGATCGTCTCGATCCGCTCCAGCCGCGCGGCAAGTCGTTGGGCCTGCTCGTCGGCGGCCAGCGCATCCACCACCCGACGGGCCTCGTCGACCGTCTCTTGGGCGGCGGCGAGGGCAGCTGTCGATTCCGCTGCTGCGGCACAAGCCATTTCGACGACTTCACGGGCGGTGTGTTCGGCCTCGATGGCAGCTGCCAGCCGCGATTGGACCTCGGCAACGGCGGCGGTGCGCGCTGCCACCTCGTCGCGCAGGCGAGCCCGTTCAGCCTGCGCGGCGCTCGACGCGGCGCAGGTACCCTGCGCCGCAGTCGCGATGAGCTCGGCTTGGCGCAGCTGGTCGCCGAGCGCGGCGAGTGCGGTGGCCGCCGTCTGGGCGGCGGTCAGCCGCTCGGCGACGCTCGGGCCACGATCCGCCAGCGCGGCTTGCCGCGCGGCGAGGTCGGCATGCCTGCGCACCCGTTCGTCGACTTCGGCGACCGCGGCCGCGCACCGGGCCACGTCCTCGACGGCCGCACGCAGCTGCGCGATCGCCGCCGCCCACTCACCGGTCGGCCGGCCGGTCGCCGTGAAGTACTTGCCGTATTCGGCGTCGATCCGTTCGATCAGCAGGGGTTCGGTGCCCGAGAGAGCCGCGTCGTCACCTGCCGCCAAATCCAGTGCCCGCGAGAGGGCGTCGCAGTCGGACAGGTCCACCGCCGATGTCGAGCCGGCCTGCAAAACCCGCTGCGCATGCCACAACTCGGTGTCGACCGTCTCACCGAGCATGGCCAGCACCCGCTCGTGCGCCTCGTCCCCGGTGAGCTGTTCGCGTCGGGGCGCCGAGATCGTGAGTTCGGTCTCGCACTTCTTGTGGAAGCGTTTCCGGTAGACGAAACGGTATGGACCGGTGCTGATTTCGGCGAGCACCTCGGATCCGACATCGGCGTGTGTCGGCTTGACCTGCTTGACGTCTTTCTTCGTCGAGCGGTCCTTCGATTCCAGCAGCAGGTCGAGCGCCTCGATCATCGACGTCTTGCCGATTTCATTCGCACCACACACGACGACCACACCGTGGTCGGGAAATTGGATGTCGCGGTGAGTGATTCCGCGATAATTGGTCAGGGCCAGCCGGTGCAGTTTCACGCCGCACTCCCCCCGGCCAGCCGCAGCAGCAGCCCCAGTGCGCTCTGGGCGTCCTGGGCGGCTTCGTCGTCGCCCGAGCGGGCGGTGGTCACCAGCTCGTCGACGGCGGCGGCGGCGAACCCACCGATGCCGAGGTCATCGAACTCGCCGTCAGCAGGCATCACCGCGATGGTGGTGTGTCGTTCCCAGGTGCCCAGCCAGGCGAACAGCCGGGCGTACTTGTCCAGGCAGGCATCCAGCGCCGCACGGTCGGTGACGGTCAGCGAGCCGGTCAACCCCAACCGCACCACCGTGCGGTCCTTATCTGCCAGCAGATCCAGGTTGAGGTCGAGATCGGCGATGTCGCGGGTGTCGTCGACCTGGCGGTGCAGCGTGACGAACCGCCACCGTCCGACCTGGTGGGATTCGACGGTGACCGGATGCGCGGGGTCCGACTCGTCGATGTCGACCAGCAGGACATGACCCGGATCGGCCTCGACGTCATCGAAGTTCGTCACTTCCGGCGAGCCGGAGTACCACACCCTGCGACTCTCACCGACGCTGGTGCGGGAGTGCTTGTCCCCCAACGCGACATAGTGGACCGCGCCACGCTCGACAGCATCGGTTATGGCGGCCATCCGGATCAACGACGGTTTGCCGGGATCGGGGTCGAGCACGTCGACCCCGCCGTGGGCGACCAGAACGCGCGCGATGCCGTCGGCCGGCAGGTGCCCCAGCACCGCGGCGGCCAGGTCGGCGGTCGGTGCCTTGGTGCGCCACGGCGCCGCGACCAGCTGAACCCCGGGACGCACCTCCCACACCCCGTCGCGGTCCAGCACGGTGACGTTGTCCGGGCATTCGGCCCGGAAGAGAGCACTGGTGTACACCGACGACGCGTCGAGTGGATCGTGGTTACCCGGCAGCAGGTACACCGGAACGCCGATGGCGCGCATCGCTTCCAGGGACTGGCTGACCACCTTGGGTGCAAGCTGGTTGTGCTCGAACACGTCACCGGCCACGACGACGAACTCCGCGGAGGTCCGCCGCGCCAGCGCACCGAGGCCGGCGACCGCATCACGCCGGGCCGCCGAGTACCGCGGCTGGGCTTCACCTTCCAGGAAGTGCCGCGTCATGCCGAGTTGCCAGTCGGCGGTGTGCAGAAATCGCATTGGCGGGCGTCCTTCCTGTTCTCGGTGGGTGCTGCGGCGAGTGTAGGGCGCGGCGCCGACAAGTCCGTGGACCTCGTCCGGCATGTACCGATCGGGGTTTAGCCTGGGCCGGTGACTGCTGGAGACCGCACGCTCGTCCTGATGCGCCACGCCAAGTCGGACTATCCGAACGGGGTGCCCGACCACGACCGGCCGCTGGCGTCCCGCGGTATCCGCGAGGGCGGCCTGGCCGGTGACTGGCTGCGGGCCAACATCCCGGCGATCGATCTGGTGCTGTGCTCCTCGGCGACCCGCACCCGCCAGACCCTCGAGCGCACCGGTATCACCGCGCCGGTCACCTACTCCCAACGTCTGTACGGCGCCACCCCGGGAACGATGCTCGTCGAGATCAACCAGGTACCCGACGATGTCGCGACCTTGATGGTGGTCGGCCACGAACCGACGATGAGCCAGCTGTCCCTTGGCCTGGCCGATCCCGGCCGCTCGGATCGCGCCGCGGCCGACGGCATCTCGATGAAGTACCCGACGTCGGCCATCGCCGTGCTGCGGGTGCGCGTCGGCTGGGCCGCCCTGGAACTCAACGGCGCCGAACTAACCTCATTCCACGTGCCGCGCTAGGAGTTGGTGGCCAGCGTCAGTTCCATCAGCTTGATGGCCTGACCGCACGCGTCGATGCCGGGGGCCTGCGGGTTGATCCACCACCCGACGACACCGGCGGCGTCGCTGGCCACGCCACAGCCACCATTGGGATCGGTGGTCCGCATGACGATTGACGGCACACCGGCGATCGACCGGTTCTCGATCTGGTACTTGAGGAACTGACCGACCGACCGCTCGTTGTCGAGGCTGCCCTGCTCGTACCAGAAGCGGGTGATGTCGACCAGGCCTGCCGGGTTGGCGGCCTGCCAGCGGCAGACGGCACCGACGAAGGTGCTCTGGATGTCCAGCGGGTCCGCGCCGACGGTCTTGGCCAAGATGTCGGTGGTGAGGACGTCACATTCCTTGAGCAGGTTCGGGTACTGCTGGGCAGAGTTGTCGTTGCGCGGCACGCTGCCCGAGCCCGACTTCGCCGCGGTGCCGTCCACGGTCTTGGCGCAGCCGCTGACCATCACCAGGGCGCACGCCGCCGCACCCACAGCGGTCGCTACCCGACGCGGGCTCATTTGGAATTCACGATCGATTGGCGGGTCAATTCCTTGGCCACATCGCAGGCCGGCGGGAAGGGCTTCTCGTTGAAGCTGACCGACCATTCGATGAAGTCGTCGTTGAACTGGATGCCGACCTCGCACAGGTTGTCCCCCAGAGTCGGATCGGTGCCGACGGCGATGAAACCGCTGTGGCCCTCGATGTTGATGTCCTCGACGCTGGTGCGCGACAGCTCTTCGGTCTTGCGTTCACGCCCGATCGGGCTGCCCCGGTACCAGGTGAAGGAGAAGTGCGGGCCCAGGATGCCGCCGCCGGCCAGCCACTGACAGCCGACGGAGTTCTTCGCCGTGTTCACCAAGCCGGTCACCCGCGTCTGCTCGGCCATCGTCTGGTCGGTGATGCCACCGCATTCGGGGAACATCGGACCGTGTTTGGCGTTGGCCGACTGCGGCGCGGGCGCCTGCGAACTCTGCGGCTGACCGGGGCCGCTGCCCGAGTCCGAGCATGCGGCGATAGAGGCCGCGACGGCTAGAACCCCGGCAGCCAACGCGAGTTTGCGCGTCGCTGTCATGCGCACCTGCTGCAAGTCACAGCATGCACTGTAGCGGCAGCCCCTCGGCACAACCACCGACAGGCGGCTTGACCTGCCGCTTTGTCGCGATTCATGGCGTCAAAAAACGGCGCGGCCCGACAACGTCGGCGAAGCTGCGGCAGCGGTGTGCAACAGTAGCGAAATGCTCCTGGAACTGCTGAGACAGTATGTCCGGCCGTACCGGTGGCTGGTCGCGGCGGTGATGGCGCTGCAGACCGTCAGCACCCTGGCCTCCTTGTATCTGCCGACCGTCAACGCCGCGATCATCGACGACGGCGTGGCCAAGGGCGACACCGGACTGATCACCGAGCTCGGGCTGGTCATGCTGGCCGTCACCGGGCTGCAGGTGGTGTGCGCGGTGGTCGCGGTCTACTTCGGTTCCCGCACCGGCATGGGGTTCGGCCGCGACCTGCGCTCGGCGATGTTTCACCACGTCACCACGTTCTCCGAACGGGAGACCGCGCGGTTCGGGGCGCCGTCGCTGCTGACCCGGACGACCAATGACGTCCAGCAGATTCAGGTCCTCATCCAGATGACCACGACGACCCTGGTGACGGCCCCGATCATGTGTGTCGGCGGCATCATCATGGCGATCCATCAGGACGCCGGGCTGTCCTGGCTTCTACTCGTCAGCGTTCCGGTGCTGGCGCTGTCCAACTTCTGGATCGTGTCGCGGATGCTGCCGATCTTCCGCAGCATGCAGCGGCTGATCGACGGCATCAACCGGGTGATGCGCGAACAACTCTCGGGCATCCGGGTGATCCGCGCGTTCGCCCGGGAACCGTTCGAACGCGACCGGTTCGCGGTCGCCAATGCGGCCGTGTCCAACACGGCGCTGGCCGCCGGGCGGTGGCAGGCCCTGATGCTGCCGGTGACCACCTTGACCATCAACATCTCCAGCGTCGCCTTGATCTGGTTCGGCGGCCTGCGCATCGACTCCGGCCACATGCAGGTGGGCTCGCTGATCGCGTTCCTGTCGTATTTCATGCAGATCCTGATGGCCGTTCTGATGGCGACCCTGATTCTGGTGATGCTGCCCCGGGCCTCGGTCTGCGCGGAACGGATCACCGAGGTGCTGGACACCGAGCCGGCGATCAGCAGCCCCGCATCGCCACAACTGCCGGACGGCGGCATCCGCGGTGCGGTCACACTCGACAACGCGACGTTCTGCTACCCGGGTGCGGAGCGCCCTGTGCTCGAGGATGTTTCGCTGACCGCCCGGCCGGGGACGACGACGGCGATCGTCGGCAGCACCGGGTCCGGGAAGTCGACGCTGATCTCCCTGATCTGCCGGCTCTACGACGTCACCGACGGCGCGATCCGGGTCGACGGCGTCGACGTACGCGACTACGACCCCGAGCACCTGTGGGCGACCCTGGGTCTGGTTCCGCAGCGGGGGTATCTGTTCTCCGGCACCGTCGCCGACAATTTGGCGCTCGGTGCGGCCCCAGGACAGGTAGCCACCGAGGAGGAGATGTGGCGGGCGCTGCGGGTTGCCGCGGCCGACGACTTCGTCCGTGCCCATCCCGACGGTCTCGAGATGAGGGTCGCGCAGGGGGGCATCAACTTCTCCGGCGGACAACGCCAGCGACTGGCGATCGCGCGCGCGGTGATCCGGCGTCCGGCGATCTACCTGTTCGACGACGCGTTCTCCGCGCTCGACGTCCACACCGATGCCCGGGTGCGGGCCGCGCTTCGGGAAGAATCCGTCAATGCCACGGTGATCATTGTCTCCCAGCGCATTTCGACCGTCATGCACGCCGACACGATCGTCGTGATGGATGGCGGCCGGGTGGTCGGGACGGGAACCCACGACACGCTGCTGGCCGGCTGCGAGACCTATGCTCAGTTCGCCGACTCCCAGTCGCTCGACGTAGGCGTCGGGGGCGGCCGATGACCGGGCCCGCGTTCCGCGGCGGCGGCATGCGCGCGATGAGCCAAGACCCTCGCCAGGCCCGATCGCGCGACTTCACCGGTTCCGCGCTGCGGCTGATCCGGCGGCTGACACCACATAGGTGGCCGACCGCGGCGGTCATCGCGTTGTCCATCGTCGGGATAGCGCTCGGCGTGATCGGTCCCCGCATCCTCGGGCATGCCACCGACCTGCTGTTCAACGGAGTCATCGGCCGACAGCTGCCGGCCGGCATCACCAAGGACCAGGCCGTCGCCGCGGCCCGGGCGCGCGGTGACACCACGTTCGCCGACCTGCTGTCCGGAACCAATGTGGTGCCCGGCCGCGGAGTCGATTTCACCGCAGTGGGCCGCACCCTGCTACTGGCGCTGGCGCTGTACGTGGTTGCCGCACTGTTGATCTGGGCGCAGGCCCGACTGCTCAACGTGATCGTGCAGCGCACCATCACCGCGCTGCGCGCCGACGTCGAGGACAAGATCCACCGGTTACCGTTGTCCTACTTCGACTCCCGGCAGCGCGGCGAGTTGCTGAGCCGGGTCACCAACGATGTGGACAACATCCAGACCTCGGTGTCGATGACGATCAGTCAATTGCTGACGTCGGTGCTGACCGTGCTCGCGGTGCTGGCGATGATGCTGAGCATCTCCCCGCTGCTGGCATTGCTCACCGTGGTGACGGTTCCGTTGTCGCTGTGGGTGACCCGGGTGATCGCGCGACGCTCGCAGCGGATGTTCATCGCCCAGTGGACCAACACCGGCAGGCTGAACGCTCACATCGAGGAGACCTACAGCGGCTTCACCGTGGTGAAGACCTTCGGGCACCGGGCCGCCGCGCAGGAGAAGTTCCGTGAATTCAACGCGGACGTCTACCACGCAAGTTTCGGCGCACAGTTCTTTTCCGGCCTGGTGTCCCCGGCAACGACGTTCATCGGGAACCTCAGTTATGTCGCGGTTGCCGTGGTGGGCGGTTATCAGGTCGCCACCGGCCAGATCACGTTGGGCAGCATCCAGGCCTTCATCCAGTACGTCCGACAGTTCAACCAGCCACTGACCCAGGTCGCCGGCATGTACAACACACTGCAGTCCGGGGTGGCCAGCGCCGAACGGGTCTTCGACTTCCTCGACGAGCCCGAGGAAGCCCCGGACGTGCTAATCGCGTTGGCCGGCAACGGCGGCGGGCGCGTCGAATTCCAGAACGTGTCGTTCAGCTATCGACCTGACACTCCGGTGATCGAGGATCTGTCGCTGGTCGCCGAGCCGGGCAGCACGGTGGCGATCGTCGGTCCGACCGGGGCCGGCAAGACCACTCTGGTCAACCTGCTGATGCGGTTCTACGACGTCGACGCCGGCAGGATCCTGCTCGACGGCACCGACATCAGAGAGGTCAGCCGAGAGTCGTTGCGCTCGCGCATCGGGATGGTTCTGCAGGACACCTGGCTGTTCGGCGGCACGATCGCCGAGAACATCGCCTACGGGAAGCCCGGCGCAGGTGAGGACGAGGTCATCGAGGCGGCGCGGGCAGCGTACGTCGACCGGTTCGTCCACACGCTGCCCAACGGTTACGAGACCCGGGTCAGCGATGACGGCGGCAACATCAGTGCCGGCGAAAAGCAATTGATCACCATCGCGCGGGCGTTCCTGGCCCGCCCCCAGCTGTTGATCCTCGACGAGGCGACCAGTTCGGTGGACACCCGCACCGAGCTGCTGATTCAGCATGCGATGACGAAATTGCGCCAGGACCGAACCAGTTTCATCATCGCCCATCGGCTGTCGACCATCCGCGACGCCGACAGCATCCTGGTCATGGAAGCCGGCCGGATCGTCGAAACCGGCAGCCATGCCGAGCTTCTCGCCCGCCGGGGCGCCTATTACGCGATGACGCAGGCTTAAGGAGCCGACGGCGGAATTTCCCCGCAACCCGCAATGCCAGCAAACCTGCTATACGCTGCGATCTCGCTGGTCGCAACTTCGCGAACGGCGCTGATCGCGCGAGAGGTACTCAATAAATGCCGATAGTGCAGACCTTCCTGGCGGGGATGGCCACGAGCGTGCTGGCGGCAGGATTGATCACCGCAGATTCTGATGCGGCAGGAGAGCAGAGCGCTTCGGCACAGCCTGGTGTCGAGTTGGCCGCGACCACGATCCCGATCATCGATTTCAACTGGATACTCGGTCCGCTGCGGGTCGCCCGCAAGCTCACCATCGGTTCCGGTGTTTCGCCGACCGGGCTGGTGAGCCTCGACGGTGCCGCCGACACGTGGTGGGATGCCGCCGTCGGCCCAACCGGCGAGGTCAAGAGCAGCTTCACTCTCCCTGTCACCGTGGCCCAGACCGCTCCGCTCGTGGATCTCGGATTCGAACCGGAGTGGAAGAGTTCGGTCGTGTTCTCGCCGCTCGGCGCGGCCGGTCCCACGATCGACTTTGCTCCCGACCTCGCCTCGAAGATTCACCTCATCGAATATCGAGGCGGAGTCGAGGGATACGGCTTCGGCGTCAGCGGCACGCTTCTCCAGGCCGGGTTACAGGGCGGCGCCACGTCACCGGTGACGATGCTCGGGGGCAGCGTCACCCTCGGCGAATACAAGGCCCAACTGTCGGTGCTGCCCACCGGCGGCCTGAAAGCAGCTCTGAGCTTCGCGCCCTATTTCGGCGGCGGCGGTGGGTCGATTCAGTTGGGGACGACCAAGATTGGCACGACACTGCCCAGCGGGCAGTTCAAGGCCGAGACCAAACTGTGCCTGGGTTCGGCCGGCGCGTCGTGCGGCGGTGTGATTGCCGGGGTGTCGATCTCAGCCATGCTGGGCGGGGCTCTTCTGGCGATCAACAGCAAAGACGTTCTCAGCTTTGACTTCCCCGACTCGCTGACGGTCGAACTGAAAGCCGGCTCTCTTGCGGTGACCGGCAATATCGGCGGCACCGTCACGATCGGAACGACGAAGCTGGGCGGCGTCATCCCGATCAACATCAAGGTCCCGCCGGCAGCCGCAGCCAGTGCAACCAGCACCGTGCCCAAGTCCCAGACTGCCGCCGCGCAGGACAAGGTGAAGTCGGTGGCTGCCTCGTCGAACGCGACGTCACGAAAGTCTTCGACCGGCAAGGGAACCGCGTCGACCAAGAGCCCCAAGGCCGGCACCAAGCAGGGTGCCAAGACCGGCCGATCGGGTCGGGGCTGACACTCCCCGCTACAGCTACAGCCCGGGACCCTCGGCGCGCAGATCGTCGACCTCGGCCATCGCCGAGCGCAGTTTGGCCAGCCATTCCTCGGCATGCTCACCGACGAGTCGCACGCTCCAGGCCAGCGCATCCGAGCGCGACCGGGCAACGCCCGCGTCGACCAGGGTGTCGAGCACCTGGCGTTCGGGTTGCTTGAGGCGGGTCATCACCGGAACGGCGATGTGCGTGAACAGGATTCGCTCCGGCTCGGCGGAGCCTTCTGCAGCGATGTCCAAACCCCAGGACACCTTGCGGCCGTACTTGTCCTGAGCCTCCTCGGCGATCCGAATGCGCTCGGAGCGGGTGTCCTCCCGGAACCGGGACGCCCGGCCCGCTGCGCGCGCGTCACTGTCGGGTGTGTCCGTCGCGGGCAGCCGCCCGATGACGGTGATCTCCTCACGGTCGACGATCACCGTCGGGTCTCCGGCGAACCATCCGTCGGGCAGACGACCGGCGAACCACTCGCCGGCATCGGTGGCGTCGGGCTGGTCGGCCTGTTGCCAGCCGCCGGGGCGGCCGGGCCGACGATGTGTGTGCTGATGCTTCATGAATTACATGATTACATCGTTACAAGCTATTCGCCAGGGATTCTCTCTGGGCGAACGGACACAACCAGAGGGCCGGATCGGATGATGGCCGCATGACAGGGGAAGGGCACGGCCGTGCTGATGACTCGCGCGGCGGTCATCCTCGGCGGCTGGTCGTTGCTGCGGAAGCCCTGTAAGTACTAAAACCCGTTAGGAATCAAGGCTTTTCGGCCCGGCGGGCCCGGAAGAGTTTCACCTCGTCCTGGATCCCCTTGAGGTGCCGAGCCCGCGCGAACGACCAACTGAAGGATGGGTCGTCCCCGATCTGTTCGCGGGCAGCTTCGGATAACAGGACCGCACCGGGTCGGGCCACCGAGGTCACCCGGCTGGCCAGGTTGACCGGACTACCGAACCAGTCCCCCGCGCGGCTGACGGCCTGCCCATGAGACAGACCCACCCGCAGTTGCGGCAGGGCGTCGTCGGCTTCGGTGGCTTCCACCAGAGTCAACATCGCGTCGAGCAACGCCGCGGTGTCCGTGGATACCATCATCACCGCATCACCGATCGTCTTGATGAACCGCACCGGTGGCACAGCCACGTCGCGGGCGGCGTCAGCGAGGCGGTTGGCGAGCTGTTCGAGTTCCTCAGGCGGAACCGTCTCGCCCAGTCTGGTGAATCCGACGAGGTCGGCGAAAGCAACCGCGATGTCCCGGGCGCCGGGAATCGATGCGCCGACCGCCCTTTCGTTGGCGTTGATCGCCTCGGTCTCCATGGCGTGGCGCAGCTGCAGCATCAGCATGTCCTGCACCATGGGGCCCAGCAGCGGGGCCACAGCGCTGACCAACACCTTTGCGTCCTGGGCCATCTGGAGTTCGGTGGTGCCGGGATGTTGCATCGTCGTGGCGACAGCGATGTAGCGCATCGCCTCGGCTGCACGCGAAAGGCCTTCTGCCAGAGTGCGGTACACGGTCAGCAGCCGGTCGGGGTCGAACCCCAGATCGAGAAGTCGCTTGACGTGCACGGCTGTCTCGGCATCGGGTTTGAGGAACATTGCCGCATCCGGGTCGTCGACCGTCGCGAGCCCGCTGGCGCGCTGGAAGCGCCGGAGCAGATCCAGTTCCAGCCCGGTCTGCTCGCTGATCTGCCGAGCCGAGAGCCGCGTTCCGTCATCGCCGAGGATCCGGCGGCCGGGCAGCAGCATCGGCGCGAACGCCCCCCGGATCTCGTCCACGGTGATGCCCTGCTCCACCAGCCAGGGAATCAGTTCGGCCCGTTGGGCGCGGGCATCGCCCGTAAGCCCGTCGAGCAGCCCGGCGGCCTCCGGGTCGACGGTTTCGGTCACCGACCCAACGTATACCGTCGACCCCGATGTCACGATCCCCGCTCCTGGAGGGGCTGCCGCCCATCGGCTCGACCGATGGGCGGCAGCTGATCCTCGGCAACATGCCCAGCGTGCTCTCGCTGGCGAGTGGGCAGTACTACAGAAACCCACGAAATGCGTTCTGGCGCATCATCGGTGAGATATTCGGATGCGAGCCGGACGCTCCGTACCAGCATCGTACCGAGGTCCTGGCCCGCCACGGGGTCGCCGTCTGGGACGTCCTCAAGCACTGCCGGCGAGTCGGCAGCCTCGATTCGGCGGTCGAGCCGGACAGCATGGTGCCCAACGACTTCGAGACGTACTTCGCCGCCCGGCCAGGCATCGAGCGGGTGTTCTTCAACGGCGCGGCCGCCGAACGCAACTTCACCCGGCTCGTCCACCTCGACGTGCCTGCGACGTTCGTGCGGCTACCGTCGACCAGCCCCGCGCAGACCATGGGCTATGCCGACAAGCTGGCGGCCTGGAGCGCAGCGCTGACCGGCTAAGAGACCGGCGGTCTCCGGTTCGCCCATGGCCGTGCGGTCTCGATCTGGTGGCTCAACGACAGCAGCGTCGCCTCGTCGGAGGGCCGGCCGACCAGCTGGATCGACATCGGCACCCCGGCGTCGTCGAGGCCCCACGGGACGACGGCGGCGGGCTGGCCAGTCGCGTTGAACATGGCGTTGAACGGCACCCGAGCCGACACCATCGCCAGCGTCGCGACCCCGCCGCGGTGCTGGTACTGCCCGATGCGCGACGGACCGGTCGCGGTGCCGGGGGTGATCAACACGTCGACGTGGTCGAAGATCGACTGAACCCGCGCCGCGAGTGCCGGCTCGGCCGCGCGCACCTTGGCGATCTGCGCGTCGGAGATCATCCGGCCCAGTCGGGCAATGCCTTTGGTCCTCGGCTCGAGCCGTTCCCGGTGCGGCAGGGCGGTGGCGTCCTGGAACGCGCCGCGCCACATCCGCGGCAGCACATGGCCGTACACCGCCCACGCCGGATAGTCGGGGTCGCGCCAGATCACCTCGTGGCCGAGATCGCGCAGCAGCATCTCGGCACCGTCGAGTGCCTTCTGCTGTGCCTTCCCGACTCGGCCGAGCATGGTGGGAGGAAGCTTGGCGCTCAGGGCAATTCGGAGTCTGCCAGGCTCACGGTTCGCGGCAGTGACGAACCCGCCCGACGGACCGGGCAGCGCCGAGGTCGCGTCGAGGAACAGCGCGGCGTCCTCCACTGTGCGCGTCATCGGGCCGTTGACGGACAAGCCGCACCACGCGTCGTCATGCGGAGTCATCGGCACCCGGTCGCGCTGCGGCTTGAGTCCGAACAGCCCGCACCAGGTCGACGGAATACGGATGGACCCGGCGCCGTCGGAGCCCAACGCCATGGGTGCCAGCCCCGCGGCCACGGCGGCACCACTGCCACCGCTGCTGCCGCCCGGTGCGCGCTCCAGATCCCACGGATTGTGGGTGGCGCCGAAGGAGATCGTCTCGGTGAACGGCCACAGCATCATCTCCGGCACCGACGTCTTGCCCAGGATCACCGCGCCGGCCTCTCGCAGGCGGCGCACCACCAGTGCGTCACTCGTCGGTGGCTGGCCGTAGGCGCTGCTTCCGTAGCAGGTGAATTCGTCGGCGACGTCGACGTCATCCTTGATCGCGATCGGGACGCCCAGCAGCGGCCTGCGTTCGCCGGCGTCGAGCAACTCCTGCGCGGCGGCGGCCTCCCGACGCGCGCTGTCGGTGAGCACCACGCGATAGGCCCGCAGCTCCCGGTCGACGCGCGCTATCCGGTCGAGGTACAACTCCAGCAGGGCGGGCGCGGTGATGGTGCCGTTGACGAGCATGCGCGCCTGCTCGGCAGCGCCGGCGAAGGCAATGTCGGTGGAGTCCATCTCCCGCAGCCTAACGCTGCCCGCTACGGTGGCCAGATGGCATGCGTGTTCTGCGAGATCGTCGCCGGTACGGCACCCGCCATCCGCATTCACGAGGACGACGATTTCCTCGGCATCCTGGACATCCGCCCGTTCACCCGGGGCCACACCCTGGTGGTGCCGAAGCGGCACACGGTCGATCTCACCGACACCCCGGCCGAGACGCTGGCCGGGATGCTCGCCGTCGGGCAGCGGATCGCGCAGGCGACTCGTGCGTCTGATCTGGGCGCGACCGGCAACAACATTGCCATCAACGACGGCAAGTCGGCCATGCAGACGGTGTTTCACATTCACCTGCATGTGATCCCACGGCGTGACGGCGACAAGCTGTCGTTCGCCAAGGGGATGCTGCTGCGCCGCGACCCCGACCGCGAGGGCACCGGACGAATCCTGCGCGCCGCCCTGTCCCAGCTCGACACAACCGGATGAGAGAGCCATGCCCGATTCCGCACTGATGACGTTCGTGAAGGTGCACGACTGGGTGTACCGGCGCACCAACGGCTGGATCGGGCACCGGATGCCCGGGGCTCCGTCCTCCCTGATGCTGCACACGATCGGGGCGAAGACCGGCCAGCCCCGGTCGAATCTGCTCGCCTACTTCCGCGATGGGGACGACTATCTGATCGTCGCGTCCAACGGCGGAGCGGACCGCAACCCGGCCTGGTATCACAACCTGCGCGCACATCCGAAGATCGAAATCAACCTGGGCAGAAAGCGTTTGGCGGTGACGGCACACATCGTGATGCCGAACGACCCGGACTACGGACGGTTGTGGCATATCTGCGACTCGAACAACGGCGGCCGCTACAGCTCGTATCAGCGTGGCACCACGCGGCCCATCCCGGTCGTACGCCTGACACCCTGAGCGCTTGTCCTCGCCACACGCGTCCCCGCCCGCAAGACATAGGGTTGCTGTCCGCCTCCGAGCGACAATCATTCGGCCGGTCACGCCGAAATCGACGCTGGCGCTGGGAAGTCCGAGTAGGTGTCACGCTAAGGTCGATCTCGATGACCGACAACATTTCAGACTCCAGATTTGTCGCTCAGAGGCGGACAGCAACCCTGCACATCGTTCCTGAGTCCCGAGTGTCCGTGCTAGAAAAGCTCTTTCGCCAGTAGCTCCAGCGTGGTCTCCCGGTCCGGGGCGGTCGCCGGGTCGGTCCCGCGATGTGCGGATGCGACGGGGTTGACCATCACCTCGTCGACGTCGAACTCTGCGGCCACCGCACGAACCTGGTCGGCCGCCTCGGACGGTGAACCGACCACGGCCTTGCTGCGCCCGGACGCGATGATCGCCTCGGCCTGCGGGTGCATGGTCAGCGCCGCCGCGTCCTCGACCAGGTCGAGCGGCCCGAGCGGCTGACCGGTGCGCAGCCGGGCCATCATCTGCAGGTTGGGTAGCAGCAACGCCTCGGCCTCCGAACGCGTCGGCGCGACCACCGCGTTGACCGTCATGAACGTCACCGGCTCGGCGGCCACCGCACTGGGCCGGAATTCCGACCGGTAGGTGGCCAGCGCCTCGACGGTGCCCTGCCCGGCGAAGTGATGCGCGAACACGTACGGCAGGCCTTTGGCGGCGGCCAGGTGCGCCGAGTACATCGACGAGCCGAGCAGCCACAGCCGCGGCTCCTCGACCGCCGCCGGCGTGGCTTTGAGGATGTAGTCCTGGTTGCGGACCGGGATCCGCACCCCGTGCGCGCTCATCAGCGCCGCGACGTCGTCGAGGTACTGCGGGAAGTTCTCGATATCAGAATCGTCGCGACTGCCCCGCAACATGTACGACGTCACCGGGTCGGAGCCGGGCGCACGGCCGATGCCGAGATCGATACGCCCCGGAGCGGCAGCCTCCAGCAACGCGAACTGCTCGGCAACGGCCAGCGGCGCATGGTTGGGCAGCATCACCCCGCCCGAACCCAGGCGCAGCTGGGTGGTCTGGGCAGCCAGGTAGGCGAGGATCACCGGGGGGCTGGTCGCCGCGACCGCGGGCATGTTGTGGTGTTCAGCCACCCAATACCGGGTGAATCCCAAGCGGTCGGCGGTCTGAGCCAGCCGTACGGTGGCCGCCAGCGCGTCGGCGCTGGTCTGGTCGGTACGTACCGGAACGAGGTCGAGGACAGAAAGCCGCATAGTCACCTCAACGATACGAGTGCGCGCATGCTTCCCCTCTCCGGAGGGCAGGAGCGAAGCGACCCGGGAATTGACACCGGAGGGCAGGAGCGAAGCGACCCGGGAATTGACACCGGAGGGCAGGAGCGAAGCGACCCGGGAATTGACACCGGAGGGCAGGAGCGAAGCGACCCGGGAATTGACACCGGAGGGCAGGAGCGAAGCGACCCGGGAATTGACACCGGAGGGCAGGAGCGAAGCGACCCGGGAAATGGGTCACCGCCGCAGGCCCGCCCGTCCGGCAGCGTCGGTGAACACGTCGTCGAGCATCTCCGGCGTGAGCCGCCCGGTGAACATGTTCTGCTGGCTCGGGTGATAGCAGCCCAACAGCTGCCGGCCTGACGGCAACTCGACGACCACGCCGTGGCCGAACTTGGGTTTGGCCTGCGCAGGCAGGTCGTCGGCGAGCAACCGCAGCGCGGCCTGCCAGCCGAACCCGCCCAGGGTGACGATCACCCGAACCGACGGCGCGATCAGCCGCCACTCGGCGGTCAGCCACGGCTCACACGTCGACCGCTCGACGGGCTCCGGTTTGTTGGCCGGCGGCGCGCACCGAACTGCGGCGATCACCCGAATGTCGTTGGTGGACAAGCCGTCTGCCGCATCCACACTGGTCGGCTGGTTCACCAGGCCGGCCCGGTGCAACGCGGCGAACAGCTGATCCCCCGAGCGATCTCCGGTGAAAACCCGCCCCGTCCGGTTGCCTCCTTGCGCGGCCGGGGCCAGGCCCAGCACCAGGATCTTCGGCTGCGCCGAACCCCACCCGGTGATCGGCCTGCCCCAATACGGCTCACCGGCGAACGAGCGACGTTTGGTGACCGCCACCTCTTCGCGCCAGGCGACCAGCCTGGGACATGCCCGGCACACGCTGACCTGGGCATCCACTTCTCCGATGTCGCGGGCCCCCGCCGCCAGAGCCACCACCTGCGCGGCGTCGGAAGCCACCGGGGTCTCGGGCACGGCGGGGTCCCCCGGCCAGCCCGTACCCGGCGGGACGGGCGAGGAGAACAGCACCCGGGTCCGCGGATGTGGAAGGAGGGTCACCGGTCCACTGTGCCCGGGTCCCGCGCGGCGCGCGAGAACTTAAGCTCTGCCGGTGACCATCACGCGCGTCCCCGCGCTGCTGATCCTGTCCTCGACCTTCCTGGCCGCGGGCGCCAACGGCATCTCCATGGTCGCCTTCCCGTGGCTGGTGCTCCAGCGCACCGGCAGTGCGGTGGACGCCTCGATCGTCGCGGGCGCGGCGACCCTGCCGCTGCTGTTCGCCACCCTCATCGCCGGCGCCGCCGTCGACTTCGTCGGCCGACGCCGGGTGGCGATGCTCTCCGACGCGCTGTCGGCCATCGCAGTGGCCGCGATCCCGGTCTTGGCGATCGGGTTCGGCACCGACGTGCTGACCACCCTCGTTCTGGCCGCACTGGCCGCCCTCGGCGCGTTCTTCGATCCGGCCGGTATGACCGCACGGCAGTCGATGCTGCCCGAGGCGGCGGTCCGCGCCGGCTGGACCCTCGATCACACCAACAGCGTCTATGAGGCTGTGTTCAACCTGGCCTACATCACCGGCCCGGGTGTCGGCGGCCTGCTCATCGCAACGCTCGGCGGTGTCAACGCGATGTGGGTGACCGCCGCGCTGTTCGGGTTGGCGATCCTGGCGATGGCGGTGCTGCGGCTCGAGGGCACCGGACGTCCGGCGCGCGAAAAGCTGCCGGAGAGCGTGGTTTCCGGGGTTGTCGAAGGGTTGAAGTTCGTCTGGCGCAACCGGGTTCTTCGCACCTTGGGCCTGGTCGACCTCGCCGTCACCGGGCTGTACCTGCCGATGGAAAGCGTGCTGTTCCCCAAGTACTTCACCGACCGCAATGAGCCGGCCCAGCTGGGCTGGGTGCTGATGGCGTTGTCGATCGGCGGGCTGGTCGGAGCGCTGAGCTGGACGGTGCTGTCGAAGGTGGCCAGCAAGCGGGCGACGGTACTGACGGCGGTGCTGACGTTCGGTATCGCCGTGGCGGTCATCGCATTCCTGCCGCCGCTGCCGGTCATCTTGTCCTTGGCCGCCCTGGTCGGTCTGGTGTACGGGCCGATCGGGCCCATCTACAACTCGATCATGCAGACCCGCACCCCCGAACAGCTGCGCGGACGGGTGGTCGGGGTGATGACGTCGATGACCTACGCCGCAGGCCCGATCGGGTTCACGCTGGCCGGCCCGCTGGTCGACGGGTTCGGCCTCACGGTCACGTTCCTGGTTCTCGCGGTGCCGATCCTGGTGATCGGCATCGTGTGTCCCTGGCTGCCCGCCCTCAAGGAGCTGGACGACGACGCGCCTAGGATGGCGCAATGGCCGTGAGCGCTCTGGCCGACCTGGCCGCTGAGCTTCCCGACGGGGTCGTCGTCACCGACCCCGACATCCTGGCGTCCTATCGCCACGACCGAGCCGCCGACCCTGCGGCCGGGATGCCGTTGGCCGTGGTGCGGCCCATCCGTACCGAAGAGGTGCAGACGGTGTTGCGCTGGGCTTCGGCGAACCGCGTCGCGGTGGTCCCGCGCGGAGCAGGCACCGGACTCTCGGGTGGCGCGACCGCCGTGGACGGCGGCATCGTGCTGTCGACGGAGAAGATGCGCGACATCACCGTCGACCCGGTGACACGCACCGCCGTCGTCCAGCCCGGCCTGCTCAACGCCGAGGTCAAGAAGGCGGTCGCGGAGCGCGGCCTGTGGTACCCGCCCGACCCGTCGTCGTACGAGATCTGCAGCATCGGCGGCAACATCGCCACCAACGCGGGCGGTCTGTGCTGCGTGAAGTACGGCGTGACAACCGATTACGTGTTGGGCATGCAGGTGGTGCTGGCCGACGGCACCGCGGTGCGCCTCGGCGGCCCGCGCCTGAAAGATGTTGCCGGGCTGTCGCTGACCAAGCTGTTCGTCGGCAGTGAGGGCACCCTCGGAGTGGTCACCGAGGTGACGCTGCGGCTGCTGCCTCCCCAGCCGTCGGCGTGCACGGTGGTGGCGACCTTCGATTCGGTGGAGGCTGCGGCCGGCGCGGTGGTGACGATCACCGGACGCATCCGGCCCTCGATGCTGGAGTTCATGGACTCGGTGTCGATCAACGCCGTCGAGGACAAGCTGCGGATGGGCCTGGACCGCTCGGCGGCAGCGATGATGGTGGCCGCCTCCGACGACCGAGGCCCGGCCGGTGCCGAGGACGCCGAGTACATGGCCCGCGTTTTCACCGAAGCCGGTGCCAAAGAATGCTTTTCGACCTCCGATCCGGCCGAGGGTGAGGCGTTCGTCGCGGCCCGCAGGTTCGCCATCCCCGCGGTGGAGGCCAAGGGTTCGCTTCTCCTCGAGGATGTCGGGGTACCGCTGCCCGCGCTCGCCGAACTGGTGGGCGGGGTGGCCAAGATCGCAGCCGACCGCGACCTGACGATCTCGGTCATCGCCCACGCCGGCGACGGCAACACCCATCCGCTGATCGTCTTCGATCCCGCCGACGCCGCGATGACCGAGCGGGCCGAGAAGGCGTTCGGTGAGATCATGGACCTGGCGGTGTCGCTGGGCGGGACGATCACCGGCGAACACGGCGTCGGCCGGCTCAAGAAGCCATGGCTGGCAGGTCAATTGGGCCCTGAGGCGATGGAACTCAATCGCCGGATCAAGGCCGCGCTGGATCCGGCCGGAATTTTGAATCCCGGCGCGGTCATTTGACGCAAGCCGCCGTGCGGCAGTGGCCGGCTGGCTAGGGTGGACGGCGATGACCCACTCCCCCACGCAGTTCGAGATCGCCGTTCCGCAATACGATCTCGACGACCTGCGCCGCCGCCTTGAATCCGCCCGGCTTCCCGCCGAGCTGCCCGGCAGTGGCTGGGATTACGGCACCGATCAGTCGTTCTTGACGGCGTTCGTCGACCGGTGGCGTGACGAGTACGACTGGCGTGCAACCGAAGCGGAGCTCAACGCGGTGGGCTCCTTTGTCACCACGGCTGCCGGCCAGCGCGTCCACTTCCTGCACCGGAAATCGCCCAACAGCACCGCAATCCCGTTGGTACTCGTGCACGGCTGGCCGGGTTCGATCATCGAATTCCTCGATGCCCTCCCGCTGCTGCACGAGCGCTACCACGTTGTGGTGATCTCGATGCCCGGATACGGATTCTCCGGCCCGACCACCCAACGCGGCGTCGACACCTCGGTCGTCGCGGCGGCGGTCGCCGAGGTGATGACGCAACTGGGTTACCAACGCTTTGTGGCTCAGGGCGGCGACTGGGGAGCCCTGGTGGTGCGCTACCTCGGTGAGCACTACCCGGATCGCGCGGTCGCCATCCACACCAACATGCTTTTCGCGTCCGCCGAGGGACCCGACGCCATGGACGGTGTCACCGAGGAGGAGCTGGCCGCATTCATCGCCTCCGCCGAGCGGATGGCGGAAGGCACCGCCTACATGGAAATCCAAGGCACCCGGCCACATTCACTCGGCTACGGGCTCGACGACTCGCCGGTGGGTCTGGCCGGCTGGATCCTGGAGAAGTTCCACGCCTGGAGCGACGTCCGCGACGGCATGCCGATCCGCACCGACCGGCTCATCGACAATCTGATGATGTACTGGCTGACCGGTACCGCGACCTCGGCCGCGCGACTGTACTACGAGGCGGCCCACGCCGGCACCGGTGCGCTCAGCCCGTGGTCGGGCCGCGTCGACGTCCCGACGGGTTACGCGGTCTACCCGGCAGAGCTGGTACGGATCCCGAAAGTGTGGGCGCACAAGCACTATCACCTGGTGCACTACTCGATCCAGGACCGTGGTGGCCACTTCGCGGCGTTCGAGCAGCCGCAACTGTTCGCCGCGGACGTGCTGGCTTACGCCGATGTGCTCGACGAGTTGGACGTGTTCAGCTAGCCGTTCAGCGGGCCCCGCGGACCAACCGGCCCGGACGTGCGCCGGTGTCGACCCCGTCGCGGCGCGTGACGGTGCCGCTGACGATCGTCGCGGCGTAGCCGGACGCGCCTTGCACCAAACGATTTCCGCCTGCCGGCAGGTCGTAGGCCATCTTCGGCGGATGCAACCGCAGAGCATCCATGTCGATGACGTTGAGGTCCGCCTTCTTGCCGACCTGGATGACGCCGCGGTCACTGAGGCCGAACAGCTGCGCCGTGTCGTGGGTCTGCTTGCGGATCAGATGCTCCAGCGGCAGCTTCGCACCACGATGCCGGTCGCGGGCCCAGTGGGTCAGCAGGAACGTGGGATAGGAAGCGTCGCAGATCATTCCGCAGTGCGCACCACCGTCGGACAACCCGACGACACCGGCCGGATGGGTCAGCATCTCATGGATGGCGTCGCAGTTTCCATAGGAATAGTTGAAGAACGGCAGCATCAGCATGTTGGTGGCGTCGGCCTCCAGCATGAGGTCGTACAGGGTGGCCAGCGGGTCCTCGCCACGGTCAGCGGCGATCTTCTCCACCGTCCGCTCGTCGGTGGGCTCGTAGTCCGGCGGGTCGCCCAGGTGGTAGATCCGACCCAGGGCGTACTGGACCAGGATGTTCATGTTGTCGAACAGCTTGTTGGGGTCGGGCGGGAGGTCGTCCTCACCGAGGATCGCGGCCTTCACCGCCGGGTCGGCGAGCCGGTGCGCGAGCTCCTCACGACCCAACTCCCCCTTCAGCTTTCGGAAGGTCGGACGATGAGTGAAGGCATGGTGGCCCGGGAAGCCGAACAGCATGCCAAACGGGCGCGCCGCGATCTGCGGGTACAGCCGGGCGCCTGCGGCGTGCGCGGCCGCCGAAATGTCCATCTGTTCGCGCCACAGGTCGGGCGCGGCATCCACCTGGATCAGCCCGAAGGAGATCGGCCGGTCGATCTCGGCGCCCAGGCGCTGCATCCACTCCAATTCCTTCTTCGGCGCGATGATGTCCTCCCCGGCCACACCCTGCGGCGCCAGCTCGAAGACCGCTTGACCGCCGGCCGCCATCGCCCGGCCCAGGCCGAACAGTTCGTCCTCGGCGGCGAAGGTGCCCGGCACGGGCTCACCGTCCATGGCGCGGTGGCCGAGCGTGCGGGACGTCGAGAACCCGAGCGCTCCGGCTTCGATCGCCTCGCGGACCAACCGACCCATCGCCTCGATGTCGTCGGGGGTCGCGGGCTCGTTCTTGGCGCCGCGCTCACCCATCGCGTAGGCCCGCACCGAGCCGTGCGCCACCTGGCTGCCGACGTCGACGGCGTAGTTTCCCTTGCCGATCACGTCGAGGTACTCGGGGTAGCTTTCCCAACCCCACGTCATGCCCTCGGTGAGCGCGCTGCCGGGAATGTCCTCGACGCCCTCCATCATCTGGATGAGCCACTGTTCGGAACCGGGCCGCACCGGTGCGAAACCGACGCCGCAGTTGCCTGCGACGATGGTGGTGACGCCGTGGTTGCTGGACGGTTCGAGCAGGCTGTCCCAGCTCACCTGACCGTCGTAGTGCGTGTGGATGTCGACGAATCCGGGCGCCACGACTTTGCCTGTGGCATCGATGGTTTCGGTTGCCTCGCCCGCCAGCGGCGCGTCAGATGCGCTGCGGCGGCGCACCTCCACGATCTTCCCGTCCTTGACGGCCACGTCGGCGATGTAACGGTCAGCGCCCGTGCCGTCGACGACGGTCCCGCCGGTGATCTTGAGGTCGAACATGGCTACTCCTCGACACACGATGTCAATGGGATTCCGTCGCCAATGTAACACCGTTACAGGGCCGCGTGTAATACCGTTTGGACAAGATTTCGCAAGGAGGCGCATGGTGACGCACACGGCGCACGATGTTCGACGCGAGGACGCGATCGGCCCGCCTCCGGCCAGCCCGACCCGCGTGCCCGCCGCGCGCTACCACTCCCCCGAGTTCGCCCGCCTCGAGCGCGAACACCTCTGGCCGCGCGTCTGGCAGGTCGCCTGCACGCTCGATCATGTCGCCGAGCCAGGTGACTACTTCGAATACCGATGCGGGCCGCATTCGGTCCTGATCGTCCGCGACGACACGCAACTGCGGGCATTCCAGAACGTCTGCCGGCACCGCGGTAATTCGCTGTGCACGGGCGCCGGCTCGGAGCTGCGCGAGCTGCGCTGCGGCTACCACGGCTGGACATGGGACCTCGCCGGGGTGTTGAAGCGCGTGCCCAACCGCAAGGGATTCGGTGCGCTGCACATGGAGGACTTCCCTCTGGTCGCCGCCTCCGTCGATGTCTGGGCAGGGCTGGTGTTCGTCAACCTCGACGCCGACGCGATGCCGCTCGATGACTATCTGGAGGCGATGCCCGCCGACATCGCATGGAACCGGCTCGAGGATTTTCACTGCTACGCCACGATGACGATCGAGGTGGACGCGAACTGGAAGACGATCGCCGACGGCTACAGCGAGACCTACCACATTCAGACGCTGCACCCCGAGCTACACCGGTGCATGGATGACGTCTTTGCACCGCAACAGATCTGGGGTCACACCGGGAAGTCGGAGCAGTTCTACGGAGTGCCGAGCCCGCACCTCAAGGAGCCCATCTCCGACGACGACGTCTGGGACGCGTACGTGACTACCCAGGGCTTGCTGATGGGTGCCGAGGAGGGCACACCGTACCCGGGCGGTGACTCGGTGCCTGATGCGATTGCCTGTCGCACAAGAGAGTTCGCGGCCAGTCGCGGGGTCGACCTCGGGTGGGCCAGCACCGAACAGATCATGTTGCTACACCAGTACAACGTGTTCCCCAACCTGACGTTGCTGACCAACGCCGACCACCTGACCGTCATGACGTCACACCCGGGCCCCGATCCCGAACACGGCGAGCTCGTCATGTACCTGTGGACCCGGATGGCGCCGGGCGCACCGCGTGCCCGTCCGGTCGACGTGCGCATGACAGCGGAGGAGGCTCATCCCGGTCTGGTTCTGACGCAGGATATTTCGGTCTTGGCCGGCCTGCAGCGCGGCCTGCGTCAGCCGGGGTTCACCCACCTGACGCTGTCCAACGAGGAGCGGCGCGTGATCAACCTGCACCGCAACCTCGAGCGCTACCTCGACCTCCCGGAGGCTGAGCGCATGACCGGGGGTGAGCCCGGTGGCCCGCAGTCCTGACCCGGTCACCGCGGACTCCATCCTCGACGCGGCAGCCAGGATGATCGAGCACGACGGCGTCGACGCGTTCACGATGCGCGGGCTCGCCGAGCAACTGGGCGTCGCGGTCACCTCGATCTACTGGCATGTCGGCGGCCGCGACAAGCTGCTCGACAGTCTCGTTGAGCGGTTGCTCGGCGACATGGCGGCGTTGCCCGCGGACGCCGAGGAGCCCGCTGAGCGCATCGCCGCCCTCGCCCGCGCACAGCGCCGAGCGCTCATCGACCGCCAGCATCTGCTCGGCATCGCACACGAACGTAACCGCACCCCGGCGTTGTTCCTGCCGGTGCAGCAGCGCCTGGCCACCGAACTTGCCCGCCTCGGCGTCACCGGTACCCACGGCGCGCTTGTGCTGCGGGCCATCGAGGTTCACGTCATCTCGTCGGCCATCATGCAGTTCTCCGCGGTGCGCGGTCCCAAGCACGACGAGGAAGACCCGACGCTGTGGGCCGACGACTGGCCCGACCGCGAGCTGGTCCGGGCATTGCAGTCCCCCACCGACTACGACGCGGTCTTCGAATACGGCCTGGCGGCGCTGTTGGCGACCTTGCCTGCGAATCCCACCGATTCATAGGTCTTTTCGAAATTCCGGTCACGTGGGCGGACGCCGGAGGAGCTATTCCGGGGCATAAAACAACCTCCCACCTGGCTATTTTTCGAATGCTTCAGAACCGCTGAACAACGGTGCCCCATAGTTGGTAGGTCCCGTCCATTCCGGTGCGCTTCGCCGGCGACACCGCTGTCAGCGGCCCGCCAACGTTCAGCTCAGGTAGTTCAGGGGTTTGAGGTCGGACTGTCTCGGTATCCGGCGACGTGCCTAAGTGCCATGTCAAGAGCCAGTTCGAGTGGCCGGGCGCTGCGCATGGTCTGCGCCATGAGGAGTCCGCCCTGTAGTGCGGTCATCATGGTCAACGCGAGTTCATCCACGTCGGCTTCAGGGGCGAGTTCACCGTTGTCGCGCATGGCCGCCAGGCCGGTGGACAGATATGACTGCCAGGTGGCGAAGGACCGCGCGAGCTCCAGCCGTGCCGAGTCCGATCGGTCGGCGAGTTCGCTCACCAGCGACCCCAGCGGGCAGCCGCCGATGCCTTGCGTCGTCCGAGTCGTGGCTACGAGCTGATCGCACCAGCGCTGCAGACCATCCCACGACGAGACCTCGCGCAAACGCGGCTCCTGCGCGGCGATGACACGGCCGAGCTGAGTCTTGATCACCTCGCTGATAAGAGCGTCTTTGTCGACGAAGTAGTGATAGAGCTGCGATCTGCTGGTCTGGCTGGCGGCCATGACGGCGTCGAGGCTTGTTCCCGCGACACCGCGCTCCCGGATCAGAGAGGCCGCTTCGGCCACGATGCGGGCTTTCGTCGCCGCCCCGCGGGACGTGAGTCGGGCCGAGGGACGATCAGCTTTTGGCACCACGGCCGGACAGTATCCGAATTGGCATTGTCGGTCCACTTTTCAGCCAGCACAATGCCGATCAGTCAACCAATATTGTTGAAGGAGCTCGATATCGGCTTGTCACACACGCCGGCTGTTGCATCCGGCGGACATTCACCATCGATGACACCACGTCCAGCTTGTCAGGCTGCCTCCCCGGGGACCGGCGGAATACCAATCCAGCGCGATCTTTTGATGCGAGGCGTGGACCGACTATGTCAGCACGGAGCACGTCGAGATGATCGAACGGCCGTAAGCGAAAATTGTTGGCGCATAGGTAGTTTCGTGAAAGGCAAAAAGCCGTGCAAGAACGTACCGACACGTCAGCCGATCGGCAGACAACAAGAGAGGAACTCGTGAAGCGACTACAAGACGACCGGGTCTTGGCCTACAACTCAATGTTTTTGGGTGTGTTCATGTTGTTGTTCGGTTTCTTGAAGTTCTTCGAACCTTTTCGGACCATGTTTGATGTCCAGATCGCCAAGAGCGACCTGCCACCGATCAGCATTCCCTTCGGGAAAGTCGCGGAAATGGCTATCGGCCTTGGACTGCTTCTACCCGCTTGCTTCAGGCAGAAGATCGTTGATCTGTATGGCCCTGTGGTCTTCGCTGCGTCTGCCGGCCTGGTTGCCAACATGGCGGTCGCGACGTACGTCCATCTGCAGCCGAATGTCCCGGCCAGCGTGCTGCCCCTCGGGATCAAGCCTCCGTTCATCCCGTTGTTTGTCATGGTCTTGGCGGCATTGAACCTGTACCGGCTCTTCGGCGCGAGCAGGAGCAGATCGAAGACGGCGCGCCAGGCCAAGTGAACGACCGCCGTGACGAGCGCACGCGGCAGGCTGGGCCCCGAGTCGTCGGCGCGAACCGAGAAGGTGACGAGCACAGGAGACACCAGTAAATCTTCTGTCTACCAACGGTCCTCGACGAAGGTGACGACCCCGATGTCTCCGCAGCAGCATCCCCCGCAAGACGCCCTCTTCCGCTCGGTATCCATCGGAGGGGTGGACCTGCCCAACCGCGTCGCTCTGGCGCCGATGACCCGAGTCAGTGCGACAGCCGAGGGCGTCCCCACCGATCGAATTGGCGGCTACTACCAGAGGTTTGCGCAGGGCGGATTCGGCCTGTTGATCACTGAAGGTCTCTACATCGATGACCAGACCAGCCAGGGGTACCTCTTCCAACCCGGTATCGCCAACACCGTGCAGGCCGCAGCGTGGAAGCCGGTCGTCGACCGCGTTCATGCCTTCGGCGCGAAGTTCTTCGCCCAACTCATGCACGCCGGCAGCCAATCGCAAGGCAACCCCCACACAGCCACCACCTGGGCGCCTTCAGCCGTGCGACCCAAAGGCGCGCAGCTGGCGATGTATCGCGGGTCGGGGCCGTTTCAGATTCCCGAGACGATGTCCGCTGAGCACATCCAGCAGGTCCGTGGGGCGTTCATCAACGCCGCCCTACACGCACGCGACGCCGGATTCGATGGTGTCGAGATCCACGGCGCCAACGGCTACTTGCTCGACGAATTCCTCACCGGCTACCTCAACACCCGCACCGACGACTACGGCGGCACCGTCACCAACCGCGTCCGATGTGCCACCGAGGTCTGCGGTGACGTTGCAGCCGCTGTCGGGAACGACATCGCCGTCGGTATCCGTATTTCCCAGGGCAAGGTTTCCGACAACGATCATCGATGGGCCGGCGGCGAAGACGACGCAGCCGCTATCTTCACCGCGCTATCCGACACCGGCATCGACTACATCCACACCACCGAATACCGCGCACTGGCAGCCGCTTTCGACGACACCAATAAGACGCTGGCAGCACTTGCCAAGCACTACAGCGGGCTGGCAATCATCGCCAACGGTCACCTGGATGACCCAAATGACGCCGGCACGATAATCGACTCCGGCGCCGCCGAGGTCGTTGCTCTGGCCAAATCCGCGCTGGCCAACCGGGACTGGCCGCGCCGCGTCCAAGCCGGCCAATCGCTCTCACTTGCCCCCCCAGCCGATCTATTGAGGCCGCTCGCGACTGTCAAAGACTGGGAAGTCGCCGACCCCGCGCCCCATCACGAAATACCCCGAATATCGCCCACGAAGGAAGACGGCACATGCGACTTGCGATAGACAGCGTCACGATATTCTGGCTGCAGGTTCTCGTGAGCTGTGCCGTATGCGCCCTGATCGCGAAATGGTACGTCTGGCCGAGACTGACCAAACTATCCCTCAATTCTGCTCTCATTCCACTGATCTTCGTCCACGTTTTCCGCTACGTGGGAATGGTCTTGTTGGTTACGGGCATGGTTGATCCGAGGCTGCCCCGAGAAGCACTGACCGCTTCCGCCTACGGTGATCTCTTAGCTGCAGCGCTGGCCCTGGCCTGTATCTTCGCGCTGCGGGCAGCGTGGCGTTTCGCCATTCCACTGGTGTGGGTGTTCAGCGCATGGGGATTCGGCGACCTGTTGAACACAGTGCGCGGTGTAATACAGACAGACCTACCCAACTTCAACCTCGGTGCCGCCTACTTCATCTACACGTTCTACGCCCCGACGGTGGTTGTCGCACATCTGATGATCTTCTGGATTTTGTTGAAATCTAAATCGTGGAATAACGACAACAACGATCACCGCGAAACGTGACGCTGTTGGCGTCGCCGACACCGACCAGTGCAGCTCGCGGCATTCCCCTGGAGACGCGACTGAGCGGCGCGTCGCTCACACAGTGACGTGATGCAGCCTTCCGTCCCGGCAGTCGGAATGCCGAGAACGAATCTCTTGGGATCCCGGCCCGCTCTTGACACAACTGCGGACTTGTCGTAATCATAAGACATGACCGCTGTTGTGTCTCACGACGCCGAGGCCCGCTTCGAGTTGGCCACCGCCGAGACCTGGGGTGACCGCTGGCCGATGTACCGGGCCCTGCGTGACCTCGATCCCGTGCACCACGTCGTCCCGGAGAACCCCGACCACGATTACTGGGTGCTGTCCCGGCATGCCGACATCTTCGCCGCCGCCCGCGACCACGAAACGTTCTCCTCGGCCCAGGGCCTGACCGTCACCTACAACGAGCTGGAACTGATTGGGCTGCAGGACAACCCGCCGATGGTGATGCAAGACCCGCCGGTGCACACCGAGTTCCGCAGACTGGTGTCGCGTGGCTTCACCCCACGGCAGGTCGAGGCCGTCGAACCCAAGGTGCGCGAGTTCGTCGTCGAACGCATCGAACGGCTACGCGCCGACGGCGGCGGGGACATCGTCACCGAACTGTTCAAGCCCCTGCCGTCGATGGTCGTCGCGCACTACCTCGGCGTTCCCGAGCAGGATCGCGACCAGTTCGACGGCTGGACCGAGGCGATCGTCGCCGCCAATGCCAGCGGACTGAGTGCGCTGGGATCGGTCGGCGACGCCGTCGGTTCGATGATGGGCTATTTTGCCGAGCTGATCGAACGGCGCAGGCGCGAACCCGAAGACGACACGGTGTCGCATCTGGTGGCAGCCGGTGTCGGTGCAGACGGCGACATCGCCGGGACGCTGTCGGTGCTCGCCTTCACCTTCACGATGGTCACCGGCGGCAACGACACCACCACCGGCATGCTCGGCGGTTCGATGCCGCTGCTGCACCAGCGTCCCGACCAACGCCGGCTGCTCGTCGAGCAACCGGAGCTGATCCCCGACACCGTCGACGAACTGCTGCGACTGACCTCCCCGGTGCAGGGACTGGCCAGAACCACCACGTGCGACGTGGAACTGCACGGCAAGACCATTCCGGCCGGACGCAAAGTGCTGCTGCTGTACGGGTCGGCGAATCGCGACGAACGCCAATACGGCCCGGACGCCGGCGAACTCGACGTCACCCGGTGTCCGCGCAATATCCTCACCTTCAGCCACGGCGCACATCACTGCCTCGGTGCCGCGGCCGCGCGCATGCAGGCGCGGGTGACCCTGACCGAATTGCTCTCGCGTTGCCCGGATTTCGAAATCGACGAGGCGGGCATCGTGTGGGCGGGCGGCGGATATGTGCGGCGGCCGCTGTCGGTGCCGTTCCGGGTGCGCGGCTGATGGCGGGCGACTGGCTGAGTTCACGGCGGGCAGAGGTGGCCACCGATCGCATCCTCGACGCCGCCGGTGAGCTGTTCGCAAGCAACGATGTCCGCAATGTCGGGATGAATGACATCGCCCGTGCCGCAGGGTGTTCGCGAGCCACGCTGTATCGCTACTTCGAGAACCGGGAGGTGCTGTACACCGCGTACGTGCACCGCGAGGCCTACCGGCTCTACGAGCAGCTGACCGAACTGATCGACGGCATCCCCGATCCGCGCGAGCGGCTACTGACCGGGCTCACCACATCCATGACGCTGGTGCGCGACAGTCCCGCGCTGTCATCGTGGTTCGCCACCGCCGACTCCCCCATCGGCGCGGAGATCGCCGAGCAGTCCGAGGTCATTCAAGCGCTGACGTCAGGCTTTCTGCTGTCGCTTCGGCCCGACGACCCCGAGGTCGTCCATCGTCGCGCCCGCTGGCTGGTTCGGGTGCTGACGTCCTTGCTGATCTTCCCCGGCCGCGACGCCGAGGACGAGCGGGCGATCCTCGAGGAGTTCGTTGTTCCGATGGTGTGCCCCAGCGACTCTGGCTCCTCGTTGAGACCGCACTGAGAGCGAGAATCTCGCAGATTCTTCGCTCTGGATGCGATCTCAACGCAAGGACTAGGTGCGCACGCGGGTGAACCGGTGCAGCAGCCACGCCACCGGGATCGTCATGATCAGCGTGACCACGAACAGCGCAGGCGCGGAACCGGTGTAGACCGGCCAGCGGAGCACCTCGACCATCGCGATCTCCATCACCACCAGGTGGACCAGGAAGATCTCGTAGGAGATCTCGCCCAGCCAGACCATCGGCCGGGTGGCCAGCGCGCGGGCGTACCAGCCGCGGTTGCCCAGCGCCAGCGGCGCGACGATCAACGTCGCGATCACGGCGTAGAACACGGTTTTCACCAACGCCTCGGCGATACCGGTCGGTGACGTGGTCGGCTCCCCGGCGATCGGGGTGGACACGATCAGGAAGCAGACGACGGCCAGCGGCACAGCGATGAACCCGAACACCCGAACTCCGATGGCCTGCAACACCGTCAGCAGCATGCCGCCGATAAACCACGCCAAATAACCGGGCAACCACAACCGAGCACCACTGGGCAGAAACTCGGTGGTGTGCACCAGCACCATCCAGGCCGGGCTCATCAGCGCCAACACCGCAAGCCCGGCCAGGAGCAGTCCGGGACGCCACCGCCGACGGCACACCACGACCAACAGCAACCACGCAAGGACAGGCAGCGCGACGTAGAACGCGACCTCGACCGCCAGGCTCCACATCTGCGTGAGCCCTTGGTGCAGATAGCCGTTGAACATGTAGTTGTCGGTGTAGATCTGGGTCAGCGTGAGATTGCGCAGCAGGCCGATCCAGGTGTGGCCGGGATTCGGCCCGGCGGACCGAAAGTGGTAGATCAGGTAGGCGGCCAGCACGGTGATCACGTAGGCCGGCATGATGCGCCGTACCCGGTGCCAGGCATACCGGCGCACTGACGGTGCCGCCTGGCCGGCCGCGGCGGCGCGCACCCACGGGCCGAACAGCAGGTAGCCCGACAGCACGAAGAAGATCGGAACGCCGATCTCCAGGCGCGAATACACCACGCCCACAAAGCCGTGCGTGTACTTTCCGGTCGTGTAGGCGGCGTGCGTGCCCAGCACCAGCAACGCCGCCACCGCCCGGACACCGGTCAGAGAGGCGACCCGGTCGACACCCGAGACTGCTTCCAGTCCGCCTTGGTCGACCTGGCTGGACGCGATCATCGGCTCGTGCGCCGAGGCTTCCCGCCGGAGGGCCGCGAGTCGTACCTGGGGTTGCCGCGATCCGGCTTCAAATCGATCAGAATCCCGGAAATCCGGGTCTTCTCAAGGGCTTTCAGAGTCTCTTTGGACAGCGTGGCGGGCAGCTCCACCAGCGAGAAATCGGGCTTGATCGTGATGTGCCCGAAATCGCTCCGGTGCAAGCCACCCTCGTTGGCCAGCGCCCCGACGATCGATCCCGGCCCGACCTTGTGCCTCTTGCCAACGGCAATGCGGTAGGTCGCCAGGTCGTCGCGGGTCTTTCGTGGCGGGCGATCGCGGTCGCCGCGTTCGGGACGGTCGGGCTTTTCCCGCCGCTTCTCCGGCGGCGGCTCGGTCATCAGGAATTCCGCGCCGTCGCGGCTCTGCAGCGCCAGCGCAGCGGCGATATCAACCATCGGCACGTCGTTGTCGCGTTCGTAATCCTCGATCAGCCTGCGGAACATTTCGAACCCAGGTGCGTTCAGCGCCTCAGCGATCGAGTCGCGGAACTTCTCCACCCGCTGGGCGTTGACGTCTTCGACCGACGGCAACTGGCCCTCGACCAGCTTCTGCCGGGTGACCCGCTCGATCGAGCTCAGCAAGTGGCGTTCCCGCGGGGTGACGAACAGCAGCGCCGTGCCAGAGCGGCCGGCGCGGCCGGTGCGGCCGATGCGGTGCACGTACGACTCGGGGTCGTGCGGGATGTCGAAATTCACCACATGCGAGATGCGCTCGACGTCCAATCCGCGGGCGGCCACATCGGTGGCGACCAGGATGTCGATCGAACCGTCCTTCAGCTGGCTGATCGTGCGCTCACGCACGGCCTGCGGGATGTCGCCGTTGATGGCCGCCGCGGCGAACCCGCGAGCCCGCAGCTTCTCGGCAACCTCCTCGGTGGCCTGCTTGGTGCGGACGAAGACGATCATCCCGTCACCCTGCTCGACCTCGAGCAGCCGGGTCAGCGCGTCCATCTTGCGCGGATACGACACCTGGAAATAGCGCTGGGTGATGTTCTCGGCGGTCTGGGTCTTCGACTTGACCGTGACCTCGACCGGATCGTGCAGGTATTTCGTGGTGATCTTCTTGATGCCCGGCGGCATGGTCGCCGAGAACAGCGCGACCTGCTTGTACTCGGGGGTGTCGGCCAGGATGCGCTCGACGTCCTCGGCGAACCCCATCTGCAGCATCTCGTCGGCCTCGTCGAGCACCAGATAGTCCAGGTGCGACAGGTCGAGGCTGCCCTTCTCCAGGTGGTCGATGACGCGTCCCGGCGTCCCGACGACGATCTGTGCACCGCGTTTGAGGCCGGCCAGCTGCGGCACGTAGGAGGAGCCGCCGTAAATCGGCAGCACATTGACCTTGAGATGGGCGCCGTAGCGGCTGAACGCCTCGGCCACCTGCAGGGCCAGCTCACGGGTCGGCGCCAGCACCAGCGCCTGAGTGGTGCGGCTGGCGGGGTCGATCTTGGACAGGATCGGGATCGCGAATGCCGCCGTCTTGCCGGTGCCGGTCTGCGCCAGGCCCACCACGTCGGAGCCGGCCAGCAATGCCGGGATGGTGGCGGCTTGGATCGCGGAGGGGGTTTCGTAGCCGACATCGGAAACGGCCTGCAGCACCGCGGGGTGGATCTGCAGGTCGGCGAAGGTCTGGGGGGCGTCGTCCGGGGTTGTCATCGGATCTGCAGTCTACTGCCGCAGCGTGCCGTAACCCGCTTCTGCTCCAGAAGGCCGGTACCGTCGCCGGTGTGTGGGATCGCCTACCGATAGCTGCGGCGGCAGTCGCGCTGACCGCGGCACTCGCGGGCTGTAGCTCCGGTGACTCGACGGTGGCCAAGACTCCGCAGCCGACGACGAGCGCGGTGACCACCACCGAGGCGCCCCCGCCGCCACCACCGCCGACGACGACCACAACGCCGCCGCCGGACCCGTGCGCCGTGAATCTGGCAGCGCCGGCCATCGCGCAGACCGTCTCCGAACTCCCCCGCGACCCGAACAGCAACCAGGGCTGGTACCCGGTCCCGATCGCCGGCAACTACAACGAGTGTGCGCAACTGTCGGCCATCATCATCAAGGCCAACACCAACGCCGCCAATCCGAACACCCGGGCGGTGATGTTCCATCTCGGCAAGTTCATCCCGACCGGGGTGCCCGACACCTACGGCTTCAACGGGGTCGACACCACGCAGAGCACCGGCGACACCGTCGCGCTGTCCTACGTCAACGGCTTGGGCATGCAGAGCGTGGTGAAATTCCGCTGGAACGGCAACGGCGTGGAGCTCATCGGCAACGGCTGAGCAGTCGTTGCGCTCCCACTACGCGACGGTCAGAACGCCCTGCATGTTGGCGTGGTACTTGCAGTGAAAGGGATAGGTGCCCGGCGTCGTCGGGGCCGTCAGAGTCTCCCTGCCGCCGCCACCCGAGATTCGGACGTCGAAGAGATCGTTCGCGTCGGCGGTGACGGTGTGGTTCTCGGAGTCGTTGTTGACGATCGTCAACTGTTGGCCCGGTTTCACTGACGGCGGCACCGTGTAGCTCATGTTCGAGATGACGATGTCGCCCGCGGCGGCCGGGGCGACGGTCGACGAGATTGGTGCCGACTCCGCCGACGTAACCGGCTCCGCAGACTGAGGCGCCGGTTGCGAGTTGCCGCCACACCCGCTCAGCAACGCCGCGGCAAGCAGCGATGTCGACATCAGTATCGCTGTGCGCCCCATGATCTTTCCTCCCACCGGTATGCGTCCGGCCGGCCGTCAACGTCAAAATCCGCGAACAGCCGCACGAATACACGGTACGAGTCCCCGCACGGCACGGTTCTGAAACGCTCATACTCGCCACGCCCGAGGCCGTCGGTCGCCAGGCCTACAGTGAGTCTGTGTTCGTCGCCGACGACCGGGTCGTCTACAGCGCCTCCGACCTCGCCGCCGCCGCGCGATGCGAGTACGCGCTGCTGCGCGCCTTCGACGCCAAGCTCGGCCGCGGCCCCGCGGTGTCGGTCGAAGACGAGCTGCTGGCCCGCACCGCGGAGCTCGGCGACCAACATGAGCAGCGCCATCTCGACGAGCTGCGCTCACTGGCCGATGTCGCCGTCATCGGCAGGCCGTCCTACTCGGTCGCCGGACTGACCGCGGCCGCCGAGGCCACGATGCGCGCGGTCGAACGGCGCGCACCCGTCATCTACCAGGCCGCAATGTTCGACGGCCGTTTCGTCGGATTCGCGGACTTCCTGGTGCTCGACGGTGACCGGTACCGGTTGCGCGACACCAAACTCGCCCGGTCGGTCAAGGTCGAGGCGCTGCTGCAGCTCGCCGCGTACGCCGAGACACTCGCGGCGGCCGGCGTGCCCGTCCACGACGAGGTCGAGTTGGTCCTGGGGAACGGGTCGACGACTTCCTACCGCGTCGACGAACTGCTGCCGGTCTACCGTTCCCGTCGCGCCGAGCTGCAGGGGCTGCTGGATCGCCACCTGGCCGGCGATACCGCGGTCAGCTGGTCCGACGACACCGTGCGAGCGTGCATGCGCTGTCCGGAATGCGAGACGCAGGTGCGCGAGTCCGACGACCTGCTGCTGGTGGCGGGTATCCGGGTCAGCCAGCGCGCACGCCTGCTCGAGGCCGGCATCACCACGCTGCACCAGCTGGCCCAGCACAGCGGTCCGGTGCCGGACATGCCGGCCCGGATGGTCGACACTCTGAGAGGCCAAGCCCGGCTGCAGAGCGCCCCGCGGACGGCCGGCAAACCGCCGTACGAGATCGCCGATCCGCAGCCGCTGATGCTGCTTCCGGATCCGGACAGGGGTGACCTGTTCTTCGATTTCGAGGGCGACCCGCTGTGGACGGCCGACGGCACCGACTGGGGTTTGGAGTACATGTTCGGGGTGCTCGGCGCGCGCGGGGACTTCCGGCCGCTGTGGGCCCATAACCGACGCGAAGAACGCAAGGCGCTCAAGGCTTTCCTGGACATGGTGCGCAAGCGCCGCAAGCGGTACCCGAAGATGCACATCTACCACTACGCGGCATACGAACGGACAGCCTTGCTGCGGCTGGCCGGACGCTACGGAGAGGGCGAGAACGAGGTCGACGATCTGTTACGCAACGGCGTGTTGGTGGACCTGTATCCGTTGGTGCGCAAGAGCATTCGGGTCGGCACCGAGAACTACAGCCTGAAGTCACTCGAGCCGCTGTACATGGGAGCCGAGCTTCGGGCCGGTGATGTCACCACCGCCACCGACTCGATCACCGAGTACGCCCGCTACTGCGAACTGCTTGCCGACGGCCAAGCCGACGAGGCCGCAACGGTACTCAAGCAGATCGAGGACTACAACCTCTACGACTGCCGGTCCACCCGGATATTGCGGGACTGGTTGCTGCAGCGCGCCTTTGAGGCCGGCGTCCCGCCGCTGGGCGCACAACCGGTGGCCGACGGCGAGCACCTCGACGTCGACGATGATCTGTCCCGTGCACTGGGCGCGTTCGCCGGCGACGACGTCACCGCGCGCAGTCCCGAGCAGCGGGCGGTGGCGATGATCGCCGCGGCCCGCGGGTATCACCGCCGCGAGGACAAGCCGTTCTGGTGGGGCCACTTCGACCGGCTCAACAGTCCCGTCGACGAATGGTCGGACACCCCCGGCGTTTTCCTCGCCGAGGGCGTGACTGTCGACACCGACTGGAACGTGCCGCCGCGGGCCCGCAAACAGCAGCGCCGGCTGGTATTGACCGGCTCGATCGCGGCCGGCGAGCTCGACCGCGACATGTACGCCATGTACCAGCCGCCCAGCCCGCCCGGGCTGTCCGACGACCCGGAGCGACGGGCGTACTCCTCGGTCACCGTGCTCGGGTGCGACGACCCGGCCGCACCGACCGAGGTGCTGGTGATGGAACGAGAACCGAAGAGCGGTGGCGTTTTCGATGCTGTCCCATTCGCGCTGACGCCGGGTCCGCCGTTTCCGACGAAGGCACTGCGCGAATCGATCGACGCGGCGGCCGGCCGGATCGCGGCCGGACTGCCCGCGCTGCCGCAGTCGGCGGTGGTCGATATCCTGCTGCGACGCCCACCCCGTACCGGTGGGCCACTGCCGCGTTCCGAGGACTGCGTCGCGAACATCACCGCCGCGCTGCTGGCGCTGGATTCGTCGTACGTGGCGGTGCACGGGCCGCCCGGCACCGGCAAGACGCACACCGCCGCCCGGGTCATCGCCGCCCTGGTCAACGAGCACCACTGGCGCATCGGCGTTGTCGCGCAGTCACATGCCGTGGTGGAGAACCTGTTTCGCGACATCATCGGCGCCGGCGTGGACCCGGCCCTGGTGGCCAAGAAACCCAGCGGCGAGGGGCCGTGGACCGATATCGACGAGAAGACCTATCCCGCGTTCATCACCGACAACGACGGCTGCGTGATCGGCGGAACGGCATGGGATTTCGCGAACTCGTCGCGGGTACCCCCGGCCAGCCTGGACCTGCTGGTCATCGAGGAGGCCGGCCAATTCTGCCTGGCCAACACGATCGCCGTCGCGCAATCCGCGACCAACCTGCTGCTGCTCGGCGATCCACAGCAACTCCCCCAGGTCAGCCAGGGCACCCACCCTGAACCGGTGGACGCCTCGGCGCTCGGCTGGCTGGTCGACGGGCAGCACACGCTGCCTGAGGATCTCGGCTACTTCCTGGATCGCTCCTACCGAATGCATCCGACGGTGTGTGCCGCGGTGTCACGGCTGTCCTACGACAATCGACTGCACTCGGTCGAGGAGCGCACCGCGGCCCGCCACCTCGACGGTGTCGAGCCCGGTGTCCAGGTAATGACCGTCGACCACGACGGCAATTCGACGGACAGCCGCGAAGAGGCCGAGGCGATCGTCGCCGCGATCGGGGACATGCTGGGATCGGCCTGGACCGACGAAGAGGGCACCCGGCCACTGACCGCCGCCGACGTGCTCATCGTGACGCCGTACAACGCGCAGGTGGTGCTGCTGCGGCGGCTGCTCGACGCGGCCGGGCTCTCGGACGTCCAGGCAGGGACGGTGGACAAATTCCAGGGCCGGCAGGCCCCCGTGGTGTTCGTGTCGCTGGTGGCCTCCTCGATCGCCGAGGTGCCACGCGGAATCTCGTTCCTGCTCAACCGCAATCGGCTCAACGTCGCGGTGAGCCGGGCCAAGTATGCGGCGGTGATTGTGCGTTCGGCACTGTTGACCGACTATCTGCCGTCCACGCCGGCGGGGTTGGTGGAGTTGGGAGCATTCCTGGCCATGTGTGGTAAACCCACGGCATGAGTTCTTCGCTGGCCGAACGGCTCCGGGCCATCGTGGGTGAGGCGCACGTCGTCACCGACGCCGACGTCCTGGGCGGCCGCAGCGTCGATTACACCGGGCGTTACCGCGGCAGGGCCAGCGCGCTGGTGCGGCCCGGCTCGGCCGACGAGGTCGCCGCGGTGCTGCGGGAGTGCCGCGAGTCCGGGGTGTGCGTGACGGTCCAGGGCGGCCGCACGTCGCTGGTGGCCGGAACCGTTCCCGAGCATGACGACGTGTTGCTGTCCACCGAACGGCTCACGCAGATCGGCGATGTCGACGTCGTCGAGCGGCGGATCCGGGTCGGCGCCGGCGTGACCGCGGCGGCCGTCCAGCGCGCGGCAGCTGCGGCCGGCCTGCTGTTCGGTGTCGACCTCGCCGCGCGGGATTCGGCCACCGCCGGCGGGATGGCATCCACCAACGCCGGCGGCCTGCGCACCGTCCGTTACGGCAACATGGGCGAACAGGTGCTCGGCCTGGACATCGCACTGCCCGACGGATCGGTGGTACACCGGCACAGCCAGGTGCGAGCCGACAACACCGGTTACGACCTGGCCTCGCTGTTCATCGGCGCCGAGGGCACTTTGGGCGTCCTCACGGCGCTGGACCTTCGGCTGCACCCGGCGCCCGCGCATCGTGTGACGGCGGTATGCGGATTCCGTGACCTGGAGGCCTTGGTGAGCGCGGGGCGCGCGCTGCGTGACACCGAATCGATTGCGGCCCTTGAACTCATCGACGGACGAACGGCGGCACTCGCGGCAGAGCACCTCGACGTACCGGTGCCCACCGGCGGCGGGTGGCTGCTGCTGATCGAGCTGGCCGGTGAGACCGATCTGACCGAGCGACTGGCCGATGCGCTCGAGGACGCCGAGCTGGCCGGTGAGCCTGCCGTCGGCGTCGACAGCACCGCCCAGCAGCGGCTCTGGCTGGTTCGGGAGTCCACCGCCGAGGTGGTCGGACTGTTCGGGCCACCGCTGAAATTCGATGTCTCCCTGCCCTTGTCGGCGATCCCGTCCTTTGCCGCAGACTCCGCCGCGCTGGTCGCCGAGCATGCGCCCGACGCGATCCCGGTGCTGTTCGGCCATATCGGTGAGGGCAATCTGCACCTGAATGTGCTGCGCTGCGGAGCCGAACAGGAGGCCCACCTGTACGCCGCGATGATGAATCTGATCGCCGCACATGGCGGAAACGTCAGCTCGGAGCACGGCGTGGGCAGCCGCAAGCGTGCCTACCTGTCGATGGCCCGCACCGCGGAAGACATCGCCGCGATGCGCATCATCAAGGCGGCCTTCGACCCGACGGGCTACCTGAATCCCGCCGTGCTGTTCGACTAGGTATGGCCTCGAACGTAACGCCAGGGCGGCAGAATCCGGTTTCTGGCGCCGTGACGTTACGCTCGGCGAGCTAAGCCTGGAGCTACCGCGGGCGCACCAACACCGACTGCGCGATGACGCCGACGGCCCCGTCGTCGTCGAACAGGGTCCCGACCGTAGTCCCCACGCCGTCAGGCCCGTACATCGTCTCCGATCGAATACCCGTCCATTCGCCGACCGGAACCCGGTGAAGATGCACCACCAGATCGGTGTTGAGGAACGTGTACTTCCTGATGTCGATCTTCGAGCCGATGCCATTGGCGCAGTCGGCGACCGCGAACAACCGCTCTAGCGGCGTGATCTCCTCGCCCTGCACCAGATCGACCTGGGGCCGCAGCCACGATTCGCCCGGACCCGGTGCCATGTGGTCAGTCAGCCACAGCCACTCCAGGCTGTGCACGTAATTGGGGTCGAAGTTGTCGGCAAGGTTGCGGTTCACCCCCGCCGAGCGCGGTGACAGCGGAGCGACCGGCGCCGACAGCAGCGCTCCGGTGTCCAGCGTCAGCATCCGCCATCCGCTCGCGCTGGCGACCGGACGGGGCTGCCCGTCCGGACCTGTACCGAGCATCTGGGCGGACACCAATTCGATTTGCTTGCCGCGTCGTTCGACGGTCGCGGTCATCCACAGATCACCGTCTGCGGGAACCGGGCCCAGTAGGTCCACGACCACCCTGCTGAGCCGCGTGTCGTCGCGGCGCTGACAACGCTGCACGGCGCGGACCAACAGTGCCGACACCGGGCCGCCGTGCTGGATGTGCGACGTCCAGGTGCTGCGAACCATGTCGGTGGCCCGGAACCTCTCCCCGCGGGGATCGTCGGCGTCGACGAGTTCGTAGTAGCTGTCGGTCATGGTCACCTCTCGATTGACGGAAAGCCCGCGCCGGGGATCTCGACCCTGACCATCTCGACGCCCGACCCGCGGGTGCCGACGAGCCGCTGTGGATAGGCGTCGGGGGCCGACACCAGGAACAGGGTGCGCCGGTCCGGACCGCCCAGGATGCAGGCGATGGCCGCGCGGTCGCCGATGTCGATGCGATCGGTGACCTCGCCACCGGCCACCACCCGCTCGAACTGATGCGCCAACGTCATCGACGTCCACACCCCGCCGGCCTCGTCCAGGGCGATTCCGTCCGGTGGACCGTCGAGCCCGTCGGCGAAGACCCGACGCCCGGACAGGGACCCGTCCGCGTTGATGTCGTAAGCGGTCAGCCGTCGCCCGATCGATTCCGCGACGATCAACGTGCCACCATCCGGCGTGATCGCCATCCCGTTGGGGAAATCAAGGTCACCGGCTACCACGGTCACCGAATCGTCGGGATCGACCCGGGCGATGATGCCGCCCTCGCGGGCCTGCGATCCGATATAGGCCCGGCCGTGTGCGTCGACCACCATGTCGCCGAGACCGGCCGGTGCGATACCGGACAGGTCGGCGATCTCGGTGACGGCTTCCCCGTCATAGCCCAGCAGCAGCCGCCGTTCGGTGGACACGATCAACAGCGTGCCGTCGGGACGGAACCCCAGACCGGCGGGCGCGTGGCCGGGCAGCTCCACCGTGGTCACCGACCCGTCGATGCTGATCGTGTGCACGGCGTCGCCGAGCATGTCCGAGAGCCACAGCAGGCCTTCAAACCAGCGTGGGCCTTCACCGAAGCAGAATCCGCTGGCAAGCTGAGCGCGAGACAAGGAGCCGAGAACGGTCATGCCCTACCTTTACAAAACATCGCACAAATGTCACGCTCCGTACGTGGCACTGTCAACGACCCACGCGTTATCGGAGGCCTGAAGCTGTGTGGTGTTATCGGCTTGTCGCGCCGTACACGTTCGAACGGCTCACGGTGCCGGATCCGCCGCATGACCGTCTGCGCGACGGACAGGTGCTACTGAAGTTCCTGGCCGCCGGCATCTGCGGCAGCGACATCCCCGGATTCAAAGGCGTGCAGGGCCGCCTGCCCGGTGACACCGGAGCGCTCGCGGCCGAAATGGCGGGCTTCCCGGTCCACGAGATCGTCGGCGAGGTGCTGGCGAGCAACCACCCTGAGCATCAGCCCGGTGACCGCGTGGTCGGCTGGGCGTCCGGCTTCGACGGCCTGATGGAATTCGTGATCTCCGACGGCAACGGGCTGGCCCCCTACGACCCCTCTCTGAGCCCGGCTCACGCGGTGGGCCTACAGCCGCTGGCCTGCATTCTGTATGCGCTCGAACAACTTCCACCGCTGGACGGCAAGCGGGTGGCAGTGATCGGGCAGGGATCGATCGGATTGTTGTTCTCGTTTGCCGCCAAAGCCGCCGGCGCCGAGCATGTCACCGGGGTAGACCCGATCTACCGCGACGACGTCGGCGCGGCGTTCGGTGTGGACACCGTGGTGCGGTCCACCAGCGACCGCTGGGTGGCGCACCTGGCACCGCACGCCAAACCCGACGTCGTCATCGAGGCCGTCGGTCATCAGGTCGCCACCCTCAACAACGCGGTCGAAGCGGCCGGCTTCGGCGGCACCGTGTTCTATTTCGGTGTGCCCGACGACGACAGCTACCCGATCAGTATGCGCACCATGTTGCGCAACAACCTCACGCTGAAATCCGGTGTGACACTGGAGCGCCGGCGAGTGCTCGACGCCGCGTACGCGTTCGCCCGCAAGCATCCCGACCTGCTCGGCAACTACGTCACGCACACCTTCGACATCGCCGACGTGCAGGAGGCGTTCGAATTCGCCTGCCGCCCGACCCCGGGACGGGTCAAGATTTCGATCGTGGCCTCATGACCGCCAGCAGACTGCAGCAGGCGCTGGCCGACAAACCGCAGGTGTGGGGTGGCTGGATCACCGGTCCCAGTTTCCTCGGTCCGGACGTATTCGCGCACGCCGGTTACGACTACGTCGGTTTCGACATCCAGCACGGCTACCTCGACGACGCTGACGTGGCGCAGGTCCTGCGCCGAATGGAGCACGTCCCGATCGCCACCGCGGTGCGGGTGCCCTCGGCCGCTGCCGCACCGATCGGGCGGGTGCTCGACGCCGGCGCCGATGCGATCATCGTCGCGATGGTCGATCGTCCCGACCAGGCCGCTGAGGCGGTGGCTGCAACCCGCCACGCGCCCAGCGGAATCCGGAGCTTCGGGCCACTGCGCGCCAGCCTGGGGATCGACCCCGTCGCGCTGGCCGATCGAGTCAGCGTGTTCGCGATGATCGAGACCGCCGCCGGACTGGACGCGGTTTCCGACATCTGTGCGGTGCCCGGTCTGTCCGGTGTCTACGTCGGTCCGGCGGACCTGGCCATCTCCTTGGGCGACGAGGTGGTCAAGGCGACCACCCGGCCCAGGGTGAGGGATGCGGTCATCCGTGTCCAGCAGGCCGCGACCGCGGCGGGCATCGTGGCGGGCATCCACGCCGGTGATGGAACCACAGGAAAGGAACTGGCCGCGTTGGGCTTTCAGCTGATCACCTTGGCCCCGGAGTCACAGGCCTTACGCCGCGGGGCGGTCGCGCACCTCGCCGAGGCTCAGGGGCACGAATGAGTGACAAAGTCGCACTGGTCACCGGGGCCGCGCGCGGCCAGGGCGCAGCGCTGGTCAGACGGCTGCGCACCGACGGCTTCCAGGTCGCCGCCGCTGACCGGCTGATCGACGATCTGCGCAACCAGATCGAGGAGCTCGACGACCCGGGGGTGATCGCCGTCGAACTGGACGTCACCTCCGAGCAGCTGTGGGCGGCAGCGGTGGCCGAGGTGGTCGATCGGTTCGGCGGGCTGAGCACACTGGTGAACAATGCCGGCGTACTGCACCGCGCGCCGCTGTCCGAGGAGACCGCGGAGGGTTTCGAAAGCAGCTGGCGGTTCAACACTTTGGGCCCGTTCCTGGGTATCAGGGCGTCGCTTCCCCATCTCCGGGAGGCCGAGGGCGCGGCGGTCGTCAACACGTGCAGCACCGGCGCGATCCGGCCGTTCCCGTTCCACGCGGCGTACGGATCGTCGAAATGGGCGTTGCGTGGCCTCACCCAGATCGCGGCAGCCGAGCTCGCCGGTGACGGCATCCGGGTCAACGCGGTGTTCCCCGGGCCGATCGACACCCCGATGCTCGACGACACCGCGCGGCAGCGACTGATCGAACGGTCCTACAGCGGCCGCCTCGGTCAGCCGATGGAGGTCGCGGATGCGGTCGCCTTCCTGGTGTCCGAGCATGCGGCGTTCATCACCGGAGCAGAGCTCGTCGTCGACGGTGGCCAATGTCTGCGGATCGGGTGACCACCCTGTCGGTCGGTATCATCGGCGCCGGTCCAGGCGGTCTGGCGCTCGGGATCTTCCTGTCCAAGGCCGGCTTTCGGGACTTCACCATCTTCGACCGCGAGGACGGTGTCGGCGGCACCTGGCGCATCAACACCTATCCGGGCCTGGCGTGCGATGTGAAATCGCACTTGTACTCGTACTCGTTCGACCTGAACTCGCAGTGGAGCCGAATGTGGCCCGGGCAGCCCGAACTGCTGCAGTACTTCGAACGCTCGACCGACCGCCACGGCCTGCGACCGCACCTGAGACTGAACACCGAAATCACCTCGGCACAGTGGGATTCGGACACTCAGACCTGGACGCTGAGCGACTCGTCCGGCTCCCGGCACACCTTCGACATCGTGGTCTCGGCGGTAGGGATGTTCACCCGCCCACTGCTGCCCGAGTTGCGTGAGCAGGAGCCGTTCACCGGGACGCTGATGCACACGGCACGCTGGGATCATTCGGTGGACCTCACCGGCGCCCGGGTGGCCGTGCTGGGCACCGGCTCCACCGCCTCGCAGCTCCTGCCCGAAGTCGCCAAGGTTGCCGACAAGGTGTACTCGGTGCAGCGCTCCCCCACCTGGATCCTGCCCAAGCCGGACCGCCCCTACAGCGACCGGGAGCGCTGGGTCTTCCGGTGGATTCCGTTCGCCAAGAAGTTCTACCGGACCCGGCTGTGGCTGCGCAGCGAACGCAACATCTCCGTGATCGAGAACGGCAGCGACAAAACGCAAGAATTCAAGGATATTTCGCTGCGATACCTGGAATCCTCGGTCGCCGACCCCGAACTGCGGGCGAAGCTCACCCCGGACCACCCGCTGGGCTGCAAGCGGCTGGTGTTTGCCGCCGACTACCTGTCCACGTTGACCCAACCGCATGTCGAGGTGGTGTCCAGCCCGGCCCGCTCACTGCGGACGCGCACACTGGTCACCGAGGACGGCTCGGAACTGGACGTGGATGTGGTGCTGTGTGCCACCGGGTACGCCGCCACCGACTATCTGGGCCAGATCGAGGTCCGCGGTGAGGATGGCCGATCGCTGCACGACACCTGGCGCGACGGTGCCTTCGCGTACCTGGGCATGGCCGTTCCGGGCTTCCCGAACTTCTTCATGCTGTACGGGCCCAACACCAACGTCGGATCAAACAGCGTGATCTTCGTGCTCGAGGCGCAGGCCCGCTACATCGTGCGAACCCTGAAGCATCTGCGCCGCAACGGGAGACGCTACATCGCGGTGCGACCCGACACCATGTCTTCGTTCTTGGCCGACGTCGACCGGTGGATGGAAGGCACCGTGTGGACGACGCGGTGCAGCAACTATTTCCGGGCGCCCAACGGCCGGGTGGTCACCCAGTGGCCGCGCAGTGCAGGCGCGTTCTGGGCCATGACCCGCCGGTTCCGCGCACGCGACTACGCGTTCGCCCCGCCGGGCGCCTAGCCATGGAACCGGACCCCGAGCTTCTCCGGCGGCTGGATCCCGTTCTGCATCCGTTCGCCGCCGCACGCACTGACCTGTCGCTGAACAGCCTTGCCGCCGTGCGTGACTCGCTCGACGTTCGGCGCGCCGAGGCCATCGCCGAGATCGACGCGACCGGAGTCGATATCGTCGACGACGATGCCGCGGGAGTTCCGGTGCGCTTCTACCGCGGTGCGCCGTCTCCGTCGCCCACGGTGATCTATTGCCACGCAGGCGCATTCATGCTCGGCAATCTCGACACCGATCACCGCCAATGCGTCGAACTGGCCCGGCGGGGCGGTTGCACAGTGGTGTCCGTCGACTACCGGCTGGCTCCTGAACACCCCTTCCCCGCCGCGCTGGACGACGCGATGACCGTGCTGCAGTGGACCTGGACGGCCGGGCCGGACCTCGGACTCGACCGCGACCGCCTGGCGCTCGCGGGGAACAGCGCGGGCGCGGCGCTGGCCGCAGGTCTGGCGCAGCGAGCCGCGGCCGGCCAGACTCCGCCGATCGCGGGCGTGTTGCTGCACCAGCCGGTGCTCGACGATCGCCCCACGGCATCGAAGACGGAGTTCGACTCGACGCCCGGATTCGACGGTGCCGCCACCGAAGCGATGTGGCGACACTACCTCGGCGCGACCGGCCCGAGCGCCGCCGCAGTCCCTGCACGCAGTCACCAAATAATCGGGGCGGCAAGCACATTCATCACCTGCTCGGAATTGGATCCGCTTCGTGACGAGGCGCTGGACTACGCCGGCAGGCTGATGAGCGCCGGCGTCCGCACCGATCTGCATGTCTTCGGCGGTACCTGTCACGGTTTCGACTCGCTGTGTCCGGACTGGGAGGTCAGTCAGACGTTGCTGGCCATGCAGGCCGCGGCACTCAGGCGATTCTTCGAACTGCAATGACCTTTACAGATTAGCCTTCAAGTGTCACGCTGTGTGGCGTGCATGAACTCGACCAACGAGACCGGCAGCACGAGGTGGCCAGGTCGCGCCAGCGGACAGCCCGGCTGGCCCGCTACCAACTCGATGTCGTCGGCGCCCACGTCGCCGACGTTGTCGACTCGGCCGGCGGCTGGCTGTTCGACCGGGTGATGGCCGGCTGGGATGTACGAGTCGCGGTCGCCGACGCCGGCGACCTCGCCGCTCTTCGCATCCTCGGCGTCCAGCCCATCGAGCTGCGCGCAATGTTCGACGGGGCAGACGCGCCCACCGCGCTCGCGCTGGCCGGCGCGATGTGCGGGGAGGACGACCGGGTCCGCGACGCGTTGGCGGCGTCGGTCCGCTCGGCACGCACCGAGGTCACCGTCTGGGGTGATGTGTGGCTGCCCAGCGTGGGTCGCCGCGGATTCGAGGTCCGCCACCAACTGAGCGCTGCGGCAACGGTGTTCAAGGCGCAGGCGGCGGTCGCGGCCGGGCTGGACGCTGAGGTCGCCTCCTTCGAGGCGTTCCGCAGCTACGGCCGGGGTGTTCGCACCGAGTACCCGGACCTGCTGCCCGTCGGCTGAGCGACTAGCGGTCGACGAAGATGTCGATGATGGGGTTGTCGCCACCGCCGTAGCGGGACAGGTCCTCGACCCCGGCGGCACGCAGGACTTCGGAGTCGATCAAGCAGCCGCCGTTGACCTTCGAACCCGGCGAGGTGATGATCTCGACCGCCGCGTCGGCCATGATCTCGGGACTGCGCGAGGACGCCAGCGCATCCTCGAAGTCGGCCGAGTTGGCCACCGCAGAGGTCGCGATATAGGTCTCCGGCCACAGGCAGGTGAAACCGATTCCGGTGTCGGCGTATTCGGCCGCCCAACCCAGTGACAGCAGCGTCATCCCGTACTTGGACAGCGTATAGGCCGGGTGCGCACCCAGCCAGTGCGGGTTGAGGTTGAGCGGCGGGGCGATGGTGACGACGTGGCCGTTGGTTGATGTGCGCAGATGTGGCAGGCACGCCTTGGTCAACAGGAATGTGCCGCGAATGTTGATCTGCTGCATCAGATCGAACTTTTTGGCCGAGAGCGTCTCAGTGGGGTCGGTGGCGATGGCGCTGGCGTTGTTGACGCAGATGTCGACCCCGCCGAACTCCGTCACCGCGGCGTCGACGGCGCGCGCGACGTCCTCTTCGCTGCGTACGTCACCGACGACGGCGATGGCCTTGCCCCCGGCCGCTTCGATCTCGGCCGCCGCGGTGTAGACCGTGCCCGGCAACTTCGGGTGTGGCTCGGCGGTTTTGGCCAGCAAGACGACGTTGGCGCCGTGCCGGGCCGCGCCCAGCGCGATGGCCAGACCGATACCCCGGCTACCGCCCGAGACGACCAGCGTGCGGTCGGTGAGCGAATGCTTCTCGGCCATCATTCTCCTCGCTGAAAATTGCATTCTCTTTTTCAGCGAGCATAGTACTCAGTCGGGAAGAATGAATCGGAGGGTCGCGACCGGGGTCAGTCACCCGGCCGCGAGTGACGGCCGTAGCTCTGGACCTCCGCGGGCTCGTCGCGGTAGTGGCGGGCCCGACGCGGCTCGCCCGGCTCGCTGAGGCGGTGACGTGACCCGTCGCCATCCAGCGCGAAACCGTTGTGCACCGGGCCAATCGGCTCAACAGCCGGCTCGGGTGGCGCGATCGGCGGCTGCCAGCTGATCACCTCGGTCTCGTCGTCGCGCTCGTCGCGCACCGGCGGGGTGACCGGTTCCCGGTCCACCACGTACTCCAGGTAATCGTCGTCGTCATAGCCGTCGTCGTAGACGGGGATCTCGTCGGTGATCTCATCGTCGTCGCGGACCGGGCGCGGTGCACCGAAACCGCCGACGACGAACAGGGCGGCCACGATCCCGAACAGCGCCCCGAACGCCGGCAGCAGCATCGACTGCGACAGGGCGGCGGAGAACGGTTCCCGCAGGAACGACGGAAGCTGCAGCACCGCAAGATCACTCGGTGCGGCATCGGCCGGTGCGGCCGGCATCTCGTCGCTGATCCGGGACGCCATGAACGCGGCCATCCCGGCGCTACCCAGCACCGAGCCCACCTGACGAGTCGCGTTGTACACACCTGACCCGGCGCCGGCCAGGTGCGCGGGCAGGTTGCGGGTGGCGGTGGCGGCCAGTGGCGCCCAGATGAACGCCATCCCGACCCCCATCGCGGTCAGCGCCAGCACCAGCCGCCAGATCGGCGTCGTCGGCGTCATGTCGATCGACAGCCACGTCAGCGCGATCGCCACCACCGAGAAACCGAACCCGAGGATCGGGCGAGGGTGAACCCGATCGGTCAACTGGCCCACGAACGGGGCGAGAACCCCGCTGGACACCGCCATCGGCGCGATCAGCAGCGCCGAACGCGTCGGCGACAACCCACACACCACCTGGGCGTAGAACATCACCGGCAGCATCATCGCGGTGACGACGAAACCGATCACGGCAACACCGATGTTGGACAGGCTGAAATCCCGGTCGGCGAACATCTGCAGCGGGATCAGCGGCTCGTTGCGGTTGATCGACTGCCAGTACACAAATGCCGTGAAGAACCCGATGCCGGCGACGATCACGGCCCAGATCCACGCCGCCCAATGATGGCCTTGGCCCTCCTGCAGACCGAACACCACCAGGAACATGCCGATCCCGGACAGCGCCACCCCGATGATGTCGAACCGGTGTTTGCAGGTGGGCAGCGCCGGAATCAGCCAGACCGCCAACCCGAGGCCGATCACGCCGACGGGCACGTTGACGAAGAAGATCCACTCACAGCCCAGCCGGCCGACGAGCACGCCGCCGGCCAGCGGACCGACCAGGGTGGCCACCCCGGCCGTCGCACCCCACAGGCTCATCGCCACGCCGCGGCGCTCGGGCGGGAAGATCCGGGTGATCGTCGACAGGGTCTGCGGTGTCAGCAGCGCGGCGCCGAGCCCTTGCACCACGCGGGCGGCGATCAGCGTGTCGATGGACCCGGCCAGACCGCACCACAACGACGACGCGGTGAAGATGGCCAACCCGACGATGTAGAGGTTCTTGGGTCCGAAGCGGTCGCCGAGGCGGCCGGCCAACAGCAACGGCACGGCGTAGGCCAGCAGGTACGCACTGGTCACCCAGATCACGGTGTCGTAGTCGGTGATCTGCAGCCCGTCCATGATGCTGGGATTCGCGACGGCGACGATCGTCGAATCGACCAGGATCATGAAGAAGCCGACCAGCATGGCCCACAGGGCGGGCCACGGGTTGGCCGGCACGTCGGGCACCGCGACCGGATCGGGGTCCAAGTCCACGTCCGGCGCCGGGCCGGCCATGTTCCTGGTCATATCCACTACCTCGTTTCGGCTACTGCGATGGTGTCGGCGCGCGCCCCCGTCAAACCCCCGCCGAACGTTTGGTGGGCCCCCGCGCCTCATGCCGTCACGCCGCCGGATCGAGCCTATCGACCCGTCGAGTCAGACCTGAGAGCGAGTCCGCGGCCGGAATCATCGCTCAGGTGTCTGACTCGGCGCCTGACTCGTCGGTGCCACCCACGAACAGCAGCGCCACCAATGCGATCGCCACACCGGCGGTCATCACCACCGACAGCGCGATCTCGTCGTTTCCCATCAAGCCGACGACGGGTGCGATCACTGCGCCGACACTGAACTGGGCGGCACCCAGCAGGGCGGCCGCGGTTCCGGACGCTTCATGGTGGCGCGACAGCGCGACCGCGGGAGCGTTGGGGATGACGAAGCCCATCATCGCCAGCACAGCCCAGACCGGGACCAGGAAGCCGTAGATACCGCCGGTGTGGGTCACCGACAGCGCGACGAACACCGCACCGACCCCGGTCGCCACGGTCAGCGCGATCACCAGGATGCGTTGCGGGGACAATCGGCGCAGCAGAACGACATTGAGTTGGGTGGCGACGACGAACGCGATCGCCCCCGCCCCGAACACCAACGCGAAGGTCTGCTGATCCAAACCGTGACGGCCCTGCAGGACGAAGGCCGCACCGGCGATATAGGCGAACAGCCCGGCCATCCCGAGCGCGCCGACGATCACCAGGATGACGAACTTCAGGTCGCGCAGCAGACTTCCGTAGGTCGCGACGATCGAGCGGATCCGCAGCGGTCGACGGCTGCCGACCGGGAGGGTCTCCGGCAGCGCGAGCGCGGCCACCACCAGCAGTGCGCCCGCCAGCACGATCAACACCGCGAATATCCAGTGCCAGGACGCCTTGAGCAGCACCGCCGCCCCGAGCGACGGCGCGACGATCGGCGCAACCCCGAGGATCAGCATCAGCCGTGACATCACGGTTGCCGCCGCGCTGTCGTCGAACAGGTCACCCACGACGGCGACCGCTACCACCATCGCGGCGGCCGCGCCCATCCCCTGCAGACCGCGGGCCAGGCTCAGCACGGCAACGTCGGGCGCGAACAAGCACAGCAGTGACGCCAGCATGTGCAACGCCATCCCGGCCATCAGCGGGCGGCGGCGGCCCAGCGAATCCGACAGCGGACCGACGATCAGCTGCCCGAGAGCCAATCCGGCCAGCGTTCCGGTCAGCGTCAACTGCGCCACCGACGAGGACACCCCGAGCTCGTCGGCAATCCGCGGAAGCGCGGGCAGATACATGTCGATGGTCAGCGGTCCCAGCGCGACCAGCGCGCCCAACACCACGATCATCCGCAGCCGGCTCGGCGCTGCCACCTCCGCGACGTCGGACGTCGCGTTATCGGTGGCCGTCACAGTTCGCGATGTTGCCATGCCGAACCACAGCACGCCCAGCCGATTGTTTGTTCCTCCTGCGGCTATCCGACCCACGGTGACCGGGATCACCGCGAGGCACCTTTCCCTGGTAGTCGTTCGTTAGCCTGGTGTTACGCCTATCAGGAAGGCACACCCATGAAGCTCCGTCGCGAGCAATTGCCGGCCAAGGTCGAGGACGACGCGACCATGTCCGCGCGGGTGCTCTCCCAGATCCTCGAGCGCAGCACGCGCGCCCAGGCGCCCGCCGTCCGCGCCTACGTTGCGCGGCTGCGCCGGTCCAACCCCGAAGCGACCCCGGCCGAGATCGTGACCAAGCTCGAGAAGCGCTACTTGGCCGCGGTGATGGCCAGCGGTGCCGCCGTCGGATCGGCGGCGGCGTTCCCCGGCATCGGCACGCTGGCGGCGTTGTCGGCGGTGGCCGGGGAGACGCTGGTGTTCCTGGAGGCCACCACGGTGTTCGTCCTTGCCGTCGCCGACGTCCACGGCATTCCGCTCGAGCAGCGCGAGCGTCGACGCGCCCTGGTGCTGGCGGTGCTCGTCGGTGAAGAGAGCCGCGGCGCGATCGCCGACCTGATCGGCCCGAGCCGCACCAGCGGAGCGTGGCTGGCCGAGGGCGCGGACATGCTGCCGTTGCCCGCGCTGGCCCAGCTGAACACCCGCCTGATGCGCTACTTCGTCAAGCGGTTCACGCTCAAGCGGTCGGCGATGGCCTTCGGCAAGATGCTGCCGGTCGGCATCGGCGCCGCGGTCGGCGGCGGTGGCAACCGAATGATGGGCAAAAAGATAGTGAACAATGCCCGCTCGGCGTTTGGGCCCGCGCCCAGCCGGTGGCCGGTGAGCCTGCACCTGCTGCCTGCGATCGAGCCGGGCGGATAACCGTTCGCCGACCTCCGACGACCGGTTGTCGCACCACCGTCGGGCATGGAGCTGACGTGCTTCGGGAACACCGGAGAAGCGATAGCCTTTTAGACGGCGGCCAGGTGTTGTGGCGCAAGAGTGGGGCAAACCGTGCGAGCACGGCTTGCCGGGACGAAGGAATTGAGGCGAGGAACTGCCGTGAGCAGTACGAGTTCACCATTCGGACAGAACGAATGGCTGGTCGAGGAGATGTACCGCAAGTTCCGCGACGACCCCTCCTCGGTCGATCCGAGTTGGCACGAGTTCCTGGTCGACTACAACCCGGAGCCGACGAGCGACTCGGCCGCAGCCGGCAACGGGCAGTCCACCGCGACGGCGGCACCCGTCGCCCCGCCGGAACCGGCACCGGCTCCCCCGCCGGCCAAGGCGGCCCCCGCGAAGCCCGCACCGGCCGACAACGGCGCGGCGAAGGCAGCCCCGGCCAAGGAAGCTCCGGCCAAGGAGCCCGCGTCCAAGCCCGCTCCGGCCGCGTCGTCGTCGGATGGCGGCGACGAGAGCCAGGTATTGCGCGGCGCGGCGGCGGCCGTCGTGAAGAACATGAACAGCTCGCTGCAAATCCCGACCGCGACCAGCGTGCGGGCCATCCCGGCGAAGCTGATGATCGACAACCGGATCGTCATCAACAACCACCTCAAGCGCACCCGTGGCGGCAAGGTGTCCTTCACCCACCTGCTGGGCTATGCGATCGTGCAGGCGGTCAAGTCATTCCCCAACATGAACCGGCACTTCGCGGAGATCGACGGCAAGCCCAACGCCGTCACGCCGGCCCACACCAATCTCGGCCTGGCGATTGACCTCCAGGGCAAGGATGGCAAACGGTCGCTGGTGGTCGCCGCGATCAAGAACTGCGAAACCATGCGGTTCGGCCAATTCATCGCGGCCTACGAAGACATCGTGCGGCGCGCCCGCGACGGCAAGCTGACCGCCGAGGATTTCGCCGGCGTGACGATCTCGCTGACCAACCCCGGCACGATCGGCACTGTGCACTCGGTGCCCCGGTTGATGTCCGGGCAGGGCGCGATCGTCGGCGCGGGCGCGATGGAGTATCCGGCCGAGTTCCAAGGTGCCAGCGAGGAGCGCATCGCCGAGCTCGGCATCGGCAAGCTGATCACGCTGACGTCGACGTACGACCACCGCATCATCCAGGGCGCGGAGTCCGGCGATTTCCTGCGGACGATCCACCAGCTGCTGCTCTCCGACGATTTCTTCGACGAGATCTTCTTCGAGCTCGGTATCCCCTACGAGCCGGTCCGCTGGCGCACCGACAACCCGGATTCGATCGTCGACAAGAACGCCCGGGTGATGGAGTTGATCGCGGCCTACCGCAACCGCGGGCACCTGATGGCCGACATCGACCCGCTGCGCCTGGACAAGACCCGCTTCCGCAGCCACCCCGACCTCGACGTCAACACCCACGGCCTGACCCTGTGGGACCTCGACCGGGTGTTCAAGGTGGACGGGTTCGCCGGCAAGGAATTCAAGAAGCTGCGCGACGTGCTCGGGCTGCTTCGCGACGCGTACTGCCGCCACATCGGCGTGGAGTACACCCACATCCTCGAACCCGAGCAGCAGAAGTGGCTGCAGGAACGCATCGAGGTCAAGCACGAGGGACCGACGGTCGCGCAGCAGAAGTACATTCTGTCCAAGCTGAACGCCGCCGAAGCCTTCGAGACCTTCCTGCAGACCAAATACGTTGGGCAGAAGCGCTTCTCGCTGGAAGGCGCGGAGACCGTCATCCCGATGATGGACGCCGCGATCGACCAGGCCGCCGAGCACGCTCTCGACGAGGTCGTGATCGGCATGCCGCACCGCGGCCGGCTCAACGTGCTGGCCAACATCGTCGGCAAGCCGTACTCGCAGATCTTCAGCGAGTTCGAGGGCAACCTGAACCCCTCGCAGGCGCACGGCTCCGGCGACGTCAAGTACCACCTCGGTGCCCGAGGCGACTACATCCAGATGTTCGGCGAGAACGACATCGAGGTCTCGCTGACCGCCAACCCGTCGCACCTCGAAGCTGTCGACCCGGTGATGGAAGGCATCGTCCGGGCCAAGCAGGATCTGCTGGACAAGGGAACCGGTGATGACGGCTTCACCGTCATGCCGATGATGCTGCACGGCGACGCGGCCTTCGCCGGGCAGGGCGTGGTGGCCGAGACGCTGAACCTGGCGCTGCTGCGCGGCTACCGCACCGGCGGCACGATCCACATCATCGTCAACAATCAGATCGGTTTCACCACCTCGCCGCAGGACTCGCGGAGCTCGGAGTACTGCACCGACGTCGCAAAGATGGTGGGAGCGCCCATCTTCCACGTCAACGGCGACGATCCCGAGGCGTGCGTCTGGGTGGCCCGCCTGGCGGTGGACTTCCGGCAGAAGTTCAAGAAGGACGTCATCATCGACATGCTGTGCTACCGCCGTCGCGGGCACAACGAAGGTGACGATCCGTCGATGACCCAGCCGTACATGTACGACGTCATCGACACCAAGCGCGGTGTCCGCAAGACCTACACCGAAGCCCTCATCGGCCGTGGCGACATCTCGATGAAAGAAGCCGAGGACGCGCTGCGCGACTACCAGGGTCAGCTGGAGCGGGTGTTCAACGAGGTTCGCGACCTGGAGAAGCACGAGGTCGAACCCAGCGAGTCGGTCGAAGAAGATCAGATGATCCCGCGCGGCATGACCACCGCGGTGGACAAGTCGCTGCTGGCCCGCATCGGCGATGCGCACCTGGCCTTCCCGGAGAACTTCAGCGTGCACCCGCGCGTCAAGCCGGTTCTGGAGAAGCGGCGCGAGATGGCCTACGAGGGCAAGGTGGACTGGGCCTTCGCCGAATTGCTGGCGCTCGGAACGTTTTTGGCCGAGGGCAAGCTGATCCGGTTCTCCGGTCAGGACACCCGGCGCGGCACGTTCACCCAGCGGCACTCGGTGATCATCGACCGCAAGACCGGCGCGGAGTTCACCCCGCTGGACCTGTTGACCGTCAACCCGGACGGCACGCCGACCGGCGGCCGGTTCCTGGTGTACGACTCGGCGCTGTCGGAGTACGCCGCGGTCGGCTTCGAATACGGCTATTCGGTGGGCAATCCGGACGCGCTGGTGCTGTGGGAGGCGCAGTTCGGCGACTTCGTCAACGGCGCCCAGTCGATCATCGACGAGTTCATCAGCTCCGGCGAGGCCAAGTGGGGCCAGCTCTCCGATGTGGTGCTGCTGCTCCCCCACGGCCACGAAGGCCAAGGCCCCGACCACACCTCGGGCCGCATCGAGCGGTTCCTGCAGTTGTGGGCCGAGGGTTCGATGACGATCGCGCTGCCGTCCACCCCGGCGAACTACTTCCACCTGCTGCGCAGGCACGGACTGGACGGGGTGCACCGCCCGCTGATCGTGTTCACACCGAAGTCGATGCTGCGCAATAAGGCTGCCGTCAGCGACATCCGCGACTTCACCGAGCAGAAGTTCCGGTCGATCCTGGAGGAGCCGACCTACACCGACGGCGACGGCGACCGCAACAAGGTCACCCGAATCCTGTTGACCAGCGGCAAGATCTACTACGAGCTGGTGGCCCGCAAGGACAAGGACAAGCGCGACGACGTCGCGATCGTCCGCGTCGAGCAGCTGGCGCCCCTGCCCAAGCGGCGGCTGAGCAACACCCTGGATTCGTATCCGAACGCCAAGGAATTCTTCTGGGTGCAGGAGGAGCCGGCCAACCAGGGTGCGTGGCCGACGTTCGGCCTGACGCTGCCGGAGCTGTTGCCGGAGAAGCTGACCGGGATCAAGCGCATCTCGCGGCGCGCCATGTCCGCGCCGTCGTCCGGCTCGTCGAAGGTGCACGCCGTCGAGCAGCAGGAGATCATCGACGAGGCGTTCGGCTAAACGCGACTGTGGGGCTTATGCACGCTATTTGGCACTTTTGCGTGCATAGCCCCCACACTCGACGCTAGAAGCCGAAGTTGTTCAGCAGGTCCAGCGGGATCGGCGAGTTGCCGTTTGCCAGGTCCTGCATCGCACGCGGGCAGAAGTACGACACGGCCAGACCGGTGAACATGGTGGCCGCGCCCAGCGGGCGGCCCATCCGATCGGCGACGGTGGACGCGATGTCGGCGGTGTTCTGGCTGCGGTCGGCCAGCAGCGGGCAGATCGACTGACCCATCTCGACGGCCTGTGCAGGGTCCATTCCGGTGATACCGGCATTGCCCAACGCGGCCAAAAAGTCATCGGTGGTGGTGTCGGCCTGCGCGGGCGCCGCCAACGCGACGGCGCCGGCGATCAGTCCGGCAACCGCCCCGGCGCTGGCCATACGGCGAAATGTCATGCTCTAAGCATCGCGGTCGACCATCCCGCTGTTACCGGCGGGGTGCTTACCCGATAACCTGAGCCCATTCGACACACGTCAAACAACGCGAGGAGTCGTTCATGCAGGGGTTCGCCGGAAAGGTAGCGGTGGTGACCGGAGCCGGGTCGGGCATCGGTCAGGCACTGGCGATCGAGTTGGGCCGGTCGGGTGCCAAGCTGGCCATCAGCGATATCGACACCGAGGGTCTCGCGATCACCGAGGAGCGCCTCAAGGCGATCGGTGTGGACGTCAAGGCCGACCGGCTGAACGTCACCGAGCGGGAGGCCTTCCAGGCCTACGCCGACGGCGTCAAGGCGCACTTCGGCAAGGTCAACCAGATCTACAACAATGCCGGCATCGCGTTCTCCGGTGACGTCGAGATCAGCCAGTACAAGGACATCGAGCGGATCATGGACGTCGACTTCTGGGGCGTCGTCAACGGCACCAAGGTCTTCCTGCCCTACCTCATCGAGTCCGGCGACGGCCACATCGTCAACGTCTCCAGCCTGTTCGGCATCTTCTCCGTGCCCGGCCAGGCCGCCTACAACGCCGCCAAGTTCGCGGTGCGCGGCTTCACCGAAGCGCTGCGCCAGGAGATGATCCTGGCCAAGCACCCGGTCAAGGTGACCACGGTGCACCCCGGCGGGATCAAGACCGCGATCGCGCGTAATTCCACGGTGGCCGAAGGGCTCGATCAAGCCGCGATGGCCAGCGCCTTCGACAAGAAGCTGGCCAGGACGACGCCGGAGCGCGCAGCCCAGATCATCCTCGACGCCGTCCGCAAGAACAAGGCGCGGGTGCTGGTGGGGGCCGACGCCAAGATCCTCGACGTGATCGTGCGCATCACCGGTTCGGGCTATCAGCAGCTGTTCTCCACCGTGCTGCCCAAGCTCGCTCCCCCGATGCGCTGAGTGTCCTCAGCGCCCCAACGGGTGCCCGGACAACCATTCCTCGGCGACCCACCGCGGGTCGCGCCCGTCGGCGACGTGCTGGCGCATGTCGACCAGCGAGCCGGTGTCGAGCACGCCGGCGAGTTCGTTGATCGCGCGAACCTGCGGGTCGTCGAGTTCGTTGCGGCGGTAGAGCGGCACGATGTTCTCGGCCATCACCAGTTCCGGTTTGCGGTCGGCCAGGACGACCAGATCACTCGGCACACCGGTGTCGGCGGTTCCCGTCCAGCCCGCGGTGATGTCCCCTGCCCGTAGCGCGGCGAACATCGTTGCCTTGTCCGGGAAGTCGCGCGCCGGCGGGAGCGTGCAGCCACCGACGGTGGTCGGCAGTCCCCTGGCGTATGCGACGGCTCCGAGGCGCAGCCCGGCGCAATGGCTCACCAGTGCGGTCAGGTCCCGGCTGTCCCAGGCCGACGCGGTCGCGTCGGTGACGGCCAGCGCGGGCTTGTCGTCGGCGGCGGTGGTGTAGTCACCGGCAGCCACACCTTCGGGTAACACACCGAGCAGCGCCTTGTACACCTCGGAATCCGACCGGGCCTTCGTGCCCGGCGCGAACTTCTGCAGCAGCCTCCCGGTGAATCCCGGCACCACGCTCACCGCTCCGGAATCCAGCGCGGTCAAGGGATCCTCGACGATTTGCACGTGCGCGCCCGTCCCATAGGAGCGCAGAGCGGCGGCGTACAGATTGGCCAGCAGGGTGTATTCCGGGTCGGCAGTGGCGCCGACGGCCATCGACGGTCCCGGCGCCGGCGACCCGCAGGCGACCGCCGCCAGAACCAGAAGTCCGAGCATCAGCCGGCGAAACATCGTCGGCCTCAGCACGTTTCACTCAGGCTTCGGATGCCGCCGCCACCGCTGCAGCCACCGCAGGCCCGACCCGCGGATCCAGCGGGCTCGGCACGATGTGATCGGCCGCCAAGTCGTCGCCGACGACGGAGAAGATCGCCTCTGCCGCTGCGACTTTCATCTTCTCGGTGATCCGCCGCGCGCCGGCGTCCAGCGCTCCGCGGAAGACACCGGGGAACGCCAGAACATTGTTGATCTGGTTCGGGAAGTCGCTTCGACCGGTCGCCACGATCGCGGCGTGCTTCCGCGCCGCGTCCGGGTGGATTTCGGGGTCGGGATTGGACATCGCGAACACGATGCCGCCGGGGGTCATCGTGGCGATCAATTCCTCGGGAACGAGTCCGGCCGAGACGCCCATGAAGACGTCGGCGCCGTTGAGCGCCTCGGCGATCCCGCCGGTGAGCCCGCGCGGGTTGGTCCGGGTGGCCAGCTCCGCCTTGACCGAGTTCATGTCGTCGCGACCGGTGTGCAGGATGCCCTGGCTGTCCAGCACGGTGATGTCGGTGATGCCCGCAGCCAACAGGATGTTCGTGCATGCGACGCCGGCCGCACCCGCACCCGACATGACCACCTTCAGCGAGTGCATGTCACGATCGAGGACCCTGGTGGCGCCGATCAGTGCCGCGAGTACGACGATCGCGGTGCCGTGCTGGTCGTCGTGCATGACCGGGCAGTCCAGCGCCTCGATCAGGCGGCGCTCGATCTCGAAGCAGCGTGGCGCGGAGATGTCCTCGAGGTTGACCGCGCCGAACGTCGGACGCAGACGGATGATCGTCTCGACGATCTCGTCGGGGTCTTTCGTGTCCAACACGATCGGGATCGAGTCCAGCCCGCCGAAGGTCTTGAACAGCGCGGACTTGCCCTCCATGACCGGCAGCGACGCCGCGGGACCGATGTCACCGAGGCCGAGCACCGCGGTTCCGTCACTGATCACCGCGACCAGTCGATTGGACCAGGTGTAGCGCGCAGCCAGCGTGTGGTCGGCGGCGATCGCCCGGCTGACCTGGGCTACGCCGGGGGTGTAGGCGATCGACAGTGCGCGCTGGGTGTCCAGCGGCGCCTTCAGCTCGACGGACAGCTTGCCGCCCACGTGAGCGGCGAAGATCTCTTCGTCGTCGATAACGACGCGGGGGGTACTCACTGTTTCGGACACGGCGTCAGGGTACTCGCCCCCAATACCTCACCGACCAGGGTCTCCCCGGCGTGAACTACGCCGACAACACTACCGGCGCGTAACATTTCGGCGGGGCCCGTCAGGGCCCCGCCTGCCGCTCACGGGGAGGTCGGGTCATGCCGTCGTTTCGTCCACGCCCACAGGCTCTGCTGGGCGTGACCCGCACCCGATCCACTCCCGTCGACGCCAAACGCATTCACGTGCCCGTCGCGCGGGCCATGGTCGACTGCGCGGTCTACGTCGAAGGTGACCGGCTGGCCGGCAAGTTCACCCACGCCGCCGCGCTGGAACGGGTTCGCGAGCTCGAGGCCGGCGGACAGAAGGCGTTCGTGTGGATCGGTCTGCACGAACCCGACGAACACCAGATGCAGGCGGTGGCCGAGGTGTTCGGCCTGCACCCGCTGGCCGTCGAGGATGCGGTGCACGCCCACCAGCGCCCCAAGGTCGAACGCTACGACGACACGCTGTTCCTGGTGCTCAAGACGGTGACGTACGTGCCACATGAGTCGGTCGCGCTGGCCCGTGAAATCGTCGAAACCGGAGAGATCATGGTGTTCGTCGGCGCCGATTTCGTCGTGACGGTGCGCCACGGCGACCACACCGGACTGGCCGGACTGCGCAAACACCTCGAAGAGGAACACCAGCACCTGGCGCTGGGCCCGTACGCGGTCATGCACGCGATCGCCGACCACGTCGTGGACACCTACCGCGACGTCAGCGAGCTGATGGAGTGCGATATCGACGCCATCGAGTCGGAGACATTCTCCCCGCTCAAGAAAACCGACATCGAACCGATCTATCTGCTCAAGCGTGAAGTTGTCGAATTGCGAAGGGCGGTATCGCCTCTCACCGTGGCGCTCGGCCGATTCAATCCCGACTTCAAAGACCTGATGTCCAAAGAGATCCTGCGCTATATGCGCGACGTGCTGGATCACGCCGCGCAGGCGGCCGACCGGATCGAGTCCTACGACGAAATGCTGTCGTCACTGGTGCAGGCCGCACTGGCGAAGGTGGGCATGCAACAGAACGTCGACATGCGCAAGATCTCGGCGTGGGTCGCGATCGCGGCGGTGCCGACGATGATCGCCGGTATCTACGGAATGAACTTCGAGCACATGCCGGAGCTGTCCTGGACGTGGGGCTATCCGGCGGTATTGGCCCTCATGGCGACCGTCTGCGGGTTCCTCTACCTGAACTTCCGGCGAAACAACTGGCTGTGAGGGTCTAACCCGGTTGCGCTGCACGCCTGTTCGGGTCCAGCACGTCGACCCCGTCGTCGAGCCAGGCCTGGCGCATCGCGTCGGCACCCTTGAGGCGCACCCACGCCGCCTCGGTCTGGGTCACCGGGATCGCCGCCAGGAACCGCACCGGGTCGCGGGGCGCCTCCAGCGGCAGGTCGGGAAGAGCCGAATCACCCAGCAGCACAGCGGTGAACGCCGCACCGTCCCATAGCGGCGCGGACAAGTCGATCAGCGCGTCGGCGACCAGCACCACCCCCTCGACGGCGGGCGTGGCCGCCACCACGGCCAGGCTGCGGGCCAGCCCCGTGGTCGGCGTGGTGGCCCTCAGAGTCAGGACGACCTCGGCCCGCGGGCCGTGCAACGGGTCGGCGACGCCGGCCGTCGGCTCGGTCATCGGGTGCCGCGAACACCCCAGCGTCACATAGTGAGCCACGCCGCCCGGGTCCGGCCCGAACCGCAGCACCTCGATGCGCTCCAGTCCGAGGAATGTCACGCTGGCCGAATCCGGCTCGGCGTCCAGTCCGGCGTCGGCGAAGTGGCCGCGCACGTGCGCGCGGACCGAATCCAGGGGCTGACTCACTTAACCTGCGGGCGCAATGGTCAGATTCACGCCGCTGTCGGCGTCGAAGATGTGCAGCTTGGTCGTGTCGAACGCCAACTCGATCGACTGCCCGATCGCCGCCTTGGAATCCGCGGAAAGCCGTGCCACGAAATCGTTCTCACCGGCACCGGACTCGGCGGCCAGTTCAGCCAGCTGTGCCGCCTTCGCGCTGTCGCCGGCGGTCGTGAAATACACGTACTTGTCGGCGCCCAGCGACTCGACCAGGTCCACCGTCACCTCGAAGGTGGTGGCCTGGATGCGTTCGTAGGCGTCCAGGAGCGCCGCATCCTCGAAGTGTTCGGGCCGGATGCCGACAATGACGTTGCCGGCCTTGGGGTGTTGTCCCAGAACGTTCTGCACGTCCTGGCTCAGCGTCACCTCGCCGAACGGCAACCGCAGGCTCATACCGTCGAGCGTTGCCGGGAAGAAGTTCATCGCCGGCGAGCCGATGAAGCCGGCGACGAACAGGTTCGCCGGCCGTCCGTACAGCTCACCCGGCGTACCGATCTGCTGAGCCTCACCGCCGCGCAGCACCACGACCCGGTCACCGAGCGTCATCGCCTCGGTCTGGTCGTGTGTCACGTAGACGGTGGTGGTCCCCAGCCGGTTCTGCAGCCGGGCGATCTCACCGCGCATCTGCACCCGGAGCTTCGCGTCGAGGTTGCTCAACGGCTCGTCCATCAGGAACGCTTTGGGCTGGCGGACGATCGCCCGGCCCATCGCGACCCGCTGGCGCTGGCCACCGGACAGCTGCGAGGGCTTGCGGTCCAGAAGCTCGTTCAGGTCAAGGATTTTCGCCGTCTCCTCGACCTTCTTGGCGATGTCGGCCTTGTTCAACTTGGCCAGCGTCAACGGGAACGCGATGTTCTGCCGGACGGTCATGTGCGGGTAGAGCGCATAGGACTGGAACACCATCGCGATGTCACGTTCGCGGGGCGCCTTCTCGTTGACCCGGTCGCCGCCGATCCGCAGCTCCCCGGCGCTGATGTCCTCCAGGCCGGCGATCATGTTGAGGGTGGTGGACTTGCCGCAGCCGGACGGCCCGACCAGGATGACGAACTCGCCGTCGGCGATCGTCAGGCTCAGATCCTTCACGGCGACAGCACCGTCCGGATAATTCTTGCTGACATGGTCCAGGACTATCTCGGCCATCGAAAACCTCGCTACCCCTTCACCGCGCCGGAGGTCAGCCCGGCGACGATCCGTCGTTGGAAGATCAGAACGAACACGATGATCGGAACCGTGATCACCATCGCCCCAGCGGCGATCGACCCGGTCGGTTCCTCGAATTGCGAACTGCCGGTGAAGTTCGCGATGGCCACCGGCGCGGTGATCGCGGCGTCGGTGGCGGTCAGCGACAGGGCCAGCAGCAGGTCGTTCCACGCGAAGATGAACACCAGGATGGCCGCCGTCACGATGCCCGGTGCGGCCAGCGGCGCGATCACCCGGCGAAACGCCTGAGCCGGTGTTGCGCCGTCCATCTTGGCGGCCTTCTCCAGATCCCAGGGAATCTCCCGGAAGAACGCCGACAGCGTGTAGATCGCCAACGGCAGCGCGAACGTGATGTACGGAATGATCAACCCGGGCCAGGTGTCGAACAGACCGAGCCGGCGCTCGATGTTGAACAGCGGTGTCACCAGCGAGATCTGGGGGAACATCGCGATCAGCAGCGCTGCGCCGATCAGCGCCTTCTTGCCGGTGAACTCCAGTCGGGCGACGGCGTAGGCCGCCATGCCCCCGATCACCACCGCGATCACCGTGGTGATCAGCCCGATGCCGATCGAATTGATCAACGCGGAACTGAACGCGTCACCGCTGAAGATGCCCTTGTAGTTGTCGAAGGTGATCTCTGACGGAATGAGTTTGCCGTCCTTGACCGTTGACGTGGGCTTGAGCGACAGGCTCAGGATCCACAGCACCGGGAAGAGGGCGTAGATCACCACGATCGCATCGATCACGACCCAGCTCACCGTTCGCCGGGTGCCGATCCGCTCAGCCATCAGCGCACCTCGTTGTCCATGCCCGGCGCGGCCGCGCCGAACAGCTTGATATAGACGAACGCGATGACGGCCACCGACAGGAACACCAGCACGCTGATCGCCGAGCCGAGTCCGATGTTGAACGCCTTGAACAGGTTGTCGTAGCCGAGGATCGACACCGAGGCGGTGTCGTTGGCACCACCGGTCAGCACATAGATGTTGTCGAAGATGCGGAACGCGTCGAGCGTGCGGAACACCAGCGCCACCAGGATCGCCGGTTTGATCAACGGCAACGTCACCTTCACCAGCCGGGTCCACGGGCCGGCCCCGTCGACCTCGGCGGCCTTGAGCAGATCCTCGGGCACCAGAGCCAGCCCGGCCAGCAGCAGCAGCGCCATGAACGGGGTGGTTTTCCACACCTCGGCCAAGATGATGATCGCCAACGACGGAATCTGTTGGGTCAGTGGCGCACTGCCGTCCGGAAGCAGGTTGGCCAGATATCCGGTGCCCGGCGTCCACGCGTAGTACCAACTGTAGGAAGCAGCGACCGTGACGATCCCGTACGGAATGAGGATCGCGGTGCGCACCAACCCCTTGCCGAAGATGGTGCGGTGCATGACAAGTGCGAGCGCCATGCCGAGCGCGAACTCGATGGCCACCGAGACCACCGTGATGACCAGCGTGATGACGAACGCCGTCCACCAGTAGTTGTCACTCAAGATGGTCTGGTAGTTCTCGAACCAGATGAACTTCGTGTCGGCCGGGCTGGCCAGGTTATACCGCTGCAAGCTCAGCCACAGCGCATACACGATCGGGTAGGCGGTCACCGCGAGCATGAGAACGACGGCCGGGGTGATCAGCAGGTAGGCGAGCTTGCGCTGAGACCGGCGGTCATCGCTGCGGGTCGCAGCATTCGCTGACGTGCGGGCGGGGGCGGTCACGGGATCAACCCCTTGCCGTCGATCGCCTTCTGCACCTGGACGGCGAGTTCATCCGCAGTCTTGTCGGGGTCGATCTGGCTGATAGGCGCCAGCGTCGCCGAGATGCGGGTCGACACAGCCTGATAGTTCGGCGTCGCCGGACGCACCGCCGCCGTGGTCAGCTGATCGCGGATGATCGCGTACTGCGGATACTTCTGTTGGAACGCGGGATCGGAGTACAGCGAGGTGCGCACCGCCGGCAGGCCACCCTCGATCGAGGTGTACTTCTGGTTCTCCAGGTTGCGGATACAGCGCACGGCTTCAAACGCCTCGGACGCGTGCCGGGTGGTTTTGGCCACCGCGAGGTTCAGCCCGCCCAGGGTGACCCGGGTGGGCCGGCCGGGGATCACTCCCGGGTAGGGGGCGAACCCGAACACTTCCTTGGACGCATCGAAGGCGACGGTGAACTGATCGTCGCTCGGCGAGAAGGTGCCTGCGTCGTTGATGCTGCCCTTCAGTTCCGGCTTCTCGTTGAGCGGCAGGAACGGCACCCCACCCTTGACGGCGTTCTCCAGCATCGACGCGAACACGAAGGGCCAGTTGACCTCCAGCGCCGCCTTGCCCTGTTCGAGGGCCAGCCGTGCAGTGCCCTCGTCGGTCTGGGTGACCGACGGGTCGGCCCCCGGCGCGGTGGCGACGGCCTTGATGATCTGCAGCGCCTTGACCGTCGCCGCCCGGTGTTCGGGGGTGTCGGTCAGCGTGACCCGCTTTCCGTCATCGGAAAGTACCTGTCCCCCAGCGCTTTCCAGCAGAGTGTTGAACCACACCACCAAGCCTTCGTACTGCTTGGCCTGCACCGCGATCCAGCTGGGCTTGCCTTCGGCGTGCAAGCGGGTGGCCTCCGCGACCATACCGTCCCAGGTGTCCGGCGGTGGAGCCACCAGATCGGCTCGATACCAGAGCAATTGGGTGTTGGTGGTGACCGGTGCGGCGTACAGCTTGTCCTGCCACTTGGCCGTCTGCAGGGGGCCGGGCAAGGTGTTGTCGGTCGCATCGGACTCGGCCTGTCCGGAGGGGTCGTCGGACAACGGCAGCGCCCAGCCCGCCTCGGCGAACTCCGCGGTCCACACCACGTCGAGCGCCATCACGTCGAGCGTGCGGTCGTTTCCGGTCAGCCTGCGCGCCAACTGCAGCCGCTGATCGTCGGCAGCCTTGGGCAGGCTGCGCTGTTCGATGCGAAAGCGGCCGCCGAGTTCTTCAGTGCAGCGGTTGGCCACCGCGGTGAACGTCGCCGTCTCACTGGCCGGTGTGTAGAAGCTGACCACCAGCCCCTGCTCGCCGGAGCTGCACGACGAGACCAATGAGGCGCATGTCAACGCGGCGATCGCGGCCGCCCCTAGCCGCCGAGCGCGTGCGCCTGGGCAAGCCATCTCGCAACCGCCTCCCGTCTTCACCCGCCTTCTCGGTACGTGCGGCAACCGTCCGCGCTCGGCGCAGGCTGCATCACGGCAGGACAATGCCCCGCGGCCAAACCGTAGAGCTCCCCTGCCGTGATGTGCAACACTCCCGCGCCGGATGCGGCCAGATCGTGACCGCATTCGCCGTGATCAGCGCGTCAAATCTTCAAGCGCGCCAGCATGTCCCGCGCCTTCTCGGCGCTCTGCGGGTCGCACAGCACGTCATAGCGGCCCGCGACCAGTTGCATGGTGGAGCTGAAATCCCTTGTCCCACGCGCCATCGCATACGGGACCGCGGAGGTGATCAATCCGAATATGACGCCGGCGACGACGCCGGTGATCAGTGACGCCCACGGGTTGGGACTGAAGAATCCCAACACCAGGCCGATGAAGATACCCAGCCAGGCGCCGGTGATCACGCCACCGCCCAGCACTTTGGGCCATGACAACCTGCCGGTGACGCGCTCGACCTGCATCAGGTCCACACCGACGATGGTCACCTGTTCCACGGGGAACTGCTCGTCGGACAGGTAATCGACGGCCTTCTGGGCCTCGGCGTAGGTCGGATACGAGCCGATCGGCCACCCCTTGGGCGGGGTGGGCAGGCCGACCGGCCCGCGGCGTGACGCGGCGGCGGCGCCACCGGGGTTCTGACCCTGTGGGAAAGGGCTGGTCATAACTGCTCATTCTCCTGTCGTGCGCGGCGTTTGTCGCGTCGTGTCGCACCCGCCGAAACGGGCCAAATTCCTGATCAACCTGATCAACGTGGTACCGCCGGCGTTGGTGCCCCAACGGCAAGCCAGCCCCGCGCTACCTGCACATACGCTAGGTTGAACAGCATGACAGCTTCCGGCGGCGACTCCGGCGAAAAGCCGCAGAACGCGGGCGAACAGGGTCCGTCCGAGGGGACGCACGAAGCCCCGCCCATCGAACAGAACCCGGCGTCACCCGGCTACGAGAGCACCCCGTCGGGCTATGAGCCCACCCCACCGGCCTATCCCGGCTACGACGCGCCGGGCGCCTACCCGCCGCCGCCGGGCTACAGCGCGCCCGGCTATCCGCCGCCGGGTTACAGCCCGCAACCGGGCTACCCGCCGCCGTCCCCCGGCGCGTACGGGGCACCCGGCTATGGCGAGCAGCCGTCGGCCTATCCGCCTCCGCAACCCGGCGCCTACCCACCCCCTCCGCCGCCGCAGTACGGGGCCGCGCCGTACCAGGGCGGCTACGGCTACCCGGCCCCGGCAACGGGCACCAACACCCTGGCGATCTGGTCGCTGGTGGCGTCAGTCATCGGATTGCTGTGCGGGATCGGCTCGATCGTCGGGATCGTCTGCGGCATCCTCGCGCTCAACCAGATCAAGAAAACCCGTCAGGGCGGCTACGGCCTGGCCATCGCCGGAATCGTGGTGGGCGTCGCGACGCTGATCATCAGCGTGATCTGGGCGATCTACGCCTGGCGCTGACCCGATGACCTATCCCCCACACCCGGAGGGCACACCGCCGCCGGCTGATCCGTACGCCCCGGTGGACTATCCGGCGAACTTCCCCGCGATGCCGCCGCCGGTCTACCCGGCGCCCTACCCCGCGCCGACCGGGTACCCGGGCTACCCGTACCCGCCGCCGGCCTACCCCGGTTACGGCGATCCCTACGACCCGTACCGGCCGACCAAACCACCAGGCACCAACGGAAAAGCCATCGCCGCGTTGGTGACCTCGCTGGCCGGTCTGCTGCTGTGCGGGCTGCCCTCGATCGCCGGCATCATTCTCGGGATCGTCGCGATGCGCGAAACCAAGCGCACCGGGCAGGACGGCTTCGGGCTCGCGGTCGCCGGCGTGGCCATCGGCGCGGTGATCATCGCCCTGATCGTGCTCTACGTCGCGTTCGTCGTCATCCTCGCGGCCAGTACCACGACGTCACCGAGCAGCTACTAGCTCGGCGGGGTGAAGCGCTCACCCTGACGTTGCATGCCGGCCGCCCGGCCCTTGCCGACGACCACCAGCGCCATCTTGCGGCTGGCTTCGTCGATCATCTCGTCACCGAGCATCACCGCGCCGCGGGCCCCGCCCGCCGTCGACGTGTGCCAGTTGTAGGCCTCCAGAATCAGCTCGGCGCGGTCGTATTCGGCTTGGGCGGGTGAGAAAATCTCGTTACCCGCGTCGATCTGGTCGGGATGAAGCACCCATTTGCCGTCGTAGCCCAGCGCCGCCGCCCGGCCCGCCACTCGGCGGAACGCCGCCACGTCACGCACCTTCAGATACGGCCCGTCGATCGCGGCGATGCCGTGCGCGCGGGCGGCGACAAGGATCGTCATCAACACGTGGTGATAGGCGTCACCGACGTCGTATCCCTGCGGCTGCTCACCCACCACCAAGGTGCGCATGTTCAGACTGGCCATCAGGTCCGCCGGGCCGAGCACCAACGCCTGCACCCGCGGTGCGGCGGCGATCGCGTGGATGTTGGCCAGTCCCTTGGCATCTTCGATCTGGGCATCGACCCCGATCCGCCCGACCGGCAGGCCGTGGGTGAGCTCGAGCTGGGTCAGCAACAGGTCGAGGGCGTGAACATGGCCGGGGTCGGTCACCTTGGGCAGCACGATGACGTCGAGGCGCCCGTCGCGGGCCGAAGCCACCTCGGACACCACGTCGATCACATCGGAGTACGTCCACGGCGTGGTCCAGTCGTTGACCCGCACACCCCGCAGCTGACCCGCCCAGCCCGGGCTCGCCAATGCCGCACCGACCTGTTTGCGGGCCTGCGCCTTGGCATCTGGCGCGACCGCATCCTCGAGGTCGAGGAACACCTCGTCGGCAGGCAATGCCTTGGCCTTCTCGATCATCTTGAGACTGCTGCCCGGAACCGACAAGCACGTTCGACGGGGTCGATAAGCGTTCTCCACGCTTACACTCCTACCCTTTCACTCATGGCGTCGGTGAACAGGGTGTACGCGGCGCGGCTGGCAGGACTGGCCGTGCTCGGTCCAGATGGCGAATCCCTCGGCCGCGTTCGCGACGTCGTGATCAGTATGAGCATCGTCCGTCAGCAACCGCGCGTCCTCGGCTTGGTAGTCGAAATGCTCACTCGCCGAAGGATTTTCGTACCGATACTGCGAGTCACCGCGATCGAGCCGAACGCCGTCACGCTCACCACCGGAAATGTGTCGTTGCGCCGCTTCGCGCAGCGGCCCGGTGAGGTTCTGGTGCTCGGCCAGGTCCTCGACAGCCGGGTGCGGGTCAACGACCCGGAGCTGCCGCAGATGTCCGGTGTGGACGTCATCGTCGTCGACCTGGGTATCGAACAGTCCCGCGTCCGCGACTGGGTGGTCACCCGGGTCGCGGTGCGCAGCCACCGCAGGCTGGGCCGGCGCTCGACGATCCAGGTGGTGGACTGGCACAACGTGGCGGGCCTGACCCCGTCGGCGCTGTCGATGCCCGGCCAGGGGGTGGCCCAACTGCTGCACCAGTTCGAAGGCCAGCGCCCGATCGAGGTGGCCGACGCCATCCGCGATCTGCCGGCAAAGCGCCGCACCGAGCTGATCAACGCGCTCGACGACGAGCGGGTGGCCGACATCCTCCAGGAGTTGCCCGAGGACGACCAGACCGTCCTGCTGTTGCAGTTGGACACCGAACGAGCCGCCGACGTCCTGGAGGCGATGGACCCCGACGACGCCGCCGACCTTCTCGGCGTGCTGAACCCGACCGAGGCCGAGGTGCTGCTGCGCCGAATGGATCCCGAGGACTCCGAGCCGGTGCGACGTCTGCTGAGTCACTCCCCCGACACCGCGGGCGGTCTGATGACCTCCGACCCGGTGGTGCTCGCGCCCGACACCACCGTCGCCGAGGCACTGGCCCGGGTGCGGGACCCCGACCTGACGCCGGCGCTGGCGTCGCTGGTGTTCGTGGTGCGGCCCCCGACGGCCACCCCCACCGGCCGCTACCTCGGCTGCGTGCACCTGCAGGCGCTGCTGCGCGAACCGCCCGCCAATCTGGTCAGCGGAATCGTGGACACCGACCTGCCCAGCTGCACCCCGAACACGTCACTGGCCGGGGTGACGCGGTACTTCGCCGCCTATAACCTGGTCTGCGGTCCCGTGGTCGACGAGGAGAACCACCTGCTCGGCGCGGTGACCGTCGACGACGTGCTCGACCATCTGCTGCCCGACGACTGGCGGGAAAGCTACGAGGATCCACAACTGTCCGAGCGGGCGGCCAGCGCAGAGGGGGCGACGTGAGCGACTTGTCCGCACGCCAGCGCCTGGACACCCCGCGCTCGTCGCGTCGGCTGTCGTTCAACGTCGATCCGGAGGCGGTCGGCCGGTTCAGTGAATCGATCGCCCGGTTCCTGGGCACCGGGCGCTACCTCGCGTGGCAGACGATCCTGGTCGTCGTCTGGATCGCCCTGAACCTGTTCGCGGTGCGGTGGCGGTGGGACCCCTACCCGTTCATCCTGCTGAACCTGGCGTTCTCCACCCAGGCCGCCTACGCCGCGCCGCTGATCCTGCTGGCGCAGAACCGGCAGGAGAACCGCGACCGGGTGTCGTTGGAGGAAGATCGCCGGCGCGCTCAGCAGACCAAGGCCGACACCGAGTTCCTGGCCCGCGAGCTGGCATCGCTCCGGTTGGCGGTCGGCGAGGTTGCCACCCGCGACTACCTTCGCCGCGAGCTGGAGGAGATTCGCGAATTGCTGGAATCGCTGCAGTCCGACAACGGCGGCAAGGCCAAGAAGGACAAAGCCAAGAAGGCCCGGCCGGCCGTCGAGCCCGTCGGCGACGAGGTGAGTTAGTGACAAAGGTGACCATTGGATACCACTGAGGTCACGAAGATATGTATGGTGACTTGGTTCACACAGGCGGCATGATCTGAGGACGGACGAGTGGGCATAGGAAACCGCGTCAGCCGGATGGTGCGGAAACCTGCTTTCGGAATTGCTGTGCTCACCCCGGTCGTGCTTGCCGGCGCGGTCAGCGCAGCCCCGGACCTGCCGCACGCACCGGTGGTCGGCAAGGACGTCATTCCACTGGCCGCGGTGTCACCGCAGATCGACACCTCGGGTGTCACCGTCGTCGCTCTGACCAAGCAACCCACCAACTTCCACTTCGCGGCGGCCACCCCGTCTGCTCCGCCGCCTGCGATGGTGGTCAGCTCGATCGGGTCCCTGCGCATCCCGTCCGTTCCGCTGGCGGCCTATCGCAATGCCGAACAGAAGATGTCAGTGGCCGCGCCGGGCTGCGGGCTGAGCTGGAACCTGCTGGCCGGCATCGGCCGCATCGAGTCCATGCATGCCAACGGTGGCGCCACCGACGCGCGGGGCACCGCGATCAACCCGATCTACGGCCCGACGCTGGACGGCACCCTGTCCGGCAACGAGGTCATCGTGCAGACGGTCCAGGCCGGCCGCCCGGTGTTTGCGCGGGCGATGGGACCCATGCAGTTCCTGCCCGGCACCTGGTCGCGCTACGCCGCCGACGGCGACGGCGACGGCAAGGCCGACCCACAGAACGTCTACGACGCGGCGCTGGCCGCGGCCCGCTACCTGTGCAGCGGCGGGCTGAACCTGCGCAACCAGTCGCAGGTGCTGACCGCGATCCTGCGCTACAACAACTCGATGGCCTACGCCCAGAATGTGCTGGGTTGGGCCGCCGCCTACGCCACTGGCGTGGAGCCGATCAACCTGCCGCCGATCGTCGGGCCGGCGCCCGCTCTCGGGGACGCCCACCTGGAGAACCCGGAGGGCCTGGGTCCGGGCCTGCCGCTCAATGCCATCGGGCTGCCGCCCACCGATCCGCTGGCGCAGCTCAGCATCAACAACACCGAGACGGCCGGATCGCTGGCGCTGGGCCCGCTGCCCGGCCCCGCCAGTGAGCTGCCGTCGCTGCCCTGCCAGGTGATCTGCCTCGGTTCACAGGCTCCCCCGCCGGTGGCCGCCCAGCCTCAGGCAATGCCGGACGCGCCGCCCCCGTGGCAGCCACCGTGGCTGTCGCCGCCCCCGCCGCCGGCGCCGGCTCCCGAGCCGGTCGCCGAGGTGCCGGCGCCCGCGGCGCCGCTGCCTGCCGTGCACGGTGCGCTGCCGGGCCCGGCCAGCTAGCCACACCAGGCGGTCCGAGCTCGCACAGCGAGCGGACAGACAGCGGCGCTAACGTAACGCGTTGTGAGTCAACGTAATCCGGCACAACAACGGTCGATGCGCCCCGTGCTCCAGACCGTCGCGGCCGACGTCGCACCGCCGCTGATCGCCTATTACGGACTGCGCGCGGCGGGAGTGTCCGAGTACATCGCCCTGCTGTCGGCCACGGTGTTGTCGGGCCTACGGGTGATCTACAGCGTGGTCAGAGTCCGGCGGTTAGACCCGTTCGCCGTCTACCTGCTGCTGACCTTCGGGCTCAGTCTGGCCGTCGGGTTGTCCACGACCGATCCCAAACTGGTGCTGGTCGGCAACACCGTCGTCAACGGAATCGGCGGACTGATCTTTCTGGGCAGCTGCGTGATCGGCACCCCGTTGACACAGGTCGTCAGTGACCGATTCAGCAACGCCGACGAGGAGCGGGAAACATCAGACGCCGACCGTCGCCGCCGCATCCACGTCCGGCTGTCCGCGATGTGGGGTGTCGGTCTGCTGCTCGAGGTCGCGATCCGGCTGATCGTCATCGGCAAGTTCTCCGTCGACACCGCCAACGGCGTCAACTCGGTGATCACCATCGCCGTCATCGGCGTTCTGGTGACGGCGACCGTCGTCACCGGGCGCCGCGTCAGTACTCAGGCCGTTTCCGCTGACAGGGGTCGCACAACCTAGACTCGGCCCTGATGTCCGAAAAGAACGAACTGCAGACCCAGGTGCGCATTGCGCTGGGCAAAGTGATCGATCCCGAGCTGCGCAAGCCGATCACCGAGCTCAACATGGTCAAGAGCATCTCGGTCGCCGACGACGGTGCCGTGCACGTCGAGGTCTACCTCACGACGGCCGCGTGCCCGAAGAAGACCGAGATCACCGAGCGGGTGACCCAGGCCGTCGCCGATGTGCCGGGCACCGCGGCGGTGACCGTCGCACTCGATGTGATGAACGACGAGCAGCGCACCGAACTGCGCAAGCAACTGCGCGGCGATGCGCCCGAACCGGTGATCCCCTTCGCCCAGCCCGGCTCCCTTACTCGGGTGTACGCGGTCGCCTCCGGTAAGGGCGGTGTCGGCAAGTCGAGCGTGACGGTCAACCTGGCTGCGGCGCTGGCGGCCCGTGGCCTGTCCGTCGGCGTCCTCGACGCCGACATCTACGGTCATTCGGTGCCGCGCATGATGGGCACCGACGACCGCCCCACCCAGGTCGAGTCGATGATCCTGCCGCCGGTCGCTCACGATGTGAAGGTCATCTCGATCGCCCAGTTCACTCAGGGCAACGCACCGGTGGTGTGGCGTGGGCCGATGCTGCACCGGGCGCTGCAGCAGTTCCTTGCCGACGTGTACTGGGGCGACCTCGACGTGCTGCTGCTCGACCTGCCGCCGGGAACCGGCGATGTGGCGATCTCGGTGGCTCAGCTGGTTCCGGGCGCCGAAATCCTGGTGGTGACGACACCGCAGCTCGCCGCCGCCGAGGTGGCCGAGCGCGCCGGGGCGATCGCGCTGCAGACCCGCCAACGCATCGTCGGCGTGGTGGAGAACATGTCGGGGCTGCTCATGCCGGACGGCACCACGATGCAGATCTTCGGCGAAGGTGGCGGCCGTCAGGTCGCCGAGAGTCTCACCCGTTCGGTCGGCGCTGATGTGCCGCTGCTCGGCCAGGTGCCGCTCGACCCCGCGTTGGTGGCGGCCGGCGATTCCGGTGTGCCGCTTGTTCTTTCAGCGCCCGATTCAGCGGCCGGCAAGGAACTGCGCGGCATCGCCGACAAGCTGGCGGCACGACGGCGCGGGCTGGCCGGAATGTCGCTGGGCCTGGACACCACCCGCCACCTGTAGGCGATCAGGTCGCGTCGGCGTCGAAAGGTGCCGGCGTACCGGGCGGCAACGGCTCAGGCTTGGGCACCACGGCCTGCGGGGGCGGCGCACTGTGCGGCTTCACTGTGTCTGATGTCGCAGGCCCGGCGGCTCCGGGCGACTGGAACGCTTCGCCGATCCACGAATCATCACCGTCGAGAAGGTGTTTGGTGAGCGCGGCCCGCGGCGTCATACCGCGCAGCTTCTGCAACTCGCTCAGCGGCTGGCGCAGATCCTCGAACTCCGGCCCGAGGTCGTCACGCAGCTGACTGGTGGCGCCGCTGATGTAGTCGCGGGCCTGCCGCAACGAATTCGACGTCCACCGGATGGCACCCGGCAGCCGCTCGGGACCGAGGACCACCAGCCCGATGACTACCAACACGAGCATTTCGCCCCACCCGACGTTGGCGAACATGGTGTCAGTTGTCCGACGCGGGGTTAACCGTCAGCGTGACCTTGCGGCCATCGCGGATGACCTCGATGGGTGCGTCCTGCCCGATCTTGAGCTGGCGTATGGCGACCGCGAGCTCGTCTGCGTCGGCGACCGTGCGGTTGCCGACCTTGACGATGATGTCGTTCTCGAGGATTCCGGCCTTCTCGGCGGGACTGCCGGCCTTGACGTTGGCCACCTGGGCGCCCTGGGCGAGGTCGTTGCTCACCGAACGCGCCGACAGGCCCAACGTCGGGTGATCGACCTTGCCGTCCTTGATCAAGGCCTCGACGGTCCGCTTGACCTCGTTGACCGGGATGGCGAACCCGAGGCCACTTGCGCTGTCGGACAACGACTTCCCGGCGGTGTTGATTCCGATCACCTCGGAATCCATGTTGATCAGCGGACCACCCGAGTTGCCGTGGTTGATCGAGGCGTCGGTCTGGATGGCATCGATGACGGTGTCGGTGTCCGATCCCTCACCCGAGAGCGGGATGGGCCGGTGCAGGGCGCTGATAATGCCGTGGGTCACGGTGCTGCGCAGGCCCAGCGGGGCACCGGCCGCGATGACCTCGTCACCGACGTGAACCTTGCTGGAGTCCCCGAAACGGGCCACCGTCAGGTTGTCGACGTTGTCGACCTTGAGCACCGCCAGGTCGGTCTTGGGGTCGCGGCCGACGAGGTTGGCCGGCACCGACTTGCCGTCGTTGAACACCACCGAGATCTTGAACTTGCTCGGATTGTTGGCGGCGTCGGAGATCACGTGGTTGTTGGTGACGATATAGCCGCGGCCGTCGACGACGACGCCGGAGCCCTGAGCGCCTTCGTCGTCGCTGACCGCCTCGATGGTGACGACGGAATCGGCGACTGACGTGGCGACCTTCGCGAACCTGCCGGGCGGCACCTCACCGGTGCTGTTGGTGGCCAGCGAGACCTTCGACGTGGTGAACGCCTCGACGACCTCGGCGGTCTTGCGCCCCACCCAGCCGCCGGCGAACCCGATCAGCAGCGCGATGATGCCCAGCACCGCCAGCGAGACGTAGGACACCCGCCCGCCGAACAGCACGTCGCGGACGCCGAGCTTGCCGGTGGGCCCGGCCGCGACGACGGGTGCCGCCTGCTGCAGTGCCGGCGTGCCGAGAGCGGCCGCCGCCCCCGGGTCCCGCCAGGGATCGTCGACGTCGTCGGAATCGTCGTCGCGCTCAGCGTCCAGTGCCCCGGCGTCGGCGGGGTGCCGCTGCAGCGACTCGCCGCCCGGATAGGGCCGGCCGAACGCCTCGCCCAGCACGGGGTCCGGGACGTGGTCCTTGGGCTGGAATTCGACCTCCCCGCGGAATTTGGCGGGACGCAGCTCCTCGGCCACGAACGAGCCGTCAACACCCTGGGGACGCCCGAACGTGCGGGTGGCGGCCGGATCGACGGCAGGCCGGGAGACCGGACGCGGTGCCAGACGGGGGCTGCTGCCGGAGTTGTCCTGATTGGGGCTCAAGTTCAACCTCTATCCAAGCGCTCAGCCGCGAGCGCGCGCTGTGGGACCGGGCACGACACTGCCCGATTTCACATCCACCCTACCGGCGCTTACGCCGGTCACGGTCTGTGCGTTCAGCTAACTGATCGGCGAGTCCGGACTCGATGTCGCTGCCAGGGCGGCTTCGCCCGTCCGGCACACCCGAATCGTCCGGCGCCGCCTGCGGGATCTGCGACAACAGCCCCAACAAGCTGCTCGGCATGCTGATCGGAACGGAATCCCGCAACGCGGTGCGAGCCTGACTCTGGCCCTCTACCTCGGCCGCGCACTCCGGGCACAGCGACAGATGGTGCGCCGCCCGTAGGTACGACTTCATCCTCAGCTCGCCGTCGACATACGCGGCGATCGCCTCGATCGACAGGTGCTCGGTGGAACCGAATTGGCGCGGCGCCCCGATGGGCGCGTCACTCTGGGAGGCGAACTGTGAGGGCAACCAGGAAAATGCTCGACGGAACATGTGTCCACGGTCGACCATCACTGCGCTCCTCTCGGGGTTCGCGTCAGCACGAGATTTACCTCGCTGGTGCTGCGCCGCTAGATCGAATGTAGCGCGCGAAACCCTCGGTGACATGACATGCCGGCCACAGTTTGGCCGCTGCCCGTCGGTCTACGCCGATTCGGCCGTGAAGTCTGCCAACCCCCGCTGGCCGGAATGGGCCGCCAGGTAGTCGCGGAGCGCCTGGCGACCGCGGTGGATGCGGCTGCGCACGGTGCCCAGCTTGACGCCGAGCGTCGCACCGATCTCCTCGTACGACAGACCCTCGATGTCACACAGGACGACGGCGGCACGGAACTCCGGCGCCAACGAATCCAGCGCGGCCTGCAAATCCGCACCCAGTCGCGAGTCGTGGAAGATCTGCTCGGGGTTGGGCTCGTCGGCGGGGACCCGGTCGTAATCCTCGGGCAGCGCCTCCATGCGGATGCGGCCGCGGCGGCGGACCATGTCGAGGAACAAGTTGGTGGTGATGCGGTGCAGCCAGCCTTCGAACGTGCCGGGCTGGTAGTTCTGCACAGAGCGGAACACCCTGATGAAGGTCTCCTGGGTGAGGTCCTCCGCATCCTGCTGGTTACCCGACAGGCGATAGGCCAGCCGGTACACCCGGTCGGCGTGCTGACGGACCAGCTCGTCCCAGGACGGCATCGCCGTCCGGTCGCCGGTGGCATCGAACACCGCGGTGCCCTGCAGTTCCTCGGACGGTTCAACCCACTCGGCTTCCCCCAACTGCTCGGGGTGCGACATATGTGCCGGAGCCATCAATGTGGTGGTCGTCGGATCCTCCTGGTTGACCTGCGTTGACGGCTGGGTGCCGTCGACCGCATCAAGCCTGACAACGCGACCGTTGTCGGGCATATTCCCCGACCAGCGGGGGCTCTGTTCCATGCCCGCTACCGTTCCCCAAACCTGTGTGGGGGCGATTTGAGCTAACTAAGGTTTGACTAAGAAATACTTTCGTTATCGATTCGTGTCCAGCTCTTTCACTGCTGGACGGCGCGTCATCCTTGACGTCTGGCATCCCCGCATCCGACCGGCCGTTGTGGCGCCCACCGGCGCCGGGCGCGCCTGCCCACTCGCCGATACAACTGCGCCTACGCTGCTGAGAATGGCCACTACCGAGGACCAAACAGGCCAGCCGGAGGCCAGCCGCGCCGACCGGATGCTCGCCCATGCGGAGGGTTCGATCTCCGAGGACGCCATTGTCGCGGCCGCCCGGGAGCGAGCTGTGGACGCCGGCGCCGGAGCGGTGACACCGGCGGTCGGTGCGCTGCTCAGCGTACTTGCCCGGCTGTCCGGCGGCAAAGCAGTTGTCGAGGTGGGCACCGGTGCCGGCGTGAGCGGGCTCTGGCTGCTGTCGGGGATGCGTGACGACGGTGTCCTGACCACCATCGACATCGAGCCCGAGCATCAGCGCATCGCCAAGCAGGCGTTCACCGAGGCCGGCATCGGCCCGTCGCGTACCCGGCTGATCGCCGGCCGAGCCCAGGAAGTCCTCACCCGGCTGGCCGACGAGTCCTATGACCTGGTGTTTCTCGATGCCGCACCGTCGGATCAGGCCGATTTCATCGTCGAGGGCATCCGCCTGCTGCGCCCAGGCGGCGCGATCGTCGTGCATCGCTCCGCGCTCGGCGGCCGCGCCGGTGACCCGGCGGCCAATGACGCCGAGGTCGCGGCCGTGCGCGAGGCGGCCCGGCTGATCGCCGAGGACGAGCGCCTCACCCCGGTGTTGATTCCGCTGGGAGACGGAATCCTGGTCGCGGCCCGCGACTGATTTGGCAGTTCGTGTGATGCGCTGACCACTGCGGCCGGCGGCGCTTTGCTCGTCGCATTCACGGTCGAAGTTTGCTGATATTCAACGGACGTGCAGATTTCATGGCGCTTCCCCGCGCCGTCCCGCGCAGGAAAATCCCCTCACCAGCATTGACGCGACGTTCGCCAAGCCGGTGAAGACGCCAATTATCCGCTGGTAATTGGTTGCCATATTTCCATCATGCTGAATTCCAGCAAACTCTCCAAAAGTGCAGTTATCCCCGCTTCCTACTCAATAGGATTTTGACCCGTGAGGTCATCGCGAGTGAGGGCGACTCTGATCGACAAGAGTCATCGCAAACGCGTTTACCTTGCTGGTTATATGGGCAACCTCGCACCAAAGTTGGTGTGAGGCAGAAGTATTGCGGGGATATGTCCGGCCGTTAACAGCTGACAGCGCACGGTGTTTCTGGGGGGAAAACATGGATCCACGGATAAGCCCCGTGCTGGTGGCGACATTGTTCGTGCCCTTTGCGCTCCTCGGAATTGCCGCGATGTTTTTCGATCTCTCGCAAAGTCGCCGTAACCGCCGCGAGGGAGTGCTGGCGACATGGGGTGACCTGCGCATCACGAAGAGTTCGCTGATCGTCGGCAGCCGCCGGGACGCGGTCCGAATCCCGCTGGCCGGGTTGGCGGCCACTGTGACCGAGACCGGTTCGGCGGGCGACCCCAGCACTCATCGCGTCCGCGTCGACATCGACGGCATCCCCGGTTCAGCACTGCACCGCGACCAGCCGTACTCCTACGGGTCGATCGGCACCGCCCGCACATTCGAGATCCTGCTCAACCGCGCCGCCCGGCCCGCGCCGGTGGCTGCCGAGACAGTCGCGTTGCGCACTGCCGCCTGAGAGGCGTCCGCACCGGGCGACCGCCCCACCACCAGTTCCACCCGTCGATGCAGTTGGTGCTTGACCGGCGATTGAACAAGTGTTTAGCATCCTAAACATGCGTTCAACGGACCTGACGACCGTGGCCCGGATTCGCGACGCCGCCATCGAGCTGTTCGGCGCCCGCGGATTCGATGTCGGGGTTCGGGCGATCGCCGAGGCCGCCGGGGTGAGCCCGGGGCTGGTGATCCACCACTTTGGGTCGAAGGACGGATTGCGCCAAGCGTGCGACGACTACATCGCCGAAGAAGTCCGCAGTGAGAAATCCGAGACGATTCGTTCCACCGACCCGGCCACGTGGCTCGCCGCAGCGGCCGAGATCGAATCGTTCGCGCCGATGATGGCCTACCTTGTGCGCAGCATGCAGACCGGCGGCGAGCTGGCCAGAAACCTGTGGCGCACCATGTTCGCGAATGTCGAGGCTTACCTCGACGAGGGGGTCCACGCCGGCACGATCAAGCCGAGCCGCGACCCAGCCGCACGCGCGAAGTATCTCGGCATGGCAGGCGGCGGCGCCTTCCTGCTCTACCTCCAATTGCACGACAACCCAACGGATTTACGGGCTGTTCTGCACGACTACGCCAACGAGATGATGCTGCCCGCCCTCGAGCTCTACACCGAGGGCCTGCTCACCGACTCGACGATGTTCGACAGCTTCGCCGCACACGGCGAAATTGTGACCCACACCGAGGGAGAACAACATGACGACGGCATCGGTACCGACAGCGCGGACTGACACCGCAGCGGTCGAAATCCACGGTCTGGTCAAGACTTTCGGCCGAACCCGGGCCCTGGACGGCATGGACTTGACCGTTCGCGCCGGCTCGGTCGCCGGATTCCTCGGACCCAATGGCGCAGGCAAATCCACAACCATCCGCATCCTGCTCGGGCTACTGCGCGCCGACGGCGGCCACGTCCGCCTACTGGGCGGTGACCCGTGGCACGACGCGGTGGCGCTGCACCGGCGCATCGCCTACGTACCCGGGGATGTGACGCTGTGGCCGAATCTGACCGGCGGTCAGGTGATCGACTTCCTGTGCGGCCTGCGCGGTGGTGCGGACCCCCGCCGGCGGGACTGGCTGATCCAGCGCTTCGAACTCGACCCGAACAAGAAGGCCCGTACGTACTCGAAAGGCAACCGCCAGAAGGTGGCGCTGGTGGCCGCCTTCGCCACCGACGCCGACATCTACATTCTCGACGAGCCGACGTCGGGCCTCGACCCGTTGATGGAGAACGTCTTTCAGGAATGCGTCCGCGAGGTCGCCGGCCGCGGCGCTGCGGTGCTGCTCTCCAGCCACGTCCTGGCCGAGGTCGAAAAGGTCTGTGACACAGTCACCATCATCCGCGCCGGGCGCACCGTGCAATCGGGGCCGCTGGCCCAGCTCCAGCACCTGATGCGCACCACGGTGACAGCACGCACCCACCGCGACCCCACCGTCGTGGCTCGATGGCCCGGCGTGCACGACGTGAACATCGTCGACGGCCAGGTCCGATTCACCGTCGGCCGCGACGTACTGGACGCGACGATGGTGCATCTCACCCAGCTCGGGATCGCGGACCTGACGGTCACGCCGGCCTCCCTGGAAGACCTGTTCCTGCGCGAATACCGGACGCCCGCGCCATGACCGCAACCGCAACCGCCCCGTCCCGGTTGACCGGGACCGGGACGCTCGTCCGCTTCGCCCTGCGTCGCGACAGGATCCGGCTGACGGCGTGGATCTCGGCGCTGACACTGATGATGGTCTACGCCCCCAATGGGATCAAACTCGCGTATCCCGACGAGGCGCAGCGCCAGGCCCGCGTGAACTTGCTCAAGACCCCGGCCGGGATCATGTTGGGCGGACCGATGTTCGGAGTCAACGAGACCGATCTCGGCGTCATGATGGCCAATGAACTGACCCTGACGTTGATCGTGGCGGCATCGATTCTGGCCATCATGACCGTCATTCGTCACACCCGCGCCGAAGAGGAAAGCGGAGCCGCCGAACTCGTGCTTTCCTCGATCGTCGGCCGCCATGCCCGCACGGCCGCCGCCCTGATCGTCATCGTGCTGGTGAACGCCGTCCTGTCGGTGACGATGACGATCGCCATGGCCGCCACCGGGTTCGCGGTGGTCGACACCGCGGCGATGATTTTGGGGATCACCACCGTGGCAACGGTTTTCGGAGCTGTCGCGGCGCTGAGCGCGCAATTGTGGCGGCAGGCCAGAACGGCCAGCGGAGCCGCGCTCGCGACACTGGCCGCGGCCGTCCTGGTGCGGGGTGCGGGCGACGTGATCGACAACTCCGGCAGCGCGCTGAGCTGGTTCTCCCCCATCGCGTGGGCGCAGCAGATGCGACCCTTCGTCGCATTGCGCTGGTGGCCACTCGGGCTGCTGGCTGCGCTGGCCGTCGCACTCGTCGCGGCCACCGTGGCGCTGGAGAGCCGCCGCCAGTACGACGACGGTGTCCTGGCGTCCGCCGGTGAGCACTCCCGTGCGCGACCAGTCGGCGGGGTCTTCGGTCTACAGCTGGTGATTCACCGCGGCCTGACCGTGGGCTGGGCGGTTGGTCTGCTGATCGCCGGGGCGGCGTTCGGTTCGATGACCAAATCGCTGCTGGACGCGGCGAGAGGCAATGAGCTTCTGGCCCGGTTGCTTTCGGCGCAGGGCACCGACGGTGTGTACACCACCATGACGCAGTTCCTGGCCGCGGCGACCACCGCGTATGTGGTTAGCGTTGTGGTGCGGCTGCGCCGCGACGAGGAGTCCGGAATCGGCGAGGCGGTGCTGGCGGGTTCGGTGTCGCGCTGGGCGTGGTTGTTGTCGGCGGTCGGCGCGGGGCTGACCGGTGCGGCGGTGCTGCTGGCCTGCGCAGGCCTGGGTAACGGCATCGGCGCCGGATTGACGTTGGGCGAGCCCGCCACGATCCTGCGCTTGACCTGGGCTGCGCTGGCCTTCCTGCCTGCGATGGCGGTGATGGCAGGCATCGCCGCCCTCGGCGTCGCGTTGCGTCATCCCGGCATCGGCTGGGTGGCCGTCGCATTCGTGGTCGTCGCGTTGTATCTCGGTGCGCTGCTGCGGTTGCCGCGATGGTTGATCGAGGCCTCGCCGGTGGGGCGTACCACCGCACCGTCATCGGTTTCCGTTGTGGCACTGGGCGTGATGGTGGCGATCGGCGTCGCGGTCACGCTGATCGCCGGTGCCATCTATCGCCGCCGCGATGTCGTGTAGGAAAGCCATGGGAACGTCACTTCGTATTGCGATCTCGTCGATCGTGGGTATCGCGGCCTTCGTGGTGCTGCTGTTCGTGCCCGCGGGGACCGTCAGCTATTGGCAGGGCTGGGCTTTCCTCGCGGTGTTCAGCATCGCGAGCCTGGTCCCGACACTGTATTTGGGCCGGAAGTACCCCGACGCGTTCGAACGGCGCACCCATGCCGGCGTCAAGGCGGAGACCCGGCCGGTCCAGAAGGTCGTGATCGCCGGGACGTTTTTGGTGTTCGCGGCGATGCTGGTGGTGCCGGCCCTGGACTACCGCTTCGGTTGGTCGACGGTGCCTGCCTGGTTGTCGGTTGCCGGCGACGTGCTGGTGGCGGTCGGCCTGGGTCTGGCGATGTGGGTGGTGGTACAGAATCAGTACGCCTCGGCCAACATCACCGTCGAGGAGGGCCAACCGTTGGTGAGCACCGGGCTGTACGGCGTTGTGCGCCATCCGATGTACTTCGGCAACGTGGTCCTGATGATCGGGATCGCGCTGGCGCTCGGCTCGTATTGGGCCCTGCTGCTCGTCGTCGTCGGGCTGCTGTTGATGGCGGCGCGAATCCTCGACGAGGAGAAGATGCTCACCGGGGAACTGGACGGTTATCGGCAGTACACCCACAATGTGCGCTACCGTCTGGTGCCCCTGATCTGGTGAGCACTTGAATCAGCGCCGATGCCAGGAAATCTCGTTAGTGACGCGTCATCCTGGATGCGAGTTTGTGACGGCATGAGGAGGCGCCATGGAGCTGATGACCGGCTTCGGGCTGGCCACCGCCGCGGGCCTCAACGCCTACATCCCGCTGCTGTCGCTTGCGCTGCTGGCCCGGTTCACCGACCTCGTCACCTTGCCGGCCGGGTGGTCGTGGCTGGAGAACGCCTGGGTGATCGCCATAGTCGCGGTCCTGCTGCTGATCGAGATCGTCGCCGACAAGATCCCCGCCCTGGACTCGGTCAACGACGTAGTCCAGACGTTCGTCCGCCCGACGGCCGGCGGCATCGTCTTCGGGTCGGGCACCGCCGCGCAGACCGCCGCGGTCACCGATCCCGGTGAGTTCGCCCGCACCGGTCAGTGGGTACCGGTCGCGATCGGTGTTGTCACGGCCCTGGTCGTCCACCTGACCAAGACGGCGGTCCGCCCGGCGGCGAACGTCGCCTCGGCCGGCACCGCGGCGCCGGTGCTCAGCACGGTCGAGGACATCGTCAGCGTCGCACTGGTGTTCATCGCGATCCTCATCCCGGCGCTGGTACTGGTGGTGATCGTCGCCCTGGCATGGGCCGCGGTCGCGTTGTGGCGGCGCCGACGACGGCGCAAGGCTGCGCGGCGCCCGGTTTAGCCGGCAGCCTGGTGGGGCACTGTGCGCACGTGGGCCGCCGCATCCAAACCTCGCTGTGCGTACTGGTGATCGGATGCTCGGTGGCGGCCGGGTGCGCCGGTGAACCCAAGCCCGTCAGCATCACGCATGCCCCGCCCGCCGAGCCGGCCAGGGCAGGTCCGCCCACCGCGGCGCCGGTCGGCATCGTCGTCCCGCTCGGCAACGCACCGGAAGGTGTCGTCGTCGGCACGTCGGGGATCGCGGCCGTCGCGGTGCGGGATCCCAACGCCATAGTGCTGTTCGATGCCACCACCGGCAGGCAACGCCAGCGGATCCCGACCCCGAGCGCCGCGCGCCACTTGAGCCTGGCCGGTCCGGACGGCCCCGTGCTGGCCCCGTTGGAGGGCACCGCTGAGCTCCTCGAACTGAACCTCGCCGAGGGCCGCATCACCACCACCGTCACCGGCGTCGGACGGCAGCCGCACGACGCGGCGGCGACCGCGTCGGGAGCCATCGTGGTGACCAACGAAGGCGGCGGCGGCGTGCTGTTCGTCCGCGACGGTCAGGTGGTCGGGTCACTGCCGGCCGGTCCGCCGCAGCCCGGCGGTGTCGCGGCCGTCGGTAACTACGCAGCCGTCGCCGACGTCCAGGGCAACGGGGTGTGGGTGTATGACGGCTCGACCCGCGAGCTGGTCAGCCAGGCTCCGGTGGGGGCCAAGCTCACCCACGCGGTCTCGCTTTCCGTTGATCTGGCCGCGTTCGCCGACACCGACGGCGGCGCCGTCTACATCGAGCGCATCGATCCGAAGGTGAGCCAGGTGGCCAGAATCGATGCACCGGGTAAGCCCTACGGGCTGGCTTACGACGCCCGGCGCCACCGCCTCTACATCACGCTGACCGAGCGGAACGCGGTGCGGGTGGTTGATGTCGCAGACCCGGCGGCGAGCCGGACCCTCGCCGATGTGGCCACCGTGCGCCAACCCAATTCCGTTGCCGTCGAACCGAATTCCGGTGCCATCGTGGTGACCGGCAGCGACGGGGGTGGCAGCAGCAGCGTCCAGATCATCGGCCCGGAGCTGCTTGCGGCCGGTTAGATCCAGACGCCCTTGCCGACGGCCACCACGCCGCCTGCGCTGATCGCGAACCGGTCGCGGTCCTTCTCCAGGTCGACGCCGACCATCTCGCCGGGGCCGACGACCACGTTCTTGTCGAGGATGGCGTGCCGGACCACCGCGCCGCGGCCCACCCGCACGCCGGGCATCAGCACGCTGCCCTCGACGATGGCGCCATCCTCGATCGCGACGTTGCTCGACAGCACCGAATTGCGCACCGACGCCGCGGAGATGATGCTGCCGGCGCCGACCACGGACTCCTGCGCCGAGCCGCCGTTGACGAACTTCGCGGGCGCCAGGTTCTCCGACTCCCCGCGGATCGGCCAGCGCTTGTTGTAGAGGTTGAACACCGGGTGCACCGACACCAAATCCATGTGGGCGTCGTAGAACGCGTCCAGCGTCCCGACGTCGCGCCAGTAGCCGTGGTCGCGTTCGGTGGCGCCGGGGACTTCGTTGTTGCTGAAGTCGTACACCGCGGCCATCCCGTCGGACACCAGCCGCGGGATGATGTCGCCGCCCATGTCGTGATCGGAGTTGTCGTCATCGGCGTCGGCCCGGATGGCATCGATGAGCACCTTGGTGGTGAAGATGTAGTTACCCATCGACACGAAGGTCTGCTCGGGATCATCGGGCGTACCCGGCGGGTCGGCCGGCTTCTCGATGAACTCCCGGATGCGGCCGGACTCGTCGGCGTCGATGCACCCGAATGCGTGCGCCTCGGCGCGGGGCACCCGGATACCGGCGACGGTGGCGCCGGCCCCGCTCTCGATGTGGAACTTGACCATCTGCTCGGGGTCCATCCGGTACACGTGGTCGGCACCGAAAACCACGATGTAGTCCGGATCCTCGTCGTAGATCAGGTTCAGCGACTGGTAGATCGCGTCGGCCGAGCCGGTGTACCAGCGCGGGCCGAGGCGCTGCTGAGCGGGAACCGGCGTGATGTATTCACCGGCCAGGCCGCTCAGCCGCCAGTTCTGCGAGATGTGCCGGTCCAGCGAATGCGACTTGTACTGGGTGAGCACGCAGATGCGGAGGTAGCGCGCGTTGACCAGATTCGACAGCACGAAATCGATGAGGCGGTAGGCGCCGCCGAAGGGAACCGCCGGCTTGGCCCGGTCGGCGGTCAGCGGGTAGAGCCGTTTGCCCTCTCCGCCCGCCAGGACGATGCCCAGCACGTGTGGCAATTCCCTCATGAAAACCAACCTATCGGCACACGCAACCGACGGCTAGGCCAACGCCGCTATTGCAGGTCGTCGTGTCGCGACCGAAGCGACTTGGGGTCGCGCGCAAGCACGTTGACCCGCAAGGTCGGGGCGAGCGAAGCGACGGGGAAGAGGATGCGCCGCGCAGCGCGGGCCACTACCGTCGGGCGTATGCGGGTGGCGATGATGACTCGGGAGTATCCACCCGAGGTTTACGGCGGGGCGGGCGTGCACGTGACCGAACTCGTCGCACAATTGCGGCGGCTGTGCGAGGTGGACGTGCACTGTATGGGCGCTCCGCGTCCGGGCGTCTTCGTCCATCAGCCCGACCCTGCGCTCAAGGCGGCCAACCCGGCGCTGTCGACGCTGTCCGCGGATCTGGTGATGGCCAATGCGGCCGCCGAGGCGACGGTGGTGCATTCGCACACCTGGTACACCGGGATGGCGGGTCACCTTGCGTCGCTGCTCTACGACGTCCCCCACGTGCTGACCGCGCACTCCCTCGAACCGTTGCGGCCGTGGAAGGCCGAACAGCTCGGCGGCGGCTACCGGGTGTCGCTGTGGGTGGAGCGCACCGCGGTCGAGGCGGCGGACGGGGTGATCGCGGTCAGTTCCGGCATGCGCGACGACGTGCTGTCGGTGTATCCGGCGTTGGACCCCAACCGGGTTCATGTCGTGAAGAACGGAATCGACACCGACGTCTGGTATCCGGCGCCGCCCGAGCGGGGTGAATCGGTGCTCGCCGAACTCGGCGTCGACCCGTCGCGGCCCATGGTGGCGTTCGTCGGCCGGATCACCCGGCAGAAGGGTGTCCCGCATCTGATCGCCGCGGCGCACCGCTTCGACCCGGAGATCCAGGTGGTGCTGTGCGCCGGTGCGCCGGACACCCCGGAGATTGCCGCCGAGGTGAGCTCGGCCGTGCAGGAACTGGCCGGGCGGCGCAGCGGCGTGTTCTGGGTGCAGGAGTTCCTGCCCATCGGAAAGATCCGCGAGATACTCTCGGCGGCAACAGCTTTCGTGTGCCCTTCGGTGTACGAGCCGCTCGGCATCGTGAATCTGGAGGCGATGGCCTGCGGAACGGCCGTGGTGGCGTCCGACGTGGGGGGCATACCCGAAGTGGTCGACGACGGGGTGACCGGAACTCTGGTGCACTACGAGTCGACGGACCCGGCAGGCTTCGAGACGGGGCTCGCCGAGGCGGTCAATGCGCTGGTGGGCGATCTGGAGAAGGCGCGCCGCTTCGGGGCGGCCGGCCGGCAGCGCTGCATCGACGAGTTCTCGTGGGCGCACATCGCCGAGCAGACACTCGAGATCTACCGCAAGGTGTCGGCTTAAGCCGACCGAAGGGGCGGCCGGCAGAGAAGAAACCCCGCGGGTCACGCGGGGTTTCGAAGGTGGATCAGTTAGCTGGTGACGTTCTTGAGTTCGTCACCCAGGGCGGCCGCCTCGTCGGGGGTCAGCTCGACCACCAGTCGCCCGCCGCCTTCCAGCGGTACCCGCATCACGATGCCGCGCCCCTCCTTGGTTGCTTCCAGCGGACCGTCACCGGTCCGGGGCTTCATCGCCGCCATCGAGTGCTCCCTCCAGGTTCGAGCCGGCCCGTGCTCACGGACCCGGTCCAGCGCCGGGCACGTGGCCGGTGCGTCGGCACTGAACTGCTTGTTTTCGATTCTATTGTTCCTTATCGGCGGGCATTGGTGTGAAAGGGCCGATTAAGGGGGTCCGATTTGCGCCGTCACGCTGCGGTCGGGCGGGGAACCCAGCACGACGCCAGGTGATCGTCGACCATCCCGGTGGCCTGCATCAGCGCGTACGCGGTGGTGGGGCCGACGAAGCGGAAACCGCGCTTCTTGAGGTCCTTGGCCATCGCCTGGGATTCCGGCGTGATCGCCGGCACGTCGGCCATCGTCTTGGGCCGCGGGCGCGGCGGCGGGGCGTAGGACCACAGCAGATCGGACAGGTCGACGTCGAGTTCGGCGACGGCCCTGGCGTTGGCGATGGTGGCCTCGATCTTGGCGCGGTTGCGCACGATGCCCTCGTCGGCCATCAACCGGGTGACGTCCCGGTCGGTGTAGCCGGCCACCGTCTCGATGTCGAAGCCGTCGAACGCCCGCCGGAAGTTGTCCCGCTTACGCAGGATGATCAGCCACGACAGGCCGCTCTGGAACGCCTCGAGGCTCATCCGCTCGAACAGCGCCACCTGGCCGCGTAGCACCCGGCCCCACTCGTCGTCGTGGTAGTCGCGGTACAGCACCGACTGGCCCTGCACCCAGCCGCAGCGGGTGCGGCCGTCGTCCTCGGCGGCCTCGCTCACACCGATTCCTCGTCGGCAGCGGGCGCGGCGTGGTGGGTGTGTACCGGCTCGTCCAGGCCCGCGGCCGCGCGCACCGCGGAGAGCTCGCCGCGCAGCTGGTCCAGTTCGGCGCCGAGACGGTCCAGCACCCAGTCCACTTCGCTGGTCTTATAGCCACGCAACACCTGGGTGAACTTGACGGCCTCGACGTCCTCGCCGGTGACCCCGGAGGCGGGCAGCACGGTGGCCGTGGTGGCGCGCGGCAGCGGCGGCAACTGCTCGCCCCGCCCGAACACCAGGCTGGCCACCCCGAAGAGGACGATGCCGATCAGGATCAGCACCACCAGGTACAGCAGGATCAACGTCACGTCACGAGATTACTTGCGCCGAGATCGACGTTCGGCATGCTTGCACTCGCATTTCCGCGGCGAAATGTCGGTTTGGGCGAGAGATGCGCTCAGCGCAGGGTGTTCATCGGCGGCCGGTCGGCGAGCGAGACCTTGGTGGTCTGCGGCAGGTAGCCGTCGTGTCCGTCGGGCAGGAACTGCGTCAGCCCGATCCCGGAGTCGGTGATGCCGCAGCGCGACAGCAGCGTGGCGATCACCTGGCGGCTCATCGCACCCAGCTCGATCAAAGGGCGGTTGCGGTGACTGCGCACGCCGAGATTGACCTGCGCGATCGCCTGCAGGCCCAGCCGGTCGTAGGTGTCGACCAGCAGGCCGATCTCCACGCCGTAGCCCGGCGCGAACGGCACCGACGTCAACAGCTCGCGGGTGCCGGCGTACTCGCCGCCCAGCGGCTGCAGCACACAGCCCAGCTCGGGGCGCAGCGCGGCCAGCAGCGGTCGCGCGACCAGCTCGGTGACCCGGCCGCCGCCGTTGGCGTCCTCGCCCTTGCCGACCTTCAGCGGTCGCCGGTAGAAACCCTTGACCAGGTGGATGCCGTCGCCGGTGAGCAGCGGACCGACCAGTCGCGGCACGAACATCGGGTCGGGGTCGATCAGGTCGGAATCGACGAACACGATGATGTCGCCGGTGGTGGCCGCCAGCGAGCGCCACAACACTTCACCCTTGCCGGGCTGCGGCTCCACCTCGGGCACCGCCTGTTCCCGGGTGACCACCCGGGCGCCGGCGGCGATGGCTTCGATCTCGGTGTCGTCGGTGGAGCCGGAGTCCAGCACGATCAGCTCGTCGACCAGGCCGCCCAACAGTGGGCGGATGGTGTCCACCACCGATCCGACGGTCTCCTCCTCGTTGAGCGCAGGCAGGACGACGGAGATGGTGCGGCCGCGTTTGGCGGCCACCAGTTCAGCAATGGTCCAGGTCGGCCGGCTCCAGCTGTGGTCAGACAGCCAGGTGTCGCCGGGAAGTGTGTCGTTGGCGAGTTCGGTCATGCCAAGCCCCTCACCGTCCGCACCGGCGGACGCTCCCCACGGATCGACGCGACCATTTCCAGTACGCGCCGAGTGGGTCCCACTTCATGCACCCGGAACATCCGGGCTCCGTCGGCGGCGGCCAAAGCGGTCGCGGCCAGCGTGCCCTCGAGGCGTTGGGTGAGCTCCACACCCAAAGTCTCCCCGACGAAATCTTTGTTGCTCAGCGCCATCAGGACGGGCCATCCGGTCTTAACAAGATCTTTTACGTGGCGCAACAAAGTAAGACCGTGATGAGTGTTTTTGCCGAAATCGTGGGTCGGGTCGATCAGAATCGCGTCTCGGGCCACCCCGAGCGCCACCGCGCGTTCGGCGGCGGAGGTGACCTCGGCGATGACGTCGTCGACCACGCCGGTCACGGTTGTGCCGTAGCTGACCCGGAACGGCCGGGTGCGCGGTGTGGCGCCCCCGGTGTGCGAACACACCAGCCCGGCCCCGAACTCGGCGGCGACCTCGGGTAGGGCCGGGTCGGCACCGGCCCAGGTGTCGTTGATCAGGTCCGCTCCGGCCGCGCAGGCCTGCTTGGCCACCGCCGAACGCCAGGTGTCGACGCTGATCAGCTGGTCGGGGTACTCGCCGCGCAGCCACTCGATGAACGGCACCACCCGGGCGATTTCCTCGTCGGCGTCGACCAGAGTGCCGGGCCCGGCCTTGACTCCCCCGACGTCGACCACGTCGGCGCCCTCGGCGACCACCCGGTGCGCGGCGTCTTTGGCGGCCTCGTCGGTGAAGGTCGCGCCCCGGTCGTAGAACGAGTCGGGTGTGCGGTTGACGATCGCCATGATCAGCGCGCGATCACCGGCCACCGGCCGTCCGCAGAACGTCGACTTCACTCCACCATGGTGCCTGGTGACGCCGAGATCGACGAAATGACGGCTCCTACTCGCAGTTCCTCTGCGAGACGTCGGTTTGGGCGAACTGGGACTAGCCCTTGGGCCGGGACCCGGCCGCCACTTCCTCGGGATACTCGTCGTAGAACGGTACGTAGCCCTCGTCGCGGCCCTTCAGCACGTACAGCGGGTCCTTGATCTCCTCGCCGTCGGCGCCGTACCCCTGTTTGCGCAGGTCGACCTTGCGGCTCTTGAACGTCGACGTCGTCTCCAGCGACTCGACGATCCGGACGAACAACGGCACGGCATAGCCCGGCAGGTTTCCGTAGACGGTTTCGGCCAGCGCCTTGCCGTCGAATTCCACCCCGTCACGCAGCTTGACCGCCGCCATCCCGGCGCGGCCGCCGGTGTCGGGCACCTCGACACCGAACACCGTCGACTCCTCGACGTTCTTGTCCTGGCCGAGCGCAGCCTCCACCTGGGTGGTGGCGACGTTCTCGCCCTTCCACCGGAAGGTGTCGCCGAGCCGGTCGGCGAAGGCGGCGTGCCGCATGCCCTGCGGGTTCATCACGTCGCCGGTGTTGAACCACACGTCGCCCTCTTTGAACGCGTTGCGCACCAACTTCTTCTCGCTGGCTTCCTTGTCGGTGTAGCCGTCGAACGGCGAGAGCTTGTTGACCGGGCTGATCAGCAGGCCGGGCTCACCGGGCGCCACCTTGCGGACCCGGCCGTTCTCGTCGCGGGCCGGCTCGCCGGTCTCCGCGTCGTACTCGACGTAGGCCAGTGGCATCGGGCTGATGCCGGTGGTCTTGGGGATGTTGAAGATATTGATGAATGCGGTGTTGCCCTCGCTGGCGGCGTAGAACTCGGCGACCCGGCCGATGTTGAACCGGCGGGTGAACTCGTCCCAGATCTCCGGGCGCAACCCGTTGCCGGCGATCACGCGGATCTTGTGGGCGCGGTCGGTGTCCTTGGGCGGCTGGTTCAGCAGATAGCGGCACACCTCACCGATGTAGATGAACGCGGTGGCTTCCATGTCAATCACGTCGTCCCAGAACCGCGACGCCGAGAACGACTTGCCCAGTGCCAGAGTGCCGCCCGCGTTGATCACCGACGACACCGCGACCGTGAGCGCGTTGTTGTGGTAGAGCGGCAGCGGGCAATACAGGGTGTCATTGCTGTTGAGCCGCAACCCCAATCCGCCGAACGCCGCGAGCGCGCGCAGCCACCGGTGATGGGTCATCACGCTGGCCTTCGGGTGGCCGGTGGTGCCCGAGGTGAAGATGTAGAACGCGGTGTCCTTGGCCTGGACCTGTGACGCCGACGCCGGGTTGTCGGTCGGCTTGCCCTTCGCTTGTTCTTCGAAGTCCTCGATGGTCACCAGGTCGGCGACCTCCGCACCGCTTTCCTTGATCGCGTCGATCAGGTCGGACTCGGCGATCACGACTTTCGCATCCAGCAGACCGATGCTGTGCGACAACACATCTCCGCGCTGGTGGTAGTTCAGCATGCCGGCCACCGCGCCGCATTTCACCGCGGCGAGCATCATCAGGACGGCGTGGGGTGAGTTGCGCAGCATGATGCCGACCACGTCGCCGCGGCCAACTCCCTTGTCGGCCAACACCGCAGCCAACCGGTTCGCTGTCTCGTTGGCTTCGCGGTAGGTGATCTTCTCGTCGCCCATCCGGATGAACACACGGTCGGCGTAGCGCGCGGCGCGATCTTGGAAGACTTTGCCGATGGAGGTCTTCGTGGTGGGCAGCGCCAGCAGACCGGTCAGTGCGCCGCGCACGATCACCGGCGCATCCATCACCACCGCAGGCAGCCGGGTGGCCAGGTCGAGTAGCCCTACCGAATGCTTCGCACCCGACTTCTCCGCGCCGGAATCGCCGGATTCGGCGGAATTATTGCTGGCCATCGATGCCACCTCCCGTGTGTCGCCCGTCCCGCGAGTCAGAGTAGCCCTGGTCACGTCCGGGGTGCGCAGACGTCGAGAGCCGCCTCGACGACATCGACGACCACCAGCCGGTCCAATGCTGCCTGCGCGACGAAACCGGGCTCGACGAGTGATCCCAACCAGCTGCGCAGACCGTCGTAGTGGCCGGTGGGATCGAGGAGCACCACCGGCTTTTCATGCATACCCAGGTACCCCGCGGTCCACGTTTCGAAAAGTTCCTCCAGCGTGCCGATCCCGCCGGGGAGTGCCAGGAAGGCGTCACTGCGGTCCTCCATGACTTGTTTGCGCTGACGCATGGTGTCGGTGACGATCAGCTCGTCGGCCTCGACGTCGGCCAGCTCCCGGTGCACCAGTGCCTTGGGGATGACGCCGACCGTGCGCCCGCCGTGGGATCGGGCACCCTCGGCCACCGCGCCCATCGCCGAGACGTTGCCGCCGCCGGACACCAGCGTCCAGCCGCGGTCGGCAATCGCCTCCCCGACCCGTCGGGCGAGGTCGAGCAGGTCGGGGTGACGCGGGCCGGAAGCGCAGTAGACGCACACCGCCCACTCGCCGTCGCGGTTGTCGGGTTCCACACCGGCAAACCTAACGCAGCCGATTTGCGGCTATTGCCGTGGCGGTGCGGTGCAGGCAAATACAGTCCGGCTATGCCGAATCGGTGGCCGCTCGTCCCGCGCCAGTCCTGCGACCGCGCGATCGAGCTGCTCGACAGTCATCGCGGCCTGGTCCTGGTGGGCGCCGACGGAGTGGGCAAGACGACGCTGGCCGGTCAGATCGCCGAGCGGCTCGGCGAGACCACGCCGGTGCGGGTGAAAGCCACCCCCACCCAAGCCGCGGTGCCGTTCGGCGCGTTCGGCCCCTTGGTCGAAGTCCACGAGGTGGGCAAACCGGCCGCACTGATCCACTCGGCGCTGGAATCGCTGCTCGCCCAAGCGGATAGCCCGCTGATCATCGTCGACGACGCTCAGCTGCTCGACCCGCTGTCGGCCAGCCTGGTCTATCAGTTGGCGCGGCACGCGTCGGCCGGACTGATCGTCACGGTGCGGGCGGGCGCGACGCTGCCGTCGGCGGTGTCCGCGCTGACCGACGACGAGCTGCTGACCACGCTCGACGTCGGCCCGCTCGACCAGGATGAGACCGCAGCCGTGCTGACCGCGATGGGCCAGCCGCTGGGCGACGAGTACCGCCGCACCGGCGGCAATCCGCTCGAATTGCGGCTGCACCTGCAGACCCGTTCGGCGGCAACGTCACTGGCAGGCCTGGTCGATGCCTATCTCGCCGAGCTGCCGCCCGGAGCCCGCACCGTGCTGAGCTACCTGGCCGTGCATGAGCCGCTGTCACGTGACGACCTGGCCGCACTCGCCGGTGACGACGCCGTGGCCCAGTCCGAAACAGCCGGTGCCGCAGAACTATTCGGCCAGACGGTGTATGCCGGTCACCCGCTGTTCGCCGAGCGGATGAACCAGGACGCCGACCCGGCCGACATCAGGCGGTTGCGGACCGAGATCCTGACCCAGCTCGCGGCCCGGCCCCACCGCCACCTCTGCGATCGCCTCGGTCGCGTGGCGCTCGCACTGGACACCGACTCCCCCGAGCCGGTCGACGACGTGGTCGCCGCGGCACAGCAGGCGCTGCGGCTCGGCGACCTGACCCTGAGCGAACGTCTCGCCGGGGCGGCCCTGGCGCGCTCCGAGCGCTTCGACGCGCGGCTCGCGCTCAGCTACGCACTGGCCTGGCAGGGCCGCGGGCGGGAAGCGGATTCGGTGCTCGCCGACGTCGATGCAGCCGCGCTCACCGAGGACGAGGTGATGGCGTGGGCGTTACCGCGGGCGGCCAACCAGTTCTGGATGCTGTCCGAACCCGAGCGCGCCACCGCGTTCCTGCAGAACACCCGCAAGCGGATCAGCTCGACGGCGGCCCGGCTGACCCTGGACGCCCTGTCAGCGACGTTCGCGATGAACGCGGGCAATGTGGCACGCGCACTCGAGATCGCGGCAGGCGTGCTGGCGGCCCCGGAGGCCGAGGACATGGCGGTGGCGTGGGCGGCCAGCGCCTCGGCGTTGTGCTCGGCACGGATGGGCCGCTTCGATCAGGTGGACGCTCTGGTGAAGCGGGCGCTGGACGCCGAACATCCCGGCCTGCTGCGCTTCACTGTCGGCCTGGCGCAGACCACCACGCTGCTGATGACCGGGCAGCCCGACGACGCGCTCGAAACTGCTGGTGAGTTCACCGACTTCGCCGAGCTGGCCCAGCCGGGCCGCTCGATCGGGGAGGTGCTGCTGGCGCAGGTGCTGATCGCGCAGGGCGATCCGGCCGGCGCGGCGCGACTGCTCGGCCCGGCCGCGGCCACGCTGGAGCGCACCGGCTACTCGTGGGGGCCGCTGTCGCTGATGTATCTGACCACCGCACTGGCCCAGCAGGGCGAGATCGCCGATTCGGCGAAGGCGCTGAGCCGTGCCGACGCCCGGCACGGCACCAAGTCGGCGCTGTTCGCCCCCGAGCTGGGGGTGGCGCGGGCCTGGCGGCTGGCCACGGTCGGCGACGGCACCCACGCCGCGATCGACGCGGCACGCGAGGCCGCGCGCGGCGCGGAGCGCAGCGGTCAGCTGGGGGTCGCGGTGTGGGCGTGGAACGAGGCGGCGCGGCTCGGCGATACGCAGGCCGCCGGGGCGATCGCGAAGCTGGCGGAGACGGTGGAGTGCGCGTTCACCCGGTGAGGTAGCGCCGCAACGTCTCGGTGACGGCGGTGATCTGGGCCAGCGCCACCCGTTCGTCGCGTTTGTGCGCCAGATTCGGGTCGCCAGGTCCGTAGTTCACGGCGGGGATGCCCAGCGCGGCGAACCGGGCGGCGTCGGTCCAGCCGAACTTGGCTCGGACCATCCCGTCGGCGGCCGCCACCAGCGCCGCCGCGGCGGGATGACTCAGTCCGGGGAGCGCGCCGGCGGCGACATCGGTCTGCTCCAGGTGTACGTCGAGGCCGTCGAACACCTCGCGCACGTGAGCCAGTGCCTGGTCGGGCGAGCGGTCCGGCGCGAACCGGAAGTTCACGGTCAGCTGCGCGGCGTCGGGGATGACGTTGCCTGCCACCCCCCCGTCGATCTTCACCGCCGACAACCCTTCGCGGTACGTACAGCCGTCGATCTCGACCATGCGGGCCTGGTAACCGGACAGCCGGTCGAGCACGGGGCCGAGCTTGTGAATAGCGTTGTCGCCCAACCAGGATCGCGCCGAGTGCGCCCGCGCTCCGGTCGCCGAGATCACCACCCGCAAGGTGCCCTGACAGCCGGCCTCGATGTAGCCGCCGGACGGCTCACCCAGGATCGCGACGTCCGCGGTCAGCCAGTCCGGAAGCTCGCGCTGGATCCGGTTGAGTCCGTTGGCGGAGGCTTCGATCTCTTCGCAGTCGTAGAAGACCAGCGTGATGTCGTGGGCCGGCTCGGCGATGGTGGCGGCCAGATGCAGGAACACCGCGTCACCGGACTTCATGTCCGAGGTGCCGCACCCGTACAGGTGGTCGGCGTCGAACCGCGACGGCACGTTGTCGGCGATCGGGACGGTGTCGAGGTGACCGGCCAGCACCACCCGAGACGGCAGACCGAAGTTCGTGCGGGCCAGCACCGCGTCGCCGTTGCGGATGATCTCGTAGCCGGACGTCTGCGCGCGCAGCGCGGACTCGACCTCGCCGGCGATGCGCGCCTCGTCGCGCGACACACTTGGGATGTCGACGAGCGCGGCGGTCAGCGCGATCGGGTCAGCGTGTAGATCCAACACAACTGACCAGGCTAGCGGGCAGCGCGATGCATTACGGTTGAGCACCGTGACTTCTGCTGCCGGCGTCGGATTGGCCACCATCACCGAGGACGGGACCGTCCTCGACACCTGGTTCCCGGACCCGGAGCTGGGTGCCTACAGCCCGTCGGGCAGCACCCGGCTCTCCGTCGCCGAAGTGCCCGACGATCTGGCGGCCGCGACCGGCCCCGATCCGGCCCGCGGTGTGGAGACGATCGTGGTGCGCACGGTGATCGCGGACCTGAACGACAAGCCGCTCGACACCTATGACGCCTACCTGCGACTGCACCTGCTCTCGCACCGACTGGTCGAGCCGCACGGCCTGAATCTCGACGGCATCTTCGGGGTGCTCACCAACGTGGTGTGGACCAACTTCGGACCGTGCCAGATCGAGGGGTTCGAAGATGTGCGGCTGCGGCTGCGCGGCCGCGGTCACGTGGCGGTCTACGGCGTGGACAAGTTCCCGCGGATGGTCGACTATGTGCTGCCGAGCGGGGTGCGGATCGCCGACGCCGACCGGGTGCGCTTGGGTGCACACCTGGCGCCGGGCACCACCGTGATGCACGAAGGCTTCGTGAACTTCAACGCCGGCACGCTCGGTGCGTCGATGGTGGAGGGCCGGATCTCGGCGGGTGTGGTCGTCGACGACGGCTCCGACGTCGGTGGCGGCGCGTCGATCATGGGCACGCTGTCCGGCGGTGGCACTCAGGTCATCTCGGTGGGTAAGCGCTGCCTGCTGGGCGCCAACGCGGGCCTGGGCATCTCGCTGGGCGACGACTGCATCATCGAGGCCGGCCTGTATGTGACGGCGGGCACCAAGGTCACCACCCCGGACGGGACGACGGTCAAGGCCCGCGAACTGTCCGGCGCGAACAACCTTCTGTTCCGCCGCAATTCGGTGACCGGCGCCGTCGAGGTGGTCGCGCGCGACGGCAAGGGCATCGCGCTGAACGAGGCGCTGCACGCGAATTAGGCGGAGGCGCTGCACGCCAACTAGTCCGGCCCCACCGCGGGTGTGAAAGGCGGCTGCTCGGGTATAGGAGCAGCGTGTTTCCGGATGACTTGCGGCAGCTGGCCGCGGCGCACGGCGTGGCCACCTCCTATCGCAACGAGCGACGGGAGCCGGTCGAGGTCGACGCCGATGTGGTGATCCGGGTTCTTGGGCTGCTCGACGTCGACGCCGCCACCGAGGCCTCCCGGCGCGCCGAATTGGCCGCGCTCACCGATCTCCGACGCGCAGGGCGACTGGCCCCGACCATCGCCGTCCGGCTGAACGGCACGCCGCACTCGGTTCCCGGAGCCGAACTGCTCGTCGGGGAGGACGGCAGCCGCATCGAGGTGAGCGACGAGCTGCCCGGCGATCTGGTGCCGGGCTGGTACCAGCTGCACACCCGCGACGGCCAGCAGGTGACGCTGGTGGCCGCACCCGCGCAGGTGCCGCAGACGCCCGACACGTGGGGCTGGATGCTGCAGCTGTACGCGCTACGGTCGGCGCGGTCCTGGGGCATCGGCGATTTCGGCGATCTGCGGGAGTTCCTGGAGTGGACGGTCGCCGAGCACGGCGCCGGTGCGGTGTTGCTCAACCCGCTGCACGCGCCCGGCCCGACGCATCCGGTGCAACCCTCGCCGTATACGCCGTCGAGTCGTCGGTTTTCCAATCCGTTGGCGCTGCGCATCGAGGACCTCGAGGCGTACCGCAGCGCCGACCCCGCCACCCGTGCCGAGGTGGACGCCCTGCGCGTCTCGGCGACCACCGAGCGAATCGACCATGATCTGGTGTGGGCCGCCAAACGTGCTGCGTTGGAAGCGCTCTGGCGTGCGACGGGCCGGCCCACTCCGCTCGACGGATCCCCGGCCACCGAAGGGTTGACCGACTGGGCGACGTACTGCGCTCTCGCCGAGCGCCATGGCGGACGGTGGAGCCGCTGGCCTGCGGAGCTTCGCGATGCGAAGGGGTCCGCCGTCCTGGCTGCTCATCGGGAGTTGGCGTCGCGCGTCGACTTTCACGCCTGGGTGCAGCAGCAGTGTGCCGAGCAGTTGGCCGCGATACGGGCAGCGGGCCGAACCGCCGGCATGGCCCTGGGCGTGCTGCACGACCTACCCGTCGGGGTGGATGCCGACGGCGCAGACGCGTGGGCGCTGGCCGATGTGCTCGCCGGCGGCGTGAGCGTCGGCGCACCGCCGGACAACTTCACCCCGCGCGGCCAGGACTGGGGTCTGCCGCCGTGGCGTCCCGACCGGCTGGCCGCCACCGGATACGCGGCGTTGCGGGATATGTTGCGCGCCATCCTGTCTCACGCCGATGGTTTGCGCATCGACCATGTCGCCGGCCTGTGGCGACTGTGGTGGATCCCGCCGGGCGACACCCCGGACCGCGGCACCTACGTGCACTACGACGCCGACGTCATGCTCGCGGTTCTCGCCCTGGAGGCGCACCGGGCCGGCGCTGTCGTCGTCGGTGAAGACCTGGGCACCGTCGAACCGGAGGTCACCGAGGCATTGGCCGGCAATGGCATGCTCGGCTCGGCGGTCTCGTGGTTCACCCGCGACGAGGCCGACCCGGACCAGCCGCTGCTGCCGTCGGCGACGTGGCCGGAGCGGGCGGCGGCCAGTCTGTCCACCCATGATCTGCCCACCGCCGCAGGGTTTCTCCGCGGCGAGCATGTTCGCGCCCGCGCCGAGCTGGGCCTGCTCGACGACGTCCCGGGCGAAGAGGCGAACGCCGCCAAGGAGCGCGACGAATGGGTGGCGCTGCTTCGCGCCGAGGGCCTGTTGGCCGACGGTGATCCCGACGACGCGTCGATCATCGTTGCGATGCACCGATTTCTGGCGTCGACGCCGAGCCGGCTGAAGTTGATCTCGCCCTACGATGTCATCGGTGAGATCCGGCAGCCGAACCTGCCCGGCACGATCGACGAGTATCCGAACTGGCGACTGCCGTTGGCCGAGACCCTCGAGGAACTCCGGGCGGATCCGCGGGTCGCCGAGATCGCCGCGACCTTCCGCCGCTGAAAGCCTAGGCACCGAGGGCTAATTCGCCGACAGGATGCAGAACTCGTTGCCCTCGGGGTCGGCCAGCACCACCCAACTCTGGTCGCCCTGGCCGATGTCGACGTGGCGCGCCCCGAGCCCGAGCACCCGGTCGACCTCGGCCCGCTGGTCGTCGGGCGTGAAGTCGAAGTGGATGCGGTTCTTGCTCGTCTTGTCGTCGGGCACAGCCAGGAACAGCCAGTCCGGCCCGGCACCGGCGGGGGCACGCAGAGCCACATCGCCGTCCTCGGTGGGCTCGGCGGGCCAGCCCAGCACCGTCGACCACCACGCGGACAGCGCGTGAATGTCGTGGGCGTCGATGCAGACTTCGCTGAACCGCAGCGTCATTTCATCAACTCCTTCTTGACGACTTTGCCCATCGCGTTGCGCGGCAGCGAGTCGACCAATCGCACTTCCCGCGGCCGCTTGTGCACCGAAAGTTGCTCGGCGACACAGGCGATCAGGTCCTCAGGGTTGGCATCGCCGACCACGAACGCGACGATCCGCTGGCCGAGATCGGTGTCGGGCAGGCCCACCACCGCGACCTCCTGAACGCCCGGGTGGCCGAGCAGCACCGTCTCGACCTCGCCCGCGCCGACCCGGAAGCCACCGGACTTGATCAGGTCCACCGATTCTCGCCCGACGATGCGGTGCATATTGCCGCCGTCGATCACCGCGGCATCGCCGGTGCGGTACCACCCGTCGGCGTCGAACGCCTCTGCGGTGGCATCGGGCCGATTGAGGTAGCCATCGAACACTGTCGGGGCTTTGAGGTGGAGGCTGCCGATGGTCTCGCCGTCGTGCGGTGCGACCGAACCGTCCTCGTGCACCAGCCGGGTCTCAACCCCGTTGAGCGGCAAGCCAACCCAGCCGGGCCGTCGTTCACCGTCGGCGCGGGTGCTCAGCGTGATCAGCGATTCGGTGCTGCCGTACCGCTCGACGGGTGGCTGGCCGGTCAGTTCGGTCAGCCGGGTGAACACCGGCACCGGCAGCGGTGCGCTTCCGGACACCAGCAGCCGGGCCGAGGCCAGCGCGGTGGCGGCGCCGGTGTCGGCCACCACCCGCGACCACACTGTCGGCACCCCGAAATACAGGCTGCCGCCGGCGGCGGCGTAACCGGCCGGGGTCGGTTTCCCGGTGTGCACGAAGCGATTTCCCACCCGCAACGACCCGAGCAGCCCGAGGATCAGGCCGTGCACGTGGAACAACGGCAACCCGTGCACGAGGGTGTCGTCGGGGGTCCACTGCCAGGCCTGGACCAGCGCGTCGATCTGGGCCGCGATGGCGCGCCTGCTGATCAGCACGCCTTTGGGCAGGCCGGTGGTGCCTGAGGTGTACATGACCATCGCGGTGCTCGACGGCGCAGGCTCGGCGTAGCGATGCCACGACCGGGCGTGCAGCCGTACCGGAACATGAGGCAGGCCACCGAGATCGGCGGGTGACTCCCCCAGCCAGGCTTGAGCGCCGGAGTCGGTGAGGATGTGCGTGCGTTCGGCGACTCCGACGTCGGCGGGCACCGGCACGAACGGGACGCCGGCGATCAGGCAGCCGGTGATGGCGAGCACGGTGGTGGCGGTGGGGGTGGCCAGCACGGCGACCTGGCGGGCACCGCCGACCCGCTCGGCGACCGAGGTGGCTGCCCCGACGAGGTCACTGCGGGACAACACGGCGCCGTCGATCCGCACGGCGTCGCCGATATCTGCTCCGGCGGCGACGGTGGCGGGATTCAGGGAGGCCAGCAACACGTCGCCGACGCTACCGAAGATACTGGGCGGGTGAAGCCCATCACCCAGCTCTCATCGCGCGAGGTGTACCGCAACCGCTGGATGTCGGTGCGTGAGGACACCGTCGAACGGCCGGACGGCTCCACCGGCATTCACGGCGTCGTCGACCGGCCCGACTATGCCGTGGTCATCGCGGTCGACGGCGACCGGCTGGCGATGGTCGAGCAGTATCGCTATCCGATGGGAGCCCGTCGCTGGGAGTTCCCGATGGGCACCGTCCCCGGGGAGCCCGACATCGAACCGGCCGACCTGGCGGCCCGCGAACTACGCGAGGAGACAGGCCTCACGGCGGGCTCACTGATGTTGCTCGGCCGTCTCGACGTCGCACCCGGGATCATGAGCCAGCGGGGCTGGGTGTTCCTGGCCACCGATGTCACCGAGGGTGAGCCCGACCGCGAGCACGAAGAGCAGGACATGCATTTCGAATGGTTCGGGCGCAGCCAATTCGAGGAGATGGTCCGCACGGGTGAGATCACCGATGCCCAGTCCCTCGCGGCGTATGCGCAACTGCTGCTCAAGGAGCGTTTCGAGTCCTAATCGTGACCGGCACGCGTGGGGCAGATGTGACGGGTGAGGTTTTCTGACGGCTACGCTGATAACTCGCAACGACGTTCCGAGGAGTCATGAGCCGCCAAAGTTGGGGTGCCACGCTGGTGGCCGCCGCGACGATCTGCGCCGCGGGACTGGTGTCCCCCGCCTCGGCGCACGGTCAGCCGCTGGCCTGGACCGGGCGCTACCAAATGACGACCTACGCCTCCCAGAAAGCCGGCACCAGCCCAGCGACTCGCCAGAAGGAAAACGACTTCGGCGCGGTGTTCACCCTCTCGACAGCCTGCTCGGGTGGCGCCTGTGTGGCCACCGTCGTCGACGGTCCTGCACCGAGCAACCCGACGATCCCCCAGCCGACCCGCTACACCTGGAACGGTGCCGAGTGGGCCACCACCTACGACTGGGTGTGGGACTGCTTCCTCGGTGACGGCTACCAGAAGCAGTGGAGCCCGGCCACCTCGTGGGCGTTCTACACGCCGCAGCCCGACGGATCCCTGCGCGGCACATGGCACACCGACATCGCGTCAGGACCCTGCCGCGGCAGCGTCGTCATGCCCGTCTCGGCAGTGCCCGCCTGACGCTGGACCCCCGCGCCCGCACAATGGATAGCGTGACCGACACGGCGACCACGACGACGGCGGCGCGTAACCATGCGATGGACCTCTACCGGGTGGTCGCGCTGGTGTTCGTCGTCATCGGGCACTGGATCGCGGCGGCGCTGACCTTCTCCGACGGCGGGTTCTGGCGGGAGAACCCACTGGTCGACATGCCGTGGACGCAGTGGCTGACGTGGATCTTCCAGGTCGTCCCGGTGTTCTTCGTGGTGGCCGGCTATGCCAGCGCGGTGTCGTGGACCCAACGCACCGCCGATGAGTCCAGACAAGCGTGGCTACGACGGCGACTGGTCCGGCCACTGGGGCCGACCGTGGTCTACGTCATGTTCGCCCTGCTGGTCGTGGCGGTCCTCGGCCGGGTCGGCGTCGCGGGCGCGGAGCTCGACTTCGGCGCCTGGGCGGTGGCCATGCACCTGTGGTTCCTGGGCATCTACGTGGTGGTGGTCGCACTGACCCCCGTGGCGGTCGCCGCACACCGGCGCTGGGGCAAGTGGGTGCCGTTCATGATGACGCTCGCCGTCGCGGCGGTGGACGTGGCGACCATCGGCGCTCACCTGCCCTACGTCGGCTGGCTGAACTATCTGCTGGTCTGGGGCGTGCTGTACCAACTCGGCATCGCCTGGCACGACGGCACACTATGTCGTCGCGCGGCGATCGCGGTGGCTGTCCTGTCGGCGATCGTCCTGGCGCTGGCGGTCACCGTCGGGCCCTATCCGGTCAGCATGATCGGAGTCCCCGGCGCGGTCGTGAACAACACCGGACCGCCCAACCTGGCGCTGCTGGCACTCGGCGGGGTGCAGGCCGGTGTGGCGCTAGCCGTGGCGCCCACGGTGAACCGGATGGTGAAATCCGTTCGTACGCAGCGTGTTCTGGCCGTCGCCAATGACAACGTGATGGCCCTCTACCTATGGCACATGGTCCCGGTGGTGATCGTGGCGGTCGCCGGCTATCCGACCGGGCTGCTGCCGCAACCGACCCTCGGCACAGCGGCCTGGTGGTGGTTCCGGCTGGAGTGGGTGGCGATCCTGGCCGTGGTGGCTGCGGTCGAGCTGCTGTTGTTGTGGTGGGGCCGCAGATTGTTCTCGGCGCCGCTGCCCACCGTCGCCGTCGCCATTGCGCCCCGGTTCGGCGAGGTGCTGTTGTTCGCCGGCACACTGACGATCGCGGTGACCATCTCGGTGTTCGCGACACTGGGATTCGCCCCCGGCGGGCGGTTCCCCTTCGCCCTCAGCATCGCCTTCGCCGTGGGCGTGCTGCTGGTTTCGGTGACACCGGTCAGTAGGCGTCGAACCCGAGCTTGACCGCCAGCACCAGACCCGCGACGCCGATGAGGATGCGCAGCGGGGTGCCGGGGGCGTGCCGGACCACGACGGGTCCCAGCCGGGATCCGATCAGGCAGCCGGCGCCCAGCGGGATGACCGCGAGCCAGTGCACCGGCGCGAGGAACGCGAACAGCACCGCCGCAACGAGATTGGCCAGTCCGAGCAGGATGTTCTTGGCGGCATTGGCGTGAGCCAGGCTGTCGGCTCCCGCGTTGAGCAGCAGCGCCAAGAACAGCACGCCAGCGGCGGCGCCGAAATAACCGCCGTACAAGGCGATTCCGAAAATCGCGACGCCCTCGGCCACCACAACGAGTCGGCGCCGTGGCCCGGGATGGGGTGTGCCGCGCGGAGCGACGATCGCCATCGAGGCCAGGGCGAGCAGGATCGGGACCACCTTCTCGAACGCGTCGGCCGGGGTGGTCAGCAGCAGGACCGCGCCGGCCGCCCCGCCCGCGACGGTCACCGGCGCCATCCGGGCGATGAAGCGGCCTTGCCCGATCAGTTCGGGTCGCGATCCCCACGCCGATCCGATGCCGTTGAACACCAGCGCCACCGTGTTGGTCACATTCGCCGTTACCGGCGGCAGCCCGATTGCCAGCAGGGCCGGATAGGTGGCCACCGAGGCCAGTCCGGCGATGCTGCCCGTCAATCCACCGAGCACACCGGCGATCAGCAAGGTGATGGCGTCGAGTGCGCTCAGGTGCCTGTCTTTCTATCGATGCGTCAGGGCTCGCAGAAAGAACATCAGGTTGGCCGGGCGTTCGGCAAGTCGGCGCACGAAGTACCCGTACCACTGCGTGCCGAACGGCACGTACACCCGAACCTGGTTGCCCTCCGCCGCGAGCCGGCGCTGCTCGCCGTCCCGGATGCCATAGAGCATCTGATACTCGAAACGGTCTGTATCCCGGCCGAATTCGTTCGCCATCGCCGCGGCGGCCGCGATGACCGCGGGATCGTGGGAGGCGACCATCGGATATCCGTTGCCGGCCATCAGCGTACGCAGACAGCGCAGGTAGGACTCGGTGACCGCGGCGGCGTCGCGGTAGGCCACCGACGCCGGCTCGTCGTAGGCGCCCTTGCACAGCCGGATCCGGGCACCGGCCGCCGCGAATTCGGCGCAGTCGGCCTCGCTGCGCTTGAGGTAGGCCTGCAGAACGGTTCCCAGCCAATCGAATTCGGTGCGCAGCTCGCGCACGACCGACAACGTCGAGTCGGTGGTGGTGTGGTCCTCGGCGTCGACGGTGACCCAGACGCCGACCTGCTGCGCCCGCTGGCAGATCGCATGCGCGTTCTCGAGAGCGATCTTGTCACCGTCCTTCGGGAGTGCCTGGCCGAGCGCGGACAGTTTGAGCGACACCTCCAGTGGGCGGACGATGGCCGCATTTTCGGCTCGGGCGCCGAGCGCGTCGAGTAGGTCGAGGTAGGCCTTGACGGTGGCCTCGGCCGCGTCGGTGTCGGTGACGTCCTCTCCGAGGTAGTCGATACTGACCAGCCGTCTCGAGTCACGCAGCGCGCCGACCGCGGCCAGTGCGTCGTCCGTCGTCTCCCCCGGTACGAACCGGCCGACCACGTCGCGCGCGATCGGTAGCCGCTCGGCGCTGTGCCGCAACCGATTCGAGCGGCTGGCGGCCAGGATGGCGGGGCGTGCGACGCGGGTGAACGTACTCATCACTCCACCCCCATGTGCGGGTAGGTGTGACCAGTGGGTGGAACGAAGGTCTCCTTGATGGACCGTGCCGACGTCCAGCGCAGCAGGTTGAGCGGTGAACCCGCCTTGTCGTTGGTGCCCGAGGCCCGCGATCCGCCGAACGGTTGCTGCCCGACGACCGCTCCGGTCGGCTTGTCGTTGACATAGAAGTTGCCCGCGGCGAATCGCAAACGCTCGGCAGCGGTCTGTACAGCGGCCCGGTCGTCGGCGATCACCGCACCGGTGAGCGCATAGCGGGAGCCGCCGTCGACGACGTCGAGAACCGCATCGAATTCGTCGTCGGGATAGACATGGACCGCGAGGATCGGGCCGAAGTACTCGGTAGAGAAGGCCTCGTCGGTCGGGTCGTCGGACAGCAGAACGGTCGGACGCACGAAATAGCCTTCACTGTCGTCACATTCACCACCGACGGCGACGGTGACACCAGGCGCGCACTTGGCTCTTTCCAGAGCACGAGCGTTCTTCGCGAACGCGCGGGCGTCGATCACGGCTCCGCCGTAGTTCGACAGGTCGGTGACGTCGCCGTAGGTCAGTGCCTCGGTGGCGCCGAGGAAGTCGTCGCCCATGGTCTGCCACACCGAGCGCGGGATGAACGCCCGCGAGGCGGCCGAGCACTTCTGGCCCTGGTAGTCGAACGCCCCGCGAATCAGCGCGGTGCGCAACACATCCGGATCGGCCGAGCTGTGCGCGACGATGAAGTCCTTGCCACCGGTCTCGCCCACCAGCCGCGGGTAGCTGTCGTAGTCGGCGATGCGGGTGCCGACCTCACGCCACAGGTGCTGGAACGTGGCGGTCGATCCGGTGAAGTGGATACCGGACAGCCGCCGGTCGGCGAGCACGACATCGGAGACCGCAAGCCCGTCGCCGGCCACCAGGTTGATCACACCGGGCGGCAGGCCGGCGGCTTCGAGCAATTGCATCGTCAGATACGCCGCGAAGGTCTGGGTGATCGACGGCTTCCACACCACGGTGTTGCCCATCAGCGCCGGCGCGGTCGGCAGGTTGGCGGCGATCGCGGTGAAGTTGAACGGGGTGACGGCGTAGACGAATCCGTCCAGGGGGCGGTAGTCGGTGCGGTTCCATACGCCTGGACCGCTGATCGGCTGCTGGGCCAGGATCTGTCGGGCGAAAGCGACATTGAAGCGCCAGAAGTCGACCAGCTCGCAGGGGGCGTCGATCTCGGCTTGGTAGGCGGTCTTGGACTGGCCGAGCATGGTGGCCGCGGCGATCTTCTCCCGCCACGGGCCTGCCAGTAGGTCGGCGGCACGCAGGAACACCGCGGCCCGTTCGTCGAACGGGGTCGCGGCCCAGTCGTGTTTGGCGGCCATCGCGGCATCGACCGCGGCGTCGGCGTCGGCGGCCGTGCCGTTGGTCAGCGTGCCCAGCCGGGCGCTGTGCCGGTGCGGTTGGACCACGTCGATGCGGTCGCCGTCGCCGAGGCGGTGAACGCCGCCGATCACGTGCGGCAGGTCGACGGGGTGGGCGGACAGCTCGTGAAGGGTCACGGTGAGGCGGTCTCGTTCAGCAGATCCTGGCGCGTAGTCGTGAACCGGCTCGTTGGCCGGCGCGGGAACATCGGTGCGGGCGTCCATGTCCCTCAGGATGACTCCCGACGCGACCCGAACTGTTGGCTGATACGCCAAGACTTATGCCACCCGCTAGTAGTATCGGACAATATGCGGGAGGCCGGCGTCAGCCTGGGTCAGCTGGTGTTGGCCCTGGATGCGACGTTGGTGCGGCTCGTCGAGGCGCCTCGGGGTCTGGACCGCCCGGTCCGCTCGGCGGCACTGATCGACTCGGACGACGTGCGGCTGGGCCTGGCGGTCAGCGCCGGCTCGGCGGACGTGTTCTTCCTCCTCGGCATCTCCGACAGTGATGCGGTGCGCTGGCTGGACCGGCAGGTCGCCGCGCACGGCTCCCCCGCGGCGATCTTCGTCAAGGAGCCATCCGACGCGGTCGTCGCCCGGGCGGTGGCGGCCGGTGCCGCGGTCGTCGCCGTCGACCCGAAAGCCCGCTGGGAACGGCTGTACCGCCTGGTCAACCACGTCTTCGAGCACCGTCGCACCGACTCGCTCACCGATTCCGGTACCGATCTGTTCGCGCTGGCGCAGTCGATCGCCGACCGCACCCACGGCATGGTCAGCATCGAGGACGCGCAGTCGCACGTGCTGGCCTATTCGGCGTCCAACGACGAGGCCGACGAGCTGCGTCGACTGTCCATTCTGGGCCGGGCCGGGCCGCCGGACCATCTGCGGTGGATCGCGCAGTGGGGCATCTTCGACCGGTTGCGCGCAGGCCCCGAGGTGGTGGCGATCGACGAGCGGCCCGAGCTGGGGCTGCGGCCGCGGCTGGCGATCGGCATCCATCGCCAGGACGGGCCGCCGGTATTCGACGGCACCATCTGGGTGCAGCAGGGCGCCCGGCCGCTCGCCGACGACGCCGACGAGGTGTTGCGCGGCGCGGCGGTCTTGGCCGCCCGGATCATGGCGCGACTGGCCGCACGGCCGTCAGCGCACCTGCTGGCCGTGCAGCAACTGCTCGGGCTGGCCGACCCCGACGGGCTGGACCTGGCCGGGGTAGCCCGCGAACTGCGCATCCCCGTCGACGGCCGCGCCGCGGTGATCGGCTTCGTCACCACCGGCGCCGACCCTCGGCTGCCCGATGTTCTCGCGTTGAGCGCCAGTGCTTTCCGCCCCGACGCGCAGGTGGCCGCCGGCGGTTCACGGGTCTACGTCGTGCTGCCGGACTCCGGGCGCACCGCCGCCGTGGTGTCCTGGATCCGCGGCACCATCGGCACGCTGCACGCCGAGCTCGGACTGGACCTGCACGCGGTGATCGCCGCCCCGATCGCCGGACTGGCCGCTGTCGCCGGCGCCCGCCGCGAGATCGACCGCGTCTTCGACAGCGCCCAGCGGCACCCGGTGTTCGGCAAGGTGACCACGCTGGCCGAGGCTCGCACCACGGTGCTGCTCGACGAGATCGTCACACTCGTTGCCGCCGACGAGCGGCTGATCGATCCGCGGGTGCGCGCCCTGCGGGAGGCCGACCCGACGCTGGCCGAGACCCTGCGGGTCTACCTGGACTGCTTCGGCGATGTGGCGGCGGCTGCGTCGGCGCTTCACGTCCACCCGAACACGGTTCGCTATCGGGCGCGCCGACTTGAGCAGGCACTTTCCACTTCGCTGAGCGATCCCGACGTCCGGCTATTACTGTCATTGAGCCTGCGGGCGACCGCTTGATCAGAGCAGTCAAGCAGCCGCGCCGCATTAGCGAGAAATTTTTTGACCAACCTGGTAACACTGTTGCATCTGTTGCCGATGAGGCTTTTGTCATGACTGGCTGTGAAGCTCGTCACGACGCCAGAAACCTCGGTGAACCGGGCCCCCCGATCACCGTCGAACCACTGAGCACAAGGGGTCAGGATGAAATACATGGGTCGAGTGCTGGTGGCGATGATCGCCGCCGTCGCGGCGTTGTTCGTCGGGACGGGCACGTCGCACGCAGGTTTGGACAATGAGCTGAGTCTGGTCGACGGCGGTGGCCGCACGATGACGATTCAGCAGTGGGACACCTTCCTCAACGGTGTGTTCCCGTTGGACCGCAACCGGCTGA
>NZ_PDHO01000128.1 GCF_002887815.1 Mycobacterium sp. ENV421 | reverse complement strand
TGGGTCCAGTGATCGGGTCACCAGATAGAGGCACTTGAGCGCGGCCTGCTCCGATGGGAAGTGCCCGCGGGCCTTGATCGCGCGGCGGTAGCGCGCATTTAAGGACTCGATCGCATTGGTGCTACAGATGACCCGGCGGATCTCCACGTCGTAGTCCAGGAACGGGATGAACTCGTCCCAAGCGTTGTCCCACAGGCGAATCACCGCCGGGTAGCGTTGCCCCCATTTCTCGGCCAGCTCGTCGAACGCCGTGCGGGCCGCGGTGGCGTCGACCGCGGTGTAGATCGGTTTCACATCACGCTTGATCTCGTCCCAGTACTTGCGGGAGGTGAGCCGAAACGTGTTGCGCAGCAAGTGGATGATGCAGGTCTGCACGATCGCCTGCGGCCACACATTGCCGACCACCTCCGGCAGTCCCTTCAGCCCGTCGCAGACGACGAAGAAGGTGTCCTTGATGCCGCGGTTGCGTAGGTCGGTGAGCACGCTCATCCAGAACTTCGCACCCTCGCCACCCGTGCCGGCCCACAGTCCGAGGATGTCGCGTTCCCCGGCCAGGGTGACCCCGATGGCCGCGTAGAACGGCCGGTTGGCGACCTGGCCGTCGCGGACCTTGACCACGATCGCGTCGATGAAGATCGCGGCATAGGTTTCATCCAGGGGCCACACCGCCCACTCGTTCATCTCCTCGATCACCTTGTCGGTGATCCGGCTGATTGTCTCCTTGGACACCGACGCCCCATAGATCTCGGCGAAGTGCGCTGAAATCTCCCCGGTGGTAAGTCCTTTGGCGTACAACGACAAGACCACCTCATCGACCCCGGACAGTCGGCGTTGGCGCTTCTTGACGATCTGCGGCTCGAACGTCGATGCCCGATCGCGGGGCACATCGAGTTCGACCGGGCCGGTGGTGTCGGTCAGCACCGTCTTGGTGCGGGTGCCGTTGCGGACGTTGCCCGACCCCGCCTCGGGCGGATCATGTTTCTCATAGCCCAGGTACTCGGTCATCTCCTCGTTGAGCGCGGTCTCGAGCACCGTCTTGGTCAACTGCTTGAGCAGCCCATCGGGCCCGGTCAGCGACAGGCCCTGTTCCTGCGCCAGTCGGACCAGCTCGACCGCAGCCTTCTGCTCTGCGGACTGCTCAGCTGACTTCTTCTTCGCCACATCTTCCAGTGTCGTCATCACGGCACCTTTCTCGCCGAGCATCGCTCAGCGTGTCAGTTGCCGGAAACACCGTTATTTCCACAGTCCC
>NZ_PDHO01000127.1 GCF_002887815.1 Mycobacterium sp. ENV421 | reverse complement strand
GGGTCTGCTGCACGAATAGGTGACATCTGAGTTGGCTTGCCCAGCGTGGGCAGGCTGGAAGGATGTCCCCATGGCAAGGCCCTACCCCCGTGAGTTCCGCGACGACGTCGTGCGCGTGGCCCGCAACCGCGATGACGGGGTGACGATCGAGCAGATCGCCACCGATTTCGGTGTCCATCCGATGACCTTGCACAAGTGGATGCGCCAGGCTGATATCGACGAAGGCGCCAAGCTTGGCAAGAGCACTGGCGAGTCTGCTGAGCTGCGTGAGGCGCGGCGGCGGATCAAACTGCTCGAGCAGGAGAACGAGGTCCTGCGCCGGGCCACGGCCTATCTGTCACAGGCCAACCTTCCGGGAAAAGGCTCTACCCGCTCGTAAGTGAGCTCGCCGCCGACGGGATCCCCGTCGCGGTGACGTGCCGGGTCCTCAAGCTCGCCCGCCAGCCGTACTACCGTTGGCGCGCCAATCCGATTACTGACGCGGAGATCATCGAGGCATATCGCGCCAACGCCCTGTTCGACGCCCACCGCGACGATCCCGAGTTCGGCTACCGCTACCTGGTCGAGGAGGCCCGCGACGCTGGCGAGACGATGGCCGAGCGCACCGCTTGGCGGATCTGCTCACAGCATCGGTTGTGGAGCGTGTTCGGCAAGAAGCGCGGCAAGAACGGCAAGGTCGGCCCGCCGGTGCACGATGATCTTGTCGAACGCGACTTCACCGCCGGTGGCCCAAATCAGCTGTGGCTCAGCGATATCACCGAACATCGCACCGACGAAGGCAAGCTCTACCTCTGTGCCATCAAGGACGTGTTCTCCAACCGCATCGTCGGATACTCGATCGACTCCCGGATGAAGTCCCGGCTGGCCACCACAGCGCTCAGTAGTGCGGTGGCACGCCGCGGTGATGTTGCCGGTTGCATTCTGCACTCCGATCGCGGATCTCAATTCAGGTCAAGGAGATTCGTGCACGCACTCGGCCGTTACGAGATGGTCGGATCGATGGGCCGCGTCGGCGCGGCCGGCGACAACGCCGCCATGGAGAGCTTCTTCGCCCTGCTCCAAAAGAACGTGCTCGATCGCCGCCGCTGGCGCACCCGAGAAGAGCTGCGGATCGCGATCGTCACCTGGATCGAACGCACCTACCATCGCCGCCGGCGCCAAGCCGGACTCGGGCGGTTGACCCCGATCGAGTTCGAAGCCATTATGACCACACCGGCCAGTCAGGCCGCGTGACCGAAACTGTCACCTGATCGTGCAGCAGACCC
>NZ_PDHO01000126.1 GCF_002887815.1 Mycobacterium sp. ENV421 | reverse complement strand
GGGTCTGCTGCACGAATAGGTGACATCTGAGTTGGCTTGCCCCGGGTGGGTGGGCTGGAAGGATGTCTTTGTGCCTAGGCCCTACCCCCAGGAGTTCCGCGACGACGTCGTGCGGGTCGCTCGCAACCGCGATGACGGTGTGACGATCGAGCAGATCGCCACCGATTTCGGCGTGCACCCGATGACGTTGCACAAGTGGATGCGCCAAGCCGATATCGACGAGGGCGCCAAGCCCGGCAAGAGCACCAGCGACTCGGCTGAGCTGCGAGAGCTTCGTCGCCGGAATCGATTGTTGGAACAAGAGAATGAGGTCCTTCGCCGGGCGGCAGCGTACTTGTCGCAGGCCAATCTGCCGGGAAAAGGATCTACCCGCTCGTAAGTGAGCTCGCCGCCGACGGGATTCCCGTCGCGGTGACGTGCCGGGTACTCAAGCTCGCCCGCCAGCCCTACTACCGCTGGCGGGCACACCCCATCACCGACGCCGAAATCGTCGAGGCCTACCGGGCCAACGCCCTGTTCGACGCCCATAAAGACGACCCTGAGTTCGGTTATCGCTACCTGGTCGAGGAAGCCCGCGATGCCGGTGAGTCGATGGCCGAGCGCACCGCATGGCGCATCTGCTCACAGCACGGGCTGTGGAGCGTGTTCGGGAAGAAGCGCGGCAAGAACGGCAAACCCGGACCACCAGTGCACGACGATCTGGTCGAACGCGACTTCACCGCTAGTGAACCAAACACGTTGTGGCTCAGTGATATCACCGAACATCGCACCGGCGAGGGCAAGCTCTATCTCTGTGCCATCAAGGACGTGTTCTCCAATCGCATCGTGGGTTATTCGATCGACTCCCGGATGAAGTCGCGACTGGCCACGACCGCGTTGAGTAATGCGGTGGCTCGCCGCGGCGGGGTCGCCGGGTGCATTCTGCACTCCGATCGCGGATCTCAGTTCAGGTCAAGGAGATTCGTGCACGCACTGAACCATCACGGGATGGTCGGATCAATGGGTCGGGTCGGCGCAGCCGGCGACAACGCCGCCATGGAGAGCTTCTTCAGCCTGCTACAGAAGAACGTGCTCGATCGCCGTCGCTGGAACACCCGAGAGGAATTACGGATCGCGATCGTCACCTGGATCGAGCGCACCTATCACCGGCGCCGTCGCCAGGCCGGCCTCGGGCGGTTGACCCCGATCGAATACGAAGCCATCATGACCACACCGGCCAGTCAGGCCGCGTGACCGAAACTGTCACCTGATCGTGCAGCAGACCC
>NZ_PDHO01000125.1 GCF_002887815.1 Mycobacterium sp. ENV421 | reverse complement strand
TGTGGCGGTGGGATCCATTCGGTGTCGCCGTTGGGGAGTTTGCGGGTCGTCCAGCCGCCGGTTTCCACGAGCTGATTATCCGGTGGGCAGGCGAAGGCCAATTCGTCGATATCGGTGGCGCCGCCGTGTTTCCAGTCTTTGGCGGCGTGGTGGACTTGGGTGGCATATCCGGGCACCGTGCAACCCGGCTTGGTGCATCCGCGATCTCTGGCGTGCAACACAATTCGTTGATCGGCCGAGGCGATGCGTTTGGTGCGGCCCAACCACAAGGCTTGGCCGGTGACGCCGTCGAAGATCGTCAGGTAGTGGTAGCTATGCCGGGCCATCCGGATGACGTCGGTGATCGGCAGCATCGTGCCGCCGCCGGTTATGCCGTGGCCGGTCGCGTTCTGCAGTTCCTGCAAGGTGGTCGACACGATCACGGTAACGGGTAGGCCGTTGTGCTGCCCAAGTTTCGGATCACCGAGGGTGCCGCGCAGCATCGCCATCAACGCATCGTGCTGGCGCTGCCCGATCGTACGAGAATCCACCTGTGCCTGTTCTTGGGCAGGCTCGCCATCGGTGACCGCGGTTTGATCGGTCGGGTTGCACATGCCCGGGGCAGCGAACTTGGCGAACACCGCCTCGACGTAGGACATCATCTCCGGGGTGGCATTGATACGGATCTCGGTCATCCCGTCGGGCTGTTGGCGGCCCACCACCGCGGAGCGTTTGCGGGCTCGGTCCTCATCGGAGAACTGACCGTCCGGGTTGATCTCCAACGCCAACCGATGCGCCACCCGGCTCAACTGATCCGGACGCATCAGTGTCGCCTTCTCGGCCAGGAACAGCTCGGCGCCGTCACGGACCTCGGCGGGCACATCAAAGGGCAACTGTCCGAGGAACTTCGCAATGATTCGCACATGCTCGCCATCGAGGTTCCCGTCGCGCCACGCCTGCGCCGTACCGGGGTGACGCGGCGCCAGCGGCTCCCCGCTCAACGCGGTGCGCGGGCTCAGAGGCTCAACAACCTCGGCGCGGCGCTTGGCCTCCGCCGGCGTGATCCGCAACCAATCGGCCAGCACCTTGGCCGGCTTACCACCGATCTCGCTGACCTCACGCCGATGCAGCTCAGAACTGAGGTCGTAGCGCACCACATCGTGATGGCGGGTCGCCTTCTCACACCGGGCGGCCAACTCCAACACATCCATCACCGCAAGCCCGGCCACATCAACCTTCGACAACGTGGACAACGCCGCATCGATCGCGTCGAGCGCCTCACCCACCTCGATCGAAAGCATGT
>NZ_PDHO01000124.1 GCF_002887815.1 Mycobacterium sp. ENV421 | reverse complement strand
TGGCGTGTTCCCGCTGAATGAATCCAACCAGTTTTAGAGTCCTGTGGCCCGATGTCGGGCCAGAAGGGACGATGGGACACATGGCTGGTCGGAAGCGGAATTCCGCGGAGGACATCGTGCGCAAGTTGCGCCGGGCAGATGAGCTGGCTGCCGAGGGCAAGACCGGCGAGGAGATCGCGGCCGAGCTGCAGGTCTCGCCGGCCACGCTGTACAACTGGCGGCGCACCTACGGCGGCATGGACACCGACGCCGCCAAGGAGCTCAAGGAGCTGCGCGAGCAGAACTCCCGGCTCAAGCGGCTGCTGGTCGAAGCCGAGCTCGAAAAGGACGCGTTGCGGGAGGTCGCGAAGGGAAAATTCTGAGCCCAGCTGCCAAGCGCCGCGCCGTCGACATGCTCAAGGACACCTTGAGCATGTCGGAACGGCTGGCATGCAAGGCCGTTGGGCTGGCCCGCTCCACCTACCGCCGCCTGCCGCTCGGGCAGACCCCTGATGATCCGGACGCCGAAATGCGGGCCTGGCTGCGCTCGTATGCCACCAAACACCCGTGCCATGGATTCCGGCGCGCCTGGGCGGCGTTGCGCTACGACGAGCGCCGTGAGGTCAACAAGAAGAAGATTCACCGGCTGTGGCGCGAGGAAGGCCTGCAGGTCCGTGTGCACAGCCCGCGCAAGCGGGCCGGGATCTCCTCGGTCCCACCGGTGGAGGCCGACGCCCCGAACGTGGTGTGGGCGATCGACTTCCAGTTCGACTCCACCATCGACGGCAAGGCCATCAAGATCGCCTCGATGATCGATGAACACACCCGGGTCTCGCTGCTGCACGTGGTGGAGCGCTCGATCACCGGCGAGCGGCTGGTGTTCGAGTTGGAGAAAGCCTTTGCCGCTGCCGGCGGCCCGCCGAAGGTGCTACGGATGGACAACGGGCCGGAGATGGTTTCTCAAGCGCTGCAACGGTTCTGCGAGAACAAGACCGGGATGGTGTACATCCCGCCGGGCTGCCCGTGGGACAACGGCTACATCGAATCGTTCAACAACCGCCTGCGGAAGGAGTGCCTCAACCGCAACTACTGGAACACCCTGTTCGAGGCCCGCGTGGTCATCGGCGACTTCAAGCACGAGCACAACCACCGACACCGCCACTCGGCCCTGGGGTACCTGACGCCGGCCGAGTACGCTGCAGCCTGCAGGTGCACCCACACCCCGGTGACCTGCAGCATCAACTGAGAACAGATCACACCAACCCGACTCGAGAACGGGGTGGACTCAGTATCGGGGACTCGCCA
>NZ_PDHO01000123.1 GCF_002887815.1 Mycobacterium sp. ENV421 | reverse complement strand
TGGCCTTCCCCCGAGACCGTGGAGGCATCGGCTATAAGGAGTAGCGATGTCAGAGAAACGGAAGAAGTACGACCGGGAGTTCCGTGAGGGCGCTGTGCGGATCGTGCTTGAGACGGGTAAGCCGATCGCCCAGGTCGCGCGGGACCTGGGGATCCACGAGGGCACGCTGGGCAACTGGGTTGCCCAGGACCGCGAGGCCCGCGAGGGCCGGGGCGAGCTGACCCGCGATGACATGGAGGAGCTCAAACGCCTGCGCGGCGAGAACGCTGAGCTGCGGATGGAGCGCGATGTCCTCAAGCGATCAGTGGTCCTGTGGGTGAAGGAGGCGACGAAGTGAGCGTGGCACGCTTCATCGCCGACCAGAGGACCAAATACCGGGTGCCGCATACGATCACGTGCGCTCTGCTCAGTGTGAGCGTGTCGTGGTTCTACAAGTGGATTAGCCGTGCTGAGAACTCTGATGGGTTGCATACCGACACCGATCGGCGCCGCGCGCACCTCGATAGCGCGGTCGCCGCGGCGTTCACGGCGGCCAAGGGGCTGCATGGTTCGCCGCGGCTGGTCGCTGACCTGCGCGATCTGGGTTGGGAAGTGTCGGAAAAGACGGTGGCCGACTCGATGCGCCGCCAGGGTTTGGTGGCGCGCCGCATCAAGCGCCGCAATGGGCTCACCAAGCAGGACAAGACGGCACCGAAGTTTCCTGACCTGGTCAAACGAGACTTCACCGCGGCTACGCCGAACCGCAAATGGGTCGGTGACATGACTGAGATCCCCACTGAGTCCGGCCAGAAGCTGTATCTGGCGACCGTGATCGACCTCTACAGCCGCCGGCTGCTGGGGGCAGCCATGGGCCTGCATCCGGATGCCGAGTTGGCGTGTGCGGCGATCAAGATGGCTGTGGCCGCGCGCGGCGGCCGCCAAGTGATCTGGCGCGATGAGGACTCCGAGCGGGTCATATTCCATACCGATCGCGGTAGCACCTACACCGCACACGCGTTCACCACGCTGTGCCGCCAGTTGGGGATTCGGCAGTCAATGGGCCGGGTCGGATCGTGTTTCGATAATGCTGCCGCGGAGGCGTTCTTCTCTTCCTTGGAATGGGAAGTCTTGTCCCGCAATCGTTTCCGTGATACTATCCATGCGCAGGCTGTGGTAATCGACTGGTGCTACACCTTCTACAATCACCAACGCCGCCACAGTGCCGCCGACGGGCTATCGCCCGTCAACTACGAGATCAGGGAATCCAAGACCAAGCCCGAAGCGGCATAGGAAACCCTCCACGATTTCGGGGGAACCACAG
>NZ_PDHO01000014.1 GCF_002887815.1 Mycobacterium sp. ENV421 | reverse complement strand
CACTTTCCTCATTCCGACACCCCACGACCAACCAATTTATCGGTGGATCGAGGCTTAGAGGGCGAAGGCCTGCGGTGGCCCGGCCAGCGTGGCCTTGGCTTGAAGTCCGATCGCGTCGGCGATCTCTATATCGCCGGCCTCCAACCCGTCGAGGGCCAATTCGACGAGTGTGGCCGGTTCGGTGACCGCCCCTTCGGGGAACTCGATCCCGGCGCTGCCGGCGAAGTCAAACAGTGTTTCGGTACCGATGAGCCCGGGCATGAGGCCGACGACTTGCGTTCCCTGCCCCGCTAATTCGACGCGCACGCCGTTGGTGAGCCCCCACTCGGCCGACTTGGCCGCAGCGTACGCGGTGTTGCCGGCCACGGTGAGCCACGCGGCCGCCGACAGCACGTTCACGATAGCCCCTCCGCCGTTGCGCGCGAGAACCGGTGCGAACGCCCGGATGACGTTCAACGTGCCGAAATAGTTGGACTCCATCACCCGCCGGACGTCCGACAGGTCGCCCGTCACCAGGCTGCCACCCGCGGTGTCGGCGGCGTTGTTGATCAGGATATCGACGTCACTCGCGAGCTCGGCGGCGGCCTGCGCTGCCCTCTGGTCGGTGATATCCAGGCGCAGCACCTCGGCACCCGGGACATCGACGAGCTCGGGTCGCCGCGCGGTGGCGTAAACCTTGGCGCCACGGTCAAGGAGTTGGGTCGCGAAATGAACTCCGATACCGCGATTGGAGCCAGTGACCAATGCCGTAGCGCCTGCCAATTTCATCTGTCCTCCATGGCATTCCGGGATGTCGTAAAAGCTGACCGGTCGGTCATCTTGGCCTCGCCACTGTAAGCACAAGATGACCACGCGGTCAACTTGGTATCGTGCGGGCGTGACCGCACCCGCTCGCTCCCTGCGTGCCGACGCCGCGCGCAACCGCGAATCGCTACTGGCCGCCGCCGAGGAGGTGTTCGCCGAGCGTGGCGTGGAGGCCTCGGTCGCAGATATTGCCCGCCGCGCGGGGGTGGCCAAAGGCACGGTGTTTCGGCACTTCGCCTCCAAAGACGACTTGATCGCGTCCCTGGTGTGCGAGCACCTGGTCACCCTCACCGACGCTGCTCACCGGCTGTCGGATGCCGATGATCCCGGTGCGGCCCTGCTGGAATTCCTCACCATCGCCGCCGACCAGCGACGCCAACACGATCTGACGTATCTGCAGACCTACAGCGCGGGCGATGCCAGGGTGATAGCGATCCGCGACGCGGTCCACGCCGGCGTCGAAACGCTTGTCGCCAATGCCCGCGCGGCCGGCGCAATCCGCCCCGATGTCACCGGGACCGATGTCTTCCTGCTGATGTGTGCACCGGTGCACGTGATGGACGGGCTCTCCGATCCGCCACCCGACTTGTGGCGGCGCTACCTGGCGATCATCTTCGACGGGTTACGCCCTGAGGGCGCGACCGCATTACCGCTGCCTGCACCCGAATTATCCTGAGGCGAACCGACTTCAGCTACCTGACCGCCTGCCGGTACGCCGCGACCACCGGCTCCAACTCGTCCGGCGTCGCGCCGTGCATGATCACCGCGTCGGCGCCGTAGCCGAACTCCTTGCGGATGCGGTCCACACACTGTTCCGCCGAGCCGGTGGCCGACGGCTCCAGCCACTCATCGGGAATCAGCGTCGCGATGTGCTCGATCTGCTCGGCTGTCGCCTTGTGGTCGATCCCGCCGCCCACCGACTGCACCACCGAGTCCGCGCGGAAGCGTTCCAGCACAGCGGGATCCCAGTTGTTCGTGGTGACCATCAGGTCGCCGTAGCCCTGCAGGTAGGTGGCCAGCCGCGCGACGGTCTTCTTGAGCCGTAACTCCTCGGGCAGGTGATCGCCCACGGTGGCGAAGCACGACCACACCCGCACGCTGGCCGGATCACGACCGGCCTGCTCGGCGGCGTCCTTGACGGTCTTGACGCAGCGCGTCAACGTCTCCGGAGTGAAGTAGGTGTGCAGGATGACGTCATCGAACTCCCGACCGCCGAGCTTCAGCGTCTCCGGGCCGAACGCCACCAGAGCCAGCCGGATGTCCTCGTTGAAGTCCGGATCCAAGAAGAGAACAGGGTATTTCCCCAACGGACCGTCGTGGTTGAAGATCAGCTCGCCGTGCCACAGCCGGCGCATCACCTGGGCGAAGTCTTCCATCTGCGCGGTGGTCACCGGAGGAATGCCGAACGCCCCGTAGAGCGCCGCTATGCCGCGGCCGATCCCGAGCGTGAAGCGCCCACCCGAGAGCCGGTGCATGGTGGTCGCCCATGATCCGGTGATCAGCGGGTGACGGGTGTTGTGATTGGTTGCCGCCGTGGCGATCTGCATCCGGCTGGTCACCGCGCACGCCGCGCCCACCAGCGAAGAGGCCTCCTTGACATTCCAGCGCTCGGAGATGAAGCCGGTGCCGAAGCCCAACTCCTCGCCGCGGCGGGCTTCGTCCATCAGCGTGGCCGGACCCTCGCCGCCGGCACCCGCCAGCAGGTAGTAACCGAGCTCGTCGAGCACACGTCCAGAAGTCATGCCCAAACTCCTTGTTTGTAGCCGCAATTCCACACTTCGGTGATCCGGCCGTCGACGACGCGGAAGATCTCCATACTGCCCACGTCGACCCGCCCACCGTCCTTGAGCGTCATCGGCGATTGGTACACGATCGCGACGTGCTCGCCGTCGTCGCCGGCCACCACCAGGTTCAGGTCGAAGCGGATCTCGTCGAACATCTCCAAGTGGTCGACGACCCGCTGGACCGCCTCGGCGTGGGTGAGCACGACAGCCTCGCCGACCTCGTGTCGAATCACGCTGTCGCCCAGCAGTTCCTCAGCGAGTGCGACATCCCGGTCGTTCCAGACCACCAGGTTGTACAGCTCGACGACCTCGCGCGCGCTGCGGCTCATCCGAACACCTCCAGCGCATCGATGTCGGCGATCGTCGCCACCGCCCGATCGGTCAGGGTCAGGCAGAGCTCGCGCGAGCGCTGCGGCAACGCATCCCAGCCGAGCAACGTGATGACGGGCAGCACGATCAGGAATCCCGTCGCCAATCGGTAGTGGCGCCACGCCTCGTCGAACGAGTAGCCGATGTCGCCCAGATCCCGAAGGTATTCGCGCACCAGTATCTCGTCCCGGCCGCGCCGTTTCTCGCTGGGCAATCCCTGGCTGACCAGGTAGGCGATGTCGGCCGCACCCGCACCGACACAGGCGAACTGAAAGTCCACCACCTTCATCTCCTCGCCCGAGAAGAACATGTTGTCGGCGCGGATGTCGCCGTGCAGCAGCATCGACCGCTCGGTCAAGCCGTCGAGCGCCGTCGCGGCGTGCTCGGTGAACCGCTCTGCGAAACGGGCGACCGACTCCGGCACCGGTGCCGCCGAGTGCGTTCGGTAGATCTCCCAGCCGGGACCGAAGGCAGGCACCAGTAGATCGCGGACGGCGGGCATGTCGAAACGTGGAAATACCTGCAGTGCAGCAGTATTGGACGGCTCGACCGACCATGCGTGCAATCCGGCCAACTGCTGGATGCACAGCCTCGCCTGTTCGATCGACAATCCCGCAAGGTGGTCGGCGTTCTCCCACTCCAACAGGTCTTCCATCACCAGGACGAAATCGGCGGAGTCGTCGGCCATCCGCGCCGCGTAAACGTGCGGGGTGCCCAGCGGAGCGCGACCCGCGATATCGCGATAGAAGGCCAGTTCGCGCCGGTACCCGCCGAGCAGCTCCATCGCGCCGCGAGCCTCCGACTGCGCCGCCAGCTTGGCGATGACCGTTCGGGGAACGCCCTCACCGGTGAGGTGCAGGCGATACAGCAGCGACGAGAATCCGCTGTCCTGGGCGATCTGTTCGGCGACGACGTCGGTCACGGTCGTGTGCAATGCCTCGGTGAGCCACGCCGGGTCGACGGCGTCGATGCCTGACGGCACCTGTGCCGTCGCTGAAGTCACCCTCGCAAGATAGTTGCGAGGTGTTTAATATGCAAGGGTGCCTTCCCCCGCACGTGGTTTGACGCAGCCCGAACGAGTCGAGACGTCCCGGCGCCGCCTGATGGAGGCCGCTGCCGAGCTGATCGTCGAGAAAGGCTGGGAGGCAACCACTGCCGCCGACATCGGCCGCCGCGCCGGATACAGCCGCACGATGGTGCACGCCCGCTTCGGCGGCAAGGAGGCGATCCTGGAGGACTTCCTGCAGGAGTACGTGAGCCGGCTCAACCCGGACCTTGTGCCGTACCCGACCGGAATGGACCAGGTGCTTGCGCACATCGACCGGATCCGCGACCTGTACGCCGTTGATCGGGACGTGTTGCGCGCGATGTTCGTGTCCACCTTCGAGGCGATGAAGACCACCTCACCACTTCGCGATCGCGTCCAGGTCCAGCTGACCGGGGGTGTCGCGAACGTGGCCGACGGACTGCGGAAAGGACAGCGGGACAACTCAGTTCGTCCTGACATTGATCTGGACCGGGCGGTCAGCGATATCACCGCCGCGTTCTTCGGCCTCGCCTTTCAGTGGGTCGCGCTGCCGTCCGGGTTCGACCTGGATGCCGAACTGGCGCACGCACGCGACCGGATCGTCCGAGACTACGGCGCCTGAGTCAGCGCGCGCAGGAACTGCTCGGTCTGCGCCTGGACGGCACCCGAGAACAGATGTCCGACATGTCCGCCGTCATGCCAGTACAACTGCCCGCCCCAACGTTCGTGCAACGCCAGCGCGGACTGCCGGTAGGCCATCTGGTCGTGCCACGCCCCGACGATCAATCGCCGGTCCGGGGACGGTAACGGGTCGAGCGCGAGCGGATCGATCACCGAGGTGAGGTCCGACACGATGTCGGATGTCATTGCGGCCCCGACGCTATCGGCTGCCGACCCCCACCGGTGCAGGTGCCGGGCGATCATCCCGTTCAGCCCGAGGATCGGCGTGTAGAGCGCGACGGCGCGGACGCGGTCGTCCAGCCCCGCGACCAGGGCTGCGACCGCGCTACCCAGCGACAACCCGGAGACGGCGATCGTGGTCGCGTCAGGCTCGATCCAGTCGATCACCGCGCGCACCTCCGAGACCGCCCGGACCATTCCCGCGACGTTCGCGACCGGGTCTGTGCCGGGATACGCCGGCCAGCGGTCGCGCCGCGGCCCATGTCCGGGCTGAACGGGTAACGCGACATTGAAGCCCAACTCCCGGTGGATGCGCCCGACCCTGGCGACCAGGATGTCGGACATGCCGCCCTGGCCCGCACCGTGTACCCACACCAGCCAGGGCCGCGGTCCGTCGTCGTGGCGGAACAGCACGACCTCGGCGCAGGCCGGACCGTCGTGCCCTTCGGCCGCCAGCGCAGAGACCAGTTGCGGGTCGTGGTCATAGCTCATTCGCTCATAGGACAGCACTCCGGCGCTGACCCGCCGAATACTGTTGACCTTCAACGGCTCCGGCGCATTATGCACTCCGGTAACCCCGAGGGCGACCAAGTCGGCCGCCACCCCGGCATAGTCTTCGACCGGACGGTCCAGCCGGGGCGGTGACGACATCAGGGTCATCCCGGTGACCACCAGCTCATCAAGGGCGACCTCGGCGACCTGCCGTACACCGCGCCCGGTCAGCGGGCTCCAGTCCTTCGAGCGGTGCAAGGCAACCAGCGACCGGGGTAGCACGCCGCCCAGCTGGGTCGCCAGTCGGTGTGCGGTGCTCAGCCCCATCCCGCTCACGCCAGCAGGAAGCCGGCGTAACCCGCGCCGGCGATCTCGTCGCAGCGGCGCCGGTACTCCGGAATGCCTGCCGTGTAGCCCATGTACATCCGTTTCTTACCGGGAACGTTGGCGCCGTTGTACCACGAATCGCAGCTCGGGTGGACCAGAACCGTCGCCGCCACAAGGGATGTGGTGTGCTCGATCCACTCGTGCTGCGCCTCCGGCGTCGCCTCGATGGAGCGGTGACCGTTGGCCCTCAAGTAGGCGATGCAGTCACCGATCCATTCGACGTGCTGTTCGAGCGCGGTGACGAAGTTCGTCGCCGCCGCCGGGCTGCCCGGTCCCTGAACGGTGAACAGGTTGGGGAACCCGGCGACCGCCAGCCCGAGGTAGGACACCGGACCATGCTCGGCCCAGACGTCCCGCAACAGCACACCGTCCCGGCCGCGAACGTCGATGCGGGTGAGTGCACCTGTCATCGCGTCGAATCCGGTGGCATAGATGATCACGTCGAGGTCATAGTGCCCGGCCGCGGTGTCGATACCGCCCGGGGTGATGGTGCGGATCGGATGCTTGCGCAGGTCCACCAACGTCACGTTGTCGCGGTTGTAGGTCTGGTAGTACCCCTGATCGATGATCGGCCGTTTGCAGCCGAACGGGTGACTCGGGACCAGCGCCGCGGCGGTGTCGGGATCGTGGACGATCCGGGCGATCGCCTCGCCGTACAGCGCGGTGGCCATCCGGTTGGCCTCGATATCGAAGAAAATGTCACCCCAGTTGAGCGCCCCCATCACGCCGCGCTCGTCGACGGCACGCACCTGCTCGTCGCGGGTGGCCGACTTGATGGGCGGGCTGACGAGCATGTCGATCAGCACCGAGAACGCCGAGAGTCGTGCCGCACCGACCGGATGGTGGCGCTGCGCCTGCCGGATCTCGCCGTAGTTCGCCTTCATCTCGTCGAGTTCACCGGCCTCGAACCGCCGCACCTCCCACGGCAGCGTGAATGCCGGCGATCGCTGAAACACGCAGAGCTGCTGGACCTCCCGCGCGATCACCGGGATCATCTGCACGGCGGTCGAACCCGTTCCGATGACGCCGACCCGCTTACCGGACAGGTCGAAGCCGCCCGCCGGCCACCTGCTGGTGAACAGCGAGTCCCCCGCGAAGGTGCCCATGCCGGGGATGTCGGGCTCCAGCGGGACCGACAGGATGCCGGATGCTGCGACGACGAAGGGGGCCACGAACGTCTCGCCGTCGGCGGCGTGCAGCGTCCACCTCGCACTGTCGTCGTCGAACGTCATCGCGGTCACGTCGGTGCCGAGCCGGATGTCGCGGCGCAGGTCAAGGCGGTCGGCGACGAAGTTGAGGTAGGCCTCGATCTCCGGTTGGGCCGGCATGGTCTCGGTCCACACCCACTCCTGCTGGATCTCCTCGGAGAAGCTGTAGGAGTACTCGATACTCTCGATGTCGCAGCGTGCACCCGGGTAGCGATTGAACAGCCAAGTGCCGCCGATCTTTTCGGCTCTCTCCAGTACCTGTGCCCGGACCCCGAGCTGTCGCAACCGGTGCAGCATGTAGAGACCGGAGAACCCGGCTCCGATCACGAGCACATCTGCACTATCCATTATTTGACCCTTCGCCAACCGCACAGCGGATGCTACTGTAATGATTACAGTATTGGAACCGGCCTGATCGCGGTTCCCCGAAACCCTCAGGTGGGCGATGCGGTACACCCTGGAGTATCCGAGCGAGCTACCCACCGCGCCCGCGGATTTCCTCTCCCCCGACGTGATCCGAGACGTCGTGTCGAGAGCCGAAGCGGCAGGCTTCTCCGCGGTTGCGCTCTCCGAACATCCGGCACCATCGCTGAAATGGCGCCGCAACGGCGGGCACAACACCTTGGACCCCGTCGCGGCGCTGAGCTTCATGGCCGGGGTGACCAGCCGGATCCGACTGATGACCAACCTGTTCGTGCTGCCCTTTCGCAACCCGTATCTGTCCGCCAAGGCGCTCGGCAGCCTGGATATCTTGTCCGGCGGCCGGCTGATCGCCGGAGTGGGCGCGGGGTACCTGCGCTCGGAGTTCGCCGCGCTCGGTGTCGAGGTCGACGACCGGGCCGGACTGCTCGACGAAGCACTCGCCGCACTGCGGTCCATCTGGACCGACCCCGAAACACCGGTCAGTGGGCGGGGATTCACGGCAACCGGTCCGATGTGGCTGCAGCCACCGGTGCAGCGCCCGCATCCACCGATCTGGATCGGCGGAAACACCGCAGCCGCCGTGCGCCGTGTCGTCGAATACGGCAGCGGCTGGATGCCGCTCATCGTGCCCGCGGGCATGGCGTCGGCGATCGGCACGGCCGCGCTGGAGGACGCCGCGGCGTTCGGCGCCCGACTCGGCCGGCTGCGTCAAGCCTTGGCCGACGCCGGTCGGGATCCGGAGGAGCTCGATGTGCAAGTCATCTGCCCCTGGATCGACCTGGACGACAACTCCTCGCGGCGCCAAGCGGAGGACACGCTGAGTGAACTCGCCGGCCACGGCGCGAACTGGGCAGTCGCTCGCGTCGACGCTCCCACCCCGGCGGCTGCGCTCGACTACATCGACGCGTTCGGCGAGGTGGTCATTGCAGGCGACGTGATCAGTACACCGGTTCGAGGAGGTGCCGCGTGAAGGTGCCATTCACTTGGAAAGTCACCGGCTGGTTCATGATCGGCTGGTCGGCGCAGTACGCCGTCGGTGACGTCCGACCGCTGCGGTACTTCGGCGAGGACCTGGTCATCTATCGCGACTCCGCCGGCGAACTGCACGTGCTCGAAGGTCACTGCAAGCACCTCGGCGCGCACATCGGGCATGGCGGTACCGTCGTCGGCGACTGCGTCGAGTGCCCGTTCCACGGCTGGCGCTGGGGGCCCGACGGCGCCAACACCTACATCCCCTATCAGCCGGACCGACCCAACAGGGGGCTGCGCCTACGGACCTACCCCGTCGAGGAGCAACACGGCTGCATCTTTTTGTGGCACCACCCGGGCGGTGAGCCACCCCGGTGGGAGCTGCCCGATCTGTTCGCCAAGTTCCCGCAGTTCACCGCGGCCCCCGACGCCTACTACCGCCCGTACCCGGAGTTCTCCCGCTTCGCCGAGAACGAGCCGGTGCATCCCCAAATCGTTGCCGAAAACGGTCCGGACAGTTCGCATTTCCACTACGTCCACCACGCCACGGTCACTCCGGTCTGCCTGGAGTGGGAGGCGGTCGACGAAGAGTGGCGGTTCGTCACCGGCTGGCCCGATGCCCGCAGCGACGATCCGAACGCCATGGCCTTGCGTATTCACAGCCACTTCTCCGGGCTGGGTTTCGCCATCAGTGCCTTCGAGGGCTCGTCGAACCACCGGCTGATCTTCGCCTGCACGCCCGTCGACGACGAGGTGTCCAACATGTTCTATTCCATCTGGTGTCCGCGAAAAGACGGCGACGCCAGTGACATTCCGCCCGACGACGTCCGAGAACGGGTGGAGAAGCAGTACCTGGGCACGGTGTGGGACGACCTCGAGATCTGGCGCTACCAAAAGTACGTCGAACACCCTGCCCTGGCGAAAGTCGACGCGAAACCCTATATGGCGATGCGTAAGTGGGCTCAGCAGTTCTACGACGTCTCGGCGGCACCGGTATGAAGGCGGAGCTCGTCGACCCGGGCCACACCGTCATCGTCACCCAGGAGTTGCAGGGAGCCGTCGTCGGACCCGATGCCGGACTGGCAGCATTGGCCCGCGAAGCGGAACGCGAGGCGCTACCCAACATCGCGCGCCTGTTGCCCGCGGCACGGACGGCCGGGGCGACGGTGGTGCACTGCCTGGTACAGCGTCGGCCCGATGGACTCGGCTCCAATCACAATGCCAAGCTGTTCGCGATCGGCGCCGGCGGGGTGGACATCGCGCCGGGCAGCCCCGGTGCCACGCTGTTGCCGCAATTCGGCCCGGAGTCAACCGATCTCGTCCTGAGTCGATGGCATGGCCTGGGCCCGATGGGCGGGACCGATCTCGACGCGATCCTGCGCAACCTCGGTGCGACCACCGTCGTCGCCGTCGGGGTGTCACTGAACGTGGCGATCCCCAATCTGGTGATGGACGCCGTCAACGCCGGCTACCGCGTTGTGCTGCCGCGCGATGCGGTCGCCGGGGTACCCGCCGAGTACGGCACCGCCATCATCGACAACACCCTGGCCTTGCTGGCGACCATCACCACCACCGACCAACTGATCGCGGCCTGGGAGGCGTAGTGAACACCGACACCGCCGTGCCGCAGCTGCCGACAGATTATCTGCGCGACCCGTATCCGTTCTTCGCCGAGATGCGCCGCGGGCCGGGGATCTTCCGCGGCACGGTGATGGACTACTCGAAGACTCCGGAGTCGCTGCGTCCCAGGCGAGAGTATGCCGCGGTGTCCTTCGACGCGGTGAACACCGTGCTGCGCGATGGGCGGGTGTTCAACTCCTCCATCTACGACTCCACCATCGGACTGTTCATCGGGCCGTCGTTGCTGGCGATGGAAGGCAGGGCCCACTGGGATCACCGCAATCTGGTGTCCGCGGCATTCAAGTCGAAGTCGTTGGCGCGCTGGGAGCCTGAGGTGGTCCGCCCCATCGTCAACGGCTTGATCGATGAGTTCATCCGCGACGGGCACACCGACCTGGTGCGGGCATTCACCTTCGAATTCCCCACCCGCGTCATCACCCGGCTGCTGGGTCTGCCCGAAGAAGACCTGCCCACCTTCGGGCGCCGCGCCGTCCAGCTGATCAGCTATGCAGTCGACTACCGGAAAGCATTCGAGGCGTCGGCGGCGCTCAAGGACTACTTCCTCGAGCAGATCGACAAGCGGCGGTCCAAGCCGACGGACGACATCATCGGCGATCTGGTGAGTGCGGACATCGACGGGGAGAAGCTGACCGACGAGGCGATCTACTCGTTCCTGCGACTACTTCTCCCGGCCGGGCTGGAGACCACCTACCGGTCGTCGGGCAATCTGCTCTATCTGTTGCTCACCCATCCCGAGCAGTTCGCGGCGGTGCACGCCAACCGGGAGCTGCTGGCGCCGGCCATCGAAGAAGGTCTGCGTTACGAGACTCCACTGACCACCGTGCAGCGGTTCGCCACCGAGGACAGCGAGCTGGAAGGTGTTGCGATACCGGCCGGTTCGGTGATCGACGTGTGCATGGGCTCGGCCAACCGCGATGCGAACCGCTGGCCGGATCCGGAGGAATTCGACATCTTCCGCAGACACACCCCGCACATCACGTTCGCGGCGGGCGAGCACACCTGTATGGGTCTGCACCTGGCCCGGATGGAGACCCGCGTCGCGTTGGAGTCCTTGCTGGATCGGCTGGGCGACATCACGCTGATCACCGACGACGATCCGCACATCCACGGCCAGCCGTTCCGGTCGCCGACATCGTTGCCGGTGACCTTCACCGCGGTCCGCTAGCCCTTCCAAGGCTTGGTCTTGACGTATCCCCCTGCGTCGATCCGCAGCTGCGTTCCGGTGATGTAGCGAGCGTCGTCACTGGCCAGGAACACCACAGCCGCCGACACGTCGTGCGGCTCGATGTAGGGCACCGGCATCGCCTGCATGGCGGGGAACGACAGTTCGGCGTCGTCACGGGTCGGCGACGCCAGGTCTGGTCGGAACACCCGATACATGCCCTCGTTGTGCAACATGTCGGTGTTGACATTGGTCGGGTGCACAGCGTTGACCCGAATCATCCTCTTGGCCAACTGGACTGACAGATCGTTGACGTAATGGGCGACCATCTGTTTGGCCAGGCTGTAGGCCGACCCGCCCGGGCCCTGGTTGGTGGCGCTGCCCAGTTGCGCCGCCAGCGAGCCGGTCGCGATCACCGATGCGCCGTCGTTGAGGTGCGGCATGCTGGCCTGGATCACGTTGAACACCCCGACCAGGTCGGTGTCGATGGTGTCCGACCACGATTGCAGGGTCTGCCGCTTGCCCATCGGGCAGATACCGGCATTGGCGACGACGATGTCGAGGTGGCCCATCTCATCGACGGCGTCGGCGATCGTCTGCCACACCGCGCCGCGCTCTCGAACGTCGCAGATCGCGGAGAAGCACCGAGCGCCTTCCTTTTCCACCAACAACACAGTCTCGTCGAGGTCCTCGGGCCGCGACAGCGGATAGGTGTTGCCTTCGAGGTCGGAGCAGATGTCCAGCACGATGATGTCCGCGCCCTCGGCGGCCAAGGCGATCGCGTGTGACCGACCCTGTCCTCGCGCAGCCCCCGAGACGACGGCAACCTTGTTGTCCAACTTACCCATTGGGCGTCCTCCTATGACTGGCGTGGAGCGCGGAACGCAAGAGTCTTGGTTTCCAAGTACTGCTGGAATCCCTCGATGCCGCACTGGCGGCCGATGCCGCTGTTCTTGTAACCCCCGAACGGGGCGTCGGCACCGTAGAACATTCCGCCGTTGACACCGATCGAGCCGGTGCGGATCCGGCGCGCGACGGCGGAGCCCCGCTCCACCGACCCCGACAACACCGCGCCGGCCAACCCGTAGACGCTGTCGTTGGCGATGCGGATCGCCTCCTCGTCATCGCGGAACGGCAGCACCACCAGGACGGGCCCGAAGATCTCCTGCTGAGCGATCGCGGACCGGGGGTCGGCACCGATGATCACCGTGGGTGCGACGAAGTGCCCATCGACGAGGTGGTCCGGTAGATCGTCGACACCGCCTCCGCCGACGACGATTTCGGCGCCGTCGCGACGAGCCTGATCGCATGCGTCGAGCACCCGCTGCTTCTGCTTGGCGCTGACGAGAGGGCCGACGAACGTGCTGGGCAGCGCCGGGTCACCGACCGGCACCGCCTGAAAAGCCGCGGTGATCGCGGCGAGCGCCTCGGGGTAGAGCGATTCATGGATCACCAACCGCGTGGTGAGCGCGCAGGCCTGCCCGGCATGCACGCATACCCCGACCGCGCTGCCGATGATGTGCGCCGGGTTGGCGTCGTCGAGCACGATCAGCGCCGACTTGCCGCCCAGTTCCAGGAACGTGCGCTTCATGGTCTCGGCGCCGTCGCGCATCAACTGCTTGCCGACCGCGGTGGATCCGGTGAACGAGACCATGTCCACCCGAGGGTCGGCGGCCAGTAGCCAGGCAACCTCGTTGGACGGGGTGGGGACGACGTTCAGGACGCCGGGCGGAATGTCGGTGTGCTCGGCAACCAGCCGGCCGATGCGGGTGGCGTTCCACGGGGTGTTGGGATCGGGCTTGAGCACCACGGTGTTGCCGGTGGCCAGCGCGGGACCGAGCTTGTTGAGGATGACCTCGATCGGATAGTTGGACGGCGTGATGGCGGCGACGACGCCGACCGGTTCCTTGACGACGGTGCGCACGTTGCGCTCCCCGAACAGGCCGCCGCCGTCGAGGGTTCGCTCCCAGTCGAATTCGTCGATCAGCCGGGCCGGATACCGGAGCGAGTCGGTCAGCGGCCACTCCAGTTGAGCGTCGCCGGTCGACATCACCGGGCAGCCGACCTCCGCGACCAGCTCCTCGCGGAGGTCTTCCTTCTCGGACTCCAGCGCGGCCTGCAGTTGGGCCAGGCACCTCTTGCGTAGCGCTCGGTTGGTGGACCAGTCGGTGTCGTCGAATGCCCGCCTGGCCGCGGCAATAGCGCGGTCCATATCGGCGGGCCCGGCGGCGGCGGTCACCCCCAGTACCCGGCCGGTCGCCGGACTGATGTTGTCGAACTCGGCGCCGTCGGCGGCCGCAGCAAGTTGCCCGTCGATGAGCATCCGCGTTTCGGCCCGCTTCGCGGCCCGCAAGCCCAGCTCGACGCTCGTACCCTGCTGGCCCACCGACGCACCACCTTCTGTTCTCGGACGATCAACGGTAAAGGTTACAGTAATAAACTGCAGCAGTGTGGGGCCGATTCCTCGACCCCCAGCGTCCGGGTGTGAGAATGTGGTTACCACGGCCGGGCGAAAGGAAATTGATCTTGATCAAGGTGATGGACGGCATCCGGGTACTGGAGGTCGCGCAGTTCACGTTCGTTCCGGCGGCCGGCGCAATCCTGGCCGACTGGGGCGCCGACGTCATCAAGGTCGAACACCCGGTCCGCGGCGACACTCAGCGCGGCTTCATCAACATGGGCGGCTTTCAACTCGACCCGAACCGCCACCCGCTGATCGAGCATCCCAACCGCGGCAAGCGCAGCGTCGGCATCGACGTCTCCACACCCGACGGCCAGGAGGTGCTGTACGAGATCGCGAAGACGGCCGACGTCTTCTTGACCAACTACATGCCGCAGGCCCGCCAGAAGAACAAGTTCGACGTCGAGCACATCCGCGCGGTCAACCCGAACATCATCTACGCCCGCGGCAGCGCCTACGGCGACAAGGGACCCGAGCGCCTGGTCGGTGGCTTCGACGGGACCGCATTCTGGACCCGCAGTGGCGTCGGCCATGCGCTCACACCGGAGGAGCTCGGAGGCGCTCTGCCGCAGGGCATTCCGGCGTTCGGTGACTCGATCGGCGGGATGAACATCGCCGGCGGCATCTCGGCGGCGCTGTTCCACCGGGAGCGGACGGGCGAGGCGGTGGAGATCGATGTGTCGCTGCTGAGCACCGCGTGGTGGGCGGCCGGCGCCAGCGTCACCCAGGGCATGGAGACCGGGGAGACCATGCGGTCGCTGATGCCGGGCTCCACGACATCGGTCAACCCGTTCATGGCCAACTACCTGACCTCCGACGGCGGCACGATCAACCTGTGCATCGTCAGCCCGACCGGCTACATCCGCGACACCTGGGAACATCTCGGCCTGCCCGAACTCGCCGACGACCCCCGGTTCTCTGACGTGATGCCGCTGATCCAGAACGCCGAAGAGGGTGTCCGACTGATCACCGCGGCGATCGCCGCCAAGCCGTTCGAGTATTGGCGCCAGCACCTCAAGACAATGAAGGGCCAGTGGGCGCCGTTCCAGAGTCTGGTCGATCTGGCCACCGACGAGCAGGCCATCGCCAACGACATGATCGTCGAGGTGGAGGCCGCTGACGGCGGGGCACCGTTCAAGGTGGTGCGCGGCCCGGTCCAGTTCAATCACGAAGCACTGGAGACCACCCGCGCACCGCAGGCCAGCGAGCACACCGAGATCGTGCTGATGGAGATCGGCATCGACTGGGACCGCATCGAGGCGCTCAAGGAGTCCGGCGCGATCGCCTAGTCCGCCACGCGTTCCACGCGAACCGGGACACCGGTCAGCCAGGCCATCCCGGACAGCGACTCGACGTCCTCGGGCGCACTGGACGTCAACCGGTTGACGTTGGACCCGCCTGCGCGATTCGCCAGTTTCCACGTCCCGGTGCCGGTGTGCCCCCACCCGTGCGGCACGGCGATCACGCCGGGCATCAGGTCTTTGGTGGTCATCACCTCGACGGTGATCTCGCCGTATGGCGACGACACCCGCACCACATCCCCGTCGGCGATGCCCGATTCGGCTGCGTCGTCGACCCCGATGAGCGCCCGCTGCCCTCGCTCGCCCCGCATCAGCAGCGGCGAATTGTGCATCCACGAGTTCTCCGAACGCGGCTCGCGCATACCGATCATCCGCAGCGGATAGCCCTCGGGATGAGCGCTCCGCGAGAGCTTCTCGACTTCGGCGGCGATACCGGCGTGCTTCAGCCGGACCCGGCGGGACAAATAGGCCACCGAATTGCGCAGCGCACCGGTGCGGATATGCGGTGCCACCACCACGCCGTGCGGATGCTCCTCGGTCAAGCGGCGATGCGTCAGGCCGCCGCGGCGCAGTCCGAACCGGTCACCGCCCTGCGACATCCGGATCAGCGCGTCGATCATCATCCTCGGCTTCAGCGCGACCCCGAAGCGGCCCAACAGTTTTCGCACCGCACCCAAAGCGGCGAACGCACGCACGTCGCCCGCCATCCGGATCGTGAGGTCTTCGACGATGTCCCACTCCGATCGAGCCTCACCCGCCGGCGCGACGACGGCCTCGGTGGCCTGGCGGAACGGGGTGGCCTGGAAGGCCTGGAACGTGTATGGGAAATCGTCGCGTTCGTACATCGTGGTCACCGGCAGGATGTAGTCACACCTGCCGGTCGTCTCGGTGACGTAGAAGTCAAGGGCTACCGACAATTCCAGGGAGTCGAAGGCCGACTCGAGTTCGTCGCCGTTGGGCACCGACAGCACCGGGTTACCCGCCGAGACGAACATCGCCCTGATCTGCCGGTCGCCCGGCGTCATGATCTCCTTGGCCATCAGCGCCGCCGGTTCCATCGCGACGGCGATGGGGATCCCGCCGATCCGCGACCGGTTGCGATACGAGCGGCGCATCGCAAGACCCATCATCGTGGCCTGCCAGCGGCCGCCGACGGTCTCCATCGAGCTGAACACCGATCCGCCGGGCGCATCGAGGTTTCCCGCAACGAGATTCACCGCATCGATCAGGTAGGTGGTGAGTGTGCCGTACCGGCCGACGCACGTACCGAGCCTGCCGTAGACGGCCGCTCGCGGCTCGCGCACGAGATCCCGGGCGAGCGACCGGACACTGTCGGCATCGATGCCGGTGCTCGCCGCGGTGAACTCCGGAGTGAAGGGCGCGCACAGCGATTGCAGCCAGTCGAGGCCGTCGGCCTGTGCGTTCACCCGTGCGGTGTCGACGAGACGCTCGACGAACATCACCTGCAGCAGCGACATCAGCAGGAGGGAATCGGTGTCGGGCGCGATGGGAAGCCATTCGAACGCCGCCGCCGTCTCGGTGCGGCGCGGGTCGACGACGACGACACGCCCGCCCCGCTTGACGATGTCGTGCATGCGGTCCTTGATCCGCGGCGCGGTCAGGAAGCTGCCGTGGGACACAACGGGATTGGCGCCCATCATGACCAGCAGATCGGTTCGGGTCAGATCGGGGATCGGCACCGACGTCGGGGCCCCGTAGAGCATCTGGCTGGCGATCAGCCTGCTGTTGGTGTCCTGCGATGACGCCGTGAAGTAGTGCCCGCCGCGGCCGAGGCCTTTGATGAATCCCAGGGCCGCGAAGGTGTGCGCATAGCTGAACGCACCGGGGTTGCCCATGTACCAACCGACCGCCCCCGCGCCGCGGGCGTTCAGGATCTGAGTCAACCGGGCCGCGATATCGGAGAGCGCCTCGTCCCAGCTCACCGACTCGTAGCCGTCCGGGCCTTTGCGAAGCGGCGTGGTGACCCGGTCCGGATCGTTCTGCACCTCGGTGAAAGCGATGCCCTTCTGGCAAGCGAAACCGGCCGAGAGCGGGTGGTCCTTGTCCGGGCGCAGCGCCGTCAGCCTGCCGTCCTCGACGGTGGCCACCATGCCGCACAGCGGCTCGCAGATCCGGCAGAACGTGGTCTTGTGCTCGATCGTGGAAGCCACGTAGGACACGATACTGTAAGTGTTACAGTTCCTGCGCGTCTCCGCGGATCCCGAGAGGAAGACCATCGATGAACGATGTCGCCATCATCGGCGTCGGCCTGCACCCCTTCGGCCGGTTCGAGGGAAAATCCGCGATGGCGATGGGCGTCGACGCGATCTTCGCCGCCGTCGCCGACGCCGGCATCGAATGGAAGGACGTCCAGTTCGCCACCGGCGGCAGCTGGACGGTGGCCAACCCCGATGCGATCGTCGGTATGGTCGGGCTGACCGGGATCCCGTTCACCAACGTCTTCAACGCCTGCGCGACGGCGGCCAGCGCCGCCAAGGCGTGCGCCGACGGGATCCGGCTGGGCGACTACGACATCGGCATCGCGATCGGACTGGACAAGCACCCGCGCGGCGCCTTCACCGAGGACCCGGCCCTGGTCGGGATGCCGCGCTGGTACGCCGAGAACGGCCAGTACCTCACCACGCAGTTCTTCGGCATGAAAGCCAACCGCTACCTGCACGACCACGGCATCTCGGAGGAGACGCTGGCGCGGGTGGCCAACAAGAACTTCCGCAATGGTGTGCTGAACCCGAATGCATTCCGCCGCAAGGAGATCTCGATCGAGGAGATCATGGCCTCGCCGGTGTTGAACTACCCGCTGCGGCAGTACATGTTCTGCGCACCCGACGAAGGCGCCGCCGCGGTCGTCATGTGCCGCGCCGACATCGCGCACCGCTACACGTCCACACCGGTGTACCTCAAAGCTGTCGAAGTCCGCACCCGCCGCTACGGCGCCTACGAGGTCAACACCACGTTCGGCCCCGTCGACGAGGACGTGGCACCGACTGTGCACGCGGCCCGCGCCGCGTTCGAAAAAGCTGGTGTATCACCGCAAGACGTCGACGTGATCCAACTGCAGGACACCGACGCCGGCGCGGAGATCATCCACATGGCGGAGTGCGGGTTCTGCCCGGACGGCGACCAGGAGCGGCTGCTGGCCGACGGCGAGACCGAGATCGGCGGCTCCATGCCGATCAACACCGACGGCGGGCTGATCGCCAACGGCGAGCCGATCGGCGCGTCCGGACTGCGACAGATTCACGAGATCGTGCGGCAGTTGCGCGGCGAGGCAGGCGACCGGCAGGTTCCCGGTCAGCCCAAGGTCGGTTTCACTCAGCTCTACGGCGCACCGGGTACCGCAGCAGCGACGATCCTGACGCGGTAGACCCATGGGCGTTCTCGACGGGGTGCGGGTGTTGGACTACGGCAGGTTCATTGCCGCGCCTTGGTGCAGTGCACTTCTCGCCGACATGGGCGCCGACGTCCTGCGCGTCGAGAAGCGGGAAGGCGGCGAGGACCGCTGGGTGCAGTCGGTCACCAGCGGCGGTGAAGGCGCGACCTTCCTGCAGTGCAACCGGAACAAGCGCTCACTGACCCTCGATTCGACGACCCCGGAGGGCGCCGACATCACCCGGCGGTTGGTGGCCCGCTCCGACATCGTGATCGCCAACATGCCGGCCGCCGGGATGCGGGCCAGCGGGCTGGACTACGAGTCGCTGCGCGCGGTCAAACCCGACATCATCCTGGCCAGCGCAACGGCCTACGGCGAAGGTGGCCCCTACAGCGACCGGATCGGATTCGACGGGGCCGGCCAGGTGATGTCCGGCGCCGTCTACCGCCAGGGCCTGCCGGAGCTGCCGATCCGCACGGTCGTCCCCCAGGCCGACTTCGGCACGGCACTCACCTTGACCATCGGTGTGATGATGGCCCTCTACCACCGCAGCCAGACCGGCGAGGGCCAGCATGTGGAGGGAGCTCTGCTGCCCACGGCGTTGATGCTGTCCAACGCCTTCCTCATCGAGCGCGAGCTGCTGGGCGTGGACAAGCCCCGCGCCGCCAACCGCGGCACCTCGGTCGCGCCGTGCGACCTGTACGAAGTCTCCGACGGTTGGGTCCTGCTGCAGATCGCCGGCCAGCCGATGTTCAAGCGGTGGTGCCGGCTGATCGGCCGAGAGGAGCTGTTCGACGATCCGCGATTCGCCGACGACGACGCACGCTGGCAGAACGGCGATGTCCTCAATGATCTGATGCAGCAGTGGTGTGCAGGCAAGACCAGGGCTGAGGTGCTCACCGCCCTGGAAGCGGCGAAACTACCCGCTGCACCGTTGAATTCGCCGCAGGAAGTTCTCGACGACCCCCACGTGGAGGCGATGGGATATCTCAAGCGGGTGCCGTTTCCCGGCGCATCGCGACCCGTGCCGCTTATCGAAACACCGTTCCGACTGTCGGCCACGCCCGGCTCCATCCGCCGGCGCGCACCGTTGCTCGGTGAACACACCGATGAGGTGTTGGCCGAAATCGGTTACGACACATCCACGATCGCAAGGCTGCGCCAGGACGGCATCATCTGATCAGGTGAGCACCCGCACCGGCACGTTGCTCCAGCCCGCCACGTTCTGCATGTTGACCCGCTTGCAGCCGTCGAAGTCCACCTCGAAGCGGGGCATGAAGTCGAGCATCTTGTCCAGCGCGATGGCGCTTTCCAGCCGGGCCAGGGCCGCACCGAGGCAGCTGTGAATTCCGTAGCCCAGCCCGAGATTCTGCGCTTGCGTCCGGTCCCGGTCGATATGGAATCGGTCCGGCTCGGTCCACGCCCGCGGGTCGCGGTTGGCTGATCCGCCGACCAGGAAGACCGGCTTGCCGGCCGGGATCGTCACGCCATGCACCGTGACCTCACGCAGCGAGCAGCGCACGTTGTACTGGGCCGGTGCTTCGAAGCGCAGCAGTTCTTCGACGGCCAGCGGGATCTTGCTCCGGTCACTCTGCAACAGCTCCCACTGGTCGGGGTTCTGCGCAAAGACCACTGCCGCGTTGCCGATGAGCTTGGTCACGGTCTCTGCGCCCGCACCACCCAACAGCGTTGCGAATTCGGTGATCTCGATATTGTCCAGCGGCTCCATCCGGCCGTCTTCTCGCTCGATCTCGGCACAGATCAGCTTGCTCAGTAGGTCGTCGCCGAGCTCCTCGCGCCGCTTCTTGATCAGCCGGAAGTAGTAGATCGCCATGTCCACGGCAGCCTTCTGGCCGGCCTCGGTCATTTCGACATCGCCGCTCTCGCGGTGCAGCAGTTCGTCGATCCAGAGCCGGATCTGCTGGCGGTCCTCAGCGGGCACACCCTGCATGGTGGTCATGACCTCGACCGGGAACAACGCCGAGAAGCCCTGGACGAAGTCGAATCCCGAAGGATCGACAGCCGACAGATGCTTGTCGACCAAATCGGTGATCAGGGCGCGCTGCGCTTCGATCGCCCGGGGGGTGAACACCTTGTTGAGCAGGCTGCGCATCCGCCGGTGGGCGGGCGGATCCATCGCGATGATCGACCCGTGCTTGGTCACCTCGCCCTTGCGGACCTGGCCGAGATCGACACCGTATGCCGACGAATAGGTTTCGTAGTCCTTGAATGCCGCGGCGACGTCGTCGTGGCGGGTCAGCGCGTAGAAGTCGTATTCCTGGCTGTAGTAGACCGGGGCATCGTCGCGCATCCGGCGATACGTCTCGTACGGGCTGACGAAGAAGTCTTCCGAGAACGGGTCGAAGACGACCGATGTCGTCGTCATCGTGGCGGCGAATAGTTGGGCTTGCCGAGCCCGAGCACGTGCTGCGCGATCATGTTGCGGAACACCTCGAGCGTGCCGCCGTAGATCCCGAACAACGGCGCGAACCGGAAGGCATATTCAGAAGCACCGTTGTCGGCCGCCCCATCGGTGTCCACCGGCAACACCGAGGCGGCACCGGCCAGATCCATCAGGTCCGGTGCGATGTCGCGCATCGTCTGGGCTTGCGCCACCCGCCCGAAAATGCTTGGCGTGGACAGGGATGCCTCCAGCCGCGCGGCGCTGCGGCCGAGCCGGTGGGCGACCGCGCCGTCGTCCACCATCCGTCGCCCGGCGGCGTCGACCTGCCCGGCCCGGGCGGCAACGGCATCGACGGCGGCGGCCATCACCCCGGCTTGATGAGCCATGATCGACACGTCGGAGAGTCCGTCTGCTTCCGTCGGCGCGGCCCCGTGTTCGGCGTCGAGCGGTCCGCGCAGTACCGTCCAGCCCCCGTTGGCTTCGCCGAGCAGATACTTCTCGTCGACACGGACGTCGGTGTAGTACACGATGTTCGTGCGGTCGCCGTCGACGGTTCGGATGCCCTGGATCTCGATGCCCGGGGTGTCCAGCGGCACCAGAAACATGCTCAGGCTCTTGTGTTTCGGCGCTGTCGGGTCGCTGTTGGTCAGCAGGAACACGTATTGGCAGTTGTGTGCGCCGGTGGTGAACATCTTCGAACCGTTGATCACCCACTGGTCGCCGTCCCGGACGGCGCGGGTCCTGCAGGTGGCCACGTCCGAACCACCCTCAGGTTCGGTGTAACCCAGACACATTCGTGCCGTGCCGTCGAAGACTCGCGGCAGCACGTCGTCAACCAGCTCCGGCTTGCCGAACGCGGCGACCGCCTTGGCCACCATCACGGTGGTCCCCCATGTCACCCACGGCACGTGCGCCCGGCGACGCTCGAGATCCCAGATACGGCGCTGAATGCGGGTGAAGCCGCCATCGTATCCCGTCCGGTATTCCTTTTCCAGGAAACCTCTGGCACCGAGGGCCAGGTGCACCCCCTCGTCGAAATTGTCCCCCGTCTGGCGGTCCCGCAGACGCACCTCGTCGGTCACCAAATCGGCCAGGAACGCCCGCAGCTCGCGCTGGAAGGCCACATCGTCGGCGGTCAGCTCGACTTCGGTGAAATCCATGGCAACTCCTGTATCGCTATCGGCGGTCGTCGTCACCGAGGCTGTAGTTACCGGACGGAAGTTCGAGTGGCGGTCGCGATAACTACAGGCTCACGGCAGTGGGGGCGCTAGGACGGCACGGCCAGCTCCGGCGGGTTGACGGCAGCGGGGTCCGGGTTGGCCAGCGGCAGACCCATGAACCGGCGGGCGTTGTCACCCATGAAGTCGTAGGTTCGGCGTTCGTCCATGCCTTCGGCGTACTTCCAGAACCCGCGCGGCTCGGCCAGTCCCTCCGGGTGCGGGTAGTCCGACCCGAACAGCACCTTGTCCCAGCCGACGGTGTTCACCACATCCGAGACGCTGCCCTCCCAGAACGGGCTGACCCAGATGTTGCGCCGGAACACGTCGTGCGGGTGCTCGGGGAAGTTCTGCGGCATCTTCTTGTACAGGTCGTCGAAGTCGTTGAACAGCGGGACGATCCATGAGCTGCCGTTCTCGACGCTGGCGATCCGCAGGTTCGGGAACCGGGTCAGCGTGCCGTGACAGATCAGGCTGGTGATCATGTCGGCGATCTCGCGGTGGCCCAGCACCATCCACCGGAACGCACTGATCGCCATGAAGTTCTGGGTGTGCGGCGGCTCCCACTTGCCGACGTACTCGTCGAGCGGCGGGTAACTCGCGTGCAGCACGATCGGCAGGCCGGCCGCCTCGACGTCTCGCCAGAACGGATCGAACTCCGGCAGGGCCGGTGAGCGCCACCCGTGCACACCGCGAACCGGACCCGGCTTGATCAACGCAACCTTGGCCCCGGCGGACAGCAGGTACTCGAGTTCGCGTTGCGCACCGTCGACTTCGGAGAGGTTGATGATCGGCGTGGAGAACACCCGGTTCTCGTACGCAAAGCCCCAGTGCTCGGCCATCCACTGATTGAGCGCATGGATGATCGCCAGCGTCAGCTCGGGGTCGTCGGCCGACGAGTGCTCGACGAGGCTGGCCAGCGTCGGATAGTTCAGCGCCTCGACGACACCCTGACGGTCGAGTTCGGCGATCCGGTCCGCCGGATTTCTGGTGGCGGCCGGCGCTTCGATTGCGGGGCCTTGCATTTCGCGCAGCGTCAGGCCTTCGGCGTTCTCGCCTGCGAAGAACTTCTCGTGCGCGCCGGGGGCGGCGACCCGTTCGAACGTCGGGTTCGGGATGAAGTCGCTGACGCGGGAGTTGATCACCAGCCTGGTCTGCTTGCCTATTTGCGCGTACTGCACCGCATAGCGATAGCGCTCAGGGAGGTACCGGGTGAGCGCCTCGGGTGTCTCGTACATGTGCTGATCGGCGTCGAAGATCGGTACGTCGCGCCGCTGCGCTCCGGTCATGACACCTTCTTCGGTGCAGGTGCGTACGCGGGCTTGCCCAGCCCCAGCACGTATTGGCCGATCATGTTGCGGAAGACCTCCAGCGTGCCGCCGTAGATTCCGGACAGCGGCGCGAAGCGGTACACGTACTCCGACGCCCCGTCGTCGGCAGCGCCGTCGGTCTCCACCGGAAGTGCCGCCGCGGCACCGAGAATGTCCATCAGGTCAGGTGAGATATCGCGCATGGTCTGTGCGATCGCAACCCGGCCGTAGAGACTCGGCGAACTCAGGGCGGCCTCCATCCGGGCCGCGCTACGCCCCAGTCGGTACGACACCGCACCGTCGTCGACCGCACGCCGCCCGTTGGGGTCGGACCGGCCGACGGCGGCGGCCGCCTTGTCGACCGCGGTGGCCATGAAGTTCGCCTGGTGCATCATGATCGACACATCCGCCAGGCCGTCGGCGGCGGCGGCCACCGCCCCGTGCTCGACGTTGAGCGGTTCGCGCAGGACCGTCCAGCCGCCGTTGACCTCGCCGAGGCGGTACTTGTCGTCGACCCGGACGTCGCTGTAATAGACGATGTTGGTCCGGTCACCGTCGACGGTGCGCAGACCCTGGATCTCGATGCCGGGCAGGTCCAGCGGAACGAGAAACATGGTGAGGCTCTTGTGCTTCGGCGCATCGGGATCGGTGTTGGTGATCAGGAAGACGTACTGGCAGTTGTGCGCACCGGTGGTGAACATCTTGGAGCCAGTTATGATCCAGCTCGACCCATCCGCTTCCCGAACCGCGCGGGTTTTGCAGGTGGCGACATCCGAACCGCCCTCGGGCTCGGTATAGCCCAGACACAGCCGGACGTGCCCGCTGAAAACCCCTGGCAAGACCTCGGCTTTGACTTCCTCGGAGCCGAACGTGTCGACCGACCGTGCCACCATCGACGTGGTCCCCCAGGTCACCCACGGGACCGCGAACCGGCGCTTCTCCAGTTCCCAGATCCGGCGGCGGACCCGAGTGAAGCCGCCCTCGGATTCTGGTTTCCACTCGGCCTCGAGGTATCCGGCCGCGCCCAGTGCCAGGTGCACACCCTCGTGGAAGTTGTCGCCGGTCTCCCGGTCGTGCCGGATCACCTCGTCGGTGATGTGGGTTGTCAGGAAGTCCCGGACCTCGTCGAGGAACCGTTGGTCCTCGCGGGTCAGCTCTACGCGTGAGAAATCCATGACTGCCCTATGCGGTTTCGCGGTCTGCCAGCAGGCGCCCGATCTGCTTGGCGCTTGCGCCGGGATCACCACCGGCCAGCGGCCAGCCCCTGGCCCGCACCAGGTACGCGGTCGCGGCCGCCTCCGAGGACACCCCGAGGCCACCCTGGATGTGCACGGCCATCGTCGCCGCCTTGGCCGCCTCTTCGGCCATGAACACGAACGCCGACGGCGCCAACTCGGGACGCGCGTGCGGCTCGTTGTCGAGGAACCATGCGGCGCGGCGCGCCAGGTTGCGGCCGCCTTCGACGGTGATCACCATGTTGGCCAACGGGTGCGAGATGGCCTGCAGCGTGGCGATCGGGACGCCCAGGGTGTAGCGAGACTTCGCGAACTCGGCGGCGATGGTCATGGTCTCCTCGACCAAGCCGACAAGCGCGGATGCCGTCAACAGCCGCCATTCATCCAGCGCCCGAGCATATTCGGCGAGCGCGGCCGGCCCACTGCCCAGCACCGTGCGGCTGTCCGCGGCCGCCGGATCGACCCAGGCCATCGGGAGCCGGCCGATGTTGTCGACCTTGGCCGGACGCGTACCGAAAGAGAGGAGCACGACGTCTTCACCTTGTGCGCCGTCGCGGATGATGATGTGGTCGGCGATCGACCCGGTCGGGATGAGCCGCACCCCCGAGGCACTGTCCAGCGAGGCGTCCAGGCCGACGATCTGGGTGCCGCTCATCACCTCATCGGTGAGCGCGCCCAAGCCGGCCAGCAGACGGGCAGCGCAAACGTGGTCGATCCACGGCACCGGCGCGATGTATCGCCCGAGCTCCTCGGCCACCAACGTCAGGTCCACCAGCGTGGCACCGTCGCCACCGGCCGATTCCGGGACGGCCATGGTCGTTGCGCCCATGGCGCACAACCGTTCCCACAGACTCTTGTCGAAGCCGGTGGCCTCGGCGGCCCGCACCGTCTCGATCGTGCTGTGGGTTTTGAAGAACTGCCGATAGGCGGTCTGCAGATCGGTGTGGTCCTCGGAGAGGCTGTAGTCGAGCCTGCGCAGTTCGTAGCGGTCCATTCAGCGCTCCCTGAAGAAGAAATCGTTGGCATTGTTGTACAGATAGTTGTCGAGGACTTCCGGCGGTAACTCCAGCGCCTCGGCTTCCGGTACCACGCGGTGCATTCTGAGCACCGGCCAGTCGGAGCCGAACATCACCTTGTTCGGTCCGCGGGTGCGCATGTAGTGAAGTAAGCTGTCCGGCAATCGTTTCGGTGACCACGCCGAGGTCATCAGCCGCAGATTCTCGTACTTGATCATCAACCGGATTGCGACGTCCCACCAGGGGTCGGCGCCGTGGATCATGCACAGCCGCAGTTCCGGGAACCGCACACACACCCGGTCCAGATGGATCGGATTCTGCACCTCACCGGGAATCGGCGGGCCGGGCAGTCCGGTATTCAGACACAGCGGCAGCTCCAACTCCGCGCACTTGGTGTACAGCGGGTAGTAGACGGCATCGCTGGGCGGATACTGCGCGTCACCCCAGAAGCTCGGCCCCACAGCGGCATACACAACAGGCAGGTCGGCGACGACCGCGGTCAGCTCCCGCAAGGTGGGCATCGGCCTGAGCAGGTTGAAGCCCCCCATCGCCAGTGCGAACCGGTCCGGGCGCGTTTCGGCGAACTTGCGCGCGGTGACGGACGGCTTGACGATGTTGTCCATCAGGACGGCCTTTTGCACACCCTGGGTGTCCATCTCGTCGAGCAACTCGGCCATGTCCACCGGGGCGAACATCGACTGCGGACCCTTGAAATAGTCGTCACGGACCTTGAGCATCCAACCCGGCTGCTGCTCGGCCTCACCGAAGTGGACATTGACCAGACCGTCTATCACCTTGCGTGTCATGACAGCGAAACCTTGCTGTTGGCAGTCTCTTTGGCCCATCGATAATCGGCCTTGCCGTTGCCCAGGCGCCTGACCTGGTCGACGACGATGAACTCCTTCGGCGCCTTGTAGCGCGCGAGCTGCGATGTGCAGTGCTCGTGCAGTGCGTCGTGTGCCACCTCGGCACGCAGCGCGATCAGTGCGACGAGCTCCTGGCCCCACCGCTCGCTGGGCCGTCCCACCACCAGGGCGTCGGCGACCTCGGGGTGCGCGCGCAGCACCTCTTCGACTTCCTCGACGAATACCTTCTCCCCGCCGGTGTTGACCACCAGTGAGTCCCGGCCGAACAGCCGCAGCGTTCCGTCCGGCGCCAGCGAGCCGCGGTCACCGGAGATCACCACCCGAGCTCCGTCGACCTCGGGGAAGGTCTTGCGGGTGGCCTCGGCGTCGTCGAAGTAACCCAGTGGGATCCGGCCCGCGCGGGCCACCCAGCCGACCTCGTCTTCGCCGGCGTCGAGGAAACGGCTGTAGTCCTCAGCGAGAACCAATGCGCCGTCGCGCAATTCGAAGGTGTCCTTGTGGTCGCCTCGCATGCTGCGCCCGAATCCGACGTTGCCGGTCTCCGACGATCCGTAGCCGTTGATCAGGATGATGTCGGGCAACAGCTCCAGCAGGGCACGCTGGTGCTTGAGGTTGGTCGCCGCTCCCCCCGTCGCCAACGCGAACAACGACGACAGGTCGTAGTCGCCGCTGCGCAGTTCCTCGACCAGGGGGGCGGCGTATGCGTCGCCGACCATCGTCATCATGCCGACCTTGTGCCGCTGAGCGGTCGACAGCACCCGTTGCGGATCGAACTTCGGGGAGTCGTAGAGCACCACGGTCTGACCGTTCAGCACGCCGGCGAACGCCGTCCACATCCCGGCCGCGTGCATCAGCGGTGACACCGCGAACCACGGCGCACCGGGCGTGCCGAGCTTGTCGTGGATTTCGCCGACCGACTCGTGATCGGCACCGTTCATCGAGATGGCATAGGTGTCGGCTTGCCGCCACATCACCCCTTTCGGCCGGCCCGTGGTGCCGCCCGTGCAGATCATCAGCACATCGTCTGGGGACGGGGTGATGTCGGCGTCCTGATCCCCCTGCGCCAGAGCATCATTCAAGTCGATCGCGCCGGGCAGGTTGGGCCCTTCACTGCCGTCGTCGATCGAGATCAGCAGCTCGGCGCTCTCCGGAGGCAGCACGTCGGCGAACTTGGCGCCCAGCGAGCGGTGGTAGATCACGCCGCGGGGCTTGACGTAGTCCAGTAGCTCGGCGACTTCGCGTCGGGTGTAGTGGTGGTTGACGTTGACGGGTACGACCCGGCCTTTGAGACAGCCGATGACCATGTCCGGGTAGAGGTCGTTGTGCATGATCAGCGCGACCCGGTCCTGGCCGCACTCCCAGTTCTGCAGGGCGGACCGTTCGCGGTGCGCGCCGAATCCCCTGCCTGCTAAAAAGTTCGCCAGGCGGCGCGTGCGGTCGGCCGTGTCGGCGAAGGTGCTTATGCGATCACCGCAGATCGTCATCGGCCGGTCTGGAATGACCGCGGCAATGGCATCGAGCACCGCACCGATCGTCCATTCGGGCACGACTCAGACCGCCGACGACACGGAGATACCGAGCAGGTCGAGTGCGTTGTCCCGCATCACCTTCCGGGTGTCTTCGGCACTGAACTCCGGGAACTGCGGGATGTCGGCGGTGAAGCTCATCGGATCGGCCAGCCCTTCGCCGTGCGGCCAGTCCGAGCCGAAGAGGATCTTCTCGACACCGATCGTGTCAGCCAACAGTTTCACATCGTCCTCGTAGTACGGGGCGATCCAGACGTTGTTCGTCAACTGCGCGACGGGGTCTTCCTTGAAGTGGTAGGGCGCGGTGTTGGCGGCTTTCTTCAGCCGCTTGATCAAGCGGTAGACGAAGTAGGAGCCGTTCTCGATGCTCGCCACCTTGAGCTTGGGGTGCCGGGTGAAGACCTGGTGCACGATCATCGACGCCATCGAGTCGTGGATGGCGCGGTCGTCGAGCAGCACGTTGTCGAGCGGATCCCGCTTACCGAACCCTTCGAAGGTCCCGGTGCCACCCCACAGCGCCGAAATCGCCAGGTAGCCACTGTCGGACAGGTGGAACACCACCGGCACGCCGGCTTCGGCGAGCCGGGCCCACACCGGGTCGTGCAGCGGATCGCCGAGCGAGCGCGGCTTGACCCGGCCCGGCACCGGCGCCGGCCGCACGCAGACGATCTTGGCGCCTCGGCCGAGCACGAACTCGACCTCGGCCACCGCCGCGTCCGGGTCGGCCAGCGAGATGATCGGCGCCGAGAGGAACCGATGGTCGGGCCGGTCGAAGCCCCAGTCCTCGTCGAGCCACAGGTTGAAGGCATGCACCGAGGCCATCGTCGCCTCGATGTCGCGCTTGAGCGCTTCTTCGACCCCGCACGCGAACGTCGGCAGCATGAATACGGTTTCGAGGTTTTGCTTGTCCAGGATCTTCACCCGCGCGTCCCGGTTCTGGTACTCGGGGTGATCGGCCAACCGGTCCACCTTCATCAGCGACCCCGGATCGACGCCGTCGGGGATCTCACCACGGAACAGCAAGTCCAGGCAGCCCGGCTCGATGATCGGGTCGAATGTCGGGTTCGGGATGAACTGGTTGACGACGCCACCCATGACGGCGAAGGTGCGCTTGCCCTCGGTGAGCATCTGCACGCCACGGCGCTTGAACTCCTTGGGCAGATGCCGGGTGAACGAATCCGTCGGCTCGTAATAGTGGTTGTCGACGTCAATCGCCTGGTAGTCCAGAGTCATCGGTGTCGTCCTCTCACGTCAGGGGCGGGAAGTTCGGCGGCCGCTTCTCGAAGAACGCGGTGATGCCCTCGATGAAATCGGGGCGTTGCATGGATTCGTGCATCAGCGCCTCGGCCCGACCGCTGGCGTCGGCGGCCTCGCGCAGCGCGTCGCCGTAAACCTGACGCTTGATGACGGCCAGTGAACTCGGCGCGCAGTTGGCCGCGATGTCTTCCGCGTATTCGATTGCGCGGCCGAGCAACTCATCGGGTGCGACGACTTCTTTGACCATGCCGAGTTCGAACGCCTCCTCGGCGTAGAACACCCGGCCGCTCATCAGCAGATCGAGCGCCGCACCCCAGCCGACCACTTTGGGCAGGATCCACGAGATTCCGTACTCGGCGATCAGCCCGCGGCGGACGAACGAGGTGGTGAATTTCGCCCCGGCAGCGGCGAGTCGGATATCGCACATCAGCGCCTGGGTCAGCCCGATGCCGGCGCAGGCACCGTTGATCGCGGCGATGACCGGCTTGCGCACGGTCGTGACGAACAGCGGGTGCCGCTCCCCCACCATCTTGGTCAGGTCGGCTTCGCCGGCGGTGTCGACGCTGGCCGAACTGATCGACGACAGGTCGCCCATGTCGGCCCCGGCGCAGAACGCCCGCCCGCTGCCCGTGACGACGATCGCACGGACATCGGGGTCGGCGTCGGCGGCGTCCATGCCCGCGTAGAACCCGGCGGCCAGCCCACCGCCCCAGCCGTTCATCCGCTCCGGACGGTTGAACGTCAGGACCGCGACCCCGCTGTCGAGAACCTCGTACAGAACCGGCTCGGCCGCAGCGGGATTCGCGGTGAGATGAGCGTGGGTGTCGGTCACCTACCGGTACCTCCAAGAACGGCGCGACAACATGCGAATACGTCCATACTGTACACCTATCGGTATCACCTTCCGCAATCAGTGTTCAAGCAGACCGAGTCGCTGGTAGGCCTGCTCGATCTGAGCCTTTCCAGCCTCGGGCAATTCGGTCTGCGGCGGGCGCGAATGGGGATAGTCGCCGATCGGCAATCCGAGCAGCGAGGCGGCGTACTTGAAGGCACTTCCCCAGTGGGTGAAGTAGTCGGGACGGCCCGGGTAACAGGTGAACCAGTTGCCCATGTCGATGCCGAACTGGTCGAGCCCGGACTTCTCGGCGTAGTCCATCGCCTCGACGAGTTTGTCGGCCCACACCAGCTCCCAGAATTCGGAGATGATCGGCCGCTGCGGGGTCTCGTGCAGATAGCCCGCGGTGCCCAGCTGCGCAGGACCGACGATGCCTGCCCGCAACCAGCCCGCGCGGTAGACGGTCAGATCGCATTCCCAGATGACCAGACCCGGTGCCAGCTCGTGCAACAGCCGGCTGCTGCCCGGGCGGAACGCGCCTTCCTTCGTCGCGCACACCGCGGGAATCTCGGCGTAGATGCGCGCCCCCTCCGCCGGCGTCAGCACATAGCCCGACGACGGCGAGTTGAACATTCCCAGTGCGATATCGGTGCGATCGGCGATGTATCTGAAGAACCGTAGAACGCCCGCTCCCCCGTGGGTCTCCATCATCGGCGTCTGGATGTAGACGATGTCGGCACCGGCTTCCTGGGCATGCCGAGTGAGCTCCAGACAGTCCTTGGCAGCCGTCGCCGCGGTGCAGGCTTGGATGACGACGTCGGGGTTGACCCGGCGTCCCTCCTCGATGGCGGTCTCCAGCAACCGCTTTCGCTCGTCAAGGGTCAGCGACCAGAATTCGGCGATACCGCTGGTGCACCACAGCATCGGGTGCCGCAGCTCACCGACGCAGTAGCGCACCAGTGTGCGATAGGCGTCCCAGTCGATGTCGTCACCGTCGGTTCCGGAGAACGGGGTGTAGAGACTGTTGCCGATTCCGTGCAGTCCGGTACGCGCCCAGTCCCGGGCTTCCCGCGCTCTGGCCATCACTGCTCCTCAGGTGAAATCGCTTCCGCCATCGACGTTGACGTTGGCCCCGGTCATGTACGAATTGCGTCTCGACGCCAGAAAGGCGACGACGGGCCCGATTTCGTCGGGCAGCCCCGCGCGTGGAAGGTGGGCCGGATGCCCGAAATGCTCGTCGATGGCGGCCATCAGCGCATAGGGGTCGGAGCCGTCGACGCCGACGGATTCGGCCCAGCCGGTGAGCGCCTCGGACGCGATACTTCCCGGCGAGACGACGTTCACCAGGATCTCGTCGCGGGCAAGATGCAGCGACAAATTCTTGGAGACGCTGGTGACCATTGCCTTGGCCGCGGTGTAGGCCGCCAGTCGCGCGCTTTGCCGCTGCGTCGACTGGGCGGCGAAGTTGACGATGCGCGCCCAGTCCGCGGCCCGCAGCAGCGGCAACGCGGCACGCACGCAGCGCACCATGCCCATCGCGCCCTCGTCGATCGCAGTGCGCCACTGCGCGTCGGTCAGATCGTCGAAAGTGCCTTGCACACTTGGCCCTACCGCGTTGATCAGAATGTTGAGCTGTCCGCCCCAGCGCTCACCGATGTGATCGAACGCGCGCTGAACCTGTGCATCGTCGCCGGTGTCGGCCACCACTGCCAGCGCATCCGGGCTGCCCCGCGCGCTCAGCTCGTGGGCTGCGGTGTCGAGGACCGCCGCGGTGCGGCCGATCAGCGCGATCCGCGCACCGTCGTCGGCCAGACACCGTGCGGCAGCCAAACCCATTCCGCGGCCGCCACCGACCACGACGGCGGCGGCGTCAGCGAGCCCGAGATCCACGGCCCGCCGGCTTTACGTCCCGGTCCAATTCGGCGCCCGCTTCTCGGCGAACGCGACCGCACCTTCGCGGGCGTCGTTGGAGGAGAACACCGGAATGATCAGTTCCATCTGCTTCTTCCACATCTCCGCCTGGCTCCAGTCGGCGGATTGCAGCAGCACATCCTTGGTCGCGGCGACGGCCAGCGGCCCGTTGGCGCTGATCCTCCCAGCCAGCTCGAGAGCCCCGGCCAGCGCCTCGCCCGGTTCGGTGAGGACGTTGACGAAACCCCATGCCTCGCCCTGCTCGGCGGTGAACGTCTCGCCGGTCAGCGCCAGCTCGAACGCCTTCTGATACGGGATGCGGTGCGGCAGCCGCAGCAGTCCGCCGCCGGCCGCCACCAGACCACGTTTCACCTCGGGGATACCGAACCTGGCCGTCGTGGACGCGACCACCAGGTCGGTGCCCAGGACCACCTCGGTCCCGCCGGCCACCGCGTAGCCCTCGACCGCGGCGATCAACGGCTTGCGCGGCGGACGCTCGGTGAAGCCGATCCCCCGGCCGGGGATGGCCACGGCCTCGCCGGCCGCGAATGCCTTGAGGTCCATCCCGGAGCAGAAGTTGCCGCCCGCGCCGGTGACCACCCCGACGGTCAGGTCGGGGTCGCTGTCGAGCTCGTCGACCGCGTCGGCAAGTCCTTGGCTCACAGCGAGATTCACCGCATTGCGGGCCTCGGGGCGGTTGATCGTGATGACCAGTATCCGACCTTGGCGTTCCCGCAGAACTGCGTCCGACACCGGCGGCTCCTCCATATTGGTTCGCTGGTATCGGTAAAACCTACTATAGGCTTTACAGTAACGGGAAGAGACCGACGGATCCGGAGCGGGGACGAGGCTTCACACACCACTTTCGGGGTAAGGTTTCCACCCGCTGATTCTCGAACGGAAGGGTGGACCTGCAGTGGCCAAGCCAGCGACCGCCGCCAAGCGGCCCCGGCGCGAGCGTGGGTCGATCAATCCCGACGACATCATCGCGGGCGCCTTCGAACTCGCCGAGCAGGTGTCGATCGACAACCTGAGCATGCCGCTGCTGGGCAAGCACCTCGGCGTTGGAGTCACCAGTATCTATTGGTACTTCCGCAAGAAGGACGACCTGCTCAACGCGATGACCGACCGCGCACTGGGCCAGTACGTGTTCGCCACGCCGTACGTCGAGGCCGCCGACTGGCGCGAGACACTGGCCAACCATGCGCGGGCGATGCGAAAGACGTTCATGGGCAACCCGATCCTGTGCGATCTGATCCTGATCCGCTCGGCGCTGAGTCCCCGCGCGGTACGGGCCGGCGAGCAAGAGGTCGAAAAGGCGATCACGAGTCTGGTCGAGGCCGGACTGTCCGCGGAAGACGCGTTCGACACCTACTCCGCGGTGTCGGTGCATGTTCGCGGTTCGGTTGTGCTGCACCGGCTTTACGAAAAGAACGTGGCCGCCAACGAGGATGCCCACCAGCTCGAGGACGCGATCATCGGCACCGCCGAGAGCACGCCGCTGCTGGCCCGAGTCAGCGCCGAGGGGCACCGGATCGGCGCCGCCGACGAGCGAAACTTCGAGTTCGGCCTCGAGTGCATCCTCGACCACGCGGCCGCGCTCATCGAGGCGGGCGCGAAATCCGCACCGCCGAAGTCTCGGCGAAAGGGCTAGCCGTCCGCCGAGCGTGACGCCAGAGTCACCGTCGGCGCCGAGCGTGACTCTGGTGTGACGCTCGGGGTATCAGACCTCGATGACGACCGCGCCGCCCTGGCCGCCGCCCGCGCACATCGCCGCGACGCCGATGCCACCGCCGCGACGGCGCAGCTCATAGATCAGCGTGGTGATCATCCGGGCGCCGGACGCCGCGATCGGGTGGCCGAGGCTGCAACCGCTGCCGGAGAAGTTCACCAGTTCCTCGTCGATGCCGTACTCCTTGCAGGCCGCGATCGGTACCGAGGCGAAGGCCTCGTTGATCTCCCACAGCGCCACATCAGACGGCGTGAGGCCGGCCCGGTCGAGCACCTTGCCGATCGCCGCGACCGCGCCGAGGCCGGTGTCGCGAGCGGGCACACCGGCAGCTCCCCACGCCTTCACCGTGGCCATGACGTCGAGTCCGTTGGCGCTCGCGTAGTCGCGGTCGGTCAGGGTGACGGCGGCAGCCGCGTCGTTGGTGCCGCTGCTGTTGCCTGCGGTGATCGAGAAGCCCTCGATCTCCGGGTGCAGCACCTTCAGGCCGGCCAGCTTCTCGACGGTGGTGTCACGGCGCGGGTGCTCGTCGACGGCGAACTCGGTGACCGAGCCGTCGAACTGCTCCACCTTCAGCGGGATGATCTCGTCGGCGAACTTGCCGGCATCCTGGGCGGCGACAGCACGCTGGTGGCTGCGCGCGGCCCATTCGTCGAGCTGCTGGCGGCTGATGCCGTAGGACTGCGCGGTGTTCCAGCCGACCGTGATCGACATGTCGCGGGCCGGGGCATCCGGGGTCTCGACATGGATCGGGGGCAGCCAGCGCTCCTCGAACTTCAGTTCCGGGCCGGGGATGCGCTGGTTCATCAGCGGCGTCATCGACAGCGACTGCACACCACCGGCGACGAGTACCTTCTCCATGCCGGAGCCGATCTGTGCCGAGGCGTTGCCGATGGCGGTCAGGCTCCCCGCGCAGTGCCGGTTGACGGCCTGGCCCGGTACGTTCTCGAAGCCCGCGACCAGAGCGCAGTAACGGGCGAGATCGCCGCCGCCGTAATGCGATTCGGCGATGATGATGTCATCGATGGCGTTCGGGTCGACGCCTGCGCGGCGAACCACCTCGGGCAGCACGGCGCCCAGAAGCACTTCGGGCGGGGTGTTGACCAGCGTCCCCTTGAAGGAACGACCGATCGCGGTCCGGACGGCACCGACGATGACTGGTTCAGGCATGACGACCTCGCTTCGACGTTGAGACGTTACAAAAGTAGCAGAATGTGTATTGCCAGCGGTAAGTGGTACACGTCACTTTGGCTCAGGCACGTGGAAGTGTTGGTCACGCAGCCGGAACGCCTCTTTGGTGCCGACCTGCGCCCGGGTCTTGACGAAGTTGAACTCCCCAGGCGCGAACTGCAGGTTGGTGCCGTATGCGTGGAACAGATAGCTGGCCACTTCCTCCCCCTGGTAGGCCTGGCTCTGCTCGACCAGCCGGAAGGCTTCCTTGGCGATGACCACACCGTCGGCAGGCATCTTGGCCGCCTTCTCGGCCCAGTACCGGGCCCGCGCCGTCACCGACCCGGCGTCGCACGTCTCGGTGAAGACGCCGAGGTGCTCGACGTCGCCGGCGGTGATCGTGTCACCGGTCAGCAACAGCCGTCGGGCCAGCACCGGACCGAGCCGATGAAAGAACATGTGCAGGCCGCCGAGCGCAGGCCCGAGGAAGCGGGTGGCCGGCATCCCGATCTTGGTGTCACGGGCGATGACCGAGATGTCGGTCATCAACGCCATCTCGAAACCACCGCCGAGTGCGTAGCCGCTGATCTCACCAATCGTCACCTTCGGAAAGCCCATCAGGTTGTGGTAGAAGCCGAATGACTTGCGGTCCACCGTGAGTCGGCGGCGTTGACTGGGGCGGCGCCCGGAGGAGGAAGTCTGCTCCTCCGACTTATCGCCGTACCAGCCGTAGGCATTGTTCATGTTCGCGCCCGTGGAGAACACACCTTCGGCGCCGCGCAACAGCACGACTGTGATGTCGTCGTCCTCAGCGACGACATCCAGGTAGCGGCCGACGGTTTCGCGCATCGCCGCGTCGTAGGAGTTGCGCTGGGCGGGGTTGTTCAGCGTGATGGTCGCAATGCGCTTCTCGCGGTCCACCTCGAACAGCACACGGTTGTCGTCGGTCATGGTCGGTTCCTCACCTGGGGTCCGGATTCGAAATGAGCTTGGCCTCAATGGTTCTGTCCCGACCGAAGGCCAGGGTGTTGCGGCGAGCGGCGGCCAGATGATCCTGGGCCAGCCGGACCGCCCGCTCGGCGTTGCCGTCACGGATCGCGGCCAGCATCTTCTGATGGTCGCTGAGTGCGGCTCGCATGGTCTTGTGCCGCATCGGGTCCGGTTCATCGCTCCATACCGAGGACTCGTGAGCCGACCAGATCAGCTCGAGCGAGCCGATCAACAGAATCATCGGCTCGTTGCCGCATCGGGACACCAGAGCCTCGTGAAATCGACGGGCATTGGGAACGTACTGCGAGCTGTCATCGAACTGCTCTTCCTGACGGTCGATTTCGTCCTGCAGATACGGCACGACTTCGCTCATGCGGTCTTCTCGGGCCGCACACATCCCCGCACAGATCGGCTCCAGATGCATCAGCGCCCCGCTGACATCGGCCGGGGTGGACGAGCGTGACTGCAGCACCATGCTGATCATGTGGGCGGTGCGGTCAGCCGACGGCAGATGCACCACGGCACCGCCCATGTTGCCGCGCCGCACCGACACCAGACCGTCGACCTCGAGGATGTGAATCGCCTCGCGCAAAGCGGGTGGGCTGACGCCGAACTCGGTGAACAGGCTTTCCTGGGACGGCAGGACATCACCTTCCCGCAGTCGGCCGGAGAGAATGTCGTCACGCAGCCGCGACGCGACGATGTCGGCGACGCGGGGCTGGCGGATACGCGGAACGGCTGCCATCGACTCCCCTCGCCACGCCATCCTTGCTATCTTGTACAAGATAGCACTACTGTTGGGCTATCCGTAAAGTCGCGAAGGGCGGAGTTTTCGGTGGGTGACGAGGCCCGATCGGCCGACGGTGTAGTGACCACATCACGCGATGGTTCGGTGCTGCACATCCTGCTCGATCGCCCGGGCCGCCGTAATTCCCTGAGCCCCAGCATGATCGACTCCCTGAACAACGCACTGGTCGCCGCGGCCAGTGACGACGAGTTGCGCGCGGTGCATCTGAGCGGAGCCGGGTCGGACTTCTGCGCCGGTGTGGACTGGGTCGGCTCCAACAGTGGGGGGCAGCGCCCCCGCACCGGCGATCTGGTCCGCCGCGTCCCGCACACCGCGCACCGCGCCATCGAACTCATTCACACGCTGCACCTGCCGGTCGTGTGCACGGTCCGCGGCTGGGCCGCAGGCATGGGCTGCAACCTGGCGCTGGCGGCCGACTTCACGGTGGCCGCCGCCGGCGCGGTGTTCTGGGAACCGTTCGTGGCCCGCGGCTTCAGCCCGGACTCCGGCGCGACGTGGCTGTTGCCCCGACTGGTGGGTGTCGCCCGCGCCAAGGAGATGCTGCTGCTCGGCGAGAAGATCGAGGCTGCGACCGCCGCGCAGTGGGGCCTGATCCACCGCAGCGTCGCGGATTCCGACCTCGAGGCCACCGTGGCCGCCCTGCTGGACCGGCTGGCGTCCGGTCCCACGGTCGCGATCGGCCTGGCCAAGCAGGCCATCAACCACAGCCAGCACGCCACCCTGAACCAGGCCATGACCCAGGAGTTGTTCAACCTCGAATTGTCTTGCCGGACATCAGACTTCAAAGAGGGCCTGGCGGCATTTCGAGAGAAGCGCACACCCGGCTTCACCGGGCGATGAGAGATGAGGAACCACTGATGTCGGCACAGTCGTACGCCACCATCGGCTTCGAGGTCACCGGCCACACGGCAACGATCACGTTGAACCGGCCGGAGGCGCTCAACGCGCTGAGCCCGCACATGATCACCGAACTGCGCAGCGCCTACGACCGGGCGGAGAACGACGACAACATCTGGTTGTCGATCGTCACCGGCACGGGGCGCGCGTTCTGCACCGGAGCCGACGTCAAGGAGATTCCCGAAGACGGCAAGGTGATCGACGAGCGGCCCTACCTGTCCACCTACGACCAGTGGGAGGCGCCACAGGAAGGCACCCCGCCGTTCCGGCGGATGGCCAAGCCGGTGATCGTGGCGATCAACGGAATCTGTTGTGGCGCAGGCCTGGACTGGGTGACCACCGGCGACATCGTGATCGCCTCGGACCAGGCGACGTTTTTCGACCCGCACGTGTCGATCGGTTTGGTGGCGGGCCGCGAGATGGTACGGCTGGCCCGGGTGTTGCCGCGGACGGTGGCGTTGCGGATGGCGATGATGGGTAAGCATGAGCGCATGGATGCTGCCCGTGCCTATGAGCTCGGACTGATCACCGAGATCGTCGAACACGACCGGCTCCTCGAGCGGGCCCACGAGATCGCGGAGATCGTGACCCGCAATGCGCCGCTGGCGGTTCGCGGCACCCGCTTGGCGATCATCAAGGGACGGGAGATCCCGATGCACGAAGCCGAGATGCTCGCCGAGGCCTTCCGGGAGCGCAACCTGCACACCGAAGACTCGCTCGAAGGACCCCGGGCCTTCATCGAGAAGCGCGCACCCGAATGGCACTGCCGATGACCGCCGCGTTCGAGACCATCCTGCTCGACTTCGACCGGATCGATCACGTCGCCACCATCACCCTGAACCGACCTGACCAGCTCAACGCGTTCAACCGCACCATGTGTGAAGAAGTTGCCGCTGCATGGCGAATCGTGAAGAACGACAACGCCATCCACGCGGTGGTGCTGCGCGCCGCCGGCGAACGGGCCTTCAGTGCGGGCTTGGACATCAAGACCCCGTACGGCCAGCCGCAGAATGTGTGGAACCACGAGGACCCGGGTGAGCTGCTCAGCCCGAAGTGGCAGAAGATGTGGAAGCCCGTCGTGTGTGCGGTGCACGGCATGTGCACGGCGGGGGCGTTCTACTTCGTCAACGAGTCCGACGTGGTGATCTGCTCCTCCGACGCCACGTTCTTCGACTCCCACGTCAGCGCCGGTCTGGTCTGTGCGCTCGAACCGATCGGCCTGATGCGCAAGATCGGGCTCGGCGAGTCGCTGCGAATCGCGCTGATGGGCAATGACGAACGGGTCAGCGCCGACACCGCACTGCGCATCGGTCTGGTGTCCGAGGTCGTCGAGCCCGACGATCTCTGGTCGCGGGCCCACGAGATCGCCGCCACCATCGCTGCCAAGCCACCGTCGGCGACCCAGGGGACGGTCAAGGCGATCTGGGAGTCCCTGGATAAACCCTATCGGGTGGCCATGGAGCAGAACCTGATCTACACCCGGCTGGGCAACCCACTGGGTCAGGCCGAGCTGGCCGAGCAGGAGCGCGACGGGATCCGGGTCACCCCGAAGGTTCGGTGATGAGCGCTTGCGCGAAGAACAGACCGCGGTGATGAGCGCGCTGAGCCGCCGGATCAGCGACGTTCTGCGGCTGGCCCCCGCGGCTCACGCGATCGAATACGACGGCCACTGGTACACCTGGCGGCAGCTCGCGGACGCGAGCAGTCACATCACCTCGGTCGTGGAACCCGGCACCGACGTGGGAATCCTGCTGCGCAACACCCCCGCTCACGTGGCCGCACTGCTGGGGGTGCTGGCTGCCGGCGGCTGCGTCGTCGTCATCAACCCGTCCCGCGGCGACGAGCGGATCAGGGCGGACGTCGCCGCGCTGACCCTGCCGGTCATCATCGGCACCGACGAGGACATCACTTTGCTTACGCATTCGGCCGATACCACCACCGTGGTGTCGATCGGCGACCTCGACACCGCTCCGCGGATCCGGCCCGGCGCACCGATCGATGCCGGCCCGGGGCGGGTGGCCGTCCGAATGTTGACCAGTGGCACCACCGGACCGCCCAAACGGGTGGACCTCACCTACGACATGCTGGCGGTCTCGGTGATCGGCACCGACTTCGCGACGGCGCCCGCACCGACGGCGATGTCCGGCGGCGTCGCGATCGTCAACGCGCCGCTGGTGCACATCGGCGGGGTGTATCGGGTTCTGCAATGTATCTGCCAGGCAAGACCGTTCGTTCTCCTGCCCCGCTTCGAACTGGGCTCTTGGGCAGCAGCGGTGCGCCGCTACTCCCCCAAAGCGGTGTCGCTGGTGCCCGCGGCGCTGCGGATGGTGCTGCAGTCCGACCTCGGTCCCGATGACCTTGCCGGGGTCCGCGCCGTCACGTCCGGGACGGCGCCGTTGTCGGCCGAGGACGCCGACGCGTTCTTCGACAAGTTCGGCATCCCGGTGCTGACCTCCTATGCGGCAACCGAATTCGGGGGCGGCGTGGCCGGCTGGACGTTGGTCGATCACCGGAAGTACTGGGAGTCCAAGCGCGGCAGCGTAGGCCGCGCCACCTTGGGTGCCGAGCTGCGGGTGGTGTCCGACGACGGCGTCCCCCTGGCCGCGGGCCAGGTGGGACTGTTGGAGGTGAAGCCCGGTCAACTCGGGCACGACGCCCCGTGGCTGCGTACCACCGACCTCGCACGCATCGACTCCGACGGCTTCCTGTGGATCCTGGGCCGGGCCGATCAGGCCATCATCCGAGGCGGCTTCAAAGTGCTGCCCGACGATGTCCGCGCGGCGCTGGAGACCCACCCCGGCGTGCTCGGCGCGTCGGTGGTGGGCCGGCCCGACAAACGCCTCGGTGAGACACCGGTCGCGATGGTCGAGCTGCGCCACGGCGAGTCTGTCACCGATGCGGAGCTGGTCGAGTACCTGCGGACCCGGCTGGCGCCCTATGAAATCCCCTCGGCGATCTCGATAGTCGACGCGATCCCGCGTACACCCTCGGGTAAAGCGGACCTGAGTGCGGTTCGGCAACACTTCACCGGCCGTGACCGCTGACACCGTCGGACGGCTGCTGCGCCACCAGGCCGCCGCCCGGGGCCACCATCCGCTGCTGGTGTGCGATGCCGAGCGGCTCACCTACCGCGAGGCCGAGGAACGCTCCGCCCGACTGGCCCACGGACTGATCGCACTGGGCGCGGGCCGAGGCACTCACGTCGGAGTGCTGTATCCCAACGGCGCTCAGTTCGTGGTCGCGATGCTCGCCGCAGCGCGCATCGGTTCCGTCGTTGTGCCGTTCTCCACCTTCTCGACCGGTTCCGAACTGGAAACCCAGCTGGTCCACAGCGACACCGAGATCCTGCTCACGGCACGCTCTTTCCGCGGCCACGACTTTTCTGCGCGGCTCCGGGGCGTGACCGCGCCGCGTCTGCGCCATGTCGTGTTCGACAACGACATCGCCGCCGTGGCTGAGCCGACAGCCGTCGACGGAGACGTCGGCGGCCGCGACCCCCTGGTGATCGTCTACACGTCGGGATCCACCGGAGCCGCGAAGGGTGTGGTGCACACCCACGGGGCGCTGCTCGGACATCAGCGCAACCTCAACGAGATTCGCGGTCTGACCGCGCAGGACATCCTGTTCTGCAACTCACCGTTCTTCTGGATCGGCGGCTTCGGCTTCGGTCTGCTGGCGACGATGGTCGCGGGTGCGACGCTGGTGTGTTCCAACGCCACCGATGCCGGCGCCGTTCTCGATCTGCTCGAGGACGTGCGGCCCACGATCACCAACGGATTCGTTTCCGGCATCGCGCATCTGGCGCGTCATGAGAGCTTTGCGCGGCGCGATCTGTCGTCGATGCGGCGCGGCAACCTCTACCCGATCATGGCTCCTGATGTCCGGCCCCGTGATCCGGAACTGAGGCACAACATGCTGGGCCTGACCGAAGCCGGCGGTGTGTTGTTGCTCAGCGCAGACGAGACCGACCAGCCCGAACACCGCCGCGGGTCGTTCGGTAAACCCGCGCCCGGCTTCGAAACCACGATCGTCGACGGCGAGCTGTGGATTCGCGGCCGGTACTTGATGCAGGGCTATTACAAGCGCAGCCGCGACGAGTGCTTCGACGCCGACGGATGGTTTCACACCGGCGATCTGGTGCGCACCGACGCCGATGGGTTCTTCTACTTCCTCGGCAGGCGAGGATCGATGATCAAAACAGCCGGTGCCAACGTATTTCCCGCCGAGGTGGAGAAAGCGATCACCCGCGTGACCGGCGGACTGGCCGCCCACGTGATCGGCATCCCCGATCCGGGACGCGGCCAGATCGTCGTCGCGGCGGTGGTCACCCCGGATGCCGGCGCGTTTGACGCCGGCGCGCTGCAACACAGCCTCAGGGCCGAATTGTCGGCGTACAAGATCCCGCGACGCGTCGTCGCACTGACTCCCGACCAGCTCCCGCTGATGTCCAGCGGCAAGATCGATGTGCGCCGCCTGCGCGAGGTGCTGAGCGGGCAGGGGTAACTTCTAGGTCCATGACGCTGCAGGCGCATATCGAGACGTTCCGCCGGGCCGGTGCCCACGCCGTGTGGATGGCCGAGCAGATCGGGCCCGACCAATGGGATTCGCCCGCGCTCGGGACGTGGTCGGTACGCACGCTCGTCGGCCACATCGGCCGATCGTTCACCACCGTCGTCGACTACTCGGCCCGACCGGCGGAGCGGCTGGACATCGCCGACTCCGCCGAGTACTACCTCGCGATCGCCCCTCTGCTCACCGACTCCTCGCAGATCGATGCGCGCGCCGTGCAGGCCGGCCTGGCGCTGGGTGAGCGTCCACTGGATGTCCTGCGCGAACAGCAGGATCGCGCGGCCGCTGTGCTGAACAGCGAGGATCGGGTGATCCAGACCATCGCCGGAGGTATGCGGCTGTCGGACTATCTGCCGACGCGGATCTTCGAACTCGGTCTGCACAGCATCGATCTGGCTCGCGCCATCGGTGCGCCCGAAGCCCTCCCGCCCGACGTGACCGACTGCGTCCTTGCCCTCTCGGTCGCCGTCGCTCAGCGCCGCGGCGACAGCCAGGAGCTGCTGTGCGCCCTCACCGGACGCGGGACCCTCGCGCCGGACTACTCGGTAGTCTGAAACCGCTGCGCCACACCCTGTTTGACGAGGTGCTCGATCAGCGGTGCGGCACCCGCCGCCAGGTGGTCCGACATCGCGGCGCGGGCCTGCTCCTGGTCGTGAGCCTTGAGCGCGGCGAGGATGCGCTCGTGGTCGGCAACCGATTTGGCAGGCCAGCCATCGATGGTGGGGAACACCGATTCCGGTGCGTACCGGGTGATCTGAGACATCAACTGCGCGAGCTTGGGAGACTGCGCCGCGACGTTGATGGCGCGATGGAATTCATGGTTGAGCCGAACGGCGCGGATATCGTCGGCGGTGTAGGCGGCGACCAGCTCGTCGTGAATCGACGACAGCACCGCAAGCTCGTCGCCGGTGATGTTCACCGCGGCCCGCGCGGCCAGTTCACCGCCGACGTACGCCTGCAGGTTCGAGACATCGGTGATGTCCCGGTCGGTGAACGGCAGCACGACGAAGCCGCGCCGCGGCAGCTGATCCAGCAGACCTTCCCCGCGCAGCTCGAACAGGGCTTCCCGCACCGGCGTGACGCTGATGCCGAGCTCGGCGGCCAACTGGTCCAGCCGGATGTACTCACCGGCGGGATACGTGCCGTTGAAGATCCGGGTCCGGACAAAGCGCGCGACATCCTCCGCCAGCTGAGGGCGCGGCACGAAATCCGGTGTGCTCATGTCAAATCCGGTAGTCGGCCAGTAGCCGCTTGCTGATGATGTTCTTCTGGATTTCGCTGGTGCCCTCGCCGATGAGCAGGAACGGCGCGTCGCGCATCAACCGCTCGATCTCGTACTCCTTGGAGTACCCGTAACCGCCGTGGATGCGGAAGCTCTGCTGAGTGACCTCCGCGCAGAATTCGCTCGCGAGATATTTCGCCATCCCGGCCGCGACGTCGTTGCGCTCCCCGGAGTCCTTCAGCCGCGCGGCGTTCACCATCATCAGATGCGCGGCCTCCACTTTGGTGGCCATCTCGGCCAGTTGGAACGCGATGGCCTGATGTTCGGCGATCGGTTTGCCGAACGTGCTGCGCTGCTGGGCATACCGGACGGCCAGCTCGAACGCGCGGATGCCCACACCGCAGGCGCGGGCCGACACATTGACCCGGCCGACCTCGACACCGTCCATCATCTGGAAGAAGCCGTGCCCGGGCTTGGCGCCCAGAACGTCGTCAGCGCCGGCGACGTAGCCGTCGAAGATCAGCTCGGTGGTGTCGATGCCCTTGTAGCCGAGCTTGTCGAGCTTGCCGGGGATCGTCAGGCCCGGCGCGACTTCGCCGAAACCGGAGGGCTTTTCGATCAGGAACGCCGTCAGGTTGCGGTGCGGCTTGTCGGCTCCCTCATCGGTGCGCACCAGCGCGGCGACCAGAGTCGAGCTGCCGCCGTTGGTCAGCCACATCTTCTGGCCGTCGATGGTGTAGGTGCCGTCGCCGTTGTTCTTCGCCTTGGTCCGGATCGCGGCGACATCGGAACCCAGCTCGGGCTCCGACATCGAGAAGGCACCCCGGATCTCGCCGGTGGCCATCCTTGGCAGGAAACGCTGCTTCTGTTCGTCGGTGCCGTGCTGGCGGATCATGTAGGCCACGATGAAGTGGGTGTTGATCACCCCGGAGACGCTCATCCAGCCGCGGGCCAGTTCCTCGACGCACAGCGCGTAGGTGAGCAGCGACTCCCCCAGCCCGCCGTACTCCTCGGGGATCATCAGCCCGAACAGGCCCATCTCCCGCATCTGATCGACGATGGCCTGCGGGTAGGTGTCGGCGTGCTCCAGCTCCTGGGCATTGGGAATGATCTCCTTGTCGACGAATTGCCGCACGGTGGAGATGATTTCGGACTGAACCTCGGTCAGGCCGAGGGTCTGAGCGATACGGGTCATCGTGCGTCCACCCTTTCGAACACCGCGGCCAGGCCCTGGCCACCGCCGATGCACATCGTTTCCAGGCCGTAGCGCGCGTCGCGCCGGTGCAGTTCACGGGCCAGCGTGGCGAGCATCCGGCCACCAGTTGCGCCAACCGGATGCCCGAGCGAGATCCCCGAGCCGTGGACGTTGGTGCGCTCATGGTCGGCAGCGGTGAAGTTCCAGGCCTTCATGCAGGCCAACGCCTGGGCGGCGAAAGCCTCGTTGAGTTCGATGAGGTCGATGTCACCCAGCGTCACACCGGCTTTGGCCAACGCCGCCTCGGTGGCAGGCACCGGACCGATGCCCATCACCTCGGGTCCCACCCCCGCCGACGCCCACGACACCAGCCGCACCAGCGGAGTCAGACCCAGTTCGGCGGCCTTCTCCGGCGTGGTCACGATGCACATCGACGCGGCGTCGTTCTGCCCGCTGGAGTTGCCCGCGGTGACAGTGGCCTCCGGATCCTGCTTCAGCAGAACCGGTTTGAGCTTGCCCAGTGATTCGAGAGTCGTGTCGGCGCGGGGATGCTCATCGGTGTCGATCACGTCCTCACCGCGGCGACCGGTGACCGTGACCGGAATGATCTCCTCGGCCAGGATGCCGTCCTTCTGCGCGGTGACCGCGCGCTGATGGGACGCCACCGCCAGCTCGTCCTGCTCCTGGCGGGAAATGCAGTACTCGCGGCGCAGGTTCTCGGCGGTCTCGAGCATGCCACCCGGCACCGGATGGTGCTTGCCGCCGGCCGTCGTGCGCCCGCGGGCCAGACCGTCGTGCACCTGCACCCCGGTGCGGCCGCCACCCCACCGCATATCGGTCGAGTAGAAAGCGACATTGCTCATGCTCTCCGCGCCGCCGGCCACGACGAGATCGTTGTCACCCGAAGCGACTTGGAGACAAGCCTGAATCACGGCCTGCAGACCCGAACCGCAGCGCCGGTCCACCTGCATACCGGGCACACTCACCGGCAGGCCGGCGTCGAGTGCGACGACGCGGCCGATCGCCGGCGCCTCGCTGTTCGGATAACAGTGGCCGAGGATCACGTCCTCGACGGCGTCCGGCGCGATGCCGGTGCGAGCCAGCAGACCGTTGAGCGCGGCCACCCCGAGGTCGACAGCCGTCAGGGAGGCGAACATGCCGCCGTAGCGGCCGATCGGCGTGCGGACCGGCTCACAGATCACGGCGGTTCTGGGCATCAGAGGTGCCGTCCGCCGGTGACCTCGAGGACCGTTCCGGTCATGTACGACGACAGGTCAGACGCCAGGAACAGCGCCACCTTGGCGACCTCGGACGGCTCACCCGCACGCCCCATCGGCACCTCGGCCACCTTGGAATCCCAAATGCGTTGCGGCATGGCCTCGGTCATCGCCGACCGGATCAATCCGGGCTGGATGGCGTTGACCCGCACCCCGAGATGGGCCAGTTCCTTGGAGGCCGCCTTGGTCATTCCGACGATGCCGGCCTTGGCCGCCGAGTAGTTGGTCTGCCCGATCATGCCCACCTTGCCGGAGATCGACGACATGTTCACGATCGCGCCGCTCCTCTGCTCACGCATCACCGTCGACGCCTTCTTCAGCCCGTTCCAGGTGCCCTTCAGATGTACCGAGATCACCTGGTCGAACTCGTCTTCGGTCATCTTGCGCAGCGTCGCGTCGCGAGTGATTCCGGCATTGTTCACCATGATGTCGAAGCGGCCGAACTGTTCGACGGCGGCATCGACGAGTGCGTCGACGTCGGCATACGAGGTGACGTTGCACTGCACCGCACGGGCGACGTCGGCACCACCGAGTTTGGTGACCGCCTCCTCGGTGGCCTCGAGATTGAGGTCACCGAGTATGACGCGGGCGCCTTCGGCGATGAACTGCTCCGCGATCGCAAAGCCGAGGCCTTGCGCTCCACCGGTGATGACCGCGGTCTGGCCGGCAAGCAGCGACATGTGAACTCCTATGTTCCTCGAACGGACCCCCGAATGGGCAATATCATATTTCATATATGATCGCGCCAGGCAGCGCCCCCGACCCAAGGAGCCTGATGACCGGCCCGACGACCGACGTCAGCGACGACGACTTCCGCGAGATCCTGGCCCAGACCCGGCAATTCGTGCGTACCGCCGTGGTCCCACGCGAGGCCGAGATCCTCGCCGAGGACAAGGTGCCCGACGACCTGCGCGACCAGGCCAAAGCGATGGGTCTGTTCGGCTACGCCATCCCGCAGGAATGGGGCGGGCTCGGCCTGAACATCGCCCAGGATGTCGAGCTCGCCATGGAACTGGGCTACACCAGCCTGGCGCTGCGGTCGATGTTCGGCACCAACAACGGGATAGCCGGGCAGGTCCTCGTCGGATTCGGCACCGACGAGCAGAAGTCGCGCTGGCTGGAGCCGATCGCCTCCGGCGACGTGGTCGCGTCGTTCGCGCTGACCGAGCCGGGCGCCGGATCCAACCCCTCCGGCCTGAAGACGAAAGCCGTTCGGGACGGCGACAGCTGGGTGATCAACGGCCGTAAGCAATACATCACCAACGCCCCGGTGGCGAACCTGTTCATCGTGTTCGCCCGGACCCGGCCCGCCGACGACAACGGCGCCGGGATCGCGGTCTTCCTGGTCCCGGCGGATACGCCGGGCGTCGAGATCGGGGTCAAGGACGCCAAGATGGGTCAGGAGGGCGCGTGGACCTCCGACGTGAACTTCACCGACGTGAGGGTCGGTGACGACACCCTGATCGGCGGCAGTGAGGACATCGGTTACCGCGCGGCGATGACCTCATTGGCCCGCGGCCGTATCCACATCGCCGCGCTGGCAGTCGGTTCCGCCCAGCGCGCGCTCGACGAGTCCGTCAGCTACGCGGCAACTGCGACCCAGGGCGGCACACCGATCGGCAGTTTCCAACTGGTGCAGGCGATGCTCGCCGACCAGCAGACCGGGGTGATGGCCGGACGCGCACTCGTGCGGGACGCCGCACGCAAATGGGTGGACGACGAAGACCGCAGGATCGCGCCCTCGGTGGCGAAGCTCTTCTGTACCGAAATGGCAGGCAACGTAGCCGATCTCGCGGTCCAGGTACACGGCGGCGCCGGATACATGCGCGGTGTGCCCGTCGAGCGGATTTATCGCGAGGTCCGGCTGTTACGGCTGTACGAGGGCACCAGCGAGATTCAGCGCCTCATCGTGGGCGGCGGACTAGTCAAGGAAGCGCAGCGCAAAGCATGACGGGAAAGCTCAGCGGCAAGGTCGCATTCGTCACCGGAGCCGCCCGCGGACAGGGCCGCGCGCACGCGGTGAAGATGGCCGGCGAGGGCGCCGACATCATCGCCGTCGACATCGCAGGCAAGCTGCCCGACTGCGTTCCGTACAACCCGGCCACCCCGGAGGACCTGGCCGAGACCGTGCGCCTGGTCGAAGCCACGGGACAGCGGATCGTGTCGGCGGTGGTGGATACCCGCGATCTCGATGGGCTCAAAGACGCCGTGCGAGACGGCGTGGCCAGACTCGGCCGGCTCGACATCATCGTCGCGAACGCGGGCATCACCTCGCCTGCTGCGTGGGACCAGATCACCCCGGAAGCCTTCCGGGATGTCATGGACGTCAACGTGACCGGTACGTGGAACACCGTGATGGCTGGCGCGCCCTCGATCGTGGAAGGTGGCTCCGGAGGTTCCATCATCCTGATCAGCTCGGCGGCCGGGATCAAGCTGCAGCCGTTCATGGTGCACTACACCGCAAGCAAGCACGCCGTCACCGGGATGGCCAGGGCGTTCGCCGCCGAACTCGGCAAGCACAACATCAGGGTCAACAGCGTTCACCCGGGACCGGTGAACACCGACATGGGCACCGGCGACATGGTGGCCGAACTGGGCAAGGCGATGGAGACCAACCCGGCGCTGCAGAACATGATGCTGCCGTTCCTGCCCATCTACATCGCCGAGCCGGAGGACATCGCCGACACGGTCTGCTTCCTGGCCAGCGACGATGCGAAACTGATTACTGCTGAGGCGATTTCAGTAGATCAGGGCTCGACGAAGTACTGAGGGTACGAGTCAGGAAGGCCACCTGGTCACCGACGGCCTTCTCGAACCAGTCGTGCCCGGGCCACACGTCGAAATGATCGCACGGATAGTGATGCACCTGTCCCCGGCCGAGCACCGCGGTCTTGACCACCGATTCAGCAGGCACGTAGCGGTCGAAGTCGGCGACCTGCACCAGCAGCGGACACCGTAATCGCTTGGCGGCGTCCGCCGTTCGGATCGACGCGATCTGCAGACCCACCGCGGAGTCGACCTCGTTGCGCCAGGTCGGACCAGCCATCGCGGTGTAGCTCTCGTAGGCTCCGTCCAAGGCCAGGGCTCCCGGCTCACCGGGACGGCCGACCAGGGGCATCAGCGTCGGACGGCGGCCGCGTGACACGTCGATTCGGCTCTTGAGGCCCACCGCCGTCCATTTCAACGCCTGCCCGACATCGCGGTGTTCGACGGCCGCACGACTGACGGCCACGCCGCTGGTCAAGGGCGTCATCGCGATCACCCCCGCGACGTCGGTGTGGTCGGCGGCCACCCGGATCACATGGCCACCCGACATCGACGATCCCCACAGCACAATGCGATTCGGGTCGACGCCAGGCAACCGCTTGGCCGCGGCGATCGCCGCCTCGAAGTCGGCGATCTGCCCGGCAACCGAAACCGTCTGCCGGGGTTCACCTTCCGACGCGCCGAAGCCTCGGTAGTCGAAAGCCAGTACGCCCGCGCCTGCGGCGCTGATCTGCTCGGAGAACGGCTCCAGCCCGGAGTCCTTGGTTCCCCCGAAGCCGTGGCCCATCACCACCACCGGGCGCCCGGCCGGGCCGGTGAAAGAATCCCCCTCGCCGGGGAAATGCCATGCGCTGCAGCGAACGCCGGACGAATCGAAGGTGACGTCGGCGCGGGTCATACGGCGACCCTTCGGCGACGCGCCAGTTCGGCACGCTTCATGCCGGCAGGTAGTTCCCTGGTGCGGATGTCGTGGTCGTAGTGGAAGTAGTCGACCTGCTGGGTGTGCCGCGGGCGGTCGGTGCAATGCCCCACGTAGAGCTTCTGATCGGCGTCGATCACCCGTTCCATCTCGGCGGCCGGTGGCAGAGCATAGCGCCCCACCGCGTAGGCGGCCAGCAGCTTCGCTTGGCATTCGATGAACGGAAACAGCGTCGGCACCGCCTGGGCGAAGCCGATGAACACCAGATTGTCCATACCCGGCTTGAACATTCGCTTGTACAGGCGGATGGCGTTGTCCGGTGCGCTGATGAACTCAGAATCGAAGAACGGGAACGTGATGTTGTAGCCGGTGGCGTACACGATCACGTCGAACACCCCGCTGGTGCCGTCGTCGAAGTGGACGGTGTCGCCGTCGAGGCGGCTCACGTTGGGCTTCGGGATGACGTCACCGGACCCGAGCCGCAGCGGGAGTTCCACCGATTGCGTGGGATGCGCCTCGAACAGCTTGTGGTTCGGGGCGGGCAGTCCGTACAGCTCAGGGTTGATGCCCATCGCGGGCGCCAGCAGCTGAACGGCCTTGCGCTGCCAGGACAACGGAATGTAGGGCGATGTCTGCCAGACGCTGTCACCCGGGCGCCCGGCGATGTACTTGGGTACGATCCAGGCGCTCGAGCGGGTCGACAGCGTCACCGTGTTCTGCAAGGTCCGAGACGACAACTCGACGGTGATATCGGCAGCGCTGTTGCCGATGCCGACCACCAGGATTCGTTTGCCGGTCAGATTCAGCGGGGTCTGCGGATCGATGTAGTGGTGCGAATGGATTGTCTCGCCGGTGAATTCACCGGGGAAGTCCGGAAAGCGGGCGTCCCAGTGGTGGCCGTTGCCGACGACCAGCAGGTCGAACTCCCGCGTCTGGCCTTTCTGGTCGGTGATGTCCCAGCGGCCGTCGGAGTTCAGGCCGGCGTGTGCGACGCCGTTGTTGAACTCGATGTTCTCTTCCAGCCCGAAGGTGTCGGCGTAGGAGTCGAGGTAGGTCTTGATATCGCTGTGGTGCGGGAACGACGGGAAGTGTTCGGGAATCGGGAAGTCCCGGAACGACAATCGTTGTTTGGAGGTGTCGATGTGCAGCGACCGGTAGGCGCTGCTCAATCCATTGGGGTTGGCGAAGGCCCAGTTGCCGCCGATGCGGTCGGACAATTCGAAGGTGGTGTAGGGAACGCCGTAGTCCTTGAGCATTTTGCCCGAGGTCAGCCCGCTGACGCCCGCGCCGATGATGGCGGTGCGCGGCATGGATCCGCCCAACGTGTACTCCTAGCCTGTGACGAGCTCTAATGTGCCCAGGTCGCGGATGGCCGCGCAGCCCCGACGCAGCATCGCGGCCATCATGTCGTCGCCGCGTTCGGTTTCCACCGCGAACGCACAGCCGAGCGCGGAGATCAGCGGAACCTGGATCATCCCCAGAAGGTAGTCGTGCCAGCAGGTGGCCGCGTCGTAGTCGGCGACCCCGGTATCGAGCAGGGCCCGGTGATACTCCGCGACCAGGTCCCCCTCGGCCTCGGCCCGCAGCGCCGGTTCCAGGCTGGTCCCGGTGAAGTACGCCAGGTCGCGCCCCGCCAATCCCACTCCGAGGGTCTGCCAGTCGACGACGCTGACCCGGTCGCCGTCGAAGAGCAGGTTGTCCAGCCGGTAGTCACCGTGCAGCAGCGCGAACCGGTCCGGCGCGTTCAGCAGCCACGGTGTCACCAGATCCATTGCTGCCACCAATGTTTCGGCGTCCTGGGTGCTCAGCCTGGACCCGAGCTTCTCGATGGTGATGCCGGCGGCCATTTTCGAGATGTCACCGAGACCCCGGATGGCATCCTCCCCGACGACCGACATCGCCAGGCCGGGGAACGTCTGCCAACGTTCGTCACACCAGGTCGGCCCGTGCAGACCGGCCAGGGCGCGCACCGCCAGGCGGGCCTCGGGCAGGTCACACCCGGCGATCTGGTCGCCCTGCACCGCCGGTGCCTGATCGGCGAGCAAAAGGGCGTAACTTGCTCCGTCGTCGGCGATCTCGACGTGGTAGCACTGCGGGATCGGGATGGTCACCAGCTCGGCAACGGACTGATAGAACGCGCACTCGCTGCGGTAGCCCAGTGTGACCCGGTCCCGGACCGCGTCGTCGTTGGCGGGCAGTTTCAGGATGAAGCTGGCGGGCAGGTTGTCCGGGTTGTCGGCATAGGTGGCCGCGAGGCGGAACGTCGCGCCCGTCTGACCGGTGCCCACCGGCGTCACCTCGACGGCGTCGACGTCGGCCACTGAGCCGGAACCGCGCAGGACGCCGGTCAGCCAGTCGCTGGTGACGTCGGAGGGATAGCGAGGGATCGTGGTCGCGGCGCTCATGGTGTGGGCTGCCTTCCGTCGGAGCGTTGTCGGTCGACGAAGCGCACAGCCATCCGGTTGAGCAAGCCGGGTGCAAGACGCGCGAAAAGCCATGCCGCGCGGGCCTGACGAGGTGCGACCAGGAGGGCCTTGTTGCGTTCGATGGCCCGCAGCGTATCGGCGGCCAGCCGGTCCGGGCTATAGAAAGTCTCATTGCGCTGGCCCATTCGGTAGAACTCGCGGCCGTTGAAGTCGCCGAGCCAGCCCTTGTCGAGAATCGGGGTGTCCACCGCGGTCGGGCAGATGGCCAGCACGCCGACCCCGTGGCCGAGGGCTTCGGTGCGCAGTGCCAGCGACAGGCCGACGACGGCGTGCTTTGTCATCACGTAGCTGGTGATCCGGCCGGCGGCGGCCAGACCCGCCATCGATGCGGTGTTGATGATGTGGCCGCTGCGCTGGCGGACCATCTGCGGGTAGGCGGCGTGCACCCCGTGCACGACACCGCGGATGTTCACGTCGATGATGCTGTTCCACTGATCCAGGGTGAGCAGTTCGGTGTCGCCGCCCCAGGTGATGCCTGCGTTGTTGAACAGCAGGTCGATTCGGCCGGTGCGCTCGACGGCGCCATCGACCACCTGCTGCACGGCGGTGGCGTCGGTGACGTCGAGTTGCCGCGCGGTCCCCCGCTTGCTCAACGAGGCGGCGGTGCGTTCGGCGGCTGCGCCGTCGATGTCGGTGCACAGCACGTCGGCTCCGGCATCGGCCAGCGCCCGGCACAGTGCCGCACCGATTCCCGAGCCTGCGCCGGTGACGATCCCCTGCTTGCCGACGAACGACGTCACGCCGAGGCCATTCGGTCGACGTGGGCGAGCACGTCGGGATAGCGCTTGAGGTGAGCGCCGCCGTTGAGGTCCACAACCTCGCCGGTGAGCCAGGAGGCCTGGTCCGAGCAGAGGAACAGCACCGCCTCGGCGACATCTTCGGGAACACCGACCCGGCCGAGCGGGGTGTTCTCGAGGTAGTCCTCGAGGACGCCGTCGGCCATGGTCACCAGTTCGGTCAGCGGGGTGTGGACAAAGCCGGGCGACACGGCGTTGACCCGGATGCCGCGCGGGCCCATCTCGAGCGCGGCCACCTGGGTCAGCATGGCCAGTCCGGCTTTGGCCGAGCAGTAGGCGCTCATGCCCGGCGCGGCGAGCCGGGCGTTGAGTGAGGTGATCGAGACCAGCGAACCGCCCTCGCGCAGGTGGCGTCCGGCGTGCTTCATCACGATGAAAGCACCGGTGAGGCAGCAGTCGACGATGGCGCGGAAATCCTCGACGGCCAGCTCGGTGATGCGGCCGAAGCCGCCGAATCCGGCGGTGTTCACCACGATGTCGACGGCTCCGACGCCCTCGAACAGCGCTGCGACACTTGCTTCGTCGGTGACATCCACGCCGGTGGCGTCATGCGGTGCACCGAGTTCGGCGGCGCGCTGCGCGGCCCCGTCGGCGTTGCGGTCGGCGATCGTCACCTGTCGCCCGGTGGCAGCCAATCCCCGCGCAACCGCCCAGCCGATGCCCGATGCGCCGCCTACGACAACTGCCCGCTGCGCTGCTTTTTCCGACACTCGGCCTCCTGTGGACGCTCGTGCGGGGTCGCTCAAGTCGTGTCTACTGTAAGCGATACGGCAAGAGCCGCGGTAGGGCGGCTTCCCGGAGCCGATGACGAGGAACAGCCCAGCAACGGGGCCGAAGAAAACTGAGTGGCCAGGGCCGGGATCGAACCGGCGACCTTCCGCTTTTCAGGCGGACGGGATAGCTACTAACCTGCGGTTTATCTGCGCCTGTGCGTCGTATGCGCCGCATTGAGCAGGGCTGACGCTTTCAGCCTGTCCGACGAACGGACATAAACCGGACACGGTGCTTGCACTCCCGACCAGGAGCTTCCGTACTGCCGCTTGCGTTGTGAGCAGCCTCGGGGGCTCCGGGGAGCAGGCACCCCGATGCCCAGCATCGCATCATCAGCCACCGAATCGACACCCTCGACGCAGGGCTCGACATCGGCATCACAACATCCCGCAGTTCGGCAGAGTTCTGCCGGCGCCTCGGTTGACGGGAGGTCGCGAGCGCCCGAGGCCGCCAGGCCGCAGGGCGCGAGAGCGACAGTGGTCGGCCGGACGTCGACCGAGGCACCGGGCCTCACCCCGCCCACGGCCGGCGGGCTTGTTATATGTGCCGAAAATGTCCGCGCCCCGGCCAACGACGGGATCACGACCGGAGACCTGCGAGCGATCGACGCATTGGGGCTGCGGTTCCCGAGCCCCGAGACGGTCACCGCAGCTGCGGCACTGTTCGAACCGGCAGCACCGTGGGCTTCTGGTCCTGGGCGCCGCGGTGTCGAACCTGAATCCGGACGCTTCCGCATCACCATAGGCCCTGGTGTCGTGCGACTCGGGTGGACCAATCCCGTCCGGATAGAGAAAGCCGCAGAACGGGCCGTGGGCCATCACCAACGTGACGTCGACGACGCCAAGCTTCAAGTCAAACATGACCTCGCCCTCACAGCCGGAGACGGTGATCAGGCCGCCGCGTCCTCGACACGACGGAGTCCTACGGGAGACGACCAGCGCGATTTTGGTGGTGCCATTATCGAGTGGTCCCGCAAATCGCGGTCCACGATGTGCCGCACCTTCGCCGAACTCGACTACAGCCCGCTCGTGGAGTCCGGCCGCGTCCCGGCGATGATCACCCTCACCTACCCCGGCGACTGGGAGATCGTCGCACCGGATGGGGCCAGCGTGAAGCGACATATGGTGTTGTGGCGCAAACGATTCCAACGTGAATACGGAGAGCAGGCCCGCTACATCTGGAAACTAGAATTCCAACGGCGCGGCGCACCGCACATCCACCTATGGATGGCGCCACCCATATCACCGGGCCGATCAGGTCGGGGCTTCGCGCAGTGGCTGTCCGACGCGTGGGCTGACGTTGTCGATCATCCCGATCCGGTGCAGAAGGCGCGGCATCGGCTCGCTGGAACCGCCATCGACGTGCGCAACGGACTGAGAGCCTGCGACCCGAAACGCCTGGCCATCTACTTCACCAAACACTCATCACCAAACCTGCACGGCAACAAGGAATATCAGCACATCGTGCCCGAACTATGGCAGCAGCCCGGATGTGGGCCCGGCCGGTTCTGGGGTGTATACGGACTCAAAAAAGCAATTGCCGTTGTAGAGGTTGCCCAGGACGCCTACTTCACAGCTCGCCGGATCGTGCGGCGCTGGTCTCGCAGCCAGGCGGTGTACGGCGATTCATCCAGCCGCTTCCCCACCGCCGTGGTGCCGCGCACGGCCACAGTCCTGGTCCCGCGCGTCGACTGTGAGACGGGTGTCGTGGGGTATCGGCGTGTTCGGCGACGACGAAAACTGTGCGGCCAAGGCGGGTTGGCCGGCGGATACGCCCTCGTGAACGACGGTCCAGCGTTCGCTTCCTCCCTGGCCGCGAGCATCGCGATCCCGCGCACCTGATTCCAGGAACATGTGAAGCACGGAACCAGTTGCTGAAAGCTGCTGGCGTCGAACGAGTTACCTACGATTAGTTCGCGTTGGGGAGCATGTCGATGTGGTCCAGTAGATTCTCGCCATGGTGACATATCTGCTAAGCGACACCTCCACAGGGTGGGGGCTCTATGACGACAAAGGTCGGACGGCACTGCTCGCCGCCAACCTCAACACGGCACTTCTCGATGCGGCAAAAGTGATGCGAGACAACGGCGACCCGGTGAAAGGGAGTTGGGCGCTGCTGTCAAACGAGGAAGTCATGACGCTGCGGTTTACACCACTTCTGTAGCCTCCCGAGGAAGATCGAAGAATCCGTGTCGACCACAAGAGTCGAGTATGAGCACTCGTACAGAGCAGTGCGGCCGCGGCTCATCTGTCGGACCCCGCAGTTACCCTGGGCCCCGATCCAAGCGGAGGAGGACCGTATGAACAAGGCCGAGCGTCTGTGGAATCTTCGGGATGGAGTGCTCGCGTGGCTGTACGAGTTGCGAATCGAAGGAGCCGCCATCGCCGACGCGAAACCTGCGGCCTTCATGGAGGCGACTTCCTGGTCTGACACCGAGGTAACCCGGGAGGAATTGAACGCCGCACTGGAGTGGCTCATGGAGGAGGGCTACGTCGACGGCACCGGCACCATGCAGAGGATCGTTCTCCGGCCACACTTGACCCCCTACGGCGAGAAGTACGCCGCGTCGGGCAAGTCGGTACGCGACCTCCCTGGTGTCGCCGAGGTGCAGAATCCGTACCTGCACATCAAGGGCAGCAGCGGTGTCGCCATCGCCTTCAACAGTCCCGGCGCCACACAAACCGTCAACGTGCAGCAGACCATCGAGCAGGCCCGCAACCTTGCCGGCGCGATCGAGCAGGCACTGCCCGCGCTGACCGACAACGAGGTCCGTGCTGACGCCGAGGAATTGCTATCTGAGATCCGCGGCGAGTCGAACGCGGAGTCCCCCTCTCCAAGCCGGCTTAAGACATTGGCCACGACGGCGATGACCGCGATCGCGACGGCGGCCGGCACCGAGGCCGGCAAAATGATCATCGAGGCGGCGTTACCGCTGCTGTCGTGACCGGCGGCGTCACCAGTGACCTACCCGCGGCGAATCTCATCGGCGGGGTCGACACGCCCCGCTCCACCGGCTACGGCACACTGAAACCGTACACGGAAGGAGGTGGCGGGCCCCGTGGTAGTACGCATCAGTGTCGCCCCCAGCCTCCTGGAGTGGGCAGTCGAGCGTGCCGGCTGGGACGACGAGACCACGCAGCGCCGCGCCCCGAAGCTCGACGAGTGGATCAGCGGTGAGCGTCAGCCGACCCTAAAGCAGTTGGAGAGCTTCGCGCAGGCGACTCATACGCCGTTCGGTTTGCTGTTCCTACCTGAACCGCCGAACGAGCCGGTGCCCATCCCGGACATGCGCACGCTCGGCAACACCACGGTGCCCCGCCCGTCGGTTGACCTGCTGGACACGATCTACATCTGTCAGACCCGACAGGAGTGGTACCGCGACTACGCCCTCGATCACGGTGCACCCCAGTTGGAGTTCGTAGGCTCCGCGACCACCGACACGCCCGTGGCCGACGCAGCGCGAGCGATCCGCGAGGCCATCGACTTCGATCTGACCGAGCGTGCCGTGTTCACCAATTCCGACGATGCCCTGCGGCAGCTGATCGACCGCATCGAGGCAATCGGTGTGCTCGTGATGGTGAACGGCATCGTCGGCGGTGACACGCACCGCGCCTTGGACCCGGAGGAGTTCCGCGGTTTCGCGCTCTCCGACCCGATCGCTCCGCTGATCTTCGTCAATGGCGCCGACACCAAGGCCGCGCAGATCTTCACCCTGATCCACGAACTCGGCCACGTCTGGCTCGGCGGGAGCGCCCTGTCCGACGCCGCGATGGTGGTGCGCGATGGTGTGTCTGAGGAGTTGTGGTGCAACCACGTCGCCGCCGAGGTCTTGGTCCCGCTGGCAGCGATCCGCCGCGACTATCAGGGCGATCCGACAACCCAAGAGCTGACACGCCTGGCCCGCCGGTACCGGGTGAGCACGTTGGTGATCCTCAAGCGCCTGTTCGATGCACGCTTCCTCGAATGGGACGACTACCGGGAGCGATACGAAGCGGAGCGGGATGCGGTCATCGAGTTGGCGAAGCGTCGTCGCGGGGAGAACTCCGGCGGGAACTACTACAACACGCAGCCGCTGCGCCTGAGCCGCCAGTTCGCCCGCGCGGTTGTGACTAGCACCTATCAGGGCGATACCAGTTTCCGCGATGCCTACAACCTGCTCGGGACCAAGAAGCATGAGACCTTCGCCCGCCTGGCTGACGAGATCGGGGTCGGTTGATGTACCTCGTTGATGCGAATGTTCTCATCGACGCGAAGAATCGCTACTACGCCTTCGACATCGCTCCAGGGTTCTGGGAGTGGCTTGAAGGTGCTCATGCCGCCGGGGCGGTGGGCAGCATCGAGGCCGTCCGCAAGGAGTTGGTTGACGGCAACGATGAACTGGCGAAGTGGGCGAAGGCGAACAGTGCCTTCTTCCAACGGATTGATCAGGCCACGACAGCACATTTCGCCGCACTCACGACTTGGGCGGCATCTCGCCCGTTCACCCCTGCCGCACTTGCGGCATTCACTGGCAACCACGCCGACTACCAACTGGTGGCCCACGCACGCGGCCACAACCATGTACTGGTGACCCACGAATTGCCGGAACCCAACTCGCGGAAGCGGGTGAAGATTCCCGACGCCTGCGCTGCGATCGGCGCCACGTATATGGACCCGTTCGAGATGATGCGTCGCACCGGAGCGAAACTGGTACTAGACACCTGAACTGGTGATTGTCCCCGCCCGACGACTCGCCTCGCCGTAGTCACCGCTTCGCGACATACAGCCTTGGAATCTCTTCGAATGCCCAACTTCGATGTAACGTTTCCGATACATTCTCACGGGTGACCGGGACCGATCGAGGGCAACACATTGGCTGACGCAGCAAACAACGGGACGACCGCACGGATCGTGTGGGACACCGCCGACAAGTACCTCCGACACATAGTCGACGAGGAGGACTACGGCGACTACATCCTCCCGTTCACGGTGCTCCGCCGGCTGGAGTGCATGCTCGGGGACACTAAGCAAGAGGTGACTGCGTTCGTCGCCTCACTTGCCGGGATGCCGCCACATCTGATCGACATCGCGGTGAAGGACAAGTTCGGGCTGAGCTTCTACAACGTCTCACCGCTCGACCTCGCCACGATCGCATCGGTCGACGACAACGTGCACAAGTCCCTGCAGAGCTACATCGACGGCTTCTCCAACAACATCGCCGACATCTGGACCTCCTTCGAGTTCAACCGCCGCGCGAAGGTTCTCGCCGACGCCAACCGCCTCCACTCCGTGGTGAAGCACTTCTCGAAGCTCGACCTGTCGCCGAAGGAACTCGCCAACACCGCGATGGGCGATGTCTTCGAGGACGTGATGTACCGGGCCTTCAACAAGAAGGGGAAGGCCGCGGGCAACTTCTACACCCCGCGCGATGCGATCAAGCTCATGGTGGACATCTTGATCACCAACGACGACGATGGCCTCGCGGGCGAGAGTGCCTTGCGCTCAATCTATGACCCGACCGCCGGCTCCGGCGGCATGCTGCTTGTCGCGCAGGACGCGCTCAAGCGGATGAACGGAAAGATCGACGTCACGCTCTACGGGCAAGAACTCATGCCGTCGGCGTTCGCGCTCGGCAAAGCCGACCTGCTGATCCAGGGCGGCCGACCGGACGCGATCAAGCAGGGCAACACCCTCATCGAGGATCTGTACGCGGATCAGACCTTCGACTACGTGCTCTCCAATCCGCCGTTCGGTAACGACTGGGAGGCAGACGAGAAGGCGGTCAAGGAACAGGCCAAAGTGCACGGGTCGCGCTTCAGTCACGGTCTACCGGGTACCAGTGACGGTCAGATGTTGTTCCTAGCGCACTGCGCATCGAAGCTCAGCCCCGCGGCGAAGAACGGTCAGGGTGGCCGCGCTGCGGTTGTCTCGAACCAGTCGCCGCTGTTCAACAGCGACAACGGGCCAAACTCGATCCGTCAGTGGCTCCTCGAAGAAGACCTGATCGACGCGATCATCGGGCTGCCCACGAGCATGTTCTACGGCACCGGTATCGCGACCTATGTCTGGATCCTGGACACGAACAAGGATCCTGACCGAAAGGGCAAGATCCAGCTGATCGACGGATCGGGCCAGTGGGACTCCATGCGGAAACCGATGGGTGACAAGCGCCGCGAGATGGGGAAGAACCATCGGAAAACGCTGATGGAGGCGTACAAGGCGTTTGATCAGGCTGACCCAGCGATCTCTCGCGTGATGACTCCCGAGGACTTCAGGTTCCGGGACGTGCCCGTGTACAAGCAGGCACGGTTCGGGACGTGCTACAGCGACGCAGTCGTTGAATCGTTGCGCAGTCGTCGGGACTTCACCGAGGATCACGTCGGGATCCTGCGTTCCCTCGACGGCACCCCTTGGAACGATCTTCCGAAGGCGTTGCCGGAGGCCGCGAAGGTTGCAGGGGTGAAGGCCTCGGTTGGTTTGGTTGACGCCGCGATGAAGGCGATGGCGGTGCAGGATGACTCCGCACCGCTCGCGGTAGACCGGAAGGGCCTGCCGGTCGTCGCCGGTGATTGGAAGCTGACTGAGCGTGTGCCGCTAAGCGAGGATCTGACCGAGCACATGGAGCACGAAGTACTGCCGTATGCGCCGGACGCTATGTGGGACGAGAGCAAGGCTAAGCACGGCACGGACATCCCCTTCACGCGGATCTTTTACGTGCCCGAAGAGCCCCGGCCTCTTGCGGCAATCGACGCGGACGTGCAGAAACTCATGAGTGAGCTCGCCGAGATGTTCACGACGGTGAGTAACGAATGAGCGAATTTAGTGGCAACTCTTCGCACTCGCCGATATACGGGCTTCCGTCCCATTGGGGCGTGACCAAGTTTGGCTATCATTTCAGAGAGAGTGACGAGAGAAACGGATCTAATCCTGTCGGTAAATTGCTTTCAATCTCCGAGTATCGAGGCGTTGAAATCAACACCAGGACGGACGGCCAGAAAGCCTCGCTTGACATTTCGAAGTATCGTGTAGTTCGACCTAAACAGCTTGCCGCGAATATGATGTGGCTAAATCATGGAGGCATTGGCGTATCGTCGCTGACCGGGCACATCAGTCCTGACTACAAGGTTTTCCACATATCCGATAGTTTTGAGCCCCGTTACGTACACCACCTCTTCCGTAGTCCGCGGTATGTCGGCTACTTCGCGGCTATCGCCACGGGCGTGCGCCCAAACGCTCAACGCGTTACGAAGACGGTGCTGGATGCAACTCCAGTGCCGTTGCCGTCGCTGGTCGAACAAACGCGCATCGCGGACTACCTTGACCGCGAGACCCGTGAAATCGACGCAATGCTCAGCCGGATGAATGAACTAGTTGCGTCGCTTCGTGAGCGGAAGGCGGGCGTCATCCAACGTGAAACAGTCGATCGCGACGGCGTCTTCACGCGCTTGAAGTTCCGAGCCGACATCTCCCTCGGCAAGACCGTGCAGGGTTCCCAACAGCAGGACGACGAGAGCTTCGTGAATTATGTTCGCGCAGCTTCAATCCAGCACCACGGCCTCGAACTCGACGACCAGCGCATGTGGATGACAGCCGACGAGCTCGCGAAGTATGACCTGCGGACCGACGACGTGTTGATTGTCGAAGGCGGAGCCGGTTACGGGAGAAGCGTCGTGCTGGAGGCGGACATGCCTGGATGGGGGTTTCAGAACCACGTGATCCGCGTACGCCCGCAGGGTGATGCTGACGGGCGCTTTCTTGACTACTGTGTCAAGGGCCATTACTCGGCCGGGCTGATCGATGTGATGGTCGATGGTGCAACGATTCCCGCGCTATCGTCAGAGAAAGCTCGTGAGCTTCCGATTCCGGATCTCGACCTCGACGAGCAGATCAAGATTGCGGATCAGCTGGACGAAGCGACGGCCCAAGTCGACGCCATGCTCGCGAGGGTCGCTGACCTCAAGGCGCTGCTCCTGGAGCGCCGCGCAGCACTCATCACCGACGTCGTCACCGGCCGGAATCAGGTCGCGTGATGGGCGATGCGCAGCTGATGGAGTCGGAGTTCGAGCGCAACCTCTGCGCGGAGCTCTCGGAGCGCGGATGGCTGTACGAGAACGAGGGCAGGCCGACGGGTTGGGACATCGGCCTGGCGATGATCCCCGCCGATGTTCTGCACTGGCTCGCAACCCAGTACCCCGACGAGTACGAGAAGGCCATACCTGCAGACCTTGTCGACGAACAGAAGACGGCAGCCGAGCGGAACCTACTGCAGCACATAACCAAAGAGCTGGCCAAGCAGACGAAGATGGACGCCACCACGGGCCACCCCGTCGGCGGTCTGCTCGGCGTGCTGCGCAAGGGCTTCACCTACGCCCAAGTCGGTCGCCCCGCCGCGAAGTTCGGGCCGATGATGGAGTTCCCGCCCGCCAACCCCAACCTCACCGAGGTGATAGAGGCTGCCGACTCGGTGCGACTACGCGTCTTGCGGCAGGTGCGTTTCGACACCGCGACCAACGAGACCATCGACGTAGTGCTCCTCGCGAACGGCCTGCCGGTCGTGACGCTGGAGCTGAAGACCGACAACACCCAGACGGTCAATCACGCGATCCGCCAGTACAAGGAGGACCGCCGGCCCGGGAAGAACCGGGCACTGCTCGCGCCCGGCCGTGCCTTGGTGCACTTCGCGGTGTCGAACGACCTCGTCTACATGACCACGAAGCTGGAGGGCGAGGACACGGTGTTCCTGCCCTTCAACCAGGGCAGCGAAGGCCATGAGGGCAATCCGCCGTCGGGCACCGGGTCGTCGACGAACTACCTGTGGCGCAAGATCCTCGCCCGCCCGACATTCATGCGCATCCTGAAGGACTTCGCGCTGTTCGAGCCGAGCAAGTCCGGCAAGAAGGACGGCCGGCTGGTTTTCCCGCGCTTCCACCAGCTGCGCGCGGTCGAACGCGTCGTCGGCGACATCGAGGCGAACGGGACTGGAAAGCGCTACCTGGTCTGGCACTCGGCCGGCTCCGGCAAGACGAAGACAATTGCATGGTTGAGTCACCGGCTGATCCGGCACATGAGCGCGGACTCGCAGTCGACGTTCGACTCGGTCATCGTCGTCACCGACCGCAATGTGCTTGATGAGAACATCCGCCACGACATGCACCTGGTGCAGTCCAGCAAGGGCTTGGTCGTCAGCGTCGGGGAGAAGTCGGGGGCGAAGTCACCCCAGCTGAAGAAGGCACTCGTCGAGGGTGACCACATCATCACCTGCACCCTGCAGACGTTCCCGGAGGTCATGAAGCTGATCGAGGACACCGAGGAACTGCGCGGCCGGCGCTGGGCGGTGATCGCTGATGAGGCGCACTCCTCGCAGTCAGGTTCCGCAGCGAAGAAGCTGAAGGAGCTCCTGGTCGATGTCGACCTCGATCCGGACGACGAAGACATCAGCGCTGATGACCTACTGCTGGCGAAGGACTCGGCGATCGCCGCATCCAGCAACATCACCTTCGTGGCGCTCACCGCCACCCCGAAGGCGAAGACTCTGCGACTGTTCGGCGCCGAGCGCGACGGCCGCTGGGAAGCCTTCGACACGTACACGATGGCGCAGGCCATAGAGGAGGGCTTCATCCTCGACGTGCTCACCAACTACTCCACGTACGACATGTTCCTCCGGGTGAAGAACGCGGTGGAAGGCGATGGGTCCGAAACCGAGATACAGGTCGATACCGGCGAGGCGGTCACCGCCATCGTGCGTTACGCCCGCCTCCATCCGACGGCTATTGCCCAGAAGGTCCGAGTCGTCATCGAACACTTCCGCCGGAATGTCATGCACTTGCTCGGCGGCGAGGCGAAGGCGATGGTCGTCACGAGTTCGCGCATGGAGGCGCTGAGCTGGTCAAAAAAGATGAATGCTTACCTCGACGAGCGGGGTTACACCGACATGAGGACGTTGGTCGCCTTCTCGGGCTCGCTTACGGATGAAGACATCGCGGAATCCGTCACCGAGGTCTCGCTCAACGGCCGAAGCGACGTCGCCCGGGCATTCCGCGAGGAAGGAGTTTTCCGTGTCCTCATCGCTGCGAATAAGTTCCAGACCGGCTTCGACGAACCCCGGCTCGTGGCGATGTACGTGGACAAAAAGCTCTCCGGCGTCGCCACAGTACAGACCCTCTCACGGCTGAACCGTATGTACCCTGGCAAGACTGCGCCGATGGTCGTCGACTTCCGTAATTCCCCTGCCAGCATCGAAGAGGACTTCAAGCTCTATTATTCGGACGCGCACGTCGAGGGAGATGTTGACCCGAACGCTCTCTACACTCTTGCCGATCGTCTCGACGTTGCCTGGTTCTACACCGGTGACGAACTCAAGGCGGTCGCCGATGCCTACCTTCAGGATGCCGGCGGAGAAGCGATCGCAAAGGCGCTCTCGCCCATCAAGAACCGATGGACGGGACAGCTGAGGCAGGCGGTGCTGAAGAAGGACAAAGCTCGACGCGAAGAGTTGGTGAGCTTCCGTGCCGACGTGCTCGGATACCGTAACGCCTGGCAGTTCCTTAGTCAGATCGTTGATTACCAAGACCCCGACCTGCACCGCAGAGCAATACTCGCGACGCTGCTGGGACGAAACCTGCGCCTAGACGGCAACGACCACGACGACAGCTACCTCGAAGGTGTGCAGCTCTCGGGCGTGAAGCTTGTGCCGTCCGCGATAAACGAAAGCCACTCGCTGAGCGAGGGGAGCAGCGACGGCATCCGACTTCCGGACTTCGACGGAGAGCGAAAAGGCTCCGGGACACCCAAGCGAGGGCCTCTCGGTGAGGCGATCGACAAGGTGAACGAGATGTTCCGGGCCAAGGGCGTTGACGTGAACCCGGCAAGCGTCGCCGGGTTCATCACGACCTTCTGGGGATTCCTCGACGCGAACGAAGAGGCGGTAGCGATGGCGAAGAACAACACCGTGGCGCAGCTGAAAGCATCCGACGGGTTCAGCGGGGCCGTGGGGATCGCCGTGCTGAAGACAGTGAGCGAATCGCAGGAGATCCAGTCCTACATGACCGACCCGGCGTTCCTCGAGCAGATCTCGAATATCGCCGCGGATGCGCTTCACGCCCAATACAACTCCAGAGCTTTGGCAAAGGCCGGCGGTACGTCCCAGGAGGCACCGTGACCGCATCGACGGAGAGCCTCGGTGGAGTTGGTCGTGCCGTTCGCGATGCGCGCCGCGAACGGAAATGGTCTCAGACAAAGCTCGGTCACGAAGCTGGCGTGTCTCGCCCGACGATTGCCCGGATTGAACGCGGTGACGATGTCTCGGTTGCGACACTGGCGAAAGTGACGGCGGCCGTAGGGCTCACAGTTCGCATCGAGGCATCCGCATAGATCTCGCCGGGCCTATCCCCCTACCAGGTTCACCCCGTCATGCGCACGTGAATGGACTCCCTCACCCAGGGCATCCAAGACACGCACCCCGAATGCCGGTGTCATCGCAGAACTAACCTCTTCCCTTGTCATCCAACGGATTTCACGTGCTTCCTCGGTTGCGTGCGGTTCGCCGCCGGCCGGTCGGCAGCGGTAAACCAACGCCACAATGCCAAAGGACAGATTTTTGTATACACCGGTGAGCCGTTCGACAGTCACGGCGAGTCCGGTTTCTTCGAGAACCTCACGTTGAACGCCAGCCTCGAATGACTCATCGAGTTCCAGGACGCCGCCAGGGGCTTCCCAACGACCGTTATCATCGCGCCTGATGACCAGGACCCTGCCATCGTCGCGGACCACGATGCCGGCGACGCTGACCGAGTGCTTCGGCGTGGTTGCCATGCGAGACTCCATCCTCTTGGCTGAACGCGAGTACTGACATGGGCGTGTCGTTTCCCTAGACTAGTCGTCTAGACGTGCATGGGAAGGCTCGCAGGTGCTACAACTTGGTCAGATTGATCGGTCGGACGACAAGCCGCCGTATCGGCAGATCGCCGGCATGCTGCGCGAGGCCATCAGCTCTGGCCAGCTAGACGCAGGGCAACGGCTGCCGTCCGAGGCCGAGTTGATCAAGCACTTCGGCGTGGCACGCATGACCGTCAGGCAGGCAATGCAAGTGCTCGGCGGCGAAGGCCTAGTAGTCACGCAACACGGCCGCGGCGTGTTCGTTCGCCCCACACCCCCGATTCATAGGCTCGCTTCCGATCGATTCGCCCGCCGACATCGCGCCAGGGGCAAGGCGGCGTTCACCGTTGAGGCAGAGAAGTCGGGCTATGCTCCACAGGTTGACAACATCACTGTAACGCGGGAGAAGCCGAATTCGACTGTTGCTGAACGTCTTCGCTTGACTCCTGACGACGAGGTTGTCGTTCGATCGCGGCGTTACCTCGCCGATGGCCGACCCGTCGAGACTGCAACCTCGTACATTCCCGCCGCCTTCGCCCAGGGCACCAAGATCGAACAGACCGACACCGGCCCTGGCGGCATTTACGCACGACTCGAAGAGGCCGGCCACACCCTTTCTCGCTTCACCGAGGAAGTCGGCGCCCGGATGCCCACCCCTGAAGAACGTCGCGCCCTGCAACTCCCAGCCGGGGTGCCCGTCCTGACAGTGGTTCGGACGGCCTACGACACCAACGACGTTGCTGTCGAAGTATGCGACACCGTGAAGGTCGCATCTGCCTACCTGCTCGAATACGACTTCTCCGCACGCTAAATCCACGAACGCGACCAATATCGCGCTCAACGCTTGACTAACTCCTCTAGACGACTAGGTTGAATAGATATCTAGTTCAATCCACTCGAAAGGTTCAGCAATGTCCATCCCCAAATGGCTCCAGATCGGCCACGACCAGGTGTTCTCACTCGGCGCGTTCCTCGTTTCCGAGGTGACGCCGATGATCGACTTCGACAAGTCCTCCGGCGAGAACCGCGTGCAGGCGAGAGATCGCGACACTGGTTTACCGATGTGGCAGGTCGAAGTGCTCGACGGCGATCCCGCCGCACCAAAGCGAAGCCGCACGGTGACCGTCAAGTTCGCCGCGCCGACACAACCAACGACACCCACCAATTCCAGCGGAACACCCTTCACGCCAGTCATTTTCGATGGGCTCATGGCGCTGCCGTATGTCGAGCGGTCAGGTGATTTCTCTAGGATCGCGTGGTCTTTCCGAGCCTCGGATATGAGGGCACCGGGTAAGCCATCCGCCAGCGCAACGACAAACCGGGAATCGGCATGAATCCCGACCCGTTCGCGCCAGTCGATATTGATACCCCGTTCCGGCTTGACCACGTGCTGGACTTCCTGACCAACGTTGCCCTGTGCGTGGCGGTCACCATCGGTGTCGCCGGCGCAGCCCTTATCTACTGGCGGCTGCACTCACCGGAGACGTACGAGGAACGATTCGCGACACCAGCTCGGCTCCTGCGTTGGCGCTTCTGGGCGCATATGTCGTGGCAGAAGCTCTGCAAGCGCTGCGGTCTGTCCGCCTCCGAGCAGGTCACGCGCCGCGACTACGATGGCCGGCAGGGCGCGTCGACGCGCTGGTTTCACCCAAAGTTGTTGGGAACAGACGTGTCTCGCACTACCCTGCGACTGACGGTGCGGGCACGCATGGGGCAGACCGTCGAAGACTTGGAGCGTGCTGTTCCGGCGATTCGCGATGCCGCGGGCGCTCACTCGGCACGGTCGGTGGTCGTCTCGCCCGGAACGCTTCGGATCGAGCTGGTCATGCGGGAACAGCTGTCGACCACAGCCCACGCAACACCACCGACATCCGCGGCAACCGCACGAGTCACGCTCGGGCGATGCGAAAACGGCTCAGCCTGGACCCTGCCCTTGAGCGGCCGGCACACCCTCACCGTGGGTTGCTCTGGGGCAGGCAAGGGCTCCATCTTCTGGGGTATCGCTGGCGGGCTCGCTCCCTCCGTAGCTGCCGGTGTGGTGCACCTCGTGGGCATCGATCTGAAGTACGGCATCGAACTGTCGGTCGGGTCCAGCCTGTTCACGAAGATCGCCACCACCGAAGCCAATGCCGTGGAAACCCTTGCCGCGCTGGAGAAGTTGATGAACAAGCGTGGCAACGCGATGGCAGGCCGAACGCGTGAGCACAATCCGACGAAGGCGTCACCCCTGGTGGTGCTGCTCATCGACGAGCTGGCCGGAGTGACCGCCTACATGAGCGATCCGGCCCTGCGTAAAGAAGCGGCGGCGTCGTTGTCGCGCATTCTCACGAAGGGCCGAGCGCTGGGCATCGTGGTCGCAGCGTTTCTGCAGGACCCACGCAAGGAAGTCCTGCCGATGCGAGGGCTATTCACCCAGACCATCGCGCTCCGACTACGTTCCCGAGACGAAGTCGCGATGGTGCTGGGCGACGGGATGGCCGATGCCGCGCCCGCACACCGAATCAGCCCCGACCAGCCAGGCACCGGTTACGTCATCGCCGAGGACGGGCAAGTCACCAAGGTGCGCGCCGACTTCTGGTCCGACGAACAAATCCGTTCCACCGCAAAGCAATACCGACCGGCAAGCTCGCCCCGAGGTAGGGCAGCGCAATGAGCTCTATCTTCGAACCATCCGACCAGGATCAAGCGACCCGGCATGCCGATGATCTGATGCAGCGCGCCGCCCTCGTCCGCAGAGACGGATGGGACCAGTATCGGCACCTCTGGTCGTGCGGCGAAGTCATCGGCACCGCCCTGGTCCTCGGCGACGACGCCGAACTCCAGCGCTGCGGCGAGACAACGCGATCCGCACTGGAGCGATGGGCATTCGACCTGTGGGGAATCACCGACGGTCAGTCCGACGTCGATGCCGGATTGCCGCGCACGCGCGCTTGGTTCGACTCGATCCGTGCAGCGAGGTGAAGCGATGGTCACTCACGGCCTCCGGGAGGCTCTCGTCACCGCAGGCAACTTCCCTGAGTTGCTGACTGCCGAACAGGTGTCGGCGCTGCTTGGCGTCTCGGCCGCAACGCTCAACCGGTGGGCAGCGATCCGCGAAACGACCGGCGAGCAGATCGGCCCGCCCTGCTACACGCTGTCAGAGCGTGTGCGCCGCTGGGACTGTGCCGAAGTCCGGTCCTGGCTCAAGCAGGCACGGCGGTAATGGCAGGCAACACCCCGCGCGGCATCCGAAAGCGCCTCAACGCCGCCGGGGAGCCCCGCTACCAAGTCCGCTACTTGATCCGCGACCCCGACGCACCGTCAGGCTGGGTTGAAACCTCGGCGACATTCCCCACGCTGCGCGAGGCGAAGGCGTTCAAGTCGGAACGTGACAACGAGGCCGCACTCGGCGCCCGTCGGTTCGACCCGCGCCTGGGCCGGACACTGCTCAATCGGGTCTGGACGCAATTCTCCGACACCAAGAAACCGGCGGTGTCGCCGAAAACCTGGAGTGGCTACACCCAGCACTGGGATCTACGCATCAAACCGAGGTTCGGTCACATGCCCGTCGATGAGATCACCCGCGCCGATGTCCAGGCGTTCGTCGACGGTCTGACGGTCGGCCCGTGGGCGAAGGTATCCACGCTGCGACTCCTGCGGTCGATCCTCGATGTCGCCCACCAGGATGGCCGGATCCACCGGAATCCCGCTCTCAGTGTCTCAGCGGGCCGGATTCCCGAGCGGGAACGCCACCGCTATCTGACCGCGCAAGAAGTTCAGACACTCGCCACAGCCTGTGGCGACCAAGGTGACGTCGTGACCATTCTCGCCTACACCGGCCTGCGCTGGTCCGAACTCGTCGGCCTCCGCGTCAAGGACATCGACCTGGCCGCTCGTCGTCTCTACGTTCGACGGGCGGCACCAGAAGTGGAGGGCCGGATCGTCGTCGGCTCCACCAAGACGGTGGCCGGGACCCGAACCATCCCGCTCCCCCAGGTCGTCACTAGCGCCCTCAAACCGCGCATCGCCGGACGCGCTCCGGACGAGCCCGCGCTCACATCACCCAACGGAAAGATGCTGAGGTCCAACAACTGGCGAAGGCACACGCACTGGAACAAAGTTCTCAAGAAAACGCACCTGGCGCCGCTGACCATTCACGAGCTGCGTCACACCTACGCCAGCCTCGCCAGAAAATCCGGTGCCGATTTGCGGTACGTACAGAAGACCATGGGCCACTCGACGCCGACCGTGACCGCCAACATCTACAGCGACCTCTACGCCGACGAGCTGGACCATGTGGCAACCAACCTCGATCAGCTTCACGCGACTGAGGTTCACCCACCGACGACCGGACAAGAACCGGACGAATCTAACCAACAACCGAGTGCATAATCCGTGTCAATGCAGGTCAAAGATGGTGGCCAGGGCCGGGATCGAACCGGCGACCTTCCGCTTTTCAGGCGGACGCTCGTACCAACTGAGCTACCTGGCCGGAAGGCACTGCGTCAATCCAATGCCTCACCACATACATGGCGACCCTGACGGGACTCGAACCCGCGACCTCCGCCGTGACAGGGCGGCGCGCTAACCAACTGCGCCACAGGGCCTTACTCTTACCGCTCGCTCCGACGTCGCCGTCGTCACGCGTACCCCCAACGGGATTCGAACCCGTGCTACCGCCGTGAAAGGGCGGCGTCCTAGGCCACTAGACGATGGGGGCCAGAACCGAATCACTCCGGGGTACTCACAACGAGTGCACGTTAGAGCGTCGTTAGCTTAGGGCACCACAGGCTCAATCCCAAAACCGAGGCACATGATCGAAGGCAGTATTGTGTGCGACGCGCCCCTATAGCTCAGTCGGTAGAGCTACGGACTTTTAATCCGCAGGTCCCAGGTTCGAGCCCTGGTGGGGGCACAACAGGGGAATGAACGGGTTCTTCGCGGAAGCGGACCTTTCTGACATCGCCCGTCACCGTCGGGGGTGACCTATCGTGAACCACATGAGTGACGGGGCCTCGCAGCCCGCGGGCGGCGCCGGGCACGGCCCGCGCCACGGCGTCGACCGGCAGACCGGCAGGCATGTGATTGCGCGTCTTGCCGGCCCTGAACACGACCAGACGGTCCAAGCCGTCGTCGACCAGCTTTCCGGTGAGCAGAGTGCCGTCGACGCGATCGTCGACGACGCCGTGTCGGACCCCGAACGCCTGGCGGTGCTGGAGCGGCTGGGCAACCACGACGACATCCGCAGCGCGACGCTGGATCGCGTGGCGGTCCTCACGGCCGAGGCGCTGGGCACCCCGATGGCAGCAGTGTCCATCGTCTACCCCGACCGCCAGGTGCTGGCCGGTAGCACTGCGAGCGACGAAGCGCTGCCCCGAGTGCGGCCGATCGAGATGTCGATCTGCAAGTTCACCGTCGCGAGCCGCGAGCCGCTGGTGGTCGACGACACCCGAGCGCACCCTCTCCTTGCCGACCATCCAGCGGTCAGGGAAGGGGTGCTGGCGTACGCCGGAATCCCGTTGATCGATGGCAACGGCAACGTCGCGGGGACGCTGTGCACGTGGGACACTCGCCCGCGGCACTGGTCCAGCGGCCAGGTACAGATACTCAACGATCTCGCCGCCGTCGCGCGCCAGCGGTTACTGGCCGAGCCGCGCGACACGTGATCTTTGCCAAAGTTCGCCACACGGGGGGATATGTGACTCGACGGGTAGTGATATCGGGTAGCGTCCCGCCTGTGGTTCGGTGGGTGAAGTGAGCGGTCATGGCTACACGAACTCTTCAGGTCGAGAATTCGCCGACCACGTCGGCTCATAGCGGCAAATTTGCGCCGCGGAAGAAAACATTTGCCGAGCGGGTTCGGACCGACCCACTGAGCACCATCATCACCGTCTCCATCGACGTTCTTTCGGTGTCGATCGCGACCGCCCTCGGCGCGCAGTGGGCGATGTCCAGCAACGAATATCCCCCGGACCTGTGGTTGGCCATCCTGTTCGTCCCGGTCGTCGTCGCCACGCTCGCCGCGCGAGGGGTCTACCGGCGTCGCCTGAACCGGGAATTCCTCGACGAGATCGGGCCCATCGAAGCGACCGTCGCGATTTCCACGATGTTCCTACTCGCCGGCATGCTGCTCACCCACGAGTCCGGTCGACCGGGGTCGACCGTGCTCAAGATCTGGCTCTGCGCCGCGGTCCTCATGCCATTCGGCCGGCTCGTCCGAGTGATCGTGCAGCGCACCTTGCGGCGACACCATCACCTCGTGGCACCGACCCTCATCGTCGGCAACGGCCGCGTCGCCGGCCACATCATCAACCGCCTCGAGGAGTTCCCGGAATACGGGCTCGGGCCGGTCGGCATCATCGACGCCGAACCGTGGTTCGGCCAGCCGGGCGACCCGCGGCCGGATATCCCCTACCTGGGCCCGCCCGAGGACATCGACAAAGCGATTCAGGAGACCGGAGCGCAGAACGTCATCATCGCGTTCTCCCGGACCCAAGATCTGGTGCTGACCCATGTGGTCCGAGCCGCCCACCAGAACGGCCTGCGGGTCTGGGTTGTGCCGCGCATGTTCGACACGATCGGCGAGCGAGCCCGGATCGAACACGTCGGCGGCACCCCACTGCTGGCGCTGCCCCACACCAACCCGCGCGGCTGGCAGTTCACCGTCAAGCACATCCTCGACCGGGTGATGTCCTTCCTTCTGCTGCTGTTCATCTCACCGGTCTTCCTCACTCTGGTGCTCCTCGTGAAGTTGAGCTCGCCGGGTCCGATCTTTTTCCGCCAGCCTCGGGTGGGCCGCGACGGACGAGTCTTCGACTGCCTGAAATTCCGCACGATGCGGGCACCCGACGCCGCCGATGCGGCTTTCCAGCTCAAGACCGGCGCCGCACCCGGTGGTGTGGAGGGTGTCGACCGTCGCACGAAAATCGGCAAAATTCTGCGCGCCACATCACTCGACGAACTGCCGCAGTTCCTCAACGTGCTCAAGGGCGAGATGAGCTTGGTGGGTCCCCGACCCGAACGGCCGGAGTTCGTCGAATTGTTCGAGGCGCAGATCCAGCGATACGGCGAGCGTCACCGGGTTCGAGCCGGTGTCACCGGCTGGGCTCAGGTGCATGGCCTCCGTGGGCAGACGTCCATCGCCGATCGCGCCGAGTGGGACAACTACTACATAGAGAACTTCTCGATCGCGCTCGATCTCAAGATCTTGGCGCTGACGATTCCGGCGGTGCTGCGTCGCGCGGAGTAAAGCTTCGATAACGGCGCGGTTAGCTGGTGTGTGAAAGATACCCCGAGCGGGTAACTCCCAGTTAACGCATCGGGGAGCGGGGCAGTCCTGTTTCACGCGCGCCTCAGGAGTTAACATGAGTCACCCACTGCTCACGTCGACCGATGTGATCCGCCACGCAATCGCCGACCAAGTACGGCGCCTGGGCGGCAATGAGGAGAACACCGACGACATCGCCTTCGCCGCATCCTATGCCGTGATGTGCTGGGGTTTGGCTGCGGCCGAAAGCGATTGACGCACCCGTTCGCCGGTGGCGCCGCTCACCGCGAGGGGCCGTCGGCCCGACCGTGCGTTGATCTGGCGTGGCCGGTGGGTTTGCCCCAGACGCATTCCGCCGCATTCCGCGCTCTGCGCAACGACCGCGATGTTCGACGCGCCAATTTTGCGCCGGCAACAATCACCGGATGCCCGACCGAAGTAGCTGACCGGTAGCTCTCAGTGCCGGTTTCGTCGACGAGGCCTCAGGACGCCACGGTTTTCGTCGGGCATGAGTCGCCCAGGTAGTGAATTCCCTTGTCGCGCTCCCCTATCGGCGGCAAATTGCGGGCCGGGCTGTGGATCAGCGGTGCGTCGACGGGAACGCGGCCGGTCGCACGATCCCAGCCCGCACGCGCACGCGGGTGCATCCGACGACGCTCGGGCAGCGCCTTGAACGCCAGGTTGACCATGCGGCCGAACAACCTGTGCAGACGCTCATCGCGCGTCGACCACGTGTAGCCCATCAGCTCGCGGACCGGCTGATCGTAGAGCCCGACGGTGATCCAGACCGCGAGCGGGCCGAGCACTTTGAGGTAGGCCGACCACAGGAAGTCCGGAATCCATTGCAGCGATGGATGTTTGGGCATCGTCGACAGGTCGAGAACCTCGCGGGTGGCCCAATTGTTCTCGAGTACGTTGCGGCACATGTGATCCCAGTACACCTGGAACTCTTCCCAACTTGCCGGGACCGGGCGCATGCTCATGCCGTACATCCGGTACCAGGTGACGTGCTCGTCGAACAGTTGGCGTTTCTGGTCCTCGGTCAGACCGTCACCGAAGTGCTCGGCCGTCAGGACCGTGCCCATGAAGAAGGTTGCGTGGGCCCAATAGAAGACGTCAGGGTTGAGCGCACTGTAACGGCGCCCCCGAGCGTCCACACCCTTGATCGGAATGTGGTAGTCGCGCACTTCCGCACCGGTCTCCGGCGCCCGATCGCCGTCGAACACCACACCACCGATGGGGTACAGCGATCGCAACAGCCGAGGCAGCCGCTCCATGAAGAAGATCGAGTGCTCCTCGACGGCAGCGCCGAGCTGAGGATGCATGTTCTGCATCGAGCCGGCCCATGGCCCCTGGAGTAGTCCGCGCCAGTCACCGAAGTACTTCCACGTCAGCGAGTCAGGGCCGAGTACCGACGGCGGGCTGTCATATCCGCCGTCGGTCACCGGGCAGCCGGACGCCACTTGCGCGGCGTCGCTGGTGACGGGGCACGATTCGGAAGTATCTTGACTCAACTGGTGACCTTCCCGAGGAAGTCTGGCATTTTGACTACATGCGTTGTCACCAAGAGCTTAGGAGCGATGTGACGCCGGGTCAACGACGGGGCCGCTGGTCCGGCGTCCCGCTGTCGGACCGGCAAGCGCTGCGCCGCGACGAACTGATCGCCGCCGGCGTCACACTGCTCGGCAGCCCCAGCGGTCCGGCGCTGACAGTACGGGCGGTCTGCCGCCAAGCCGGCCTGACCGAGCGCTACTTCTACGAAAGTTTCTCCGACCGCGACGAGTTCGTCCGAGCCGTCTACGACGACGTCTGCAATCGCGCCATGACCGCGCTGATGTCGGCCACGACGCCGCGCGCGGCAGTCGAACAGTTCGTGAGTCTGATGGTGGACGATCCGGTCCGGGGCCGCGTGCTGCTGCTGGCGCCGCAGGTCGAAGCCGTGCTGATCCACTCCGGCGCGGAGTGGATGCCCAGCTTCATCGAGCTGTTGCAGAGCAAGCTGACCGCGATCAGCGATCCGGTGCTGCAGAAAATGATGGCCACCGGGTTGATCGGGGCGCTGACGGCGCTGTTCACCGCCTACCTCGACGGCCAGCTTCCCGCGTCGCGCGAGCAGTTCATCGACTATTGCGTAGACCTGCTGCTCGCTCCCACGGCGAGTTACCCGCCGGCGACCTGACCCGCCTCACCCGGAACATTGCCGGTTTGATCCAACTCGCTCGACTCGCTCTGATCCGCTTCAGCCTGGGCCTTGGCGAGCTGCTCCTCGTAGTCGGCGCGAGCCGCACGTCCTTCCGGGCTGCCGATCGAGTTACCCGGCACGCCTGCCGTTGCGAAGGTGTTGTTGCAGTTCAGGTAGAGCAACACGCGGTTACCGGGGTTGGTGCCGCTGGAGTCGAGGAAGTCGGCGCTGCGCGATCCGGTGACCATGCACTGATCGGTCGGCAGGAAGCTGCCGACCCGGGTGGCGATGGTCGCCGACTGACCGGCGTCGCTGATCGCCTGCGCCGCATCAGCATAGGTCTGACCAGCGTATTCGTTGGTTGCCGAGGCGGTGCCGGAGCCGAACATCGCAGCCGATGCCACCGCCGCACCGAGCGCACCTACGCCGAGGACCAAACAGTTCTTCATCGCGACCTCCGAGATGTGCGTTGCCTGTGCAAGTGCGTACCAAATGCTGGTTGCCTGTGGTGCGCAAATAGTACTCCGACTCCCCGGAGTATGCAGGGCGACATAAACGCAGGTAGGACGGTACAACAGCCGCCATCCGCAGCAGTGGAACCCGGCTGACCGTGAACAACGCCGGCTTGGAACAGTGCCTGACCGATGTGCTCGGTACCCGGGCGACACTTCCTTCAAAGCACAGAATTGAGCGACGACGTCAAATTACAGCAGCCAAATACCGGCTACTTCCACATAGCGAACCCAGCCCCCTCGGCTGGCCTGCGTTAGATCAGAAAGTTACCGTCGCGAGGTAGTCCAGCGCCTGCCTGCTACACAATTCATGCGCGTTGCAGAAGTCCACGCAGTTAGCCAGGTGGGCAGCATCCCTGCCGCAGAACGGCGTGGCGCCCTTGGCCAGCGATTTCTCAACGTTGGTGTTGATCAAGTTGGCGTCGTCCAGGATGGACTTCGCCTTCTTACCCTGCGGGGTGACCACCGAATTGCCGGACTTGCCGGGCTGCGCGACCGCGAGATTGCAATTCAGGTCAAAGAGCATGGTGCCACTGTGCGCTCGCCTGCCGGTCGAATTGAGGGTGATGGATCTCGAGGCGTTCGTCACGATGCATTGGTCGGTGGGCAGTTCGCTGCCGATTACCGTCGAGATGACGGCCGTGTAGTCGTTGCTCCGCGCCGCGTTCGACGCCTTCTCGTAGGTCATGCCGTTGTACTCGGAATTGGCGGCGGCGGCGCCGCCCCCGACGATCCCAACAGCACCGATCACAAGCGCGACGCTACTCGCGCGGATGGCAAAGCTCATCTCTCCCCCAAAGCTCCAAATGGGCGCCCAGCCGCCCCCAACCGACTCGAGCAAACACTACCGCGGCGGGATAACCCGGGGAACCGTTACCAACATGCCGCGGGGGGAACTTGAATGTCACCGAGATACACAGATATATTGAGTGCAACCACTAGGAACAGATAACTGGAGGGCTCATGTCGAAAGACCTGACCGACCTCGATCTCCTGCACGAGCTGGAACCGGTGGCGGAGAAACTCATCAACCGCCACATGACGATGATGAAGGACTGGAACCCGCACGACTACATCCCGTGGTCGGATGGCAAGAACTACTACGCCCTCGGCGGCCAGGACTGGGATCCCGAGCAGTCGAAGCTTTCCGAAGTCGCCCGCACGGCGATGGTGCAGAACCTCCTGACCGAGGACAACCTGCCCGCCTACCACCGCGAGATCGCGATGAACTTCTCGATGGACGGCCCGTGGGGCTACTGGGTGAACCGGTGGACCGCCGAGGAGAACCGGCACGGCATCTCGATCCGCGACTACCTGGTGGTCACCCGCAACTGCGATCCCGTCGAGCTCGAAGAGCTACGGATGGAGCAGATGACCCGCGGCTTCTCGCCGGGCCAGAACCAGCAGGGCGATCTGTTCGCCGAGAGCCTGTTCGACTCGGTCATGTACGTCAGCTTCCAGGAGCTGGCCACCCGGGTGTCGCACCGCAACACCGGCAAGGCGTGCAACGACCCCGTCGCCGAGCAGCTGCTGGCCAGGATCTCCAACGACGAGAACCTGCACATGATCTTCTACCGCGACGTCAGCGAGGCCGGTTTCGACGTGGCCCCCAACCAGGCGATGAAGTCACTGCACCGGGTGCTGCGCAACTTCAAGATGCCCGGTTACACCGTGCCGGACTTCCGGCGCAAGGCCGTCATCATCGCGATGGGCGGCGTGTACGACCTGCGGATCCACCTCGACGACGTGGTGATGCCGGTACTCAAGAAGTGGCGCATCTTCGAGCGTGACGACTTCACCGGCGAGGCGGCAGCCATGCGCGACGATCTCGCGAACCTGATCACGGAAATCGAAGAGGCCGCCGACAAGTTCGAAGAGTCCAAGGCTCGCAAGCTCGAGCGGGACGCGCGTCTCGCCGAGAAGCGCAGCGCCAAGGCATTGGCAGGGGCGGCGACATAGTCGACATCGCACCAGCGGCCACCGGGCTGCGGATCGGGCCTTTCGCCCTCCGCAGCCCGGTTGTCTTGGCGCCCATGGCCGGCGTCACCAACGTCGCATTCCGCACCCTGTGCCGGGAGCTGGAGGAGGCACGGGCCGGAACCGTGTCGGGCCTCTATGTCTGTGAGATGGTCACCGCCCGAGCGCTCGTCGAACGCCACCCGGTCACCCTGCACATGACGACGTTCGCTCCGCAGGAGTCGCCGCGTTCGTTGCAGCTCTACACCGTTGATCCGGCGACGACGTATGAGGCCGCCCGGATGATCGTCACCGAGGACCTCGCTGACCACATCGATATGAACTTCGGCTGCCCGGTGCCCAAGGTGACCCGTCGCGGCGGCGGTGCCGCACTGCCCTACAAGCGACGCCTCTTCGGCCAGATCGTGGCCGCCGCCGTCCGCGCCACCGAAGGCACCTCAGTGCCGGTGACCGTGAAATTCCGGATCGGCATCGACGACGACCACCGCACCCATCTCGACGCAGGCCGGATCGCCGAGCAGGAGGGCGCCGCGGCGGTCGCGCTGCATGCGCGCACCGCCGCCCAGCGGTACTCCGGGACCGCCGACTGGGACGAGATCGCCCGCCTCAAGGACGCGGTGACGACGATCCCGGTGCTCGGCAACGGCGACATCTTCGAGGCCAACGACGCCCTGGCGATGATGGCCTCGACCGGGTGTGACGGAGTCGTCATCGGTCGCGGCTGCCTGGGCCGACCCTGGCTGTTCGCGGAGCTCTCGGCGGCCTTCACCGGCTCGCCGACGCCGACCCCGCCGACGCTCGGCGAAGTCACCGACATCATCCGCCGCCACGGCGAGCTGCTGGCCGATCACTTCGGCGAAGACAAGGGCATGCGCGACATCCGCAAGCACGTCGCCTGGTATCTGCACGGCTTCCCCGCGGGCGCCGACATCCGGCGGGCGTTGGCGCTGGTCAAGACCCTGACGGAGCTCGACAGCCTGCTCGACCGCCTCGACCGCGACATCCCGTTTCCGGATGCTGCAACGGGGCCGCGGGGCCGGCAGGGGTCGGCGTCGTCGGTCACCCTGCCAGAAGGCTGGCTCGATGACCCCGACGACTGCACGGTGCCTGCGGGGGCCGATGTCATGAACTCCGGAGGCTGAACCGAGACGGTCCCGACACCTGTGCGAGCTAGCGGTTCGACAGCGTGTCTCAGTACGATGGTGATCTTGTCTTGTCGTGGGCCGCTGGAGTGGCGGACAGCCACCGAGTGCTGCTACAAGACATAGGAAAGTTGAGACGGCCGCGCATCGATGCCGGCCGAGGTGTCGGTACCGCCGGACCATCATTTGCACGCGCGTCGATGCGCACGACCCAGAGTCGGAGGCGACTGGAACATGAGTGACGGCGGCAACGCCACTCCTGGCCAGCACCGCGCCCCCGACGAGGGCGAGCGGGTGATCAGGACTCCTCGAGCCGCGGCCGGCGCCGCACCCTGGGAGCGGGTGACAGCGTCCGCTCCCCCGAGCGGCAACCACACCCAAGGCGTCACCGTCGCCGACCTGATCGCGAAGGTGTCCGGCTCCCGAGCCGTGATCGAGCCGACCCGACACCGGGCCGAGGACGACGAGCACGACCCCGTCTCCCCTGACGCCACAGACATCCCCGACCTGACCGATCTCACCGAGCCGATCCCGGTCGTCACCGCCGCCTACGCCGACGAAGTGCCCGACCTCGAGGCGATTGGACACGCGCGCGGTGCGTCGGCCGCTGACACCGATCCGGCGCCGTCGAGCACAACCAAGAAGAAGCGCAGGTCGCGCCGCAAGCCGGTGCTGCTGGCCGGGCGATCCGCGGCGGCGCTGTTCGCGGTGTCGGCCCTGGTGCTGACCGGTGGCGCCTGGCAGTGGCAGTCCACCAAGAACAATCTGCTGCGCAATGTCGCGGCGCTGGACACCAATTCGCGCGACATCATCGATCCGAACGCGCAGTTCGGCGACGAGAACTTCCTGATCGTCGGCGTCGACAGCCGCACCGGCGCCAACGGCGAGATCGGTGCGGGCACCACTGAAGACGCCGGCGGCGCCCGGTCGGACACCGTGATGCTGGTCAACGTCCCCGCCGACCGCAAGCGCGTCGTCGTGGTGTCGTTCCCCCGCGACCTGGCCATCACTCCCGCGTATTGCCAGGCGTGGGATCCCGACACCGGTAAGTACGGCCCGGTCACCGACAAGGCCACCGGCGAGGTGAGTGACGACTACCGCTACACCGAGACGAAGCTGAACTCCGCATACGCCTATGGCGGGCCGAAATGTCTGGTCAAGGTCATCCAGAAGATGTCGGGGCTGTCGATCAACCGGTTCATGGCCGTCGACTTCGCCGGCTTCTCCAAGATGGTCGACGCGGTCGGCGGCGTGGAGGTGTGCAGCACCACCCCGCTGAAGGACTACGAGCTGGGCACGGTGCTGGCGAACGCGGGCCGCCAGACGCTCGACGGGCACACCGCGCTGAACTACGTCCGCGCCCGCCAGGTCACCACCGAGCTCAACGGCGACTACGGCCGCATCAAGCGCCAGCAGCTGTTCCTGTCGTCGCTGCTGCGCTCGATCATCTCCAAAGACACCCTGTTCAGCCTCACCAAGCTGAACAACGTGGTCAACGAATTCATCGACGACACCTACGTGGACAACGTCCGGACCAAGGACCTGGTCGACCTCGGTCAGTCGCTGCAGGGCGTCAACGCGGGCCGGATCACGTTCGTCACCGTGCCCACCACCGGAATCACCGACGCCGACGGCAACGAACCGCCGCGCACCCAGGACATCCGCGCGTTGTTCGACGCGATCATCAACGACGATCCGCTGCCCGGCGAGAACGACACCAACGCGACGACCAGCCCCATGACGGCGTCGCAGAACGCCATTCAAGCGGCCAAGCCCGGCCAGGGCGAGCAGCCCGAACAAACGACTCAGACCGAATTGGTCAACGCCGTGACCACCGATCCGCAGGACATCACGGTGCAGGTGTCGAACTCCACGGGTCAGGACGGGCTCGGCTCCACCGCCGCTACCGCGCTGAAACAACACGGCTTCCACGTGCTGGCCCCGGACGACTACACCGGCACCGTCACGGGAACCACGGTGATGTTCTCGGCGGGCAACGAGCAAGCCGCCGCCACCGTCGCCGCGGCATTCCCCGCCGCGCAGATGGAGCGGATGGACGGCCTTGGCGAAACCGTCCAGGTGGTGCTCGGGTCCGACTTCAGCACTGTGGCCGCCCCGCCGCCGAGCGGATCCGCGGTCAGCGTCGAGGTCAGCCACAACTCCAAGAGCACTCCCACCGAACTGCCCGAGGACCTCACGGTCACCAACGCCGCGGACGTCACCTGCGAATAAGCCGCCTCGAGCATGCCGGGCGTTTGCGTTCATTCACCGTTCGTTCACTCCACCTCGGCATACTGGGTGCACTGGCAGAAAGTAGGGTGGACGCCATGCGGACCGCATACCACGAGCAGCTCGACGCGCTGACCAACCAACTGGCCGAGATGTGCCGGATGGCCGGACTGGCGATGGAACGAGCAACCCAGTCCCTGCTTCAGGCCGACCTGGTGTTGGCAGAACAGGTGATCACCGACCACGAGCAGATCTCGGCGGCCAGCGCGCGCGCCGAGGAAGCCGCCTTCGTCCTGCTGGCGTTGCAGGCGCCGGTAGCCGGTGATCTACGGGCGATCGTCAGCTCAATTCAGATCGTCGCCGACGTCGACCGGATGGGAGCCCTGGCCCTGCACGTCGCCAAGATCGCGCGTCGCCGGCATCCCCAGCACACGCTGCCCGAGGAAGTCAACGGATACTTCGCCGAAATGGGCCGTGTCGCAGTCGATTTGGGCAACAGCGCGCGTGAGGTTCTGCTATCCCGGGATCCGGAGAAGGCGCGCCGTATTCGCGAAGAAGACGACGCGATGGACGACCTGCACCGGCATCTGTTCACCGTGCTGATGGATCGCGAGTGGAAGCACGGCGTGGCCGCCGCGGTCGACGTGACGCTGCTGGGCCGCTTCTACGAACGCTTCGCCGACCATGCCGTCGAGATCTCCCGCCGGGTGATCTTCCAGGTCACCGGCCGGCTGCCCGAAGAAGAGGAAATCGCGACGACCTGAGCTTCGGCCCGGAGCTAAAAAATCCGGTATCGCCTCGGCGATACCGGATTTTTGTTGAGCGGGTAGGCCTACCCGAATCGGCCGGAGATGTAGTCCTCGGTGGCCTTCTGGCGCGGATTGGAGAAGATCTTCTCGGTGTCGTCGATCTCGACCAGGCGTCCCGGCTTGCCGGTGGCCTCCAAGTTGAAGAACGCGGTCTGGTCACTGACCCGCGCGGCCTGCTGCATGTTGTGCGTGACGATCACGATCGTGAACTCCTGCTTGAGTTCACCGATCAGGTCCTCGATGGCCAGCGTGGAGATCGGGTCCAGCGCCGAGCACGGCTCGTCCATCAGCAGCACGTCGGGCTGGACGGCGATGGCGCGGGCGATGCACAGCCGCTGCTGTTGACCGCCGGACAACCCGCCGCCCGGCTTTTCCAGCCGGTCCTTGACCTCGTTCCACAGGTTGGCGCCCTTGAGCGAACGCTCGGCTGTCTCGTCGAGCACCTTCTTGTTGCGGACACCCTGCAGCTTCAGGCCGGCCACCACGTTGTCGCGAATCGACATGGTGGGGAACGGGTTTGGCCGCTGGAACACCATACCGATGGTCTTGCGCACACCGACCGGGTCGACCCCGGATCCGTAGATGTTCTCACCGTCGAGCAGCACCGAACCCTCGACCCGCGCACCCGGGATGACCTCGTGCATGCGGTTCAGCGTGCGGAGCACCGTGGACTTTCCGCAACCCGACGGGCCGATGAAGGCAGTCACGTTGCGCGGCGGCACCGCAAGCGACACGTCGGCGACAGCGTGGAATGCGCCGTAGTAGATGTTGACGTCTTTGAGATCCAGCCGCTTGGCCATGGTCAGTAGTCTCCTAAACCTGCTCAGACCTTTTTAGGGGCAAAGAATTTGGCGATGAAGCGCGCACCGATGTTGAGGACCGCGATCAGCACGATCAGCGTCAGCGCGGCGCCCCACAGTCGGTCGGTTGGAACGGGGTTGGCACCCGCACCGGCCGATGTCTGGTCGTACATCATGCCGGGCAGCGAGCCCATGAATCCGTTGAACATGTCGAAGTTCATCGCCTGCGAGTAGCCGACCAGGATCAGCAGCGGCGCGGTCTCGCCCATGACGCGGGCCAGGGCCAGCATCACGCCGGTGACGATGCCCGACAGTGCAGTCGGAATGACAATGCGCGCAATGGTTTTCCATTTCGGAACGCCAAGCGCATAGCTGGCTTCACGCAGGTCCATCGGAACGATCCGCAGCATCTCCTCGGTGGACCGCACGATCACCGGGATCATCAGCAACACCAGGGCCAGCGACACGGCGAAGCCGGAACGCTGAAAGCCCAACGTGGCCACCCACAATGCGTAGATGAACAGCGCGGCGACGATCGACGGCACACCGGTGAGGATGTCCACCATGAATGTGGTGAGCTTGCCCAGCCTGGTTCCGCCGCCGTACTCGACCAGGTAGATGCCGACGAACACGCCGACCGGTATCGAGATCACCGCGCAGAACAAGCCCTGCAACACGGTTCCCACCAGCGCGTGGTAGACGCCACCGCCGGCCATGAACGCCGTCATGCCGGACTGCGAATGAGTCCACCAGCCGCTGTCGAGAACAATGCCGAGGCCCTTGCTGATCACCGAGTACAGCACCCAGATCAACGGCACCACAGCGACGAACACCGACAGCGTCACCAGAACGGTGGCGGTGTTGTTGGTCAGCTTGCGCCGCAGGCTCACCGCCTGGAAAGTCGGTGCCTTGACCGGCTTGTCGAGGGTCGAGGTCATCGGGCACCCCTTCCGGCCACCGCGGCGCGGGCCGCCGAGTTGACCACGAACGTCAGGATGAACAGCACCAGGCCGGCGGCGATGTAGGCCCCCGCCTTGTACTGGTCATTGAATTCCGAAGCGGCCGAGGCGATCTTGCTGGCGAAGGTGTAACCGGCGTCGAACAGCGACCACCCGAACGCCTTCTGCGTGCCGCGCAGGATGATCAGCAACGCGATCGTCTCACCCAGGGCGCGGCCCAGGCCGAGCATCGCACCGCTGATGTAGCCGGACAGACCGAACGGCAGCACGGTGGTCCTGACCACCTCCCAGCGGGTCGCGCCGAGCGCCAGCGCTGCCTCGATCTGTCCACGTGGCGTCTGCACGAACACCTCGCGGCTGACGGCGGTGATGATCGGCAGGATCATCACCGCCAGCACGATCCCGGCGGTGAAGATGGTGCCACCGCCGGCCACCGACGCATTGCCGGTGTCGAACAGAAACAGCCAACTGAGATTGCCGTTGAGCCACAGTGCCAAAGGTTGCAGCACCGGGGCCAGCACGTAGATACCCCAGACGCCATAGATGATCGACGGCACGGCGGCCAGCAGGTCGACCATGTAACCCAGCGGCCCGGACACCCGGCGCGGGGCGTACTGCGTCAGGAAGATCGCGATACCGAGCGCGACGGGCATCGCCAGGACCAGAGCGAACAGCGAGACGAACACCGTCACCTGCAGCAGGTCCAGGATGCCGAACTTCATGTGGGCGGTGTCCGTGGTGAGCCAGTTGCCGCCGTAGGTGAAGAAGTTGGCGTCGTTTCGGCCCAGCGCCGGTACCGCACGCCAGACGAGGAACAGGCCGATCGCGACGATCAGCGCGATAACGAGAATGCCGGAACCTTCGGACAACCCGCGGAAAATCCGATCGCCGAGGCGCACCTTGGCTGTTCCGGACGGGTTCGTCGGGATCGAGGGCTTTTCCGGGAAGGGCTCAGCCACGACCTCGCCGGCTCCAGCCTCAGCTGGATTTGGCCCGGGCATGTCTTGGGTCACATCCACCCCATCGCTCACTGATCTCTCCATCGTCACCGCAATCGACCTGCCTCGCCAGCGCTGTTACTGAATTGCTTTGACGGAGGTCAGCAACCGCTGCTTGAACGCGTCCGGCAGCGGGACGTAGCCGGCAGCGGGCAGGCCGGCCTGGCCGTCGTTGGCCGCCACGGTCAGGAACGACTTGACCGCCGCCGAGGTGTCGGCGTCGTAGCCCTTGGAGCAGACGATCTCGTAGGTCGCCAGCATCAGCGGGTAGGCGCCCGGAGCTTTGGTGGAGTACAGGGAGTTCAGGTCGAGCACGAGGTCATTTCCTTCGCTCGCGAACTTCGCCGAATCGATCGCCGCCTTGGCCGAGTCGTCGGTGAGCTCCACCGGCCCGCTGCCGGTGTCGATCTGAGCCATGCTCAGCTTGGCCTGATCGGCAAAGCCCTTCTCGACGTAGCCGATCGCACCCGGGGTGGCCTGCACGGCCTGCACGACGCCGGCAGTCTTCTGCGCGCCTTCGCCCGCACCGCCCTGGAATTCCTTGCCCGCGCCCTTGGTCCAGGTCTGCGGCGCGGCCGCGGTCAGGTACTTCTGGAAGTTGTCGGTGGTACCCGAGGAGTCCGAGCGGTAGATCGGGGTGATCTTCTGGTCGGGCAGCGACACTCCGCTGTTCAGCGCGGCGATCGCCGGGTCGTTCCAGTTGGTGATGGCACCGGTGAAGATCTTCGCCAGCACGTCGGCGTTGACGACGAGCTTGTCGACGCCGGGCAGGTTGTAGCCCATGGCGACAGGGCCGAACACCATCGGCAGATTCCACGCCGGGTTGCCGCCGCAGCGCTTGGCGGCCGGGTCGACCTGGTCCTTGGACAGCGGCGAATCGGAGCCGGCGAAGTCGACCTGGCCGGCGACGAACTGGGTGACACCCGCGCCGGAGCCGGTCGGGTTGTACGAGAGGTTCTTGCCCGGGCACTTCTGGCCCCACACCTGGTTGAACACCGCGACGGCGTTCTGCTGCGCGGTCGAGCCCTCGGCGGTCACGGCGTTCTTGCCACCGCAGTCAGCCGAAGCGCTGGACGAACCGGACGCCGCGTTGGTCGAGGACGACGTTGCGGCGTTGTTGTCGCTTCCGCAGGCGGTGAGCGTCAGGCCGGTGATGGCCGTTGCTGACGCAGTCACGAAGAACGCCTTGCCAAACCTGTTCAGATTCACCTATCCCACTTTCTCCAGTGTTGCCCTGTTCGCCCCGGTAGGAGCACATGCATCACCCCGGAAGTTAGGCGTTGGTAGTGGACGGAACCCACCCGGAATATGAACGGAAGGTGAACAGGTTGATGAACGACGCATTGCGGGCAGCCGCTAACTAGCTGTGACTACCGCCACGGTCAATATTTGCTCTTCCGGCAACTTGGTAAGCGGTGTCGATGTTCGAGACAGCAAATCCGAGCCGTTCGTAGGTGTTGACCGCGGCAGCGTTGTCGGCTTCGACGTAGAGCAGGACTTCGGGCTCCTGGTGTGAGCCCAGCACGCGGGCCAGATGCTCGATGCCCACCAGGGTGAGCAGACGGCCCAGTCCGCGGCCCTGCGCGGCGGGGTCCACACCGACCACGTAGACCTCGCCCAGCCCCGGATGGTCGGCGTGCACTTTCGTCCAGTGAAAACCGAGCAACTGGTCGGTGGCGTCGTCGAAGGCAAGGAACAGACCCGCCGGATCGAACCACGATTCACGGCGCCGTTCGTCGAGATCTGATGAACCCCAGCCACCTTGTTCGGGATGCCAGGAGAAAGCGGCGTTGTTCACCCGCAGCAGCTCGGCGTCATCGGCCGGGCCGGCGTAGGTGCGAATCCGAATACCTTTGGGCACAACAACTTCAGGGATGTCGCGGAGTGCGCGGCGCATCTGCATGAGCTCGCGGGCCACCGTCATTCCGAGCGCGTCGGCCACCGCCCGGGCCGCGGGCAGGGTGCCGTGGGCCCAGAACCGCACGGCGCCGTCGGCGGCGTCCACGGCGGCCCCGAGCAGCGCTGAGCCGATACCGCGCCGTCGGGCATGCGGTGCCACGACGAGCTCACCCATCGCCTCGGCGTCGTCGCGTCCCGGCGTCAGGTTGAGGTAGCCGACCACGTCGTCGCCGTCGGTGGCGACCAGGTGCCGGGTGCGGGACTGTGGCAGCTCGCGCAGGACCTGCTCGCCGACCGGCGCGACCCCGTCAGTTCGGGTGGCGGCCTCGATCATGGCGCGCACCTGCTCCTGCTCGGCCGGGGTCAGGGCGGTGCGCCAATGCGGGGCGCTCACTGACTGCGCAGCGGCTGCGACACCGATCGCACGCTCATCGAATCCGCGATGTCCTCGCCGTCGTCGAATGCGTCCTCGTCGTCGTCCTCGGTGAAGTCCGAGTCGACGGGCGCCGGACGCCCCCTGGCCGGACGGACCGCTTTGTAGCCGACGTTGCGGACCGTTCCGATCAGCGATTCGTATTCGGGTCCGAGTTTGGCGCGCAGACGTCGCACGTGGACGTCGACCGTGCGGGTGCCGCCGAAGAAGTCGTAGCCCCACACCTCCTGGAGCAGCTGCGCGCGGGTGAACACCCGGCCGGCGTGCTGCGCCAGATACTTCAGGAGTTCGAATTCCTTGTAGGTGAGGTCCAGCGGGCGACCGCGCAACCGCGCGGTATAGGTGCCTTCATCGATGACCAGTTCCCCGAGGCTGACCTTGCCCGCGCTCTCCTGGGTGGCCACGCCGCCGCGCCGGCCGACCAGCAGACGCAGCCGGGCGTCGATCTCCGCGGGCCCGGTGCTGGGCAGCAGGATCTCGTCCAGACCCCAGTCCATGTTGACGGCGACCAGGCCGCCCTCGTTGACGACGGCCACCACCGGCACGGACGTCCCGGTTGTCCCGAGCAGGCGACACAGGCCACGGGCGGCCGCCAGGTCGGTGCGCGCGTCGACGATCGCGATATCCGCCGAGCCCGCCTCCAGCAGCGACGAGACTTCGGTGGGCGCCGACCGCACATTGTGCGCGAGCAGCGCCAGCGACGGCAGCACCGATTCTGGGTGCGGGTCGACGGTGAGAAGTAGCAGGTCCAACAAACTCTCCAATGCCCCGGATACTCATCGTCGACAGCGCCGTCGCGGTGACCCACCAGACTCATGGGCGACATATGGCCGTTACCCGGCCATGGGTCATCTAACTTTAACCCGCTACCTGCTATTTAGCTGATTTGAACGACTTCCTCTGCTGTCGAGGGGGTGCGCGGCGGCGGTTGCGCACCGGTTGTACGCCAGAATGTGCAGGTGCGAAAGCTCCTGATCACTCTCGGTGCCACGCTGCTCGCCGTGGTCGTCGGGGCGGTCGGCGTCGATTTCGGGGCGACGATCTACGCCGAGTACCGGCTGGCGCGCACCGTTCGCAGCGCCGCCGGGTTGTCGTTCGACCCGTCGGTGGCCATCCTGGGCTTTCCGTTCATCCGCCAGGCCATGCACCACCACTTCGACGAGATCGAGATCAAGGCCAACGGAGTGCGCCATCCCGTGGTCGGCAAGGCCGCACTGGAGGCCACCCTGCACAACATCGACCTCACCCAGGCATCGTGGCTGATCAGACCGGATGCGGACCTGCCGGTCGGCAAGCTCGAGAGCCGCATCATCATCGACTCCCTCCACCTCGGCCGGTTCGTCGGGATCACCGACCTGATGGTTGAGGCCCCGTCGAAGGAGACCAACGACGCCACCGGCGGGACCACCGAGTCGGGTATCTCCGGTAGCAAGGGCCTGGTCTTCACCGGGACGCCGAAGAAAGCCGGCTTCGACAAGCCGGTCAGCGTTGCCGTCGACCTGTCGGTGGCCGGCCCGGAGCAGACCACGCTGATTTTCACCGCGACGGATGTGCAGACCGGTCCCGGCACCGCTGACCAGCCGGTCCCCGACGACAAGAAGGCAGCGGTGCTCGCGGCGTTCAGCGGCAGCCTGCCCAGCCAGAAGCTGCCGTTCGGGGTGCGTCCGACCACCGAGGGTGCTCGCGGCTCGGACATCATCATCGAAGGCATCGCCGAGGGAGTAACCATCCGGCTCGATGGGTTCACACAGTCATGAGCCCCGCTGTGATCACCGCGATCGTCGCCATTGCCGCCGCGTTGGGGGTGGCGATCGTCGCAGGCGTGCTGCATAACCGGCGATCCGGAGTGGTGCGCGAGGTCGAATCGCACGACGTCGACGTCAGCGACCTGGGTTTATCCCGGACCGGCCCGACGGTCGTGCATTTCAGCGCAGTGTGGTGTGGACCCTGCGCAGGGGTGCGACGCGTGGTCAACCAGGTCTGCGCCGACCTTCGTGACGTCGCCCACGTCGAGATCGACATGGATGCCGATCCGGCTGCCGCACGCAAGCTTTCGGTGCTGTCGCTGCCGACCACGTTCATCTTCGACGCCGACGGCCGGCAGCGGTACCGCACGGCGGGGGTCCCCAAGGCCGCTGACCTGCGCGCAGCCCTCGAGCCTCTGTTGGCCTGAGAGCCCGGTCATTGGGTACCATGACTCGCGTGTCGACCCGCCTTGAGCTAGCGCTCACCAAGCGCCGCGCAGTCGATCTGTGCCGCGTTGCGGGTTGTTGCTGTTGTTGCTGTAGCTGCTGAGTCGCCGCGCCCTTCTTTCGCGCCGCCACTCTGGAGCGGCCGTTTGCGGCTCGTCTCCGCCCAGCCCGATCAGCAACAGGAGAAGAAACCATGTCGACAAGCATCACCAGCACCCCCGCCGTCGCCCAGGTCGATGTCCGCGGGCCCCGCTTCGCGGCGTGGGTCACCACGGCCGTGCTGGTCGCGGTTCTCGTCGTCTCGGGCTTCAGCACCGTTGCGGCGAGTGTGCTGCTCGGACTGCAGGCCGTGGTGTTCGCGATCGGGGCGCTGCGCGGGCCGCGTCGGCACCCCTACGGAGTGATCTTCGCCAACCTCGTCGCACCGCGGCTGAGTCCCGTCTCCGAGCGGGAGCCGGTGCCGCCGTTGAAGTTCGCGCAGTTGGTGGGGTTGATATTCGCCGTCGCCGGCGTCGCCGGCTTCGCTCTGGGGGCACCGCTGCTCGGCACCGTCGCCACCGCTTTCGCCCTGTTCGCCGCTTTCCTCAACGCAGCCTTCGGCATCTGCCTGGGCTGCCAGATCTATCCCCTCGTGGCCAGGCTGCGGACGCCGGCCAGCACCTGAGCTTTTCTAGACACGCAACCGAAAGGAACTACTTCATGGCACGCTCCGACGTCCTGGTCTCCACCGACTGGGCCGAGAGCAATCTCGACGCGCCGAACGTCGTCTTCGTCGAGGTCGACGAGGACACCTCGGCTTACGAAGACGGCCACATCGCCGGCGCCGTCAGGCTGGACTGGAAGACCGAATTGCAGGACCAGGTCAAGCGTGACTTCGTCGACCAGGAACAGTTCTCGAAGTTGTTGTCGGACAAGGGAATCAGCAACGACGACACCGTGATCCTGTACGGCGGCAACAACAACTGGTTCGCCGCGTACGCGTATTGGTACTTCAAGCTGTACGGCCACGAGAACGTCAAGCTTCTCGACGGCGGCCGCAAGAAGTGGGAACTCGACGGACGCCCCCTGGTGACCGAGGTGCCCGAGCGGCCCGCCACGTCGTACGCGGCAAAGACCCCGGACAACACGATCCGCGCGTTCCGCGACGAGGTGATCGCCGCGATCAACATAAAGAACTTGGTGGACGTCCGCTCCCCCGACGAGTTCTCCGGCAAGATCCTCGCGCCTGCTCACCTGCCGCAGGAACAGAGCCAGCGCCCCGGGCATATCCCCGGCGCCATCAACGTTCCGTGGAGCAGGGCTGCGAACGAAGACGGCACCTTCAAGTCCGACGAGGAATTGGCCAAGCTCTACGCCGCGGCCGGCCTGGACGGCGAGAAGGAGACGATCGCCTACTGCCGAATTGGCGAGCGGTCGTCGCACACCTGGTTCGTGCTGCAAGAACTGTTGGGGCACAAGAACGTCAAGAACTACGACGGTAGTTGGACCGAATATGGCTCCCTGGTGGGAGCCCCGATCGAGTTGGGAAGTTGATCATGTGCTCTGCACCTAAACAAGGACAGACTCTGCCCGCCGGTGTCGACCTCGAGAAGGAGACCGTGATCACGGGCCGCGTGGTGGACGACTCGGGTCAGACGGTGGGCGGCGCCTTCGTGCGTCTGCTGGACTCGAGCGACGAGTTCACCGCCGAGGTGGTGGCCTCGGCGACCGGTGATTTCCGGTTCTTCGCGGCACCGGGCACCTGGACAGTGCGTGCGCTGTCCAAGGTCGGCAACGGCGACGCCACCGTGGCGCCGACCGGCGCCGGGATCCACGAAGTCGACATCAAAGTCGCGTAAGACGTGTGGGGACGGGCTCGGGCGGCACCTCCGCCCGGGCCCCAGATAGACTGTCACCGTGGTTCTTTTCTACGAGATCCTGCTGGTCGCGACGGTTGTGTTGATCACCTGGTTCGCGTTGTACGCGCTGTATCGACTGATCACCGACGAGTCGTGAGTTCCGAGGACATCTCCGGTACCGCCGATCGCGCCGTAGCGGCTGCGGCCGAGCGGGCGAAGGAAACGGCCGTCCGCAACGTCCCGGTTTTCGACGACCTACCGGTACCCGCCGACACCGCCAATCTGCGCCTGGGCGCCAACCTCAACGACGCACTGCTGGCCTTGCTGCCGCTGGTCGGGGTCTGGCGCGGCGAGGGCGAAGGCCGCGGCACCCACGGCGACTACCACTTCGGACAGCAGATCATCGTCTCGCACGACGGCGGTGAATATCTGAACTGGGAGTCCCGGTCCTGGCGCCTCGACGAGTCCGGCGAGTACGCCGGCCCGGGGTTGCGGGAATCCGGCTTCTGGCGATTCGTCACCGACCCGGCCGACCCCGGTGAGTCGCAGGCCATCGAATTGATGCTGGCGCACTCCGCGGGCTACGTCGAATTGTTTTACGGCCACCCCCGCAATCAGTCGTCGTGGGAGCTGGTGACCGATGCGTTGGCGCGCAGCAAGTCCGGTGTGCTGGTCGGCGGTGCGAAACGGTTGTACGGGATCGTCGAGGGCGACCTGGCCTATGTCGAGGAGCGGGTCGACGCCGACGGCGGCCTCGTTCCGCACCTGTCCGCGCGGCTGACGCGATACGTCGGCTGATGCGCGGCGTTGCACTGGTGGTCGCCACGGCGGCCACCGCACTCCTCGCCGGGTGCGTCCCCGCCCCGTCGCCCTCGCAGCCGACGGCGATCAGCCCGGCGCCGAGCACCACCAGTCCCCTGCCTGGCACCACACCCCCGAGCAGCACGACACCCGCCCCGGCCGAGCACGGTTCGCTGGCCCGTTGCCTGCACGAGCACGGCGTTCCAGACTCGGCCGGTACCGCGGTCCTGGGTCCGCCGTCGGGGGTCGACCCCGGCGTCTGGGATCAAGCGATGAAAGCCTGCTCGCCGCTCGAGCCGGGCCCGGCCGGCTAATCTCTGACGAATCCGCCTCGCCGACAACGCTTTTCCTCGACACCCGCCCGCGCGATCACTCACAGCTGTCGCACAGCCGCCGGCTAATCGACGCCTACACACAGTGCATACGGTCGGTCTTCCCCTACAGATGGAGACGACGAGATGACTCTGCGACCGTTGCACACCGCGGTTATCGGCGCCATGAGTGCGGCCCTGATCGGCGCCGCGGTGGCCTGTGCGCCCTCGAGCGACGCCGCACCGGGCAACCCGGCCGGGCCGAATGATCCGTTCGCGAAGTGCATGACCGACAACGGTGTGCCCGCACCACCGCAGGGCGGCCCTGGTGGACAGGACGGCCCGCCGTCAGGCGGTCCGGGCGGGCAGCCCAACCCCGGCGCGGCCGGCGGGCCGCCGCCGGCACCGCCGGGTGTCGACCAATCGGTGTGGGACAAGGGTCTACAGGCGTGCGCGTCACTGGCGCCCGCGCCGCCTCAACAGCGCTGAGGGGCCCCAAAGAAAAAGGCTTGAGAAAAGGGCTTGAGAAAAGGGGCGGCCCCCGAGCCGTTATTCCTTGGTCGGACTAACCAAGAGCTCGGGGGCCGGGTAGCTGCCTGGAATTCGCCAGCGCGCTCAGAGCGCAGGTAAATCCCGGCACCTGGTGCTGCTAGCGGGCAGCCACCTCACATGTCCTAGAAGCTATCAATTTTCCGGACCACCTCCCTTCTTGTGTACCGACGAAAGTACCCGCGTCAGAAAGGTTGTGCCAACACATTTTCGCGATCAGCGATCACAGACGATCGCGGCATCGACCAGCGCCGCTACTTCGGCGGCCAGCCGAGTGGGCGGCAGGGGCTGCCCGTCGAGAGTGTGCACCCGAGCCGCGAGTGTCATGCTGGACACCAGCCAAACCCCCTGTGCGGCATACAAGTCGGATGGCCGCAGCGCGCGGAAGTCGCAGTCGTAGCCCTTCTCACGGGCAACTTCGAACAGCGCCTGCTGCGTGGTGCCACGCAGGATCGGGTACCACGGCGGCGGCGTGAGCAGGGTTGTCCCCGAGCCGTCGTCGGTGGCGATCACCACCGTCGAGCGCGGACCCTCCAGCAGGTACCCGTCGGAGCTGACGAAGATCACGTCACCGGCACCCCTGTCGGCGGCGTGCCGCAGCGCGGCCATGTTCACCGCATACGACAGCGTCTTGGCACCCGCCACCAGCCACGGCATCGCGTCCACTCCGGTGGACGGCAGCCCGCGGTCGAGCAGCACGGCGGCGATCCCGTCGCGACGGGTGGCGGCAACCCGGTCCGGCACGGGATTGACCGTGAGGTAGGCGGTCGGATCCGAGCCGGACTCCCGACCGCGGCTGTACACCAGGCGAAGGGCGCCCTCGGCAGCCGTCAACGACGTCCACTGCCCCACCGCGATGCCGATGGCCCGCCGCCAGGCCGACAGGTCCGGTTCCGGCAGGTCCATCACCTTGGCCGACTGGGTGAGCCGGCGCAGATGCGCGTCCACCAGGCAGGCGCGGCCGTCGCGGACCAGCAGGGTTTCGAACACGCCGTCGCCCCGGACGGCCGCGAGGTCGTCGGCAAACAGCAGCGGCTGCGCCGGATCTCGTACCTCGCCGTCGAGAGTGACGAGCACCGAGGGGCGGCCGGGCATTCCAAGCATGGAGCATGAGCGTAGTGGCAGCCCCGTAGAGTTGATGTGTGTCAGCAGTCCCCGCACCTGACAACTCCCCCGATGCCGGCGTGATCTGGCACTACGGCGACCCGTTCGGTGAGCAGCGCAGCGCCGAGCACGATGCCGTCGTCGTCGATCGCTCGCACCGTGCGGTCATCACACTCACCGGATCCGACCGGCGCAGCTGGCTGCACTCGCTGTGCTCCCAGCACGTCAGTGAGCTGCCCGACGGCGCCTCCACCGAGAACCTGAGCCTCGACGGCCAGGGCCGTGTCGAAGACCACTGGGTGCAGACCGAGCTGGGTGGCGTCACCTATCTCGACACCGAACGCGGCCGCGGTGAACCGCTGCTGGCCTATCTGCGCAAGATGGTGTTCTGGGCCGATGTCGCACCCGAGGCCGCCGACCTGGCTGTGCTCTCCCTGCTCGGGCCGCGTCTCGCCGAATCGGCGGTCCTCGGCGCGCTGGGCGTCGACGAGCTGCCCGCGGAGTCGACAGCCGTTCCGCTGGCCGGCGGTGGTTTCCTGCGCCGGATGCCCGCGGCGGCCGGCCAGATCGAACTCGACCTGGTGGTCCCCCGGGCCGAGGTGACGACCTGGTTGAGCAGGCTGGACGCGGCCGGCGTTCGCCGCGCCGGGGTATGGACGTACGAGGCGCTTCGGGTCGCGGGCCAGCGCCCACGGCTGGGCGTGGACACCGACGAGCGCACGATCCCGCACGAGGTCGGGTGGATCGGCGGCCCCGGGCAAGGAGCTGTGCACCTCGACAAGGGTTGCTATCGCGGCCAGGAGACCGTCGCGCGGGTCCACAACTTGGGAAAGCCGCCCCGGATGCTGGTCCTGGTGCATCTCGACGGATCCGGGGAGCGGCCGGTCACGGGTGATCCGCTGCTGGCCGCTGGGCGTGTCGTGGGCCGGCTGGGCACCGTCGTCGACCATGTCGATCTGGGGCCGATCGCCCTGGCCCTGGTGAAGCGGGGCATTCCGGCCGATACCGCTCTGACCACGGGCGGCGAGCATGAGGTGGCCGCCGAGATGGACCCGGAATCGCTGCCGCCGACCGATGCCGTGGGGGCCGGGCGGCTCGCGGTCGAGCGTTTGCGCCGCGGCGCGAACTGACGTTCTCCCACGGCCGAACGGGCCTGCCAGCACATCGCAGCGGGGCACGGTAAGGTGTGGACAGGACAATAACGAACACACAGATCGGAGCCGCCTGCATCCCGGGCCGCTCCGTTATTGCGCGAGGGGGTTCCCCCATGGGCCGCGGCCGGGCTAAGGCAAAGCAGACCAAGGTTGCTCGGGAGCTGAAATACAGCTCCCCACAGACCGATTTCAGTCGGCTCCAACAGGAGCTGTCCGGGTCGGAGTCTGAGTCGGATGAGCCTGACACCGTGGACAACGGGTTCGGCGAGGACCCGTGGGCCGACGAGGGTAGCTGGCGGCGCTGAGCCGCCGCCCCCTGTTCACACGCGCTGGGCCTGATCCCTAAAAGCGAGGGTGTAGTCCTACCAGCTTCGCTCTCGGGCCATCCTTGCCCTTGGTGACGGTGCCCAGTGTCCAGCAGTTCAGATGGCGTGCAGTCAGGATCGCCAGTGCGCGGTCGGTGTCCTCCGGCGCGACGACGGCGACCATGCCGACGCCCATGTTGAACGTCTTCTCCATCTCCGGGCGGTCGATACGGCCGCGCTGCGCGATCATCGCGAACACCGGTGCGGGAGTCCAGGTTCCGCGGTCCAGTTCGGCGACCAGACCGTGCGGGATGACGCGTTCGAGGTTGGCGGCAAGCCCACCACCGGTGACGTGGCAGAACGTGCGCACCTGCGTCTCGGCAGCCAGCGCCAGGCAGTCCTTGGCGTAGATCCTGGTGGGCTCGAGCAGCTCTTCCCCGAGCGTGCGGCCGAACTCCTCGACGTGGCCGGCGAGGTTCATCCGGTCGATCTCGAGCAGGACCTTGCGGGCCAGCGAGTAGCCGTTGGAGTGCAGGCCGGACGATCCCATCGCGATGATCACGTCGCCGGGGCGTACCCGGTCGGGACCCAGCACGTCGTCCGCCTCGACGACGCCGACGCCGGTGGCGGAGATGTCGTAATGGTCGGGCTCCATCAGCCCGGGATGTTCTGCCGTCTCCCCGCCCAGCAACGCGCATCCGGCGATCACGCAGCCCTCGGCGATGCCCGAGACGATCGCGGCGACGCGCTCCGGAACGGTACGTCCGACGGCGATGTAGTCCTGCAGGAACAGCGGTTCGGCGCCGCACACCACGAGGTCGTCGACCACCATCGCGACCAGGTCCAAGCCGACGGTGTCGTGCTTGTCCATCGCCTGCGCCACGGCGAGCTTGGTGCCGACACCATCGGTCGACGCGGCCAGCAGCGGCTCCCGGTAGTCCCCGCGCAGCGCGAACAGCCCGGCGAAGCCGCCCAGTCCGCCCCGCACCTCGGGCCTGGTGGCCCGCTTCGCAAGCGGCTTGAACAGCTCGACCGCGCGGTCACCGGCCTCGATATCAACCCCGGCCGATGCGTAGGAGATCAGGTTGTCTTCCTCGCGATCCGTCATCGGGCATAAGGCTACCGGTCGACGTCCGCCGCCGGAACGGGCCAGTCGTCAGCCGACGTGCCGGGCCAGCCAGTCACGCAGCGGCGCCCCGGCCCGCAGGGTGGTGACCACCCGACCCTTGGCCTTCGCCGTGCCCAGCCAGGCGCCGACCTGCCAGGTCTTCATCATCGCGATGCCCTTGTGGCGCAGCAGCTCGATGCGCGGATGATCCTTCGGGTAGCCCCTCGGCGCGGTCTTGAGAACATCGTGGGCCATCGTGTCGTAGCCGCCCTTGTGCAGCGTGTCGACGATCCCGGCCAGCGCGGCGCCAGACTTCTCGGCGTCGACGGCCGCCCGGTACCGGGCCAGCGCCGCGGCATCGGGCATGTACAGACCGCTGCCCACCGACAGACCGTCAGCCGAGAAGGACACGTAGCCGGAGCCGAGCCTGGCCGCGCAGTTGGTCTTGTACGGGGATTTGTCGGCGCTGAACCGCACGTCGCGGTGCGGCCGGAACAGCGTGCCCTCGCCGAACTCACCGGCCAGCTCGGCGAGCAGTTCCTCCATCGGCGCCTTCACCTGACGGTCGTAGACGCTGCGATGCCGGGTCCAGTAGACCTTGGAGTTGTCGGCCTCCAGGCCCTCGTAGAACTCCACGGCCTCGATCGGCCAGCCCCGAAACGCCATTCCGACATTGTGTGACACTCTGGTGCCCGATGAAACCAGTGCGGTGTTTCCCTGTGGCGTTGACCGTCGCGATGGCCAGTGCGGTGTTGTTCGCCGCGCCGGCTGTGGCCACGCCCAACTCGGGCATCGAGGCCGAGACCCTGGTGCAGTCCACTCTCAACGGCAGGGACTTCGTCACCCGGGAGCTGACCATCGCCCCCGGCGGAACCACCGGCTGGCACTACCACCCCGGCCAGGTGTTCGGGGTGATCAAGCAGGGCACGTTGACCCACTACAAGGGCGACTGCTCGGTCGACGGTGTGTACAACGCGGGCGACTCGATCAGCGAGGGCAGCGGCACCGGGTACATCCACGAGGGCCGCAATGAGGGCCCGGTCCCCGTGGTCATGTGGGTGCTCTACATCAAGCCCGCGGGCAGCCAGCTGGCAGTCGATGCACCGAATCCGGGTTGCCCGTTCGAATAAGTGGCAATCCAACCGGTCCTCGGCTCCGAATTACGGAGGCGACGAACGGAGGATCCATGTCGGCGAAGCAGATCCGATGCCTGGTGACCGGTGCCACCGGTTACGTCGGCGGCCGTCTGGTGCCGCGACTGCTGGAGGACGGCTTCGCGGTGCGCGCGCTGGCACGAAATCCGGACAAGCTCGCGAACGTGCCGTGGCGCGACCAGATCGAGATCGCCCGCGGTGACCTCACCGACGCCGACTCACTCACCGAGGCGTTCACCGACGTCGACGTCGTCTACTACCTGGTGCACTCCATGGGCACGTCGGCGGATTTCGCCGCCGACGAGCGGCGGGCGGCCCAGAACGTCGTCACCGCCGCCCGCAGCGCGGGCGTGAAGCGCATCGTCTATCTCAGCGGCCTGCACCCGGAGGGCGCCGAGTTGTCCACGCATCTGGCGTCGCGCACCACGGTCGGTGAGATCCTCATCGCGTCGGGCATCGAGACCGTGGTGCTGCAGGCCGGGGTGGTGGTGGGCTCGGGGTCGGCGTCGTTCGAGATGATCCGTCACCTCACCGACCGGCTGCCGGTGATGACGACGCCGAAGTGGGTGCACAACAAGATTCAGCCGATCGCGATCCGCGACGTTCTGCACTACCTGGCTGCTGCCGCCACCGCCGACGTGCCGAAGTCGCGGGCCTGGGACATCGGCGGGCCGGACGTCCTGGAGTACGGCGACATGATGCAGATCTATGCCGAGGTGGCGGGACTGAGTCGACGGCACATGATCGTGCTGCCGGTGCTGACCCCACGGATCGCCGCACTGTGGGTGGGGTTCGTGACGCCCATCCCGTCCGGTCTGGCCCGTCCGCTGGTCGAATCCCTGCACTGCGACGCCGTCATGGCCAACCACGACATCGACACCATCATCGACCGGCCCGCCGCCGGCCTCACCCCCTACCGGCGGGCGGTTTCCCTCGCCCTGGCCCGGATCGCCCGCGGCGAGGTGGAGACCACGTGGGACACCGGCACCGCCGCACCGCTGCCCAGCGACCCGGATTGGGCCGGCGCCATCGTCTACACCGACGCCCGGTCGTGGCGCACGAAGGTCAGCCCGGAGCGGCTGTGGGAAGCGGTCGAACACAGCGTTCCGGAGCGCTGGCATGTCGAGGGCCGCGACGAGGGTGCGATGCTGCGGCTACGGGCCGACGATCGCAGCCCAGGCGTTCGGTGGCTGGAGATGCGGGTTTCACCCGAACAAGGCGGCAGCAGATACGAGCAGCGGGCGATCTTCTATCCGCGCGGGCTGCTGGGCCGGGTCTACTGGCTCGCCGGACGTCCGCTGCACTCGGCGACGCTCCGCGCGCAGCTGCGCAAGGTCAGCGAGGCCGCCGGGTGAGCGTCAGGGCCTGCTGAGCGCCGAGACGTTGTCGTTGTCGACGGAGACCGGCTGGATCGGAAGCCCGGTGCGGGCGGCGGTGGCCAGCATGTGCTCGACGACGTTTTTACCCAGGGCCGTCTCGCCGGGCAGTTCGATCGGGTAGGTGCCGTCGAAGCAGGCGCAGCACAGCCGCGTCGCGGGCTGTTCGGTCGCCGCGATCATGCCCTGCTGTGAGATGTAGCCCAGGGTGTCGGCGCCGATCGCGTGGCGTACCGCTTCGAGCATCTCGCCCTGATGGTCCACCGCGTTGGCGATCAGTTCGGCCGGGGTGGCGAAGTCGATGCCGTAGAAGCACGGCCACTTCACCGGCGGCGACGCGATGCGCACGTGCACCTCGACCGCGCCCGCCTCCCGCAGCATCCGCACCAGCGCGCGTTGGGTGTTGCCGCGGACGATCGAGTCGTCGACGACGATGAGCCGCTTGCCGCGGATCACTTCCTTGAGCGGGTTGAGCTTGAGCCGGATACCGAGCTGGCGGATGGTCTGCGATGGCTGGATGAACGTGCGCCCGACATAGGCGTTCTTCATCAGCCCCTGGCCGAACGGGATGCCGGACCCTTGGGCGTATCCGACCGCGGCGGGTGTGCCTGACTCCGGGACGCCGATGACCAGGTCGGCGTCGACGGGCTGCTCGGCGGCGAGCCGGCGGCCGATGTCGACGCGGGTGGCGTGCACGGACCGGCCGCCGATGACACTGTCGGGGCGGGCGAGGTAGACGTACTCGAACACGCAACCCTTGGGGGTCGGGTTGGCGAACCGGGTGGAGCGGACCCCGTCGGCGTCGATGGCCAGCAGCTCACCGGGCTCGATGTCGCGGACGAACGAGGCGCCGACGATGTCGAGGGCGGCGGTTTCGGAGGCCACCACCCAGCCGCGGTCGAGCCGGCCCAGCGACAGCGGGCGCACGCCGTGCGGGTCGCGCGCGGCGTAGAGCGTGTTCTCGTCCATGAAGGTGAGGCAGAACGCCCCGCGCACGCTGGGCAGCAGTTCCAGGGCGGCCTGCTCGATCGTGGAGTCCGCCGCGCCGTGGGCCAGCAGGGCGCCGAGGATGTCGGAGTCGGTGGTCGCCGCACCCGGCATGTTCGGGTTGATCAACCCGGCGTCGCGCGCGCGGGCGGCCAGATCGGTCGTGTTGACCAGGTTTCCGTTGTGTCCCAACGCGATTCCGGTGCCCGCCGCGGTGTTACGGAACACCGGCTGGGCGTTTTCCCAGGTCGTGGACCCGGTGGTGGAATACCGGCAGTGGCCGATGGCGACGTGGCCCGGCATGGCGGCCAGCGTCTGCTCGTCGAACACCTGGCTGACCAGACCCAGATCCTTGAACACCAGGACCTGCGATCCGTCGGCTACGGCGATGCCTGCGGCTTCCTGACCCCTGTGCTGCAGGGCATAGAGACCGTAATAAGTGAGCTTGGCTACATCCTCGCCTGGAGCCCATACGCCGAAGACGCCGCACTCTTCCCGAGGGTCGTTCTCCACTTGTTCGGTCACGATATGGGCTGCTCCCTGGCGCAGGTTGGTGACGTAAGCCAGTTTACGGGCATCGGCTCCAAACACGGAACTGAACGCCGAGTGTCGGGGCCTCAGTCGGTGAGTGTCACGATGGGGAGCCAGGCCGCGACCTCGCCCGCCCGGGATCCCGACAGCCGCAACGCGCCCAGTCGGGCCGCCTCGCCGACGTCGAGCAGACCCGTTGCCAGCCGCAGCCACGTCCGCGGATCGACCTCCACCACATTGGGGGGTGTGCCACGGGTGTGGCGGGGCCCGGAGATGCATTGCACCGCAACAAAAGGTGGCACGCGCACCTCGACGCTCGCGCCTGGCGCGAGCGTGGCCAGGGTACGGGCGGTCAATCGGACGGCTGTGGCGATCGCCTGGCGGTCGGGGCCGGCCGCGCTGTCGTCACGCAGCCAGTCCGCCACGGCGCGCACCGCGGCGACGGTGGCTTCGGGGTCGGCGCTGCGAGCGGGCACCAGTCGAGTATGCGGTATTGACGTCAACCGAAGTTGAGGTCCTACCGTGGCGTGATGGCGTTCAAACCGCACGAAATCGAGTACCTGAAGTCGGCGGATCTCGGCAGGCTTGCCACCATCGCGCCGGACGGCACGCTGCAGAACAGTCCGGTCGGCTTCTCCTACAACGACGCACTCGGCACCCTCGACGTCGTCGGCTACAACATGGCCAAGAGCCGCAAGTTCCGCAACCTGGCCACCAACAACACCGTTGCGTTCGTGGTCGACGACATCGCCTCGCGCAGCCCTTGGCGGGTGCGGTGTCTGGAGATCCGTGGCACCGCCGAGCAGGCCGAGACCGACTCCCCCGGCGACGGCATCGACACTGCAATCATCCGGATCACGCCCAAACGGATCATCAGCTTCGGCATCGACGACACCGAGACCGAGCCGCACGACCTGGTGCCGGACAGCCGGGACGTGCCGACGACGGGCGACTAGCGCCGCTGCAGCACCAGTGCGGCGACCGCGGCGGACTCGTTGAACGCCGTGTGTGCGAGCACCGGCGCCAGCACGCTCCCCGACCGTCTGGCGAGCCAGCCGAACACCCATCCGGCCACGCCCGTCACCACCACGGTGCCCAGTACCGGGTCGCCGACCCGCCGGGCGTCGGGGATGTGCCACAGCCCGAAGGCGACCGCTTGCGCCAGCGGGCCGAACGTCGGCCCGAACGCCCGTACGGCGGCGGTCTGGAGCAGTCCCCGAAACAGCATCTCCTCCGTCCAGGCCGTGGCGACCGGAATCTCCAGTGCCAGCCAGCGGACGGGATCCGGCGGGACCGTGCGGTCCATCATCCCTTGGCGCACCCGGGGAACTCTCGTCAATGCCGCGACAGCCGTGACCACCAGCCCGAAGACCACCGCACCGGATCTCAGCCCCGACCACAGTCGCGGCGGGCGCAACCCCAGCGGCGCGCCGACGGCCGCCGCCAACCCGGTGCTGACGATCGCGCGCACGGCAGGCGCGCCGGAATCCTTGGTGATCATTGGAATTCGGGCCCGCCTGCCGCGATGAGCTTGTCGAGGGAGCGCCGGACACGGTCGGTGTCGGCATGCGTCCAGCCGTCAGGTGCGGCGACCGCGACCCAGCCGTCGAGCGGGCTGTCGCCATAGTTGTGGCCGTGCCCGTTCGGCGCCGCCTGCGAGCTGGTGACGTTGCCCGCCATATCGGCACTCACCTGCCAGAACGTGACGATCGGGTACCACTGCATGGCCGGGCTGCGGTCGAAGCCCGGCGGCTCCCGCAGCCAGTCCGGCCTGGTGAACAGCAGCCGCGGTGACCACCACACCACCGGGTCGGACGGGTGCTGCAGATAGAGCACCCGGGTGCCCTTCCACGTCGGCGATGCCGCGATCCCGGCGATCTGCTCGGGCCCGGCCGCCTGCGCGAACCGCACAGTACGCCCGCCGTCGTAGCGCGGTTGGTACTCCGGGGAGCCGGGATCGCGCCGCACGGTCAGCGCTTTCCACAAGGCGCTGGCGTTGGGCGGCCCGACCCACAGCACCGACGAGAACCCCTTGTCGACGACGTCGGGCAGGTATCCGAACGCGCCTTGTCCGGCCAGCGACCCCAGGCTCTCGCCGTAGAGCATCAGCTTGGGCCGCGTGGCCTCCGGCCATTGCAGCCATCGGCGTTGGATGCCGTTGATCATCGCCCGGCCCGCCTCGACCGACTTGTCGCGGTCGGCCAGGAACGAGATCCAGCTCGGCAGGTACGAGTACTGCATGGCGACCAGCGCGGTGTCGCCGTTGTACACCGACTCGATGGCCCTGGCCGCCACCGGGTCGACCCAGCCGGTGCCGGTGGTGGGGATGATGACCAGAACCTTGCGCTCAAAAGCCTTGGTGCGCTGTAACTCCGAGAGCAGCACAGCCACCCGGCCCTCGGTGGTGTCCGCCGTTTCCAGGCCGGCGTAGATCCGGATCGGCTCCTTGGCGGGCTGCCCGTTGAGCTCGGTGAGCTCGGCGGCATCCGGCCCGGTGCCGACGAAGTTGCGGCCCTGGAATCCAAGGGTGTCCCATGCGGCGAATGATGCTGGGCTGCCTGATCTTTCGGGCTGGATAGGTTGTTCGACGCCGGGGCGGGTGGTGTCGTTCTGCGGCTGCAACACCGCACTGGCACCGGCGATGAAGCCGCGGTAGAGCACACCGTTGACGAGGGTGATGACCAGCACCACGACGATCGCGGTGCCGATGAACATCGCGACCTCGTCGTTGATGTCCCAGCGCCGGATCATCTGCCGCGCGAGGAACTTGATGGCGTCCTTGATCACCCGCGCGACGCTGACGAACAGCCCACCGGCAACCAGCGCGACGGCCAGCGTACGCAGGTAGATCAGCGTGGACGGACCGTCGATACCCATGACGGCCGCGATCTGGCGCTGCCACGCGGCGGCCGGCACCAGCATCAGCACGCTGGCACCGATCGACAGCACCACGGTCGCGATCTTGAGGCGGACGGCGACCCGCGCACTCGGCGGCCACCACGGCTGGTGGTTGAGGAAGAGCCGGCGAACCACTTTGCCTGCGAGCACCCCGATGGCGTAGCCGATGGCGGCGTTGATCCCGCCGATCACACCGGACAGTACCCAGTCGCGCGGCACCAACGACGGAGTCAGGGACAGGCAGAAGAACAGCGCGCCGACCGCCACCCCGACGAAGTCCAGCCGGACCAGGCTCCACGCCCACTCGATCAGCGACTCGCGGCGACGCTGCGCCCCCTGCGGGGACTGCGCCTCACCGGTGACGTCGTCGACCGCACTGGTCATCCGAACAGCCCGGGCAGCACTTTCTCGGAGGTGGCGCGCAGCTCCGCCAGCGTCACGGTGAACAAGCCTTGCACGTCAACGGAATCCGAGCCGGGGTCCGACACCCCGATCCGGGTGACCGGCAGCCCGCGGGCCTCGCACATCGACACGAAGCGGCTCTCCTCGGTGCGTGGCACGGCGACCAGGGCACGGCCAGCGGACTCCGAGAAGAGCAGAACAAACGCATCCGCCACGGAGTCACAACCGCTGGGAAGCACGATGCGGCAACCGGTTTCACCGGCCAACGCCGCTTCGATGACCGCCTGGATGAGCCCGCCTTCACTGAGGTCGTGGGCTGCCGAGGCGAGGCCGTCGCGGGACGCGGCCGCCAGCACCTCGGCGAGCAGCTTCTCCCGTTCCAGGTCCACCTGTGGCGGCACACCGCCGAGGTGGTCACCGGTGACCTGCGCCCAGATCGAGCCGTCGAACTCGTCGCGGGTGTCGCCGAGCAGCAGCAGGGTCTCCCCCGGCTCGTTGCCGAGCCCGGTGGGCAACCGGCGCGTCACGTCGTCGAGGACGCCCAGCACACCCACCACCGGGGTGGGCAGGATGGGCGTCGCCCCGGTCTGGTTGTAGAAGCTGACATTGCCGCCGGTGACCGGAATGCCGAGGGCCGCACAGCCATCCGCCAACCCGCGGACAGCCTGAGAGAACTGCCACATCACCCCGGGGTCTTCGGGCGAACCGAAGTTGAGGCAGTTGGTCACCGCGACCGGCGTCGCCCCGGTGACGGCGACATTGCGGTAGGCCTCGGCCAGCGCCAGCTGTGCGCCTGTGTACGGATCGAGCTGTGTGTACCGTCCCGACGCATCGGTGGACAGCGCGATGCCGCGGCCGGTGGCTTCGTCGATGCGCAGCACCCCGCCGTCGGCGTGCTCGGCCAGCACGGTGTTACCGCGCACGTAGCGGTCGTACTGTTCGGTGATGAACGCCCGGCTGCACAGATGCGGACTGCCAACCAGCGCAAGCACAGTCGCGCGCAGCTCGTCACCGGTCTGCGGCCGCGGCAGGGTGGCCGACGTGTCGGCGATCAGCGCGTCCTGACTGTCGGGCCGTTGCACCGGGCGCTCGTAGACCGGACCCTCGTGGGCCACGGTCCGCGGCGGCACGTCGACGACGGTCTCGCCCTGCCAGGTGATCTGCAACCGGTCGCCGTCGGTGACCTCACCGATGACGGTGGCCAGCACATCCCATTTGCGGCACACCGCCAGGAACGCCTCGACGTTCTCCGGGGTGACCACTGCGCACATGCGTTCCTGCGACTCGCTGGACAGCACCTCGGCCGGGGTCATGTCCTTGGCCCGCAGTGGCACCCGGTCCAGCTCGATGCGCATCCCGCCATCACCGGCGGATGCGAGTTCGGATGTCGCACAGGACAATCCGGCCCCGCCGAGGTCCTGGATCCCGACCACCAGGCCGGCGGCGTACAGCTCCAGGCAGCATTCGATGAGCACCTTCTCGGTGAACGGGTCACCGACCTGGACGCTCGGCAGTTTCTTGCGGCCCGCGCCGGACTCGTCGCCGGAGAAGGTGTCCGACGCCAGCACCGACACCCCGCCGATGCCGTCGAGGCCGGTGCGCGCACCGAACAGGATGATCTTGTTGCCGGTGCCGGAGGCGAATGCCAGGTGCAGATCTTCCTTGCGCAGCACCCCCACGCACAGCGCGTTGACCAGAGGGTTGCCGGCGTAGGAGGCGTCGAACACCGTCTCGCCGCCGATGTTCGGCAGGCCGAGCGAGTTGCCGTAGCCGCCGACGCCGCGGACCACGCCGTCGAGCACCCGGCGGGTGTCGGGGGCGTCGGCAGCACCGAACCGCAGCTGGTCCATGACCGCCACCGGGCGCGCGCCCATGGCCATGATGTCGCGCACGATGCCGCCGACACCGGTGGCCGCGCCCTGGTAGGGCTCGACGTAGGACGGGTGGTTGTGCGACTCGACCTTGAACGTCACCGCCCAGCCGTCGCCGATGTCCACCACGCCGGCGTTCTCGCCGATACCGGCCAGCATCGAGGACCGCATGGCCTCCGTGGTGGTCTCACCGAAGTAGCGCAGGTGCACCTTGGAGGACTTGTACGAGCAGTGTTCGCTCCACATCACCGAGTACATGGCGAGCTCGGCGTCGGTGGGCCTGCGGCCGAGGATGTCCCGGATCCGCTGATATTCGTCGTCTTTGAGGCCGAGTTCGCGATACGGCTGCGGGTGCTCGGGGGTGGTTGACGCGTGGTCGACGGTGTCGACTGCTCCAGAGAGCCCAGATGTCACGCCAAACAGTCTAGTGGCGCAGCTGCGCAGCGCCGCGTCGTCGCGCCTGGGAGCGGGCGAAGGCGTGCGCGACGCCCGCGGCGGACAGGCCGTGGACGACCACACTGCTCAACACCACCAGCACCATGATCAACAGCACCTGCTTCTCGATGCCGCCTTCGAGCACGTTGAACGCCAGCAGACCGAAGACGATCGAGGTGGTCCCCCGGGGTCCCAGCCAGCCGACCAGCAGCCGTTCGCGCCAATCCATCCTCGATCCGAGCAGCGCGAACATCACCGGGATGAGCCGCACGATGGTCACGGCGACGACCGTGTAACCGACGATGCCCCACGTGACACCGCCCGACATCAGCGCGATCACGCCGATCCCGGCCACCACGAACCACATGAACGCTGTCAGCAGCACGGCCACGTCGTCGATGAGTTCCAGTTCCCGGTGCTTGTCCTCAGCCAAATCCCCGGGTCGCTCCGCTCCTGCTCGCCGGACCTTGCGCACATAGTTCAGCGCCATCCCGCACAGGAACGCCGACACGAACCCGTTGCCGCCCAGGCCCACACTCAGCGAGTAGGACAGCAGCGGCGCGGCGACGTAGATGATCCGCTTGGACTGCTCGGTCATCAGGTTGCGCCCGTCGGCGGCGTTGGCCAGCCTGCCGAGTAGCCAGCCGACCGCCGGGCCGACGAGCAGGGCGATGCCGATCTCGGGAAGCGCCTCGGCGAGCGCGTCCATCGGCGGCTCTTCGTCGTCGGGACCCGACGCCAGCGCCAGCGCGAAGACCAACACCGGCGCGATGATTCCGTCTTTGTAGCCTGCCTCGACGTTGAGCAGGTCGCGCACCCGCTCGGGAATGCGCGCGTCGCGCAGGATCCGGGACGCGGGCGCGAAATCGGTCGGCACCACGATGCAGGCCAGCACGAGCAGCACCGGCCACGTGACCCCGGGCAGCAGCAACCAGCCCAGGACGAAGGCCAGCCCGATGCTGAGCGGCAGCGCGACACCCAGCAACCGCAACGCCGAGCGCGGGTCGCGGCCCAACAGCCCGCCGCGCACGTCGGTGGCGTCGACGAACACCAGCACCGCCAGGATCAGTTCCGCAAGGTGTTGGGCGACCTGAGAGTTCAAGGTGTCGGCCACCGCGTGGTAGGTGCCGTACTCGATGCCCGCCCCGACGACCACCAGCAGGATCGGCGCGGTGATCCGGCCCCGCTGCATCGGGCGGGCCAGCAGCGCCCAGACCGCCAGCACCACCGAGAGCGCGATCAGCGACTGCACCACAGCAACGCATCTTTCCGCAGACACCCGGCGTGCGCGCGCCGGGGTGACCCGGCATGACCTCGCGGGTAATTGAGCGCCCGCAGCGGCGGCGACAGGCTGGCGGTGACGCGCCCGACACCGAGCGCCCGACGCAGGAGGCCGACCATGACCGATATCCAGACCACGCACACGTTCAGCGCGCAGATGTGGGCCGCCTTCTGGGCCGCGCCCGAGTTGTCAGCAGGCCAGGTCATCCTGGCCGACGACATCGTCGGATACTGGCCCGGACACCCCGAACCGGTTCGGGGCCTCGACGGCTACACCCAGAAGATCGCCGATCTCCTGACGGCCTACCCCGACCTGCGGCTCGAATTGATCGACAGCGCAACGGTTCCCGGCGACTCGGCAAACGAGGAGCTGGTGTTCCTGCATTACGTCGGAACGGCGACAGGTCCAGGCGGGCCGTTCCGCATCCGTGGCATCGACCGGGTGCGCACCCGCGACGGCATCGTGGTGGAGAACGTCATCCGCTACGACCCGGCCGAGTTCCCCGGCTGAGCGCAGCTACCGCGGCGCCAGAAATGCTTGCAGCGCAGCGGCATACGCGATGATGTCGGCCGCACCCATCAGTTCGCGGGCTGAGTGCATGGCCAGCTGGGCCGCCCCGACGTCCACGGTGGGGATGCCGGTGCGCGCCGACGTCATGGGCCCGATCGTCGAGCCGCACGGCAGGTCGGCGCGGTGCTCGTAGCGCTGCAGCGGCACACCCGCCTGCCGGCAGGCCAGTTCGAATGCGGCCGCGGTCCGGCCGTCAGTGGCGTAGCGCAGGTTCGGTTGCACCTTGAGCACCGGGCCGCCGTCGACGGCGATCAGGTGACCGGGTTCGTGCCGGTCGGGGTAGTTGGGATGGGTCGCGTGCGCCATGTCGCCGGAGGCCACCATGGACGCGGTGAGCGTGCGCAGGAAATCCTCGCGGTCACCACCGGCGGCCAGCACGATGCGTTCCAGCGTGGTCGGCAGCAAATCGGACTGGGCGCCGTGATCCGAGGTCGAGCCGACCTCCTCGTGGTCGAACAGTGCCAACACCGGCAGGTAACCGTGCGGCTCGGCGGCCAGGAACGCCTCCAGCCCGGCGTAGCAGGTGCCCTGATTGTCCAGCCTGGGTGCGCTGACGAACTCGCCATCCGCACCGATGAGCGCCGACGGGGTCAGGTCGTGGGTCATCAGGTCGGCCGACAACAGGTCTGCCGGGTTCACCCCGGCGTGCTCGGCGACGTAGGACAGGAACGACCGTGGCGTGTCACCCAGCCCCCAGACCGCGTTCACGTGGCGTTGCGGATCGAGCTTGACCGCTGCGCGGTCTTCGGCGAGGTGGATGGCCAGCTGCGGCACCCGCAGGATCGGGGCGTCGATGCGCACCAGCCGGTGCGACACCCCGCCGTCGGCGCCGCGGTCCCGTATCGAGAGCCGCCCGCTGATCCCGAGGTCGCGGTCCAGCCACGAGTTGAGCCACGCCCCGCCGTACGGTTCGAGCGCGACCACCTGCCAGCCGGCCACCACCCGGTCCGGATGCTGTTTGACGCGCAGGTTCGGGCTGTCGGTGTGGCCGCCGACGATGCGGAACGGCCGATTGTCGCCGCCGCTGTTCCAGGCCACCAGCGATCCGGCCCGCACCGTGAAGAACCGGCCGCCCCGGTCGGGCCACCGATCGGTTTCGGCCAGTTCGGTGTAGCCCGCGTCGCGTAGCCGCTGCGCCGCCGTCTGGCAGACGTGGAACGGCGACGGCGACGCGTCGATGAATTCGCACAATCCCCGCGCGCTGGCAGCTGTGGACATGATCACCATCATCGCCGACGTCATTTTCGTTAGGGTCAGACGGTGCCCACCCCGCTACCGCAACCGGTACTGGCTCCCCTGACACCTGCCGCCATCTTCCTGGTGGCCACGATCGACGACGGCGGCGAGGCCGCAGTGCACGACGCGCTGCCCGACCTCGCCGGGCTGGTCCGGGCGATCGGCTTTCGCGATCCGTCCAAGCACCTCTCGATGGTGACGTCGATCGGATCGCAGGCGTGGGATCGCCTGTTCTCCGGGCCGCGTCCGAAGGATCTGCACCCGTTCGTCGAGCTGCACGGCGCCCGCCACCACGCCCCGTCCACTCCGGGTGACCTGTTGTTCCACATCCGCGCCGAGGTGCTCGACGTCTGCTTCGAGCTGGCCGGCCGGGTCGCCAAGGCGATGGCGGGGGCGATCACGATCGTCGACGAGGTGCACGGCTTCAAGTTCTTCGACAACCGCGATCTGCTCGGCTTCGTCGACGGCACCGAGAATCCGGACGGTCCGGTTGCGGTGAGCGCCAGCCAAATCGGGGACGAGGACCCGGATTTCGCCGGCGGCTGTTACGTGCACGTGCAGAAGTACCTGCACGACATGGCGTCGTGGGAATCGCTGTCGGTGACCGAACAGGAACGCGTCATCGGACGTTCCAAACTCGAGGACATCGAGATGGACGACGACGTGAAGCCGGCCAACTCCCACATCGCGCTCAACGTCATCGAAGACGCCGATGGCAACGAGCTCAAGATCCTGCGGCACAACATGCCGTTCGGGGAGATCGGCAAAGCCGAGTTCGGCACGTACTACATCGGCTATTCGCGCTCCCCGGCCGTCACCGAGAAGATGTTGGAGAACATGTTCATCGGCGACCCGCCCGGGAACACCGACCGGATCCTGGATTTCTCCACCGCCGTCACCGGCACCCTGTTCTTCACCCCCCTCACCGATTTCCTCAACGATCCGCCGCCGATGCCGGGCTTCGGCGACGTCGACACAGCTCCCCCGGCACCCGCCCCCACCTCCGACGGCTCATTGGCGATCGGCAGCCTGAAAGGACAGTCCTGATGAACAACCTCTACCGCGAGCTCGCTCCGATCACCGAATCGGCTTGGAGCGAAATCGAATTGGAGGCCAGCCGGACGTTCAAGCGGCATATCGCCGGTCGTCGCGTCGTCGACGTCAGTGAGCCGGGCGGTCCGGTGACGGCCGCGGTGAGCACCGGTCATCTGCGCGACGTGGCAGCGCCGGCCGACGGCGTGCTCGCGCACCTTCGGGAATCCAAGCCGTTGGTTCGGCTGCGGGTGCCGTTCACGGTGTCGCGCACCGCAATCGACGACGTGGAGCGCGGCGCGCAGGACTCGGACTGGGATCCGGTCAAAGCCGCGGCCAAGAAGCTGGCGTTCATCGAGGACCGTGCGATCTTCGAGGGGTACGCCGACGCGTCGATCGACGGCATCCGGACGTGCAGCTCCAACCCGGCGCTGGCCCTGCCGGAGGACGCCCGCGAGTATCCCGACGTCTTCGCCCAGGCCCTGTCTGAGCTGCGGCTGGCCGGTGTGGACGGTCCGTACTCGGTGCTGCTGTCCGCCGACGCCTACACCAAGGTCAGCGAGACCACCGAGCACGGCTATCCGATCCGCGAGCACCTCAACCGGCTGGTGGATGGCGAGATCATCTGGGCGCCCGCGATCGACGGCGCGTTCCTGCTGAGCACCCGCGGCGGCGATTTCGACCTGCAGCTGGGCACCGATGTCGCGATCGGCTACCTGAGCCATGACGCGGAGACGGTCCAGCTGTACCTGGAGGAAACGCTGACGTTCCTGTGCTACACCGCTGAGGCGTCGGTCGCGCTGACCGCCTAGCTGGCCGCCAGCACCGCGTCCAGCGCGGAGTAGAAGATGCCGAGCCCGTCGTCGGACGGGCCGGTCAGCGCTTCGGTGGCGTGTTCGGGGTGCGGCATAAGCCCGACGACCCGGCCGTTGGCGGAGCTGATCCCGGCGATGTCGCGCATCGAGCCGTTGAGGTTCTCGGCGTAGCGGAACACCACCCGGCCTTCGCCTTCGAGTTCGTCGAGCACAGCCTCGCCGGCCACGTAGCGGCCCTCCCCGGACTTCAGCGGGACCAGCAGTTCGGCGCCGGATTCGTACCGCGACGTCCATGCACTGGTGATCGAATCCACCCGCAGCCAGACGTCGCGGCAGATGAAGTGCAGCCCGGCGTTGCGGGTCAGCGCGCCGGGCAGCAGTCCGGCTTCGCAGAGCACCTGGAAGCCGTTGCAGATGCCGAGCACCGGCATACCGGCCTTGGCGGCGGTGATCACCTCGCCCATCACCGGCGCGAACTTCGCGATCGCACCGCAGCGCAGGTAGTCACCGTAGGAGAAGCCGCCCGGCACCACCACGGCGTCGACGCCCTTGAGGTCGGCGTCGCCGTGCCACAGGTTGACCGCCTCGGCGCCGGCGAGCCGTACCGCGCGGGCGGCGTCGACGTCGTCGAGCGTGCCGGGGAAGGTGATGACCCCGATCCGGGCGCTCACCCTTGTTCCCGGGTGACCGACCAGTCCTCGATCACGGTGTTCGCCAGCAGCGATTCGGCGATCTCCGCGAGCGCCGAGTCGCTGATCGAATCGTCGACCTCGAGCTCGAATCGCTTGCCCTGCCGGACATCCGAGATGCCGGTGTGTCCCAGCCGGCCCAGTGCGCCGACGATCGCCTGACCTTGCGGGTCGAGGATCTCGGCTTTGGGCATCACGTTGACCACTACTCGGGCCACAGGCGCTCCTGCTGACGTCGGCGAATGTTGCGGTGTAACTCTACCGGCGGCTCATCAGCAGGACCCGATGTAGGCGGTGCACAGCGGCGCGCCGAGGGCGTCGAGCAGGTTGTCGTCGCTGGCCATCGGCCATGGGGTCTGCGGCGGTGCGGTTGACCACATCGCCAGCTCGGTCACCGTGCTGTTGGCCGGATTGGCCACCACGTACTGGCGCAGGATCACCGGACCGCTGATCACCGCGGCCATCCGGTCGGGCTCGTTGACGGTCAGCGACGGCGACGCTGTCGGGTTGGTGCGCTGGCAGGACCGCAGCGCGGCGACCGCGGCGTGGAAGACGTCCTGCGCCAGTTGGCCGCCGCGCCAGGTCTCTCCTCGCCAGTGCATCACCTGTGCCTGCAGCTGCCATTGGCCGTCGGGGTTGACGACGGAGGCGCGTTCGGCGACGGCGTAGGCGCGTGGGTCCTGGGCCACCGGCGGTGTTCGGCACAGCTCCTCGAACCGGAACCGGGGTGCGACGGCGGTGACCGCCACCCCGGCCAGCCGGGGCCAGGTGTAGCGGGCGTTGAGCGGTATCGCCCAGGGGGCTATCCATGCCGCGTCCGGAATGCGGTCGCAGTTGGGCGGGCAGGTGTCGGGATCGGCGGCAGCGTGCGGCGGGATGGTGAGCCCGCAGGCCACCAGCATCACCGCGATGACCAACCGCATGTATTCGACGCCTTCCAGTGCGCGCACAATCGTAAGCATGGAGCTGACGCATTTCGGGCATTCATGTCTTCTCGCCGAGTTCGACGGCGCCACCGTGCTGTTCGATCCGGGTAATTTCTCGCACGGCTTCGAGGGCGTGACCGGTCTGTCGGCGATCCTCATCACCCACCAGCATCCCGACCATGCCGACCGCGAACGGCTGCCTGCGCTGGTGGAGGCCAACCCGAACGCGGTGCTCTACGCCGATCCGGCGACCGCGGCCGAGCTCGGCGAACCCTGGCGCGCCGTGCAGGTCGGCGACGAGCTGAACGTGGCCGGGCTGACCATCCGCGGGGTGGGCGGGCGCCACGCCGTAATCCATCCGGAGATTCCGGTCATCGACAACATCTCGTATCTGGTCGGCGACGCCGAGCACCCGGCCCGGCTCATGCACCCCGGTGACGCGCTGTTCGTCCCCGGCGAGCCGGTGGATGTGCTGGCCACCCCGGCGGCCGCCCCGTGGATGAAGATCTCCGAGGCGGTGGACTATCTGCGGGCGGTCGCGCCGGAGCACGCGGTTCCGATCCATCAGGGGGTGGTGGCTCCGGAGGCGCGCGGCATCTACTACGGTCGGCTCACCGAGATGACCGACACGGATTTCCGGGTGCTGCCGGAAGAGAATTCGTTCCGGTTCTGAGCGCACAAGGCGGACAGGCGAATTGACCAACTGATGTTCGACAGCTGGCGGGTGCGTCGACGCGGACAACAGTGTCAGGCGACCGTCGTGCACGCGCAGCAGGCCGCCAAGATCGCGACCAACGACTACCGCAAGTACCAATTCGTCGTCGACGTTCATCCTCCGGGCGCCGCACCGGTCCGCGTCGAGATCACCGAGACGTTCACCGTCGGCGGATTGAAGCCCGCGGTGGGCGACATCGTGGGGGTGCGATGGGACGCCACCTCGAACCGAGCCGTCTTCGACCTGGACGGTGACCCCCGCTACGACATCAAGGCGCTCCGCGCGCAGCAGGACGCGCGGCGCAACAACCTACTCGACCAGCCGCCGGATTAGAGACCCAGGGAGAAACTCATGAGCACAGCTGACCTGACCAGGCTGTTCGGACTGTCCGGCAAGACCGCGCTGGTCACCGGGGGCAGCAGCGGTATCGGGGTGATGATCTCCCGCGGCCTGCTGCAGGCCGGCGCCGAGGTGATCATCAGTTCGCGCAAGGCCGACAAGTGCGAGCAGGTGGTCGGCGAGCTGTCGCAGTTCGGCACCATCCGCGCCATCCCGGCCGACCTGTCCCGTCAGGACGAATGCAAGCGCCTGGCCGCCGAGGTCCTGGCCGGCACCGACAAGCTGGACATCCTGGTCAACAACGCCGGGGCGACGTGGGGCGAGCCGCTGGAATCGTTTCCGACCTCGGCTTGGGACAAGGTGCTCGACCTCAACGTCAAGTCGCCGTTCTGGCTGGTGCAGGAACTGGTCGGCGCGTTGCGCAATGCCGCGACTGCCGACGATCCCGCACGGGTGATCAACATCGGCAGCATCGACGGGATCCAGGTGCCGGTGATGAACACCTACTCGTACTCGGCCAGCAAGGCAGCCGTGCACCAGTTGACTCGCGTGCTGGCCAAAGAACTTGGCCCTCAGCACATCACGGTGAACGCGGTGGCACCGGGGCCGTTCCAGTCGAAGATGATGGCCGCCACGCTGGACGCGTTCGGGGACGCGATCGCGGCCTCGTCGCCGCTGGGGCGGATCGGCCGCGACGACGACATGGCTGGTGTCGCGGTGTTCCTGGCCAGCCGGGCCGGGTCTTACATGAACGGGGCGATCATCCCGGTCGACGGCGGTATGGCGACCACGGCGAGCGGGTCGAGCTCACGCAGCTAGTCAGGCTGCGGAAGCCGCGGGGGCGTCGGTTTCCCACCGGTACACCGTCGGCGTGCAGCCGTGCAGCAAGGCCAGATCGATCGCGTCGAGCATGGCCTGACGGGGCCCGACCTTGCGCAATTGCTTTGCGGTGACGGCCAATCGGACGATCCCGCCACGTCGCGCGGTGCGCTCCGCCGATAGCACCAGCGTCCGGCACCACCATGGCTCGGTGACGAACCCTTCGCCGATTCCGACCACCCGGGAGCGCGTTGTCGTGCCGGTGACCAGGTCGGTGATGCCGTGCAAATCGACGAGCAGACGGAAGCCGTTGCGCGGCAACGCCAGTGCCGTCCCCGCGGAGACAGTCCAGCCCGGCGCGGCGAACAGCCGACTCCGCAGACCGACGTGTTCGAGGACCCGATCGGCGCCCATGAGCCGCAGGTTCGCCTCGTGCGCGGGCAGCGCACCGAACTCGCCGCGGCGCTTCTTGGTGGCGGCGGCGTCGAATCCGTGCAGCACCACCGCATCACCCCCGGATCGCCGGTCCGTCAGCCAGCCGATGGTGCGGGAGTCGGATTCCAGCCGGTACCCGTCCTTGAGCCGAGGGGCGACGAGCAGCGACAGCGGAACCGCGCGACTGTCGAGCGCGGCACAGAACTCGTCGACGTCGCCGCGCGTCCGATCGCTGATCCCGGACACCGACACGATGAGTTGTCCAGCCACCCTCGCAGTCTGGCAATTCCAGGTGTCCAGATGGTGTCTGTCACCTTGAGGTCAGGCGACCATTGGGGTCAGCCGGGAAGGACCGCCTCGATCGCGGCGATCACTTCGGGGGCGTCGGGCTCGGTCTGCGGCCGGAACCGGTTGACCACCGTTCCGCCCGGCGCGATCACGAACTTCTCGAAGTTCCACGCGATGTCGCCGGCCTTGCCGTCACCGTCGGCGACGCCTGTGAGCTCGGCGTACAGCGGGTGCCGGTCGTCGCCGTTGACGTCGGTCTTGGCCAACAGCGGGAACGTCACCCCGTAGGTGGTGGAGCAGAACGTCTGGATCTCCTCCGCGGTCCCCGGCTCCTGCCCCATGAACTGGTTGCAGGGCACCCCGATCACGGTCAGGCCGCGGTCACCGTAATCACGGGCCAGCTTCTCCAGCGCCCCGTACTGCGGAGTGAGGCCGCATTTGGACGCGACGTTGACCAGCAGGATCGCCCGGTCGGCGTAGTCGGCCAGCGAGGTGGCTTCGCCGTCGAGGGTGGTGAGCGGGATGTCGGTCAGACTCATGCCGGTGAGGTTACCTCGTGCTGTTCGGCGCCTGCGGTGGCCAGCAGCCAGGAGTACTGGAACGCCGCTTCCTTCCACCGCTCGTAGCGGCCGCTGATGCCACCGTGACCCGCGGCCATCTGCGTCTTCAGCAGCACCGGATGCTCGTCGGTCTTGGTGTGCCGAAGCGCGGCAACCCACTTCGCGGGTTCGACGTAGAGAACGCGGGTGTCGTTGAGCGATGTCATCGCCAGGATCGCCGGGTATTCCTTGGCTTCGACGTTCTCGTACGGCGAATAGGACTTCATGTAGAAGTACACGTCCTTGTTCTCCAACGGGTTTCCCCACTCGTCCCATTCGGTCACCGTCAGCGGCAGCGACGGGTCGAGGATCGAGGTGAGCGGGTCCACGAACGGCACCTGCGCGAGGATGCCGGCGAACAGGTGCGGCGCCAGGTTCGCCACCGCACCCATCAGCAGACCGCCCGCGCTTCCGCCGAGCGCCACCAGATTCTGCGGCCTGGTCAACCCGGTGTCGACCAGATGCTGTGCGACCGCGATGAAGTCGGTGAACGTGTTGCGCTTCTGCAGCAGCTTGCCGTCCTCGTACCAGAGCCGGCCCATCTCGCCGCCACCACGAATGTGGGCGACCGCGAAAACCATTCCCCGGTCGAGTAGCGACAGGCGCGCCACCGAGAATCGCGGATCTTCCGACGACTCGTACGCGCCGTATCCGTACAACACTGTGGGAGCGGGGAATTCGGTGCCCGCTTTGTGGACGATCGAGATCGGCACCCTGGTGCCGTCCTCGGCGAGCGCCCAGTCGCGGCGCTCGACGTAGTCCTCGCTGCGGTAACCGCCCAGCACCGGCTGCTCGCGCAGCAGGGTGCGCTCACCGGTGGCGAGATCGAGGTCGTAGATGCGCAGCGGAGTGACGAACGAGGTGGTGCCCAGCCGCAACTTGGCTGCCGACCAGTTGGGGTTGCCGGCCAGGCCCGCCGAGGCCAGCTCGGAGTCGAACGCGATCTCCTCCGGCGTTCCGTAGCCGTCGGCGCCGATGGGCCACAACTGAATCCGCGGCAACGCCTCCCGCCGGTAGCTGACCACCAGGTGGTCGGCGAAGGCGTCGACCCCGTCGAGGCGGACGTCGTCGCGCGCGGCGATCAGCGTGCGCTGGTCAGTCGGGTCGCTGACCGGCGCTTCAACCAGGGTGAAGTTGACCGCGCCGTCGTTGTGCAGGATCAGGAAGCGGTCCTCGCCCCCGATCACCGCGTGCTCCACCGAGTACTCGATACCGTCGCGGCGCGGCAGCACCGAGGTGAACTCCGCGTTCGGGTCATCGGCGTCACCCACCCACACCTGGGAGGTGATCGCCGATCCAGCCGCGATGATCACATACTTGTTGCTGCGGGTGCGGCCCATGCCGACCCAGAACCGTTCGTCCGGTTCGTGGAACACCTGCTCGTCGGGCTCGCCCGAGCCGAGCCGGTGCCGCCACACGGTGTCGGGCCGCCACGCCTCGTCGACGGTGGTGTAGTACACGGTGGCATTGTCGGCCGCCCAGGTCACCCCGGACGAGATCCCGGCGATCTCGTCGGCGTACAGCTCACCGGTGCGTAAGTCCTTGAACCGCAGCGTGTATCGCTCGTCACCGACAGTGTCGACCGAATAGGCCAGCAGGTGGCCGTCGAGGCTCACGCTGCTCGCGCCGAGCGAGAAGAACTCGTGCCCGTCGGCTTCGGCGTTCTCGTCGAGCAGCACCTGCTCGCCGGGGACTGCGGTGTCCTCGTCGAACACCGGCGGGTCCCAGTCGTCTGGCCCGGCGACCGGGCAGCGGCAGTGTGCCCCGTACTGCTTGCCTTCGAAGCTGCGACCGTAGTACCACCAGTCACCGCGACGCGTCGGAATCGACATGTCGGTTTCCTTGGTCCGCGCCTTGATCTCGTCGAAGATCTTCTGCCGCAGCGGTTCCAGATGTGCGGTGGCCTCGTCGGCGTAGGCATTCTCCGCTTCGAGGTGGGCGATGACCTCCGGATCGGCTTTTTCACGCAACCATTCGTAGGGGTCGACGAAGACGTCGTCGTGGAAGACGCGCCGGGTGTCGACCCGCTTGGCGACGGGTGGGTTCATGCGCCTGCTCCGATCCAGTCGTTGAACGACAGCCCCGAAATGCGTTCGTATGCCTCAATGTAACGGGCGCGGGTGGCCTCGACGATCTCGTCCGGTAGCGGCGGTGGCGGCGCCGAACCGTAGCGGTCCCAACCTGATTCGGGACCGGTGAGCCAGTTGCGGACGAACTGCTTGTCGAAGCTGGGCTGCACCATACCGGCCTGGTAGGTGTCGGCCGGCCAATACCGCGACGAGTCGGGGGTGAAGACCTCGTCGGCCAGCACCACCCGGTCGTCGGCGTCCACGCCGAACTCGAACTTGGTGTCGGCGATGATGATGCCCTTCGTCAGCGCGTGGTCGGCGGCGTGCCGGTAGACCTGTAGCGTGCGCTCGCGAAGCTGGTTGGCGCGCACCGAGCCGACCAGCTCGACGGCCCGGTCGAACGAGATGTTCTCGTCATGCTCGCCGAGTTCGGCCTTGGTCGCCGGGGTGAACAGCGGCTCGTCGAACCTGCTCGCCTCGACCAGGCCCGGCGGCAGCGCGATTCCGCACACCGTGCCGTCGCGCTGATAGTCCAGCAGGCCAGAGCCGGTCAGGTAGCCGCGGGCGACGCATTCGATCGGCACCATCTCCAGCTTGCGCACCACGAGAGCGCGACCGAGCACGTCGGCGGGGATCCGCGGGTCGTCGGGCGGGCCGGCCAGATGGTTGGGCACCTGGATCTGCTCCGAGATGAAATCGAAGAAGAACACGCTCATCGCGGTGAGGATGCGGCCCTTGTCGGGAATCAGGCTGTCCAGGATGAAGTCGTAGGCCGAGATCCGGTCGCTGGCGACGAACAACAGGTGTTCGTCGTCGATCCGGTAGATCTCGCGGACTTTTCCGCTGGCCAGATGTTGATAGTCGCTCAGGGCGGGGCGGGACACCGCGTCAGCCTAACGGCCGCTGACTTGGCGCGACTGTGCTGGGATCGAGCCATGAGATCGCGGTTCCTGCCCTACGCCACCACCCCCGGCCGGTTGCTGGTGCAGTTGGTCAGCGACCTGCTGGTCGCATCGTGGATCACCGTGTGGGTTGTGGTCGGGCTGGCGGTGCACACCGCTGTCACGACGATCGCCGACGTCGGCCGCCAGGTCAAAGACGGTGCCACCGGCATCTCGGACAACCTGCATTCCGCCGGTGACAGTGCGCACAAGATCCCGTTGGTCGGCGACACCGTCGCCAAGCCGCTGCGGGCCGCCAGTGAGGCCGCCCTCGATGTCGCGGGCGCGGGCCACAGCCTGGACACCACGGCCAGTTGGCTGGCGGTGGTGCTGGCGTTCGCGGTGGCGGCTCCCCCGGTCCTGGCCGTCGGTATGCCGTGGTTGTTTCTGCGGATCCGGTTCTTCCGCCGCAAGTGGACGGTCATCGCACTGGCCCGCACCCCCGCCGGCGAGCAGTTGCTGGCGTTGCGCGCCCTGGCCAACCGGCCGCTGCGCAAGCTCACCGAGGTGAGCTTCGACCCGGTCGGCGCCTGGCGGCGCGAGGATCCGTATGCGATCCGCGGCCTGGCCACCCTCGAGCTGCGCTCCGCAGGTGTGGCCGCCCCGCGCTATTGGCGGAATCCGGCGCGCTGACCGGGCCTGAACCCCGGTTAGCGCGCCCGAGTTCGCTCAGGAACCGCCGCGGCGCGTACCGCGTCCAAATCTTGTGTGCTCGAGGATTACCTGCGCTACCAGGACGGAGTGGTCACACTGGCTCAGGCGCGCCGGTCGGGGCTCAGCCAGGACGCGGTGCGACACCGGGTCGGCGCCGGGCTGTGGCGACGTTGCGGCCCCGGGGTGTACTTCGTGGACGACCGTCCGTTCACGGCCGCGGCACGCATTCGTGCCGCGGTGTGGAGTCGCGGGCCCCGCGCTGCCGCAAGCGGTTTGGCGGCCGGCTGGTGGCTGGGACTCTCGGCAGAGCCACCCGACCTCGTCGAGATCACGGTGCCGCGCAACAGCCACGGCCGCGCGGCCCCTGGGACACGCGTGCGGCGGCGGGATCTCGCCGAAGTCGACGTCACCGAGCACCGCGGGCTACGGGTCACCGCCCCGCCGCTGACCGCTCTGGAGGCAGCCGTCCGCCGCGGTGGCAGCCCGGCCATCATGGACACCGCTCTGCAGCGTCGCGTCGAACTCGCTGCGCTGAGGCGCGCACACGCCCGCAACCGTGGCCGGCACGGAGCCACCGCAAGCGGGCGGCTGCTCGACGCCGCCGGCGGCGGTGCGCGCTCCGAGGCCGAGCGACTGATCATCCGCCTCCTCAAGCGGACGGGCATCACCGGCTGGCGGGCGAACTACCCGGTTGACGGGTATGTCATCGATATCGCTTTCCCGGCTCAGCGGGTTGCCATCGAGATCGACGGTTGGGCTTTCCACAGTGATCAGGCCGCCTTTCAAAACGACCGGGTTCGACAGAATCGGCTCGCCCTGCAGGGCTGGCAGGTGCTGCGCTTCACCTGGCTGGACCTCACCCAGCAGCCAGACCGCGTCGTCGCGGAGATCCGCCGCGCGACTTCGGCGCGATAACCGGACCTGTACCCCCGTAACCGCGCCAAACCTTGACACCGCGCCTCGAGGGCCGCAGAGTAATTAATCAAATGATTGATTACTCTGCTCAGGGAGGTTCATCAATGACGTCTACTGCCCTGCCCGGCGAATGGGTCGACCACGCACCGGGACTCGACGACTTGGCGGGCAGCTTCGCGTCCCGGGTCTCCACGGATCGCTACCGATCGCGGGAGTACGCCGAACGCGAGCGTGCCGCGATCTGGATGAAGACGTGGCAGATCGCCGGCCGGGTGGACGACCTTCCCAAAGTCGGCGACTGGCTGGAGCACACGATCTACGACCAGTCCTTCCTGATCGTGCGGGGCAAGGACGAACACCTGCGCGGTTTCGTCAACGCCTGCCGGCACCGCGGCAATGCGATCTGCCAGGGTCGCACCGGCAACGCCAAGCGCGGCTTCCTGTGCCAATACCACCTGTGGTCCTACGACCTCGACGGCCGGCTCAAGGGGCTGCTGCGGGAACAGAACGCCGGCGGCATCGACAAGAGCGACAACTCGCTGATCACAGTTCCGGTGGACACCTTCGGCGGCTTCATCTTCATCAACCCCGATCCCGGCGCCCAGCCGCTGGCGGAGTGGATCGGTGCGGAGGCGATGGCGACGCTACAGCCGTATCACCTCGAACTGATGTCGACGGTGATGAACGTCCGAGAAGCACTGGACTGCAACTGGAAGGTCGTGATGGACGCCTTCAACGAGGGCTATCACGTCAATGGAGTCCACCCACAATTGTTGGCGGTGCTCAATATTCAGCCCGAGACCACGCGCTACAAGTTCTTCGACAACCACACCATCGCGATGGCCCCTTTCGACGTCGTGGGGGCCACCCCCGAAAAACAGGTCGAAGGCACGCTGTCACTGCCCGAGACCTTTCCGGGGACGGTCGCGGTGATCCCTCGATTCCAAGAACTCGTCGAGGAATACACCGCGGACGACGGCTCCATCGACTTCCCCGACGGGGTCACGGCGCGCACGCTGCTGCAGAAGGCCACCCGTACGCACCTCTCCGAGATGGGCTTGGACGTCAGCGGCCTGACCGACGCCCAGATGAGCGACAACCACGGCTGGTTCCTCTTCCCCAACTTCATGATGACCATCAGGGCCGGCGAGTGCCACGTGATCCTGGCGAGGCCGCACCCCGACGGGGACCCCAACCGGTGCATCTGGCATGTCGCGAGCTACATGTATCTGCCCAAGGAGATGGCCGACCAGTTCTCGGTGGACCTGACCGAGGTCGACGAACCAGGCAGTTACAAGTATTTCGAAGCGCTGCAACAGGATTACGAGCAGATGCAGCGTCAGCAGGCAGGGCTGCGCAACGAGAGACTCGATCACCTGATGTTGGTGAACGAAGAGGTCGTGGTCGCAAAGTTTCACGACACCATGGATCGATGGATGGCAGGAAAGGCAGCACAGTGAACCTCGAAGACCGCATCTCGCTGCACAATCGGATGGCCCGGGCCTACGGCGACGCCTACCTGCGCCAGGGTGTGCAGGACGGCGAACAGTTCGTCGACGTCTGGAAGTTCCACCCGGACTGCATGTATGCCTCGCCGTACTTCACCGGCGACGAGGCGTTCAAAGTCAGCGAGTTCCCGGAGGAATCCGCGCGCGCCTCGACCATGGAGGCCAAGGTCTATTCCCTGCGCTTCCCGGACTGGAAACCCGTCGACTTCAAGCACTGGCCTGCCGACAACGGATTCGTGATGAAGACCCGCTGGCAGGGCACCAACAAAGACACCGGCGCCGTAATGGGTTTCTACTCTTACAGTTTCATCGACACCGACGACAACGGTGAAGTGGTGCGCTGGGAGACCCACGTCAACAGCGAGTACAGCGACTTCCTGGATGTCGCGATCGGTGTGCACGGACCGTTCCACGGAACCCACGAATACACCGATGCCTTGGATCGCCGGCTGGCCGAGGAGGGATTGACCGTCTGATGACGCTGTCGCAGACCGTGCTGGACTACAGCGCCCTGATGAAGCGTTTGGTCGACGAGGCCAAGCAGCCGGGCTTCAGCGCCGAGAGCTGGGCGCCGCTGGCTGAACTCATCGACACGCAGAACTTCGTCCGGGTGGGCAATTTCAAAGAGGTGATGAACTGGGGCGAGTATGTCGCGTTCCTGACCAACTGGGCGACATCGTCGGAGTGGGAGTCGGACTTCAAGCGGGTCACCGAGGCCGGCAACGTGGTGTTCCTCGAGCTCGAAGAGCGCAGCAGAATCGGCGATTTCAGTAACTCGGTCAACTCGGTGTCGGTCTACGAGTTCGACCAGTGCGGAAAGATCACCCGCATCGACGTATATCTCCAAATGGCACTGCCCGATCCCGATATGCTCGCCAGCTACGAAGGTGTCGAGATCTGACGGATAGGGAACCGATGAAGGCTTCGGTGGATCCGGACCGCTGCGCCGGCCACGGCGACTGCGTGTCGACGTGCCCGGATGTGTTCGCCTGGACCGCCGACGGCTACGCCGAAGTGGTGGTCGACGAGATACCGGCCCAGTACCAGGATCTCGTCGCCAAGGCCGTGCAGGACTGCCCCGAACACGCCATCAGCGCACAAGGCTAGTGGCCGCATTCGACTACGTCGTCATCGGCGCAGGGTCGGCAGGCTGTGCGGTGGCCGCGCGCCTGGCCGAAGGGAACGCACGCGTTTTGCTGCTGGAGGCCGGCGGTTCGGACCGGCGCCTGACGGTGCGGGCTCCGCTGGCCTTCGCCGCGCAGATGGGCGGGCCGACCGACTGGGACTACCGCACCGCACCGGAGCCCGCGTGCGACGGCCGGGTCATCCCTCAGCCCCGGGGCCGGGTGCTCGGCGGGACCAGCTCGATGAACGCGATGGTGTGGATCCGCGGCACCGGACTCGACTACGACGGCTGGGACCTGCCCGGCTGGGAGTGGTCCGATGTGGAGCCGGTGTTCCGCCGTATCGAGTCGCACTATCTGGGCGGCCCGTCGCACGGGACCGCAGGCCCGGTCCGAATCACCCGGCTGGCGGAGCCCGACGTGACCTCCATTCGATGGGTGGACGCCGCCCGCGCCGCCGGCGTCAGCGACAACGAGGACATCGGCGGACCTGATCTCGACGGTTCGTCCATTGCGCCGGTGACGGTCTGGAAGGGGCAGCGCTGGAACACCGCTCGGGCGTATCTGCCCGCGGCGCGGCGTCGTCCGAATTTCAGCGTGGTGACGGGCGCGCTGGTGCACCGGGTGGTGATTCGCGACGGACGCGCGGTGGCCGTGGAGTACGAACGCAAGGGGCGGCAACATATCGTCTCCGCCGGTCGCGAGATCGTCCTGTCGGCCGGGGCGTACGGAACGCCACAGCTGCTACAGCTCTCCGGCATCGGCGCGGCCGACCACCTCAGCGCGGCAGGAATAACGCCAGTCGTCGAAAGCCCTCGGGTGGGAACCAACCTCACCGATCATCCGGCCGCCGCGATGAGCTGGGACGTCCAGCCCGGCTTCGTCGGCCTGTCGGACGCACAGAAGCCACAGTGGTTGCTGCGGTGGTTGTTTCGCCGCACCGGGAAATTCACCAGCAATGCGATGGAGGCGATCGCGCAGGTCCGGTCCACGCCTGACCTGCCTGCCCCGGATTTTCAGCTGATCCACTCCCCCAGCTACGTCAACCTGATCGCGATGGAGCAAGAGCTTCGTCGTGCCTCGTCGGTGCTGCAGTCCTACTGGACACCGAGAAGCCGGGGCACAGTGCTGGTGCAGTCCGCGGATCCACATGTGCCGCCGGAGATTCGGCTCAACACCTTGGGCCACCCGGACGACGTGCAGGCGTTCATCCGCATCGTGCGACGCACCCGGGAGATCGTCGCCACCGAGCCGTTCGCCTCGGTGGTCACCGCCGAACTGCACCCCGGCCCGGACACCGTCACCGACGCCCAGATCGGGGCGTGGCTGCGTAGTTCGGTCGCCACCACCGGGCACCCCGCCTGCTCGGCGGCGATGGGCACCGACGACAGCAGCGTATTGGACGAGACCCTGAAAGTGCGCGGCGTGGCCGGCCTGCGGGTGGCCGACGCGTCGGTGTTCCCTCGTATACCCCGGGCCAACACCAACGCACCGGCGATCCTGGTCGGTGAGCGGTGCGCCGACTTCATCAAGGCCGGCGTGTGAGCATCTTCGATGCGCATTTCCACATCATCGATCCCCGGTTTCCGCTGGTGCCCAACAACGGCTACCTGCCTGCGGCGTTCACCGTCGCCGACTACCGCGAGCGTGTCGTCCCGCTCGACGTCAGCGGTGGTGCCGTGGTCAGTGGATCCTTCCAGGCCTTCGACCAGAGCTACCTGAAAGATACTCTGGCACAACTTGGTCCGGGATTCGTCGGTGTCACCCAGATTCCCGGTGATAGCACCGACGACGAGATCATCGCACTGGACCGCGCCGGCGTGCGGGCCGTCCGGTTCAACCTGTACCGCGGCGGATCGGCGACACTCGGCGACGTCGACACTCTCGCCCGCCGCGTGCACGAGGTCGCCGGCTGGCATAGCGAGTTCTACCTCGATGCCGCCGATTTCACCGAACTGGCCCCCATCCTGGCCGCCCTGCCCCGGATCAGCATCGACCACCTGGCCATGTCGGACGACACCGGGGAAGCGCTGCTGCGGCTGGTGGAATCCGGCGCCGTGGTGAAGGCCACCGGCTTCGGCCGGATCAGTGTCACCGACCCCGACGCCCTGATGCGCGACATCGTGACCGCGAATCCCGCCGCGCTGATCTTCGGCAGTGACCTACCCTCCACCCGAGCGGCAATTCCGTTCCAGGACAGCGATATCACGCGGATAGCCAATGCCGTCGGCGCCGACCACATCGATGCGGTGCTGGCGACGAACGCGCGGAACTTCTACCGGCTCTGACCGAAGAGCTGGCCACGGAGCAGCTGTTTGAGTGCGGCCACCGTCGCGTGGTACTCCTCGGGCGGCGGTGTGCTGGCGGCGTATTCGTTCAGGCCCCGGAAGATCATGTACACCGCGTTGGCCGCGCTTTCCACGTCGACACCGCGGCCCAGCACCTTCTCGCGGGCGCCCTGGGAGAGGATGTCGCGGATCAGGTTGCGCAGCGCGACGAATCGGGTGTCGCTGTTCTCGGCGAGGTGCAGATGCTGCGGGCTCTCGGCGCGGATAGCCCGATCGAAGGCGACGGCGAGCGGGTAGTCCTGCATCACCCGCACGCTCTCGTCAAGCACCGCCATCAGCTTGTCGATTGTCGCGGTGTTGTCTTCGGCGGCCTGCTCCAGCCGGGGCACGGCGATGGTCGCGACCTCGTCGAAGGTGGCCTTGACGAGTTCGGCCTTGTTCGGAAAGTAGTGATAGAGACTGCCGCTGGTCATGTTCGCCGCGCGGGCGATCTCTCGGATCGTCGTCCGCGAGTAGCCGACGGCCGCGACGCAGCGCATGGTCGCCTCGAGGATGCGCTGCCTCGTCTCCTCGCTGTTGGCGCCCACCGGCCGGCCGAGGAGCGAGGATGTGGCCGACGCTGCACCTTTGGGTTTCGCCATCGCTTCCAGAAGCTTCTCACAGTCGTGCGCCGATCGGTTAGAGTCCGCGTCGTGGCAGACCTCATCGACACCGTCGCAGTAGTCACCGGCGCAGCCCGCGGCCAGGGCCGCAGCCATGCCGTCGCGTTGGCCGCCGAGGGCGCCGACATCATCGCGATCGACCGCTGCGCCGACATCGACTCGATCCCCTACCCGCTGGCCACCAAGGAAGATCTCGACGAGACCGTCCGCCTCGTGGAGGCCCAGGGCCGCCGCATCGTTCCGATCGTCGCCGACGTGCGCGACCTCGACGCACTGCAGGCCGGGGTACGCGGCGGCGTGGACGCGCTCGGCGAGATCGACATCGTGGTGGCCAACGCCGGGGTGGTGGCGATCGGTCGCAAGGATCCGCTGGACACCGAGGTGTACCGCGACATCGTCGAGACCAACCTCACCGGGGTGTGGCACACCATCGTTGCCACCGTGCCCTCGATCATCCGCAAGGGCCGCGGCGGCTCGATCATCTTGACGAGCTCGGCGCAGGGCCTGGTCGGCAAGGGCGGCGACGGCAGCGCGGCGATGTTCGCCTATGCCGCGGCCAAGCACGGCGTCGTCGGATTGATGCGCTCCGCGGCCAATGCCTATGCCCAACACAACATCCGGGTCAACACCGTGCACCCCAGCGGGGTCGGCACCCCGATGATCCTCAACGACCACACGCTCAAGACGTTCCAGGAGAACCCCAACGGCGCCGCGCTCTCGGCCAATCTGCTGCCGGTCCCGTTCGTCGAAGCCGAGGACGTCACCAATGTGGTGGTCTTCCTGGCCGGCCCCAAGGCTCGCTACATCACCGGCGTCGCGCTACCGGTCGATGCCGGTCACGCGGTGATGTGACCGGAGGTAGCGCAGCCCGCCCGCGGTCAGAATGACCCACGCGGCCAACGCGACCCAGAAGAACACCAGCGAGACGGTGTGCAGTCCGCGCCACCCCGTTTCGGCGGCCATCGCGAACGTCGCCACCGAGTACATGCCCAGCGGGAACACCATCGCCCACCACACCCCCCGGAACCCCCACGCACCGGGAAGAGTCAAGCGCCGGATCCCGAAGTAGGCCAGCACCGGAATCCACAGCGTCGCAAGCGCCCAGGTGACCACGGTGGTCGTCACGACCACCTCCGAGGTCCAGATGCGGTGGATCCGATCACCGGCGAGGGTAGCGATCGCCAGGCCGCCCATCAGGATCCAGCCGTCAGGCTCGAACCCGCCGGGGTCCAGCCGCTCGTGGAAGGCCCGCCAGAGAATCAGCGCCGTCATCGCGGCGTACGCCAGCAGCGCCAGCACCCAGAACAACAGCGCACCGAACAGCCACTTCAGATCCGCGGACAGGATGGCCAGCCCCGAGGTGGCCACACTGGCCAGTTCCCACGCACCATGCGAACGGTCGCGCAACCCGAGCCAGCGAATCCGCCACATCCGCCGTACCACCAGCGGCGTCAGCGTGAGCCAGAACTGCAAGGCCAGACCGGCCAGGATCCACAGCACAGCGCGGTATTCGACCAGGCGCGCGCCGAGCACCGCACACGCCGCGACGTAGGTGAACAGCCGCAGCAGCACGTCCGGGTCGCCGAAGTCCGGTGCCGACCGCCGCCAGATGAGCGCGCACGCCACGACGAGTACCGGCAATGCAACCGCGGCGATCACTGCCAGCGCCAGGCTGATCCAGCGGTGGCCGTGGTCGGCGGCAGCTATCGACACGATGCCGGTGGCCATCACCGCCGCGAACACGTCGGGCGGTGGCCGCATGTCAGCCGAGCTCGACGAAGAGATGCCGAATGCCGGTGTGCCGATTACTGCGGGCCCATTCGACCGGCTTGACCACTTGGATCTCGGCGAAGCGGGTCAGGAGTTCCTCGTAGAGCACCCGCAGCTCCAGCCGGGCCAGGTTGGCGCCCAGGCAGTAGTGCACACCCTGGCCGAACCCCAGGTGCGGGTTGCGTTTACGGCCCACGTCGAAGGAGTCGGGGTCGTCGAACACGGCGCCGTCGCGGTTGGCCGAACCCTCCCACACCAGCACCTTGTCACCCGCCCGGATCGAGCACCCGCCGAGCTCGGTGTCCCGGGTTGCGGTGCGCCGCTTGGACGGTGACGGAGAGGTCCACCGGACGATCTCCTCCACCGCGGTCGGCAACAGTTCGAGATCGTCCTTCAGCCGCCGGCGTTGATCAGGGTGCGCAGCCAACGCCAGCAGGCCGCCGGCGACCGCGTTGCGCGTGGTCTCCGCACCCGCGCTGAACAACAGGTTGAAGAACAGGTACAGCTCGATGTCGCTGAGCGACGGCGCATCCGGGTCGTCAACGGTGGCGTTGGCCACCACCGAGAGCATGTCGTCACCGGGCTCGGCGCGCTTCTTCGCGATCAGCTCGGAGCCGTAGGCATAGATCCGCGATCCCGCCTCCTCGATCGACATGGTGCCGATTTCGCCTTTGCGGGAATCCCCGAAGTCGAAGCTCGGTTCGATGGCTCGGAACAGCCAATGCCGTTCGCTCTCCGGCACTCCCAGCAGAATGCAGATCATCTGCATGGGCAACTCGGCGGCCACGTCCACCAGGAAATCGAAGGGCACCCCGGGCTCGACCGCGTCCAGCAGCGCGCGGGTGCGTTGGCGCAGGTCGTCCTCGACCCGGCCGATCATCCGCGGGGTCAGGCCCGAGCTGACCAGGCGCCGGATCCGGGTGTGGCGCGGGTCGTCCATCATGTTGAGCACCTGACCGGCGATCGACAGATCCTGCAGGAGTGTGCCGCCGAACGGCCGGTCTCCACCGGTCACCGACGAGTAGGTGTCCTGATCTCGCAGCACGGCAAGGGTTTCCGGGTGGGTGGCCACCGACCAGAACCCTTCGCCGTCCGGTGTGTTGTCGGTCGGCGAGTGCCAGTACACCGGCGCGTCGCGGCGATGGATCGCGAACAAGTGGTGCGGGAAACCCTCGGCGAAGTTATCGAGGTCGGTGAAGTCGATGTCGCGCAGCAACATTGGATTACAGGATCGCGCCGGGGGTGTACTTGGCCGCGTCGGGGTAGTCGCTGACCAGGTGGTCCACTGCGACGATCACCTGGTCGACCTGACTGCCCGCGGCCCCGGTGAACGCCGCCTTGTCGGCCAGCGCGGCGTCCAGCGCCGCCCGGTCCAGCGGCAGCCGCTCGTCGGCGGCCAACCGATCCAGCAGGTCGGGTTCGGCGCCCTTCTCCCGCATCGCGAGCGCGACGGCCACCGCGTGTTCCTTGATGACCTCGTGCGCGGTCTCGCGGCCCACACCGGCCCGCACCGCCGCGATCAGCACCTTGGTGGTGGCCAGGAACGGCAGGTAGCGATCCAGTTCCCGCTGGATCACCGCCGGATAGGCGCCGAACTCGTCGAGCACCGTCAGGAACGTCTCGATCTGCCCGTCGATGGCGAAGAACGCGTCCGGCAGCGCCACCCGGCGCACCACCGAGCAGAAGACGTCGCCCTCATTCCATTGCGCGCCAGCCAGTTCCGCGGCCATCGACGCGTAGCCGCGCAGCACCACCTGCAGCCCGTTGACCCGCTCACAGCTGCGGGTGTTCATCTTGTGCGGCATCGCCGACGAGCCGACCTGCCCCGGCGCGAAGCCCTCGGTGACCAACTCGTGCCCGGCCATCAGCCGCACGGTGTGCGCGAACGACGACGGACCGGCACCCAGCTGAACCAGCGCCGAGACCACATCGTGGTCCAGCGACCGCGGGTAAACCTGGCCGACGCTGGTGAAGACGGCGTTGAAGCCCAGGAATTCGGCGACCCGGCGCTCCAGTTCGGCCAACCGGACGGCGTCGCCGTCGAACAGGTCGAGCATGTCCTGGGCGGTGCCCATCGGGCCCTTGATGCCGCGCAGCGGATAGCGGTCGATCAGCTCACGAATCCGCTCCAGAGCGATCAGGGTCTCCTCGGCGGCCGACGCGAACCGCTTGCCCAGCGTGGTGGCCTGCGCGGCGACGTTGTGGCTGCGGCCGGCCATGACCACGTCGCGGTAGAGCACCGCGCGCTCGGCCAGCCGTGCCACCACCGCCACCCCGTGGGCATGCACGAGTTCCAGCGAGCGGCGGATCTGCAGCTGCTCGACGTTCTCGGTGAGGTCGCGGCTGGTCATGCCCTTGTGCACGTGCTCGTGTCCGGTCAGGGCATTGAATTCCTCGATGCGGGCCTTGACGTCGTGGCGGGTGACCCGTTCGCGCGCGGCGATCGACGCGAGGTCGACCTGATCGAGCACCCGTTCGTAGTCCTCGACCACGCGAGAGGGCACGTCCACGCCGAGTTCGGACTGGGCGCGCAGCACTGCCAGCCACAGCCGGCGTTCGGCGACGATCTTGGCTTCGGGCGACCAGATCGCGACCATGTCCGCGCTGGCGTAGCGGCCGGCCAGCACATTGGGGATTGTCACAAGCCCACAGCTTACGGCCCTGGTACGGCAAGGTAGACGGATGCACTTTGTCGGCCTGGATCTCGCCTGGGGTGAACGCAAGCCGACGGGCGTCGCCGCGCTCGACGACGACGGACGGCTCGTCCATATCGCTAGCGCGCAAGACGATTCGAGCATCCTCGAGGAGGTCGGCCCGTTCGTCGACGGACCCTGCCTGGTCGCCATCGACGCCCCACTCATCGTCACCAACGAGACGGGCCAGCGGGGCTGCGAAACGGACCTGAACCGCGACTTCGCCAAGTTCGAGGCCGGCGCGCACCCCGCGAACAAAAAGAAGCCGGAATTCGCCGGAACGCCGCGGGGCGCGCGGATCGCCGAAACCCTCGGCCTGGACATGGACCCGCACTCCCGGGCGTCGCGGCGGGCCATCGAGGTCTATCCGCATCCGGCCACGGTGGTGCTGTTCCGGCTGGGCCGCACGCTGAAGTACAAGCAGAAGCAGGGCCGCAGCCTGCCCCAACTGCGCACCGAGCTGCTGCGGCTGATGGACGAGATCGAGCGACTCGCCCATGCCACGGTGCCACTGCGGGTCGGCGATCACCCGGACTGGATCGCCATGCGTGCGACCGTCGAGAACGCCCAGCGCAAAAGCGATTTGCGCCGCGCAGAGGATCCGATCGATGCGGTGGTGTGCGCCTACGTCGGGTTGTACGCCACTGCGCGGCCGGGTTCGGTGACCATCTACGGCGACTTCGCCACCGGCTACATCGTCACGCCGACACTGCCGTCGGATCTGACGCCCACGCCGCCGGAACCCATGCCCGGTGTGGTCGGTGACGCCGTCGCCCGGTACGCCGAGCGTCGGCCTGCTTTGGTCGCCACCACCGAGAATTACCTGGCGCTGGTCACGCGTCTGCTCGACGACGCGGGCATCAACTACCTCAGCGTGACGGCCCGCACCAAGAGCGTCGCGTCGTTCGCGGCCAAGGCCGATCGCAGCAGCAACGGCCAGCGGCTCTACACGGATCCGTCCGCGCAGATCACCGACCAGGTCGGCCTGCGGGTGATCACCTACCTGCGCGAGGACGTCACCGCCGTCGGCACCCTGTTGGCCGAGGAATTCGACGTGTTGACCGACCTCGACATGGGGCAGGTGACGGCTCGCGAGGGCCGCTGGGGGTATGCCAGCAGGCACATGCTGATCGCCAATGACGCTGAGACGCAGCCGGCCTCGGTCCAGATACGCACCGTCCTGCAGCACGCGTGGGCGGAGTTCGAACACGACATCCGGTACAAGGGAACGGTCCCCGAGCAGGACGCCGCGGAGCTCGACCGCCGGTTCACCCTGGCCGCGGGCCTGCTCGAGTTGGCCGACCGCGAGTTCACCGAGATCCGTGACCGATTGCGCACATCCATGGCCGAAGTGCGCAGCCCGGACACCGCGGAGGCGGGTATCGCGACGCCGGTGCTGGCCACCTACCTGGGGCACCGCTTCCCCGAAGCGGGCTGGTCGCGGACCGAGCATTACGGCTGGATGGCGGCGCTGCTCGTCGACCTGGGCATCCTCACCCTCGACGCCCTCGAGGAGCTGTTGACCAATGTCGACACCGATGCCGTCAACAAGAAGATGGACTACCGCTTCCCGGCGGGTGCGGTGCGACGCTTGGACGACGCACTACTGGCCACGTTCGCCGACCGCTACGTCGGCCTGCCGGGCAACGCGCATCGGGTGGCGCTGCTGCAGAACCGGCTCGTGCGGTTGCAGGGCCCGCCGAGCTGACAAGGGGGGCGACGTAATGCTCACGCCCGCAGGCCGGTCCACTCGTCCGACGTCCCGGTCAGCCGGCTGACCTGTTCCAGCAGGCGCCGCACCTTGGCCGGATTTTCATGGCGTTGCCAGCCGAACGTGGTCGGCCGCTGCCGGCGGTCGTGCCAGAAATGCCCGGGCGTGGACTCCGGCCGGGTGGCGACCAGCCAGACCGCGGTGTCGGCGCCGTCGGCCACGTCCCGCAGCAGCGGCCGGGTGAGGACCCGAAACCGCGGCAGGTACTCGGCCACGCCGGGGGTGTCCACCCAGCCGGGATGCATGCTCTCCACCCGGATGTCGGTGCCGGCCAGCCGGCGTGCCCACGAGTCGGCCAGCACCACTTGCATCTTCTTGGTCCGCGCGTACGCCCGCACCCCGTTGTAGCCGCGCCGGAACTCCAGATCGTCGACCACCAGCGGTGAGCCGTACATGCCGCCCGAGGACACCCACACCACCGACGCCCCGCCTGCCGCCCGCAGCAGCGGGAGCAGCCGCTCGGTCATCAGATGGGGACCCAGCACATGCGTCGCCAGCTGCACCTCATGACCCTGCGGGGTGAGGACGCGCTCCTTGGGCATCAGGCCGGCGTTGTGGACCAGGCCGTTGAGCGCAGGGACCCGGTTGGCGAAATCGGTTGTCCAGTCCCGCACCGCATCGAGGTCCGAGACGTCGCACACCTCCCCCACCACGTGGGCGCCGGGCACCGATTCCCGGATCGCGGCGCACGATGTCTCCACCTTCTCGGGGTTGCGGCCCAGCAGATGGACGGTCGCACCCAGCGCGGCGAACGAGTGCGCCATCGCCAGGCCGATCCCAGCCGTCGCGCCCGCGATCACCACCCGTTTACCCAGCAGAGCCTGCGGGTCGGCGTCGGCGGCCCACCAACGCCTGCGCAGCCCCGAGCCGATTTTGCTGTAGCCCACGATCAGCGCCCGGTCCATCACGCCGTCGAGCAGTTCCGTAGCCGGCCGGGCGAGCCCGGAAAGATCCATGTCTTCGAACGTAATCGCTCAGACCCGCACAGTGCGCTCGTCGATCGGGACCAACACGTCGATCACGTCCATCACGGTGGCCCTGGCCACCTCTCGCGGACCGTCGCCGTCGCTGACCAGAGCCGAGACCACCGAGCCGTCGACGGCGTTGACCAGAGCCGTCACCAGGTCGGTCCGTGCGTTGCGGCCCGAGCGCGCCATGGCCGACACCACGGCGTCGACCCGCTGCCGGGCCAGCCGGTGCTGGATCTCCCGCAGCTCGGGCTGCCGGGCGCAGGCGATGTAGCGCTCGTACCGCGAGATCAATTCTTCGCTGCTGGCCTCCCCGTCGGGATCGCCGACCAGCAGGTCCACCAATACGTCGGCAATCGCCTCGGCGCCGCGCCGCCGACGCGGTAGCGCGTCCACCCGGGCCCGCAATTGGGCGGTTTCCACCGCGCAGATGTACTCGACGGCCTTGAGTACGAGGTCGTCGAGCGAGGAGAAGTAGTAGGTGGTGGACGCCAGCGGCAACCCTGCACGACGCGCCACCGAACGATGGCGCACCGCTTCGAATCCGCCTTCGCGAAGCAGCTCGGCGGCAGCGCTGATCAGCGCATACCGTCGCCGCTCACCCTTGGGCGTCATCGCTGCCGTCACGTTCAGCAATGCTGCCAGCAGCATCAACTGGACATCGCTCTTTCACCGAATCATTAACCTGGCACCGAGGTGGCGCTAGGCTCGATCGCCCACGCCCCCGGCGCGATGGCAAGATGGCCCGCATGGCGAACCTGAGCCGTCGCGCGGTTCTGCGACTCGGCGCCGGAGCCGTTGCAGGTGCCGCGGGCGCCTTCGCCGCCGGCCGTGCCCTGGATTCCGCGACTCAGCTCGCGGGACCGGACGTCGCGATGACCGGCGTCGGCGCTCCCCTGGCACCACCCGCCCCGCTGGAGCCTCCCGCAGCGGGCGCCGCCCCCACGATGGTCACCGGCTCGTTCGTCTCGGCCGCGCGCGGCGGGGTCAACACCAACTGGGCCATCGCCCGCCCGCCCGGCCAGACCGCGCCGTTGCGGCCGGTCATCGCGCTGCACGGCAAGGGTCAGGACGCGGCCGGCGTGATGGCGGGCGGCGTCGAACAGGGCCTGGCGCAAGCGGTTGCGGCCGGACTGCCGCCGTTCGCGGTGGTCGCGGTCGACGGTGGGGGCAGCTACTGGCATCAGCGGGCCTCGGGTGAGGACTCCGGGAAAATGGTGCTCGACGAGCTGATCCCGATGCTCAGCAGCCAGGGCCTGGACACCTCTCGGGTGGCGTTCCTGGGCTGGTCGATGGGCGGTTACGGAGCCCTGCTGCTCGGGGCGCGCCTCGGACCGGCCCGCACCGCGGCGATCACCGCGGTCAGCCCGGCGCTGTGGCTGTCATCGGGCGCGGCGGCACCCGGTGCCTTCGACGGCCCCGACGACTTTGCCGCCAACACCGTGTTCGGCCTGCCTGCGCTGGCGTCGATCCCGATCCGGATCGACTGCGGCAACAGCGACCCGTTCTATTCAGCAACCAAGCAGTTCATCGCCCAGCTGCCCACCCCGCCGGCCGGCGGATTCTCGCCCGGCGGCCACGACGGCGGTTACTGGAGTTCGCAGCTGCCCGGCGAAATCGCGTGGATGGCGCCGCTACTCACGGCTTAAACCACGTTGAGGTCGCACTGAGAGCGGCTGCTGCGCCAATTTGTGGATCTGTGTGCCGTCTCGACGGCGATTGTCTCTCGTTGTGGAATTGTCTACAGTCGCAGTTACTGTCAACCATTCGATAAGCCTCTCGACAGCCCGGCGAGGAGACCATGACCGTCGCAAGCCCCCTGCTCTCCCCACGGCCGTACCACCCGCTCGACATCTCGGCGCCGGACTTCTGGACCGCCGACTTCGCCACCCGGGACCGGACGTTCGCGCAGCTGAGGGCCGCCGACGGGCTGTCCTGGCATGCGCCGGTGTCCTCGGTCTTCCCCCATTCCGAGACCGGGTACTGGGCGGTCACCCGCCACGCCGACATCAAGTACGTCAGCCAGCACACCGACATCTTCAGCTCGGCGCTGGGCATGAGCGTCGACCCGCTTCCCGCCGAGATCCAGCAGGCCACCAGCTTCTTCCTGGCCATGGATCCGCCGGAGCACACCCTGTACCGGCGGCTGATCAGTGCGACGTTCACCCCCAAGCAGGTTCGCCGCATCGAGGCCCAGATCCAGGCCAACGCCGCCGACATCGTCGACCGGTTGATCGAACGGCTGCGCGACGGCGACGAGATCGACTTCGTCGCCGAATGCTCGGCCAAGCTCCCGATGCGCACGGTGTCGGACATGATCGGCATCGCTCCGCAAGATCAGCACGCGGTGGCCTACGCGGCCGAAAGCCTGTTCAGCGCAACCGATGACGACTACGTCTCATTCGAAGAACGCGCGACGCACGCGCTGACCCAGATCGGGATCCTCACGAGTTCGGGAATCGAGCTGGCTCAGCTGCGCCGTCGCGAGCCACACGACGACCTGATGACCGACATCGTCAACGCCGAGGTCGACGGCCACCAGCTCACCGACGTCCAGATCGGGTCGTTCATGGTGCTGCTGGCCTCCGCTGGCAACGACACCACCAAGCAGACCACCTCGCATGCGTTCAAGGCGCTGGCCGACAACCCCAGCCAAAAGGCTTGGCTGATGGAGGATTTCGACACTCGCATCGCCCCAGCGGTCGAGGAGTTCATCCGCTGGGCCACCCCGGTGCTGAACTTCGCCCGCCATGCCACCGCCGATACCGAACTGGCCGGCACCCCGATCAAGGCCGGGGAGAAAGTCGCGCTGTTCTATTGTTCGGCCAACCGCGACGACGCGGTGTTCGACCGGGCAGGCGAATTCGACATCACCCGATCACCGAACCCGCACTTCGGTTTCGGTGGCGGCGGGCCGCACTTCTGCCTTGGCGCCAACCTCGCCAGGACCGAGCTGCGGCAGCTGTTCCACCAGCTCCTCACCCGGCTACCCGAGGTACAGGTAGGCGAGCCGGAGTACTTGCACAGCAATGTGATTCACGGAGTGAAGCGGCTGCCGGTCAAGCTAGTGTGATGCGGCCCTCGGCGGCCGCCAGCGCGATGTCACTGCGGAAGTGGCTGCCCGGCAATCGAATCGAGGAGACGATCCGGTAGGCCTCTTCGCGGGCGGCGACCAGGTCGGCTCCGGTGCCGACGATCGAGAGCACCCGGCCGCCGGAGGACACGACTGCGCCGTCGTCGCGCCGGGCGGTGCCAGCATGCAGGACGCCGTCGGCCTCCGACCCGGTGATGACATCTCCGACCCGAGGGCGGCCGGGGTAGTTCTCGGCGGCCACCACCACGGTGACGGCGTATCCGTCGCGCCACTCGAGCGGGCCTGCGTCAGCCAGTGTCCCGGTCGCGGTGGAATGCAGCAGCTGCCCCAGCGGGGATTCCAGCAGCGCCAACACCGCTTGGGTCTCGGGATCGCCGAAGCGGCAATTGAATTCGATGACGGCGGGCCCGGTCGAGGTGATCGCGAGCCCCGCATACAGCAGCCCCGAGAACGGGCAGCCGCGGCGAACCAGTTCGGCGGCGACGGGTTCGACAACGCCGCTGACGATCGCCGACAGCACGTCGGCAGGCAGCCACGGCAGCGGCGAATACGCGCCCATCCCACCGGTATTGGGCCCGGCGTCATTGTCCCCGACCCGCTTGAAGTCCTGGGCGGGCAGCAGCGGAACCACGGTCGCGCCGTCGACCAGACAGAACAGCGACACCTCGGGTCCGTCGAGGAAGGCCTCCAACAGCACCGGGTGCCCCGAGTCGAGCAGCGACGCGGCGTGCGCACGGGCCACATCGCGATCGTCGGTGACCACCACACCCTTGCCCGCGGCCAGCCCGTCGTCCTTGACCACCCAGGCGGGTTGGCCCGCGGCTGGACCGAAGCGATCCAGGGCGGCATCGAGGTGCGCCGGGTTGTCGACGGTCTCGCTGCCCGCGGTACGGACACCGGCGGCCGCCATCACGTCTTTGGCGAACGCCTTGGAGCCTTCGATCCGGGCGGCGTCCTTCGACGGGCCGAAGCAGGCGATCCCCGCGGCGCGCACCGCGTCGGCGACGCCGAGCACCAGCGGCACCTCGGGGCCGATGATCACCAGGTCCACCTCGAGCTTGCGGGCCAGCGCGGTGACGGCTTCGGCGGAGGTAACGTCCACCTCGTGCTGCTCGGCCAGCGCCGACGTGCCGGCATTGCCGGGGGCGACGGCCAGAAAGTCGATTTGCGGATCTCTGCGCAGGCCCAACAACAGGGCGTGTTCGCGGGCACCGGATCCGATCACGAGGACGCGCACAGGTTCACACCCTATCGCCCCACTTCGCTACCAGGTGTCGACGAATCGCCTCGGTGGCGGGAGTTCACCGCGCGCCGCGGCGGCGGCCAGTGTCGCGACGATCAGGCCGCGGGTCTCCGCCGGGTCGATGACGTCGTCGACCTCGAAGATCTGCGCGGCGTTGAGCGCTCTGGCGTTCTCTTCCATCGCAGCGGTGGCGTCGGCGACCCGCTGTTCCCGCTCGGCGTTGTCGGAGATGGCCTCCAGTTCCTTGCGCATGCCTAGGCGGACCGCGCCCTCCAGACCCATCGGCCCGAGGTGCGCACCTGACCAGGCCACGGTCAGCAGCGGCTCGTGCAGGCTGCCGCCGGTCATCGCCTGAGCGCCCAGCCCGTAGCCGCGGCGCAGCACGACGGCCACCAACGGCACCCGCAGTGCCGCGCCGGCGACCAGCATCCGCGACGCCCGCCGCACCAGCGCCTCGGCCTCGGCGGCCGGGCCGACCATGTAACCGGGGCAGTCGATCAGCGAGACGACCGGTAGGCCGAATGTGTCGCACAGTTGTAGGAAGCGCGCCGCCTTGTCGGCCGCCGCCGCGGTGATCGCCCCGGCCATCACCATCGTGTTGTTGGCGATCACACCGACGGGGCGGCCGTCGATGCGGGCCAGCGCGGTGACCATCTCGGCGGCGAACTTCTCCCGCAAGAACGTCACGGAGCCTTGGTCGGCGATGGTCTCGATGACCGGCTTGATCGGATAGGCACGCCGGGCACGTTCGGGAATGACTGTGCGCAAAGCGTTTTGGTCGGCGACGGCGCCGGGCTCGGTGACGCCCTGGAAATAGCCGAGGAGCTGCTTGGCCACGGCGACGGCTTGGGCCTCGTCGGCGACGACGACATCGACGACACCGTTGGGCGCCTGCACCGAGATCGGGCCGACAGCGTCGGGTTCGACGTCACCCAGCCCGCCGCCGGCGATCATCGCCGGACCGCCCATACCGATCGAGGTGTCGGCGGTGGCCACGATGAGATCCGAGCAGCCGGCGATCACCGCGTTGCCGGCGAAGCAGCGGCCCTTGACGACCGCGATGCGCGGCACCACCCCTGACAGCGCCGCCCACAGTTTGAAGGCCCGGGTTTCCAGCGACGAAACCGTAGGGACGTCGGTGTCGCCGGGCCGGCCGCCACCGCCCTCGGCGAAGAAGATCGTGGGCAGCCGCATCCGCTCGATGAGCTCGAAGAGCCGGTCCTTCTTGCGATGCCCGACGTAGCCCTGGGTGCCGGCCAGCACCGTGTAGTCGTAGGACAACACGGCGCACGGCTTGCCGTTGACCTGCGCGGTGCCGGCGATCAGCCCGTCGGCGGGGGTGCGGGCGATCAGGTCGTCGAGGTCGCGGCGGCGGCGCTGCGCGGCGATCGCGAACCGCCCGTACTCGACGAACGAATCGGCGTCCACCAGGTCGGCGATGTTCTCGCGGGCGGTCCGGCCGCCGGCGGCGTGCCTGCGGTCGACCGCGTCGGGGCGGGCCGCGTCTTCGGTCAGCGCGCGCCGGCGCAGCAACTCCGCGAGGTCGGGACGATCCGTCATCGATCGAACCTAACGGGCATACACTCAGCGTTGCAGTGTATGGTCGTTCCAAAGGTGCGCTCCATCACAACCACAGCGAGGTAGACCATGACCACCGCCAGCGTGTGTCCGTTCGGAGCGGGCTTCGACTTCACCGACCCCGACCTGCTGGAAGCGGGCATGCCCGTCGCGCAATTCGCGCAGTTGCGCCAGACCGCGCCGGTCTGGTGGAACGAGCAGCCGCTCGGCAGCACCGTCTTCGACGATGGCGGGTACTGGGTGATCACCAAGCACCGCGACATCCGGGACATCTCCCGCGACGGCGACCTGTGGTCGACCAACGCCAAGGGCGTCGTCATGCGCTTCGCCGACGACATGACCGCAGACCAGGTGGAGATCACCAAAGCCCTGCTGATCAACCACGACGCACCCGAGCACACCCGGCTGCGCAAGCTGGTCTCGCGGCTCTTCACCCCGCGCGCGGTGGCCAAGCTGGAGGAGAAGCTGGCCGACGCCGCACGCGACATCGTGGCCGCGGCCGCCGCGAAAGACACCGGCGATTTCGTCGACGACATCGCGATGCAGCTTCCGCTGCTGGCGATCGCCGACCTGCTGGGCGTTCCGGAAGACGATCGCCAGAAGCTGTTCCACTGGACCAACAGCATCATGAACACCGACGACCCGGACTTCAACGACGTCGATCCGATCGAGGCCAACGCCGAGCTGATGGGCTATGCGTACTCGATGGCCGAGCAGCGCAGGCAGTGCCCGGCCGACGACATCGTCACCCGCCTGGTGGAGGCTGACTTGGACGGAGAGTCGCTGTCCGAGGTGGAGTTCGCGTTCTTCGTGATCCTGCTGGCGGTGGCCGGAAACGAGACCACCCGCAACGCGATGACCCACGGCATGAACGCCTTCTTCGAAAACCCGGACCAGTGGGAGCTTTTCAAGCGTGAACGGCCGGAGACGACGGCCGACGAGATCGTTCGGTGGGCCACCCCGGTGCACTGTTTCCAGCGCACCGCCACCGCCGACGTGGAACTCGGCGGCGTCACGATCCGCAAAGGTCAGCGGGCCGGCCTGTTCTACAGCTCGGCCAACTACGACGAGGAAGTCTTCGACAACCCGTTCCAGTTCAACATCTTGCGCGACCCGAACCCCCACCTCGGTTTCGGCGGCAACGGCGCGCACTTCTGCATCGGCGCCAACCTCGCGCGCATGGAGATCAAACTGATCTTCAACGAGATCGCCAACCAGATCCCGGACATCAGCAAGCTCGGCGACCCGAAGCGGCTGCGGTCGGGCTGGCTCAACGGCGTCAAGCAATTGCCGGTCAACTACCGGTAGCGCGATAACATCCCGGGTCATGGGCTACCCGGGCTATCCGAACTCCGCAGTGGGCGGCTGACATGCGGACACACGGATGGTCGGGAGCAGCGCCGGCCACCGACGAGGAAGCCGTCGCCAGAATCCTGGCGGCAGCCAACAAGGCCATCGACTCACACGGTGCCGACCTCAGCATCGCGGACGTCGCGCGCACGCTGGGTGTCACCCGCCAGACCGTCTACCGCTACTTCCCCAGCACCGACGCGCTGTTGCAGGCGTCGGCCATGGCGGCCGCGACCGGGTTCCTCGACCGGCTGGCCGATCACCTGGCCGGCATCACCGACCCGGCCGACGCGGTGACCGAAGGCATCGCCGCGGCGGTGGAATGGTTGCCCCACGACAAGCACATGGGTCTGCTGCTCGGACCCGAACGCTCGAGCACGTTCAGCGCCGAGGTCACTTCCGATGTCGCGCTGGCGTTCGCGGGTTCGATGCTGCGCCGCTTCGACGTCGATTGGGGCGCAGCGGGTTTCAGCGACAGTGATCTCGACGAGCTCGGTGAACACCTGCTGCGGATCATCCAGTCGTTCGTGCTCGATCCGGGCCGGCCGCCGCGACACGGCGACGACTTGCGCCAGTATCTGCGCCGCTGGGTCGGCGCGGCATTGCTCACGCCGGCTAGGGAGCCGGTGCGCTCTCCTGCACCAGGGCGTTGACCGGCGCGGAGGTCGCCGCGTGGCCGACCAGCTCGCTCGGGTCCTGCGCAGGCCACAACACGGCGGCGAAGATCGCGCACACCGACACCACCGGCGGGCAGAGCACCGTCACGGTCGTGTCGATGACACCGGCCCATTTGGATGCCTGACGAACGACCTTGCCGCGCTTGGTCAGCGGCTCCGTCCACAGGCTCAACATGGTCGGGGCCGTCCATGACTGGTCGTACATCGTCATAGAAGTCATAGAGGTCACGGCCACTCCCATCCCTCACCGAGGCCGGCGGCGCTCGATTTCACTTCGGTAACACTGGTGCACAAATGTCACATTTGTGACACGGCGCGATAACCGTTTGCGATCTGCGCGTTTCCTTACCGTTGTCTTACCGACCTCTTTGTTATGCGATCGCCCCGCCGCATTCGGCAATTCGACGGCGCAGAAACGCCTTGCCCGGTTCGGATCCGTTCACATCGATCGCGTTCCGATACCAGCGCGCCGCCTCTGCGCGTCGGCCCGCTCGGCGCAACAAGTCGGCACGCACCGTGGGCACGAGCGCGGATCGGGCGAGCCGCGGATCGTGCGCCACCTGCTCCAGAGCCGCCAAGCCGGCATCCGGGCCGTCGCGCAGGCCTATCGCGAGCGCCCGGTTCGCCCGCACCACCGGCGAGTCCGTCTGCCGCACGAGCTGGTCGTACGCCCGGCAGATGGTCTGCCAGTCGGTCTGCTCCCAATTCGGCGCAGTCGCGTGCGCGGCGGCGATCACCGCCTGCGGAAGGTACGGCCCGCTCGCCCCCTGCGCACGGCGTAACTCGTCGAGTCCTCGGGAGATCCGGCCGCGGTCCCACCGGGACCGGTCCTGCTCGTCGAGCGGCACCAACGCACCGTCGGCATCGACCCGCGTCGACCGTCGCGAATCATGCAACAGAACAAGGGCATACAACGCGCGGGCATCCGGCTCGGCGGGCATCAGCAGGCACAATTCGCCGGCCAGCCGGACACCTTCGTCGCACAGCTCGTCCCGGATCGCGGACGGTCCGGCCGTGGACCAGTACCCCTCGGTGAACACCGAATAGATGCATGACAGCACGTGCGGGGTGCGTTCGGCCAACAGCTCGGACGGGGGCACTCGCAACGGGATGTTGGCGTGCCGGATCTTGCTCTTGGCGCGGGTGATGCGTTGTCCGACGGCTGTTTCGGTGAGCAGAAGCGCGCGAGCGATCTCCGGCACAGTCAGGCCCGATATCAGCCGCAGGGTCAGCGCGAGTTGTGACAACCGCTCGAGGGCGGGATGCGCGCAGGTGAAGATCATCCGGAGCTCGTCGTCACGCACACCGTGCACCACGCGGTCATCGGCACGCCCATCACCCTGCACAGCCAGCAATTCCTTTCCCGGGCGCACGGATTCGCGACGTAGGCGATCCCTGGCCCGATTACGGCCGACGGTGACCAGCCACGCGCCGGGATTATCCGGCAACCCGTCGCGTGGCCAGCTCCGCAGTGCCTCCGCGCAGGCTTCCTGGACGGCGTCCTCGGCGATGTCGAGATCACCCGACCACCGCGCAAGCGCAGCCGCCGCGGGACCCCACTCCCGCCGGAAGACACTGTCCAGCGAACCCATCTACAGCCCAGACACTCCCGCCAGCCGGCGCAGCTCGACGACCGACGCCGGGATCATCGACGCCACCTTCGTCGCCTCGTCACGGTCGGCGGCCGACAGCACATAGAACCCGTTGGCGACTTCGGCGCCCTCCGCGTACGGACCGTCGGTCAACACCACCTCGCCGTCCCGCACACGCACCGTCGTCGCCGTCGACGGCGGATGCAGCGGCGCCCCGCCGAGGATGTGCGATCCCGCCGCGGCCCCGAACTCGGCGTGCTCGGCCAGCCCCTGATCCCATTCCGGCGTGCCAGGAACATTGACCTCATCGGCGGGTTCGAGAAGCAGTGCCAGCCAATCGGAATCGGTCGTCGGCCGCCCCACCGCGTTCCAGTGCACCACCGGCCACACCTCGATCGCGCCATACTGGGCCGCCGGGATCTGCCGGGCCAACTGCAGTGCGTCGTCGAGGTTGTCGGCCTCGAACAGGTAATAACCGCCGGCCACCTCGGCGCCCTCGGCGTACGGACCGTCCGTGATGACCGGCGCATCCGGTCCGCCGGTGATCCGGACCGCGTCGGCGGCCGGACCCAACGCATCTCCCTCTCGGATCGCCGCCGACTCGCGGGCGTGGAACTCGGCGTAGGCCTGCATTTCCCGGCCTGCTTCCTCTGCGGTGAGATCGCGCTCACGGACCTGCAGCAGTGCGAAGTAGTACATGGCGATGTCCTTCCAACGTCGGCCGTGAAACCCCGCTGGTTTCACTCTCCATCCCTACGACGAATGGCGCGCGCGGAATCCGACATCCGAATCGAACTATTCTGGACGCGTGGAATCGGGGGGCCCGCGCCTGTACCGTCCGGGACCCCCGCTGTCGCAGCACATCAACTACCTCGGCTACTGGTGCCACGACGGCGCCGTAGGACATCGCAGCACCGCCCTGCCCCGGGGCGCGCTCACCCTCGTCATCGAACTCGGCAACCGCGACCAGGTGGAGTTCGCCGCCGTAGGTGCGCCGGCCGGGCGGGTTCCGGCGGCGTTCATCACCGGCGCGGGCGCCACGTCCTACGTCACCCAGATCGACCCGGGGCACACCGTGATGACGGTGCACTTCCGTCCGGCCGGGGCGCGACCGTTCCTCGCGATCCCGCTGGGTGAGTTGCAGGACCGGTGCGTCGGCATCGAGGATCTCTGGGGCGCACCGGCACGGGCATTGCGCGCGAGGCTCACCGAAACACTCTCGGCCGCTGCGCGATTCTTGATCCTGGAGCAATTCCTCGTGGACAAGATGGATGTGCGAGACGCACGGCTCGGCAACCTACTCCGCTATGTCGAGACCGATCCGTCGATCGGTGTTGCCGAACTCTGCGCAATGACATCGCTGTCGGCGAAGCGGCTGTCCGCACTCTTTCGCCACGAGGTGGGACTCGGCCCCAAGACGTATCTGCGGGTGCGCCGGTTGCAGGCAGCATTGCGTCGCCTGGATGCCCGGGACGCAACGGGGTGCGGAGATCGCCGCCGACCTCGGCTATTGCGACCAGGCCCACTTCGTCCGCGACTTTCGCAGCTTCACCGCGATCACCCCGAGCCAGTACCCGAGTCGCCGGTCGAGCCTGCCCAGCCATCTGGACCTCGTCACCTAGGGCGCAAAAGTACAAGACCCGCCGACATCACGGCTGACACCATCGAGAGATGGACACCAGACCAGATGCGGTAGCCGGCACCGGACTGCTGGTGGCCGCGATCCGCGCCCGCGAATCGGTGCGCGGCGATCGGCTCTTCTCCGATCCGTTCGCCGACAAGCTCGCCGGTGAGGCCGGCTACCGGATCCTTGATGCGGCACTGGCCACCTCCGGCGAACGGACCACCCTGCAGATCGTGGTGCGCACCCGATTCTGGGACGACGCGCTGCTCGAGGCGGCCTCGTCCTGCCGGCAGATCGTTCTGGTGGCAGCTGGTATGGATGCCCGGGCTTACCGGCTGAGGTGGCCGACGGGCACCTCAGTGTTCGAACTGGACCAGCCGTCGGTGATGACCGCGAAGGACGCGCTACTCGCCGACGACACCCCGCAGTGCGCGCGTGTGCCGATCGGGGTGGACCTCGTCGATGACTGGCCGACGGCACTGTGCTCGGCGGGTTTCGACGCCACCACCCCGACGGCGTGGCTGATCGAGGGCCTGCTGCAGTACCTCGATGAACACGCCGTGCATCGGCTCTTCGCGCGCATCGACGCCGCGTCGGCTCCGGGATCAGTGCTCTGCTACGACGTCGTGGGCAAGTCGCTGCTGAACGCTCCGTTCATGGCTGAGCTGCTGAAGTCCATGGCGGACAACGGAGCTCCGTGGTTGTTCGGCACCGACGACCCCGCGCAGTTGGTACCCGGATGGTCGGCGACGGTGACCGATGTCGCCGAACCCGGCAACCGCTGGGGCCGTTGGTACGCGCCGGTCACGCCGGCCGGCGAGCCAGACGTGCCACGTGGCTACTTTGTCGTCGCGTCCAAGCCGGGCTGATTGCCGAGGCGTCCACGAATTCTCAGGCCGCACCTGCTTCATCCGACGGCGGGTCACTGTCGTCGCCCAGTAGTCGTTCCGGGTGGTGGTAGTCGTTGACACCGCCCCGCAGCATGGGGAGATCGGGTGGCGGGATCCATTCGGTGCTGCCGTCGGGGAGTTGCCGGGTGGTCCAGCCACCGGTTTCTACGAGTTGGTTATCCGGTGGGCAGGCCAAGGTGAGGTCGTCGACGTCGGTGGTGCCGCCGTTCTTCCAGTCTTGCGCCGCGTGGTGCACTCCGCTGTGATAGCCGGGCGCGTCGCAACCCGGCCGGGTACAGCCGAGGTACTTGGAGTGCAACATGATTCGCTGATCAGCCGAGGCAATCCGTTTGGTGCGGCCCAGCCACAGCGCGCGGCCATCCACACCGTCGAACAGTGCCAGGTAGTGGTAGGCGTGCGCGCTCATCCGGATCAGGTCCGGGATCGGCAGCAGTGTTCCGCTCGCGGTGACCGCGTGCCCGGCCTGCGTTTGGAGGTCCTGCACCGTTGCCGTCGCAATCACCGTGACGGGTAAGCCGTTGTGCTGACCGAATTTCGGATCACCGAGCTGTCCGCGCACCAACGCCTTGAGCGCATCATGCTGACGCTGGGCGAAACTGCGGGCATCCCGTTCAGCGACCTCCTCGCTCGGAGTCGTCGTAGGACTTTCCTCGGCGGGGTTGCACATACCCGGTGCGGCGAACTTCGCCATCCAGGCATCGACGAGCGACCGTAGCTCCGGGTCGGCGACCAGCCGCCCCACACTCATTCCATCGACACCCTGCCCACCGCACCACACGAATCCGCGCTTGCGAGCCCGGTCCTCATCAGAGAATGTCCCGTCGGGATTCAGGTGCAGCGCCAGCCGGTGGGCGACCTTCTCCAACTGATCGGGTCGCAGCACCCGCGCCTTGTTTGCCAGGGAGCGTTCAGCTTTCGCCCGCTCGATCGGCGGCACATGCTCGGGTAGCTCGCGGAAGAACTTCTGGATCACCCGCAGATGTTCACCATCCAACTCACCGCAATGCCAGGCCTTCGACGTTTCCGGCAAGACCGCAGCCAGCGGTTCCCCGGTCAACGCCCGGCGAGGCGCCACCTGCTCGGCATCCCGGATCCGCCGTCTCGCCTCGCGCGGGCTGATCCGCAACACATCGGCCAGTGTGATCGGCACCGGCGGGCAGCCCTCGAACTGCTCCAACCGGGTGACCACCGCATGCGCCACAGCCACCTGCCGACGCCGCGCGGACTCCAGCCGCTCCAACACCACAAACCGCTGCGGCGGATCAAGCACATCGAGATCGACTCCAGCCAGGGCCGCGACCGCATCGTCGAGCGCCTCCAGCGTCGCATCGATCGAGCTCATGACTCGAACACTAGTGGCGCTCCTAGTGTTCTAGTGGGCGCTTTTTGCTGTTCAGAGGCTATTTTCGG
>NZ_PDHO01000122.1 GCF_002887815.1 Mycobacterium sp. ENV421 | reverse complement strand
CTTGGGTTCAGGGGTCTAGTGCAACAGCTCCTAGCTGAGGAGTTGTTGCATGCGTCCCGGTCATCCGTCGTCGACAGTGCGTTTGTTTTGGGCTCATGTGCGTTCGGGGGTGTCGATCGACGATGCTGCGGTGGCCGCTGGGGTGCCAGCGACGACGGGTAGGCAGTGGTTCGGTAACGCTGGCGGGGTGAAACCGAAGATCGTGTGCGATGTGGCACGGCAATATAGGCGGCTGAGTTTCCTTGAGCGCGAGCAGATCGCGCTGGGGGTCGCGGCTCAGGAACCGATCCGCTCGATTGCCCAGCGATTGGGCCGAGCCGCATCGACGGTCAGCCGGGAAATCAGGCGCAACAGCTCCGATGGCCGCAACAAATACCGTCCACAGTTCCGGTTCGGCGCACCGTGGCGCGGTGGGCCGTTGCGGCGCCCGCACTATTTCGCCAGCGCAGCCCAGGGCCGCGCGCAACGCAATGCCCGCCGCCGCCATTCCCGCAAGCTGGCCGCCGACCTGCGCCTGCACGATCAGGTGCAAACTTGGCTGAAGGACTTTCTCAGCCCCGAGCAGATCACCCAGCGGCTGGTGGCGGAGTTTCCCGACGATCTGGAGATGCGGGTGTCTCACGAGACGATCTACCAGTCGATATATGTGCAGGGTAAAGGGAATTTGCGTCGTGAACTGCATACATGTCTGCGTACTGGTCGGGCGTTGCGCCATCCGCGGCGCCGCCCAGGGGAACGCCGTGGACGCATTCCGGGCATGGTCAACATCAGCCAGCGCCCCGCCGAGGCCCTCGACCGGGCGATACCTGGACATTGGGAAGGTGACTTGATCCTGGGCAGCACGGCATCTGGATCGGCGATCGGCACTGTGGTGGAGCGGTCCACCCGATACGCACTGTTGCTGCATCTGCCCGAGAATCACACCGCCGAGGCGGTGCAGAACGCGATCGTGGCCAAGATGACGCAGTTGCCGGCGCTGCTGCGTCAAACCCTGACGTGGGATCAGGGCTCGGAGATGGCCAATCACGTCAAAATTGCTGAGGCGCTCGATCTGGAGATCTACTTCTGCGATCCGCACTCCCCGTGGCAGCGGGGCACCAATGAGAACACCAATGGTTTACTACGCCAATGGTTTCCCAAAGGAACCGACCTGTCGGTCTTCCCTGAGGACTATCTCGACTACGTCGCAGCCAAGCTCAACAATCGGCCCCGTAAGACCCTTGGCTGGAAGACACCCGCCAAAGCCCTCGACGAACTACTGTCCAAACCGTCCGACCCACCCGCTGTTGCACTAGCCCCTTGAATCCGCCG
>NZ_PDHO01000121.1 GCF_002887815.1 Mycobacterium sp. ENV421 | reverse complement strand
TGTGATGTCCCAGGACATCGGAATAGCTGTGAACCTGCATTAGGTTCACAGCTTTTTCCGTTTGGGGCCTTTGGGTGCTCCGGTGGGTTGGTAGTCCCTGGTGGGGTCGAGGGTGAAGTCGCGGAGGACTTCTGCGGTGGCGGCGTTGATGACCGTGATGTGGTGGTCCTGGATGAGTATTCGCACTCGGGTGCCGGTGTAGGTTCGGCCGATTCCGATGTGGTGCAGGCGCCCGCCAGTGCGCACGGTGATGGTGCCGGCTTTGTCGACACGGTCGGTGCGGACGCGGTTGTGGGTGTCTGTGCGGTTTGCGGGGTCGGCTTTGGGGCGGGCGGTGTAGGCCGCTGTAGGGGTCGCGTGGTGGTCCAGGCTGCGGTGAGGTCGGCGGTGGTTGTATTCGTCGACGAAGGCGTCGAGTTGGGCTTGGAGCTCGGTGATGGTGGTGGCCCGCGGTTGTGCTTTGAGCCATTTCTTCAGGGTTTGGTGGAAGCGCTCTACTTTTCCGCAGGTGGTCGGATGGTTGGGGGTGGAGTTGATCTGTCGAATGCCCAGGCGATGCAATTCGGCTTCAAATCCGTTGCGTCCGCCTTTGCCGCCAGCTAGTCGGGTGGTGAAGACCATCCCATTGTCGGTCAGTGTGGAGTACGGAATGCCATGGGTGGCAATGGTTTTACGGAATTCTGCGAGAACGACGGCGCCGGTGACGCGACGGTGGGCGGTGACCGAGAGGGCATAGCGGGCATGGTCGTCGATGAAGTCGAGGATTTCGACGTGGGTGCGGTCGGCCAGCCACCAATGGGTGAAGTCAGCTTGCCACCGTTCGTTGGGCTGTTCGGCGGCGAACCGGATGTAGGAGGACTTGGGGCGTTTGTGTGGTTGAGCCGTGATCAATCCGGCGGCGTGCAGGTGTCGACCGATGGTGTTGGTGGCCACCTGCAGACCGTGGTGGTGACGCAGATGCCAGGCAATGGTCTGCGGTCCGTGGTCGAGGCCTTTGCCAGCCAACTCGATGCGTAGTGCCACGATCAGGTCGATGGTGGTCTGCGGCAACCGACCCGGGCTGGTGTGCGGCCGTCGTGATCGCGGCTCGAACGCCGCGTCGCCCTCGAGGTGGTAACGCTTAACCAGCTTGGAGATCCAGCTCTGTGACACCCCGTAGGTACGTGCGACCTCGGACTGGCTCAGTCCTTGTTCAACGACAGCAGTGATGACCAAACGCGCCTTCGACACACGCCGACGGTGCGGGCCGCACCTATTCCGATGTCCTGAGACACGCCATTCCTATGTCCTGGAACCACACACTGCCGGGGGC
>NZ_PDHO01000120.1 GCF_002887815.1 Mycobacterium sp. ENV421 | reverse complement strand
GTGGCGCTCCTAGTGTTCTAGTGGGCGCTTTTTGCTGTTCAGAGGCTATTTTCGGTGGTATGCAACAGGATCTGACGACGTATCTGTGAAATGAGGGACGCGCACGCGGTGTGCCTCTAGGTTTCGGGGTTACCACACCAACCTCAACCGCAAGGACGATCCGCGTGCGCGTCAGTACTGCATTTAACCGTCTGCTGGCTATCCCCGGAGCCACGGTCACCGAAGTCGTCATCGGCGAACGCGATGTCGAGGTGACGCTGCGCCCGTCGGCTCGACTGCTGACCTGCCCATGTGGCAAACGCTTACGAAGCTTCTACGACCGTCGTCGGCGCCGCTGGCGCCATCTTGATCTGGGCCGGAGCCGGCTATGGCTGGTCTATGACATCCGCCGGGTGGACTGTCCGGACTGCGGGGTGCTCACCGAGGAGTTGCCCTGGGCGCGACCCGGCGCCCGGCACACCCGTGATTACGAAGACATGGTGTTGTGGTTGGCCCAGCGCAGCGACCGCACCACCGTGGCCACCTTGATGCGTTGCGCCTGGGAAACGGTTACCGCGATCATCAACCGCGGAGTCGCCGAGCTCCTCGATGCGCGTCGGCTCCAGACGCGCTACCGGATCGGGGTCGATGAAATCTGCTACCGCCATCCGCACCGCTACCTGACCATCATCGGCGATCACGACAGCGGCACCGTTGTCGATATTCAACCGGGCCGCAGCGAAGATTCACTGGCCACATTCTATGAAAGCCAAACACATTCAGCTCTCAAGAACATTGAAGCAGTCAGCATGGATGTGTCCCGCGCCTACACCAAAGCCACCCGCACAGCTGTGCCAGACGCGGTCATCTGCTACGACGGATTCCACATCATGCGATGGATCAACCGAGCCTTGGACCGGGTCTTCGCCGAAGCCGCCAGCGGGCCGGCCAAGGTCGCCATGACCTCCGCACAGTGGCGCACCACCCGCTGGGCCCTGCGCACCGGAGAGAACAAACTCACCGACGACAAACGAGACCTGGTCAACCAGATCGCCCGTACCAGCCGACGCATCGGCCGGGCCTGGACGCTCAAAGAGCAAGCCCGCGACCTCTACCGCTACGACCATCCCCCCGGCCAGGCCCGCCGACTACTCAAAGCCTGGATCACCGCCGCCCTCCGCAGTCGCATCCCCGTGTTCGTCTCACTCGGCAAACGCTTCAAGATCTACTTCGAACCTATCCTGGCCGCCATCGAACTCGGTATCTCTAACGCCCTCGCCGAGAGCATCAACGCCAAAATCCGCCTCATCAACGCCCGCGGCTACGGCCACCACTCCGCCCAAACACTGACCTCAATGATCTACCTCTGCCTCGGCGGACTGCAGGTCAAGCTACCCACAACAACCTGAGGAGCCGCAC
>NZ_PDHO01000119.1 GCF_002887815.1 Mycobacterium sp. ENV421 | reverse complement strand
GGCGCGTTCGGCATTCGAATCTTATTGAGCGCTCGTTTGGGGAGACCAAGCGACGGACCAAGGTCATCGGCCGATTCCCCGGCGAGACCAGCGCCATCAGCCTGGTGTGGGCCGTACTCGACCGCGCCTCGGCCGGTTGGCGCGGCCTGACCATGACACCGGTCGGCACCCGATTGCTCCAAGACCTACGCCGATCACTGCTCGACCCACCCCGTGAACTGCGGCCGCCGCCCTCCGCCACGAGTGGCGACACCGACCCCGCAGATCCCATTTCGGCCACCGCGTAGCGACCCTGTGTTGCTTCGCCGGGTTCAGTCTCCGACTGGAACCGACACCTCCGCTCAGGCAGGAGGACGGCTCTATTACCGCTGGTCTTGACGGCTTGCCGTGACCAGGTCGATCGGTGGGATGTAGCCGGTGATGCTGTTGATGGTGCGATGCAGGCCGTGGTGCAGTGCGTCGATGTCGCAGCGGGCCAGGCCGCCAGCGGTGGCGATGACGTGTTCGGTGGTAAACGCGAGGTCGTTGATGGTGCCCAGAATGCGGCGGTCAGCGGTCTTGGCCACGGCCACCTGCTGGGGATCAAGATCGCCCAGCGTATCCACGGGCAGGCCTTCGGCGTGCAGCGCGGCCTGGATCGCCGAGACGACCGGCGGGCCGATCGGGCGCAACCCCGCGGCGGTGACGTTGGGCATGAACACCGAGAACAAGGTCCCGGCGTGGGTCACCAGCAGGCATTTGCGTCGGTCGATCCAGACCATGTGGGCATACCCGTCGGTCGCGCAGGCTTCGCCGATGGCCGGCTCAGACACCCCCAGCAGCGCCAACACCCTGGCGGTACATCGCAGCATCACGACCCATGATCGTAGGCAGGCGCCGACGATCGGTATGCAAGAACGCCGTGGCTGGGCGCCGGTACAGTGTGGCGACGTGTTGGTCGCTGATCTGCATCACTTCCTCGACATGCCGCACGACGCTTCGGGTCCCGCGCGGCGCCTCGCGCAGCACTTGGGCGACATAGTCCGGGCGGGCACCGCCGGCGAGGTCGGTGATCGGTGGGTATCGGCATTGCCGTGTCGGCGCCGACCGGCCCACCGACGCTGCCCCGGACGGATGACCATCGCCATCACCTCGGCCGAGGCATCGGCGCCGATCCGATGGTCGTGCAGCGTCTGCGACGACGAGGGGGTGATCAGCAACTGGGCAGATTCCCCATACGACCTGCGCCGCCGCGGACTCAGCCTTGCCGACGCCCTCGAGGAGGTCATCGTCAGCGACAAGACCGCCGCCGTGTTACGCGACCTGATGCTGCTTGACCCCGACTGCGAGCGACTGGTGTATGGCATGCGCGCCCACCCAAACGGCGCTGCCTTACTGACCAATGCCGACGACCTCGAAGAGCTGATCGGGTTCGTGGCCGCCGAAGCCAACCACGAACCCAACCGCCGCCGCCAAGACCGCCTC
>NZ_PDHO01000118.1 GCF_002887815.1 Mycobacterium sp. ENV421 | reverse complement strand
ACGACGAAGCCGCGAACCGGCCGGTGCTTTTTACACCCACTTTCGGACGCGACCGCGACTGGGTGATCGGGGGTGAATCAGGTTGCCAGGTGCGGTTATCGCGGATGAGCGCGTAGAGGACGTTGGTGCGGCGCCGGGCCAGGCAGATGGTGGCGGGGATCGACCGTTTTCCTTCGTCTCGTTTGCGCTGGTAGTGGGCCTTGGAATGCGGGTCGCAACGGATGGCGGTCAATGCGGACATCTCGGCGCCGAGCCGAAAGCCAATGCCGGGCATGCTGGTGATCACCTCGGCGAGCGGATGGCGGCGAAACCGGCCCTCGATGTCATCGTCAGTGGCTTTGATGCGGTCATCGAGGGCGATCACCTCCTGAGCCAATTCAGCGACCAGTCCGGCGGCGATCTCTTCACCAGGCAACCGCACCGTCTGGGTCTTCGCCGCAGCGACGGCAGCCGCGGCGATGGTGGCCGCGTTGCGCAATCCCGCATCGGTCAGGATCTTCGTCAACCGCGATACACCGCTGTGGCGAATGGCTTTCGGACGTTGGTAGCGCGACAACAACACCACCCAGCCGCGGTCCTGGCTCAGCTGAGCAACACGTTCCAGCGCCGGGCACACCGCGACGAGTTGCTGGCGCAGGCGGTTGATGGTGCGGGTGCGATCGGCGACCAGGTCAGCCCGGTGAGCGGTCAGCATCCGCAGTTCGGCGATCAGATCGTCGGGACGCAGCACCGGCAGATCGGTGCCGCGCATCCGCGATTGATCGGCGATCACGCGAGCGTCTTTGGCGTCGGTCTTGGCCTCCCCACCGCAGTAAGTGCTCGACGCTTGCCATACGGCGCGGCCGGCCAGGTAGCGCACCGACTTACCGGCGTCGGCCAGCACCGTCAACAGCAAGCTGGCATAGACGGTGGTCAGGTCGACCGTCCAGGACACGTCGTTGCTCAGGGTGTCGATTTCACCGATCAGTGCTCGGATGGGCTGCTCGTCGTTGACGAGCTTGCGCGACAACACCACCGCACCGCGGTCATCGACCACGCACACCCAGTGGTGCTCCTTGCCGACATCGACACCCGCCCACAACTGGCCCTCTGTCATCGATCTCCTATTCGTTTGTCTGCCAACACATTCCCCACGGACATCCCCGCCAGCATTTCCTTAAACAAGCGATCACATCGCAGATCTCAATCAGCGGCCAGAGAAGTCCAGGCAGGCCGGGCGGCCAGTCCTTTCAAGCCGCACCACCAGGGCCGGCAACCAAACATTCGCCTCACCCGGCCCACCCGGGTCACAGCACAACGTAACAACACGAAGTAACTGCAACTACGAACTTAAGGACCGAAGTTATCGGGCGTATTCGTTCACTTCCCAGCCCCGCCCGGCCGCCGACTCGCCGTCGTATAGTCACCTCGATGGGCGCCGGCTCAGTTCGAGCGCATGGGTCCAGTGATCGGGTCACCAGATAGAGGCACTTGAGCGCGGCCTGCTCCGAT
>NZ_PDHO01000013.1 GCF_002887815.1 Mycobacterium sp. ENV421 | reverse complement strand
TGCTGTGCCCCTTTCACCACCGAGCACACCACCACGGCGACATCACCATCACCGGGCCCGCACACCAACTCACCGTCCTCGACAGCGACGGCGAACCCCTCACATCAGGGTCACTGGCCCGACCACCGAACCACCCGCCTCCTGGCGTTCCGCCCTGTCCCGGACCGACCGGCGAACGCGCCGACTGGAAGTGGTACCAACCCTTTCAGCCGAAAGCACCACCAACGGACAATTAGCGGCCGCGCAACGACGGCAAGATGTGCTCGACGATGTCGACCGACAGCCGCGCAACGATCGCCGGGGCCACAGCGGCGAGTTCGTCGCTGGGCTCGGGCGCCACTGCTACGCAGCTCATCCCGGCCGCGAGGGCACCGCGCACCCCGGGTACCGAATCTTCGAAAACCACGATCTGTGTTGGTGCACAACCGAGTTGGGCAGCACCGGACAAAAACCCCTCTGGATCCGGCTTGCCGCTCGTGACATCCTCCTCGGCGACGACCACCCGGATGAGCTCACCGACCGGGCTGCTTTCCAAAACCGCCCGAACATCGTCGCGCTGCGCCCCGGTGACGATGGCCATCGGCACCTCGTGTTCGGCCAACAACTGCACCAGCCGTACCGTCTCGGGCCGAATCGGGTTGTCACCGGCGACGAGGTCGCGGTACCGGTGCTTGCGCAGTTCGAGCAGCCTGTCGACGTCGTGACCGTCGGCGCCGGTGATCTTCCCAGTGATCTCCAAAGCCTTCTCGACGATCTCGCGGTCGCTGTGGCCCAGCAGGTGCCGGTCATAGTCCTGCTGGCTCAAGTCCCAGTTCAGGTGCTCACCGAACAGCTCGCTGAAGATACGGAACAGGATCGGCTCGTCATCGGACAACGTGCCGTTGAAGTCGAAAATCACCGCGGGCTGCGGGCCGGCGGCCCAGCCGGTGATTATCTCGCGAGCCAGACGGGCATCCGGACAGATCGGCACGGCCGAGTCAAACACTGGCACAGCCACAAGTCAATAGTCTAGTCTTTTACGCGCGACACACTTCTCCGCAAGGATGCCCTCATGCCGTTCATTTCCGATCCGGAACTGGATGCGCTGCTGGATCAGCTGCCGGCGCTGGCTGGACAACCCCGCCAGATCGAAGAACTCCACGGCGGCCTCACCAACCGCAACATCAAGATCACCACGCAGGCAGGGACTTACGTCGCCCGGTGCAGCGTCACGTCCACCGACCTGCTCGGCATCGACCGGGACAACGAGTACTACAACAGCGCCGCGGCGGAGAAGGCCGGCGTCGGAGCGCCGGTGATCGACTATCGACCCGACCTCGGCATCCTGCTGGTCGGCTTTCTCGAAGGCGCCACGCTGACCAACGCGGACTTTCAGCGCCCCGACGTCTTGGCCAGGGTCGCGCAGGGATGCCGCACTCTGCACGCCGGTCCGCGCTTCCGCGACCGCTTCGACATGTTCGAACTACAACCCGGCTACTTGAAAGTCGTTCTGGAGCGCGGGTTCCGGATACCGACCGACTATCTGTACTTCACCCGCGAGTTCCAGGCGATGAAGCGCATCCTCGGCATCGGCGAACACGCGACCGTTCCGTGCAACAACGATCTACTCGCCGGGAACTTCGTGGACGACGGCAGCAAGGTGTGGCTGATCGACTACGAGTACTCCGGCAACAACGATCCCTGCTTCGAACTCGGCAACATCTGGGCCGAGTGCGGACTGTCCACCGATCAGCTCGACGAACTGGTCAGCGCGTACTACGGCCGTCGGCTACGACACAAGACAGCGCGATCCCGCCTGCAGGGGATCGTCGGCAAGTACGGCTGGACATTGTGGGGGTGCATTCAGAATGCCACCAGCACACTGGATTTCGACTTCTGGGAATGGGCGATGGAACGCTATGAGTCGGCGGTCGCCGAGTTCCGCGGGCCAGATTTCCCCCGCCTGCTCGCCGATGCCCAGGCACCCGACTGACGACCGATAGGAACACATGTCGACCCCATCATTGCCCGACCGTGCCCACGTCGTCATCATCGGCGGCGGCGTCATCGGCACCAGCGTCGCCTACCACCTGACCAAACTGGGTCACACCGACGTGGTGCTGCTCGAACAGGGCCAGCTGTCGTGCGGAACCACCTGGCATGCAGCGGGTTTGGTCGGTCAGCTGCGCGCATCGGAGAGTGGCACCAGGCTGGTCCAGTACTCCACCCAGCTGTACGCCGAACTGGAGACGGAGACCGGGCTGAGCGCGGGCTACAAGCAGTGCGGCGGGGTGACGGTGGCGCGCAGCGAAGACCGGATGATCCAGCTTCGCCGCACTGCGGCCAATGCTGCCGCTTATCAGCTCGACTGCGAACTGCTCAGTCCGGAAGAGGCTTTCGAACGCTACCCGGTGATGCGGGTCGACGACTTGGTGGGCGCGATCTGGCTGCCCGCCGACGGAAAGGCCAATCCGACCGACCTGACGATGGCTTTGGCCAAGGGTGCACGTCAGCGCGGCGCCAAGGTGTTGGAACACGTTCGCGTGCTCGACGTGCTCACCGCGGACGGCCGCGTGACCGGAGTCCGCACCGACGCCGGCGACATCGAAGCCGAAATCGTGGTCAACTGCGCAGGCCAGTGGGCCAAGGCGATCGGCGCACTGGCGGGCGTCAACGTGCCGCTGTATTCCGCCGAACACTTCTACGTGGTCACCGAAACCATTGCCGGCGTCCATCCTGATCTGCCGATCCTGCGTGATCCCGACGGCTACACCTACTTCAAGGAGGAGGTCGGCGGGCTGGTCATCGGTGGGTTCGAGCCGGAAGCCAAGCCGTGGGTGGCCCCCGACAAGATCCCCTACCCGTTCGAGTTCCAGCTGCTCGACGAGGATTGGGAGCACTTCGAGATCCTGATGGACAACGCGCTGTTGCGGCTTCCCGCACTCGAGCACACCGGCCTCAAGAAGCTGTACAACGGCCCGGAGAGTTTCACCCCGGACAACCAGTTCATCCTCGGCGAGGCTCCCGAGTGCGCCAATTTCTTCGTCGGCGCGGGATTCAACTCGGTGGGCATCGCCTCCGCCGGCGGTGCGGGCCGCGCACTGGCGGAATGGATCGTCAACGGCTCCCCCACCACCGACCTCACCGGCGTCGACATCCGTCGCTTCGCACCGTTCAACGGCAACGTGGCCTGGTTGCATGACCGAGTCGCCGAGATCCTCGGTGTGCACTACGAAATCCCCTGGCCGAACCGGGAACTGGCGACGGCGCGGCCGTTCCGCCGTTCCCCGGTGCACCATCTGCTCGCGGCGGCGGGAGCCAACTTCGGCAGCCGAATGGGCTGGGAGCGGGCGAACTTCTTCGCACCTCCGGGCAACGAGCCGGTCATCGAATATTCCTGGGGTAAGCAGAACTGGCTGCCGTGGTCGGCGGCCGAACAGGTCAGCACCCGCACCGCCGCCACAGTCTTCGATCAGACGTCGTTCTCCAAATACGTACTCGCCGGGCCCGGAGCCGAGGCTGGTCTGCAATGGCTGTGCACCGCCGATGTGGCTGTGCCGGTGGGCAAATCGGTGTACACCGGGATGCTCAACGAACGCGGCACCTACGAATCCGACGTCACGGTCACCCGAACCGGGCCGCAGGAGTTCCTGATCGTCAGTAGCGCAGCGACCACCGAACGGGACAAGGACCACATCCGCAAGAACCTGCCCGCCGGGGCGCACGCCGAACTCGTCGACGTCACATCGTCGATGGCGGTCTTCGGCGTGATGGGCCCGAAGTCACGCGAGCTGCTCGGCGAGCTCACCGACGCCGACCTCTCCGACGCCGCATTCCCGTTCGCCACCAGCCAGGTCATCTCGCTGGGCTACGCCACCGTGCGCGCCACCCGGATCACCTATGTCGGCGAATTGGGTTGGGAGCTATACGTTCCTACCGAGTTCGCGGTCGGCGTCTACGAAGACCTGCTGGCAGCAGGTGAGAAATACGGGATCGCCCGCGGCGGCTACTACGCGATCGAGTCGCTGCGCTTGGAGAAGGGCTATCGGGCGTTCGGCCGGGAACTGACGCCGAACGACAGTCCGGTGGAGGCCGGACTGCTGTTCGCCTGCAAGCTGTCCACCGATGTCGACTTCCTCGGCCGGGCGGCCGTGGAGAAGGCCAAGGCCGAAGGTCCCCGCAGGCGGGTGGTCAGCTTCTCCGTCGACTCGCCCGACCCGATGCTGTGGGGCGGCGAACTGATCCTGCGCGACGGCGCCGTCGCCGGACAGGTCAGCTCGGCGGCATGGGGTGCCACTACCGGTGCGTGCGTGGGGCTGGGTTACGTCCGCTCGACCGACGACACCGTCGTCACACCCGACTGGGTGCGCTCGGGTTCCTACGCGGTCAACGTCGGCGGTCAGATCTATCCGATCACCGTGTCGCTCAAGGCCATCTACGACCCGGCTAATGAGCGGGTGCGCTGAACGTCTCGGTCGGGCGCAGCAGGCTCAGCATGACGAGCGGGATCCGCCGGCTGGTGGACTGCTGATAGGCGATGTACGGCGGATACAGGTGGCACATGTACTCCCACACCTGATGTCGCTCATCGCCCTGCGGTTCGCGCCACGTGGCCTCGAAGGCCTGCGTGGCGATCTGCACTTCGAGCGTTGCCCTCGACTCGACGTTCAGGTACCACTCGGGATGATTGTCGGCGCCGCCCTTGGACGCGACGACCACGATTTCGCCGCCGACGTTCCCGTAGATCAACGGCTTGATGTACGACCGGCCCGACTTGCGCCCGGTGTAGCGGATCAGGCAGTGGGTGGTGAACGACCGGCCGCCGACGTCACTCAGGTCGAGGACGTGCCCCTGAGCGCCACCGCTTTCCAGATACGTCGCAAGGTGTTGCGCCGTCCAGTCAGCACGGTCAGCGCGTAGTGCTTCGGCGTCAGCGTCAGCCATCAGACCTCTTCCGGTCGGTAATCGCTCAAGGCATTCCGACGCTAGCATTCGTCGGAGTACCCGCGAGGATGGAGTGACAGATGCCGACGAACGTCGAACACATCGAGGCCGACCTCGCGGTCATCGGTTTCGGCAAAGGCGGTAAGACGCTGGCCGCCACGTTGGGCCGTCAGGGCCGGCGGGTGGTGATGATCGAGCAGTCCGCGCAGATGTACGGCGGCACCTGTATCAACATCGGCTGCGTGCCGACGAAGTCGATGGTCTACCGGGCCGAGCACCTCGCGCCAGGCGGTGTCCACCCGGACGCTTATCACCACGCCGTGGGGGCGACGGCCGACCTCACCACGAACCTTCGCGCGGTCAACTTCGCGATGCTCGACAACCTCGACTCGGTCACGGTTCTCACCGGGCATGCCCGCTTCACCGATCCGCACACGCTGCAGGTCGAGACGGTCGACGGCGCGACCGTCACCGTGGTGGCCCAAACGATCGTGGTCGGTACCGGCTCACGTCCGGTGCTGCCCGACATCGCCGGGCTGTCCACCACACCCCAGGTCATGACCAGCACCGAACTACTCAGCCTGCCCGAGCTGCCTGCGCGGCTGACGGTGCTCGGCGGCGGCTACGTCGGCCTGGAGTTCGCCGCGATGTACGCCCGGTACGGCTCCGAGGTGACCGTGCTGGAACACGGTCCGCAGATCCTCGGTCGCGAGGACGCCGATGTCGCGGCCTGCCTGCAGGACATTCTTCGTGACAGCGGCGTCGAGATCATCACCTCCGCTGAGGTCACGTCGGTGACCGGAGTCGGCCAGGCGGTTACGGTGACCTATCAGGCCGACCGGATGCAACACACCGCCGAGGGCGACGCCGTCCTGGTGGCACTCGGCCGGGAGCCGGTCACCGACGACCTGGGCCTCACCGAGGCCGGTGTCGAAACCACCAGTGCGGGTGCGATTGTCGTCGACGAGTATCTGCGCACCAGCCAGCCGCACATCTTCGCGGTCGGTGACGTCAACGGTGGTCCGCAGTTCACCTACATTTCGCTCGACGATTACCGCGTGGTGCTCTCGCAGCTCGCCGGCGACGGATCCCGGAGCACCGCCACCCGCACCGCCGTCCCCTACGTCCTGTTCACCACACCACCGCTGGCGCGGGTGGGCATCACCGAGAGCGCGGCGGTGGCAGCCGGGATGGACATCCTGGTCGCCACGCTGCCGGTTGCCGCCATGGCGACGGTGCCACGGGCCCGCATCGTCGACGAGACGACCGGACTCATGAAGGTCGTCGTGGATGCGAGCAGCGACAAGATCCTGGGCGCAGCGCTTCTCAGCTACGACTCGCATGAAGTCATCAACACCGTCGCGCTGGCCATGCGGCACGGCATCACCGCCACCGAGTTGCGCGACACCATCTATACGCACCCGTCGATGACGGAAGCCTTCAATCAGCTGCTCGGCGCATTGGCGGCACCGAGCAGCTGATCGGGCCTAGTGCGCGAAGTGCTCCTGAGTGAAGTGGCCTTCGGGCTGGATCGCGTCGAGGTGGCCCAGCACGGCGTTGAGGTCCGCCCACAGTGAGCGGGCCAGGTCGGCCGAGAACCCTTCTCGCACAACAACCCGCAGCACCGAGATGTTCTCCGCGCCGTCGGGCATCGTGTACGCCGGCACCTGCCAGCCGTAGGAACGCAGCGCCGCCGACACGTCGAACTCGGTGTAGCCAAAGTCGCCCTTGAGCCGGAACGCCACCACCGGTATCGCCGAGCCGTCGGAGATCACCTCGAAGTGCTGGCAGGCCTCCAGTTGGTCGGAGAACCAGCGGGCCGTTGCCGACAGGCACTGCATCACGTGGGTGTAGCCGGCCCGGCCCAGCCGCAGGAAGTTGTAGTACTGGCCGACCACCTGATTGCCCGGGCGGGAGAAGTTCAGGGTGAACGTCGGCATGTCCCCGCCGAGGTAGTTCACCCGGAACACCAGCTCCTCAGGTAGGCAATCGGCGTTGCGCCACACCACGAATCCGATACCCGGATAGGTCAGCCCGTACTTGTGGCCGCTGACGTTGATCGACGCCACTCGCGGCAACCGGAAATCCCACTTGAGATCGGTGTGCAGGAACGGCACCACGAATCCGCCGCTGGCCGCATCGACATGCACCGGGATGTCGAGTCCCTTGTCCGCCTGCAACGTGTCCAGTGCCGCACAGATCTCGGCGATCGGCTCCAGCTCACCGGTGTAGGTGGTGCCCAGGATGCCCACCACGCCGATGGTGTCCTCGTCGACGGCGTCCAGAACCTGTTCGGGGGTGATGACGTAGCGGTCCTCGGCCATCGGGAGGTAGCGCGGCTCGACTTCGAAGTAGCGGCAGAACTTTTCCCACACCACCTGCACGTTGGAACCCATCACCAGGTTAGGGGTGCGAGTCTTCCACTTGTCCCCGACGCGGGCCTTCCAGCGCCACTTCAGGGCCAGACCGCCGAGCATCACGGCCTCCGACGACCCGATCGTGGACACCCCGACCGCGGTGGAGGCGTCGTCGTCGCGCAGGTTCTCGGCATGGAACAGATCGGCAACCATTGCCACACAACGTGATTCGATGGCAGCCGTGGCCGGGTACTCATCCTTGTCGATCATGTTCTTGTCGAATGTCTCCGACATCAGCTTCTCGGCCTCGGGGTCCATCCAGGTGGTGACGAACGTGGCGAGGTTGAGCCGCGAGCTGCCGTCGAGCATCAGCTCGTCGTGGATGAACCGGTATGCCGCAGTGGGTTCCATCGCCTCATCGGGCAGCCGCAGTGACGGGATCGGGTCGGTCGACAGGCGTCCGGTGTAGGCCGGTGCGATCGACGGGGAACGATATTTGACGTGGGGCACGGGTGTCCTTTCTACAGTTCTGCGATGGCTTGACGAATGTGGGCGAGGATGCGCGAGGCCGATGTCGGCGCGGGGGCCGGGCCGGGATCGGCGGCCGAGGCGTTGGCGGCGCGCGCGTGCACGAATGCGGCCGCCGCGGCCGCCGCGGCCGGCGGCAGACCCGAGGCCAGCAGCGCACCGATCATCCCCGACAACACGTCCCCGGATCCGGCGGTCGCCGCCCAGGAACCACCTGCGGGGTTCAGGTAGACGACGCCGCCGCAAGGCTCGGCGACGATGGTGATGTTGCCCTTGAGCAGCACGGTCGCGCCGAAGGCATCGGCCAGCCGGCGGGTGGCGGCCACCCGGTCCTCCCCCGGCGGTGCACCGGCCAGTCGCGCGAACTCGCCCGCGTGCGGGGTGAGCACCGTCGGGGCCGCTCGGCCCGCCACCAGATCCGGCTGGGTGGACAAGATGGTCAGCGCGTCGGCGTCGACCACCACCGGCAGATCAGTACTGAGTGCGAAATGTAAAGCAGCAAAACCCTTTTCATCAGTACCCAGGCCCGGTCCGACCACCCAGGACTGCACTCGCCCGGCGGCGTGCGGGTTGGGCGCGGCCACCACCTCCGGCCAGTGCGACACCACCTCGGCTGCAGCGGACCCGGCGTAGCGTTTCATACCCGATGTCGTCGCCACCGCGGCACCGGTGCACAGGATCGCCGCGCCGGGATACGTCGACGATCCGGCCAGGATGCCGGTGACACCCTGGGTGTACTTGTCGTCGCGCACGCCGGGCAGCGGCCAACGCGCCTTGACATCAGCGGCTTCCATGCCCAGCACGTCGGTGGCCGGGAGGTCCAAACCGATGTCGATCAGTTCGACCCGGCCGCAGTCAGCCAGGGCGTGAACGGGTTTGAGGCCACCGAAGGTGACGGTGAGTGCCGCCCGCACGGCAGGCCCGGTGATCGCGCCGGTCTGTACGTCGACGCCGCTGGGGATGTCGACGGCCACCACCGGAATCTCGGCATCGTCGGCGGCGGCGAACACCTCGGCGGCTGCCGGGCGTAGGGACCCGCTGCCGGAGATGCCGACCACCCCGTCGATCACGAGATCGGTCGACGGCGGCACGGCCGGCACCACCCGGCCGCCGGCAGATCGAAACGCGGCCAGCGCCTTGGCATGAGTGCGGTCGGGGTTGAGCAGTACCGCGGTCGCGGCGGCCCCACGGCGGCGCAGGAGGGTAGCCGCCCACAGCGCATCGCCGCCGTTGTCGCCGGAGCCGACCACCGCGCAGAGCCGGCGACCGGAAACGCCGCCGGTGCGCGTTCGCAGCTCGCGGGCGATCGCGGTGGCCAATCCGTAGGCGGCACGACGCATCAGCACACCATCGGGCAGGCCGGCCAGCAAGGGCGCCTCGGCGGCGCGAATCGCGTCGGCGGTGTAGTAGTGCCGCATCGGCACCAAGGTTACGTGCTGAACCCCCGATAACGGCCGAGTCCGCGTGGGTATTCACTGACATGACCAATCAGCAGTTACTCGATGAACTCCTGGCGATCGAGCGCGCGGGGTGGCAGGCGTTGTGCGAGTCGACCGGCGACCGCTTCTACGGGGACCTGATGACCGACGACGCGGTCATGGTCTTGGCGAACGGTTCGGTGATGGATCGCTCCGCGGTGACCTCTGCACTCGGCCAGGCGCCGCCGTGGGCGAGCTTCGAGTTGTCCGATGAGCGCGTCATCTCCGCAGGAGCCGACGCCGCGGCGCTGGTGTACGTCGGCACGGCCCATCGCGACGGAGCCGACGAACCGTTCGTCGCAGCGATGTCGTCGGTGTATCACCGCGTCGACGGCAGGTGGCGGCTGGTGCTGTATCAGCAGACCGCCAAGACCGGTTGACGCTCGCTACACTTTTGGAGTGAACGATCCAGCGCGGAGCGCAGCGGCCGCGGCGGTGAACGGCCGGCGACTGACCCGTAAAGGCGTGCAGACCCGGGATCGAATCGTGGCGGTGGCCGCGGACCTGATGCAGCAGCGTGGCGTGGCCCGTACGACCGTGGAGGACATCCAGGCGGCGGCCGGAATCAGCTCGTCGCAGCTGTACCACTACTTCGCCGACAAGGACGCATTGGTGGCAGCGGTCATCGAGCTACAAGGACAACGCGTTCTCGACGTCCAGCACCTGGGCCTGGACAAGGTGGCGTGCCTGGCCGATCTGTGGCGCTGGCGCGATCTGGTTGTCGGTATTCGTACAGCGCAAAACTGTGTGGGCGGCTGCCCGCTGGGATCTTTGGCCGCAGATCTGGCAGAGACCGACGCCGTCGCACGCGCACAACTGGCACGCTGGTTCGCCGAGTGGGAGCGGATACTGCGCACCGGACTCGCGTCCATGGCTGCTGCGGGTCAATTCGCCGAGGGCACCGATACCGACCGCCTCGCCCTGGCGCTGCTGGCCGCGACCCAGGGAGGCCTCCTCCTGAGCCAGGTCAACCGGGATACCGCCGCGTTGACCGCGGCAATGGACACCGTGATCACTCACATCGGCGGGCTCCTGATCGAGACATCCACAGGGACCGCTCGATCGCGTTGATTTTTGGTGTTGACACTCCATTTTTTCCCGGACACCATCGGCGTCAGGCCTATGAAAAGGAGTCTCCATGTCCACCACTGAACCGGCCACCATCGCCTCCCAGGTCGCAGACATGCAGCAGGGCATGGCGGGTCACCTGCCCGCCGACGCCATCGAGGTGTTCACCGCAGACCAGAAACGCATGGTCGAGGACGGCGTACCGCCCGGTGCGGCGCAGCCGGGGACTGCCCTGCCAGATCCTGAAGTTGTTGATGCGCACGGGAAATCGACCACGATTAGTGCGCTGCGCGCGCACCGTCCGGCGGTCGTGGTCTTCTACCGCGGCGCGTGGTGCCCATACTGCAATCTCGCGCTGAAGACCTACCAGGACCAGTTGGTACCGGAACTCACGTCGCGCGACATACCGCTGATCGCCGTCAGCCCCCAGAAGCCCGACGGGTCGCTGTCCACTGCAGAAGCCAACGCTTTGACCTTCGACGTGGTCTCCGACCCCGGCAACCAGATCGCCTCGGCGCTCGGCATCGTCGTTACACCCTCACAAGCGTCACGTGCGGTCACTCAGCAGCTCGGCATCGACCTGCGAGAGGCGAACGCCGACGGCGGCTACGGGCTGCCGATGCCCACCGTGCTGGTCGTCGACGGCCAAGGCGTCATAGCGTGGAGCGACATCCACCCCGACTACACCACCCGCACCGAGGTTGCGGAGATCCTGGCCGCCGTGGCCCAGCTGGGCTGACCGCGGCCGTCACTCCACCGTGACGGACTTGGCCAGGTTGCGCGGCTTGTCCACGTCGAAGCCGCGGGCCTGGGCCACCGCGGCAGCAAACACCTGCAGCGGGACCGTGGACAGTAACGGCTGGAAAAGTGTTGACACCGCGGGTATTTCGAAGATGTGGTCGGCGTAAGGCCGCACCGTGTCGTCGCCCTCCTCGGCGATGACGATGGTGACCGCACCGCGCGCCTGGATCTCGCGGATGTTGCTCAGCAGCTTGGCGTGCAGAGTGGCCGCATTCTTCGGTGACGGCATCACCACGATGACGGGTAGGCCTTCATCGATCAGTGCGATCGGGCCGTGCTTGAGCTCACCGGCAGCGAAGCCCTCGGCGTGCATGTAAGCCAGTTCCTTCAGCTTCAGGGCACCCTCGAGCGCCACCGGGTAGCCGACGTGGCGGCCCAGGAACAGCACCGTCGGTGACGATGCGAACTGCTGACCCAACTTCGTGATCGGTTCCAGGTGTTCGAGCACCCTGCCGACCTGGTCAGACATCGACTCCAGCTCGCGATACTCCCGCTCGACCTCGTCGGGGTACTTGGTGCCCCTGGCCTGCGCCAACGCCAAGCCGACGAGATAGTTCGCGGCGATTTGCGCAAGGAAGGTCTTGGTGGCCGCCACGCCGATCTCGGGTCCGGCGCGGGTGTAGAGCACCGCGTCGGCTTCCCGCGGGATCTGGCTGCCGTTGGTGTTGCAGATTGCCAGTACCTTGGCCTTCTGGCTCTTGGCATGCCGCACCGCTTCGAGCGTGTCGGCGGTTTCACCGGATTGGGAGATCGCGATCACCAGCGTGCCGCGGTGCAGTACCGGGTCCCGGTATCTGAATTCACTGGCCAGTTCGACTTCCACCGGCAGGCGGGTCCAGTGCTCGATCGCATACTTGGCCAGCAGGCCCGAGTGAAAAGCAGTGCCGCAGGCGACGATGAAGACCTTGTCGACCTCGCGCAGTTCCTGATCACTGAGCCGCTGTTCGTCGAGCACGATGCGGCCGTCGACGAAGTGCCCGAGCAGGGTGTTGGCTACCGCCGCCGGTTGCTCAGCGATCTCCTTGAGCATGAAGTAGTCGTGGCCGCCTTTCTCCGCGGCGGACATGTCCCAGTCGATATAGAACTCGCGGGCCTTCGCAGTTTCATCGGCGCCGTGGAAATCGGTGATCCGGTAGCCGTCGGCGGTGATGATCACTGCCTGGTCCTGTCCGAGCTCGACGGCATCCCGAGTGAACTCGATGAACGCCGCGACGTCGGAACCGATGAACATTTCGCCGTCGCCGACGCCGACCACCAAGGGCGTCGACCGACGGGCGGCGATGATGGTGCCCGGACTGTCTGCGTGGGCGAAGACCAACGTGAAGTGGCCTTCCAGCCGGCGCAGCACAGCCAGCACCGATGCCTCGAAGTCCCCGGCAGTCTCGCCGTGCCGGTAAGCATGCGCGACCAGGTGCACGGCCACTTCGGTGTCAGTGTCGCTGGCGAACTCGACGCCCTCGGCCTCCAGCTCGTGGCGCAGACCGGCGAAGTTCTCGATGATCCCGTTGTGCACGACGGCGAACTTGCCCGCGGCATCGCGGTGCGGGTGGGCGTTGCGATCGGTGGGCCTGCCGTGGGTCGCCCACCGGGTATGGCCCATTCCCGCGGCGCCATAGAGCGCGTCGGGTTCGGTCTCGGCCAGCGCCTCCTCGAGGTTGGCCAACCGGCCGGCTCGGCGGCGCACCGTCAGCCCACCCTGCCCGTCAAGCACGGCAAGTCCTGACGAGTCGTAACCTCGGTATTCCATCCGCCGCAGCGCGTCGACCACGACCCCCCGGGCAGGGCGATGCCCGACGTAAGCGACGATTCCGCACATGCCTACCAAGGGTAGTGCAGCGCCCCGCAAAGAGCCGAGTCCGCTAGGTTCATGGGGTGGCCCGGACACGCAAGCTCTTCGCGGCGCTGACGCGCCGCGGTCCACATCACGTTCTGCGCGGTGACCTGGCCTTTGCCGGGTTACCCGGCATCGTCTTCACCCCCGCGTCGGGGTTCAACCTGCCCGGTGTGGCCTTCGGCCACGATTGGCTCACAGATGTCGATCACTACGTGAAAACCCTCGAGCACCTCGCGTCCTGGGGCATCGTGGCGGCCGCCCCCGGCACCGAGCGCGGGCTCGCCCCGTCGGTGCTGAACCTGTCGGTCGACCTGGGCACGACGCTCGACATCATCACCGGTGTGCGACTGGGCCCCGGCGAGATCAGCGTGCATCCGACCAAACTGGGCCTGGCCGGACACGGCTTCGGCGGCTCGGCGGCGGTGTTCGCCGCGGCGGGTCTGGCCGGTGCGGCCTCGGGCGCACCCAAGGCGGTCGCGGCGTTGTTTCCGTCGGTGACCCGTCCCCCCGCCCAGGAACCGGCGGCATCGCTCATGGCGCCCGGTCTGGTGCTCAGCGCGCCCGACGATCCGCAATCGCTGCGCACCGACGCCCTGCACCTGGCCGACTCATGGAAGGGCTCGGTGCTGCACATCGTCAGCAAGGCCGAGTCGTCCGGGCTGGCCGAGAAGCGCCGGTTCGCCAAGGTCCTCGGCATGCCGGGTTCCGACAAGCGCACCCAGAAGACGGTGCGCGCCCTGCTGACCGGCTTCCTGCTGTTTCACTTGACCGGCGACAAGGCGTACCGCGAGTTCGCCGACCCGGAAGCGGTGCTGCCGAAGACCGTGGCGCTCGATCCCGAGGCGCCGCCGGTGACGACCGAAGGCCAGATCGCCGCGCTGCTGAAGTAACCCGCCGTCGCCCAACCAACTGGTTGGTGTTTTACTTTCCGGATGCGTACCGGGATCTTTCTGGACTATTCGGGCGGCTTTCGTGAGGCCGTCGATCACATCGTGGTGTTGGAGAAGGCCGGGGTCGACATCGCGCTGGTCGCCGAGGCCTACTCCTATGACGCTGTCAGCCAGCTCGGTTACCTGGCCGCCAAGACCTCGACGATCGAGCTGGGATCCGGCGTCTTTCCGATCTACACCCGGACGCCGTCGCTGCTGGCGATGACGGCGGCCGGCCTGGACTTCGTGTCCGACGGCCGCTTCCGGCTGGGCATCGGCACGTCCGGTCCGCAGGTGGTGGAGGGCTTTCACGGGGTGCCGTTCGACGCCCCGCTCGGCCGTACCCGCGAAGTCGTCGACATCTGCCGGCAGGTCTGGCGTCGCGAGCGGGTCCAGCATCAGGGCCGCAGCTACCAGATCCCGTTGCCCGCCGACCAGGGCACCGGATTGGGCAAGCCACTGCAGATCATCAATCACCCTGTCCGCGAACGGATTCCGATCACCATCGCCGCACTGGGCCCGAAGAACGTCGAGTTGACCGCTGAAATCGCCGAAGGCTGGCAGCCGGTGTTCTTCTACCCGGAGAAGGCCAACGACGTGTGGGGTGATGCGTTGCGCGCCGGAAACGCCAAGCGCGACAGTGCACTTGGCGATCTCGATGTGATGGTCGGAGTGTCACTGGCCATCGGCGACGACGTCGAGGAACGGCTGAATTGGGCAAAGCCGCACCTTGCGCTGTACATCGGCGGCATGGGCGCGAAGGGTCAGAATTTCTACCACAAACTGGCGACCCGGTACGGGTACGGCGAGGTGGCCGATCACATCCAGGAGCTGTTCCTGTCCGGCCGCAAGGCCGAGGCGGTCGCCGCCGTGCCCGACGAGCTCGTACGAAACGTGAACCTGATCGGCCCGCGCGGCTTCGTCAAGGAACGCATCGCCGCCTTCGCCGAGGCCGGTGTGACCACACTGCTGGCCACGCCGACCACCACTGACGCAGGCGAATACATCAGCTGGGTCGAGGAGTTGCAGCAGCTGCTGCCCTGATCGCGGGGCTGTATTCGGTCACTGGCCGACCTGCGGTAGTTCGTCGGCGGCTATCTCGCAGGGTGTCTTGCCATCGGACTCCTCGACGACCGGCGGTGCCGGTGCCTCGGGTTGGGATGGCGGCGGCTCGGTTTCGACCGCCTCCGCAGCCGGGCTGGGCGGCGGTACCTCGGCCGGTTGACCCGCGGTCTCTGACTCCTCGACAGTCGGATCATCTTCGGGCACAGCATCGTCGGGTTTGACGATATCCTGGGGCTCGCCATCGGCGGCGGGATCGTCCTCGGGCGCGGGCTCGCCATCGGCGGCGGAATCGTCCTCGGGCGCGGGCTCGCCATCGGCGGCGGAATCGTCCAGACCCGCAGGCACGTCGTCCACCGCGCTATCCGGCATGCCGTCGAACAGCCCTCCGAGCGCGTCGGCGATCTGCCCGACCAGCCCGGACAAGCCGCCCCCGACATCGGGCATGGCCGGTATCGCGGCCGACGGAGGGGTGGCCAGAGCGGACGGCGCCGGCGGTTCGGCAGGCAGCTGCGCCGGAAGCGGTTGCGCCGGAAGTGGTTGATCTGCCGGGGTATCCGCCAGCGGTGAGAACGCGGGCGGGGCAGCTCGCCCGGGTTCGGCGACGGACGGCGGCAGGACAGGCGCTGCGGCCGGCGCGGTGCGCGGTGAAGCAGCAGCGAATCCTGCCGATGGCCCACCGAAGGCTCCTGGCACCTCGAAATGTGTTGTCGGAGCATGATCCAACTGCCGCACCGCATCCGCGTAGGCGGACGTCGCCGATGAGATCGCCGCGCGCATGGCGGAGAGCCAATCAGTGCGGATGTCGGCGTCGACGTACGGGGTGATCTGGTGAGCGACGACATCGATGGCCTGCTCGCGTGCCGCTCCCCCGCCCGTCACGGTGGCCGCCGCAGTCAGCCATGCCGGCCGCTCGCCGGCGCGACGGTCATCGATCGACACGACTGCTCGGACCTTGTCGTCGACCGACCGCGACAGCCGGTCGCGCAGCGCCTCGCAGCTCTGCGCCGCAGCCCGCAACGAGTCGGCCACCGCCGCGCCCGCCGCACAGTGTCGACGGATGAATTCGTCTGCCGCCGAACCGGATTCACCGTCCCACACCACCGCCATGGCGGCCAGCCCGTCGCGCGAAACACGCACCGCCTGGTCGGCGGCGGCCGATGCGGCCCGTAGCGCTATGCAGTCGGCGTCGAGCGCGGCCAGGTCCAAGCCGTCGTCACCGCCGTACCACTCGAAGATCTGCGCGGCGTGCGCAGTCAGGTCCGGATGCTGATAGCCGACGGCGTGGCAGGCTGCCACGTAGGCCGCGGTGTTGGCCACCGAGGGTTGCCCGACTGCGAGCCGCGACGCCACGTCCAGTGTCACAGCGCCGCCGCACGTAGTTCGGCATCACCGTAGCGGTCGGCGGTGACCCGCAGCGCGACGGCCGTTTCCTCGGCAGCCCGCGACCACTGCGTCACTGTGGCTGTCAGCCGCTCCAGCGCCGCCCGCACCGCATCCCCGTGGGCGACGTGCGCACGACCGGCCACGGCGCCGTCGAATCGCAGCCGACTCAGCTGCCCACGCAGTGCCTCGTCGAGCACCTCGGCGGTGGAGTCGAAATGTTGCGCGGCAGCGCGCAGCCCGGCGCAGTCCACGCGCGTGTTACCCATATCCGGGTATGACGCACGGCGCGCCCGACCGGTTCCCGGTGTTTCTTCGTCAGCCTTCGGCGCTGACCGACTCGGCGACACGGATCGCCAGCAGTCGGGCGGTGTCTTCGTCGGCGGCTTCCACCATGACCCGCACCATCTGTTCAGTTCCCGATGGGCGCAACAGAATTCGCCCGGTGTCACCGAGTTCAGCCTCGGCTTCGCGTACCGCGCTCCGCACCGCGGGCGCTTCGGCGACCGTCGCCTTGTCCGCCACCGTGACATTGATGAGCACCTGCGGCAGCGTTTGCATCGGCGCTGCCAGCTCGGCAAGCGACAAGCCGGTCTGCGCCATCCGCGCCATCAACCGCAAGCCGGTGGCGACGCCGTCGCCGGTCGTTCCCAACGCGGGCATCACGATGTGGCCGGACTGTTCCCCACCGAGCGAGTACTCCCCGGCGCGCAGTTCCTCCAGGACATACCGATCACCAACACCGGTGGTGCGCACCGTGATACCGGCTTCACGCATCGCGATATGCAACCCGAGATTGCTCATCACGGTGGCCACCAGCGTCTCGGACGCGAGCTCACCGGCCTCGCGCAAGGCCAGGGCGAGGATCACCATGATGGCGTCGCCGTCGACGACCCGGCCGTCGGCGTCCACCGCCAGGCAGCGATCGGCGTCGCCGTCGTGCGCTAAACCGAGATCAGCGCCATGGGTCAGCACCGCGGCCTGCACCTGCTCCAGGTGCGTCGAACCGCAGCCGTCGTTGATGTTCAGGCCGTCCGGTTCGGCGTTGATCGCGATCACGGTTGCGCCCGCAGCGTGGTAAGCGCGCGGCGCGGCCTGGAACGCGGCGCCGTTGGCGCAGTCGACGACGACCGTCAGCCCGTCCAATCGCACCGGTGCCGCCCCGCGGATGTGGTGCAGGTAGCGCTCCAGCGCATCGCGGGCATCGAGCACACGCCCGATCTCGGCACCGACCGGACGCAACCCGGGACCTTGAGCAACCAGCTCTTCGATCCGATCCTCGGCGTCGTCGTCGAGCTTGTGTCCGCCGGGGCCGAAAATCTTGATGCCGTTGTCCGGCATCGCGTTGTGCGATGCCGAGATCATCACACCGAAATCGGCGCCGTAGGCCGCAGTCAGAAAGGCGACCGCCGGTGTGGGCAACACTCCGACCCGCAGCGCGTCCACACCCTCACTGGTCACACCGGCGATCACCGCCGCCTCGAGCATCTCGCCGCTGGCGCGCGGATCACGGCCGACGACCGCGAGGCGCCGGCCGGAGCTTCGGGTGGTCGCGAGCCGGCGCGCCGCCGCCGCGCCCAACGCCAGGCCCAGCTCGGCAGTCAGTTCTCGGTTGGCGACGCCGCGGACACCATCGGTCCCGAACAGTCGACCCATGTGGACAAATTTCTCACAACTAGCCGCTCAGAACACAACCAACGAGGTTAACGGCCGTGTCGCCGCCAAACCGACATGGCAACGAGACACCGAGAACGAACACTGCCCGCACCCGGTGCGGGTGCGGGCAGTGCGCTGCTGGGATTCAGCTGGCCGGCGATTACCGGCTGCCGGTCATCGGCGCCTCGGCAGGCTCCGGGGCGGCGGGCACGGCGGTCGCGCCGATACCGGCGTCGGCGTGTCCGTTCTGGCCGGGAGCCAGTTCGGAGTTACCCGGTCCGGCCTGGGTGAACGTGTAGCTCACGCCCGTGGCGCTGCTGGCGCACACCGGAACGGTCGAGATCTCCTTGCTGGCGAGCTGCGGCAGCTTCGACGAGAGGTCGTCGCCCGGGCACACACTGGTGGCCAGGGTCTGCGCGCTGCTGACCGACACGTTCTGAATGGTGCCGAGTTGCTCACCGTTGACGGTCAGGCCCACATTGAGCTGGTCGCCCGCCTGCGGCGCCTGGGGCTGCGGCGCCGGGGCCTCGGGAGCCGCGTTCGCGAGTCCGAAACCACTCGCGACGAGCAGCGAGCCGCCAAGAACCGCACCAGCGGCCGTCTTCGTGAACGTGTTCATAATCGCTCCTTTTCTTCTGCGTGATGGGCAGGGAATCAGAGCTGCGGGAGCACTCAGCTCACCTCACAGCCCCGAAGGAGAACACCGACCCCCCGAAGGGTCCCGCCTCCTACCTCGGGCAGCCGACGTTGCCGCCGGCCTCTCAGAGGCTTGCCGAAGGGCGGTCGACTCAAACCGGAACGTGGCACTCGTTCTGGACATGCACGCTGAGCAGGCAACACGACATGTGACCCAGGTCATAAACGACGCACCGGGCGCCTCCAGCCGAAAGACTGGCGACGCCCGGTGGGCCGTTGCGTAGATGTACGCGGCAGATCAGCGCTTGCTGTACTGCGGCGCCTTGCGGGCCTTCTTGAGGCCGTACTTCTTGCGCTCGATGGCACGCGGATCACGCGTGAGGAAGCCGGCCTTCTTCAGCGCCGGACGGTCCTCGGGCTGCACCAGGATCAGCGCGCGAGCGATCGCGAGGCGCAGCGCACCGGCCTGACCCGAGGGGCCACCGCCGTCGAGGTGGGCGTAGATGTCGAAGCTGTCCACCCGGTCAACGGTCACCAGCGGGGCCTTGATCAGCTGCTGGTGCACCTTGTTCGGGAAATACGCCTCCAGGGTGCGGCCGTCGAGGTTGAACTGGCCGGTGCCCGGCACCAGCCGAACCCGCACCACAGCCTCCTTGCGGCGGCCGACGGTCTGGATGGGACGGTCGATGATCACCGGAGCACGCGGCGTGCTCTCGGCAGCGGCCTCGGGGGCCTCGGAGGTCTCGGGGGCCTCGGTCGCGTCGGCGGTCTCGGTCACTTCGGTCTCCACGACCTCGGTCACGTCTGTCGTTTCGCTCACTGGGCCACCTGCTTGATCTCGAACGGAATCGGCTGCTGGGCGGCGTGCGGATGATCCGGGCCCGCGTAGACCTTGAGCTTCTTCTGGATCTGCCGGCTCAGCTTGTTGTGCGGCAGCATCCCGACGATGGCCTTCTCGACCACGCGATCGGCATGCTTTTCCATCTCGTCGCCGAGGGTGCGCGCCCGCAGGCCACCGGGGTAACCCGAGTGACGGTAGGCCATCTTGGACTGGAGCTTGTCGCCGCTGACGGCGATCTTGTCGGCGTTGATGACGATGACGAAATCGCCACCGTCCACATTCGGCGTGAATGTCGGCTTGTGCTTGCCGCGCAACAGGTTTGCTGCCGCGACGGCGAGCCGGCCGAGCACCACGTCGGTGGCGTCGATGACGTACCACGAACGTGTGGTGTCACCCGCCTTCGGCGTGTACGTAGGCACAGCGCTACCTTCTTTTCTTCTCGGGTGAGTCCCGGTATGACCCGGGTGCCGGTCGAAGCGCGACGGTCGGGATTGCTCCTCGGCGACCAACACTGACCCGAGAACCCGGCTTACCCCGCGGTGCGAAACCGCGGCGTACCGCACGCCAACGTGGCAGCTTACCTGCGACGATCGGGGCAGGTCAAAACGCTCATGCCCGCTCGTAGGCGATGTTGGCGACAGCCCGGACGTAGTGGGTACCCGCAGCGTCGGTCATGGTGGCCGAGACCGTCCCCATCCGGCGGCCGACCCGTTCGGTGGCGGTGGCCAGCGTGAGGGACCGCCCGTCGACCGGCGGCGACCGGAAGTAGTAAACCGACAGGTCAGCCAGGGTGTAGCGATCGCCCGCGCCGGTGTGCGCCTGGCCGGCCAGCGAGCAGGCCTGCCCGATGATCGAGGCGATCACCCCGCCCTGGATGGCGCCAAGCGGGTTGGCCATCCATGGCTGCGGGTCGATGGCCAGGATCGGCTCGTCGGCGCTTTCGACGGTCATGGCCAGCAGTTCGCTCAAGGGTCCGCGGGCGATGTCCCCGCGACTGATGGCGGTCAGGATGCGCCGGCCGTCCCAGTCCGGATCGATGGCCGACACCGTTGTGTCGACGTCGGGCGGGGTGGGCAACGTCTCGACGGGTTCGGCGATCGCATCCTTGTCGAGCGCGCGCAGCGCCTCGGTGCTGCGGCCGACCCGGACGGCGCGGGCCACGCCCGAGCAGACGACGTCGTGCGAGCCGTTGGTGATGGTCATCGTGGCGGTGCCGTGGCTGTCGTCGCGGTGGGCCATGGCCGACACCGCGTGCAGCCGATCCCCCACCTCGGGTCGGGCACCGGCCGTCAGCGCCAGCCAGGACTGCACGGTGGCGACCGGCTCGGCGAACGTGTACCAGTAGGCGCCGCTGGTGACTGATTCGGCCATCACCGCGTAGGCGGGCATCTCCAGCAGACCGCGGTGGTCGACGAGCGTCTGATTCACCTGTTGATCCAGCGAGATGCCGGCCTCATTGACCCTGGTGAAGCCGACGCAGAAGACCGACTGAGGTCCGTTGGGTGTGCTCATTTCCCGGCATCATGCCGTAATTCGGTTTCGGAGCCGACACCGCCTGTGGTCGGATCGCAGGCATGGCGCATATCTGGCCGCTGTTCGACCTCGATGTGGTGACACCGCGCATCGTGCTGCGCTATGTCAGTGACGAGCTGGGCGCGGCGCTGGCATCGTTGGCGGCCAAGGGTATTCACGATCCGGCGACCATGCCGTTCACCGAGCCGTGGACCGATGTGCCCGCACCGGAATTGGAGCACAACAGCCTGCAGTACTACTGGCGCAACCGTGCCGAGACTTCCGTCCAACGGTGGAACCTCGACCTGGCGGTACTGGTCGACGGATCGGTGGTCGGGATGTGTTCGATTCACGCCGAGGACTTTCCGGACAACCGCCGGCTGACCACCGGCTCCTGGCTAGGCCTGGCGCATCAGGGCCGCGGCCTCGGAAAGGAGGTCCGCCAGGCGGCTCTGCATGTGATCTTCGCCGGCTTCGACGCCGATCTCGCGGTCACCAGGGCCTGGCATGACAACGCCGCGTCGCTGGCGGTGACGCGGTCGCTGCCCTACCTCGAGACCGTCAGAACCGTCGAGCTGCGACGCGACCGCCCCGACACCATGGTGGGTTTCGCCATGACGCCGGGGCGGTGGGCGACGATCCGACGCGACGACATCCGTCTGGTCTGCATCGACGCCGTTCGCGGGCAGCTGGGGACTCAGCGGTAGTCGATGACGACGCGGCCGTCGATCTGGCCGCGCTCCATCCGGCCGAACACCTCGTTGATGTCGTCGAGCTTGGCGGCTTCGACGGTGGGGTGGATCAACCCGCGGGCGTAGAAGTCGAGCGCCTCGGCCATGTCCTGGCGAGTGCCGACGATCGAGCCGCGAATTGTCAAGCCCTTCAACACGATGTCGAAGATCGGTGCGGGAAAATCGCCCGGCGGCAGACCGTTGAAGACGATGGTTCCACCGCGCCGGGTCAGTCCGATCGCCTGGCCGAACGCCTGCGGGTGCACCGCGGTGACGAGCACGCCGTGCACACCACCGGTGGCCTTCTGCACTTCGTCGACGACGTCGGAGGTTCTGGCGTTGACAGTCACCTCGGCCCCGAGCCGCTGCGCCAGTGCGAGTTTCGCGTCGTCGATGTCGACGGCGACCACGCGCAGGCCCATCGCGCGGGCGTACTGCACAGCGATGTGCCCCAGGCCGCCGATACCCGAGATCGCGACCCATTGGCCGGGCCGGGTGTCTGTGACCTTGAGGCCTTTGTAGACCGTGACGCCTGCGCACAGGATGGGTGCCACCTCGAGCGGGTCGATGCCATCCGGAATCCGGGCGGCGTAGGCCGCATTCACCAGCATGTAGGCACCGAAGCTGCCGTTGACGCTGTAGCCGCCGTTCTGCTGGCTCTCGCACAACGTCTCCCAGCCGGTGCGGCAGTATTCGCAACTACCGCAGGCCGACCACAGCCACGCGTTGCCGACCTTATCACCGAGTTTCAGGTCGGTGACACTTTCGCCGAGCGCGACGACAGTGCCGTAACCCTCGTGGCCCGGGATGAACGGGGGTGCTGGTTTGACCGGCCAATCACCATGGGCGGCATGCAAATCGGTGTGGCAGACCCCGGAGGTCTCCAGTTTGACCAGCGCTTCCCCGGGGCCGGGAGTGGGCAGGTCGAGGTCGGTGACGTGCAGTGGTGCACCGAATTCGGTGACGACTGCAGCGCGCATGGTGTCGGTGTCGGTCGATGCGGCGGGTGCGCCAAGTGTCTGTGTCATGGTCATTTCCTTTGGGGTGGTGGCGTTCTCAGCGGTGTCTTCGCTTCTTCGCGCAAGCGCTCAGAAGAAGCCTTGGGCTTTGTTGGAGTAGGAGACGAGGAGGTTTTTCGTCTGCTGGTAGTGGTCGAGCATCATCAGATGGTTTTCCCGTCCGATGCCGGACTGCTTGTAGCCGCCGAACGCCGCGTGGGCGGGGTATTGGTGGTAGCAGTTGGTCCAGACGCGTCCGGCTTTGATGTCGCGGCCGGCGCGGTAGGTGGTGTTGCCGTTGCGACTCCAGACTCCGGCGCCGAGGCCGTAGAGGGTGTCGTTGGCGATGCGGATGGCGTCGTCGTAGTCGGTGAAGGACGTGACGGCGACGACGGGTCCGAAGATCTCTTCCTGGAAGACCCGCATCGCGTTGTCACCGGTGAAGATCGTCGGCTGCACGTAGTAGCCGCCGTTGAGGTCGCCGCCGAGCTCTGCGCGTTCACCGCCGGTCAGGATCTGGGCACCTTCGCTTTTGCCGATCTCGATGTAGGACAAGATCTTCTCGAGCTGGTCGTTGGAGGCCTGCGCGCCGATCATCGTTTCGGTGTCCAACGGGTCGCCCTGACGGACCGCTTTGGTGCGGATGGCGGCCATGGCCAGGAACTCGTCGTAGATGTCGGCTTGGATCAGGCTGCGGGACGGGCAGGTGCAGACTTCGCCCTGGTTGAGGGCGAACATCGTGAAGCCTTCCAACGCCTTGTCCTGGTAGTCGTCGTTGGCGGCGAGCACGTCGGAGAAGAAGATGTTGGGGCTCTTGCCGCCGAGCTCGAGGGTGACCGGGATCAGGTTCTGGGAGGCGTACTGCATGATGAGCCGGCCGGTGGTGGTCTCGCCGGTGAACGCGATCTTGGCGATGCGGTTGCTCGACGCCAACGGCTTACCCGCCTCGACACCAAATCCGTTGACTACGTTGAGGACTCCGGCGGGCAACAGGTCGGCGATCAGCGAGATCAGATACAGCACCGAGGCCGGGGTCTGCTCGGCGGGCTTGAGCACAATCGCGTTGCCCGCGGCCAGCGCCGGCGCCAGCTTCCACACCGCCATCAGGATCGGGAAGTTCCACGGGATGATCTGCCCAACCACACCGAGCGGCTCGTGGAAGTGGTAGGCGACGGTGTCCTCGTCGATCTGACTCAGTGAGCCTTCCTGGGCACGGATCGCCCCGGCGTAATAGCGGAAGTGGTCCACCGCCAACGGAATATCGGCGTTGAGGGTTTCCCGGATCGGCTTGCCGTTGTCCCACGACTCGGCCAGCGCGATCGACTCCAGGTTGGCCTCGATGCGGTCGGCGATCTTGTTCAGGACCAGGGCCCGTTCGGCTGCGGAGGTCTTCCCCCAGGCGGGTGCCGCGGCGTGCGCGGCGTCCAACGCCTTCTCGATATCGGCGTCGGTGGACCGCGCCACCTCGCAGAACACCTCACCGGTCACCGGCGTGCGGTTCTCGAAGTACTGGCCGCCCACCGGCGCCGTCCACTCACCACCGATGAAGTTCTCGTAGCGGGCCGCAAAGGCCATCAGCGAGCCCTCTGTACCGGGCCTCGCGTATACGGTCATGGTGTTCTCCTACCTGGTCAAGACGACGAAATGTGTCGGTCGTCACTGAAGGTAGGCAGTGCGGGGTTGCAGCACGGTTGCACTGGTTCGCGCACCGTTGCGTGCGGGGCTCAGGCCAGGTCGAAGTCCAGTCCAGCCAGCTTGCCGCGGGCCTGGGCCTGCTGCACCGAGCCCGGCAGCGTCCCGTCGTGCAACGCGCGCCACCCGTCGCGGTCGTCGCGCCCATCCGGGCTGTCCAGCCAACGGCGCAGCACCGCGGGGTCACCGGTGGACAACACCGCGCCCCGCAACGTCATCGCCAACTCTGTGCGCAATCTCCCGACTGCCGGTGAGATGGACTGCGGCAGAAGCGGTCCCGGATACCGATCGAGCGCGCCGGTCACGTCCCCGGCATCGAGCGCCTCATATACCTCACCGATGTCGGTGGTGATCGGCACCATCAGCCGATACGGCCGCGACTCGATGGCATCGGCGCCGACAACCTTGCGCAGCCGCGACATCTCGGCACGCACCGTCACGACGTCCAGGTCCTTGTCGTCGAGCAGCATCGCCAGGTGGTCGGCGCTCAGCCCCTCGGGGTGACGGCTCAGCAGCACCAGGATGTCGGCGTGCCTCCCGGTCAGCGTGGTGGCACGCAAGTGCCCGAACTCGTCGGTGACCAGCCAGCGCGGGCGTTCGGAACCGAGCACGGCCAGCCGCGGCCGTGGCTGCGCGGCCTCGACGGGTCCACCGGTCAGCCGCAGCAGCGCCAGGTGCGTTTCGACGGCGACGACGGTGGCGCGCACCAGCGCCAGGGCCTGCGGCGTGGCGACCCGCGATCCGCCGGTCAGGTCGAGTGCGCCGAGCAGGGCACCGGTGGCGGGGTCGTGCACGGGGACCGCCGTGCAGCTCCACGGTTGCACCACGCGGGAGAAGTGCTCGGAACCGTGAATCTGCAGCTCAGCGTCCACAGCCAGCGCGGTACCGGGCGCGTTGGTCCCCGCGCCGCGCTCACTCCAGTCCGCCCCGGGCACAAAGTTCATGGCCTCCGCACGCCGGCAGGCGTTGGGGTCACCCTCCACCCACAGCAGCGTGCCGTCGGCACCGCTCACGGCGACGACCACCCCGGACCCGGCGGCATCGTCGACGAGCAGCCGGCGGATCACCGGCAGTGCGGGTGCCAGCGGATGCGCCTCGCGCAGCCGGGCCAATTTCTCGCCGACCGGGGAGGGCTGGGCTGCGCCGTCCGGGTCGACGCCCTTGGCCAGGCTGCGTTGCCAACTCTTGGCGACGATCGGTCGCAGCGAGCTCGACTCCAAGTAGCTGGCATCGACCTCACCGGCGACGAACAGCTCGTGGACCGCGCGCAGCAGCGCCGACGGCCGGGCGCCACCGGCCCCGGTTCGCGTCGTTCTGGATATGCCCATCGGCGATCACACTCCTGCGTGCGGTCACCGGAGACCGGCGCGCGTGCGGCCACGATACGCCAGATCTCGACCGGCATGTGGGCATCGGATGCGATCGGCCCGAGATGACTGTGCGGCCCCGTTGGCTCTCCTCCGCGGGGGCCGCACAGAGATCGAGGGACGCCGTCAGCCCCACATCCCGGCGGCGCGGCGGTCGGCATCGGCCACGTCCGCTGCACCGTCACGCACGGCAACGCCCAGTCGGACCAGGATGTCGCGCAGTGCCGACGCTGATTGCTGCCACTGGGCCTGTTCGGCCTGATAGGCCGCCGCCGCGTCCCGGGTCCAGACCTGTTGGAGCGGAGCGATCTGACGACTCAGATCGTCCAAGGCCGCGCCGAGTCGCGCCGACGTGCGCTGGATGTCGGCGAGAACCGCCGCGTCGATCTCGGCGAAATCGTAAGAGAGGACGGGGTCCACGGAGGTGCTCCTTGTCTAGAGGTGCGCGGTCACGGCGGCGATGCGCTGGGCATGCAGTTGAGCGGCCTCACGCAGCTGGTGTTCGTTGTTTCTGATCGTGTCCGCGATTCCGGCCAATGCCTGCGACAGCTTGGTGGACTCGTTGTTCCAGTGCGCGACGACAGTCTGGAATCGCGCGGCAGCCAATCCACCCCACACTGTGGGCGGCACAGATTCCATCCGGGTGATGAAGCCGTGCAACAAAACCCGTATCTCGTCGTTGCGGGTGTCGGCAGCCGCAGCGACCGAGCGCATCAGGTCGAAGTCGGTGCTCAAAGTCGTCACGTGTGGTCCTTCCGGTCGAGTTGTGCAGGCTTACAATGGTTTCGACGCTCATGAGCCGTCTGCGGTTCCACTGAATTCATGAGCGGATTCAACGGCTTCGTCGCAGGGCTCGGCGATCGAATCGGGCCGGCCCTGCGCAGACTGGCAGCCGATGCTGATGCGCGTCGACCCGTCGAGTACCACCGCCCACCGGATCTCGCGGGCGATGCGGACTTCCCGGTACGTGACCGCTGGGCGCCCGCCACGCCGGTCCGCGGGGTTGAAGTCGACGAACACACCGCGGGGCTGCTCGTCGATCGCCTGGCGCAGGGTCGCGGCGGTCTGATCCAAAGTCTCTTCAGGAGAATAGGATTGGGTGACGTGCAGGGCCGTGTTCGAATCGGTTGGCGAGCTGGCCTGAACGCGGCGCGAACCAGGGCCTGCCGTGACGCGGGTGATCACCCAATCCGGTGGGATCCGCACTGTGACGCGGCCTTCGACGATGTAGATGCCTCTGGGAGTCGGTACCGTCGGTCTGCCGACCGCGGCCACTCCAACCACGCACAGAGTCAACGCCACGCCGGCCGCCACAGCCGCCGCTCCCCACCACTGTCGCCGCGGGACGGGTCCTGGCGCCGCCGTCGCGGGAGTGGGTTTCTCGATTGTATCGGCGAGCACCGTGGACCTGGGCTGCGCGAGAACCTCGGTGGCGACTGCTGCCGCAGCATCGACGAGTCGCGAGACCCGGTGGGGTGTCCACCACGACGGATGCACGACAGTCAGTGTCTCGCAGCGCTCCTCGACACAGTCGGCGAAGATTGTCCGCCACAGATCGGCAACGGCGACCGGCCGTTCGCGAAACAGCACCACCGTGTCGTCGATGCCGGCCAGAGCAGCCGTCACCATCTCCGGGTCTCCCGTGCGCTGCGGGTGGGGCGTCAGCCGGGTGACCACTGCGGGACCGACTTCCAGCACTGTCACGGTGGGCTCCAGCCGACCTGGACCAGCTCGGCGCCGGCCCGGGTCACCAGCAGTCCGCGTCCGGGCGGGCGCCGGGTCGCGCGGTGGTGGCCGATCAGCGGGCCCTCGTCGGAGCTGCCGCTCATCAGCAGCGCGCCGCACCCGCTGTCCCGGACCTGCGCCAGCAGGGGTTCGAACATCGCCCGCGCAGATCCGGCGCAGCGTCGTGCGATGACCATGCGCAGCCCGATGTCAGCGGCGTGCGGCAGCAGTGCGACCAGCGGACTCAGCGCATCCGGTGAGGTGGCGCCGACCACGTCGTAGTCGTCGACCACGACATAGATCTCCGGTCCGGTCCACCACGATCTCGCCCTGAGCTGTTCGATCGTGGTGTCGGCGGTGGGCAGTCTGTTCTGCAGCAACGAGATCAGTCCGGGAAGTCGTTGTGCGAGGCCGTGTTCGGAGAACACGTAGTCGAGCACATGATCCGCATCGGCGATATCGAGCAGTCCACGGCGGTAGTCGACGACGAACAACAGCGCGGGTTGCGTTGTCGCAACGCGCAGTATCTCGCGGCACAGCGTCCGCAGTGCCGAGGTCTTCCCGCATTCCTGGTCGCCGAGGACCAGCAGGTGCGCCAGGCGACGGAAGTCCACTGCCACCGGGGCGAACTGGTCTTCACCCAGGCCGAGCAGAACACCATCCATGTCGCCGGGTGCCATCTCGACGACCGCGGGGTGATCGATGTGTCCGGGCAGCAGTCGCACCGGCGGCGCCTGCCACGACCCGTCGCAGAGAATGTCTGCGCCGTCCGGGACGGCGATCAGGAAGTGGTTGCCGTCGCGGGTGATGCCGCGCCCCGGGACGTCGATCGGAACGAGCGCCGCCTGCTTGCGATCCATCTCGGAGTCGATCGGATCCCCCAGTCGCAGTTCGATTCTGGTACCGATCTGGTCCTTGAGCGCAGGCCGGATGTCGGCCCACCGACCGGCGGTCAGGATCAGGTGGATGCCGAACGACAGACCGCGGGAGGCGATGCCGGCGATCGCCACCTCGAGATCGGGACACTCCTCCCGCACGCTCGACCACCCGTCCACGACGAGGAAGACCTCACCGTACGGGTCGACATCGTCGTGGTTCTCGCGAGCGGACAGGACGGCGCCGACGTGGCTGATCGTCCGGTGCACCAACTCGGTCTCGCCCCGGCCCGCGACCGATCCCACGTGCGGTAACCCTCGCAGCGAATCGAGGGTGCCGCCGCCGAAGTCGATGCAGTAGAACTGGACTTGCCGCGCGTCGTGCCGGGCGGACATCGCGGTGATCAGCGACCGCACCGTGGTGGACTTTCCGCTTTGTGCCGTTCCGACCACCGCAACGTTGCCGAGGGCCCCGGTGAGGTCGACGGTCATGGGTGCCTGTCGCTGCTCGAACGGCAGGTCGATCACCCCGATCGCCACCGCACGATCGCGCCTCGCACCGTGTGGCAGGTCAGCGAGGTTCACCGATCTGGTGAGCGGGGGGAGCCACATCCGGTGCGCCGACGTTCCGGTGCCGCTGAACCGGTCGACGATCGCATCGAACACGGTTCGATACGGCCCGGCGGCGTCGACGGTCGCCGGCGGCGAGGCGGATTCCCGGGTGAACACCGCCACGGTGGCGACTTTCGCTGGTGTGACACTCGCCGGGGCCGGGCGCCCGAGATAGGCCGCCTGAAATCGCACCAGCCGCCCGTCGGCGGTCCGCAGCAGTGCGGCGCCCGGGGTGGCCGCCAGCTCGGCAGCGTCCGTGACACCCAGTACCGCCCGCGATTCCGCGGCCGTCGCTGTCTTGAGACAGATGCGATAGGACAGATGCGATTCGAGACCGCGCAGGCGCCCCTCGTCCAGGCGCTGACTCGCCAGCAGCAGATGCATCCCCAGTGAGCGCCCGACGCGTCCGATCATCGCGAACAGGTCGGCGAAATCAGGCTGATGAGCGAGTAGTTCGGCGAATTCGTCGACGATGACGAACAATGTCGGCAGGGCGGGCAGGCTGGGATCTGCGAGTCGACGCCGACGGTACGCGGCCAGGTTGACCGAATTGCCTGCCCCCCGTAGGAGCTCCTGACGGCGGTGAACCTCACCGCCGAGCGCGGCCTTCGCGCGCGCCACCATCGGTGCGGCGTCGGCAAGGTTGGTGATGACCGCGGCGACGTGGTGCAGACCCTCCAGACCGAGAAACGTCGCGCCGCCTTTGAAGTCGATGAGCACGAGGTTGACGTCGTCCGGCGAGTGCCTGGCGATGATCCCGGCAGCGATCGTGCGCAACAGTTCGGATTTTCCCGAACCCGTCGCACCCACACACAGCCCGTGCGGACCGTGGCCACCGTCGGCCGGCTCCTTGATGTCGAGAACGACCGCTTCGCCGCTCACCCCCGCACCGAGCTCAACCCGGAGTTGCTCGGACGAGGGTAGCGGTGGCCAGAGAGCCTCCGAATCCGGGCAACTCACGCCGAACCCGCTGTCCTGGTGGCGGTACCGCGCCAATCGGCGGGCACACGTCCGCGCCTTCATGATCGTCATGGTGTCGGCGGTGGCGAACTCGTCGATGCCCGCACCGCTGCGCACCGCGAGGCGGCCCCCGTCGACCCGCAGGCATCGCCGTTCTGAATCGTGTTCCACCTGCGCGACGGCGATGACGGTGGTGCCGGGGCCCGCGTGCGTTCGGTGATCCGCTCCGTCGACGACGACGACCCGATACCCAACCCGGCGCTCGCGATCATCGTTGTGCGGCAGCCACTTCAACCAGTCCCACTGTTGCCGGTGCTCTGCGGTGACGTCCGCCGTGATCACCAGGTTCGCCGGGCTGTGCAGCACGGCGAGCTGGCACAGCATCGCTCGCACCAGGGCGCGCGCACTCGACGGATCGCCCTCGACGACCAGGACACCGACCCTCGGCAGCGCGATAATGACGGGTACACCGTCGACCGTCGCGTGGTGGTGCACGAAGCGCCGCAACGCACCGGCGGTCACCGGGTCCAGCTCGTCCACCGGGCCGACCGGCGGAACGACCATCCGGCGCGCCAGCCGGTGTCGGCCGACACCGACACGGACGTGGCAGAAGTCCGGGTCCTGATCGCTGCGCTCCCACAGCTGTGGGCTACCGACCAGCGTCCACAGCGCGGCCGGCTCCGGATGTCGCTGCTGCAGTGCAGAGCGTTGGCGCTGCGACGTGTCCCGCAACTGCTCGCTGAGCCGATCGAGATGATTCAGATAGCGTCTGCGTTGATGATCCACCCCGCGGCCTGATCGCCCGGCACCGGCCTGCAGCGCCATTCCGACCGCCGACAGCACCATCATGGCAGGCAGCATCACCGTTGTCGGTCCGTGCGAGGCAACTCCCGACCCCCACATCACGGCACCGACGGTGACCACCGCAGCGACCGCGACCAACGGCACGAACCGCGACAGGGCCGACGTCTGCTCGACACGGGGCAACTCACCGATGACCACATCGTCGGTCGGGAAGTCGATCGCCGACCGGCAAGCCCGATTCATGTACGGACGGTAGACACCGTCGGCCCGGACCGGCAATTCACCTGTGGACAGCGGAGTTCGACACCACCGCGAGATCACTACCGTCCGCTGTCATGGCTGCCACCGACCAGACCTGCCAGGTGTCGATCCGTATCGCCGACCGGGAAACAGACGTCAGCCTGCCCGCCTGCATCCCGATCGCCGCGCTGATACCCGCCGTGGTCGACGTGACCGGCGCGGCGGAGTTCAGCGGCACCGATCCGCATCTCATCCGCGTGTGTGGACAACGGCTCGACCCGGAGAAGACCCTCGTGCAATCCGCCGTCCATGACGGTGAACTTCTGATCCTGACCACCGCGGAGCCGCCGGCGCCCATCACCCGGTTCGATGTGGGCGGCATCGTGACCGATGCTATTGCGGCGCTGCCCGAACCGACGTGCCGGCTCATCCGACGCGGCGTCGGTCACGGCGTGCTGGGATGGTCGGCCGTGGCACTGCTGGTGTTGCTGGGCCGTGCGATCGCGGACCCGGCTGCAAGCCGTCATCCCGTAGTCGCCGCAGCCGCAGCGCTTTTCGCGATGTCCGGTGCGGTCATCGTGCACCGGACAACAACCGGCCAGGTGACGGTGGCGGGCCTCGGCGTGCTGGCTGTCGCCTTCGCGGGTCTGACCGCCGCCCTGCTTCCGCTGGGTCCGCCGGCGATGCCGACGTTCGTGGTCGCGATGGCCGCGATCGCGTCGGCCTCGCTGCTGGCCTGGCGCCTGTTGGGTTGTGTGACTGAGGTTTTCCTTCCGCCGGCCGTTGTTGCGATGGCGGCGTCGATGACGACGATGGGGGCGGTGGCGGGGTGCTGGCCGGCTGACACCTGCGGGCCGATGCTGGCATGTGGGTCAGTGGCCGCGTTGGCGGCGTCGGCGCGATTGTCGATCCACAGTTCCGGGCTGGCCAGCGCCCGCCTCGCCGACACCGACCTCGACGCCCTGGCACGACGGGCTCATCACCGGCTGACGCTGATCGCGGCGACGGCAGCAGCTGCGACGGCTCTCGGCGCGGCGGTCACGGTCATGACCACCTCGCATCCCCTTCTCGCGGCGATCTTCCTCGCGATCATTGCCGCGCTGCTGATTCTCCGAACCGTCCGAGAGCACACCCGATGCCGGATTGTCGCGCACAGCATTTCGTCCGCAATCACCGTGACCGCGCTCGGCGTCCTGTGCGCCGTCGCCGCACCGCAGAGCATCCCCTGGCTGTGCGGGGTCTGTGCGCTCATCGCCGCCGGGGCGGTATGGGTCACGCACCGCGGACCGGTCCCCATCGCCCCGGCGGTGCGCCGGGTGGTCTCGACCGTGGAGCTGATGCTCGGCGCCGCGGTCGTACCCGGCGCGTGCGCGGCAGCAGGCATGTTCAGCGGGCTCGCTCAGATCGGTTCGGCCTGGTGAGGCTCACCGCGCGGATCGCATACGCCGTCACGGCGGCGCTTCTCACGGTGATGCACTGTGCGCCACTCGCGTTCGCGGTGATCCCGCCGCCAATCGACAATTCACTGCTGCCGACGGCGGCTCCCGCTGCCCCACCCCAGCCGACCGAACAACGCCGGCCCTGCACCGTGCCGCTTCCCGCCGAGTCCGGCGTACCGGCGCCGCAGTTCGCCGGTGTCGACGTGGCGGCGATGTGGCGGCTCACGCGGGGAGCAGGTCAGCGCGTCGCGGTGATCGACACCGGGATCGCCGCGCATCGCCGGTTGCCCGATGTCGTCGCAGGCGGCGACTACGTGTCGACCGGCGACGGCAGACAGGACTGCGACGGACATGGGACCGTCGTCGCGGGCATCATCGCGGCTGCCCCAGATCAGACTGATGGGACGGGGTTCTCCGGGATCGCCCCGGAGGTCACCCTGATAGGAATTCGGCAGTCCAGCAACAATTTCGGGCCATTGGCTGATCCCGGTGAGCACGGCTTCGGCGATGTGAGCACGCTGGCCATGGCGGTGCGGACGGCCGCGGACATGGGTGCGTCGGTGATCAACATCTCGTCGGTGGCCTGCGCCGAGTCGAGTCTGGACGACCGTGCGCTGGGGGCGGCACTGTCGTACGCGGTCGATGTCAAGGATTCCGTGGTGGTGGTCGCTGCGGGAAATGTCGGCGGCGACGGCCAGTGCCCCGGCCAGAACACCACGGCACAGCCCAGTGTGATCGCGAGCCCGGCGTGGTACGACGACTATGTCCTGACAGTCGGCTCGGTGGGCTCCGACGGCGCGCCATCGGAATTCAGCCTCAACGGCCCGTGGGTCGACGTCGCGGCCCCCGGCGAGAATGTCGTGTCGCTGGATCCCGACGGCGACGGCGTCATCAACGCCCTACCGACGCCGGCGGGACAGGCGTCGATGTCGGGCACGAGCTACGCCGCGCCAGTGGTCTCCGGCGTGGTGGCTCTGGTTCGGTCCCGCTTTCCGCGGCTCTCGGCCCGCCAGGTGATGGCGCGCATCGAAGGCACCGCGCATCATCCTGCGCAAGGGTGGAACGCCGCGGTGGGCAACGGTGTCATCGATCCTCTGGCTGCGCTCAGCGATCACACCAGCGAGCCGCTGGCGCACCAGACAACGCTTTCGGCGCCACCACCGACGCAGCCCGAGATCAGCCACCGCTACGCGGTCGCGGGAAGTGCGGCGGCGCTGTGTGTGGCCGGCGTGGTGGCGGCGTCGGTGCGGCTACGGCGCCGCACCGAGGACGTCCCGGCCGACTAGGGCGGCGTCCCGGCCCAAGTGCGGACCGGCGGGAAGCACGCCGACGATCGACCATGGCGCAGTGGCAGGAACGCCACTGAGCCCGAGGGCGGCTGTCGCCGAATCATCGACGGGGAAGCGCACTCCCGCGCTCGTGACGAGGTAGCGTCCTGTTCCCGGCCCACCGGTGACATCCACGCTGGCGCCGGGGATCATCCGCACCCTGTCGACGGCGGGTCCGTCCCCGTCGGATCCGGCCAGGTCGACCGTGCCGGGACGATCGCCGGGGTGTGCTGTGACGGCGACACCACTGTGTCCGGATATCCATGTCGCACAGACGTCGTCGCCGGCACCGAGCAGTGCGGGCGGCTCATCGGGATACCCACCGACCGGCAGGGTGTCGACGAGCGGGCTGCGCGCGATCAGCTCCGGCGGCACCTCGGTGATCTGGGCCCGCGCGGCCGGGTCGCTGAACCGGATGAGTTCGGCGGCCAGCCGGCCGATGCGCTGAAGGCCACCCGGCAGCGCGACGTAGTACTCGGGTGATTCGGTCCGCGCGACGCGCAGGACGGTTCCGACCGCGATTCCGGTCACCCCGGACGGTTGTCCCATTCCGGCGATCCGGGGTGCACTGATCGCCGGTACTTCGGGGATCGTGTTGAGCACGGTCGAGGACACCGTGCGCAGCGCCGCCTCGTTGATCCGCAAGGCGCGCGCGGTGGCCGGGTCGCCGGGATCGAGCATGGCGCGCGTGCCGTCGTACAGCAGGTAGGCCGATCCGTCACCGTGCGCCACTGTGGCGAGGACGGCGGTGCGCCGGTCCAGGTCGGGCGGTATGGCGTCGTCGCCGACGACGGCGGTGGTCTTGCCCTCGACGTCGTCGCACACCGCCCATCTCACGTCGCGGGGCGCCATTACGCGCCCGAACGACGCAGGCGCGCCGGGGATCCCCAGGATCGGACCGGTAGCCGTATCGCCGAGTGCGGCGTCGTCGACCAGTCGCGGTGTGGCCGGTGTACCCAGAATCAAGCGGGCCGACGTCAGGTTCGCCACCGGGCGGAGACGGTCGTCGATCCTGACGAACAGGGCGCCGGACTCTCGCACCATCACCACCGTCGCATCGCCGGGGATGACACCGCGGCCCGTCGACCCCAGGATCGTGTCGAGGACCAGAGCAACCCCCGCCACTCCGCAGCCGACCAGGAGCGAGAGCTTGCGGGCGCGAAGGGGGTCGTGCCAGGCCGGCATCTGCCGCGCCAGGACCGCATACTCCAAGCGGCGCAGGAGGAATCGCTGTGCACTCAGCTGAACTCGACGTGGGGGGCCGGCCATCTGCGTGACGCTAGAACACCCGCTTAGGCGGCGGTGTCACTCATCAACAGCCCCCTCTTTCGAGCGACGCTCCCGGTAGGCGGCGACGTGCTGACGATTGCCGCAGTTGCCGGTGTCGCAGAACATCCGGGAGCGGTTGCGGGACAGGTCGATCAACACCGCATCGCAGTCCGGGGCCGCACAGATCTTGAGCCTGCGCAGTTCACCGGCACGCACCAGGTCGGCCAGCGACATCGCCATCTCGGCACCCATCCGCTGGGCCAGCGGATCGTGGATGGACGCCAGGTGCAGGTGCCACTCCGGCATCTCCGGGTGACGGGTCAGCCACGGGGAGGCGCGGGTGTCGGACAGCAACGCATTGATCTGACCGACCGCGCGTTCCTCGTCGGCGGCTGCCGCCCAGATCCGGCCCAGCCGGTTCCGCAACGTGTGGACCGCCGAGACCTCGGCGTCGTCGCGATCGCGCCGTCCGGTCCAGCCGTGGCTGTCCAAATAGTGGTCGAGGGCGGGCTGGTCGCCCAGTTGCTCACCGTCGACGCGGTCGCTGTTGATCAGCGCACAGGCAGCACGCAACGTGAGCTCAGTGTCATGACTGAAAAGCATTTGACTCATGACTTCCTCCGGACGTAGTGTCATGACCAATATCTATTTTACTCATTACATCCGGGAGTGCCTCATGTCGACGCTGGTCCGTACCCACGACCACTTCCGGCTTGGGCTGATGTTCGCCATCGGATCGGCATTCACGTTCGGCATGTCCGGCCCCTTCGCCAAATCGCTGATGGGCGCCGGCTGGTCGCCGACCGCCGCGGTCACCGCCCGGCTCGCCGGCGGTGCGCTGGTGATGGCGATCTTCGCCACCATCGTCAAGCCCGGCTGGGTCCGCGAGGCCCGCGCACACGCCCGCGTCGTGGTGGCCTACGGGCTCGTCCCGATCGCCGGGGCCCAACTCTGCTACTACAACGCCGTCTCCCATCTGTCGGTCGGCGTGGCGCTGCTGCTCGAATACACCGCGCCCATCCTCGTCGTCGGCTGGATCTGGGGAACCACCCGGCGCCGCCCCCGCGCCATGACGCTGGCCGGAGTGGCACTCGCCGTGGCCGGAATCATGTTGGTACTCAACGTCTTCGAAGGTTCACACATCAACACGGCCGGCGTTCTGTGGGGTTTGGGTGCGGCGATCTGCGCAGCCTGCTACTTCATGATGTCCGATGAGGTCAGCGCCGACGGCAGCGGATTGAACTCGATCACCCTGGCCGCCGGCGGGCTTGTGGTCGGCACGATCGCTGTGGTGCTGCTCGGCCTGACCGGCGTGATGCCGCTGATCTTCACCGCGAACCACGCGGTCGTCGCCGGACTGACGGTGCCCTGGTGGGTTCCGGTGGTGATGCTGGCCGTGGTGGCCACCGCGATCGCCTACACGCTGGGCATCAGTGGAGTTGCGCGGTTGCGCCCGAGTTTCGCCTCTCTGGTCGGCCTCGGCGAGGTGCTGTTCGCCGTGCTGTCGGCGTGGGTGTTGCTGGGTGAGGCCGTGACCGCAGTGCAGGCCGTCGGCGGTGTGGTGGTGCTGCTGGGCCTGGCTCTGGCCCGCCAGGGCGACCGCAGCGCCGCTGTCACCGCAGCGACGTGGCCCGATGCGGGACCGATCGAGGAAGTCGCCGCGCGGAGCTGATTTCCGCGGCGCGCAAGCAAACGTCGGGAATGAAACTCCGCTCTCATCTGTAACATCCAGATGTGACATCAACCGCTGCGCCGAAGCGTTTCCTCCTGGCCGCCGCCGCTGCCGTCCTCACCGCGATGTTCGCGCTGGTCAGCCCGGCCACCGTGCCGACAGCGGCGGCCGCGTGCAATGACGTGCAGGTGGTGTTCGCCCGCGGCACCGACGAGCCGCCGGGCATCGGCCGGGTCGGGCAGGCATTCGTCAACGCGCTGCGACCCAAGATCGGCAACCGCTCGATGGGCGTCTACGCCGTGAACTATCCCGCCAGTTACGACTTCCTGGCGGCCGCCGACGGCGCCAACGACGCGAGTGCGTTCATCCAGGGTGTGGTCAACGACTGCCCGAATACACGGTTGGTGCTCGGCGGGTATTCGCAGGGCGCGGCGATCATCGACATCATCACCTCGGTCCCCTTCCCGGCGGTCGGCTTCAACAACCCGTTGCCGCCGAACGTGCCGGAACACGTCGCCGCGCTGGCCGTCTTCGGCAACCCCACCACACGAGTCGGCCTGCCCCTGACCAGCAGCGCCGTCTACGGCGGCCGGGCCATCGACCTGTGCAACGCCGGTGACCCGATTTGCAGCAGTGGCGACGACGTCCAGGCCCACCGCATCTACAACAGCGACGGGTCGGCGGCTCAGGCCGCCTCGTTCGTCGCCGGTCTGCTCTAGATCACAAACGGTTTGGGCCTCCCAGCCGGGTGTGTGACTATTAGCCGAATGCTCGCGACGAAGGGGTTCTCATCAGCATGGCCAGGCCGACCCTGACACCACGCCGCAAACTCGGTGTTGCCTCGATCGCGGCGCTGGCGATCCTGCCGCCGATCGTCGTCGCCCCGGCAGCCCAGGCCGAGCCGTGCCCGGACGTCGAAGTGGTCTTCGCCCGCGGGACCAGCGAGCCGGCCGGCATCGGCCGCGTCGGACAAGCCCTCGTCGACAATCTGCAGGGCCAACTCGGTGGACGTTCGGTTGGCGCCTATGCGGTGAACTACCCGGCGACCTACGACTTCCTGGGGGCCGCTGACGGCGCCACGGACGCGACCAACCACATCGCCACCATGGCCGCGGCCTGCCCGGCGACCAAATTCGTCCTGGGCGGCTACTCGCAGGGCGCCGCGGTGGTGGACATGTTGGTCGGCATTCCGCCGCTGGGCAACAAGGTCGGTGACATCGGCTCGGCGCCACCGCTGCCGGGCAACCTGGCCAACCGCGTCGCCGGGCTGGCGGTCTTCGGCAATCCGTCCACCAAATTCAGCATCCCCATCACCTCGGCCGGTGGGCCGTTCGCCGGTAAGGGCGTCGACTTGTGCAACGACGGCGACCCGATCTGCTCGCGGGGACGCAATCCGTTCGCACACACCGATTACGAGCAGGGTCCGGCGCCGGCGCAGGCCGCCGGCTTCCTCGCCGGGCTGTTGTAGCCGCGCAAATTTATTTGCTGCCAGCATTCTCCCAGGCTCGTCTACCATTGCTGGCATGCGCGCGAAAACGGTTCTGAGCGCGGCGGCGGCGGTGATGTCCGTCGCCGCATCACTGTTGCCGACGGCGGTGGCGTCCGCCGCGGACTGCCCCGACGCGGAGGTGATGTTCGCGCGCGGACGCTTCGAGCCGCCGGGCATCGGCCGCATCGGCCAGGCGTTCGTCGATTCGCTGCGCGGTAAAACCCCGAAGAGCGTCGGGGTGTACGGGGTCAATTACATCGCCGACTGGGACATCGTGCCGGGCGCGAACGATCTGAGCCGGCACATGCAGTACATGGCGACCAACTGCCCCAACACCCGCCAGGTGCCGGGCGGCTACTCGCTGGGTGCCGCGGTGGTCGACGTCGTAGTCGGTTCGAACACGGCGCAATTCGGCTTCAACTCACCGCTGCCCGCCTCCGTCGCCGATCACGTCGCGGCGGTGGTGTTGTTCGGCAATGGCACCCGCAGCATCTTCGGGCCGGTGTCGGCGGCCAACAGTCCGGTCTACGGCCCCAAGACCATCGATCAGTGCAACGTGGACGACCCGATCTGCAACGGCATCGATCCGAGCACCCTCGCCGACAACTGGAACTCGCACCTGCAGGACGCCTACATCGGCTCGGGTCTGGTTGACCAGGCCGCCCAATTCACCGCAGACAGGCTCTGACCCGTGCGCATTCGGGGCACAGTGACCCGTGCGGTGACGGTGGTCATCGCGGCCGCGGCGATGGTGCTCGGCCCGACTCCACTGCCCGGGGGTGGCGTGGTGGCGGCGCCGCAGGCTTCCGCTGCGGGCTGCCCCGACGTGGAGGTGATCTTCGCGCGGGGCCGCCTCGAATCCCCCGGCGCGGGAATCATCGGCAACCAGTTCGTCAGCGCACTACGCTCGCGCGTCCACCGCAACGTCGGCCTGTACGCGGTGAAGTACCCGGCCGACAACCAGGTCGACGTCGGCGCCAACGACATCAGCCAGCGCATCATCTACAACATCAACAATTGCCCGAATACGCGGCTGGTCCTTGGCGGGTACTCGCTGGGCGCGGCGGCCACCGACATGGTGCTGGCAGTTCCGATCCCCATTCTGGGCTTCAAGACTCTTCTGCCCCCGGACGCCGGAAGCCACATCGCGGCAGTCGCCTTGTTCGGCAACGGCACCCAATGGTTGGGTCCCATCACAAATTTCAGCCCCGAGTATCGGGACCGGACCATCGAGCTGTGCCACGGCGCCGATCCGATCTGCAATCCCGCCGACCCGGACACCTGGGAAGCCAACTGGCCCGACCACCTCGCCGCCGCCTACCAGAAGGCCGGAATGATCGACCAGGCCGCCGATTTCGTGGCGGGCAAACTCTAGGGCTTGTCCAGCGTCCGCAGGTCGCGGGTGATCATGATGCGCGCGGCGAGCTCGTCATCCGGCGGGTAGTCCACCCCGGCCAGCGTCAGGCCCCGAGCCGGCGCCGCGGCGAAGTCGCTGGAACGCGCGTCCGCTGTCAACAGCGTTGCGCACCAGGATGGTTCGCGCCGCCCCTGCCCGACCGCGAGGAGTGCACCGACCAGTGATCGCACCATCGACCAGCAGAACGCGTCAGCGGTGACGTGGGCCGTCACGGCATCGCCGTCGCGTACCCAGTCCAGGCGCTGCAGGTCGCGGATGGTCGTCGCACCGGGCCGGTGGCGACAGAAAGCGGCGAAATCGTGCAACCCCACCAGATGCCGGGACGCCGAATTCATGGCGTCGACGTCCAACGGCTTCGGCCACGGTGTCACGTACCGCGCGGACTGCGGTTCGACACCGTAGGGCGCCAGCGACAGCCGGTATTCGTAGTGCCGACGCAGCGCCGAGAAGCGGGCATCGAATCCGGCTGGGGCGCGGGTGATGTCACGTGCCCGAACATCCTGAGGCAGGAAGCGGGCCAGCCGGCGGACCAGCGGCAGGAACTCCGGCTCGCCGGGCCGGGCGTGGCGCGGATACGCGTGAGCCAGGGCGTCGGCCGGGACGTCGAGATGGGCCACCTGGCCGGTGGCGTGTACTCCGGTGTCGGTGCGGCCGGCCCCGAAGACCCGGACCGGCTCCCGGAAGACCGTCGAGAGAGCGTCCTCGAGAACACCCGCAACCGTGCGGTGGCCTTCCTGCGCCGCCCAACCCGTGAAATCGGTTCCGTCGTAGGCGATGTCGAGCCGCAGACGAACGAGCCCGCCACCGCTGTCGGTGACGGGCTCGTTCGTGCTCACAGCGTCAGGACTTGTCAGCGTCCGAATCCTCGGCGGATTCTTCGGCCTTCTCCTGGGCAGCCTCGGCGGTCTGCGCGTCGGCGATGCCGGCATCTTCAGCCTCGACGGCTTCGATCGACTCTTCGGCCTCCGGGCCCACGGCCTCGTCGGGCTCCACCGCGGCAGCGGCAGCCACCGGCGCAGCCTTGGCGGCCGAGCTCTTGCGGGCCCGGTTGGCTTCGGAGGTCACCGTCTTCTCCCGCACCAGTTCGATGACCGCCATCGGGGCGTTGTCGCCCTTGCGCGGCTCGACCTTGATGATGCGGGTGTAGCCGCCGTTGCGGTCGGCGAAGAACGGCGCGATCTCGGCGAACAGGGCGTGCACCACGTCCTTGTCGCGGATCTTCTTCATCACCTCACGCCGGTTGTGCAGCGCACCCTTCTTGGCATGGGTGATGAGCTTCTCCGCGTAGGGCCGCAACGCCCGCGCCTTGGGCTCGGTGGTCTTGATGCGGCCGTGCTCGAACAGCGACGTGGCCAGGTTGGCCAGAATCGCCTTCTGGTGCGAGGACGACCCGCCGAGGCGAGGACCCTTGGTGGGCTTGGGCATTGCGACTTCTCCTAAATGGGGCCGGTCCCCGTATCAGGTAGGACCGGGACTGATGTGTACTTAGAGCTCTTCGGTTTCGGTGTAGTCCTGCTCGGCATCCAGGTCGTAACCCGCATCGCTGTTCCAGGTGCCGGTGGCGACGTCGTAGCCGGCGACCTCCGACGGATCGAAGCTGGCCGGGCTGTCCTTGAGCGACAGACCCAGCTGGTGCAGCTTGATCTTGACCTCGTCGATCGACTTCTGGCCGAAGTTACGGATGTCCAGTAGATCGGACTCCGTGCGAGCGACCAGCTCGCCGACAGTGTGCACACCTTCGCGCTTGAGGCAGTTGTACGACCGGACGGTCAGGTCCAGATCGTCGATCGGCAGCGCGAACGCCGCGATGTGATCGGCCTCGGCAGGCGACGGGCCGATCTCGATGCCTTCGGCCTCGACGTTGAGTTCCCGTGCCAGACCGAACAATTCGACCAGGGTCTTGCCGGCCGACGCCAGGGCGTCACGCGGGCTGATCGAGTTCTTGGTCTCGACATCGAGGATCAGCTTGTCGAAGTCGGTGCGCTGCTCGACGCGGGTGGCCTCCACCTTGTAGGTGACCTTCAGCACCGGCGAGTAGATGGAATCGACCGGGATACGGCCGATTTCGGCGCCCGAGGCCTTGTTCTGCACGGCAGGCACATAGCCGCGGCCGCGCTCGACAACCAGCTCGACCTCGAGCTTGCCCTTGTCGTTGAGGGTCGCGATGTGCATGTCCGGGTTGTGCACGGTCACGCCGGCCGGCGGGACGATGTCACCGGCGGTGACCTCACCCGGGCCCTGCTTGCGCAGATACATGGTGACCGGCTCGTCCTCCTCGGAGGAGACGACGAGTCCCTTGAGGTTCAGGATGATGTCGGTGACGTCTTCCTTCACCCCGGGCACGGTGGTGAACTCGTGCAGCACACCGTCGATGCGGATGCTCGTGACGGCCGCGCCGGGGATCGACGACAGCAGCGTACGCCGCAGCGAATTGCCAAGGGTGTAACCGAATCCCGGCTCCAGCGGTTCGATGACGAACTGCGACCGGTTCTCGGCGATAACCTCTTCGCTCAGTGTGGGGCGCTGAGAAATCAGCATGGCTTTTTCTATCTCCTTCTCGGCAACCGCTATTTGATGCCGTTAAGTGATCCGCGGAACGGTTGCCCCGCGGACGTCTTCTTTACTTCGAGTAGAACTCGACGATCAGCTGCTCGGCGAGCGGAACCTGGATCTGCTCACGAGTCGGCAACTGGTGGACGAGGATTCGCTGACGCTCCCCCACGACCTGCAGCCAGGACGGGATCGGGCGCTCACCGGCGGTCTGCCGGGACAGCTCGAACGGGAAGGTGTTCAGCGACTTGTCCTTGATGTCGATGATGTCGTACTGCGACACCCGGTAGCTCGGGATGTTCACCTTGACACCATTGACCGTGAAGTGGCCGTGGCTTACCAGCTGGCGAGCCATCCGGCGGGTACGGGCCAGGCCCGCCCGGTACACGACGTTGTCCAACCGGGTCTCCAGGATCTGGAGCAGGTTCTCACCGGTCTTGCCGGTGGACCGGTTGGCCTCTTCGTAGTACTTGCGGAACTGCTTCTCCATCACGCCGTAGGTGAAGCGAGCCTTCTGCTTCTCCTGCAGCTGCTGACGGTATTCGCTCTCCTTGATCCGCGCGCGGCCGTGCTGGCCGGGCGGGTAGGGGCGCTTCTCGAACGACTGATCACCACCGACCAGGTCGACGCCGAGGCGGCGCGACTTGCGGGTAGCGGGTCCGGTATAACGAGCCATTGTTCAGATCCTCCCTAGACCCGGCGCCGCTTGGGCGGACGGCAGCCGTTGTGCGGCTGCGGAGTGACGTCGGAAATGGCGCCGACCTCGAGGCCGGCGGCCTGCAGCGAGCGGATCGCCGTTTCGCGGCCCGAACCCGGGCCCTTCACGAATACGTCGACCTTCTTCACGCCGTGCTCCTGCGCCTTGCGGGCAGCGTTCTCGGCGGCGAGCTGCGCGGCGAACGGAGTCGACTTACGCGACCCCTTGAAGCCGACGTGACCCGACGATGCCCAGGCGATGACGTTGCCCTGGGGATCGGTGATCGAGACGATCGTGTTGTTGAACGTGCTCTTGATGTGAGCGGCGCCGTGCGGGATGTTCTTCTTTTCCCTGCGACGGGTCTTCTGACCCTTCTTGGCGCCGGTGCCCTTCTTTGCCTGTGCCATCCGGGGTTACCTGGCCTTCTTCTTGCCGGCGATGGTGCGCTTGGGGCCCTTGCGGGTGCGCGCATTGGTCTTGGTTCGCTGGCCACGCACCGGCAGGCCACGGCGGTGCCGCAGGCCCTGGTAGCAGCCGATCTCGATCTTGCGGCGAATGTCGGCCTGAACCTCGCGGCGCAGGTCACCCTCAACCTTGAGGTTGCCTTCGATGTAGTCGCGCAGCTGGGTCACCTGATCGTCGGTGAGGTCCTTGGTGCGCAGGTCCCGGTCGATGCCGGTGCCGTCCAGGATTTCCTGGCTACGGGTACGGCCGATGCCGTAGATATAGGTCAGCGCGATCTCCATGCGCTTGTCGCGCGGGAGATCTACGCCCATGAGACGTGCCATCAGGCAGTGATTCCTTCTCTTTGCGGAGGTCTGATCCCAGTCCGTTCCCCGTCTTTCGGGGTCCGGCCTCCGTGCCGGACGTGATGAGGGCGCTGATTCGTCTTTGTGGCGCTGACGCGCCGGGCCCTCAGTGGTACTGGGAGGTCTGCATTCAGTTGTGGGTAGTGCTCGCGCCGGGTGTTAGCCCTGCCGCTGCTTGTGGCGCGGATCAGAGCAGATCACCATGACCCGCCCATGCCGGCGGATCACCCTGCACTTGTCGCAGATCGGCTTGACGCTCGGGTTCACCTTCACGGCTGTTCGATCCTTCTAGTTCTCGTCGGTTGTCTTGAATGCTGGCGATCGGGTCGGGCTTACTTGTACCGGTACACAATGCGCCCGCGGGTCAGGTCGTAGGGAGACAACTCCACCACCACCCGGTCCTCGGGAAGGATGCGGATGTAGTGCTGCCGCATCTTGCCGCTGATGTGAGCGAGTACCTTGTGTCCGTTCTCCAGCTCAATGCGAAACATCGCGTTGGGCAGGGGCTCGACCACGCGGCCCTCGACCTCGATGGCACCGTCTTTCTTGGCCATGTCCTCTTCGATCCTGCTTTCTCGGTTTGGGGCAGCATTCGCCCCGACTGCAAAACGTGAGCCGGGAGCGGGAAATTCCGGGATTTCCTCAGACAGGGCACGCAAGAGTCGGCGCGGAATCCGCACCGTTGGTCAACGATACCCGCTCGGGCGCGGTACTCCAAAACGCGCCGAAGCGGCGCTGACCTCCGCTTCATCTGCCGGCGAACGCGACGCGGCGGCAACCGCGGGCCCGCAAAGCCCACCCTAATAAGCACTGGACAACAAGCGCATACTTGACGGTGATGACTGGACCCGCCCCCCAGCCCCGCAAACCCGTGATCCTCACTGTGGACGACGACCCCGCCGTCTCACGTGCCGTGGCACGTGACCTCCGCCGTCACTACGGCGAGCGGTATCGGATCGTCCGCGCCGAATCCGGGCTCGACGCGCTGGAAACGATCAACGAACTGAAGCTGCGCGGCGAAACCGTCGCGGTGTTCGTCGCCGACTACCGGATGCCGCAGATGAGCGGCATCCAGTTCCTCGAAGAGGCGATGGACGTCTACCCGATGGCCCGCCGCGTTCTGCTGACGGCCTACGCCGACACCCACGCCGCGATCGACGCGATCAACGTCGTCGACCTCGACCACTACCTGCTCAAGCCCTGGGATCCGCCGGAGGAGAAGCTCTACCCGGTGATCGACGCGCTGCTGGAGGCCTGGCACGCCACCGGCGACCGGGCCATCCCGCACACCAAGGTGATCGGGCACCGCTGGAGCGAACGTTCGTGGGAGGTGCGCCAGTTCCTGGCCCGCAACCTGCACTCGTTCCGGGCGTTCAACGCCGACGAGCCCAAGGGCAAGCAGCTGCTGGACGCGGGCGGCCTTGACGAGTTCCAGCTGCCGGTGGTGATCAGCGAACAGGGTCAGATCCTGGTCGACCCGACCGATGCCGAGCTGGCCGCGATGCTGGGACTGTCCACCAGCCCGTCGCTGGAGATGTACGACCTGGCGGTCATCGGCGGCGGCCCGGCCGGGCTGGCGGCCGCGGTTTATGGCGCCTCCGAAGGCCTCAAGACCGTGCTGATCGAGGAGACCACCACCGGTGGTCAGGCCGGCCGCAGCTCCCGCATCGAGAACTACCTCGGCTTCCCCACCGGCGTCTCCGGCGCCGAACTCACCACGTCGGCCCGCAGGCAGGCCGAGCGCTTCGGCGCCGAGGTGATCACCACCCGCAAGGCGATCAAGCTCTCCGCCGGTGAGGCGGGCACCGCACGCACCATCGAGTTCGAGGACGGCAGCACGATCGCCGCCCGCGCCGTCATCCTGGCCACCGGTGTGGCGTACCGCCAGCTGCAGGTCACCGGCTGTTGGGACAACCCCGACGATCCCGCATGCAACTACGTCGGACGGGGCGTCTACTACGGCGCCTCGGTGTCCGACGCCTCGGAGTGCCGCGGCGAGGATGTCTACATCGTGGGCGGCGCCAACTCGGCCGGGCAGGCGGCCATGTACATGTCCCGCGAGGCCCGCTCGGTCACCATGCTGGTGCGCGGACCGTCGCTCGAGGCGTCGATGTCGCATTACCTGATCCAGCAGATCGAGAAGAACCCGACGATCTCGGTCCGCACGTGCACCGAAGTGGTGGACACCCTCGGCGAGGACGACCACCTGACCGGCCTGATCCTGGAGAACCGGCAGACCGGCCAGCGCGAAACCGTCGAGGCCAGCCGGATGTGCTGCTTCATCGGCGCCGAGCCCCGCACCGACTGGCTCAAGGAGGTCGTCGCCGTCGACGACCACGGTTTCGTCCTCGCCGGTCCCGACCTGCTGAACGTGGCCGGGTGGACTCTGGACCGCCCGCCGCACCACCTGGAAACAAGTGTGCCCGGTGTGTTTGTTGCAGGAGACGTGCGCTCCGAGTCCGCAAAACGGGTGGCGGCCGCCGTCGGCGAAGGGTCGATGGCGGTGATGCTGGTGCACCGGTATTTGGCGGAGGCCTAGAAAGGGCGTAACGACATGGGCCAGAACTGCATGCCCGACGAACTCAGGACGCTGTTCCTGTTCGAAAAGCTGTCGACCGAACAGCTCCAGACGTTGTGCGACAACGGGCATATCGCGACGTTCGAAACCGGCCCGGTGGTCGTCGAAGGCGAACCGGCCACCTGCTTCTACGTCCTGCTCGACGGCGAGTTGGTGATGTCGAAACGCTCCGGCGGTGTGGACGTGGAAACCACCCGCACCTCGCAGCGCGGCGTGTACTGCGGGGCGTGGTCGGCCTACATCCCCAATGAGGAGCAGGTCTATCAGGCCTCGGTGCGCGTCACGAAGCCGTCGCGGTTCTTCGTGCTCGACGCCGAAGCCTTCGCGCAGTTCATGAAGTCGGAGTTCCCGATGGCCGTGCATCTGCTCGAGGGCCACATGGTCGGCGGGCGGCGGCAGAGCCAGATCCTCGGCCAGCGGCAGAAGCTGCTGGCGCTGGGCACCATCACGGCCGGGTTGACCCACCAGCTGAACAACCCGGCGGCAGCCACCGCGCGCGCCGTGGCCGACCTTCGTGAAGGCGTCGGCAAGATGCGCTACAAGCTGTCGATGCTCGCCGACGGGCAATTCAGTCCCGAGGCGCTGCGGGTGCTGGTCCGGATCCAGGACGAGGTGGCCGAACAGGTCGCCAAGTCCAAGGTTCAGGAACTGTCCGCGCTCGAGACCTCCGACCGCGAAGACCAAGTCGGCGATTGGCTCGAGGACCACGGCATCGCCAGCGCGTGGGATTACGCCCCCACGTTCGTCGAAGCCGGTCTCGATGTGGACTGGCTGGAACGCATCGAGGCCTCGATCGACTCGGTGGACTGTTCGGCGACGCTGCAGAGCGCGATCGGCTGGCTGAAGTACACGATCGACACCGAGCTGCGGATGAACGAGATCGCCGACGCCAGCGAACGCATCTCGGGTCTGCTCGCCGGGGCCAAGAAGTACTCCCAGATGGACCGGGCCGAATACCAGGTCGCCAACGTCCACGAGCTGCTGCACAGCACGCTCAAGACGCTGTTCGGCGACAAGGTCGGCGCCGACAAACCCATCAAACTGGTCAAGGAATGGGACAAGTCGATTCCCGAAATCGCTTGTTACCCAGGCGGTTTGAACGAAGTATGGGACGTCATCATCAACAACGCCATCCAGGCGATGAAGGGCCGCGGCACCCTGACGATCCGGACCGCCCGCCAGGGCGACGACCGGATCCGGGTGGAGATCTGCGACGACGGCCCCGGCATCCCGGAAGAGATCATCGACCGGATCTTCACCGCGTTCTTCACCACCAAGCCCTTCGGTGAGGGCGACGGGCTGGGCCTGGATCTGGCCCGCCGGATCATCGTCGAGAAGCATCAGGGCGATATCCGGGTCGAATCCGAACCGGGCAACACCCGCTTCATCATCCTGCTGCCGCTGGTGGCGTCCGCGCCCGTCGCGGTAACCCCGGGTGAACTTTCCACCGCAGCGGAATAGCTCACACTCGGGCCCGGGTTATAGCCGCCATGAGCGCCAAGCCCGATCTCGGTAAGTTCGCGTCCTTCGGCATGGGCATCACGCCTGAGGACGCCTCGGCAATCGAGGCGCTCGGTTACGGCGCGGTGTGGGTGGCGGGCTCGCCCCCCGCCGAGCTCGACTGGGTGGACCGAACTCTCGAGCAGACCCGCACCCTGAAACTGGCCACCGGCATCGTCAACATCTGGACCGCCAAACCCGAGGCGGTCGCCGCCTCGTTCCATCGCATCGAGAACGCGCACCCTGGCCGCTTCCTGCTGGGCCTGGGTGTCGGCCATCCCGAGGCGGACGCCGAGTTCACCAAGCCGATCACCGCGCTCAACGCCTACCTCGACGTGCTGGACGAACACGGCGTACCACGCGACAACCGCGTTCTGGCCGCGCTCGGACCGCAGGTCCTGAAGCTGTCGGCACGGCGCAGCGCCGGCGCCCACCCTGTCCTCGTCACGCCCGAGCACACCGCGCAAGCGCGCGAACTCATCGGTCCCGACGCGTTCCTGGCGCCCGCGGTACCCGTCGTCCCCACCACCGATGTCGAGCACGCCCGCGCCGTCGGCCGTAAGACCCTGGAGATGTATCTCGGGCTGAGCAACTACCTCAACAACTGGAAGCGGCTGGGCTTCACCGATGACGACATCACCCGCCCCGGCAGCGACCGGCTCGTGGACGCCCTGATCGTGCATGGAACACCCGACACGATCGCGGCGCGGCTCACCGAGCACCTCGAGGCCGGCGCCGACCACGTCCCGATCCAACTGCTCACGTCGCAGGCCAAGGTCGTACCCACCTTGGCCGATCTCGCCGGCCCGCTCGGGCTGAGCTGACCGAAGGGAAAGATCGATGACAGACAAGCCGGATCTGGGCAAGTTCGGGTCGTTCGGTCGCGGGGTCACCCCGCAGCAGGCCAAAGAGATCGAGGCCCTCGGTTATGGCGCGGTGTGGGTGGGCGGTTCGCCTCCTGCCGAATTGGATTGGGTGGAGCCGATTCTGGAGAACACCACCACGCTGAAGGTGGCCACCGGCATCGTCAACATCTGGACCGCCGCGGCCGGCCCGGTGGCCGAGTCGTTCCACCGCATCGAGAAGGCCTACCCCGGCCGGTTCATCCTCGGCATCGGCGTCGGACATCCCGAGGCGCATCAGCAATACCAGAAGCCGATCGACGCGCTGCGCGGCTACCTCGACAAACTCGACGAGTACGGGGTTCCGAAGAATCGGCGCGTGGTCGCCGCGCTCGGCCCGCAGGTACTCAAGCTGTCGGCCACTCGGGCGGCCGGTGCGCACCCCTACCTGACCACGCCGGAGCACACCGCCGAAGCGCGGCAGCTGATCGGACCCGAGGCGTTCCTGGCGCCCGAGCACAAGGCGGTGCTGACCACTGACGCGGATCAGGCGCGCACAGTCGGCAGGCAAGCCCTCGACATTTACCTCAACCTGCAGAACTACCTCAACAGCTGGAAACGGTTGGGATTCAACGACGACGACGTGGCCAAGCCCGGCAGCGACCGGCTGGTCGACGCCGTCGTGGCCTACGGAACCCCCGAGGCGATCGCGGCCCGGCTGACCCAGCATCTCGAGGCGGGTGCCGACCACGTGCCCGTCCAGGTACTCACCTCATCTGACAAGCTGGTGGATGCACTGGCCGCGCTGGCCGGCCCGCTGGGTCTCAAACAACCGTAGGGACTCAACCAACCCCAACGAGAGGGACTCGTGACCAATCCGTCGCTGCTCAAACCAGATCTCGGCCGCTACGGGGTGTGGACCGGTGGACCGGTCACACCGGAGCAGGCGGTCGAGATCGAGCGGCTCGGCTACGGCGCGGTGTGGGTCGGCGGTTCGCCGGCGGCCGATCTGTCGTTCGTCGAGCCGATCCTCGCCGAGACCGAGAACCTGTCGGTCGCCACCGGAATCGTCAACATCTGGAACGCCCCGGCCGACGAGGTCGCCGAGTCCTATCACCGGATCGAAAAGGCTTATCCCGGGCGGTTTCTGCTCGGGGTGGGCGTCGGACACCCCGAGCACACCCAGGAGTACACCAAGCCCTACCAGGCGCTGGTGAACTATCTCGACAAACTCGACGACAAGCATGTGCCGACCAGCCGCCGGGTGATCGCCGCCCTCGGTCCGAAGGTGTTGCAGCTGGCCGCGCAACGCAGTGCCGGTGCGCATCCCTACCTGACCACCCCCGAACACACCGGGCAGGCCCGCAATCTGGTCGGCCCGACGGTGTTCCTGGCACCCGAACACAAGGTGGTGTTGACCACCGATCCCGACGAGGCCCGCGAACTCGGCCGCGACAGCGTCGGCTTCTATCTGGGGCTGAGCAACTATGTGAACAACTGGAAGCGGCTGGGATTCACCGACGCCGACGTCGCACCGCCGGCCAGCGACAAGCTGATCGACGCCGTGGTCGCCCACGGAACGGCCGACGCCATCGCCGCGCGGCTGGCCGAACACCTCGACAACGGCGCCGACCACGTGACCATCCAGGTGCTCGGCGGCTGGGACAAGCTGCTGCCGACACTGACCGAGCTGGCCGGACCGCTGGGGCTGACCGCGAAGGGGTGAGCGTTCCACCGGCCCGTTAGGGTGGCGGCATGCGGCTGTTGGTGACCGGCGGCGCCGGTTTCATCGGCGCCAACTTCGTCCACAGCACCGTGCGGGAACGGCCCGAGGTGTCGGTGACCGTCCTGGACGCCCTCACCTATGCAGGCAGCCGCGAGTCGCTGCGCTCCGTGGACGATCACATCCGGTTGGTCGAGGGCGACCTCGTCGACGAGTCGCTGGTCGACACGTTGGTCGCCGAGTCCGACGCGGTGGTGCATTTCGCCGCCGAAACCCATGTGGACAACGCGCTGGCCGGTCCAGCGCCGTTCGTCCGGAGCAACGTCGTCGGCACGTTCTCGGTGTTGGAAGGCGTTCGGCGGCACGGGGTTCGGCTGCACCATGTCTCCACCGACGAGGTGTACGGCGATCTGCCCCTGCACGGCGACGAGCGGTTCACCGCGCAGACTCCGTTCAACCCGTCGAGCCCGTATTCGGCGACCAAGGCTTCGGCCGACCTGCTGGTGCGCGCGTGGGTGCGGTCCTACGGGTTGCGCGCGACAATCTCCAACTGCTCCAACAACTATGGGCCATACCAGCACATCGAGAAGTTCATCCCGCGCCAGATCACCAACGTCCTGACCGGCCGCCGTCCCAAGCTCTACGGCACGGGCGCCAACGTGCGCGACTGGATCCACGTCGACGACCACAACAGCGCGGTATGGCGGATCCTGGAAGACGGCGTGAGCGGATCCACCTACCTGATCGGCGCCGACGGCGAGCGGGACAACCTGTCGGTGTTGCGCCTCATCCTGCAGCTGATGGGCCGCGACGCCGACGATTTCGACCATGTTCCCGACCGCGCCGGCCACGACCTCCGCTATGCGATCGACGCCAACGCGCTGCGCAGCGAACTCGGCTGGACGCCGGCGCATACCGACCTGACCGAGGGATTGACGAGCACGATCGCGTGGTACCGCGCCAACGAGTGGTGGTGGGGTCCACTCAAAGAACAGGTCGAGGCCGGCTACGCCGAACGCGGCCAGTGACTACGGGTTTGCACGTCCGATCACGCCGCCATGACAACGACCGGACGTGGGAACCGCAACGCCGCGCAGGCGTCGTCGACCGACTCACCGATCTCCTCGGCAAGGTCACGGCGTACTACTGAACTGCCGGTGGTCGGGAGGGCGTCGCCGAGCCCGACGACGAGTCGTGTCAGCACGATATTGTGCCGACGGCGGATGCGATCCATCTCGGCGAGGGTGTCGCCGACCGGGACCGAACAGCCGCCGGCCGCACCGACCTCACACAGCAGTCCGACCAAAATCGTTGACCGGCAAGCGATCACCGCGTCCGCCGCGTTGTGGGAGCCGCGCAGTGCGGCGTCGGTCATGCGCACCAGCACATGGTGGGTGCGGCTGGCCCGCAACGTCGCGATCTGCTCGCGACGGCTGAGCACCAGCCCGCCCACCCCGGCGGCACTGGCCCGGCGAATCCCACCGGTACCCAGCTGGTCGGCGTGGACGGTCATCCGCACCGGATGGATGCCGACCGAGATGGCCGAATGCAACTCCGCGACGGTGCGGACATCGACAGCCCAGCTGTGCTCACGAACCCAGCGCGCCACCAGCGCGTCGTGCAGCGCCCCGGCCGGGAACGACACCTCGGCGGGCGCGCACGCGTCCCGGCAGCAGATCATCCGCCGTATCTCCGGATGCTCGACGGGTGGACAGGCCCGGACCCAGGACCGAAAACTTGTCGACAATGTCACTGCAGCACCTCTTTCCTTCCCCCATCGACGGTGCGCGCCCAAACCTCGGGGCCGCTCTGATGCCGCTGTGGGCTCGCTGAATCAACGGGTGGCCGGACTTTCGTCAAGACGGCCCGTTCCGGCGTAAAGAAACCGTCAACGCCGGTGCTGGCGGGGGTTTTCGGGCTCTAGCGTCGCCGTCATGAGTGTCCTCATATTCGTGCTGCTGACAGTGGCGATCTTCGCCCTGCTCGGCCTGGTGCAGAAGCTGGTCGAGCGACTGTGAGCTACGAGAACGTCGTCGGCTTGATCTTGTCCGTGCTACTGGCCCTGTTCGTGGCCGCCGCACTGCTGTTTCCGGAGAGGTTCTAGTGACCACCACATCGGCGGGGATCGTCTTCCTCGTCCTACTCATCCTCGCGCTGGCCGCTGTACATGTGCCGCTGGGCGACTACATGTACCGGGTGTACTCCGACGAGAAGTCCGTCAGGAAAGACTCTGCGGTCGAGCGGGTCATCTACCGACTGATCGGCGCCGACCCGAAGGCCGAGCAGACCTGGGGGGCGTACGCCCGCAGTGTGCTGGCGTTCTCGGCGGTCAGCATCCTGTTCCTGTTCGTCTTCCAGCTGGTGCAGGGCACCCTGCCGCTGCACCTCAACAACCCCGGCACCCCGATGACGCCCGCGCTGGCGTGGAACACCGCGGTCAGCTTCGTCACCAACACCAACTGGCAGGCGTACTCGGGTGAATCCACCCAAGGGCACCTGGTTCAGATGGCCGGCCTTGCGGTGCAGAACTTCGCCTCCGCCGCGGTCGGCATGGCCGTCGCGGTCGCGCTGGTGCGGGGGTTCGCCCGCCGCAACGCCACCGAACTGGGCAACTTCTGGGTGGACCTCGTTCGTGGCGCCCTGCGGATCCTGCTGCCGATCTCGGTTGTGGCCGCGATCATCCTGATCACCGGCGGCGCGATCCAGAACTTCCATCTGCACGATCAGGTGGTCAACACCCTGGCCGGCGCGCAGCAGACCATCACCGGCGGACCGGTGGCCAGTCAGGAGGCCATCAAAGAGCTGGGCACCAACGGCGGTGGGTTCTACAACGCCAACTCCTCGCACCCGTTCGAGAACCCCACCACGTGGACCAACTGGGTCGAGATCTTCCTGCTGCTGGTGATCAGCTTCTCGCTGCCGCGCACCTTCGGACGCATGGTCGACAGTCGCAAGCAAGGATTGGCCATCGCCGCGGTGATGGCTGTGCTCGCGCTCATCAGCGTCACGCTGATGCTGAAGTTCCAGTTGCAGGGCCACGGCACCGTCCCCACCGCCGTCGGATCGGCGATGGAAGGCGTCGAGCAACGGTTCGGGATAGCCGACTCGGCGGTGTTCGCCGACGCCACCACGCTGACGTCCACCGGTGCGGTGGATTCGTTCCACGACTCCTACACCAGCCTCGGCGGCATGATGACGCTGTTCAACATGCAGCTCGGCGAGGTCGCGCCCGGCGGTACCGGATCGGGCTTGTACGGCATGCTGATCCTGGCCGTCATCACGGTCTTCGTCGCCGGCCTGATGGTCGGACGCACGCCGGAGTACCTGGGCAAGAAGATCACTCCCCGCGAAATCAAGCTGGCTGCAAGCTATTTCCTGGTAACGCCGCTGATCGTGCTGACCGGTACCGCCATCGCCATGGCCATGCCCGGGCAGCGGGCGGGCATGCTCAACACCGGGCCGCACGGATTATCGGAAGTGCTGTACGCCTTTACTTCTGCGGCCAATAACAACGGCTCGGCGTTCGCCGGCCTCAGCGTCAACACCGAGTGGTACAACACCGCATTGGGCTTGGCGATGGTGTTCGGCCGGTTCCTGCCGATCATCCTGGTGCTCGCCCTCGCCGGGGCCCTGGCCAGGCAGGGCCATACCCCGGAGTCGATCGGCACGCTGCCCACGCATCGGCCCCAGTTCGTCGGCATGGTGGCCGGCGTGACTCTCATCCTGGTGGCCCTGACCTTCCTGCCCATGCTCGCGCTCGGGCCCCTTGCTGAAGGAATTCACTGACCATGACCGTGACCGCAGTCGAGGCCCGTCTCGAGACGGGCGCCAAGAAGAAACAGGTACAGGGCGGACTGCTCGACCCCAGGATGCTCCTGACGTCGCTGCCCGACGCACTGCGCAAGCTCGACCCGCGCACGCTGTGGCGCAACCCGGTCATGCTGATCGTCGAGATCGGCGCGGTCTGGAGCACCGTCCTCGCCGTCGTCGATCCGAACTGGTTCGGCTGGCTGATCGTCTTCTGGCTGTGGCTGACCGTGGTGTTCGCCAACCTGGCCGAGGCGGTGGCTGAGGGGCGCGGCAAAGCGCAGGCCGAGTCGCTGCGAAAGACCAAGGCCGACACCATGGCTCGCCGACTCGTCGGCTGGGAGCCGGGTGCGCACGGGCGCGAGGACGTGGAAGAATCTGTCGCTGCATCCTTACTGGTCCAGGGCGACACCGTCGTCGTCGAGGCCGGACAGGTGATACCCGGTGACGGTGACGTGCTCGAAGGCATTGCCTCGGTGGACGAGTCGGCCATCACCGGCGAATCGGCCCCGGTCATCCGGGAATCCGGCGGCGACCGCTCGGCGGTCACCGGTGGAACCACCGTGCTGAGTGATCGCATCGTGGTTCGGATCACCCAGAAGCCCGGCGAGAGCTTCATCGATCGGATGATCGCCCTCGTCGAAGGCGCCAATCGGCAGAAGACACCCAACGAGATCGCGCTGAACATCCTGCTCGCCGCACTGACGTTGATCTTCATCTTCGCGGTGGCCACATTGCAGCCGCTGGCGATCTTCGCCAAGGCCAACAATCCCGGTGTGCCCGAATCACTGTCGCTGACCGCCGATGGCGTCTCTGGCATCGTCATGGTCTCACTGCTGGTGTGCCTGATCCCGACGACCATCGGCGCGCTGCTGTCGGCGATCGGTATCGCAGGCATGGACCGGCTGGTGCAACGCAACGTGCTGGCCATGTCCGGCCGCGCGGTCGAAGCCGCCGGTGACGTCAACACGCTGCTGCTGGACAAGACCGGCACGATCACGCTGGGCAACCGGCAGGCGTCGGACTTCGTTCCGCTCGAGGGTGTCTCACCGGGGCAACTTGCCGACGCGGCGCAGTTGTCCAGCCTGGCCGACGAAACTCCCGAAGGCCGTTCCATCGTGGTGTTCGCCAAGTCGAACTTCGGCCTGCGCGCCCGCACACCCGGCGAGCTCGTCAATGCGAACTGGGTCGAATTCTCAGCCGCCACAAGGATGTCCGGCGTCGACCTCGAGAACGGGCACCTGCTGCGCAAGGGCGCGGCCAGTACCGTCGCACAGTGGGTACGCGACCAGGGCGGTGCCGTGCCGGCGCAGCTCGGCGACATCGTCGACGGCATCTCCGCGGCCGGCGGCACACCGCTGGTCGTCGGCCAGGTGGTCGACGAGAAGGCCGAAGTATTGGGCGTCATCCATCTCAAGGATGTGGTCAAGCAGGGTATGCGGGAGCGCTTCGACGAGATGCGCAAGATGGGCATCCGCACGGTGATGATCACCGGCGACAACCCCTTGACCGCCAAGGCGATCGCCGATGAAGCCGGGGTGGACGACTTTCTCGCCGAGGCCACCCCGGAGGACAAGCTCGCGCTGATCAAGCAGGAGCAGGCCGGCGGCAAGCTCGTCGCGATGACCGGTGACGGCACCAACGACGCGCCCGCCCTCGCCCAAGCCGACGTGGGGGTGGCGATGAACACCGGCACCTCGGCGGCCAAAGAGGCCGGCAACATGGTCGATTTGGACTCCGACCCGACCAAGCTCATCGAGATCGTCGAGATCGGCAAGCAGCTGCTGATCACCCGCGGGGCGCTGACCACCTTCTCGATCGCCAACGACATCGCCAAGTACTTCGCGATCATCCCGGCGATGTTCGTCGCGTTGTTCCCCGGCCTGGACCTGCTGAACATCATGCGGCTGCACAGCCCGCAATCGGCCATCCTGTCCGCGGTCATCTTCAACGCGCTCGTCATCATCGCGCTGATTCCGTTGTCGCTGCGGGGCGTTCAGTACACCCCCAGTAGCGCCTCGAAGCTGCTGAGCCGCAACCTCTACATATACGGCCTCGGCGGGATCATCGCCCCCTTCATCGGGATCAAGCTGATCGACCTCGTCGTCCAATTCTTGCCAGGGATGTGACATGAACTTCTCCAGTCTCGTTCGTCAACACTGGGCGGCGCTGCGGGCGCTGCTGGTCCTCACCGTCATCGTCGGGGTCGGCTACCCGCTGTTCATCTGGCTGGTGGCTCAGATCCCCGGGCTCAAGGACAAGGCCGACGGTTCGATCATCGAGGTGAACGGAAAGCTGTTGGGCTCCAGCCTGATCGGCCAATCGTTCACCGACGATAAGGGCAACCCGCTGCCGCAGTACTTCCAGAGCCGCCCGTCGGCGGCCGGCAACGGATACGACCCGCTGGCCACCGGCGCGTCGAATCTGGGCCCGGAAAGCATCGTGGACAGTCCCGACAAGCCGAGCCTGCTGACCCAGGTCTGCACCCGCAGCAAGGCGGCCGGCGACCTCGACGGCGTCGACGGCACGCGCCCGTTCTGCACCGGCGACGGTGTCGGTGCGGTGTTGTCGGTGATCGGGCCGCGCGACGCCCGCGGCAACGTCGCCGCCCCCACCAAGGTCGTCAGCGTCAACGAGCCGTGCCAGACCACCACGACCCCGTTCCTCGCGACGTACGAGGGTGTGCGGGTGCAATGCGCCCAGTCCGGCGAGGACTACACGACCGGGCAGATCGTCCCGATCAAGGGTGCGGCCGGTGAACCCGTGGTACCCGCCGACGCGGTGACCGCCAGCGCCAGCGGCCTCGACCCGAACATCTCCCCCGCCTACGCCGACCTGCAGATCGCGCGGGTCGCCAAGGCCCGCGGTGTCAGCGCCGACCAGATTCGGGGTCTTCTCGCCGAGCACACCGACGGCCGCACACTCGGCGTCTTCGGCGAACCGCGTGTCAACGTCCTCGAACTCAACATCGCGCTGGACGAGAAGTTCGGTATCAAGAGCTGATCTCACGGTGGATCGATCTGCGAATAATAGAGACGTGGACACCGTGCAACCGCCGCGCGTGACGTCCGGCGGCGACCCGCCGCCGGACACGTCGTCCGAGAGCGACTCGCAGCCCGCCTCCTGGAGCCCCCGGCCGAAGCGAGGCGAGTTGCGCATCTACCTCGGCGCCGCGCCAGGCGTGGGCAAGACGTTCGCGATGCTCGGCGAGGCGCATCGCCGTCTGGAGCGCGGCACGGATCTGGTGGCCGCCGTGGTCGAGACCCACGGCCGGAAGAAGACGGCCGACCTGCTCAGTGGCATCGAGGTCATCGCACCCCGCTACATCGACTATCGCGGCACCAGCTTCCCCGAACTCGACGTGCCTGCCGTGCTGGCCCGCAAGCCGCAGGTCGTGCTCGTCGACGAGCTGGCCCACACCAACACACCCGGCAGCAAGAACCCCAAACGCTGGCAGGACGTCGAGGAGCTGCTCGACGCCGGCATCGCGGTGATCTCGACGGTCAACGTCCAACACTTGGAGAGCCTCAACGACGTCGTCGCACAGATCACCGGCATCGAGCAGCAGGAGACGGTGCCCGACGAGATCGTCCGCAGCGCCGCCCAGATCGAGTTGGTCGATATCACCCCGGAGGCGCTGCGGCGCAGGCTTTCTCATGGCAATGTCTACGCACCGGAGAAGGTCGACGCGGCACTGTCGAACTACTTCCGCCGGGGCAACCTGACCGCGCTTCGGGAACTCGCGCTGCTGTGGCTGGCCGACCAGGTGGACGCCGCACTGGCCAAATATCGTGCCGACAACAAGATCACCGCGACCTGGGAAGCCCGCGAGCGTGTCGTCGTCGCGGTCACCGGTGGCGGCGAGTCAGAGACGTTGGTGCGCCGGGCATCTCGGATCGCATCGAAGGCCAGCGCCGAGCTGATGATCGTCCACGTGGCACGAGGCGACGGATTGTCCGGGGTCTCGGCGCCGCAGATGGGGAAAGTCCGCGAGCTGGCCGCCAGCGTGGGCGCCACCGTGCACACCGTCGTCGGCGACGATGTGGGTAAAGCGCTGTTGGACTTCGCCCGCGAGATGAACGCCACCCAGCTGGTGATCGGCACGTCCCGGCGGTCCCGGTGGGCCCGCGTCTTCGACGAAGGCATCGGCGCGGCGATCGTCCAGGACTCCGGCAAGATCGACGTGCACATGGTGACCCATGAGGAGGCCAAGCGGGGCTTCTCGGTGCGGGCGGCGTCGCCCCGCGAACGCCGGGTGATCTCCTGGCTGGCCGCCGTCATCGTGCCGTCGGTCATCTGCGCGTTCACCGCGCTCTTCCTGGACAAGTATCTGTCCATCGGCGGCGAGAGCGCCATGTTCGTGGTCGGCGTGCTGATCGTCGCGCTGCTCGGCGGCGTGGCGCCGGCGGTGGTGTCGGCCATGCTGTCCGGTCTGCTGCTCAACTACTTCCTCACCGCACCGCGCTATACCTTCACCATCGCCGAACCCGACGCCGCCGTCACCGAGCTGGTCCTGCTGATGCTCGGCGTCGCGGTCGCGATCCTGGTCGACCGTGCGGCCAGCCGCCAACGTGAGGCACGGCGCGCCTCCCAGGAAGCCGAGCTGCTGACCTTGTTCGCCGGCTCCGTGCTGCGCGGCGCGGATCTGGCCACGCTGCTGGAACGGGTCCGCGAAACCTACTCGCAGCGGGCCGTGAGCATTCTGCGGGTCCGCGGACAGGACGAACAGATCGTCGCCTGCGTCGGCAAGGACCCTTGTGTGACAGTCGATTCCGCCGACACCGCCATCGAGGTCGGCGACGACGAGTTCTGGATGCTGATGTCCGGGCGCAGTCTGCCCGCCCGCGACCGGCGGGTACTCACCGCCGTCGCCAAGCAGGCCGCCGGCCTGGTCCGCCAGCGGGAACTCACCGAGGAAGCCAGCAAGGCCGAGGCGATCGAGAAGGCCGACGAACTTCGCCGCTCATTGCTGTCCGCGGTCAGCCACGACCTGCGCACACCGCTGGCCGGCGCCAAAGCCGCTGTGTCGAGCCTGCGTTCCGACGACATCGGCTTCTCCAAGGAGGACACCGCCGAACTGCTAGCCACCGTCGAGGAGTCGGTGGACCAGCTGACCGCGCTGGTGGACAACCTGCTGGATTCGTCGCGGTTGGCCGCCGGGGTGGTCCGTCCCGAGCTCAAGCGGGTGTATCTCGAAGAGGTGGTCCAGCGTGCGCTGCTGAGCATCGGCCGCGGCTCCACCGGATTCGGCGCCAAGGGCCTCGACCGGGTGAAGGTCGACGTCGGAGATGCGGTGGCGCTGGCCGATGCCGGGCTGCTGGAGCGGGTGCTGGCGAACCTGGTCGACAACGCTCTGCGGTACGCCCCCGAATCGATCGTCCGGATCAACGCGGGCCGCGTCGGCGATCGGATGCTCATCAACGTCGTCGACGAAGGACCCGGCGTGCCCCGCGGCACCGAGGAGCAGCTGTTCGAGCCGTTCCAGCGCCTCGGCGACCGGAACAACAAATACGGTGTCGGACTGGGCCTTTCGGTGGCCCGCGGATTCGTCGAGGCGATGGGCGGCACGATATCGGCCACCGACACACCCGGCGGCGGTCTCACTGTGATCGTCGACCTGGCCGCGCCGCCGGGAGGGCGGTGAATGAGCAAGATCAAGGTGTTGGTGATCGACGACGAGCCGCAGATCCTGCGGGCGTTGCGGATCAATCTGAGCGTGCGCGGCTACGAGGTGATCACCGCCGCTACCGGCGCGGCGGCGCTGAAGGCCGCCGCCGAACAACGGCCGGACGTGATCGTGCTGGACCTCGGACTGCCCGATATGGACGGCATCGAGGTCCTCGGCGGGCTGCGCGGCTGGCTGACCGCGCCGGTGATCGTGCTGTCCGCCCGCACCGACTCCGCGGAAAAGGTCGACGCGCTCGATGCCGGCGCCGACGACTACGTGACCAAGCCGTTCGGGATGGACGAATTCCTGGCCCGGCTGCGCGCGGCCGTGCGCCGGGGCGCGGCGGCGTCGGAGACCGACGAGCCGGTCATCGAAACCGATTCATTCACAGTCGATCTGGCCGCCAAGAAGGTGATCAAGAACGGTGCCGAGGTTCACCTGACGCCCACCGAGTGGGGCATGCTCGAAATGCTGGTGCGCAACCGCGGCAAGCTGGTGGGCCGTGAGGAATTGCTCAAGGAGGTGTGGGGCCAGGCGTACGCCAAGGAGACCCACTATCTGCGGGTGTACCTGGCGCAGCTGCGCCGAAAGCTGGAGGACGACCCTTCGCATCCGCGGCACCTGTTGACCGAAGCGGGCATGGGCTACCGGTTCGAGCAGTGACGGTCAGCCCCGCCGGTTCATCGAAATCGACGGCAGCGCGGGAAAATTCGAGAGCCCATCTCGCTGGCGTCGATCTCGGCGGCCCGCGCGGTACAGCTGTGGCGGCTGTGGTCGGCGGGGCGCGATGGACTCGTGAATCCCGACCGCGGGGCTCGGCCGCGAACTAGGGTGAGAACCATCCTGGCGAAGGAGATGATGTGTCATGAACCAGCCCAAGCACACCGGTGGCTGCACCTGCCGTTGTAATGCCTGCGACGGTGGCCACCACTGCCACAACATCGGGAGCGGCTGCAAGGTCAAGCTCTAACCGACGGTGCCCGCGCTCGCGGGTTGACCGCCCGTATTGACGGGTATGCAGACCCTCATGGAGACAGCCCGTTCCGGCAGGCTCCAGCGGGCACGCGTCGGCCTGCTGGCGGTACAGGGAGCCGCAGTGCTGGTCGCCGCGGCGTTCCTTGCTGTCGCGATCGCCGGCTTCATTCCCGGTCTGACCACACATCTGGATCAGCTGCACTGGGCGCACGGTTCACGCTCGCAGCTGTTCGGTGTGTTCGAGGTGTCGGTGGTGCACAACCTGGTGCATCTCGGCTTCGGCGTGGCCGGCCTGGCGCTGGCGGGCACATTCGCCCGAGCGCGGGCGTACCTGATCGGCGGCGGGCTGATCTTCGTGGGCCTCTGGGTCTACGGTCTGCTCATCGACCTGGCCGGTCCGCGAAACATCTTGCCGATCAACAACGCCGACAACTGGCTCCACCTCGCGATCGGCGTGGTCATGACACTGCTGGGCATCACGCTCGCCGGCACGAAGACACCGACCGGAGCCGACGGGGAACCGCTGGTGCTGCCCGAGGACGAGTGAGAGACGCTCAGGCGAGCGACAACGCGATCCCGTCGAGGATGTCGTGCTCGCTGACCACCAGCGCGTCGATCCCCGCCCGCTGACCCAGCGCGTAGGCGAGTTCCTCGACGACGATCGAACCGCCGCCGATGACGTCGACGCGACCCTCGTGCATCGGACCGAGCGCGGCACGCTGCTTGCGGGTCATCCCGACGAGTTGCTCGCAGACCGCAAGCAAGTCCGGAACCCCGATCCGCGACAGATGGATGGCCGCGGGATCGTAGGTGGTCATGTGCTGGGCCAGCGCGGTGATCGTGGTGAACGTGCCCGCCACCCCCACCCAGGTCTTCGCCTGGTCCACGGGTACCGCGCGCAATGCCTGGCCGAGACGTTCTCGCACCACCTCGCGGGCGGCGGCGATCTCGGTCGCGGTCGGCGGATCGGAGTGCAGGCAGCGTTCGGTGAGCCGCACGCATCCGATATCGGCGGAGAAGCTGGCCTGCACGCCGCCTGCCTGGTTACCCAGCACCACCTCGGTGGAGCCGCCGCCGAGGTCGACAACCACGAACGGCCCTGCGGCACTGTCCAGTTCGCCTACCGCGCCGTTGAAGGACAGCTCCGCTTCCTCGTGCCCGGTGATCACCTCGGCGACCGCACCGGACACCACCGGGTCCAGCACCTCTGCGGTCATCGCGAAGAACACGTCACGATTGGCCGCATCCCGAGTGGCCGACGTCGCCACCATCCGCACCTTGCCGACGTCGAACTGCTTGAGCAGCGCGGCGTAGTCCACCAGCGCGGCCTGCGTGCGGGCCAGTGCGTCAGGGGCGAATTGCCCGGTGGCGTCCACACCTTGACCCAGCCGCACTATGCGCATGTCCCGGTGCACATCGTGCAGGCGTCCCTCGTCCAGGTCGGCGATCAGTAGCCGGATCGAGTTGGTGCCGCAGTCGATGGCCGCAACCCGGTTCGTCTCTACGATGATGTCCACTCCTCGTTGTCCAGGATTCCCGCCATCCCCGGCTCGGCGGCCAGCACGGCCAGCGCCTCGTCGCCGAATGGGTTGACGCCCCTGCCTTTTGCCAATGAATGCGCGATCACCACGTGCAGACACTTGACCCGGTCGGGCATGCCACCCCCGGTGAACGTGGTGCCCAGCGGCTCGATCGCGTCACGCTCGGCCAGGTACGACTCGTGGGCCCGCCGGTAGGCCGCGGCCAGGTCCGGGTCCTGAGCCAACCGCTCACTCATGCCGCGCATCAGCCCGTCGGACTCCAGCCGGCTCGCCGCCGCGGTCAGCGCCGGATGGGTCAGGTAGTACAGCGTCGGGAACGGCGTGCCGTCGGGCAGCCGGGGCGCGGTTTTCACCACGGCCGGTTCACCGTTGGGGCAGCGATAGGCGATCTCCAGTACGCCGCGCGGCTCGCGCCCGAGCTGCCGCGCCACCGCGTCGAGATCGGCGGGGTCAACCACCGGGCGCCGGGGGTGGTGCGGGACCGGGTTCAGGTGGCGGCGCAGGATCGGCGGCCGGGACCGGTGGCGGCCCGTGCGGGGTGTCGGCGATGGTGTGCCACAACGAGGTGTACCAGGGGTCGTTACTGCGCACCGGCGCGGCCTGCGGCCCGGTGTCGGGTGTGACGACAGCTCCCGGCGGCAGCTGCACCTGGTAGGGGATGTCGCCCGGCATCACGAAGCCGAGCCGCTCACGAGCCTGCGCCGCGATGTACACCGGATCAGCCAGCTTGGCCTTCTGCGACTCCAGATCGGCGATCTGGTGTCGCAGCGCGGCCTCTGTCGCGGCGAGCTGCTTCATCTCGGTGCGCTGCGCGAAATAGGTGCGCACCGGACCGGCGATGGTCAGCGTGAGCACGCAGACCACCGCCGCCAGGATGGCCGCGCGGCGGGCGGTGAAGCCCAGCCGCTGTTCGCTCTGACGCTCCGCCGATGCCGCGATGGCACGGCGGACCGGTTCGGAGACCGTATGCCCGGTCTCGGATGCGGCAGGCGCGACAACTCCGACCGCCTCCGGTTTGGCCCTGGTCTCGGTGGGACGGGGGTCTTTCTTGGCCGACGGCGACGTACGTGAGCGGACACGACCCGAGCCCCCCGGCCGGGAGGCCGGTGAGCGTCGCTTCGAGTCGGGCCGCTTGCTTTCCGCCACAGTCTCTTTCAGGCCTCTTCCCGGTCCCTTCGGGACCTAGTCTCCGACCACGAACCGCGGGAAGGCCAAGTCGCCGGCGTACCGCGCGGCATCGCCGAGTGCTTCCTCGATGCGCAGCAACTGGTTGTACTTGGCAACGCGCTCGCTGCGGGCAGGCGCTCCGGTCTTGATCTGACCGGAGCTGACGGCGACGGCCAGGTCGGCGATGGTGGTGTCCTCGGTCTCGCCGCTGCGGTGGCTCATCATCGTCCGGTAGCCGCTGTTGTGCGCCAGCGCGACCGCGTCGAGGGTCTCGGTGAGCGTGCCGATCTGGTTGACCTTCACCAACAATGCGTTGGCCGCGCCCCGCTCGATACCGTCTTCGAGCCGTTCGGGGTTGGTGACGAACAGGTCGTCGCCGACCAGCTGCACCCGGTCGCCGATGGCGGTGGTGAGCTCGACCCAGCCGTCCCAGTCGTCCTCGGACAGCGGATCCTCGATCGACACCAGCGCGTAGGAATCGAGCAGGTCGGCGTAGAAGTGGCCCATCTGCTCGGCGGTGCGCACCTCTTTCTCGAAGGCGTAACCCTTGCCGGCGGTGAAGAATTCGGTGGCCGCCACGTCGAGTGCCAGCGCGACATCGGTGCCGAGGGTGAAGCCGGCCGCCTCGATCGCCGTGCCGATCAGATCGAGCGCCGCCTTGGTGCCCGCGACGTCGGGCGCGAAACCACCTTCGTCACCGAGCCCGGTGGACAGACCCTGCTTCTTGAGCACCGACTTCAGCGAGTGGTAGACCTCGGCGCCCCAGCGCAGCGCCTCTTTGAAACTCGGCGCGCCGATCGGGGCGACCATGAACTCCTGGACGTCGACGCCGGTGTCGGCGTGCGCGCCGCCGTTGAGGATGTTCATCATCGGCACCGGAAGGATGTGGGCGTTCGGGCCACCGAGGTAGCGGAACAGCGGCAGGCCGGCACTGTCGGCGGCGGCCTTGGCCACCGCCAGGGAGACGCCGAGGATGGCGTTGGCGCCGAGCCGCGACTTGTCGGGGGTTCCGTCCAGGTCCAGCAGGGCCTGGTCGACCAGACGCTGATCGTCGGCCGACAGGCCGATGACGGCCGGGGCGATCTCGTCGAGCACGGCCTCGACGGCCTTCTCCACACCCTTGCCGCCGTACCGGGCCGCGCCGTCGCGGAGCTCGACGGCCTCGTGCTCGCCGGTCGACGCGCCGGATGGGACGGCGGCGCGGGCGAAGGTGCCGTCGATCAGGGCCACCTCGACCTCGACCGTCGGGTTGCCGCGGGAGTCGAGGATCTCGCGGGCCGCAACCTGCTCGATGATGGGCACTGGCTCTCTCCTTGCGTCGTGGTCTGCGACGAACAGCCTAGATGGTCGATCTGCCGGGAGCGCTGTTAGAGCGCGTGCCCTTGCGCATATGCCGTCGCCCAGTCCCGCACAGTGCGGGCGTACTGGTCGGAATGGTTGTAGGCGTGCAGTGCGTTCATCCACCCGCGCGGCGAGGCCAGATCCTTACCCCGGAAGCACAGATAGCCCGCCGCGGACAGCGCCGCGTCGTCGATGTTGTCCGGACTGATCACCCCGTCGTTGTTGGCGTCGACGCCGTAGAGCCGCCAGGTCTCCGGGATGAACTGCATCGGTCCCATCGCCCGCACGTAGATCGGCTCGTCGCTGCTCACCGTTTTCTCGTCGTCGATGATCTCGAGGTTGCCGTTGGTGCCGTCGAGATGGACGCCGCGGATCGGCGGGCTGACGTCCCCGTTCGGCGCCACGACAGCGTCGCGGTAGGTGCCGTGGTGGCTCTCGACCATGCCGATCCCGGCCAGCGTCGTCCAGGCCAGATGGCAGTTGGGGTTCTCCACCTCAGCCACCCGCGCGGCGTACGCGTAGGCCTCCAGCGCGGTGATCGGGATGCCGAGTGCCGGCGCCCGCTGCGCCGCCCAGTCGTGCAGCTGATCGGCCGGCCGGCCCTTGGCGTGGGTATCGACGGCGGGCACCGGATCCCCCGGCGGCGGCGGAACCCCATCCGGAATCGGCGTGCCCAGCTGCCAGGAACAACTGGCCGCCAGCAACATCGCCGCCGCCGCAATGACGGCGGCAGCACGCAGCCAGCGCGTTGACGACACAGCACTCCTCGGGCCCAACCAAACATGTTCATCGTCCCACGGCTCCCGGGTCGTTAGTCCCTACCGGCGGGCCCGAACGGCCGGTAACTTCGTTACCTACCGTCTGTTAAGGTGAGCCGATCCTTCATTTGGTAAGCCTTGCTTGACCGGCATTGTCTGAAGTTAGTTAGGACGCGCGATGACCCACCTGGCGGACGTCTCGAGCGGCATCCAGACGACATTCAGCGCAGCCGCCCCCAATGTCAGCGCGCAGCTGTTCGGCAGCGGCCTGATCGGCGTCCGCGAGGGTCTGGAAGCCGGGATCATCGTCATGGTCCTGATCGCTTTCCTGGTGAAATCCGATCGCCGCGACGCCCTGAAGTGGGTCTGGCTGGGCGTGGGCGCCGCGGTGCTGATGACCGTCGTCGTGTTTCTGACGATCCAGTACGGCACCTACACGATCACCGGGCTGGCCGCCGAAGCCATCGCCGGGGTCGCCTCCCTGGTGGCCGTCGTGATCGTCACATCGATGGTGCTGTGGATGCGCAAGGCCTCGGCCAGCATGTCCGGCGAGCTCCGAGCCGGGATGTCGAAGGCACTCGAGACCGGCGCGTTCGCCGTCTTCGCCCTGGCGTTCCTGGCCGTGGGCCGGGAGGGCGTCGAAACCGCACTGTTCATGGTCGGCTTCGCCGAAGCCGAGACCGCCTGGCCGCTGCTCGGGTTGCTGATCGGCGTCCTGGTGGCCGCCGCCATCGCCTGGGGCATGTACGCCGGGGCGGTACGGATCAACCTGGCAAAGTTCTTCTCCTACACCGGCGTGTTCCTGATCCTGGTGGCCGCGGGCGTCCTGTCCTACGGCATCGGCGCGCTGCAGACCGTGGGCTGGCTGCCCGGCCTGGGCTCGAAGGCCTTCGACATCAGCTCCGAACACTGGTCGGCCTGGTACGGCGAGATCGTCCAGGGCGTCTTCAACATCACCCCCACCCCGACGGTGCTGCAGCTCATCTGCTGGCTGGCCTACATCGTCATCGTGCTCGCCCTGTTCCTGCGGCCCACCCACGCCGCGCCGAAGCCCGCTCCGGCCACCGACGTCGCCCCCGACACCGCCTCCGAGGACTCGGAGCGCTCTCCCCTTACCGAAAGGTCCCATAAGTGACGCTGCCCCACGGCATCAAGACTTCCACCGCCGCCGTCGCCGCGATACTCGCCGGAGTTTCCATGGCCGGATGTACCGCCAAGGAAACGAAGTCGGCGGACTCGAGCAGCAAGGCAGCCTCGGAGATCACCGTGAACGCCACCGACACCGACTGCAAGCTGTCGGGCACCCAGGCCGCCACCGGGCCGAGCACGTTCGTGGTCACCAACAACGGGACCAAGGTGACCGAGTTCTACGTGTACGGCGAGGGCGAGCGGGTGATGGGTGAGGTCGAGAACATCTCCCCCGGCCTGCAGCGCAAGCTCGTTGTGCAGCTCGCCGAGCCGGGCACGTACCAGACCGCGTGCAAGCCGGGGATGATCGGCGACGGTATCCGCGCCGACTTCACCGTCACCGGCAACGCCGTCGCGGTCGACACCCAGGGCGAATTCAAGGAAGCCGCCGAGAGCTACAAGCGCTACGTCAACAGCCAGACCGACGCCCTGATCCCGGCCACCCAACTGTTCGTCGACGCGATCAAGAAGGGTGACGTCGCGGCGGCCAAGGCCCAGTACCCGGTCGCCCGTACCTACTACGAGCGCATCGAGCCGGTGGCCGAGTCGTTCCCCAACGATCTCGATCCGCGCATCGACCTTCGCGAGGCCGACCTCGAACCCGGCCAGAAGTGGACCGGCTTCCACGCGCTCGAGAAGCAGCTGTGGGTCACCGGTCTGCAGCCCGACGCCGGCGCGCTGGGCGACCAGCTGATGGCCGACGTCAAGGAGCTCAACGACGGCGTGAAGGCACCCGGCTGGACCATCGACTCCACCCAGATCGCCGGTGGCGCACAGGGTCTGCTCGACGAGATCGCGGCGAGCAAGATCAGCGGCGAAGAGGACATCTTCAGCCACACCGACCTGTGGGACTTCAACGCCAACGTCCAGGGCAGCCAGACCGCGGTGGCCTCGGTCCGCCCGATCCTCGACAGCCGCAACGCCGATCTGGGCAAGCGGGTCGACAAGGGCTTCGCCGATGTCGAGGCGCTGCTGGCCAAGTACCGCAAGGGTGACGGCTTCGTGCTCTACGACACCGTGACCGAGCCCCAGCGACAGGAACTCTCGCGTGCGATCGACGCGCTGAGCAAAGAGGTAAGCCAGGTGCAGGGTGTCATCGCTCCCCAGTAACGAGGACAAGCCGATGGCGGCCTCCCCCGAGCCGGCACCGTCGGGAATGTCGCGGCGCAAGCTGTTCGGCGCGGCAGGCGTCACCGCCGCGGTGGTCGGTGCGGCGGGCGCCGGGGCGCTGGCCGGCCGGGCGTCCGCAGCAAGCTCGGTCACCGGCGGGCTGGACAAGCCGGTACCGTTCCGCGGCGAGCACCAGGCTGGGATCGTCACCCCCGCCCAGGATCGGATGCACTTCGCCACGTTCGACGTGACGACCGAGTCCAGGGCTGATCTCGTCGCGATGCTCAAGGAGTGGACCGGCATGGCCGAGCGGATGACCGCCGGCCAGGAAGCCGTCCACGACGGTGCCGTCGGCCTCAATCCCTATGCCCCACCGGCAGATACGGGTGAGGCGCTGGGGCTGACGCCGTCGCAGCTGACGTTGACCATCGGGTTCGGTCCGTCGCTCTTCCTCAAGGACGGCAAGGACCGCTTCGGGTTGGCCGGCCAGAAGCCGCAACTGCTGGAGAACCTGCCCAAGTTCCCCAACGAGACCATGGACCCGGCCCGCTGCGGCGGGGACATCGTGGTACAGGCCTGCGCCAACGACCCCCAGGTCGCGGTGCACGCGATCCGCAATCTGGCCCGGGTCGGCTTCGGCACCGTCGCGGTGCGGTATTCCCAGCTGGGGTTCGGCCGTACCTCCTCGACCACCCGGGAACAGTCCACACCGCGAAATCTGTTCGGGTTCAAGGACGGAACCGCCAACATCAAGGCCGAAGACACCGACACGCTGAACCAGCAGGTGTGGGTGGCCAAGGGCGACGGACCGGACTGGATGACCGGCGGCAGCTATATGATCAGCCGTCGCATTCGAATGCGGATCGAATCATGGGACCGCACAACGCTTCTCGAGCAGGAGCGGGTGATCGGCCGGCAGAAGGGCAGCGGTGCACCCAACGGACTCAAGCAGGAGTTCGAGGAGCTGAACTTCGACATCGTCGACAACAAGAACGAGCCGTTGATCGACCGTGACGCCCACGTGCGGCTGGCATCCCAGCAGCACCTGAACGGTATCCAGATCCTGCGCCGCGGTTACAACTTCACCGACGGCTCCGACGGATTCGGGCACCTGGACGCCGGACTGTTCTTCATCGCGTTCGTGCGCAACCCGGCGACCCAATTCATCCCGATGCAGATGGAGCTGGCCCGCCGCGATCTGCTCAACGAGTACATCACCCACACCGGCAGCGCGATCTTCGCGATCCCGCCGGGCCTGCGCGACGGCGACTACTGGGGCTCGACGCTGCTGGGCTGATCGACGTCGTGCAGCTCACTGCCCGCGAGGTCGTCGGCCAGCTCGGGCAGGTCCAGATCGTCGTCGACCCGCAGGAAGTCGACATCGTCGAGCACGTCGTCGTCGGTGACCACCTCGGGCACCGACGGTAGCTCCAGCGGCTCGACTTCCGGTGCCGGCCAGTGCCTGCGCCACTCGGCGGCGCTGACCGCGCCCAACGCCGCGGCGGCGTCGAGTTCCGTTGCGGCGTCGGTATCGCGCCGATTCGCCGCGATCGCGCGCTCGACGGCTCGTACGGTGTCCATGAATTCCAGTACGTCGGTGCGCAACTCGTTCTCGGCATCGCGCTCCGCCGAGACCGTCACCGTGACGATCGATGCCGGGATCAGCTCCGGCGGCAGCCCGGCGGTCGTCACCCGGGCAATCACCTTCTGCGCCAGCGCCAGCGCCGGCTGAGCGGTCGGCACGTCGTCGACACAGGAGACCCGGTTACTCTTCCCGAGATTCTCCGCGGCCTTGCGCTGTTCCCACTGGGCCAGTTGGTCTTCCAGCGAGATCGACTCCCCGGCCAGCACCGCGGGCACCCGGTTGCCGAGCTTGCGCACCAGCGCGTCGGCGACGTCGTCGATGGTGAATCCGTGCAACGCCTCCTCGGCGATCCGGGCGTGAAAGAGCACCTGCAGCAACACGTCTCCGAGTTCCTCGCGCAGCTCGTCGGCGTTGCCGCCGCGGACCGCGTCGAAGAGCTCGTAGGTTTCCTCCAAGAGGTAGCGCCGCAGCGAGTCGTGGGTCTGTTCGCTCTCCCACGGCCCGGCCGTGCGCAGCTTGTCCATGATCGCCACCGCGTCGACCAGCCGCTCGCCGGCCTGCGGGGCGGGTGCGGCGATCAGCCGCTCACCGGCGGACAGCCGGGCCCGCACCCCGGGGTGCTGCCGATCGGAGGAGAGGAGCACCGGCGCGTCGGTACCGGTGAACACCGGTCGCGCCGACGGCAGCGACCACGGCACCTTGACCGGCATCTCCTCGGTGTACTGCACGTCACCGCCCAGCAGCTCCACGGCGTCGACGGGGACGAGCGACGGACGGCGCGGATCGACCAGGATGACGGTCACCGCTCTCCCCTCGCCGAGCCTGCCGGTGTGAACGTCGTTATATCAAGCTCGCCGTGCGGTTGTCCGTCAAGTGCGCGAAGCAGATCGGCCACCATCTGCACCAGTTCCAGGTCACGGATCCGGGGGGCGCCGACACCGCTGCCCGCCCGCGGAATCGGCACCATCACCGTCGAGGTCGTCGCCCGATAGTTCGCGCCGGGATAGACCCGCTTCAGCCGCAGCTGCGCCGAGTCGGGCAGCGTCAGCGGCGAGACACGAATCGTTGTGGCCGAACCACTTCCGGTCGCGGCGACCTCTGTCACCCCGTACCCGCGGCACACCAGCCGCAACCGGGCCATCGCGACCAGCCGCTGCGCGGGTTCGGGCAGCGGGCCGTAGCGGTCGGTGAGTTCCTCGACCACCGAGACGATGCCCGCGTCGTCGCCGGCGCCGGCCAGCCGGCGATAGGCCTCCAACCGAAGCCGGTCACTCTCGATGTAGTCCGGCGGCAGGTTGGCGTCGACCGGCAGATCGATGCGCACATCCTTGGGTTCCTCGGATGTGGTGACCGTCTTGCCGTCGGCCGCGGCCCGGTATGCCTCGACGGCCTCGCCCACCAGCCGGACGTAGAGGTCGAATCCCACCCCGGCGACGTGGCCGGACTGTTCGGCACCCAGCACATTGCCCGCGCCGCGAATCTCCAAGTCCTTCATCGCAACTGCCATGCCCGCGCCGAGTTCGTTGTTCTGCGCGATCGTGGCCAGCCGGTCGTAGGCGGTCTCGGTGAGCGGCATCTCCTTCGGGTACAGGAAGTAGGCGTAGCCGCGCTCGCGGCTGCGTCCCACCCGACCGCGCAGCTGATGCAGCTGGGACAGGCCGAAGGTGTCGGCACGCTCGACGATCAGGGTGTTGGCGTTCGAGATGTCCAGCCCCGTCTCGACGATCGTCGTGCAGACCAGGATGTCGTACTCGCGGTTCCAGAAGCCCTCGACCGTGCGCTCCAACAGCTCTTCGGGCATCTGGCCGTGCGCGACCACCACCCGCGCCTCAGGCACCAGCTGGCGGACCCGGGCGGCCGCGGCGTCGATGCTGCTGACCCGGTTGTGGATGTAGAAAACCTGCCCGTCACGCAGCAACTCGCGCCGCAGCGCCGCGGCGACCTGCTTGTCGTCGTGGCCGCCGACATAGGTCAGCACCGGGTAACGCTCCTCCGGCGGGGTCAGAATGGTCGACATCTCCCGGATACCGGCCAGGCTCATCTCCAGCGTGCGCGGGATCGGGGTGGCGCTCATCGTCAGGACGTCGACGTGCGTGCGCAGGCTCTTGATGTGCTCTTTGTGCTCGACGCCGAAGCGCTGTTCCTCGTCGACGATCACCAAACCGAGGTCTTTCCACCGCACGGCGGTCTGCAGCAGCCGGTGCGTGCCGATCACCACGTCGACGCTGCCGTCGGCCATTCCCTCGAGCACGGCGCGCGACTCGGCCGGGTCGGTGAACCGCGACAGGCCCTTCACGGTCACCGGGAAGCCGGCCATCCGCGCACTGAACGTCTGCAGATGCTGATCGGCCAGCAGCGTGGTCGGGACCAGCACCGCGACCTGCTTGCCGTCCTGCACGGCCTTGAACGCCGCGCGCACCGCGATCTCGGTCTTGCCGTAACCGACATCGCCACAGATGACCCGGTCCATCGGGACCGGTTTCTCCATGTCGGACTTGACCTCCTGGATGGCGGTCAACTGGTCGATCGTCTCGGTGAAGCCGAACGCGTCCTCCATCTCGGCCTGCCACGGGGTGTCCGGGCCGAACGCGTGGCCGGGCGCGGCCTGCCGCTTGGCGTAGAGCGCCACCAATTCGCTGGCTATCTCCCGAACAGCCTTGCGCGCCTTGGTCTTTGTGTTGGTCCAGTCACTCCCGCCCAGGCGGCTCAGGCTGGGCTCCTGGCCACCGACGTAACGGGACAGCTGGTCCAGGGAATCCATCGGCACGAACAGTTTGTCGGCAGACTGCCCCCGCTTGCTGGACGCGTACTCCAGCACCAGGTACTCGCGCCGCGCGCCACCGACGGTCCGCTCGACCATCTCGACGAACCGCCCGATGCCGTGCTGGTCGTGCACCACCAGGTCGCCCGCGGTCAGCGCGAGCGGGTCAACGGTGTTGCGGCGCTTGGCCGCCAGCCGCTTGCCCTCGGTGCCGGTCACCCGGTTGCCGGTCAGGTCGGTTTCGGTGATCACCACCAGGTTGGCGCCGGGCACGATGATGCCGTCGTGCAGCGGGCCCTTGAGCACACCGACCACACCGGCCTTCGGGGCTGCGCCGGATTCCAGCATCGCGGCCGGGGTGTCGCGCTCGCCGAGTTGCTCGACGACCCGATGGGCGGTGCCGGTGCCCGGCGCGACGACGGCGGCGAATCCTCCGGTCAGCACATGGGCGCGCAGCATCGCGAAGATCTCGTCGACGTTGCTCTGCTGGCCGCGGGCCGACGGGGCGGCCCGCACGTCGAGTTCGGTGGCGTCCTCGGCGGCCAACTGGCTCACCGTCCACCACGGGTGGCCGGACGCGCGCGCCGCGGCCCGCACCTCCTCGAGTTCGCGGAACCCGGACCCACCGAGTTCTTCGATGTCGATCGGGGCGTCGCCGCCGAGAGCGGCCACCGACCAGGACGCTTCGAGGAACTCCCGGCCGGTCTTGATCAGGTCGGCCGCGCGGGTGCGCACCTTCTCCGGATCGCACACCAGAACCGGGGTGCCCTCCGGCAGGTGGTCGATGAGCAGGGTCAGGTCGTCGGGTCGCAGCACCGGCTGCAGCGCCTCCATCCCGTCGACCGGGATGCCCTCGGCCAGCTTGGCCAGCATGTCGTCGACGCTGCCGCTGACCTGGTTGCCGTCACCGCGCGGCCGGTCGGCGAGCAGCCTGGCGGCATGCGCCCGCACCTCGTCGGTGAGCAACAGCTCGCGGCACGGGACCGCGACCACGCTGTCCACGTCGATCTCGGGGATGGACCGCTGATCGGCGACCGAGAACATCCGCATCTCGCTGACCTCGTCGCCCCAGAACTCCACCCGCACCGGATGCTCGGCCGTCGGCGGGAAAAGGTCCAAAATGCCGCCGCGGACCGCGAATTCGCCGCGCTTGCCGACCATGTCGACGCGGGTGTACGCCAGCTCGACCAGGCGCGCGATCAAGGCGTCGAAATCGAATTCGGCCCCCGCAGCGAGTGTCACCGGTTCGACGGTTCCGACGTCGGGAGCCATCGGCTGCAGCAGCGAACGCACCGTGGTGACCACCACGCACAGCGGCGGGCCGAGGCGCTCGTCGTCGGGGTGGGCCAGCCGGCGCAGCAGCATCAGCCGGGCGCCCACGGTGTCCACCCCGGGCGAGAGCCGCTCGTGCGGCAGGGTCTCCCAGGACGGGAACATCGCCGCCGAGTTGCCGAACACGCCTCGCAGCTCGGCGGTGAGGTCGTCGGCGTCGCGGCCCGTCGCGGTGACCACCAGCAGCGGGCCCTTGCGGGCGACCGCACAGGCGGCGTACAGCTGTGAGCTGGCCGGCCCGACCAGCGCGAGTTCTTCGGGACGCTCGGCGGCCCGCTGCGCGAGTTCGACGAATTCCGGCGCGGTCAGCGCCAAGTCCACCAGCCCGGCGATCGGGGTGTGAACATACTCCTGCCCCGGTGCGGTCATGATGTATCCATCCTAGGCGGCGGGACCGAAGCCGTTGCGGCGGGCCGCGATTCGCTCGCGCGCTGTGACGCAGGTCGCGTTCACTCACCTTCCAGTTGCGGATCGGCCTCCAGATGGGTCAGGCCGTTCCACATCAGGTTCACCAGGTGCGCGGCGACCACTTCTTTCTTCGGCTCACGGGTGTCGAGCCACCATTGGGCGGTCATCGACACCGAACCGACCAGGGCCTGCGCGTACAGCGGGGCCAGCACGGGGTCCAGTCCGCGGCGGGCGAAATCACCGGCCAGGATCGAGGACACCTGGCTGACGGCGTCGTTGAGCAGGCTGGAGTAGGTGCCGGTGCTGATCGCTGCGGGTGAGTCACGGATCAGGATGCGGAAACCGTCGGTCCGCTCCTCGACGTAGGTCAGCAGGGCCAGCGCCACCCGTTCGACCCGGACCCGGGACCGGTTGTTGGTCAGCGACGACGAGATCCCGTCGAGCAGGGCCGACATCTCGCGGTCGACGACCACCGCGTACAAGCCTTCCTTGCCGCCGAAGTGCTCGTAGACGACGGGCTTGGAGACGTTCGCGCGTTGGGCGATCTCCTCGATCGAGGTGCCCTCGTATCCGCGCTCGGCGAACAGGGTCCGCGCCACGTCGATGAGCTGGCGCCGACGTTCGGTGCCGGTCATCCGGGCGCGCGGTGCCCGCGGCTCCTTCTCCGGTGCTGCCACGCTGTACCTTTCCCGGGTCGCTGCGCTCCTGCCCTCCGGTGGACCTTTCCCGGGTCGCTGCGCTCCTGCCCTCCGAGGTGAGCGTAGCCGTCTGCATTAGAGTCTCAGGCGGACATTTCGGCCAGTCCGTCGTGGTGTAATCGGCAGCACCTCTGATTTTGGTTCAGATAGTTCAGGTTCGAGTCCTGGCGACGGAGCATATTGATGGAGGTCCAGGTGACCACGCAGACCGATGCCGCCGTCCTGGTGCTGGCAGCCGGGGCCGGAACCCGCATGCGCTCCGATACCCCCAAGGTGTTGCACACCCTCGGCGGGCGCAGCATGCTCTCGCACGCCCTGTACGCAGTCGCCAAGGTTGCTCCCCAGCACCTGGTCGCCGTGCTCGGCAAGGACCGCGAGCGCATCGGCCCGGTGGTGGCCGGGCTCGCGCAGGAGCTGGGCCGCACCATCGAGGTGGCCGTGCAGGAGCAGCAACTCGGCACCGGCCACGCCGTGCTGTGCGGACTGTCCGGGCTGCCCGACGATTTCGCCGGCACGGTCGTCGTGACCTCGGGCGACGTTCCGCTGCTGGACGCCGAGACGCTGGCCGAGCTGATCGCGGTCCACCGCGGCAAGCGTGCGGCGGCGACCGTCGTGACCACGACCCTGCCGAACGGAAGCGGCTACGGCCGGATCTTGCGCACCCAGGACGGCGAGGTCATCGCGATCGTCGAGGAAACCGACGCCACCCCTCAGCAGCGGGCCATCCGCGAGGTCAACGCAGGTGTGTACGCGTTCGACATCGTCGAACTGCGTTCCGCACTCAGCCGACTGTCGTCCGACAACGCCCAGCACGAGCTCTATCTGACCGACGTGATCTCGATCCTGCGCGCCGACCACCGGGTGGTGCACGCCAAGCACGTCGACGATGCCGCGCTGGTCGCCGGGGTCAACGACCGGGTACAGCTTGCCGACCTGGCGCGGGAGCTCAACCGGCGCGTGGTGGCCGCCCATCAGCGCGCCGGCGTCACCGTCATCGACCCCCTCAGCACCTGGATCGACGTCGACGTCACCATCGGCCGCGACACCGTGCTCCGGCCGGGCACCCAACTGCTGGGCGCCACCCGGATCGGCGCGCGCTGCGAGATCGGTCCGGACACCACGTTGACCCAGGTCAGCGTCGGCGATGAGGCCTCGGTGGTGCGCACCCACGGCAGCGAATCGGTGATCGGCGACGGGGCGACGGTCGGACCGTTCACCTTCCTGCGGCCGGGCACCGAGCTGGGCGCCCGCGGCAAGCTCGGCACCTTCGTCGAGACCAAGAACGCGGTCATCGGCGCGGGCACCAAAGTGCCGCACCTGACCTACGTGGGCGACGCCGACATCGGCGAGAACAGCAATATCGGCGCATCCAGCGTGTTCGTGAACTACGACGGCGAGAACAAGAGCCGCACCACCATCGGTTCGCACGTGCGCACCGGCTCGGACACGATGTTCGTCGCGCCCGTCACCGTCGGCGACGGCGCCTACACCGGGGCGGGCACGGTGCTGCGCGACGACGTGCCCCCGGGCGCGCTGGCGGTGTCGGCCGGGCCACAGCGCAACATCGAGAACTGGGTGCTGCGCAAACGGCCCGGTAGTCCCGCGGCGGAGGCCGCAAATCGAGCCCGAGCGGCGCAGGCCGCGGCGAAGGCGAAAGAATCCGAGGCCGGCGACGCAAACGACTGATCGGCGTCGCCAGATGTTGCCTTTTTGGTAACCCGGGGAGGTAGCACCGTACGATTGGCCCGTATCGATCCCCGACCGGCAAGGGCAGCACACAGTGGGCACGGACTGGACCGACAACCGCAAAAATCTGATGCTCTTCTCGGGTCGCGCGCACCCGGAGCTGGCGGATCAGGTCGCCAAAGAGCTCGACGTCCAGGTCACCGCGCAGACCGCACGCGATTTCGCCAACGGTGAGATCTTCGTCCGCTTCGACGAATCGGTTCGTGGCTGCGACGCTTTCGTCCTGCAGTCCCATCCCGCGCCGCTGAACAAGTGGCTGATGGAACAGCTGATCATGATCGACGCGCTCAAGCGCGGCAGCGCCAAGCGAATCACCGCGATCCTGCCGTTCTATCCCTACGCCCGCCAGGACAAGAAGCACCGCGGCCGTGAACCCATCTCCGCCCGGCTGGTCGCCGACCTCTACAAGACGGCGGGCGCCGACCGCATCGTCACCGTGGACCTGCACACCGACCAGATCCAGGGCTTCTTCGACGGGCCGGTCGATCACATGCGAGCCCAGCCGCTGCTGACCGGCTACATCCGGGACAACTACAACTGCGAGAACGTCGTCGTGGTCTCGCCGGACTCGGGCCGCGTGCGGGTGGCCGAGAAGTGGGCCGACGCCTTGGGCGGCACACCGCTGGCGTTCATCCACAAGACCCGCGACCCGAAGGTGCCCAACCAGGTGAAGTCCAACCGGGTCGTCGGTGACGTGGCCGGCAAGACCTGTGTGCTCACCGACGACATGATCGACACCGGTGGCACCATCGCCGGCGCGGTCAAGCTGCTGCACGACGACGGCGCCAAGGACGTCATCATCGCCGCCACCCATGGCGTGCTGTCCGACCCGGCCCGCGAGCGACTGGCCGACAGCGGTGCCCGCGAAGTGATCGTCACCAACACGCTGCCGATCGACGAGTCCAAGCGATTCCCGCAGCTGACGGTGCTCTCGATCGCCCCACTGCTGGCCAGCACCATCCGCGCGGTCTTCGAAAATGGTTCGGTGACAGGCCTTTTCGATGGGGACGCATAGTTGTCAAGCACCATCTATCACAATCCCCGCTGCAGCACCTCCCGCAAGACCCTGGATCTGCTGCGCGACAACGGACTTGCGCCGGAGATCGTCGAGTATCTGAAGACACCGCCGTCGCGCGCCGAGATCGCGAAGCTGATCGCCGACGCCGGCATCGGCGTTCGCGCCGCCGTACGCAAGCGTGAATCCCTTTACAACGAACTGAATCTCGCCGACGCCAGCGATGACGAGTTGCTGGATGCCATGGCGGCCAACCCGATCCTCATCGAGCGCCCGTTCGTGGTGACCGACAAAGGCACCCGGTTGGCCCGGCCGATCGAATCGGTGCACGACATTCTGTGAGGGCCGGTAGCGCAGTCCTGTGCATCGCGCTGGCCACGACCGTGGCGGCGTGCGGGTCGACGCCGCCGGACTACTCCTCGATCTGGAGCACACCGGCGACCACCACCACGGCTGCTCCGACCACCTCGGGCAAACCGCAGCCGATCGCCGAATACCTCTACGGCGTCGGCGTGATCGGCGAGCAGATTCCGCTGGACAAGCTCACCGACATCACCGTCACGCTGCCGCGGCCGCCGGGCTGGACCAAGTACGACAACTCGAACTTCTCGCCGGGCACCGAAGTCATCGCGAAGAACAACACCTATCCGACGGCGATGGTGATCGTGTTCAAGCTGACCGGCAACTTCGACGTGGGCGAGGCGCTCAAGCACGCCAGCGCCGATGCCGAGATGTCGCAGAACTTCACCAAACTCAACGCATCCTCCGCTGACTTCAGGGGTTTCCCGTCCTCGATGATCGAGGGCAGCTACGACCTCAACGGCAAGCGACTGCACTCCTACAACCGCGTGGTGATCCCGGTGACTCCGGCGCCCGCGTTCCAGCGCTACCTGGTGCAGCTGACGGTGACGACGCTGGCCGATCAGGCCGCGGCGGCGTCCACCGATGTCGAGGCGATCATCTCCGGGTTCAACGTCGCCCTCAAGAAGTAGCGTCAGCCCGCTGAGCCGGGTCCCCCTAGAGTGACTCCCATGAGTTGGACCGCCGCAGATTTGCCGTCGTTCGCCGGGCGCACCGTCATCGTCACCGGAGCCAACAGCGGGTTGGGGCTGATCACCGCGCGCGAGCTGGCGCGCGTCGGCGCGCACACCATTCTGGCCTGCCGCAACGCGGCCAAGGGTGCGGAAGCCGCCGCCACCATGACCGGCGACGTCGAGGTGCGCAGCCTCGACCTCCAGGACCTGGGCTCGATCAGCGACTTCGCCGCAGGCGTCCAGCGCGTCGACGTCCTGATCAACAACGCCGGGATCATGGCTGTCCCCTACGCCGTCACCAAGGACGGATTCGAGAGCCAGATCGGCACCAACCACCTGGGCCACTTCGCGCTGACCAACCTGCTGCTGCCCAAAGTGACCGACCGGGTCGTCACGGTCTCGTCGTTCATGCACCTGCTGGGCAAGATCAGCCTGAAGGACCTGAACTGGAAGGCCCGGCCGTATTCCGCGTGGCTGGCCTACGGCCAGTCCAAGCTCGCCAACCTGCTGTTCACCAGTGAGCTGCAGAAGCACCTCGACGCCGCCGGATCCCCGCTGAAGTCGCACGCCGCCCACCCCGGCTACTCGGCGACCAACCTGCAGGGCCACACCGGCAACCGGATGGGCACCCGGATCTGGGACGCCGGCAACGCCGTGTTCGCCACCAGCGCCGACTTCGGCGCCCGCCAGACCCTGTACGCGGCTGCCGAGAACCTGCCCGGCAACAGCTTCATCGGGCCCAGGTTCGCCATGCGCGGACCGACCGGCCAATCACCGCGCAGCCCGCTGGCCCGCAACCAGACCACCGCCGCCGGGCTCTGGCGGCTGTCCGAGCAGCTCACCGGCATCGAATTTCCGCTCTGAACCCCTGATCGGCTACCCTGGGGGCCGCGTCACGGCGAGGGTGGTCCAGCCACCGTTATCGACGAGGCTTCCTTTTATCGGTGCCTGCCTTAGCCGTGCGGATGACCCACGACAGGCAACAGGAGCACCCCTCATGGCCAAGAACGCCACCAACAACCTCACCGCCGGCGTGCGGGACAAGACCGGCAAGGGCGCCTCGCGCCAGGCCCGCCGCGACGGCAAGGTTCCCGTCGTGCTCTACGGCCACGGCACCGAGCCCCAGCACCTCGAGCTCAACGCCCACGACTTCGCCGCCGTCCTGCGCAAGCACGGCACCAACGCGGTGCTGACCCTCGACGTCGAGGGCAAGGAACAGCTGGCGCTGACCAAGGCCCTCTCCGTGCACCCGATCCGGCGGAGCATCCAGCACGCCGATCTCATCGTGGTTCGCCGCGGCGAGAAGGTGACCGTCGAGGTCAACATCACCCTCGAGGGCGACGCCGCCCCGGGCGCCCTGGTCACCCAGGACGCCAACACCATCGAGATCGAGGCCGACGCCATGTCGATCCCGCAGCAGCTGGTCGTGTCGATCGAGGGCGCCGAGGAAGGCACCCAGATCACCGCAGGCCAGGTCGAGCTGCCCGAGGGCGTGACGCTGATCAGCGATCCCGAACTGCTGGTCGTCAACATCGTGACCGCCCCGACCGCCGAGGAGCTCGAGTCCGAGGGTGGCGGCGAGTCGATCGAGGAGCAGGCCGCCGACGCCGCCGAGGCAGCCGAAGCCGCCGAGGGCGAGTCGGCCGAGGCCGAGTAAGACTGCCCGGTGGCCGAACCCCTGCTGGTTGTCGGCCTGGGCAACCCGGGCCCGCAGTACGCCAAGACCCGACACAACCTCGGGTTCATGGTGGCCGACGTGCTGGCCGGGCGCATCGGCGCACAGTTCAAGGTGCACAAGCGCTCCGGCGCGGAGGTCGTGACCGGCCGGCTGGCGCATCGTCCCGTGGTGCTGGCCAAGCCGCGCACCTACATGAACGAGTCGGGGCGCCAGGTCGGTCCGTTGGCGAAGTTCTACTCGGTCATGCCGGCCGACATCATCGTCATCCACGATGAGCTCGACATCGACTTCGGCCGGATCCGCCTGAAACTGGGCGGCGGCGAAGGCGGCCACAACGGCTTGCGGTCTCTGGCCAACGCGTTGGGGACCAAGAACTTTCACCGGGTCCGCATCGGGGTCGGCCGGCCGCCGGGACGCAAGGATCCGGCGGCGTACGTCCTGGAACCGTTCACCGCGGCCGAGCGCACGGAGGTCCCGGCGATCTGCGAGCAGGCCGCCGACGCGACCGAGTTGCTGATCGAGGCCGGGCTGGAGACAGCACAGAATCAGGTGCACGCCTGGTGAATCCGTAAGGGTTCGCCGGGCGGGCGTCAGGATTCCGTATAGACCGACGACGGGGATAGCGCGCGGGCGTAGACCTGAGTGCGTGACCACTTCTGTCTGGGGTTCTTTCGACGCCTACCCGGCGCGCTACGGTGTCGCCCGCTATCGGCTGGTGGTGTTCCCACCCGGTATCACCGCGTGGGAACGACGCATGGTGCGGGCGTGGCGCACCTGGCCGCTGTGGGGAGCCGCACTGTGGCTGGTCCTGCAGATCGGCGGCGAGGCCGTCGGTATGTCCGCAACCGCGCTGGTCGCCGGGACGATGATCTATATCGCCGGCGGGGCAATCACATTCGCGCTGGCGGGTGAGACGCGGATGCGGGTGCGCACCCTGTGGGCCATCAGGGTCGCGGGTGTGCACCACGACGAGACCGAGCAACGGTATGAACAGCTGCGCGTCATGGCGCGGGCCCTGGACCATGCGGACCTGGATCTGGCGGAGGGCCGGATCTCCCCGCCGGAACACGAGGCCCGCTGGTGGGGTGTCTATGACGTTCTCGACTCGATGACGCCTGCCGCTCGGGATGAGGATCGGCGCGCTCACCACGCACCAGCCACAGCCCCAGCGCAATCAGCGCAGCCACCTCGAACCCGGCGATACCTCGTTCCACCACGCCGAGTGGGATCAGCCTCCACCACGGTCGATCAGTCGCCACACCGACCGCGATCGCCCCGAACAGCACTGCCATCCAACCGATTCCGACACCAGTAAGCCATCTGGCGGCTCGAGCGGTGACGTCCCCGCCACGAGCGATCAGCAACACCGCCAGTGGCAACGCGACGAATGCGAGGAGCGTCGCGACCCGGTGTACGGTGCCCGACGCACTCGGACCGGTGACCCAGTTGTGCTTGGGGAACGCCACGACGCCCAGCAGGCCGACCACCCACAGCATCATCAGCACCGATCCTGCCGAGCGCAGCCGAACCCGTCCGGCACGGATCAGACCGTGCAGCAATGCCGCTGACGCGACCGCCAGGATCAGCACGGCAGCGACGAAAGCCGCACTGCCCGAGGTGTACACGTACTCGGAGATGGTGGCGGCACGCAATTGTCTGCCGCGAGTGTGTTGCCCGCCCAGTGAGGCGTCGAGAGCGAGCACCGCGACGATCGCGAACGCGGAACCGAACACCCCCATCCAGCCGAGCGCCCGCTCCATCGGACCAGCCTACGCGCGGCCCCGCACCCCGGAGTCGACGACTTTGACCGGCTTGTGCGGATAGCGTCGCTCGGCATGTGCCTTCGCTGCTGAATTGGGCAGCACGTAAAGGGTTTCCACCTTCTCCTGCAACGGCCGCAACACCAGGTCCATGAAGCCCTTGCGGTCGTCCAGATAGGGTTCGATGACATCCTCGCCGGCCGGGCACACCGCGAGGCAGTAGGCCGCCTTGTAGTTCGCCTTGAACGACAGGCTCTGCCACATCGAGGCGTTCTCCGAATCGGTTACCCGCGAACGAAAGTCGGCCGCGTCCTCGCTGTCGGCGATGGTCTGCGCCCAGTCGGTGAACCCGCCCATGAACTCGCGGTAGTTGTGCACCGAGCAGGCCATGAAGTCGAACTCGCCGTCTTTCTTGATCGCGCCCACCGGGCAGGCCGCGACACAGAGCTTGCATTCCAGGCAGGGTGAATAGTCCAGTGGTGAACCGTAACTGCTGACCGGTGCGTCAACGAGAATCGTGGCCAACAGGACGAAGTTCCCGAACTTGGGATGGATGACGTTGCGGTGGATGCCCATCACCCCTAGTCCGGCGGCCACCGCGACGGGCTTGTGGGCGACCACCCAGATCCGGCCCGGGTACCGGTCCATCTCCATCGGGAAGGTGGCCGACGGGTTCAACGCCCGGTGGCCGGCATCCTCGAGGGCCCGGGTGATCCGGTGCGCGGCCTCGTTGATGATCTCCCCGCTGCGGTGGAATTCCTGATTGGCCACACTTCGCGCGACCGAGCGCACGTTGTCCCGATTCATCCGGACCACCAGCGAGATGTAGCTCCGCGTGCCTGGCAGTGCGGCCTCGACGTGCTCGCGTTCGCTCGCCAGGTCCGGGTTGTCGACGGCGGCGAATGCCACATCGTCGGCGCCCGCGGCCAGGCAGATCCCGCGGAGCCAGTCGGCGTCGATCACCGGTGCCGGCGTGGTGCGCTGCTTGGCCCGCACCGCCCGCACGGTTGGATGATCGGAGAGTTGAGGACGCATAGCTAGGTATAGTACTACATACCTAGCTATGCGTGATGTGGCGCACGCCGTCGCGCGGAATATTTGTTACCTATGTAAAGTTGTTTCACGCCATGCCCTGCCTCCCCGCGTCCCCGCATCCCGTGTCGGCCACGCATCGCGCTCACGTAGCCGCGACTGGAGGACAGCGCTGATGCGCCAGGGTCCGCTCGCGGGGCGCTATCCGGCCGTGGCCGCCATGGTCACCCTCGCCCTGATCCCCTACCTGGCGCTGTCGGCCGCGCTGGATCCGCTCGTGCCGATCATTTCCGAGCAGTTGCACATGACGACACAGACGATGGCGCTGAGTTCGGGTCTGGGCAACGCGGCCTACGCCGTGGGCACGGTGCTCGCCGTGCAGTTCGCGCAACATCTTCCACAGCGCCGAATGCTGCTCGCCTACGCCGTGGTCCTCGTCATCGGATCGGTCATCGCCGCGGCCGCACCGAATGCCGCCGCGTTCATCGCCGGCCACGTCCTGCAGGGACTGGCGACCAGCATGCTGCTGATCGCCGCCGCTCCGCCGCTGACGATCGGATTTCCGCGAGACAAGCTCCGCAACACCGCGGTCATCATGAACATGTGCGTGTTCGGCGCCGTCGCGCTCGGACCGTTCCTCGGGGGTGTGCAGGCCGAGGCGCATGCCTGGCGGCCACTGTTCTGGATCGTCGCCGCCGTCGCACTGGCGGCTCTGGTCCTGGCAGCGCTGACGTTCGACGACGCACCGCCTGCCGACCCGGAGGCGCCGCGCGATCTGAAGGCGATCGGGCTGGCGACCGTCGGCTGCACGGCCGCGTTCGTCGGCGCGGCACAGCTGAGCACTCACGAGCTCTCCGACTTCGCCGTCACCGCACCGATGTTCGGCGGCCTGGCGCTGATCGTGGCGCTGATCGTCTACCAGTTCCGCGCGCACCGGCCGCTGCTGACCATCCGCACGATGTTGACCAGTGCGATCCCGGTGGCGGGCGTCGGCGTCGCACTGTTCGCCGCAGCCGCCTCGATCGCGGCGACCACGCTGACGGCGGCCGTGTTCATGCAACACTTCAGCCCCGTTCAGGTGGGTCTGATCTACCTGCCGGAGCTGGGCGGCGCGATCGTCATGGCGGTGGTGTTCGGTGTGGTCATCACTCGTCGTGCCATGCACTTCCTGCCGCTGGTCGGCATGGGCCTGTTGGCCGCGGGCATCGCGGTGTTCCGGGCGTCGCTACCGGCGAATGTGCCACTGGCACTGGTCGGTTCGACATTGACAGGTTTGGCATTGGGCGCCACCGTCGCGCCCGCGCTGTTCGTCGCCGGGTTCTCGCTGCGGTCCAACAGCCTGCAGCGCGTATTCGCGATCATCGAATTGCTGCGCGCCGTCGCAGCATTCATGGTGGCCCCGATCTTCGCGCACCTCGCGACGCGCTACTCCGGTGACATCCTGGAAGGCACCAACGTCGCGCTGTCGGTCGGCTTCGCACTCGCGATCGGCGGCGCGGTGTTCGGCGTCGCCGTCTACGCGCTCAGCGGCGCCCGCCCGCAGACACCGGATCTCGACGAGTTCCTCGACGGTGACTCCCCCGCGTGGTACTCACCCCCGCTGCTCGCGCGTCTGCGTGGCCTTCCTCCCGCACCCCCGGCCATCGCCACGCAGCCTTCGGCACCGCCCGTCGCGCATCGTCACCCGCCGCACGCGGCAGGCCCGGTACTGTTCGCCTACGACGGTTCCGATCTGGCCAGGTATGCGATCAGTCAAGCGGCGCAACAGCTTTCACCCTATCGTGATGCTGTGGTGGTCTGCGTCTGGCAGCCGGTCGACGTGGGCTTCACGCCGAGCGACAACCGGCCATTCGACGCCGACTGCGCCGGCGAGGTACGCCGGGCCGCCGAACAGACCGCCGCGCACGGCGCCACCCTGGCGCGTGCAGCCGGATTCGAGGCGTGCAGCTTGGCGATCGAGGCGGCACCGACCTGGAAGGGCATCGTCGACGCCGCCGATCAGCACGACGCCGGCCTGATCGTGCTCGGTCCGCACCGTCGCAGCGGTCTGTTCGGACACCTGCAGGGCAGCGTCGCGGCGGCGGTTCTGTCCCACACCACCATTCCGGTCCTCCTGGTCCCGCAGCGGTCGGGCGACCGGGAGCCGGAGCGGCCCCCGATTCGTCAGGAAGCCGGAGTAGCCTCGGCGCGGTGAACACCCTGCGCGATCCGAAGGTGGCGGCGGCCATCGACCGTATGTATGCCGAAGCAAGCGGGCAGATGGCTCAACTCCACGAGCGCGGCGCCCAATTGCGGGCGGCGAAGACCGCACAGGAGCGCGCCGACGCGTTCAGCGACTTCTATCTTCCGGTGACCCCCGAGTCGGGCCTGCTGCTCTACACCCTCGTCCGTGCGACCCGACCCGCTCTTGTGGTGGAGTTCGGAACGTCGTTGGGGCTCTCCACAATTCATCTGGCCAGCGCGGTGCGGGACAACGGCACCGGGCGGGTGGTGACCACCGAGCTCAGCGCCGCCAAGGTCGACGCCGCCAGGAAGACCTTCGCCGAGGTCGGTCTGGACGATCTGATCACCGTGCTGGCCGGCGACGCCACGCAGACGCTCGCCGCCATCGACGAGACTGTGGGGTTCGTCCTGCTGGACGGCTGGAAGGACCTGTACGTCCCGGTTGTTGAGGTGCTGGCGCCGCGGCTGACCGGCGGAGCGCTGGTGGTCGCCGACAACACCGGGCTCGCCGATGCGCAGCCGTACGTCGAGTTCATCCGCGACCCGGCGAATGGTTTTGTCGGCGTGAGCTTCCCGGTGCGCGACTCCGATGCGATGGAGATCAGCTGCCGGGTCTGACGGGCTAGGTGACCAGCGCGACCGAGTTGGCGCGACGCAGCTTGCCCGACGGCGTCTTCGGAATGGTGCCCGGCCCGAGCACAACGACATTGCGCGGGCGCACGTCAACCTCGGCGACCACTTCGTGTGCCACCTCGTGCTCGATGCGCCGCACCGCGACGGGATCCTGCCAGGCGTTCGATTCGACGGCCACCGCGAAGGTCTCGCGGGAGTGCCCGGCATCCAGGCGCACCGCGACCGCGCAACCGGGGCGCACCCCTTCCACACGTCCGGCGGCCCGCTCGATGTCGGTCGGGTAGATGTTGCGGCCGGCCATGATGATGACGTCCTTGACCCGGCCGCACACCACGACGTGACCGTTCTCGAGCAGGTAGCCGAGGTCACCGGTGTCGTACCAGCCGCATTCGTCCTGCGCGGGCACGAAGCCGCCCATGGTGATGTAGCCGGGGGTCAACGACTCACCGCGCAGCTCGATGATGCCCACACCCCGGGCCGGCAACACGTTGCCGTCCTCGTCGACGATGCGCGCCTCGAGGTCCTTGAGCAGCGGGCCGAGCGTGGCAAGCCGGCGGGTGTTGCCCTTCGCGGCGGGAACGGCGCGGCGCAGTGCGGCCAGCAGATCGGCGTCGACCTCGTCGACGACCAGCCCGGCGCCACACTCGGAGAACGAGACCGCCAGTGTGGTCTCGGCCATGCCGTAGGCCGGCAGGATCGCCTCGGGCTGGAGGCCGAACGGCTTACCGGCGTCCAGCAGGTCCTCGACGTCGGCCGGGTCCACGGGCTCGGCACCGGACAGGGCGAAGCGCAGCGTGGACAGGTCGAACTCGCCGGGCTTGGCCTGGCGGCGCAGGCGCTTGGCGAACAACGCGTACGCGAAGTTCGGCGCCGCGGTCATGGTGCCCTTGTACTTGTCGATCAGCTTGGCCCACAGCAGGGTGTCGCGCAGGAAGTCCATCGGCGTGACCTTGACCAGCTCGGCACCGAAGTACATCGGGATGGTCAGGAACCCGACCATGCCCATGTCATGGAAGCAGGGCAGCCAGCTGACCATGACATCTTTCTCGATGTCGTACTTGGCCCCGATGAACATCGCCTCGGCATTGGAGTGGATGTTGCGGTGGGTGATGATGACGGCCTTGGGAGACCCAGTCGAGCCGCTCGTCAACTGCATCAGCGCGACGTCGTCTTCGGAGGTCTCGACCGGGTCGACGGGCTCGGCGGCCAGCAGGGCCTCCACCGTGAGCACCGTGACGCCGCGCTCTTCGAGTACCGGCACCGCGACGAGGAACGGGTCGGAGACGATGACGGCCTTGGCCTCGATCATGTCGATGACGGTCGCGGTGTCCTTGGCCCACTGCTCCAGGTCGGTACGCGGAGTGGGCTGGTGCAGCATGGTCAGGCTGGCGCCGCGCATCCAGAGCGCCTGGGCGGTCGGCGCGATCTCCACCGGGGCGCCGGCCAGCACACCGACTGCGTCGCCGAGGCCGATGCCGGCCTGCGCCAGGCCGCCCGCGATGCGACGGGCCCGCTCGTGCACCTCACGCCACGTGTGCCGAACCGGCTCGTGCGGTTCCCCGGTGACCATGCCCTTACTGCTGGTCAAGGCACTGTGGAACATCTTGTCGGTGAAACGGCTCACGACGACCTCCTCGGCATCCGGAGCTGGCTGATCAGCGACGTTGGGGATGAAGCGAACGCCCTGTATTTCATGCTCCACCGGCCAGAACGCCCTGCATAGGAGGCACGCCAGTACGACTGGGGAGCGGTTCGATATCGAAATGGTGATGATGCGCCGGTACCGCCGGGCCACCGCCCGCCCCGGACCGGGGTGGGCGATTGGTCTGTGTGCAGTACCGAGCCGCTAGTTGTCACCGTCGATCATCTTAAACTCCCCTTAAGTTACCGCCAAGTTTTACGCACTAATGAGAAGCGCGTCACACCCGCCGGCGGGCGGGAGGTCGGCGACCAGGGACGATCTGGCTAGGCCGGCTGGCCGGGCACGATCCGGGCGCCTTGGACCGGCCCACTGGCCACCCGGACGGTGCGGCACACGTCGGCGCCGGCCAGTTCGGTGCCCACGTCGACCGCGGCGGACGCCGACTCACACAGGAACGCACACGTTGGCCCGGATCCCGAGACGATGCCGGCCAGGGCACCCGCTTCGGCACCTGCGCGCAGGGTCCGGCGCAGCCCCGGGTTCAGGCTCAGCGCCGCGGCCTGCAGATCGTTGCCCAGCAGGGGGGCCAGCTCGCGCGGGTTGCCGCCGGCCAGTGCTCCCAGCAGCGGCTCGGGATCGGTCAGCCGCGGCGGATCACCCGCTTCGCGGAGCCGGTCGATCTCGCGATAGACCTCCGCCGTGGACAGTCCGTCCTGACCGAAGGCCAGCACCCAGTGAAATGTGTTGCGGGCCAACACCGTCGCCAGCTCTTCACCTCGACCGGTGCCCAGCGCCGTGCCGCCGTGCAGAGCGAACGGGACGTCGCTTCCCAGCTCGGCGGCCAGCGCGTGCAGGTCGCGGCGCGGCACGCCCAGCTCCCACAGATTGTTCATCGCGACCAGAACCGCCGCCGCGTCGGCGCTGCCGCCGGCCATTCCACCGGCCACCGGTATCGACTTGTCGATGGTGATCTCCACGTCCGGCGCGCGCCCGATGTGGTCGGCCATCAGCTCGGCGGCCTGCCAGGCGATGTTGGTCTCGTCGACGGGCAGCTGATCGGCGCCCTCCCCGACCACCCGCAGGGACAAGACGTCGGCGTTGCGCACCGTCACCTCGTCGACCAGAGACACCGCGTGGAAGACCGTGGCGAGCTCGTGATAGCCGTCGGCGCGGCGGTCACCGACCTCCAGGTACAGATTCACCTTGCCCGGCACGCGCACGGTCACCGACCCGGTCGGCACCCATTCGGCAGCGATAGAACCGTTGGACGAGGGCACGCCCACGAGACTATCGCGCCGTGCGCAATTCGCCTGGCCGTCACCGACCCGCGCTCTAGGGTCGAACCGTGACGAACCCCGGGCAGTCGTTCGAGGGCTACGTCGTCGACAGGGAACTGGGCCGCGGCGGCGAGGCGGTGGTCTACCTGGCCCGCGGGGCCGGCCGGACACCGGAACTGGTCGCGCTGAAGGTGCTCGACGACGACCACCGCACCCCTGCGAGCATCGCCCGCCTGGCCCGCGAATACCGCATCGCCGACCGGCTGCGCCACCGCCACATCGTGACCGTCTACGACCATGGCCGGCACTGGATGGCCATGCAGTACGTCGAGGGCGGCGACGCCACCGGGCTGAGCTCGCCGGCGACCCGGCTGGCGGCGCTCGCCCAGATCGCCGCGGCCCTCGACCACGCCCACCACGACGGCATCGTGCACAGTGACGTCAAACCCACGAATATTCTTGTGCACCAAAACTTTTCCGAATTCGGCGCGGTTCTCATCGACTTCGGCGTCGCGCACATCCTCGCCGAGGACGTCTGGCACCGGCCCGCCCAGGTGGTGACCTCGCTGCCCTACGCCGCACCCGAACTGCTGCAGGGCCGCCTGCCCCAAGCAGCGACCGACGAGTACGCGCTGGCTTGCACCGCACTGGAATTGCTCACCGGCGCACCGCCGTTCGCGTACGACAATCCGCTGGCGCTGGTCGACGCGCACGTGCACAGTCCGCCGCCGGAGGTGTCGACACGGATCCCCTGGCTGACGAGGTCGTTCGACCTGGTGCTGGCCAGGGCGATCGCGAAGGATCCAGACCGGCGATACCCGTCATGCACCGAGTTGGTGCATCACCTCACCGAAGCGGTGCGAAGCGCTCAGAACACCTGAGCCGGCCGCGACGGGCCTTCGGAGGAGTCCGTCGAAGGAGTGAAGTCACCCGAGCGCTGTAGCAGCCGCACGAAGTCGGCGACCGTCAGCGTCTCCCCGCGGCGGGCGGGATCGATGCTGGCGGCCAGCAGACGTTCGGCGGACTCGTTGCCGGAGCCGGCCCACTCCAGGAAGGCGTTGCGGGCTGTCTTGCGGCGCTGCGCGAAGGCGATATCGATCAGATCGAACACGCTCTCGCGGAAGTCGTCCTCGGTCGGCCACGGCGAGGTCTCGTGGCGGTCGATGCGCACCAGACCGGAGTAGACCCGAGGAATCGGCCAGAACACCGTCGGCGACACCATGCCGTAGCGGCGGACCTTGCCGAAGAACCGGACCTTGACGCTGGGCACGCCGTAGTCCTTGCCGCCGGGCTCGGCGGCCAGCCGCTCGGCCACCTCGGCCTGGACCATCACCATCACGGTCCGGATCGACGGGAATTCGGCCAGCAGATGCAGCAGCGCCGGCACGGCGATGTTGTACGGGAGGTTGGCCACCACGGCGGTCGGCGGCTCGACGAGGTCGGAGCGCTCGATGCCGAGGATGTCGCGATTGAGCACGGTCAGCCGGTGGATCTCGCTGTGCGAATGCTCCGCGACCGTCTTGGGCAGACGCTGGGCCAGCACCGGGTCGATTTCGATCGCGCTCACCGTCGCGCCGCGGTCCAGCAACGCCAGCGTCAGGGAGCCGAGGCCGGGGCCGACTTCCAGGACGTGGTCGTGCTTGTTTATCCCGGAGGCGGAGACAATACGACGCACGGTATTTGCGTCGTGTACGAAATTCTGTCCCAGAGATTTACGCGGCTTGAAGTCGAGTTCTTTGGCCAGATTTCTGATCTCTGTCCGCCCGAGTAAACGAATTGTCACGATGCACCCCTACCACACACGGGCCACGCTCCCCAGCCTTGTCGCGATCTTGTTACTTCAGCAATCGCAATTTGTTCTTCTCTGGTTGCCAAATCGGCTCGCTCAGCATAGCGCAGTCCGCCGTTTCTTTCCCAGGTGTTTTGATCAAATTGCACACCCCCGAAGTAACCGTTACCGGTATTGATCGCCCAGTTGCCGCCCGCTTCGCACCTGGCAATGGCATCCCAAATGGGTCCGTTGAGCACCTGAGGCACCTCGGTGCCGGGCTTCGCACCGACCCGCAAAACCGAATCACGCGCCGGCACAACGACAATGTTGGCAACGGGAAGCCGGCCCGTTTCCACTCCGTTGACCTTGGCGACAGCAAAAGTTACGTCTTGCAAGCCGGGCGTCCCGGGATCTTCCACGACCTGGCGGCTCATGTTCAGCGTCGGGTCCTCGATCCGCTGGGCGTTCGGTGCCAGCGGCATCTGCTGAGTGACCTTCTCGACGCGAATCCGGGTGACCTGGATCTGCATACCGGCGATCACCGGCGAGGACGGCGCGGGCACCACCGAGTCGGCCTGCTCCAGCGGCACGCCCGCGGCCGCCAGCAGACCCGCCACATTCGGCGCGGCCAGATGCACGGTCTTCACCACTCCGCCGTCGTTGATCTGGACCGTCTTGGCGCTCACCACGGGAAGCGCCATGCCCTCCAGCGGCAACCGGCTGCCACGCGAAGCCGCCGCCGGGGCGGTGTCGGTCATCCGCAGCTGGGCCAGCGCCTCGTCCACGGTCGACGCAGTTGTCCACACCTGCTTGGCGTCCTTGCCGTCCAGCGAGATCTGCAGGGGCCGGCTGCGGCGCAGCACGATCGTCTCGGCTTCTGTGACGGGCTGATTGGCGCCGGGGAAGAGGTCGTCGCGCTCGCCGACGGAGTAGCCGTTCTCCCGGACGACGTCGATGACCCGCGACTTCATCGTGCTGACCTTCAGCTGGGCACCGTCGACGTTGAGCGTCACGGTCTTGTGGGAGCTCACCGCGAACGCCCCGGCACCGGCCAGTGTCAGCAGCACTGCGGCGACGACGAGACGAAGGATCGGTGACGGCGACTGATGCAGCTTGGTCAACGCATTCAAGAGTTTCGGTCCTGCCTAAGTACTAAAAAAGCAACAGGGGCGCCAATGTGGCTCCCCTTTGATCACAAGACGGTAACGAACCATCCCGGCCCGGAGCAACCCGGGCCCGCCGCTCTCAACAGACCCTCAGAGACCGTAGACCCGCCGCGCGGTGTCCGATGACTGCTCAGCCAGCAACTCCGCCGGGCGCCCGACGACCTCGGCCAGGGCGCGCACCGTGTAGGGCAGGCAATACGGCTCGTTGGGCGCCCCGCGGAAGGGGTGTGGGGTCAGGAACGGGGCGTCGGTCTCGACCAGCAGCTGCCCGGGCGGGATCAGCGCCGCCGCCTCGCGCAGGTCACGGGCGTTGCGGAAGCTGACCGTGCCGGACAGGCTGAGCACCCACCCCGCCGCGACGCAGGTCTTGGCCATCTCGGGCCCGGAGGAGAAGCAGTGGAAGATGACCGCCTCGGGGGCGCCCTCGGCACGCAGCACGTCGAGCACCTCGGCGTCGGCGTCGCGGTTGTGGATCATCAGCGGCTTACCCGTGCGCTTGGCCAGGTCGATGTGCCAGGCGAAGGACTCACGCTGAGCCGAAGGGTCGGCGCAGCCGTCGAGCTTGCCGGGCCAGTACAGGTCCATGCCGGTCTCCCCGACCGCCACCACCCGCTCGTGGGTGGCCAGTTGTTCCAGCTCCGCGCGGGCGTCGTCGGTCAGCGCGTTCGCGCGGGTCGGATGCAGCGCCACCGCGGCGTAGACGCGCGGGTCCCAGGCGGCCGCCTCGGCGGCCCAGCGGGCGGCATCGAGATCGTCGGCGATCGTCACCGCGGCCAGCACGCCCGCTTCGCCGGCGCGGTCCATGATCGCGCGGACGTCGTCCGCAGTGCGGGCGCCGCACGCGTCCAGGTGGGTGTGCGCGTCGATCAGCGGCGTCAAGGGCTCTGGCAGCGGCGGCGGCTCGCGCCTCTTGTCCTGGGAACCCACGCCCACACTTTAGGGTGAACCCCAAATGAGTAAGCCGCCGTACTACCTGACCACCGCGATCGCCTACCCCAACGGTGCGCCGCACATCGGCCACGCCTACGAATACATTGCGACCGACGCGATCGCCCGCTTCAAGCGGCTCGACGGTTTCGACGTGCGCTACCTAACCGGCACCGACGAGCACGGGCTGAAGATGGCGCAGACGGCCGCCGCCGAGGGCATCCCGACCGCCGAGCTGGCGCGGCGCAACTCCGACGCGTTCCAGGCGATGCAGGAAAAGCTCGGGGCGTCGTTCGACCGTTTCATCAGGACCACTGACGCCGACCATGTCGACGCGTCGATCGAGATCTGGAAGCGGATGGATGCCGCAGGCGACATCTATCTCGACTCGTACTCCGGCTGGTATTCGGTGCGCGACGAACGCTTCTACACCGAGGACGAACTCGAAACCCGCGCCGACGGCAACAAGTACTCCATCGAGACCGGCACGCCCGTGACGTGGACCGAGGAGCAGACCTACTTCTTCCGGTTGTCGAACTACGCGCAGCGACTGCTGGCCCATTACGAGGCGCACCCGGAGTTCATCGGTCCCGATGTCCGCCGCAATGAGGTCGTCAGCTTCGTCTCGGGCGGCCTTCGCGACCTGTCGATCTCGCGGACCACCTTCGACTGGGGGGTTCCCGTCCCGGGCCACCCGGACCACGTGATGTACGTGTGGGTCGACGCGCTGACCAACTACCTGACCGGCGCCGGCTTCCCCGACACCGACTCCGAGTCGTTCCGCAAGTACTGGCCCGCCGATCTGCACATGATCGGCAAGGACATCATCCGCTTCCACACCGTGTACTGGCCCGCGTTCCTGATGTCGGCCGGAATCGAGCTGCCCAGAAGGGTTTTCGTGCACGGCTTTCTACTCAACAGCGGCGAGAAGATGAGTAAGTCCGTCGGCAATGTCGTCGACCCGTTCGCGCTCGTCGACGCCTTCGGCCTCGATCAGGTGCGCTACTTCCTGCTGCGCGAGGTGCCGTTCGGGCAGGACGGCAGCTACAGCGAGGACGCCATCATCGGCCGGATCAACGCCGACCTGGCCAACGAGTTCGGCAACCTGGCGCAGCGCTCGCTGTCGATGGTCAACAAGAACCTCGACGCGCGGGTGCCGGAGCCTGGTGAGTTCACCGACGCCGACCGGGAGCTGCTGGCGCTCGCCGACGAACTTCTCCCCACGGTGCGCGCGCACTTCGACGTGCCGGCCATGCACCTTGCCCTGGAGGCCATCTGGGCGATGCTCGGCGCCGCCAACCGGTACTTCTCCGCTCAGGAACCCTGGGTGCTGCGCAAGTCGGAGGCGGCGGCCGATCAGGAGCGGTTCCGCACGGTGCTCTACGTGACGCTGGAGGTGGTGCGGATCGCCGCGCTGCTGATGCAGCCCGTCGTCCCCACATCGGCGGCCACCCTGCTCGATCTGCTCGGGCAGGAGGAGTCGGCCCGCGACTTCGGCGCCGTCGCGGTACGCATCGCGCCCGGCACCGAACTGCCGGCACCGGCCGGCGTCTTCCCGAGGTATCAGCCGACCGAGTGACGCTGTGAGCTGCATCACGTAGCGTCACATCCACCGGCCCCCTGGTGTCTCGAGGTCAGCACGCTCAAGCGACCTCAAAGGAGAGATGTGATGACCGAGCAACGCGCCCGAGTTGTGGTGATCGGTGGCGGCTACGCCGGAGTGATCGCGGCCAACCATCTGCGGCTACGACCCGATGTCGAGATCACCCTGCTGAACCCGCGGCCCGATTTCGTCGAGCGGATCCGGCTGCACCAGCTGATCACCGGTTCCGACGATGGAGTCGTCGACTACGCCGAGATCCTCGGCCCCGGTATCGAGTTGGCGGTCGACGCCGCCACCCGCATCGACACCGAGACGCGGCAGGTCGAACTGTTCAGCGGGCCCCCTGTGCCGTACGACTACCTGATCTACGCGGTGGGCAGCGGCTCAGCGCGGCCGGCGGTGCCGGGTGCGGACGAATTCGCCTATCCCATCGCCGATCTCGAAGAAGCGCAGCGGCTGACCACCGCGCTGGCCGACCTGCACTCTCGTGCCCCGGTGTGTGTGGTCGGCGCCGGCCCGACCGGCATTGAGACCGCTGCCGAACTGGCCGAGCAGGGCCGCACGGTCACGCTGGTGTGCGGAGCGGTCCTCGGGCCCTACCTGAGCACGCCCGGACGCCGGTCGGTGGCCAAGCAGCTGCGCAAGCTCGGCGTCGAGATCGTCGACGGACCGCAGGCCGTGGTGACCGCGGTGGCCGCGGATGCGGTCACCCTGGCCGACGGGCGCAGGCTGGCGAGCGCGGTGACGATCTGGACCGCGGGGTTCGGGGTCCCCGATCTCGCGACACGCTCCGGCCTGCGTACCGACGCGATCGGACGACTGCTCACCGACGAAACCCTGACCAGTGTGGACAGCGACCGGATCGTGGCGGCCGGCGATGCCGCCGCCCCGTCAGGTCAGCCGCTGCGGATGAGCTGCCAGGCCGCGATCCCGCTGGGCGCCCAGGCCGCCAACACCGTGCTGGCCCGGCTCGCCGGGGATCAGCCCGCTGCGATCAGCCAAGCGTTCACCGGTCAGTGCATCAGCCTCGGCCGCGGTGGCGCGACCATTCAGATCGCCCGCACCAACGACGTTCCGCTGCCGCTCTACATCGGCGGCCGCGCGGCCGCGACGATCAAGGAGGCGGTGTGCAAGGGCACCATCGGCTTCCTGCGCCGCGAGGCCCGCAAGCCGGGCTCCTATTTCTGGATCAAGGGCGGCGGCAAGCGCCCCGCTCCCGAGCCGGTGGCGACCCGGTGACAGCGGCCGACGAGCACGCCGACCGGTTCACCCTGCTGCGGCCGCTGCTGTTCACCATCGCCTACGAGATCACCGGGTCGGCCACCGAGGCCGACGACGTGTTGCAGGACAGCTATTTACGTTGGGCGACAGTAGATTTGGCTGAGGTTCGGGACACCAAGGCGTACCTGGCCCAGCTGGTCACCCGGCAGGCGCTGAACACGCTGCGCTCGCAGTCCCGCCGCCGGGAGGACTATGTCGGCCCGTGGCTGCCTGAACCGCTGCTGCTCGACGAGCACGACGGGGCCGCCGACGTGGTGCTGGCCGAGTCGGTGTCGATGGCGATGCTCGTGGTGCTCGAGACGCTGACTCCCGATGAGCGTGCGGTCTTCGTGCTGCGTGAGGTGTTCGGCTTCAGCCACGACGAAATCGCCGATGCGATAGGAAAATCCACGGCCGCGGTGCGGCAGATGGCGCATCGCGCCCGCGAGCATGTGCACTCGAGGCGGCGCCGGTTTTCCCCATTGGACCCGCAACAGTCCGAGCAGATCACCACGCAATTCCTGATGGCGGCGGCGACCGGTGACCTGGAGGGGCTGATGAGCATGCTGGCGCCCGACGTGGTGTTCACCTCCGACAGTGACGGCAAGGTCAGCGCCGCCCGCCGGCCGGTGCTGGGGCCGGCCAAGGTCGCCAGGCTCATCATCGGGCTGTTCCGCCAGGCGACGCCGGAGTACCGGATCGAGGGGGCGAACTACAACGGGGCGCCCGCGATCGTCGTCTTCCGCGGTGAGCAGGCCGAGTCGGTGATGCTGGTGGAGATCACCGAGGGGACGATCACCAACTTCTACGCGATGCGCAACCCGGACAAGCTGGCCGCCGTCACCGTGCGCAGGGAAATCAGCCGCTGATCCTTTGCGTCTGCCGACCGCAGGCGTCAGGCTATGGCGATGCGCATCGACCGGCTCGGGGACCTCGGCACCGCCGCCGAGGTCCTGCGCGCCGTGGCCGCCGGCGCGCGTCTGCGCGGACTGGCGCCACCCGCCGCTCTGGCCGGTGACTGGTTCGGCGCCGGCGCGGTGATCGCCCCCACCCTCTCGGTGCGGGCGGTCGAGCCCACAGCGGTGTTCCCGGTGCCGCCTGGTCACCGCGGTGACGCGGTCGGTGGCGGCTGGATCGGCTACCTGTCCTATCCCGACGCAACGGCCGACGGCGCGCCGCCGCGAATCCCCGAGGTGGCCGGCGGCTGGACCGACAATGTGCTGCGATTGGACCGCGACGGCTGCTGGTGGCACGAAAGCCTCTCCGCCGCGCCGATCGCGGGATGGGTGGCCGACGCCTTGTCGTCCCCGGCCCCGCCGCTGACTTACGACATCGACTGGGACAAGCCCGATTTCGCGCGCCACCAAGACGGCGTGCTGGCCTGCCTGGCGGCGATCGAGGCCGGCGAGGTGTATCAGGCCTGCGTGTGCACACAGTTCACCGGCACGCTGCGCGGCTCGTCGCTGGAGTTCTTCGCCGACGCCGTCACCCGGACCACACCGGCGCGGGCCGCCTACCTGGCCGGCGACTGGGGCGCGGTGGCATCGCTGTCACCGGAACTGTTCCTGCGGCGTACCGGCGACGACGTGGCGTCCAGTCCGATCAAGGGGACGCTGCCCTTGCACCGGTCGCCGGACGAACTGCGGGCGTCGGTCAAGGACGTCGCCGAGAACATCATGATCGTGGATCTGGTGCGCAACGACCTCGGCCGGGCCGCCGACACCGGCACCGTCACCGTCGCCGAACTGCTCACGGTCCGGGCCGCACCCGGGGTGTGGCACCTGGTGTCGACGGTGGCGGCCAAAGTTCGCCCCGAGATCCCCAACGCCGCACTGCTGGCCGCGACCTTCCCCCCGGCTTCGGTGACCGGAACTCCGAAAACCCGCGCTCGGCAACTGCTTTCACAGTGGGAACCACGGCGTCGCGGCGTGTACTGCGGGACGTTGGGAATGGCATCCCCGATCGCGGGCACCGAACTGAACGTGGCAATCCGCACCGTCGAGTTCGATGCAGCCGGCGGGGCGGTGCTCGGCGTCGGCGGCGGCATCACGGCCGACTCCGATGCGATGGCCGAATGGCAGGAATGCCTCGACAAGGCCGCGCCGGTTCTCTACGCGTCCCGGGCTCGCAGCACCGCGTCGTAGAGCTCCCGTTTCGCCGGTGCACCCGGATGGGTGTCGACCACCTGCGCACAGGCGTCCTTGACCCGCATGCCGTCGGCGACCAGCAGTTCGACCTCGGCGACCAGCGTCGGCAGGTCGGTGGTCGGAACCGCGGGGGCGAGCACCACGGTGATCTCGCCGAGCACCTTGTCGTCCGCCCACTGCGCGAGCTCGGCCAGCGAGCCGCGAAGGATCTCCTCGTGCACCTTCGTCAGCTCACGGCACACCACCACCCGCCGGTCCGGGCCGAGTTCGTCGACCGCGTCGCGCAGGCAGTCGGCCAGCCGGCGGGGTGATTCGAAGAACACGCAGGTGCGTTGCTCAGCGGCCAGGCCGGCCAGCCAGGTCCGTCGCGCGGACTGCTTGCGAGGCGCGAACCCCTCGAAGCAGAACCGGTCCGACGGCAGGCCGGAGACCGCCAGTGCGGTGGTGACCGCCGACGGGCCGGGCAGACAGCTGACGGTTAGGTCAGCCTCGATACACGCGGTCACCATCCGATAGCCGGGATCGTTGATCAGCGGCATCCCGGCGTCACTGACCACCAACACGGTGGCGCCCGCCTTGATCTCGTCGAGCAGCGCCGGCACCCGGGCCGCCTCGTTCTGGTCGAACAGGCTGACCACCCGCCCGGCGATTCGCACGTCCAGTGATTGGGCCAGCGAGCGCACCCGCCGGGTGTCCTCGGCGGCCACCACGTCGGCGGTCGCGAGGGCGTCGACCAGTCGTTTCGACGCGTCCCCCGGCTGACCCAGCGGCGTGGCGCCGAGGATCAGTCGCCCAGTCGTCACGCCCGACAGCCTACGATCGCAGGCGATGTCCACGACAGCCGATGACCTCGCCGTGCACGAACGCCACGTGCCCGTCATCAGCCCGGGACCGTTGGTGCCGGTCGCCGACTTCGGCCCGGTCGACCGCATCGAGGGCTGGGTGGCCACCGCGATCATCACCGCGCTGGCCGCGCTGACCCGGTTGATGAACCTGGGTTCGCCCACCGACGCGGGCACCCCGATCTTCGACGAGAAGCACTACGCGCCGCAGGCCTGGCAGATGCTGTCGAACTACGGCGTCGAGGACAACCCCGGCTTCGGGCTGGTGGTGCACCCGCCGGTGGGCAAGCAGATGATCGCGTTGGGCGAGGCGATCTTCGGCTACAACGGGGTGGGCTGGCGGTTCACCAGCGCCGTGTTGGGCGTGCTGCTGGTCCTGCTGGTGGTTCGGATCGTGCGGCGGATCAGTCGCTCCACGCTGATCGGGTCGATGGCCGGGCTGCTGCTGATCGCCGACGGGGTGAGCTTCGTCGCGGCACGCACCGCGCTGCTCGACGGCATCCAGACCTTCTTCGTGGTCGCGGCGTTCGGGGCGCTGATCGTCGACCGCGACCAGGTCCGTGAGCGAATGCACAACGCGCTGCTCGAGGGCCGCATCGCCGAGACGCCGTGGGGTCCTCGTCTCGGGGTTCGGTGGTGGCGCTTCGGCGCGGGCGTGCTGCTGGGCGTGGCGACGGCGACCAAGTGGTCGGGTTTGTACTACATCGTGTTCTTCGGCGCGATGACGCTGGCGTTCGACATCGCCGCCCGGCGCGCATACCGGGTGCCGCGGCCGTGGTTCGGCACGATCCGCCGCGACGTCGGACCGACGGCCTATGTGTTTCTGGCGATTCCGTTCGCGGTGTACCTCGCGTCGTACGCGTGGTGGTTCTCCTCCGAGACCGCCGTCAACCGGTACGAGGTGGGCCAGTCGATCGGCGAGCGGCAGTGGTATCAGCCGCCGGATGCGATCCGGTCGCTGTGGCACTACACGTACAAGGCGTTTCACTTCCATGCGACGCTGACGAACGCGAACGGCAACCACCACCCGTGGGAGTCCAAACCGTGGACGTGGCCGATGTCGTTGCGGCCGGTGCTGTATGCGATCGACAACCAGAACGTCCCGGGCTGCGGCAGCGCCTCCTGCGTGAAGGCCGTGATGCTGGTCGGCACCCCCGCGATGTGGTGGCTGGCGGTGCCGGTCCTGTTCTACGCGGTGTGGCGCGCGTTCGTCCGTCGCGACTGGCGCTACGCCGTCGTCCTCACCGGTTACGGCGCCGGGTTCCTGCCCTGGTTCGCCGACATCGACCGGCAGATGTACTTCTTCTACGCGGTGCCGATGGCGCCGTTCCTGGTGATGGCGATCGCGCTGATACTCGGCGACATCCTGCATGCGCGAAACCAGAATGCCGAACGACGAACGCTCGGGCTGATCGCGGTGAGCTGCTACATCGCGCTGGTGATCACCAACTTCGCCTGGCTGTACCCGGTGCTGACCGGAGTACCGATCTCACAGGCGACGTGGAACATGGAGATCTGGCTGCCCAGCTGGCGCTAAAAGCTATCCACAAGGCGAGATCGACACCACGGTCGTGATTTCGAGAATTCCACAGCCCTGAGGTCGTTTTCGCGGTGCTGACTAGTAGGTTCTGATCCCGCGCCGCAGCATTCGGGCATGTCGTCGCCGTTCATCGGAAGTGCCGCACTCGCCAGCGGACTACTCACGCGCGGCCAGTTGCGCTGGAACTACACCGCAATACATCCCGACGTGTACATCCCCAACGGATCCGAACGCACCCTCGACGTCCGCACCCGGGCAGCGGCACTGTGGGTGCCGGACGGCATCATCGCCGGGCGTGCGGCGGCCGCTCTGCACGGGGCGTCGTGGGTCGCGGCGGCCACCCCGATCGAGCTCATCGGGCGTGCCCGCCGCCACCAGCCCGGCGTCGTCGTGCGCGAGGAACGCATCGGCTCAGGCGAATTCATGCTGGTGGACGACGTGGTCGTCACGACGCCCGAACGCACCGCGCTCGACCTGGCTCGCCATCTGGCGAGAGGCGAGGCCGTCGCCCACCTCGACGCACTCGCCGCGGCCACCGGCGTCGAATCCGGCGACGTACTCGCGCTTGGCGACCACTACCCCGGCGCGCGAGGAATCCAGCGAGCGCGATCCGTCCTGCCGCTGACCGACGCGGGCGCCCAGTCGCCGCGGGAATCCTGGCTGCGGTTGCTGTTGATCGACGCCGGATCCCCTCGCCCCGCAACTCAGATTCCCGTCTCCGACGGCTACACGACGGCGTTCGTCGACCTCGGCTGGGACGAGCCGAAGATCGGGCTGGAGTACGAGGGTGCGCATCACCAGGCCGATCGCAGCCAACACGTCCGGGACATCGGTCGCTACGACATGCTCGAAGCCATGGGCTGGCTGATCATCCGTGTGGTGAAGGAACACAGCCGGGCCTACATCCTTCGGCGAGTGCACGACGCTTTCACCCGCCGGCGACTCTCACTGGCGAGATCTGCATGAGGGTCGCGAATCCGGCTGGTCCACAGCCATGGTGTCGATCTCGCCGAGGCGTTAGAGCCCCAGCATCGGCTTCAGCAGTTCACCGACCGCGGCGACGCCACCCGGCTTGTACCCGTTGATCGTCGCTGCGGACAGGATGACGCCGTCGACGCCCGCGTCGAGCACCTTGGTCTTGATCTGGTCGGCGATCTGCTCCGGGTTGCCGAAGACGGCCTGCTGCTTGAAGTCGTCCGGGATCATGTCGGCGGTGATGTTCTCGTCGATGAGCGCGATCGCGAGCACACTGGTCTCCAAGGTGGCGGGGTCGCGGCCGATCTTCTCGCACGCGTCGGCGACCACCTGGACCTTGCGCGGCAGCTCGTCGAAGCCGGCGATGATGTTCAGGTGATCGAAGTGCTTGGCGGCCAACGGAATTGTCTTCTTCTCGCCGCTCCCGCCGATCATCAGCGGAATGTGGTCGCGGAAGCGGGGATTGGCGAACGCCTCTTTGGTTTGGTAGTGCTTGCCGTCCACGGTCACCCGCTCGCCTTTGAGCATCGGCAGGATGATGTCCAATGCCTCGTGCAGCTTGTTGAACCGGTCGGTGAAGGTGCCGAACTCGTAGCCCAGCGAGTCGTGCTCGAGTTCGAACCAGCCGGTGCCGATGCCCAGGACCGCCCTGCCCTGGCTGATCACGTCGAGGGTGGTGATCTCCTTGGCCAGCAGGGCCGGGTTGCGGTAGGTGTTGCCGGTGACCAGTGTGCCGAGCTGAACCCGGCTCGTCGCCGTCGCCAGCGCACCCAGCGCGGTATAGGCCTCCAGCATCGGCTCCTCGGGCGCACCGAGCCCGGGCAGCTGATAGAGGTGGTCCATAAGGAAGACCGAGTCGAACCCGGTGGCCTCGGCCTCTTCGGCCTGCGCGATCACGGTCGGAAACAGCTCGGCGACGCCGGTGCCGTAGGAGAAGTTCGGGATCTGAAGTCCAAGTTTGATTGCCACGTCTGTGAACGTAACCCCGACTAACCGGAGCGTGCGCCCCGTTTCACTCTCCGCGAACCCGGGAATAGACCGCGCCGTAAGGTCAGGGCCATGAAAAGCCGCGCCGCGATCGTCCGCGAGGTCGGCGGCACCTGGTCGGTCGAGGATTTCGAACTCGACCCCCCGCGCTGCGGCGAGGTGCTGGTGCAGATGGCCGCCGCCGGGCTGTGCCATTCCGACGACCACATCCGCAACGGCTTCATGTCACCGCCCTCCGGACCAAGGGATGCCCCGACCTCGCGTCCCCCGACCATCGGCGGTCACGAGGGTTCGGGGGTGGTCGTGGAGGTCGGTCCCGGCGTCACCGGGCTGGCTCCCGGCGACCATGTCGTGACCTCCTTCGTCGCGGTGTGCGGGCATTGCCGCTGGTGCGCGTCGGGCATGGAGTACCTGTGCGACAAGGGCGCCGGGGTGCTGACGCCGGGCATGCCGACCGACGGCACCTTTCGCCACCACACCCTCGACGGGCACGACGTCGGCCACACCTCCAAGATCGGCGCCTTCGCCGAACACACTGTCGTCGCCGCGGATTCGCTGGTGAAGATCGACCCGGACATCCCGCTCGTGCCCGCTGCTCTGCTGGCGTGTGCGGTCCCGACCGGGTACGGCTCGGCGGCCCGCCGCGGCAATGTGCGCGGCGGAGACACCGTCGTGGTGGTCGGCGCCGGCGGCATCGGCACCGCCGCCATCCAGGGCGCCCGGATCAACGGTGCGACGACGATCGTGGCGGTCGATCCCCTTGAGAACAAACGCAAGTCGGCCGTCGACTTCGGGGCAACCCACACCGCGGTCTGGGCGGCCGATGCGAAAGACCTGGTTCGGGACCTGACGCGCGGGGTGATGGCGGACTGCGTGGTTGTCGCGCCGTCGGACATCACCGGTGACGATGTGCGCGACGCGCTGGCGCTCACCCGCAAGGGCGGCACCTGTGTCCTGACCGGTATGGCCCCGTCCGGCCCGCTGCCGGTCCACCTGGACATCCAAGACCTGGTCTTGATGAACAAGACCCTGTGCGGAACCGTGTTCGGCTCGTGCAATCCGCGTTCCGAAATCCCGCTGCTGGCAAGAATGTACAGCGCGGGACAGCTGCGCCTCGACGAGATGATCACCACCCGCTACCGCCTCGACGACATCAACGACGCCTTCGACGACCTGATGCAGGGCCGGTTGATTCGCGGCGTCATCGACTTCGGGATCGCTTGAGCGCGCCCGTGACATCTCCCCTGTCGGGTATCCGGGTGCTCGAGATCGGCAACCGGATCGCCACCGCCTACTGCGGCAAGCTGCTGCGCGACGCCGGCGCCGAGGTGGTGATGGTCAACCCCCCACCGGTCACCGACTGCGCCGGTACCGACCAGTCGGTGTCGCACCGTCCGAGGGCGACAGCCCGTTCTTCTCGTTCCTGGCCGGCGGCAAACACAGCATCGCCGTACCGTCGGTCACCGCCGCGCTGCTGGCTTCCGCCGACATCGTCATCCTCGGTGCCACCCCGCAGCAGGCCGCCGCGCTGGGCCTGAGCGCGAACGAGATCGCCTGCTGCACAACACCGGTGGTCACGGTGTCGAACTTCGGCTGGGAAGGCCCGTGGGCAGAACTGCCGGCCACCGAATTCACCATGCAAGCCTGGTGTGGCTCGACCGGGTCACGGGGAGAGCCGGACCGGCCGCCGATCGCCGTCGGCGGCGACCTGGGTGAGTTCATCGCCGGTAGCTACGCCGCGTTCTTCGCGCTCGCCGCGCACCGCTCTGGCGGCAGCTTCGACATGTCGGTGCTGGAAGCGATGACCACGTCGATGCAGGTGTTCTCCTGGCTGCGTAAAGAACTGATGCTTCTCGAGGTCGTCGGCCGCTCCACCGAGGTGCCGTCGGTGGAACGCGCCAAGGACGGCTACGTCGGAATCTCGATGGCCACCGGCCAGCAGTGGCAGGACTTCTGCGCGATGGTCGAATGCCCCGACCTGGCCGACGTTCCCGAGTTGCGTTTCCAGGTGGGCCGCTGGGAACAGCGCGACCTCATCCGGGCCCGCATCGGCGACTGGTTCGCCACGCACACCGTCGCGGAGATAGTCGAGCTGGCCGAGTTGTTCCGCATCCCGATGGCGGCCATCGGCAACGGTGAAACACTCTCCGGGATGGATCATTTCGTCGCGCGGAAGTCGTTCCTCGATCATCCCGCCGGATTCCGCGCGCCGGGGCCGCCGTGGCGGATGAGTCGCACGCCGCCACTGCCGCCGGCGTTGCCTCCCGCTGTCGGTGACACCGTGGCCGACTGGACGCCACGGGACAAGCCGGACCGCGCGGGCCTGCCGCTCGACGGTGTCCGGATCGTGGACCTGACCGCGTTCTGGGCCGGCCCGGCCGCCACTCACCTGCTGGCGATGCTGGGTGCCGACGTGGTCAAGGTCGAGTCGGTGCAACGCCCGGACGGGATGCGCTTCGCCGGCGGGTTCCGTGCGGACGTCGAGCGGTGGTGGGAGTACAGCTGGGTCTTTCACGGCGTCAACTCCGGCAAGCGCTCGGTGACCCTGGATCTGGAATCCGAGTATGGCAGAGCACTTTTCGGTCGGATGGTCGCCGAGGCCGACGTGGTGATCGAGAATTTCACGCCCCGGGTGATGGAGAACTTCGGGCTGGGGTACGAGGCGCTGCGCCGGTTCAACGAGCAGATCATCGAGGTTCGCATGCCCGGGTTCGGGCTCGACGGCCCGTGGCGCGACCGGGTGGGCTTCGCGATGACGATGGAGCAGCTTGCGGGGCTGGCCTGGATCACCGGCTATCCTGACGGCCTGCCGACCGCCCCGCGCGGTGCGTGCGACCCGCTGGCCGGAGTGCACGCCGCGTTCCTCACCCTCGCCGCCCTGGAGCACCGCCGGCGCACCGGTCAGGGGCAACTGATCGAGGTGCCGATGATCGACGTGGTGCTCAATGCCAGTGCGCTGCAGGTGATCGAGCGCGACGCCGCGGGTGTGCTGCTGACCCGCCGGGGCAATCGCGGGCACGAGTTCGCCGTGCAAAACGTCTACGCCTGCGCCGGGCGTGACCAGTGGGCGGCGGTCAGCATCCGCCACGATGCCGACTGGGCCGCGCTCACAGCGCTTCTCGGCCAACCGAACTGGGCTCACGGCGTGAGTTACACGGCCGAGGCGGGCGACCTCATCGACGGCCATCTCGCCGAGTGGCTTGCGACCCGACCCCGAGACGAGGCCGTCGCAACATTGCTTGCCGCCGGGATACCCGCGGCACCCGTTCTGCAGCCGCCCGATGTGATCGACAACCCCTCGCTGCAGGCACGTGGGTTCTTCCAGACGGCGTCACACCCGCTGTGCGGACCACTGCCCTACCCGCGGCCGCCGGTCACCGGGCACTTCGTCGCTGCGGCGGCTCCGCTGCTGGGACAGCACAACGCGGACATCCTCGGCGGTGCACTGGGATTGACGGATCAGGACCTGGCTCGCCTGGCGGCCGACGACGTGATCGGGTCCTGGCCGCGGGGACTGTGACCGTCCGTCCGGTGAATCCAGTCGCCGGGCTTCAACCGCCACGTGCGGCGGGCGTATTCGATTTCGGTGTATGGCCATTGCGTGACGATGCGACCACCGGCTGAGCGAAAATAGCTGCCGCACTGCGTCCACACCGTCTGTTCGAGTTCGGCGGAGATCTCGTCGTTGAATCGCCGCTCGGCTTCCGGGTCCACCTCCAGCGTGCCGCCCGTGCGGCGTAGCCGCGCCACCGCGTCGGCGGCCAGCCGGGCCCCCGCCTCCAGGATGTACACGATCGAGTTGCCGCCCTGATTGGTGTTGGGCCCGTACAGCATCAGGAAATTCGGGAAACCGCTGACCGCGACACCGAGGTAGGCGCTGGGGTCCTCGCCCCAACGCTCGTGCAGCGACTGCCCTCCGACGCCGACGACCTCGATGCCGGCGAGGTAGCGGCTGGTCTGGAACCCGGTGGCCAGCACGATGACGTCGGCCTCGGTGGTCGATGAGGCGGTGCACACCGCGTCCTCGGTGACCTTCTCGACGGGTTCGGTCACCAAAGACACGTTGTCCTGCTGCAGCGCGGCGTAGTAGTCGCCACCGAGCAGCACCCGCTTGCAGCGGAACGGGTAGTCCGGGGTGAGCGCCTCGCGGAGCTGTTCGTCGGTGACGTTGCGGCGCAGGAACTCTTCGGCAATACCCTGCCGCCCGGTCACCCGGGGGTCGTCGAGTCGCAACGCGGTGTTGTCGTGCTGCTCCTTCCACAGCCGCCACCGTTCGCGGCGCCCGGCCCAGGGGATACGCCGGAAGCGGTCGAGCTCGCCGGCGGTGAACGCGCGATCGTCCTTGGGCACCATCCACGGCGGTGTGCGCTGGAAGACCGTCAGCTCGGCGGCGTCCCTGGCCAGTTCCGGAACGACCTGCACCGCACTGGCTCCCGTGCCGATGACCGCCACCCGGCAGCCGGTGACGTCGGCGCGCGGATCCCATCGCGCGGTGTGCATGATCGACCCGCCGAAGTCGGTCAGCCCGTCGATGTCGGGCAGCTTGGGCTCGCCGAACAGGCCGACAGCATGGATCACCACGTCGGCCGAGAACGCGAATCCGCTTCCGGTACCGACCGATTCGAGGTCGAGATGCCACTGTTGCGCTCGTTCGTTCCAGCGCATGCTCCGCACCGCGGTGCCGGTCAGCAGGTGCCGTTCCAGATCGAAGTCCCTGGCCACCGACTCCAGGTAGGCCAGGATCTCGGGCTGCCGGGCGTAGGTGCGGCTCCAGTTCCGGTTGGGTGCGAACGACAGCGAGTAGAGGTGGCTCTGGATGTCGCACGCCGCACCGGGATAGGTGTTCAGCCGCCAGGTGCCGCCGACTCCGTCGCAGCGTTCGATGATCGCGATGTCGTCGACGCCGATGCGCCGCAACGCGACTGCGGCGGCCAGCCCGCCGAACCCGGCGCCGATGATCGCCACCCGCGGTGACCGGTGCCGCACCGCTGCCCGCAGTCGGCCCGTCAGGTACCGAGCTGTCATCAGAGACCACCTCGAGAGATCTCGAGCCCGTCGAGCGTGCCGTCCTGCCGCCACGCGGCCAGGATGTCGGCGTATTCGGTTGGGGTGCCGTAGAAGAAGCTGCCCTGCCGAGTGGTGGCGTTGGCCATGCCCTCCCGGTTGTAGTACCCCGGGGTGCAGTTCCTGGCGCGGTCAGCGGTCCCCGCGGATCTGCCCACCACGATGTCCACCCAGTTGTCCTCGGCGGCCGCCGTCGATTCGACGCGGGTCACGGTGCGCGCCAGGCTCTCGGCGATGATCCATCCGACATGGGTGGCCTGGACGTCGAGCAGGTAGGGGAAGTTCACCGTGAAGCCGGACTGCGCGATGCTTTCGACGAAGAGGTTGGGAAAGCCGGCCACCATCAGACCGTGCAGCGTCCGGACGCCGTCACGCCACTTGTCGGTCAGCGTGATCCCGTCCCGGCCGAGCACCTCGAACCCGGTGCGCCGCGCGTACTCGGTGCCCACCTCGAATCCGGTCGCGAAGATCAGGCAGTCGAGTTCGTGCTCGACAGCGTCGACCACGACACCGCGTTCGGTGATGCGCTCTACGCCGCGGCCGTGGGTGTCGACCAGAGTCACGTTGGGGCGGTTGAACGTTGCCAGGTAGTCGTCGTGGAAGCACGGGCGTTTGCAGAAGTAGCCGTACCACGGTTTGAGCGCCTCGGCGGTGGCCGGATCGGCGACGGTCGCGTCGACACGCGCGCGGACCTCCTCCATCTTCGCGAAGTCGGCCAGCTCGCCGTCCCGCATCACCAGCAGCGTCTTGACGATGCTGGTCCACGCGTCGGCCACCAGGTCCTCGTCGGCGTCGCCGCCGGCGGTGAGCTGCTGGAAGTTCTCGATGCGACGCCGCTGCCAGCCGGGTGTCAGTGTGGCGGCCCATTGTGCGTCGGTGGGCCGGTTGGCGCGGACGTCGACCGACGACGGTGTGCGCTGGAACACCGAGAGATGACCGGCGGCACGCGCCAGGTGCGGAACGCACTGCACGGCCGTGGCACCCGTACCGATGATCCCGATCCGCTTGTCGGCCAGCAGTTCCAGGTCCCGCCCGGTGTACTCGTAGTCCCACCGGCTGGTGTGGAAGGTGTGACCCGCGAACGACGCGATGCCCGGGATGCCGGGTAGTTTCGGCTTCTGCAGGTAGCCGTTCGCCATCGAGACGAACCGGGCGCGGATCGCATCACCGCGATCGGTCTCCACGATCCACCGCTCGCTGCGCTCGTCCCAGCGGATCTGCCGGACCTCGGTGTGCAACAGGGCATCGCGATAGAGGTCGTAATGCTCGGCGATGCGCCGGCAGTGCTCGAAGATCTCCGGGCCCTTGGCGTACTTCTCGGTCGGCAGATAGTCGACCTCCTCCAACAGCGGCATGTAGACGTAGGACTCGACATCGCAGGCGATGCCGGGGTATCGGTTCCAGTACCAGGTGCCACCGACGTCGGCCGCCTTGTCGATCAGCCGGATGTCGGCGACGCCGAGTTCCCGCAACCGGGCACCGGTCAGCAGACCGCCGAACCCGGCGCCGATGATCGCGACATCGACCTCGTCGGTGACCGGCTCGCGGGGTTCGGGCGCACCGGACCACGGGTCGGAGGCGAAGCCGGCGAAGTCACCGGCCACCTCGACGTACTGACCGATACCGTCGGGGCGCAACCGGATCTCGCGCTCCCGGGCATAACGGGCGCGCAGCGCGTCGGGATCGAACGGCAGCCCGGTCACGCCGTCCCCACCGCGGTGGCGATCACTTTGGTCTCGAGGTACTCGGCGAAGCCGGCCACCCCCATCTCACGGCCGTTGCCCGACTGCTTGTAGCCGCCGAACGGGGTGTCGGCCGAATACCACACTCCCCCATTGACACTGACCGTTCCGGTCCGCAGCCGCGCCGCCACCGAGGTCGCCCGCTGCGGGTCCGAACTCCACACCGCCGCGGACAGCCCATAGGGCGAGTCGTTGGCGATGGCGACCGCGTCGTCGTCACCGTCATGGGCCAGCACCACCAACACCGGGCCGAAGATCTCCTCACGCGCCACCCGGGCCGAATTGTCGAGGCCCCGAATCACCGTGGGAGCGATGAAGTATCCGCGGTCCAGTGCGCCAGGACGGCGTCCGCCGCAGGCGAACGAGCCGCCCTCGTCCAACGCCAGATCCAGATAGCCCTGCACACGGTCACGCTGACGCGCCGAGATCAGCGGACCGCACACCGTCGCGGGATCGGTCGGGTCGCCGACCGCGATACCGCCCATCGCATCGGCGGCCGCGTCCACGGCCTCGTCGTATCGGTTGCGCGGCACCAGCAGACGGGTGGTGAACGCACAGCCCTGGCCGGCGTGCCGGGACACCGCGACAGCCGCCGCGCCGCACGCCCGGCCCAGGTCGGCGTCGTCGAGCACGATGAACGCCGACTTGCCGCCGAGTTCGAGGAAGACCTTGGTGATGTTGTCGGCCGCGGCGGCCGTCACCGCGGCGCCGGTGGCCGTCGACCCGGTGAACGACACCACGTCCACCCGGGCGTCCCGGCACAGCTGCGCACCCAGACCGGGATCGGCGGCGGTCACGACGTTGACCACGCCCGGCGGGAAGTCGGTGTGCTCGGCGATGATCCGGCCGATGTGGGCGGCGCACCACGGGGTCTCGGGAGCGGGCTTGAGGACCACGGTATTGCCTGCCGCCAAGGCCGGCCCCAGCTTGGCGAGGTTGATCTGATGCGGGAAGTTGAACGGCGTGATCGCGCCGACGACCCCGTACGGCTCACGGACCAGCCAGCGCTGCGTCGCGATACCCATCGGGGATGCCACCCCGAGATCGGTTTTCCACGAAAATCTTTCGGCGGTGTCGGCGGGGAACGCCAGATCGTTGACCGGGCCTTCGAGGTGTGAGCCGTACGTGAAGGTCACCGGGGCGCCCACCTCGGCGACGGTGATCGAACGCAGTTCCTCGATCTCGGCGATCAGTGCCGCACGCAACTGGCGCAGGCAATGCACCCGCAGCGCCACATCGCGGGTCCAGTCGCTGTGGTCGAACGCGGCGCGCGCGGCGGTGATCGCGCGGTCCATGTCCGCGTTGTCGGCGTCGGCCGCCGGCCCGATCTGCTCCTCGGTGGCCGGATTGACGGTGCTGAACGTGCCCGCCCCGCCGGGGACCAGCTTCCCGTCGATCAGCAGATCGGTCACAGCGGGTCCCGGGCCACCGGACATGACATGCAGCGCGGACCACCGCGGCCGGTGCCGAGCTCGGAGGCGGCGATCGGCAGCACTTCGATACCCGAATCCTGCAGCCGGGCATTGGTTTCGGTGTTGCGTTCGTAGGCGACGACGACGCCGGGGGCCACCGCGAGGGTGTTGTTGCCGTCGTCCCACTGCTCGCGTTCGGCGGTCACCGGGTCCAGCCCGGTGTCGATGACCCGCAGCGCAGTTCCCATCGCGTCGGCGGCCGCCTTCACGAACGGCACCTCGTCCAGGATCTTCACCCCGTCGGGTGTGCGTTTGATGGTGAACGCCGACAGCGAGTCACTGATCGCCGGGTACATCACCACCGCGTCGACGTCCACCATCGTGCAGACGGTGTCCAGGTGCATCTGCGCTCGCTCCTGGGCGATCGGGACGGCCAGCACCGTGTGGGCCAATCCGTCGTCGAACAGGCTGCGCGCCAATGCTTCCGCGCCCGCCGGGGTGGTGCGCTCCCCGACTCCGACGGCCACCACGCCGGGCGAGAGCAGCAGCACGTCACCGCCTTCCACCGGCGCCGTGTGCGATTCGTAGGCGCGGCGCACACCGAGGAAACGTGGGTGATGGGCGTAGATGAGGTCGGTGAGTGAGGTTTCGCGCATCCGCGCGGGCAGGGCTAGCGAGGTGATCGCCACCCGAGGACCTATCCAGAACGACGAGTCGCGGGTGAACAACAGGTTCGGCAGCGGCTCGATGACGAAGTCGCCGCCGTGATGCATCAGCCGGACCAGCGACATGTCCGACGTTGCGCCCGAGGGCAATTCGGTGAAGGTCATGCCCGCCATCAGCACATGCGCCAGCGCCGCCGGCTCCAAGCTGCGCAGGTAGGCTGAAAGTTCCTGCGCCAGAGGCAATCCCAGGCGGCGCGCATCGACGGCAGCGGCGATGCCCTGCATCCTGGCCGCCCCGCTGTTGAGCGCCTCGGTCAGCAGTTCGGACAGCAACAGCACTTCCACGCCCCGCGACCGCAGCAGGTCGGCGAACGCGTCGTGCTCCTGCTGTGCCCGCGCCACCCACGGCAGACCGTCGAACAGCAGTTTGTCGTTGTTGCGTGGGGTCAACCGCTGCAGTTCGGCACCGGGGCGGTGCAGGATGACGACTCGCAGCGTCCCGACCTCGGAGTTGGAGCCAAGTACGGCGGCAGTCACGAATAGCACCGTAACAACACCGCAGCCAGCTCATCTATCGTCGAGGAGTGACCGAGCACGAACTGGGGCCCGGCGAGCTCGCGGCGCGAGCCGGAGTGGCGATCTCGGCACTGCACTTCTACGAGCGCGAGGGCCTGATCAGCAGCCGCCGAACGTCGGGCAACCAGCGGCGTTACCCTCGCGACACGCTGCGCCGGGTGGCCTTCATCCGGATGTCCCAGCGCCTCGGCATCCCCCTGGCCCGGGTCCGCGAAGCCCTGGCCACCCTGCCGACCGACCGGGTTCCCACCAGCCGCGACTGGGCGCGGCTGTCGGCGGGCTGGCGCGACGACCTCGATGAGCGGATCGGCCATCTGCAGCGGTTGCGCGACAACCTCGCCGACTGCATCGGCTGCGGTTGCCTGAGCCTGCGCAGCTGTGCGCTGTCCAACCCCGAAGACGTCCTCGCCGGACACGGCCCCGGGGCGGCGAAACTCTAGCTTCGAAGCTTCAGCATCGAACAAACGTGCGATATCCTCGAGCTCGTGTCTGTCCCGGTTCAGGGCGCGCTGTTCGAGCACAGCGAGCGCCGCGAGCTCGGTGCCGGCGCGTGGATCGACATGCGCTCGGCCTGGGTCGACGATGCCGACGCGTTGTTCGACGCCCTGCTCGACGACGTCGCCTGGCGCGCCGAACGACGGCAGATGTATGACCGGGTCCTCGACGTTCCGCGCCTGGTGAGCTTCCACGACCTGCTGACCGAACCGCCGCCGAACCCCGCCATCACAAAGCTGCGCCGTCGCCTCAACGACGTCTACGCCGGCGAATTGGGTGAGCCGTTCACCAGTGCCGGGCTGTGCCTGTACCGCGACGGCGCCGACAGCGTGGCCTGGCACGGCGACACGATCGGCCGCAGCAGCACCGAGGACACCATGGTGGCGATCGTCAGCCTCGGCGCCACCCGGGTGTTCGCGCTGCGACCCCGCGGCGGCGGTCAGTCGCTGCGGCTTCCCCAGCACCACGGCGACCTTCTGGTGATGGGTGGTTCATGCCAACGCACCTGGGAGCACGCCGTTCCCAAGACCGCGCTGCCGAAAGGACCGCGGATCAGCATCCAGTTCCGGCCGCGCGACGTGCGCTGAGGTCAGCCCCGGACCGCGTTGACGGCGGCGACCAGGAGATCGCGGGCCCGCCCGGTGTTCACCGGCACGACCGGCTTGTCGGGCAGGACCAGCGGGTTGGCGCTCACGATCACCTGATAGACCCCGAAATGGGCGGAGAAGTTGTACGTCTCGCCGGTGCGCGCCTGGTTGTTGACCACCGCCTGCAGCACCCGATGGACGCCCAGCGTCTTGGTGCCGTCGATCGTGGGCGCCTCGACCGACTCGACCAACCCGCGCAGCGCGCTACCGGTGAAGGTGACCTTGCGGCAGTCCGGCCCGGGTTCGGTCACCGGCACCGCCGAGTCGGTTTCGACGGCGATCACGATGAAGCGGTTGCCCTGACCCTCGGCCGACACCGCGGCCATGTTGCCCTGGGTGCCCTGCGGTACGAGTTGCCCGGTGGCGTACTTCGCACAGGACGGCGGATCGAAGGTCAGGCCGTCGGGCAGTTTCTGGCCGGCCAGCACCTGCGGCTCGATTCCGGTCTTGGCGACCTCGGAAACCGTGAAGTCCGGACCGAAGCTCGACTTCAGCGTCGTCACCTTGGCGATATCGGCCTTCGGTTCGGCCGGTGCGCCCGATGAACACGCCACCACCAGGCCGGCGCACAGCACTGCGACGAACGCGCCGGGTTTCACCATCGTGGTCAATGTACCTGCCTCAGCCGCGTAGAGCAGTGACCGTCGCGACCAGAAGATCGCCGACGGAATCCGAATCCAGTGCCGGATGCGGTGATCCGGGATCGGTGACCAGGGTGACGTAGACGACGTGGCCGTCGGCGTAGGCCTGCGCGGTGACGGCCTGCCCGTCGGTCTCGGTGCCGGACTCGACGACGGTGCGGGTGATGACGGTCATCGCGACGGTCCGGACACCGTCGATGCTGGGCGCTTCGGACGCCCGCGCCAGGGTCACGTCACCGGTCGTGTGCGCGAACGTCATCGTCCACCGGGCGCAGTCACCGATCACCGCGTCATCCGGCGCCGGCTGGGCGGGCACCGCGACGACGACGTAGACGGTCCCGCCCGCCCCCGACGCCGAGTAGCCACGGGCGCCGGGATCGGCGGGCGCCGGGTCCGCCAGCGCCGCGCACTGCGCCGGGGCTGCCGTCCACCCGGATCCGAAGCCCCACATGCCCGCAGCGCTCACCGGCCCCGCCAGGTCGGCGATCTCGTAGCCGGCCGGCAGCAACGATCGGATGCGTTTGATGTTGGCCGGGTTGATCACACCCGCGCCGGGCGCCGACGTCGATGTGGACGACGACGGCGGCGGCGCCGGAGTGGGCTTCGCGCACGCCGCCAGACCGAGGCCCGTCCCCAGGCACAATGTCGTCGTCAGGCAGACGATCAGCCGCCGCACGGGGCTTTGATACCACTGATCGTTGGGCTGATGCGCGTGCCTCGCGGGCTAACCTGTCAGCCATGTGTACTCGGGTGCTGTGGAACACCAATGACCTCGCGGTCCTCACCGGTCGCTCGATGGACTGGCCGGAGTCGACGCAACCGTTGATCGTCGGGTTTGCCCGAGGCCGGGACCGCGACGGCAGCCTGCCGACCGGAATCGTCGCCGACCCGAATCCGCTGCGCTGGACCAGCCGCTACGCCAGCCTGGTGACGACCGTCTACGGGCTGGGCACCGTGGACGGCCTCAACGAGGCGGGCCTGGCCGGCCACGGGCTGTACCTGAACGAGACGGACTTCGGCCCGCGCGACCCGGCGAAACCCGGGGTGCAGGCCGGATTGTGGTTGCAGTATCTGCTGGATCAGGCGGACACGGTGGCCGAGGCGCTGCGGCTGATGGACGAGATCCAGCTGGTGAAGGTGTCGGCCCACGGACGCGACGCCAACCTGCATGTCGCCCTTGAGGACGCCGGTGGCGACTCGGCGATCATCGAATTCGCCCAGGGCCACGCGGTGGTCCACCACGACCGCCAGTTCACGTTGATGACCAACGATCCCACCTACGACGAGCAGCTGAATCTGCTTTCCCTGCAGGACTTTTCCCATCCGAGCCGGGAGATGCCGTTGCCCGGGAACGTCAACCCGGTCGATCGGTTCCAGCGCGCCGCCTACTACAGCGCCCTGCTGCCCACCCCGGGTTCACAGCGCGAGGCGATCGCGAGCGTGATGGCGATCATGCGCAACGTGTCGGTTCCGTTCGGGGCGCCCTACGGCGACTTCGGCGTCTACAACACCGAATACCGAACGGTGACCGACCTGACCAACCGGATGTACTTCTTCGAGTTGACCACCAGCCCCAACGTCGTGTGGATCGACATGGACCGGTTGACGCTCGACGAGACACCGGTCGCCGTCGACCCCTACGACGAATCGCTGATCGGCGACATCACCGACCGCTTCGCGCCGCGTGAGATGGCGTTCTAACGGTTGAGGCGCCAGATGTCGGTCGACATCAGCGTCGCGAACGAACACCACAACGGGTAGGGCGCGAGCGCCGCGCCGAACTTCGGGTCCGCGGCGGCGGACCGGCGGGCCAGATCGGCGCTGCTGACGGCAAGCGCGCCGGCCGCCACCGCCGACGGTCCGAGCTTGTGGGACGTGAAGAACAGCCAGCTCCAACCCGCATTCAGCACCAGGTTCACGCCGAGCGCGCCGATGTAGCTGCGGGCCTTGGCGTCCTCGCCGTTGGCCCTGAGCTTGTCGATCGTCGCCGCCGACGTGACGGCGATATCGGCATACAGCGTCGTCCACGCCACCGGGAACACGGCGTTCGGCGGAACGTAGCGGGGTTTCCGAATCCGGGGATACCAGGTCTCGACACCGCTGCGGCTGGCGATGCTGCCGGTCACGGCGGCCGCGGCGGTGGCCAATGAGGTTGCGACGATGGACTTTCCCATGGCGCCAACTTACCCATGCGCAAGATCTGCAAACGCACGCGCTCACCGGCCGTCACATAGTGGTCAGAACCGGGCCCGGTGGCGACCGACGCCGGGGTGCGCCGGTGTGGCGTTTCCGGGTTGGGGTCGCGCGGATCGGGCCGGCGGCGTGCGGGGCCTGAGGCCCGCGGCGCGGGGTGGTCGCGCGGTGGCGCGCCGCGCGGCGGGTGCCGGACTGCTCGGGGGCGATCCGGCGGGAAGCGTTGCGCCGCCGACTCCGAACGGTCCCGCAGGCGTCGTACCGAGTGGGCGCCCCAACCCCGCCTCCTGCAGTCCGTCGTCCAGTCCGACGGGGATCGCCGCGAGGAGGTCTCGGACCATGGTCGCCGGGTTTGTCGGATTCGCCAGCGTCGCCCGGGTCGGCTCACCCGGGTTGCTGGTCCGGTCGTAGGCCCATTCGACGATCACCCGCAGCGGTGCATCGAGGACGTCGAGGATCGGTCCCGGCACTCCGAGCTGGGCGAGCGGCATGAGCAGCGGCAGGCGCTTGGTGGGCAGCAGGTAGTACGTGGTGTCACCGGTGGTGCCCTGATTGATCGCGCCGGTGACGGACACGGTGTAGTTCTCGTGCAGGTAGACGATTCCCGCCAACGCATTGAGGTCGGCCAGCAGGTTCAGCGGACGCAACGGGAAGTCGGCCCAGCCGTCGTACTGCTGCGCGATGTCGGCGGTCAGGAATCGGCAGCCGGTGCCGCCGGCATCGCAGCTGTCTGTGGGGGTCGCACCGTCGAACGTCACTCCCAGGATGGGGATGTACAGGCCCGCGAAGCGTTCGAGAAAGCCTCCGTTCGGCCGGTTCGGATTGCTGACGACCACGAACGAGACTGCCGGCGTCGTGCCGATGGAGTCGCGGTACTGCGCGATGAGGTCACGCTTGACGATCGTCGCGATCCTCGCGCTCTGCGAGTACCCGAAGACGACGTATTCCGATGCAGGGCTGTCAGGGCCGAAATGCCCTGCCGCGCAGGATGTCCGACCCTGCAGGCAGTTACCCAGATTGTCGGCACCTGCCGTCACGGACGCGTCGAATCGGCTCGCGCCGACCAGCGGCCAGAACTGTTCGGGGGTGCCGACGGCGACCCGGTGATAGGTGCCGGGATCGGATGAATCGGCCCGCACCGCGCCGGTGGGGGCGATGAAAAGATCGAGCGCGCCCCGGGTGTACTGCTCGACGAAACCCGGGGAGTCGCCCACCAGAGGGTGTCCCGTGCCGCCCATTATCAGGGCCGTGGTCGCCGCCAGCTGAACGGTGACGGTCAGCATCGCCGCGGCGACGACGCCCGACACGGCCAGGCACAGCAAGCGCAAAACGGTGCCCACGGCGCCCCCCACACGCCAGGCGCAACGCCCATGATGGCTTCACCCGACCCACCACCGCGACCACGCTGCGCCATTGCAATCTCGCGGCCTCAGTCCATGGTGCGCCTGTTTCTCCAGTGCCGTGGCGAAAGCGGTTTCACAGAGATTCATGTGGTTTCGCTGTGAAGGGCACTAAGCTGCTCAATCGAATTCGGTTGATCGCTGGCAACGGCGCGCCACAACAAAAGGAGAACTCGTTCAATGAACAAGATGACGGCGGTAGCCACGGCGGGCCTGGCCGCCGTTTCCTTGAGTTTCGCGCTCGTCGGCTGCGGTTCTGACAGCAAGAACGACAGCACGACGTCCACATCCACGTCGACGTCGACGTCGACCTCCACGGAGACATCCACCTCGAAATCCACTGAGACGTCGGCAAGTCCGGCGCCGGCGGCCGGCACGAACAAGACCATTCAGGACTACCTGAAGGAGAACCAGATCACCGAGACGCCGGTCAAGCGTGGCGATCCCGGTTCCCCCAACATCGATCTGGCGATGCCGCCAGGGTGGTCGGACGCCGGCCAGCAGACCCCGGACTGGGCGTACGGGGCGATCGTCTTCGACAGCCCGCAGGACAAGAACGATCCGCCGAGCATCATCGCGATCGTCTCCAAGTTGACCGGCAACGTCGACCCCGCGAAGGTTCTCGAATTCGCGCCGGGTGAACTGCAGAACCTGCCGGGGTGGACGCCGCTCGGCGATGGCGCCAACAAGAGCACGCTGAGCGGCTTCGACGCCGTTCAGCTCGGTGGCAACTACACCAAAGACGGCAAGAAGCGGATCATCGCCCAGAAGACGGTCGTGATTCCCGGCAAGGACGGCCTGTACGTCCTGCAGATGAACGCCGACGCGTTGGACGGCCAGGAGGGTCCCCTGATGGACGCCACCAACATCATCGACGAGAAGACGACGATCACTCCCTGATCGGTGTCGCGAGGCGGCTGTCGGTGCGTGCGTCGCGCGCCGGCAGCCGTTTTTGTGATTGGGAGGTATTCGCATGACATCTGAGGAACCGCAGGAAGCCGACGAACCCACGGTGTCCACGGGCCGGCGCATGGTCGCCTCGATGAGTCCGCGCGCCGTGTGGTCGATGGCCGACGGACAGCCGGTGGTGATCAAGCAGTTTGTCCAGTTCTGCCTGATCCTCGTGTATCCCGCGTGGATTGTCGGGATGCTTGCGGCAGTGGCGTTCTATTACGCGGGCTACGCGGTGCTGTGGGTGTTGTTCGCGCCAATTCGATTGTGGATGAAGAAGAATCGGCCCGACGAATATGCGGCGAGCCAGCTGAAGTAATCGGGGTTGTCCCCAGTTCCGCTTTCGTCCACAGATCATTTTGGGCGTCGGTTTTTGTCGGTGGTTCGAACTAGTGTTCTAATCATGAGTTCGATCAGCGAGGCGTTGGATGCGCTGGACGCGGCGGTCGAACTCCTAGGTGCCGCCGATATCGAGGAACTGCCCGCCCCGCAACGCTTTACCGCTCTGGAACGGCTCGAGACCGCGCTACGCCGCCAAGTCGCGGTCTCCCATGATCAGCTCACCCATCTCGAGCGCTACGAAGGCTGCCCGCCCATCCCGATCGTGGTGGCCGACGTGTTGCGGATCAGCCGCTCCGCGGCCAAGCGCCGGGTCCGTGATGCCGAGCAACTGGCCCCGCGGATCACGTTGACCGGGGAACCCTTGGCGCCCCTATTGCCGGCCACAGGTAAGGCCTGGGAGGCGGGCTTTCTCGACGGTGAGCATGTGCGGGTGATCCAGAAGTTCTTCCGCGATCTACCCGATCACGTCGGGCCGGTCGAGATCGCGAAGGCCGAACTCACCCTGGCCGAACACGCCCAGACCATGCGGCCCGATCAGCTGGAGAAGGTGGCCGACCGCCTGGCCGTCCACCTCAACCCCGACGGCCAGTATTCCGAAGAAGACCGAGCCCGCAAGCGTGGCTTCGTGTGGTGCGGTGGTCAACGCCCCGACGGCATGAGTGTCGGGAAACTGATCGCCGATCCCGAGTTGCGGTCGATGCTCGATGCGTGGTTGGCGAAATTCGCCGCACCCAAACCCGACGACCTGCGCAGCCACGCCCAACGCCAACACGACGCGCTCGCCGAGTTGGTGCGCGGCCGCCTCGGTGACCCCACACTCGGCCAACACAACGGTCTTCCCGTCACCGTGATCGTGTCGACAACCCTGCAGGAATTGCAGGCCGGGGCCGGGCACGCCGTCACCGCCGGTGGCACCCTGCTGCCGATCACCGACCTGATCCGAATGGCCACCCCCGCACACCACTACCTCGCGGTGTTCGACGGCGTCACCGGCCAATCACTGTGGCTCGGACGCAGCAAGCGACTGGCGTCGTCCGATCAGCGGATCATGTTGTTGTCCAAGTACCGTGGCTGCACCGCGCCCGGCTGCACCGTCAACGGCTACAACAGCCAGGTCCACCACGCCACCAAGGATTGGAAACACGGCGGCAGCACCGACATCGATGACCTCACGCTGGCCTGCAAATGCGACAACCTGCTCGTCGAAAACGACGGCTGGACCACCCACCAACTCTCCAACGGCCAGACTCACTGGACCCCAACACCCGATGTGCCCATGCGCGGCGGCACCAACGACTACCACCACCCTGAGCGTTTCCTGCCGAAAAGCGACGAAGGCGGCTAGCCCCGGGAGAACGCCGACGCCTCGGCGACCTGCTGCGGGGTGGGCCGGACTCCGGTGTACCGCTCGAACTGTTCGGCCGCCTGCAGCGCGATCACCTCGCCACCGGTGATGACCTGCTTACCCGCCGCCCGCGCCGCGGCGATCAATGGGGTCTCCGACGGCACAGCGACGACGTCGAAAACTGTACGCGCAGCGGCGATCACCGCGTCGGCGTAGGCGGGCTCGCGTTCCTCAGGGCCGTCGGCCATTCCGATCGGCGTTACGTTGACGATAATCGGCGCGCGCAGGTCGCCGACGTCGCTGCGCCAGTCGTAGCCCAGCCGTTGCGCCAACTCCGGGCCGCTGTCGGAGTTCCTGGCCACGATGGTGCCGACGCCGAATCCGCTGTCCCGGAACGCCGTTGCCACCGCGCTCGCCATCCCGCCACTGCCCCGGATCAGCACCTCCGAGTCGGGGTCGAGGCCGTGCTCGGCGATCAACCGCTGCACAGCGGTGTAATCGGTGTTGGCCGCGGTCAGCACAGCGTCGTCGTTGACGATCGTGTTCACCGCGTTGATCGCCCGCGCGGAGTCCTCCACATGATCGACCAGCTCCAGTACATCCTGTTTGAACGGCATCGACACCGAACAGCCGCGAATCCCCAGCGCCCGCACGCCACCGATGGCGGCCGCGATATCGGTTGTGGTGAAAGCCTTGTAGATGAAGTCCAGGCCGAGCTGCTCGTAGCGATAGTTGTGGAACCGGGTGCCGATGTTGCTTGGCCGCGCGGCCAGCGAGATGCACAACCGGGTGTCTTTGTTCAGCGCAGGCTTGGCCATGTCATCCGATCGCCCGCAGGACCTGGCGTGCCATGCTGCGGATCTCGCCGGCCAGCTCCGGATCAATCTGTATCCCATTGTCTTTCGGGACATCGAACTCGGTGGTCACCACTCCGGGCTCTTCACGCTCCCAGTGCGCGCCGAAACGGTCGAGGATGGTCCGCATCGGCAGATTGTCGCCGAGCACCCGCGCCGAAAATCGCTTCACTCCCCCGACCCGCGCCGCGATGATCAACGCGTCCATCAGGAAGTTGCCGATGCCACGCCCCTGATACGCGTCGCCGACGATGAACGCGATCTCGGCGACCGACGGATCGGCCTCATCCCGGACGAACCGGACGTCAGCGACCACCGGGCCGTCCGCACCGTCGACGAGTACCCATACGAAGTGATCGACGTAGTCGACCTGGAACAGGTAGTTCATCAGCGCCATACTCGGTGCCCGCATCGACATGAACCGGCGATAGAGCGTCTCGGAGGAGAACTCGACAGGACCATTCGATGTCCGGGCGCTGTCACCGGGCAGCACCGGACGCAGCCACAGCTCGGTGCCATCCTTGAGGATCACCGGGATCGGAGTGACGAAAGCGGCCAGCCGCTGCCGGGCGGTGCGAACCAGCCGCTCGCTGATCCCCGGCAGCTCGGCCATGGTCTCGAACGCCGCATGGTCGCCGATGTAGCCGGTGAGCGCTTCGGTGGTGGTGACGGTCGCGGTGCGAGGCTTGTCACGCAGGAGTGCGATCTCGCCGACGATCACACCGGCGGAGACCGAATCCACGACGAGTTCACCCTCGTCGCCGACGTGGCGCACCTCGGCCCGGCCGGTATCGATGAGTAGGAACGACACCGCCTGCTCGCCCTGGCGCATCAGGACCCGGCCCGGCGGCGCCTGCAAGGGTCGTAGCCGTTCGGCCAGCGGGCGCAGCAACTCGGGCCGGCAGCCTGCGAACACCTCCATCTGCGCCAATCCCTCGGCGCGCACGGTGATCAACTCCGGTGCCGCCCCCAACGCCGACGCCAGGCCGCTCTCGCCGCCCTCCGTCGTCATGCGACCTCCCTAGCCATCGACTCCGAGGCTACCGATGGCCCGCAACCCGGCGCACCGATTCGAAACACCCGCCGTGTCGGGTTGCTCAACTACCGCCCCCGACCGCGCCGGCCCGCGCTAGTGTTTGCTGACACAGGGCGCAAATGTCGGGGGTGCTGCGTATGCCTGCTCAATCCTGCCGCGTCACGGCGGCGAAGCGAGCCGTGACGACGGTGACGGCGGCGGCGCTCATCGCGGCCACGCTCACCCCGGCTCCCACCGCAGCGGGGCGGTCGGTGTCGCACGGACCGATCCACCTGCCGGTGGTGCTGATGGCCGCGATCGACGAGTCGCCGACCACCCTGGGCATCGCCGATTCCAATCTGTACACCTTGTCCGAGGCGGATCTGAAGACGACCCTCGACGAACTCCAATCGCTCGGTGTCACAGACGTCCGGATTGCGGTGCCATGGATCTTCGTGCAGCCCAACAGTTCTCAGAGCTATGACTGGTCAAAGCTGGACATGGTGGTCAACGCCATCGCCGAGCGCGACATGGGTGTGCTCGGTGTCATCAGCGGGACCCCGGCCTGGGCGGGCTTCCCGCTCAACGGGCATCCCAACCCCGCCACCTACGCCGCGTTCGCCTCAGCCGTCGCTACCCGCTACCAGGGCAAGATCTCGGCCTACGAAGTCTGGAACGAACCGAACGGTGTGACCTTCTGGTCGCCGGTCAGCGCGAAGGCCTACACCGACCTGCTCAAGGCCGCCTACCCCGCGATCAAGGCCGCCGACCCGGACGCCACCGTCATCGGCGGTGTGCTGGGTGCGGTGGGCAACATTCCGGGTGTGTCGACCAGCGCGGTCAAGTTCGTCACGCAGATGTATACCGATGGGGCACATGGCTTTTTCGACGCGATGTCCTTTCACCCGTACCACTACGTCACCCCGTTCTCCAAGGGGACCATGTCGGGTGAACCCATCGAACAGGTCGCGGCCATCCGCGCATTGATGGCGGCCAACGGCGACGCCGACCTCAAACTGTGGGCCACCGAATACGGTCTGCCGACCAGCGTGGTGTCGCAGGCCCAGCAAGCCGCCTACATCCACGACTTCGTGGTGGCATGGCAGCAGGTGAACGGCGCCGGTCCGATGTTCATCTACACCACGCGCGACACCGCGACCGGTGCCTTCGACGACGAGGCCAACTTCGGCATATTTACGACCAACTGGACCCCCAAACTGGCAGCCGAGACCGTCGCCGCGTTGATCGCCGATCTGGCGGACGGCACTGCCGAGCCCTTCGACGTGACGCCGTACATGCCCGCCAATCCGTTCCTGCAGGGCGTCCAAGTATTCATCCGTCAGCTGATCAATCAGGCACTCGTGGTGCCGAAATTCATTGTGCAGCTGGTGAATAGCGCCATCAACGCGGTGGTGAAGACCATCGCCGGGGCGCTGGGCATCCCGACCGCCGGACGCACCGCCGCGGCCAGACCATCCGCCCCGGCAGCGCAGACCGCCGCGACGCCGACCCCGGGCAGAGCGGTCGCGACAAGCAAGCGGCAACCCGCCACGGCCGGCAACACTCCCAGCCCCGCGGCCGCGTCCACACCGAGCACACAACGCCGCAGCAAGCCCGCTCAGCAGCGCGCCGATCGGACGGCATCGGGCGGAACCACCGGACACAGCTCCACAGGGCACTCCGCGCGCTGAGACCTACAGGTGCTTGGATCGGTTGACGAAACGGCCGGCGCGCGGCGAAAACAACCATCCACCACCGGCTTTCGTCCCGCCGTCGACCGGGATGTTGTGGCCGGTGACGAAACCTGACAGCTCCGAGGCGAGGAACAGCGCCACCCGCGCCTGATCGTCCGGCCAGCCGACCCGACCGACCGGCGCCCACGACTGCCACAGATGCTCGACGTCCTCATACCCGGTGAGATAGTCCACCTGCGGCGTCTGGGTGAGATCGGTGCCGATGCCGTTGACGCGAATTCCGTGGCGGCCCAGATCGACCGCCAGGCACGTCGTGAAATGTGCGACAGCGGCTTTCATCGCACCGTAGACCGGATCACGCGGAAAGCCGCGCATCCCTTCCACCGAGTGGACGTTGACGATGGTGCCGCTGCCCGCCTCGATCATCGCCCCGACGAAGGCACGGGTCACCGCGAAGACATGGCGCAGGTTGACGTCGTACATCCGTTGCCAGGTCTGCGGTGTCGACTCATCGAAGCCCACCAGCGGCCGGTAGTCACCGACGTTGTTGACCACGACGTCCACCCGCCCATGTGTCCCCAGCACCGCATCGGCAAGGCGGGCGACATCGTCGTCGACCGTCACGTCCACGACGTGGCTGCGGATCACCCCGCCGGCTGCCCTCACCTCGCGGCTGATGCGGTCGGCGCGGACCGGGTCGATCTCGGCGACCTCGACGACGGCGCCGTGCGCGGCGAACAGCGCCGAAATCGCACCGCCGATACCGTCGCCGCCGCCGGTCACGACCGCAACGCGGCCCTCCAGCAGGCGATTCCAGTCTGATATCTCCGGGATGTGTACGACACCATGCGGGCCGTTGCTCATAGCGGCGCAGCCTACGCCGTCAGTAAGCCAGCAGGTTCACAATCTTGCCGAACGCGCGCGGCAGCGCCGCCGCCGCAGGCACCACCGCCGAGCGGGTGGGACCGAACTCGACGGCCTGCAGCAGGCCCGCCGTCAGCAGCCGGTAGCGCCGCGACATCCGCCGCCACTGCCGGTCGTAGTCACCCGGCCGTTCGGCCAGAACACAATTCACCAACAGCTCGGCGCCCCCGAAGGCGATGCCGAGCCCTTCACCGGTCAGGGCGTCGACGTAGCCTGCGGCGTCACCTACCAGCAGGACGCGGCCTGCTCGGCGCCCGGCCACCCGCTGCCGCAGCGGACCCGCCGCCCGCTCGGGGCCGTGCTGACATCCGTTCACCCGCTCGCGCAGGGCGCCGAATTCGGCCAGCCTGCTCTCGAACGAACCCTGCCGCGCGGTCAGGATCGCGATGCCCACACAGTCGTCGGCCACCGGCGTGACATAGGCCTCGGCGCCGTCACCCCAGTACACCTCGACACGGTCGCTCCACGGTGCGATGTGCACGTGCCGCCGCAGGCCCCACCGCCGCGACCCGCCGCTGGGGCGGGACAGGCCCAGCGACCGCCGGATCGGCGAATGCAAGCCGTCGGCGGCGGCCAGGTAGCGAGCACGAAAAGGCCCGCACTGCACCGAGTCCGCATCCTGGGTGATCGGACCGATGTGAGCGTCCACCACGTCGACACCGGCGGCTTGGACCGCATCCGCCAACGCGGTGTGCAACGCGGTTCGGCGCACGCCCATACCCGGACCGGAGCGAAACGGCGCGTCCACCCGTCGCGCGGTATCGAAATAGGTGATGCCCCGAAACGGCTTGCCGGGCAGAACTATTCCGAGTTTATCGAGCTGCGCCACGGTATAGGGCATCATTCCCTCGCCGCAGGCCTTGTCGATCGGTGCGCGCCGGCGTTCGACGACGGTCACTTTCAGCCCGGCGCGGGCGGCATGCAATGCGGTGACCAGACCGGCCGGGCCGCCGCCTGCCACCAGGAGATCGATCACGACAGGCTTGCCAGCGCGGCGTTTTCGGTGCGGATGCGCGTGCGCAACAGGGCCGCGTTGAGCACGGTGAAGACCAATGCGGTGATCCACCCGGTGTGCACCAACGGCAGCGCGATGCCCTCGGCGACGACGGCGACATAGTTGGGGTGGGAGAAGAACCGGTATGGGCCGCCCTCGACGCGCGTAGCACCGGGGATGACGACGACCCTGGTGTTCCACTGCCTACCGAGCGTGGTGATGCACCACCACCGCAAGCCTTGTGCCCCAACAACTATCGCCAGCATCGGCCAACCGAGCGCGGGCAGGAACGGCCGGTGCAGGCCGATCACCTCCACCAGCGCCCCGGCGAGGAACCCGGTGTGCAGCACCACCATCAACGGGTAGTGACCGGCCCCGAACTCGACACCGCCCTGCGCGCGGCTCCAGGCGAGATTGCGCTTCGCGACGACCAATTCGGCCAGGCGTTCGGCCGCCACAGCTGCGACCAGCAGCACATACCAGGTCATCAGTGCCAGCGCAGCAGCACCAGTTCCGAGCAGAACCCGGGACCCATGGCCATCATCACACTCGGACCTGCTGACGGACGCTTGGCGATGGTGTCGCGCAGCACGTGCAGCACCGACGACGACGAGATGTTGCCGATGTCGGCCAGCGAGCGCCAGGTGAGCTCGAGCGCCTCGTCGGGCAGCTTCAGGCTGTTGACGATCGCCTCGATGATCTTGGGACCGCCGGGATGACAGACCCAGGTGCCGATGTCGTCGAGCTCGAGGTCGTGTGCGCCAAGGAATTCGGTGACATCGTCAGGCAGGTAGCGCTCGATGACATCGGGCAGATCGGCGGACAGCACAAGCTCCAGACCGTCCGCTCCGACGTCCCAGCCCATGGTGCGCAACGAATCCGGATACAAATGGCTGCGTGAATCGATCACATCGGGCCCGCCGGCGTTGATCTTCTCCGCCCGGCGTTGCCCGACGGCCACGACGGCCGCGGCCCCATCGGCGAACAACGCGCTGCCGACCAGCCCGGGCAAGGTCGGCTTGTTCGCCGTGTAGGTCATCGAGCACAACTCGACGGACACCAGCACCGCGACACCGTCGGGATCACCGCGCAGATAGTCGTGCAGCCGGGCCACACCCGCCGCACCGGCCACGCAACCGAGGCCGAACATCGGCACCCGGCGGACGTCGGGCCGCATCCCCAGCCGGCCGGCGATCCGGGCCTCGATGGATGGGGCCGCGACGCCGGTCACGGTGGTCGACACGATGAGATCGACGTCCTCCGGCCGCAGACCGGCCTCCTCGAGGGCACCCGCGACCGCGGCCGAGCCGAGTTCGACGGCGTTCTCGATGAACAGGTCGTTGGCTTCGCCGAAATCCTTCAGCGCGGGGTATTGATCCAGCGGTAGGACGAAGTGCCGGTTGTCGACTTTGGCACTGCGATGCAGCTTGCGAAGGATCTCTTCGTACTCGCCGTAGCCGCCGATGGTGAGAAACGCTTCGGTGACCTCGGCTTGGGTGTACCGGTGCGGGGGCAACTCCCCGCGCACTCCGGCGATGACACTGATCGGACGCATGTCATTGACACGAAGAGCATCCGACACCGGTTCACCGATATTTGCCCGCGGCCCCTTGTTCGACACGTCACCCAGTATGCCTCGCCGGGCCTCCTTCGCGAATGCCGACCCGTTGGTGCATCCAGGCCAGCGGCTTGGGCTCCCACCAGTTCCACCGGCCCATGACGTGCATGAACGCCGGAACCAGGACCAGCCGAACCAGGGTGGCGTCGGCCAGTACAGCCAATGCAAGACCAAGCCCGAACATCCGCATGAACGACACATGAGCCGCGGTCAGCGCGGCGAACGAGATTGCCATGATCAACGCGGCGGCGGTGATCACACGGCCGGTGTGGGCCACACCAAGAGCAACGCTCTCGTCGTTGTCCGCGGCGCCGCGCTGCGGTGATGCCAGCCAGAACTCCCGGATTCGCGACACGAGGAACACCTCGTAGTCCATCGAGAGGCCGAATGCGATGCAGAACAGCAGCACCGGGATGTTTGCCACCAAGGTGCCGGTCGAGGTGGTGCCCAGCGCGCCGAGATGGCCGTCCTGGAAAATCCACACCATCGCCCCGAACGCCGCCGTCAGCGACAGCACATTGAGCACCAGAGCCTTCAGCGGTAGCACCACGCTGCCGGTCAGCAGGAACAGCAGCACCAGCATGATCGCCGCGATCAGGCCGAGTACCGCGGGTAGCCGCGAGGCGATGGCATCCACGCTGTCCCGATTGGTCTGCGCGGTACCCGCGAACTCGACGGTCGTGTCGCCCGGCGTCGGAACCTCGTGCAGCCGGGTGAGTTGATCCTCGGAACGGTCCGAGAACAACGGGGCGGTGCTCTCCACCGTGAGAAGTGCGCTGCCAGACGACGATCCGGTCGCCGCGGTCGGCGGGCCGACGAGATTCCCGCCGACGAACGCTCCCATCGGCGCCGACACCGACGGTACGTCCGCCACCCGCGACAGGTCCGCCGCGTAGCGGGCGATCTGCGGGTCCGACAGGCCCGACGCATCCGGGATGACCACCGGGATCGCGGTCTCGGAGTTGTTGGTGAACTCACTGCGCAGCAGGTCACCCACCTGATGGGCCGACGCCGAGGTGGGCAGCACCCGATCGTCGGGAAATCCCGGCCGCACACCCAGGAAGGGCGCACCGAGTATCAGCAGCACCACGACGCCGGCCAACCCGATCGGCACCGCCCGCTTCATCACGAATTTCGTTGCGCGATACCAGAATTGCTCTTCGACCGGGCGCTGCACGGGCTCGGCCCGGCTCAGGCTGCGCCGGACCAGGCGGCGCACGTCGAGCGAGTCGAGCCGATCACCGAGCAGGCTGATCGCGGCGGGTGTGATCACGATGGCGGCCAGTGCGGCGAGCGCGACGGTGGCCACGCCGGCATAGGCGAATGACTTCAGGAAGTGCATCGGGAACAGCACCATGGCGCCCATGGACAACGCGACGGTGGTTCCGGAGAACAGCACGGTGCGGCCCGCCGACTCCATCGTTCGCATCAGCGCGGCCTCGCGATCCGCCCCGTGCGCCAATTCGTCGCGATAGCGGCTGATCATCAGCAGCGTGTAGTCGATCGCGAGGGCAAGACCCATGGCAGTGGTGAGGTTCAGCGCGAAGATCGAGACGTCGGTGAAGAACGTCGTCACCCGGAGCACGGCCAGCGCACCGAGAATCGCCACCAGCCCCACCGCCACCGGCAGCGCGGCGGCAAACACGCCGCCGAACACCCAGACCAGCACCAGGAAGCTCAGCGGAATGGCGATGGACTCCATGAGCAGCAGATCGTGCTGCGACTGCTCGGTCACCTGCAGGTTGACCATCGCCGCCCCGCCGGTGCGTACCACGATGCCGTCGCGGTCCCGGCTGACCTGCGCGGACAACTCTTTGGCGTAAGTCTGCTGGTCGGCTTCACTTCCGGTGATGCCGGCGGTGATCAGGCCCGACTTCTGATCCCGGCTGACGAGCGCGGCCGCGGCCTGCGGTGGCGATGTCCACGCCGAGGAGATGCCGGTGACGTGGCCGGACCGTTTCAGCTGGTCGATGACGTCAGTTGCGGCCGCTCGCGCCGCCGGACTGTCGAAGCGGTCACCCGCGGTGACGACAACCAGGAACTGCACGTCACCCTGGTCGAACTTGTCGGTGAGCAGCTGCGTGGCGCGCGACGACTGCGAGTTCGGGTCGGCGAAGCCGCTGGGCGAGAGGCTCTTGGCGACCGGTACGCCGAAAACGCCGATCGCAACCATGACGAGGATCGCTACGGCGACCACCTGACGTGGTGCTGCAATAGCTAGCCGGGCAATCGCTCGCAGCAATGGTCCGTCCTTAGGTTCAGCCCTGCCTTCTGCTGATACGTACGCGACCAGCAGGAGGTTCACAACGCCTCCCCGAACGGCCTCGAAACCTACCGGGCCACGGTAACCAATAGGGCACTCCCCGCGCATAGTTGTCGAACTCGGCACCGAACACGCGACGGAAGCGGGCCTCTTTGAACAGCGGCCCTACCAGGCAGTACGTGGTGAATACCACGGCCAGAACCAACTGATCGGGCGTCCAGGTCGGCACCGTCCAGACCGTGAGCGCGAACGCGACGTAGATCGGCTGCCGGGTGAGCCGGAAAAGACCGGTCGTCGGCATCTTCGGGAAGACCAGCTTGCGGTCGCGCAGCAGCGCGACCCAGCCCAGGCTGCCGGTTTGCAGCGACAGGCCGGCGTCGACCATCGACTTCCCCAGCAGGACCCAGGCGACCGCATAGAGCGCGACGACCGCGGTCAACGCCGATCCCCGCGCCTGCCACCAGATCGTTCCGCTGGGCGTCCACAACGCGAACAGCGCGATCAGCTGAAGCGAGCCGGCGATGACATAGGTCGTCGGCGCAAGGGTGGCGCCGGTGCCGCGCGGCGCCAGCGCGGCGAGGAGTGTCCGGCCGCGGCCGGTGAGCAGCATGGAGTGGATGACCGGGAACTGAAGGAGAAGGGCGGCGTTGGCGACCCAGCTCCACGGGGCAGGCACCCTGCCGAGCGAGCGGCTCATCCCGAAGTACATCGCGACGACCATCGAACCGACGGCCACCACGAACAACGCATGACAAACGACGCCGTAGCTCACGGCCAGGACTGTCCGGCCGCCGCCTTTTCTGGCGACGGGCGATGACGCTATTGCCCGCACACGCACCTCTCGCAAGCCCGTCACTGGCACCCGCGAGCACAACGTAGCGTGAGTCCATGAATCTTCGCCAGCATTTGCCGTTGCTGCGATGGTCGGTGCTGCGCACCGGCATCGGGATCCGGAACTTCAACAGGACGGGCCAGATCGGCGACGGCCGGGAGGCCGCGGCGGCGGACTACGTCGAGGCCAACGCCCGTCGCGGCGATATCGACAGCGTGCTGGCCACCATCGACGAGTACGCCTACGCCAAGTCGTTTCTGGTCAACATCGGCGACGAGAAGGGCGCGCTGCTCGATGCCGCGGTGCGCCGTGCCGATCCTCGACTGGCGCTCGAACTGGGCACCTACTGCGGGTATGGCGCGTTACGGATCGCGGGGGCGGCGCCGTCGGCGCGGGTGTATTCCGTCGAACTCGCATCTGCGAATGCCGCTGTGGCCCGGCGGATCTGGGCACATGCGGGGGTTGCTGACCGGGTCACCTGCGTGGTCGGGACGGTCGGCGATGGCGGGCGCACGCTCGACGCGCTGCATGATGAGCACGGATTCGACTCAGGCACAGTCGATTTCCTGTTCATCGACCACGACAAGAACGCTTATCTGGCGGACTTGCTCAGCATCGTCGAGCGGGGCTGGCTACGCAGCGGGGCCGTCGTCGTCGCCGACAATGTCGGCTTTCCGGGCTCGCCGAAGTACCGCGCCTTCATGCACGAGCAGGAGGGCAACAGCTGGACCACGGTGGAACACCGCACTCACATGGAGTACCAGAAACTGGTGCCCGACCTGGTGCTCGAGTCGCAGTATCGCCGCTGAGCGAAGCCCCTGTCAGGCAGCCGCTTTGTGGGCAGCCCGACGGCTGGAGCCGGTGCCCTTCTTGGCTCCGCCGTTCGCCTTACCACTGCCCGCCCCCGGACCGGACGCATCGGCCTTCGCGGAGGCCTTGCGGCTCGATCCGGCGTTGACCTTGCCCGGCTCCGCCTTGACCGCCGCCGCGGCGGGCGACTTCACCTTGGCGGCAAGGGGACTGACGACGGCAGCTGCCGAGCCGGGCAGCGCCCCGCGGATCGCCTGAGCGATGTCGGTGACCGAGTTCTTGACGAAGTCGACACCGGCTTTGGCGACGAGGGCGATGCCGTCCCGCGCGGCGGCCACCACCTTGCTGATATCGCCGGTCTTGACCGCCTGCACGACGTCGTAGACCGCGGTCTGCGGCGCCACGATCAGACTGCGGGTGTTGACGAACAACTTGCCTGCGAGCGACGGATTCTGGCTGACGGCAACACCATCCCAGCTCTGCAGCGTCCAGCCGTCATCCGGGTTGCCGGTCACCACGACGACGGAGGTGTTACCCAGCGGATGGGTCAGCATGAGCATGACATCGGGATTGTCGACGTTCATCATGGTCCAGACCATGATCGTGGCGCCGTGCGAGAAGATCACCGGCTTGGTGTCACCGTTGGCGATCACTGAGGCGATGGCACCGTTGACCCGGGACTCGAAGCCGTTGCCGTTCTCGCCGAGTGGGATGGGCAGGCTGCGCAGCCCGAGGGTCCAGGCCACCGGGATCAGGAAGTAACCGATGCGGCCGAGCCCGCTGTCGATCGGTGATCCCTCGAAGATGCCGGCGCCGATCTCCCGGAAGCCACCCTCCTGGATCGGCGTGAGCCCGGTTTCCGTCGCGAGCGGGGCTGCCGTCTCGTGGGTGCGGATCATGTCGGAGACGTAGATGCTGTCGTAGCCGCCGTCTTTGAGCTGCTGGGCGATGGCTTCGGCCTGCTGTTCGCCGAGTGCGGTGAGCTGCGGTCCGGGCACCTTGGTGTCGATCCCGGCTCCTGCGACGTTGCCGTAGGACTCGCCGTGCCGCACCCAGGTCAGGGTGATCGAGTCGGCAGCCCAGGCGGGCAGTGCCGACATCACGAAGAAGGCGACGGCCGAGATTATCGTCGCCAGTGTTGTCAATGCTCGATGCCGAACGCCCGCGTGATTTCGCATCCCGAACTCCATCTGATCCCCGACAGTGATATGCGCTCAGAGGTTACCGACTGTGCGCCCGGTCACAGTACACAATCGGAAATCTGTCTACAAGCGACCGCGCGGGGTCTCGGCGAACTAACGATCGCATGGAGAGTCGGCATCGGCGGTCGCCCGCCCGGCGTGCGCATGGTGTCGTGGAAGTCGATGCCTTCTTCTGCGATCCGCGCCGCAGGCGCTGCGGCGGCCGCGGCATGCGCCGCTCTGCTGATGACCGCCCTGCCGCACGCCGCCGCCGCACCCGACTTCGACACCTACGGCTACCTCGACTCGACGGCCCGCTGTTCAGGCTCCGCGGTGCTCTTCGGCAGCACGGACAGCTCCCGGGTGGCGATCTGCAAGACGGCGACCGGCGGATACGAGTACCGCGGCGTGCGAGTCCGCGACGGCGCCAAGCTGGTGCTGTCCGCGTCCAGTTCCGGCGACGGCTCCTACAGTGCGGTCAACGACGGCATCACCTACACGGTGACTTCGAGTGCGCTGGTGGTCAGCTCCGGCACGACGGTGGTCCGCAGGGAATCGTGGGTGGACTTCCACGGTCCCCAGACATCGACTGCGACATCCACGTCGACATCGGCTGCGACATCCACGTCGTCGTCACCGACGACGTCATCGGTCCCCACCAGCACCACGTCCACGTCGACGACGCCGTTGCCGCCGCCATTGCCCGCCGAGGTCGGCGGCAGCGGTCACCGCTGATTTCGTTCAGCTGACGCTGAGCCGCAGCCGCTCGAGGCGGCGCACCAGAAGGCTCGGCAGCCACCGTCCGACTTCGGCGGCGCCGAGGGTCGCGGTGCGCTCCACGAGCTGACCGATGACGATCTGCGCCTCCAGTCGCGCCAGCGCCGCCCCGACGCAGAAGTGCGCACCCTTGCCAAAGGTGATGTGCCCCTTACCTGCCGGCCGATCCAGTCGGAACTCGGCGGGATCGTCGAAGTGCGCCGGGTCCCGGTTGGCGGCTCCCCATAACAGCAGCAACCGCGAACCCGCCTCGAGTTCGACGCCGCACAGTTCGGTGTCGTTGACGACATGGCGGTAGTGCCCGCGGAACGGCGGCTCGTAACGAAGTACCTCCTCCAGGAACGCCCCGAGCAGGTCCGGCCGGTCGCGCAGTCGGTGCTGTACATCGGGCCGAGTGGCGAGAAGGTAAGCGGCAGAGCCGATCAGCGATGCGGTGGATTCGCCTCCGGCGCTGAACAGGGTGATCATCATCGCGAGCGCCGCAATGTCGCTGAGGTCGCCGGCGGCACATGCCGAGGCCAGATCACCCAACAGGTTGTCGCGTGGCTCGGTCGCCGCCCGTCCGAATTGGTCAGCGATGTAAGTGCTGAGCTCCATCACGGCGACACCGGCGGATTCCATTTGAGCCGGCGTCACCAAGCCTTCGACCACCTGGGTGGCCGCGTATCCCCAGTGGATGATTCTGTCGATGTCGGTGTCGGGCACCCCGATGATCCGGCCGACGATCATCATCGGCAGCCGATTGGCCATCATGCTCATCCACTCGATGCCGTCATCATCGGCACTGGCATCCCATATCGCCGCTGCGGTGTCGGCGATGAACGATTCGGCCGCGCGGATGCGTTTCGCGGCCAGTTGGGGCAGCAGCAGTTTCCGGTGCATCGAATGCACTGGTTCGTCCGCTGTCGCCAAGGCCTGCATCTCGCCGCCGAGTTCGCCGATCGGGAAGGCGGTGACGGTGTTGGGAGCCTCGTACATCATCGTGGCCGTCAGGTTCGACGAGAAGTCATCGACGCGGGCGACCGCCTCGTTGACGGCACCCCAGCTGCTCACGGCGTAGAAACCCGAGTCCGCGATGCGGTGGACGTCGCCGGCCTGATGCATGCTCGCGTACAGCGGGTGCGGATCCTGGATGTACCGGTCCTCGAAGAGTGCCAACCCCAGGCCGGTATCCGCCGATGTCATCTGTTCACGCTGAGCGGTGGCGGGGCGCTGCGTCAATCGTGATCGGACATCTCGATACCGAACCTGCGATCACGGTGGTCGCGGTGTCTCACTCGAGCCCGTTCACCAGGGTGAACAGTTCATTCTGGCGAGGTCGTCGTCTCATTCTTGAGAAGATGTCCGTCATGACTCGCAACGACTGGGTGCTGGGCGGTGACCGCGCCGCGGCGGCGGCGGAGCGCATCCATGCGGCAGCGACCGAGCTCGTCATCCGCGACGGATTGGATGCGTTGGATATCGACACCCTGGCCGAGCGGGTCCACTGCTCGCGGGCCACGGTGTACCGCCATGCCGGCGGCAAGGGCCAGATCCGCGACGCCGTGCTCATGCGCCTGGCGGCGGGCATCATCGACACGGTTCGGCAGTCGGTGGACGGCCTCACCGGTGCGGAGCGGGTGATCGCCGCAATCACCGTGGCGCTGCGCGAGATCCGATCTGATCCGCTGCGGCGCCTGATGTTCAGCACCGGCAGTTCACCGGATCTGAGGAATTTGCATTCCTCGCCGGTGCTCGCCCACTTGGCCGCCGAGCTCACCGGCATCACCGACGACGATCCGCAGGCCGCGCAATGGATTGTGCGCGTTGTCGTCTCGTTCGCCTACTCACCCATCGCCGATATTCGCGAGGAACGGCAGGTCCTGGAGCGGTTCGTGGCGCCGGCCTACCGTCCCGTCACCGTTGGCCGCTGATGACCGAAACCGCCTCATAGAGCGGGTCGGGCGTCGTCGATATACCACCGATGTACGGGTGCGACGCCTCGAGAAGCAGGAACAGATTGGTCGCCACGATCAGGCCGACGATCGCCACCATCGGGTAGTGCAGCCCGGGCTTGTCGACCCCGTAGATCACCACGGTGCCCAGGACCAGTGCACTGGTCAAAAAGATCACCGCCCACAGCGGCCACGGCGGCCCGGTGTCTTCGCGGGCCGTGAGCAGGCGGACGGTGCGGGCCTGGCTCATCTTGTCGAGGTTCGCGTATGACGTTGAGAGAACGGTCTTCTGGCTGTCGGTCGTCGCGGTGACCTGCCGGTAGGCCGACGTCAACTGCGCCAGCGCATCGTCGGTCCCGGGTGAGCGGGTCCCGGGGCCGCTTTCCCACTCCGCGATCGCGGACTTCTCGTAGTCGAGCAGGCTGCGCCGCAGGCGATCTGCGTCGGGCTTGTCGAAAGCGACCAGATCCCTTGCCATTTCGATGGCAGCCGCACCTTCGGCGCGCGCGTTCGCGTCGGCGGAGCTGATCTGACCCCACATCGACGACGTCATGAACCCGATCAGAAAGGCGTAGATGAAGCCGATGAAGGTGTAGGTGAATTTGGTGACGTCGTTGTGCTCGTCCCGGGTGAGCGCGGGGAACCGTCGACGAATCACCCTGGCGATCAGCATCGCACCCCCGGCGATGACCACGATCAGACCGACGAGGAGCAGTCCCGGCGGGACGGTGCTCACCAGCCATCCACTCATCGACGACTCCCCCAGACAACACCCGGCAGCTGGAGTCTAGTGCGCGTGCCCCGCCGAGCAGGCCGGCTCAGGCCGGCGCGCCCTCGTCGGCCGGTTCGACTTCGACCAGGAGCGCCATCCCGTGATGCGGAATCATCTCGACCGCAAAGCTGTGCAGGTCGTCGACGACCGCGATGTGCGCCCCGGTGAACATGTCGCGCACGGTCGCACCCGGCGGCAGAGTCTTGGATCGGACAGTGCCTGCGATGTCTTCGTTGGCGAAGTTCAACACCGTCAGCTGATGCTGCTCGGGCGCATCGAGCTGGTGCACCATCACCAACATGCCGCGATGTGACACCTCGGGAATGTCGACCTGCCGGCTGGTCGCAATGCCGTAGTGCGCCCGCACCCGCAGTATCGCCTGCAGTTGGCGCAGGAAGCTGGTGTCGTCGGCGAGCTGCTCGGGAATCGACCCGTACAGGCTTCGGCCACGAGGCATTCCGGCGTTCGACTTCGTCGCTGCCGGGTTGACGCCCATCAGGTCGTGCGCGGCGCGGTGGATCCAGCGGGTGTCACCACCGTGCATCAGGTCGGCGACCTCAGCCGACGGTAATGTGAGCATGCCGCACAGGTCCCAGCCGGACAGCGCGAACACCCCTGGCTGAAGTGCGTTGAACATCGCCAGCAGCAGGTGTGCCCGGCGGATGCGGTCGATGTCGTCGTCGATGTCGTCGAGGTCGCGGTATCCCAGCGTCGCAGCGATCACTGTCGCTGTGGTGCAAGCGATTCCGTTCGTCGTGAAGACGCGGTTGTACGGCGCGGCCGGTCCGGTGAGCGCTTCGGTCAGGTCGGCGCGAACACGTTCGCCGAGGGCCTCGCCGGTGATCTCATGGCCTTTGTAGGTGTAGATGTCGTCCTTGTGGCCGTTCGACCAGTGCACCAACTCGTAGGTCAGCTCGTCGTGGTTCTGCAGTGCGTGCACCAGTGATGCCGGGTCCACGCCCAGTTCGATGGCCGTGCGCAGCGTCAGGCGCAGAAACTCCGTGTCGGCGGTCGCCAGCGCGTGGTGATAGGCGGGCCGGTTGACGAAGTCGTAGGACAGGTCGGCGCCGGTGCCGCTGGTCTCCTTGATGTCGTCGATCGTCAGGTTCAGTTCCTGGAAGGTGAAACCGCCCAGTTTGCGCACCATGCTTCCGATGAACTGGTTGGCGGCCTGCGACAGCGGGTGACCTTCCGACCATCCCACGCCGTCGTCCCCGGACGTCTTCTCGGCGCCGAGGAAGCCGTTGGCGTCGAGGCGCAACCCGCCCGACCCGAGATCGGTCAGTGAGTGCAGTGCGTCGCCGATGACGAGGCGCATCCCGGCGAAGGACGGGTCGAGCCAGTTGATCGAGGGCTGCCCCTCCTTGAAGTAGTGCAGATACACCCACCGCCGCTCGACACCGTCGATGCCGACGACGGGGCGGGTGACACTCCAGTTGGTCTCCTTGATGCCCTCGGCGTAGAAGATCACGCGTTGCAGCCGCCCGATGATGTAGCCGGCCTTGTCCAGCCATTCCTCGGTCGCGGCGTCCACGTTGACCGAGTCCCGGCCGTGCGGAACGTCGGGCAGGTGCTCCCAGTCCAGCGGATCGATGTCGATCATGTGGTAGATGCCGGGATAGTCGGCGTACTTCATCTCCGCCAGCCGGAAATCCGCGCCCTTGCCGGTGTGGCCGGGCACGATGTCGTCGAGAATGGTGCCGCCGTACCAGTTCGCGGTGCCGCACATCTGGCGGAACTCGTCTTCGGTGCCGAACGCCGGGTCGATCTGGGTGCTGATCCGGTCGAAGTGGCCGTCAACGCTGGGGGTCAGCTGCCAGCCCGCGATGCCACCGGCGCGTTTGACGGGGCCGGTGTGGATCCCCTCGATACCGATCTCTGCGAATGCCTTCCACATCGCTTCATCGGCCATGGCCTTGAGGAAGGATTCCTCGGGCCGGGTGATGAGCGACAGCGGATACGCGGTGAACCACACCGACGCAGCGTCAACAGCACTGCGTGGGCTGGGCGTGGCGTACGGGTTCTGCCACATCGAACCCTGTCCGGAGAATTGCTGGCTGATCTCGTTGGCGTCGGCCAGCATCGACTGTGACAACAGCCACGACACGTAGGCCTGGTTGTCCGCCGTCGGCGAGCCGTCCTGCGCAATCGACCTGCGCACGAACGGGTTTCGAACGCGCGGACGGAACCGCAACGTACGAGGTCGGGCAGGGTGCAGATGCTCGTCGTAGGTGATCTCGGCAGGCGCATTGCCGGTTTCACCCTCGTCGGGCGGTCCATCGTCGGGCATGGACTCCACCGTCTGCGACATGAGACTCCTGACTTTGTCTTGCTTCAACCTTGCCTGCCAAACCCGACGACGCGCCACTCGAGTATTGCCACCGCCGGCATGGGTCGAAACGCTTCGCGGGTCAAGCGCCTAGCCTCGACGGTATGGACGAACTCTCCGACGACGTGGCCGCGTTCCTCTCCGAGGGCACCCGAACGGCCAAACTGGCCTATGTCGCCGCAGACGGCAGACCGCTCGTCGCCCCGGTGTGGTTCATCGTCGACGGTGGCCAACTGGTCTTCAACACCGGAAAGGCGACCGCCAAAGGCCGTGCGCTGAGCCGCGACCCACGGGTCGCGATCTGCGTCGACGACCAGGATCCGCCGTTCTCGTTCGTTCAGGTTCAGGGCACCGCGTCCCTCGGCGAAGATCCCGATGAACTGCTCGACCTCGCGACCCGCATCGCGGCCCGCTATATGGGAGCCGAGCGCGCCGAAGAATTCGGCAGGCGCAACGGCGTGCCCGGTGAGCTGGTCGTACGGGTGACCCCGACGAAGGTGATCACGGCGTTCAACGTCGCCGACTGATCAGAAGAACGGATTGCTGTTCTTCTGATGCTCGGCGTCCTGGGGGCGCGGGCCGAACCGGGCGATGTAATCCTCTTCGATACGGGCGTTCTTCTGACGCTTGACCACGTCCACCAGGTTCGGGTCAAGACCGTGCACAGCGAGCCGATGGCGCCGCCAAACCTTGTTCAGCGCAAGTGAAATCGCCAGCGTCCACAGATAGAGCGGCACCGTCATCTCGGCGTGAACGTACACCGAGTTGTTCTCCACGGGCAGCAGCCAGAACGGCGCCAGGAGGAAGAACGGCGGGATCGCCGCTTTGAGCATGAACCGCTTGACGGCGCCGGGCCCCGCGAGATCGTTCGCGACCCATTCCCGCATCGAAGCAGGCAGCCGGCGGAACCCGTACGAGTACATGATGAGTTGGCCCAGATTGGGCCGATCGGCGGACGTGGCATCCTCCTCGGGTAGCGGTTTCCTAACCCGCAGCCTACTCGCCGTCGCGCGCGACAATTTCGGTTGAGCTGAGGCGTTGATCACCCTGTTGCCGCCGTGCTTTCTGCCGGTACATGTCGATATCGGCCTCGCGGATGAGTTCGGCGGCGTCCGCCGTCCGGCTGGATGCACGCCCCACCGATGCCGTGAGTGTCACCTCGCTGCCATCCACGGGATACGCGCCGCTGACCGCAGCCCACACGTCCTGCGCCAATTGCTCGACGGCGGACTCACCGACGTCGTCGACGACCAGAACGACGAACTCGTCGCCGCCGAGACGATAGACCGCATTGGGCGACACCACCGCTGCGGCAAGCCGCCCCGCGGCGGCTTCCAGAACGGCATCTCCTGCGGCGTGGCCGTGCGAATCATTGACCTTCTTGAACCCATCGAGGTCGATGAACAACGCGGCCACGCAGTCGCCGGGGTGAGCGGTGCGGTGCTCGGCGATCCGAGCGACGAGCGAGTGCCGGTTGTGCAGGCCGGTGAGCGGATCGGTCACGGCGCGGTGGGCCAGTTCGACCTCGATACCCTTCCGGACGGTGACGTCCTGAAGCTGGGCGATCACCACGTCGGCACCGCCGTGAGCGCCGGGCGCCAGCACCGCGGCGCGATGCACCCAGATGATGGCGCCGTCACTCCTGACGTAACGCACCTCGGTGGCGATCTGATCTGCCGAGCCGGACAGCAGGTCACGCCAATCCTGTTCCGCCACAGCGACATCGTCAGGGTGGATGCCGTCGTAGTAGTTGAGAACCGCCTCTTCGTGCGGCCGGATCCCCCAGCAGCTCGCGCAGGGCCGAGTTGATGTAGAGCGCCTGTCCGTCGGTGCTGAACACGGCCTTCCCGAACGGCGCGTTGTCCATGCTGATCTCGAACAGCCGCTGAGCGTCGTCGCGGGCCCGCTCGGCCTCGACCCGCGCTGTCACGTCAGCCACCTGCACGTACAACCCACGCACCTGCCCGTCGACCACGTCCGGCAGGTAGGAGGCCTGGACATGACGGACAGCGCCGTTGTGGTCGGTCAGCGTCTTCTCGAATATCTGATCCTCGCCCGCCATGGCGGCGTACACGTACGGCAGGCTCGCCTCACCGAGGTCCCCGACCAGCAACTCGGTGATGTGCATACCGCGGATCTCGGCGGGAGTCTTGCCGAAGAACGGCCGGTGGGCCTCATTGGCGACCACGTTTCGGAGATCGACGTCCCAGTACGCCACCATGGCCGGCAATTTGTCGATGAGCTGCCGCAGCCGATGCTCGTCACCGAGCGCACCGGTGTCCGACATGACATATCCCTCCGGCAATCAGCGCGGAACCTCACCAGAGAATTCGTCGCCAGCATGCGCTCCAGCCCAACAGGCTACGGCCAACGTCGGCAGGGACGCGAGATGTGGCGGACTTGGGCCGCGGCTGGGCCGGCGAAGGCGTGCCGTCGATCGTTGAAAACTGTGGAGCTAAGGGGAATCGAACCCCTGACCTTCTCGATGCGAACGAGACGCGCTACCAACTGCGCTATAGCCCCTTGGTCGCTAGCAGGCTACCAGTCGCAGCCCGCCTAGTTGAAACCGGCGACCTACTGGCCGGCCGCCCGCGGCAGGTCGAAGTGCCGGGCGAACGCGACCTCGTCGAGGTGCTCGAAGATCGGGTCCTCGTCGTCGATGTCCAGCACCGCGGCACCGGGACGACGCAGCCGGGACGGCACGACGTCGAATTCACGGTCCTCGGTGTTCTCCACCCCGAGCCGCGAGCGAGCCATCCGCTGCTGGCGACGCCGGCGCACCTGCTCCTCGATCCTGGTCTGACGGCGCAGGTAGCCCAGGTACAGCACGGTCACGGCGCCGGCCGCACCGGTGACCCACCACAGGCCCGAGCTGACGGTGAACGACAGCGTTGCCGTGACGACCATGACCGCGGCCATTGCCATCAGCATCCGCTTGCGGAAGCGGTACTTGCGTGCGCTGACCGCCGCGGCCGTCGTCGACTCCGAACGACGCGGCCGGCTCGCCCGCGGCGTCACGGTCGTCGCAGGCTCGTCCTCCGCCTCCAGACCCGAAGTGTCCTCGACGTATTCGTATTCGTCGTCGGTGCCGTCCTGCGGCTGATCCTCGGTGACCGCCTGAAACTGATCGGTGTCGTCGCTCGCGGGCACGCTGTCGGCCTGATCGTCCTGGGTCTCGTCACCGGCCTCATCGACCTCCGCCACGGGCTCGGAAACCACGGGCGCCGGGGCTTCGTCGAACAGGCTCGGCTGGACCTGGGCGCTGCGTGCGGTGCCGCCGACCGGTAGCGCACCGGAGTCCTCGTCGACCACGTCGACGTCCAGGTAATCCGACTCGGCCTCCTCGGTGACCGCAGCCACCACGACGACCGTGCGGGTCCGCGACGGCGTCTCGTCGTCGGAGTCCAGCTCGTCGAACTGGTCCGCTTCGGGCTGCCAGTCCGGGTCGTGCCGATGACCGGCCGAGGGGCCGCTGCGCTTGAACCGGCGCGACTTCTCGCCGCCGTTGAGCACCCGGGTGGCAAGCGCGACGTCACTGGTCCGGCGGACGTTGTCACGCTTGCTGATGAGCATCGGGACCAACACGAACAACCACAGCACCACAAGCGAGATCCAGAGCAATGATTGGGGGATGCTTGGCATGGTGGCCTGCTCCTTTCGCGTCCAGGCTAGGTCCGTGACCTTGGCAACCCGGGACGGCGCGCCGGAGTCAATTACACACTTGTAATTTGCCCTTGACAAGCACCAACAGCCACAAATGTCACATTAGTAACAAGTCGCCTCGGCAATCACGCCCAGTGCGCCAGCCCGCGGTGCACGAGTCGACCCACCACGGAGCCCTCGACCTCTTCCACGGTCATCCCCACCAACAGGTGGTCGCGCCACGCTCCGTCGACATCGAGGTACCGCTCCAACAGGCCCTCCTCGCGAAAGCCGACCTTGGCCAGCACCGCGCGACTCGCCGCATTCTCCGGGCGCACCGTCGCCTCCACCCGATGCAGACCGACCGGCCCGAAGCAGTGGTCGAGCCCCAGCGCAAGCGCACCCGTGGCTACCCCCGCGCCGGTGACGGCGCTCGACACCCAATAGCCGATCCAGGCTGAGCGCAACGCTCCGTGCGTCACGTTGCCGATCGTGAGCTGACCGCTGAACTGCCCGTCGAGTTCGATCACATACGGCAGCATCCGGCCCTTGCGCGCCTCTGCCCGAAGGCCAGAGCACACCGGCGGCCAGGACGAAACTGCATGCCGCACAGTCCAATCCACCTCAGCAGTCGGTTCCCACGGCTCAAGATAGCGGCGGTCGGCCAAGCGGATGCGGCTCCACATCGCCGCGTCGCGCATTCGCACCGGGCGTAAGCGGATCACCCCGGCGCCGACCCGCAGCGGACCCACGGAAGCGGGCCAGCCCGGGTGCAGGGAACTGTTACGCCACAAATTCACTTCTGCTCCGCGGGTCAGCCGCGTTGAGCCAGGAAGGCGACGTCGACGACTTCGCCGGTCCGGACCTGATCCAGTTCGGTCGGCACCACGACCAAGCAGTTCGCCTCGGCCAGCGTCGCCAACAGATGCGACGACGCGCCCGGCGCGCCGCCGAGTGCCTGCACCAGATACTCGCCGGTGTCCTGGTCACGCATCAGCTGCCCACGCAGGAAACCCTTACGCCCGGGCACCGACGAAATCGGCGACAACGCCCGGGCCTGCACGACACGCCGAAGCGACTGGCGCTTGCCCAGCGAGAGCCGAATCAGCGGGCGAACCATGACCTCGAAAACGACCAGCGCGCTGACCGGGTTCGCCGGCAACAGGAACGTCGGGACCCGTTCGCGGCCCAGCTGACCGAAGCCCTGCACGGACCCGGGATGCATGGCGATCCTGGTGACTTCCATCTCGCCGAGCTTCGACAGCACCGCGCGCACACCTTCGGCCGCAGCCCCACCGACCGCTCCGGCGATCACCACCAGCTCGGCACGGTTGAGCTGACCCTCGACGGCCTCGCGCAGCGCCTTCGGCTCGGTGCTGACGATGCCCACCCTATTCACCTCGGCGCCGGCATCGCGCGCCGCGGCAGCGATCGCATACGAGTTGACGTCGTACACCTGGCCATTGCCGGGCGTCCGGGAAATGTCGACCAGCTCGCCGCCCACACTCATCACGGTCACCCGGGGACGCGGATGCACCAACACGCGCTCGCGGCCGACTGCGGCAAGCAATCCCACCTGCGCGGCGCCGATCGTCGCACCGGCACGCACCGCGACGTCGCCGGGCTGCACGTCGTCACCGGCCCGCCGGACGTAGGCACCCGACCGAACCCCGCGCAACACTCGCACCCGCGCCTGACCGCCGTCGGTCCACCGCAACGGCAGCACGGCATCGGCCAATGTCGGCATCGGCGCACCGGTCTGCACCCGGGCGGCCTGCTTGGGCTGCAGCCGGCTGGGGGTCCGCGCACCCGCCTCGATGACACCCATCACCGGCAGACTGATCTCGCCACCCTGCTCATCGTCGGAACCTCCGCCGAGACCCTGGACATCCACGCTGCGGACCGCATAGCCGTCGATGGCGGCCTGGTCGAAACCGGGCAGGGGATGTTCGGTGATCACTTCCTCGGCGCACATCAGGCCCTGGGACTCGGCGATCGGCACGCGTACCGGGCGTGGTGCCACCGCCGCGGCCGCCACTCTGGCCTGCTGTTCCTCTACCGAACGCACCGCGCGCCTTTCTGCCTCGAGCTCCGCATCGCGCGGGCCCGCCGCAGCTCCTACTGTTCGGTCTTGTCGGCCAGGCCCAGGCGTGCCGTCAACCATCGCCGCAAATCCGGGCCATAGTCGTCACGATCCAACGCAAAGTCAACCGCAGCCTTCAGGTAGCCGCCGGGATTTCCCAAGTCGTGTCGAGAGCCGCGGTGCACCACCACGTGGACCGGGTGCCCCTCCTTGATCAACAACTCGATGGCGTCGGTCAGCTGGATCTCGCCGCCGACACCCCGGTCGACGCGGCGCAGCGCGTCGAAGATCGCCCGATCCAGGATGTAGCGGCCGGCGGCGGCGTACAGCGAGGGCGCGTCCTCGGCCTTCGGCTTCTCCACCATGCCCTTGACCCGCATCACGTTCGGGTTGGCCGCATCGGGCACTTTCTCGACGTCGAACACACCGTAGGAGCTGACCTCGTCCTCGGACACCTCGATGGCGCACAGCACCGTGCCGCCCCGCTTCGCCCGCACCTTCGCCATGGTCTCGAGCACACCGGTCGGCAGCACCAGGTCATCTGGCAGCAGCACCGAGACCGCGTCCTCGTCCGGCGACAGCACCGCCTCCACACAGCCGACCGCATGGCCTAGACCCAGCGGCTCGTGCTGCACCACCGACTCGACCTTGATCAGCGCCGGGGCTCGGCGCACCTTCTCCAGCATGGCCTTCTTGCCGCGGGCCTCCAGCGTGCCTTCCAGCACCAGGTCCTCGACGAAGTGGGCGACCACGCTGTCTTTGCCCTCGGAGGTGACGATCACCAGCCGCTCGGCGCCCGCTTCCGCGGCTTCCTCGGCGACGAGTTCAATACCGGGCGTGTCGACGACAGGCAGCAATTCCTTGGGCACGGTCTTGGTTGCGGGCAGGAATCGCGTTCCCAATCCGGCCGCAGGGACGATCGCTGTGCGCGGAATCGGGACCTCTGGCGGCCTCATCGTTCACACCCTAACGGCAACATGGTGGTCCTTCGCTCTGGCGCAATGCGGTTGCGCGCTGACATGGTGGACAGCGTGCTCGCCGGTACTAAAGCCCAGCAGCGGGCTGCCCTGTTGGCGGCGCGCCGGGAAGTGCCCGACAAGGTGCGGGCGGCCGAGGCGCGGGCGCTCTGTGCGCATCTCGACGAGTTCGTGGGCCGAGACGACACGGTGTGCGCCTACCTGCCGGTGGGCACCGAGCCGGGTTCGCCGCAGCTGGTGGACCGGCTGCACGAACTGTGCGCCCGGGTGCTGTTGCCGGTGACGCGCACCGGAGCCGACGGCGTACCGGTGGCCCTGCTCTGGGGTGTCTACGTGCCCGGCGAGCTGGTCGCCGCGCGATACGGGCTGCTCGAGCCTGCCGAGCCGGTGATGCCGAGCTCGGCCTTGGGAGACGCCGACGTTGTCCTCGTGCCGGCGCTGGCGGTGGACCGCCGAGGCGTGCGGCTGGGTCGCGGCGGCGGCTTCTACGATCGCTCGCTGCCGCTGTGCCGACCCGGCGCCACACTGGTCGCGGTGGTCCGCGACTCGGAGCTTGTCGACGAACTGCCCAGCGAATCTCATGACATCCGGATGACCCATGTCCTCACCCCCAAACACGGCCTGTGCGCGCTGGCCAACACCGAGTGAGGCCACTCGGCATACCTTGCACCCGCAGCCTCCCCCTCGAAGGGTTTTTCCCCATTTCGTCGCGCCGTTCCCGCTGCGCGGCGTGGGGAATGATATGTGCCACGTGGCGGTTCTAGCACTTGGCACGGTAGAGTGCTAACAGACCAAGTCTCGTTCCGGAGGTTCATGTGCCGACCTACAGCTACGCGTGTACCGAGTGCGACAACCGCTTCGACGCGGTGCAGGCGTTCACTGATGACGCGCTGACCAGTTGCCCCGAGTGCTCCGGTCGGCTGCGCAAGCTGTTCAACTCCGTCGGCGTGGTCTTCAAGGGCAGCGGCTTCTACCGCACCGACAGCCGTGAAGCAGGCAAGAGCAGCAGCAAGTCGGAGTCGTCCTCATCGTCTTCGTCGTCGACGTCCGAGAAGTCGTCGAGCTCCAGCGATTCGTCGAGTTCGTCCAGTTCGTCGACATCCTCCGCGCCCGCCGCCGCAGCATCGAGCTAGCGCACCGAGTTCAATTGGAGCGCAAGGCTTTCCGCGCGCTCAGGAGGCCATTCCTGCCGAATTCGAGTTGTCCCCGAATTCGACCGAATAACCGACCAATTCACTGCTCTCGTCCTTGACCGGGCGGATGCGAACCCGCTCGACCGACCCGTCGGCCGCCTTCTCGTCGAACGCCGGGAACGGCTCGTCGAGCAGATCGGCGGCGCGCAGCTCGGCCATGGTGTCCGGAGTGACACCGATCAGGTCCCAGATGTGACGTCCGGCCACCTCTCCCCCGTTGGAATCCAACGTCGTGTCGAAGGCGGTGCTCGACGCGACGACGGTGCCTGCCGGGTCCATGAACGCGACAGCGGCATCGGGGGCGTAACTCTCGGAGAGCCGGTGGGCGCGCAATTCCAGGGACATCGGCACCAACAGATTCTCGGTGGACCTCTCCGAAGCCAACTCCACCAACGCATTCGGCACCCGCTGGGCCGGCATCGGACGCCCGAACAGATATCCCTGCGCCAGCTTGCACCCCATCGTCCGCAACAGCTCGGCCTGACCCGGAGTCTCGACCCCTTCCGCCACGACAGCCAGGCCCAGGCTGTGGCCCAGGCTCACCACCGCGTGCACGATCTTGCGGCTCTGCCGGTGCTCCTCCATCGCCATCACGAAGCTGGCATCGATCTTCAGCTTTGAGAAAGGCAGCGTGCTGAGCCACGTCAGGCTTGAGTAGCCGGTGCCGAAATCGTCCATGGCAATCATGCAGCCGAGGTTGATCAGCCGGTCGAGCGTGCGTCGCGGCTGAGTCAGATCGTCGATGAAGCCTGACTCGGTGACTTCAATGTGCACGCGGCTCAACGGAAATGACGAATCCAGCGCAGCTTTGGCGATCCTGGTCGCCAGCTCGGGGTTGCGCAGCTGGGTCGGCGACACGTTGAAGCCGAGGAACAGGTGGTGCGGCCAGTCCTCGGCGGCCGAAAATGCCGTGCGCATCAGCTGATCCAGCATGCGATCGAGCAAGCCGAACCGGTCCGCGATCGGAATGAACCGGTCGGGGGCGATGAAGCCCTGTTCCGGATCGTTCCAACGGGCGAGAACTTCGAAGCCCAGTACATGCCCGTCATCCAGGGACACGATCGGTTGAAAGAACGGCTCCACCCCGCCGGTCGCGAGAGCCGTCAAGAGTCTGCGCGCGAGAAGCTGATCGGCGTTCACCTCTGCGCCTCCTCTCCCCAGCACAGGCGCGAATTACAGCTGGATACGGTACAGGCAAACCTCATTTAGGGCGTCCAGAAAGCAAAAAGACGCTCGCCTGCAAACAATGGCTCAGCCCGCGGCGGCGGTTGTCAACAGGCGAGGGTGCGACACGCAACCACCATTGCCGCGTGCGCTCTACGGTTGCGCCATGGGCGAGTCGCTCAACCCCACGCTGCCGAGCCGGATCCGGCACCTGCTACGCCCCGACTTCACCCGCACCGTCGTCGCGCGCCGGGTCGTCGCCGGTGCACTGGTCGTTCTCGCCGGCATTGCCGCGCTGCGGCCCGACCCCGACCGCCATCGAGTCGACGTGGTGGTCGCAACCCATGACCTGAGCCCGGGGCTGGCCCTGTCGGCCGACGATGTGACGGTGGAGAAGCGTTCTGCCGCAACGATTCCCGACGGCGCAGAAGTGAGCGCCGACGACGTGATCGGGGCGACCCTGGCCGGACCGGCGCGACGCGGAGAAGTGCTCACCGACGTCAGGGTGCTCGGCTCACGGCTTACCGGGCTCAGCGCAGGACCGGACGCCCGGGTGGTGCCGCTGCACCTCGCCGACGCGGCGGTGCTCGACATGATCCGGCCCGGCGATGTCGTCGACGTCATGGGCGCCGCGGACGGGGCCGGCGACGTGAAGCCGACGCTCGCAGCCACCAACGCCGTCGTCGTGCTGGTGTCACCCAAGCAGAAGGCGGCAGGCGCGGGCGATGACCGGGTGGTGTTGGTGGCGTTGCCCGCGGCGGGCGCGCACGCCTTGGCGGCGGCGACGCTGGTGCAGACCGTCACGCTGACGATCCACTGAACTAGCCGGCAGGCGGTGCCGGCGGCGGGGTGGTGGACGGCGGAGGCGCCTGCTGGATCACGTCCATCACCATGTCGGCGATCTCGTCAGACGACGAGCTGCTCACCGGGCCGGGCGCCGGGGCGGGACTCGGCGCCCCGGCAGCGACACCGCCGGCCACGGCCAGCGCACCGAAGGACGTCGCGACCGCCAGTGCCCGCATCCACATGGTTTTCCCTCCGAAAACGTCTTCAGCCAAGCTAACAGCACGCCATTTCCGCTGCCTGGCAGTACTACCCTTCGAGATCTCTGGGCCAAGAGTGAAAGGGGCAATACCGTGCTGAAGGGATTCAAGGAGTTTCTCTCCCGCGGAAACATCGTCGACCTGTCGGTCGCGGTGGTGATCGGCACCGCGTTCACCGCGCTGGTCACCAAGTTCACCGAAAGCATCATCCAGCCACTGATCAGCCGGATCGGTGCCGGCAAGGACACGAGTTACGGCCTACTGCGCATCGGGATCGGCGGTGGGCAGGCCATCGACCTGAACATCCTGCTGTCCGCGTTGATCAACTTCGTACTCGTGGCAGCCGTCGTGTATTTCTTCGTCGTCGTGCCCTACAACCGGCTTCGGAAGAAGGGCGAGGTCGAGCAGGCCGGCGACACCGAGTTGAGCCTGCTGACCGAGATTCGCGACCTGCTGGCCGAATCGGAGGGCGCACCGAAGAAGACCACCGGCCCGGGCACCGGCCCGAGCCCCGACACCGCCGAGACGACGAGCGCCGACAAAGACTGACGACACGCGAACAAAATGGCCCCCGGCGCGAGCCGGGGGCCATTTTGTTGACGTGCCAAGGAGTTAGTTCATGTTCCAGGGTTCGCCGTAGGTGGTGACGCTGTCACCGGCCTTGGAGATCAGGCGGGCGAAGGGGCGCAGCAGCACGCCGCCGGCCGCAC
>NZ_PDHO01000117.1 GCF_002887815.1 Mycobacterium sp. ENV421 | reverse complement strand
CTATTGCGTCTACGGCGCCCGCAAGCTGTGGAAAACCGCACGTCGGGCCGGCCACGACGTCGGCCGCGACCAGGTCGCGCGGCTGATGCGGGCCGTCGGTATCGAGGGTGCTCGGCGCGGCAAGCGGGTCCGCACGACCAAACCCGGCCCGGCGGCGGCGCGGCACCCCGATCTGGTCCAACGTAAGTTCACCGCGACCGCGCCGAACCAGCTCTGGGTGACGAATCTGACTTTCGTGCCCACCTGGGCCGGGGTGGCCTACGCGTGCTTCATCGTCGATGCGTACTCGCGGATGATCGTGGGCTGGCGGGTTGCCGGGCACATGCGGACCTCGATGGTGCTCGATGCGCTGGAGATGGCGCGGTGGTCACGCGGAAACACATTGCCTGGCTTGACATGTCACTCTGATGCCGGATCGCAATTCACCTCCATTCGCTACGGCGAGCGACTCGCCGAGATCGGAGCGGTGCCCTCGATCGGGAGCATCGGCGACAGCTACGACAACGCGCTGGCCGAGACGGTCAACGGCTACTACAAGGCCGAGCTGATCTACGGGCCCGCCCGCACCTGGCCGTGGAAGACCATTGAAGACGTCGAGCTGGCCACCCTGGGCTGGGTCTACTGGCACAACACCAGCCGACTACACAGCTACCTCGGCGACATCCCGCCCACCGAACGCGAGGCCGCGTTCTACGATGCACAACGGACCGACGAACCCTTGATCGGAATCCAATAGCCCGAGCCTCCGGGAAAACCAGGGCGATTCACATAGACTGGGTGACGCCCAGATCTGCGCAGAATGTCGCGAAATCGGTTGAGGTGTAACTGACTTCCGTGATCCGAATGGAACACAGCACCCGCCAGCGAACCACGCAGCGCCTCGGCGGCGATGAGGGCATCTTCGATGAGTTCAGTGCGCGCAGAATGTCGCGCTCGGTGGACAACCGGGTCTTGTCCGCACGTAGCTGCCCCTACTTCGGCACGTAGCCGGGCCAGCTCCTGGTCAGGAGTTTCCGCGCCCGAGACCGGTGCGGCACCAGTGGTGGGGTTGCGGTGCCGAATCGGCACCCCGGCCGCCTTGCACCAGGCCGACAGCGTCACCCCACTGATGCCGAGTTCGTCGGCGATCTGGGTGATCGTCGCGCCTTCAGTGTCTCGGTACAGCGGTGCCACCACCGCGGTGTTCCAATGGGGATGGTGTCAGCAACTGCTCGGCATCCATGCGACCACCCCGGTGCTGAGCTTGTTGCCGATCATCGTCAGCGGAGTGCTCTACGGACTGGCGATGGACTACGAAGTGTTTCTTGTCTCTTCCATCAAGGAAGCACACACCCACGGCCACCACGGGAACGACGCCGTCGCCCACGGCTTTAAGCAGGCCAGTCGTGTTGTTGTCGCTGCCGCGATCATCATGATCTGCGTGTTTGCTGGATTCGCCTTCAACCCCGACCCGATGATCACACAAGTCGGCTTCGCACTAACCCGGATTTTTCGTGGGATGTCGCCTGTAGGGGTGTGTAGATAAGCGAAAGTGCC
>NZ_PDHO01000116.1 GCF_002887815.1 Mycobacterium sp. ENV421 | reverse complement strand
GCCCACCCACCCGGGGCAAGCCAACTCAGATGTCACCTATTCGTGCAGCAGACCCCATTTCACAATGTTGTCGATGACGTAGCCAATACGCCAAGTGGCCGAAGGAATGACCGACTACATTGGGCTGCAAGACGTTTGGCTGAATTGGGGTTCGACAAAGATGAGTCGAAGCAGGCACTCATGGATGCGTCGGAATCCTGGAACTGGTCTGCGTCAGGCACTCGCCAGTGTGAAGCCACTATCGAATCGGGTTGGCGCAAAGGCGAAGCCAACCCGATTGACATCGACACAATCGATTGGCGCACAACCGATTACACGAACGCCGGCGACGCCAGCAGAGGCGACGACGGCCTGACTGACGACGAGACTAACTCCAGCACAGCTGATTCCGAAGCTCGCCCGCAATTCGCCGACTCACTACTGACACGCTCTGACCTCCGAAACATGCCACCACCACAACCGTTGATAGACAACGTGCTAGATCAAGGCACCACCGCGCTGCTGTACGGCAAATGGGGCACCTGCAAGACCTTCATCGCACTCGACTGGGCCGCAAGTGTGGCCACCGGCAGACCATGGCAGAACCGCAAAACCCAGCAACGGCGCGTCCTTTACATCGTGGCTGAAGGTGCATTCGGTTTCGGGCAACGAGCGCAGGCATGGGAAACCGCCTGGCAGAGCATGATTGACGACGATTGGCTGTCAGTCTATCCGCAGCCCATAAACCTGATGAACGCGCGCGATGTTGCTAACCTGCGCGACCTGATCGAATGGGGCGCTTTCGGATTCGTCGTTCTCGACACACTGGCACGTTGCATGGTTGGCGCAGACGAGAATTCAGCCCAGGACTGCGGCATCGTCATCGACACCATGACAAAGTTACGGGCTAGCACCCCCGGTGGGCGCGGTGTGATCCTGGGTGTGCATCACGCCGGTAAAGACGCCAAGACATTGCGCGGCTCGTCAGCACTTGAAAGTTGCGTCGACACCGTCTATGCCACCAGTCGTGATGAAGCTTGGATCAGCCTGGCCCGCGAGAAGCGCAAGGACGGCCCAGAGCATGACAACCACCTGCTAAAGCTCGACTTGATACCCGGCACCGAAAGCGCCGTCATGTCATCGTCAGCGCGCAACGACGGTGAACAGTTGCCGAGCGAACGCAGCGCGGAGCTGTTGGTGATCTTCGTTCAGAACTTCGAAACCACCGGAGCCAGTGGGGCGGAACTGCGCGATATTGCCGAGGCCGCTGGCATGTCGAGAGCCACGTTTTACCGCGCGCTCAACGATCTGCTGAGGACTGGCAAGCTGGTCAACGCGGGCACCGTCAAGCGACCGCACTACCTACTCGGATGAAGGAAACATGCAGTTCAGCGGGCTTACGGGGTGTTGTCTCACGTTGTCTCACGTCAGTCTCACCTGGGTGAGAAAACCCCAGGAACACGAATGGCCCAAGTGAGACAACCGCAGGTCAGAGGCGTGAGACAACGGGTCTGCTGCACGAATAGGTGACATCTGAGTTGGCTTGCCCCGGGTGGGTGGGC
>NZ_PDHO01000115.1 GCF_002887815.1 Mycobacterium sp. ENV421 | reverse complement strand
GTGCGGTTCATCTTCCGGAAGCCGTTTCAGTGGCGGGAGTTTTTGGAGCAGGCGTGGTTTGTGGCGCGGGTGTCGTTGGCGCCGACGTTGTTGGTGGCGATTCCGTTCACGGTGTTGGTGAGTTTCACGCTGAATATTTTGTTGCGGGAGTTGGGTGCTGCTGATCTGAGTGGTGCGGGGGCGGCGTTTGGTGCGGTGACTCAGGTGGGCCCGTTGGTGACGGTGTTGATCGTGGCGGGTGCCGGGGCGACGGCGATGTGTGCGGATTTAGGGTCGCGCACGATCCGTGAGGAGATCGACGCGATGGAGGTGTTGGGGATCAATCCGGTGCAGCGGTTGGTGACTCCGCGGATGTTGGCGTCGGGTTTGGTTGCGCTTCTGTTGAATTCGTTGGTGGTGATCATCGGGATTTTGGGTGGTTATGTGTTCTCGGTGTTCGTTCAGGATGTGAATCCGGGGGCGTTCGCGGCGGGGATCACGTTGTTGACCGGGGTGCCGGAGGTGATCATCTCGTGTGTCAAGGCGGCGTTGTTCGGGTTGATCGCGGGGTTGGTGGCGTGTTATCGGGGGTTGACGATCACCGGGGGTGGCGCCAAGGCGGTGGGTAATGCGGTCAATGAGACGGTGGTGTACGCGTTTATGGCGTTGTTCGTGGTCAACGTGGTGGTGACCGCGATCGGTATCCGGATGAGTGCCCGGTAGATGGCGTCGTTACAGGCTTTGTATCCGCGGATCGCCCGTCAGGTGCGTCGCCCGTTGGGCACGATCGGGCGGATTGGGGATCACACGATCTTCTACGGTCGCGCGATCGCGGGCACACCGCATGCGGCGTTGCATTTCCGTAAAGAGATCATCCGGTTGATCGCGGAGATCAGCATGGGGGCGGGCACGTTGGCGATGATCGGCGGCACCGTGGTGATCGTCGGGTTCCTCACCTTGGCCGCGGGTGGGACGTTGGCGGTGCAGGGCTATTCCTCGCTGGGCAATATCGGGATTGAAGCGTTGACCGGGTTTTTGGCGGCGTTCATCAACGTCCGGATCAGCGCGCCGGTGGTGGCCGGGATCGGGTTGGCCGCCACCTTCGGCGCCGGGGTCACGGCTCAACTCGGGGCGATGCGGATCAACGAGGAGATCGACGCCCTGGAATCGATGGGTATCCCGCCGGTCGAATACCTCGTCAGTACCCGGATTGTGGCGGGCATGGTGGCCATCACCCCGCTGTACTCGATCGCGGTCATCTTGAGCTTTGTGGCTTCCCAGTTCACCACCGTGGTGCTGTTCGGCCAGTCCGGTGGCTTGTATGACCACTACTTCAACACGTTCCTTAATCCGATCGATCTGTTGTGGAGTTTCCTGCAAGCGGTCCTGATGGCGATCACGATCCTGTTGATCCACACCTACTTCGGCTACTTCGCCACCGGCGGACCCTCCGGCGTCGGCGTCGCGGTCGGCAACGCGGTACGCACCTCCCTGATCGTGGTCGTCTCCGTCACCCTGCTCATATCGCTGGCCATCTACGGCTCCAACGGCAACTTCAACCTGTCCGGATAGGGAG
>NZ_PDHO01000114.1 GCF_002887815.1 Mycobacterium sp. ENV421 | reverse complement strand
GGCAGACCGGACGGGCACTTTGGTTCTCGATCGCCGCGGCGATGCGCCACCAGGAGAGCTTGTCAAGATTTTTGTGTAAGTAGTTGTGCTCGTTGCGGTTAGAGGTAGGGGTTGATTCGTTCGGGGTAGGCCAGTGCGAGTTGGGCCAGGGCCTGTTTCCAGTTCGTGGTGATCTGACCCTCGACGAGGCGCCCTTCGGCGGTGCGTTTCGCACCGAGCCCCCGCCCGCGTTCTTTGGCGCGGTCGCGAGCTCTCTTGTCTTCGATGTTGCAGATCGCCAGCCACAGCAGCTTCACCACCGCCGCGTCGTTGGGGAAGTGACCGCGGTTCTTGATGATCTTGCGTAGTTGGTAGTTCAGCGATTCGATCGCGTTGGTCGTGTAGATGACCCGACGCAGCATCGGCGGGAACGCCAAGAACGGGGTGAACCGCTCCCAGGCGTCCTCGAAGACACGGACGGTGTTCGGGTTGGCTCGACCGACCTCAGATGCCGCGAACGCGTCCAACGCCGCCCGGGCGGCCTCGGCATCGCTGGCCTGATAGACCGTCTTGAGAGCGGCCGCGACGGCCTTGCGCTGGGCGTAGGACACGAACCGCATCGCCGCCCGGATCAGGTGCACCACGCAGGTCTGGACCAGCGAATCGGGCCAGGTCGCCTCGATCGCATCGGGGAAGCCGGTCAGCCCGTCACAGCACACGATGAGCACGTCAGCGACACCGCGATTGGCCAGCTCGGCGCACACCCCGGCCCAGAACTTGGCGCCCTCGGTGGCCTGAATCCAAATCCCCAGAACGTGTTTGACGCCGTCCATGTCGACGCCGACGGCGATGTGAGCGGCCTTGTTACGCACGTGGGCACCGTCGCGGACCTTGACCACGATCGCGTCGAGATAGATCACCGGGTAGAACGATTCGAGCGGGCGACGCTGCCAGGCCAGGACCTCGTCGAGGACCTCGTCGGTGATCTTCGAGATCGTCTCGCGGCTGATCTCGGTCCCGATCGTGGAGACGAGGTGATGCTCGATATCGCGGACTGTCATCCCGCCGGCATAGAGCGAGACGATCATGTCGTCGAGCCCACCGACCCTACGCGTTCCCTTGGGCACCAGCGTGGGGGTGAACGTGGCGTCGCGATCGCGCGGGATCGCCAGTTCGACATCACCGACGCTGGTGGCCACTGTCTTAGGCGACGAGCCGTTGCGTGAGTTCGGGAACAACGCGGCCTCGGGGTCGCCCTTGTCGTATCCGAGGTGATCGCTGAGCTCAGCCTGCAGGCCCCGTTCCAGGCCGGCCTTGATCAGCTGCTGGATCAGTCCGTCCTTGCCGTCGAGAGTGACCTCGCCGGCGTCGATCATCGAGTACAGCTCATCGAGGGCACCTGAAGCCTCCAGGGCCTCGACACCCGCTCGCTGCTCACGGCGACGTTGCTCACGGTCAAGCTTCTTATCCACCACGGTCATCAGTGTGTCTCGGCTTTCAGATCGGGAGCACCGCTACCTCACACAAACCATCTGACACGCTCCACCAGGATCGCCGCGAGGCCAGCATCACCCCGCCATCCCAGGCCGTGGCGAAC
>NZ_PDHO01000113.1 GCF_002887815.1 Mycobacterium sp. ENV421 | reverse complement strand
GGCTAGCTGTCCAGGGGCGCTGCGCTCCTCCGTGGGGTTAGAAAATTTTGCTGTGCGCTCGGCTCGGATCTCTGGTTGTGTCCCACGAATCGCGGGGTGATGCTGGAGGAGTGTTTCGGTCGACCCCGGTCCGTCTATGTTGTCGCTGAGCCCGCAGGCTAGCTTGGGGCGGAGGGCACAACCTTGTCCGCGGGAACCGTGGAATGTTGCCTTCGAGCACGAGTGTCAGAGTCCTGTTTCACCCCGCCCTCCCCGAAACACTCTCCACTGCAACGGGATACGAGAGTTCACGAGGGAGTGATGGGTGATGGATGTAGTACACCCGCGGTGCGCGGGAATCGACTGCTCGAAGAAGGACGCGAAGGTCTGCGTACGGATCCAGGGGCAGAGCAACCGCGCGAAATCGGCGACGGTAAGCACCTGAGGGGCCACGACCAGCCAGATCCTGGCGCTGCGCGAGCACCTGATCGCGGAGAAGGTCAGCTGCGTGGTGATCGAGTCCACCAGCGACTACTGGAAACCGTTCTACTACCTGCTCGACGATGAACTGGACGTGGTGCTGGTCAACGCCGCCTCGGTGCGTAACCTGCCCGGCCGCAAGACCGACGTCTCCGATGCCGCGTGGCTGGCCGATCTGGGCGCCCACGGGCTGGTGAAGGCCTCGTTCGTGCCGCCGGCTCCGATCCGGGAATTGCGTGATCTGACCCGCACCCGCACCGTGATCACCCGCGAACGCACCCGGGAAGTGCAGCGGCTGGAGAAACTTCTCGAAGACGCCGGGATCAAACTGTCGGCGGTGGCCTCCGAGATCACCGGGGTCTCCGGGCGCGCCATGCTCGAGGCACTGATCGCCGGGCAACGCGATCCCGCCGTGCTCGCTGATCTGGCCCGACGCCGACTGCGGTCGAAGATCCCGGCCTTGACCGAAGCACTGACCGGACGTTTCCGCGAGCATCACGCATTCATGGCCCGACTGTTTCTGGACCGTATCGACGCCCACAGCGTCGACATCGGTCGACTCGATGAGCGCATCGAGGAGGCGATGGAACCTTTTCGCCCAGCCCGGGACCTGCTGATGAGTATCCCGGGATTCTCCCGCATCGTGGCTGAGGTGTTCATCGCCGAAACCGGCGGCGACATGAGCGTCTTCCCCACCGCCGGGCACCTGGCGTCCTGGGCCGGAGTTTCACCCGGTTCCAACGAATCCGCCGGCCGGATCAAATCCAACAAGACCCGACCTGGCAACCGCTACCTCACAGGCGTCCTGGGCATCGCCGCACTCTCAGCGGCCCGCTCGAAGAACACCTACTTCTCCGCCAAGTACAAGCGCATCGCCACACGTCGCGGCCCGATGCGCGCCATCGTCGCCCTCGAACACGCCATGATCATCGCCGCCCACAACATGCTCACCAACGGCGACTTCTACCGCGACCCCGGCGCCGACTACTACAGCGCCCACCAGCCCGCCCGAACCAAATCGCGAGCAATCAACCAACTCGAAGCCCTCGGCTACCGAGTCACCCTGCAACCACTCACCCAATCCGCATAACCAGCCACCCAGCCGGGTCACCCGTTGTGGTCACCCAATTTTCGTGTCAG
>NZ_PDHO01000112.1 GCF_002887815.1 Mycobacterium sp. ENV421 | reverse complement strand
GGTGATGATTCTGATGTGGCAACGCGGTTGAGCCGTCCCGTGTCGTCGGGCGGGCGGGCTTTCCCAGGGCCGGTGAGTCTTTCGTGATCGGTTGGTCTGAGGAGCTGCCTGGTCATCCGAAGGCGGTGCGGATCCTGTGCCAGGCGGTCGCGATCGTGGCGGCCCAGCGCCAGGTGGCATCCAGGCGTAGTCGTCGTTGGCGGGCACCGTGGGTGATACGGGCGGCGACGTGTAGGACTCGGTAGCGGAAGGTGGCGATCTCGGCGCGGGCCAGGCCCAGGTGGGTGCGGAATCCGATGAGTCGGCACCAGGTGACCAGGTCGGCGGCGGCCAGCGCGATTTCCAGCCAGGCGGCGTTGGCCCAGAAACCGTGGCAGGGCAGGTTGCGCAGTCCGGTCGCTTTGAGTTCGCGGATGCGGTCTTCGACGCGGGCGTGCTGACGGTGGCGCAGTTCCAGCCCGGCGACCTGGCCGGCCACCACACCGGTTGGGGTGTCGGTGATGAAGGCGGTGACCCGCATGCCGTCGGTGTCGGTGAACCGCAACTGGGCGCCGGGATGCGGGCGCTCTTTGCGCAGGATCAGCCGTGTGCCCGGCGGCCACGACGACAGGTTGACCAGGGTCGTGGCCTCGGCGACCCAGGCGCCATCGCGGATGCCGCCGTCGGTGTCGATCGCCGGATACCAACCGTCGGCGAGGTTGAGGGTGTCCACCGCGTCCTGGACCCGCCAGTCGACGGGATAGCCGAAGGAGAACCCCACCCCAGCGGCCCGGCAGGCGTCGGCGAAGTCGTGGGTGGCTCCGGCGGTGTCGCAGCGCACCAACACCTGCGGCCGGTCCGGATCATCGCCCCTACCGGGGTCGGGTCGCCACCCCACGGGCAGCGCAGCGAGCGCCTGGGCCAAGACGATGACGTGGTCACTGGCGGTGTTGGAGCCAGCGTTGCCGGTGCGCAGCAGCCCGGCCAGGGCTTCCCCGCCGGAGATCTCGGGGCGGTCCAGAAACGCCAGCAGCGGATGATGCCCGAAGGACTTCTTCCAGGTCGGCGTCGCCCCGGCCTTGTTGTCGGAGTGATCGATCACCAAGGTGGCATCGATGTCGATATGCAGCCAGCCACCCGGTACGGGGGCCGCCCCGGCGGTCCAGGCGGCCGCTCGGGCAGCGGCCCGGGCGGCCCGCACCGCGGGCAGGTGGGCGGAATCGATGCGCTCGTCGATCAACCGCCACATCGTGGTCGTCGAAGCCTTCGCGCCGAACACGTGCTCACGATCACCGCACAGCTGGCCGATCCCATCGATACAGTCCGCGCCGTCGGCGATCGCCGCGGCCAGATCGGCGAACACATCGCCAGGTGCATACACCCACGGCCCACGATAGGTATCCGCCAAAGCATTCGTGACCTGCGCCGATAACCCGGTCCGGTCGGCGAGTTCACGCAACATGCCCATCCCAGCGTGCGACACCACACCATGACCGTCCGCCGACACTTTCACCCGCGATGCGACCGCGATATTCTTCACCTGCGAAGTGCCTTCCCGTCAGGATGGTTGAACCCTAAGCAAGTCCAATTATCTCTTGCAGGACAGGCACTTTCGCTTATCTACACACCCCTACAGGCGACATCCCACGAAAAATCCGGG
>NZ_PDHO01000111.1 GCF_002887815.1 Mycobacterium sp. ENV421 | reverse complement strand
CCTGACTTGGCTCACTTTTCGGACGCGGAGTTGATCGCGACTCGTTGACCTGGGGTTGTGTGTGCGGTTCGGTCGAAATTTGAACACTAAAGTGGGGTCGTAGGCTGCGCTGGTGGCGTACATCCGGACGGTGAAGACCGCCTCTGGGGCGACCGCGGTGCAGGTCGTGTGGTCCTGGCGGCGGGGATCACGCTCGATTGAGCACATCGGTTCGGCCCACGACGAGGTAGAACTGGCTGCACTGAAGTCGGCGGCGGCAACGCGCTTGGCTGCCGGGCAGACCGAGCTGGATCTGGGCATCTCCGGCGGACTCGAGGCAGGCACGCTACCGATCACGTCTTCGCGGATGACCCATCTGTGGGACGGATTGTGTACCGCCTACCGTGTATTGGGATTTGAGTCGGTCACCAAGGGCGACAATGTGTTTCGCGATCTGGTGTTGGCGCGGATCATTGAGCCGACCAGCAAGATCGACGCCGCCCGGGTGCTCGGCGAAGTCGGCGTCGACGCGGCCTCCTATGCCACCCTCAAGCGCCGCCTACCGATCTATGCCAAACCCTCGTGGCGGCAATCCCTGGCGGCGGCGACGGCCCGGCACGCCCGGCTGGGGCCAGCGTCCTTGGTGCTCTACGACGTCTCGACGCTGTACTTCGAAACCGATGCCGGTGACGGATTCCGCGAGCCCGGGTTCTCCAAAGAGCGGCGTCTGGAACCCCAGATCACTCTCGGGCTGTTGACCGATGCCACCGGGTTCCCGCTGACCGTGGCCGCTTTCGAGGGTAACAGGGCAGAGACTGCCACCATGCTGCCCGTCATCAACGCCTTCAAGACCGCCCACCAACTCACCGACGTGACCATCGTGGCCGACGCCGGGATGATCTCCGAAGCCAACCAGGTCGCGCTGCGGGCTGCGGGACTGTCGTTCATCCTGGGCACCCGCATCCCGTTCCTGCCCGATGTGGTCCGCGAGTGGCGCGACAACCACCCCGAGCAGGCAGTCCCTGATCAGCTGGTGCTGACACAGCCGTGGCCGGCGACCAGCAGCGAAAAGGCGCGCGGCATCCCCGACCGCGTCGTCTACTACCAGTTCCGCCACGATCGGGCGCGCAGAACACTGCGCGGCATCGACGAGCAGGTCGGCAAAGCCCAGAAAGCCGTCGATGGACACGCCGGGGTCAAACGCAACCGGTTCATCAAGCTCACCGGCGCCACCAAGACCGTCAACCGTGAGCTGGAAGCCAAATCCCGTGCCCTGGCCGGCTGGAAGGGCTACACCACGAACTTGACGACCGCGACCTCGGAGTTCGTCATCGACGCCTACCACCAGTTGTGGCGCATCGAGAAGAGCTTCCGAATGTCCAAGCACGACCTCCAAGCCCGCCCGATCTACCACCACACCCGCGACTCGATCGAAGCCCACCTGAGCATCGTGGTCGCAGCGATGGCCGTCAGCCACTGGGTCGAGATCCAAACAGGTTGGAGCATCAAGAAATTCGTGCGCACCACGCGGCGCTACCGCACCGTACAGATCAAGGCAGGCCGACGAATCCTGACCGCCGCCGACCCGCTACCCGACGACCTGCGCGACGCCCTCGCCAAGATCAGCCACGGACTTGAACACTAAATTGAGCCAAGTCGGG
>NZ_PDHO01000110.1 GCF_002887815.1 Mycobacterium sp. ENV421 | reverse complement strand
TGAGTTCCTAAGGGATGTCAAGCGACCTGTTGGCTCGTAGGGTGGTTGTCGGCGGGCTGGGATGTTGGAGCGCTTGGCGACTCCTGTGACTCCTGGCTCGCCGCTTTTTTGTGGCTGTCTCGCATGCGCTGGTGCCGGATGTTATCGCGGCGTCGGGGGTCGATCTGATAGCGGTCTTTGACGATCATGCGACCCTGGGCTTCGGTGATTTCGGTGCCATCGACGTCGCGCAGGATGTAGGGCTGGCCGGCGCGCATGCAGGTGGCTATTCGGGTGACCAGCAGGGTGCCCAGGTGACAGATCGCGGAGTCGTGGTGTCGGTCGCCGGCCATCAGTCGCTGGTACTTCGCTGCGATCTGCGGGTCGATCTTGCGGGCTTGATCGGCTGCAGTGCAGAGCATCTCGCGCAGTAGCGGGTCGCCGGCCTTGGTGATCGAGGACTCGACCTTGCTCATCCCGGACTGGCTGACCTTTGGGACCAGTCCGGTATAGGCGCGGATCGCGGCCAGCGAGGTGAACCGGTGTGGGTCACCGAGCCGGCCGGCGATGACGGCGCTGATGACGGGTCCCACGCCGGGAGCGGAGGCCACGATGCCGTCGGGGTCGGCGTCGGCGTAGAGGTTGGCGACTCGTTCATCGATCTGTTTGATTTGGCGGGTCAAGAACAGTGCCTGTTCGGCTTCGTGGGCGATGTCGTCGGCGAGTTCGGCGAAGTTCATCCCGTCCGAACCCCACAGTGCCAGGGTTTCTTTGGCCGCGGCGATGAGGCCGGCGGCATGCTGGCAGCGCCACGCGCCGCGAGAGCGGGCGATCAGAAAGCGGCTCAGACGGCCCTGGCCCAGTCGGATCACCGCGTTCGGATCGGCGTAGCGGGCAAGGAACTCCAATGCCGCGATGCCGTAGTTCGAGCCCAGCACCTCATACCAGGCCGGCCCGAGAAGTTCGACCAATGCGTCCAGTCGGGCGTAGACCGCAACCCTGCGTTTGACCATCGTGGCGCGCTGTTTGACTAAACGCCGCAGCGGATCTGCTGGTCCCTGGCCGGAATACTCGCGCAGTCCTTCAGGATGCAGCAGCGGCAGTCGGGCCAGCAGCTCGGAGTCGATACGGTCATTCTTGGTGTGCTTGGAGTAGTACTTGCGCAGGTCTGCCGACTGCGTGGTGGGCACCATCACCACCCGGGCTCCGCGACGGCGAAACCACTCGGCCAACACGATCCAGGCGTTACGGGTCGGCTCGACCACGACGGTGAGCTCGCCGGGATCCTCCAGCTTGAGATCTGACCACAGCCGCTCCAGATCCATCGGTCTGGTCGAGAACTTACGTCCCCGCCACACCGTGGCTCCATCACGGGAAAGTGTGGCCTGGTGTGCGGCCCGCACGGCCACGTCGATCCCCAACGTCAACGCCATATCGCTGCTCCAATCAGCCCTGATCCTGTTCGCCAGGTGACTGACCATCGCGGCCACGGCCCAGACATTCTCTAAGCAGGAGTCCACACCCTCGGCTGGCTCCAAGTTCCCGAACAAGGACACCGCTGACCAGGCACCAAGCCCGCGGACGACCACTCAAATTTCAGGGATCACCTACATGTCCCGGTCGGACGTTCGGCCCGCCCGCGGACCCACACCAAGGCTAAATGTCGG
>NZ_PDHO01000012.1 GCF_002887815.1 Mycobacterium sp. ENV421 | reverse complement strand
CACTTTCCTCATTCCGACACCCCACGACCAACCAATTTATCGGTGGATCGAGGCTTAGGCGTCCTTGGACTGGGACGCGATCGCCGAGTCGACGTCGAACTCCTTGACCTGGCGGATGAGATCCTCCAGCGCCGCGGGCGGCAGGGCGCCGGCCTGGTTGAAGATCAGCTTGCCCTTCTTGAACGCCATCAGCGTGGGGATCGAGCGGATCTCGGCGGCGGCCGCCAGTTCCTGCTCAGCCTCGGTGTCGACCTTGCCGTAGACGACGTCCGGGTGCTGTTCCGACGACGTCGTGAATGTCGGGGCGAAGGCGCGACACGGTCCGCACCACGACGCCCAGAAGTCGACCAGCACGATGTCGTTGCCGGTGATGGTGTCGTTGAAGTTCTGTGCGGTCAGGTCTTGGGTAGCCACGTCAGTCCTAACGTCTGGTTGTCGGTGTGTGTTCCCTGTTGCAGCTAATACAAACGGCCCAGTGCACTGGTCGCATCGAAACCGCCGAACTCGTCGAGCTTGCCTTCGCGCAGGTGGTTGACCCACGCCGGGTCGGCGAGCAGGGCACGCCCGACCGCGACGATGTCGAATTCACCGGCCTCGAACTGATCGAGCAGCCGGTCGATGGGCGACGGCGGGATCGGTCCGCTCCCCGCACCCGGGTTGAACTCGGTCTCCAGACCCACCGAACCGACGGCGATGACGGGCAGACCGGTCATCTTCTTGGTCCAGCCGGCCAGACTGAGTTGCGGGTCCTCGTCACCGAAGCCGGGCAGATAGTGCCGCCGCGTCGACGGGTGCAGTACGTCAACACCGGCCTCGACCAGCGGGGCCAACAGTTGCTCGAGTTCCGCTGCGCTGGCGGCCACCTGCGCGTCGTAGCGGTTCATCTTCCACTGCGAAAAGCGGTAGATGATCGGGAAGCCGGGCCCCACTGCCGCACGCACCGCGGCGACCACCTCGGCGGGGAACCGGGTGCGTGCCGCCAGCGAGCCGCCGTAGCCGTCGGTGCGGTGATTGGTGTGCTCCCAGAGGAATTGGTCCAGCAGGTAGCCGTGGGCGCCGTGGATCTCGACGGCGTCGAAGCCGGCCGCCGCAGCGTTGGCGGCCGCCAGCGCATACGCCTGCGCGAGCTGCGGCAGCTCCTCGATGCCCAGCGCCCGGCCGGTCGCGCCGCCGCCGATGTCGATGCCCGACGGGCTTACCGGCGTCTGATCGGGGCGGTCACCGTCGTGAACACCGCGCGCGACGCCCTGATGCCAGAGCTGGGCGGCGATCGTCGCACCCCCGGCGTGCACGGCGGCGGTGACTGCGCGCCAGCCCGCCAGCACATCGTCGCCGTCGAGGTTGGGGATGCGGTCCGGCCAGCCGGCGGCGGGATGCGGAATCCGAACGCCCTCAGTGATGATCAGTCCGGTGCCGCCGGTCGCACGGCGGCCGTAGTAGGCGGCCACGTCGGCTCCCGGAACACCGTCCGGCGAGGCGGCACGCGTCATCGGTGCCATCGCGAACCGGTTGGGCACCGTCAGCGACCCGATCGTCAGCGGGGTGAACAGCTCTTGCACGCGCGCATCCTCCATGACGGTGTGCAACATCGCGGCGGGCGGTCTGGATTCCGTCGGACTCACAGCGATTCTTGGACCCGGCGGAAGAAGTCGGCGATGTCGGCGGCCAGCGTATCGACGTCGGCGGCGAGGTCGTGTGCGCGCACGGCGCCGAACGGCGCGTTCCACACCGGTCCGGTGCGCGGTGCGGCGGTGAAATCCCACGGACCGACGTAGGCGTAGGGCAGTTCGTGAAAGTCGTCGCCCGCCGACACTCCGTAGTTGACCTCCTCGACCGTGGCCGCGACGTCGAGGTGCTCCGGCCACAACACCGGATGCGATTCTGGGACAACAGCTTTGATCGCGAACCCGCCGGCGTAGAGGCTGCGGTAGATGGCGTCGGCGGCGTCGGTGTCGATGTCGAGGTCGGTGTCGGGCTCCAGTGTGACGACGCTGTGATACACCGTGGCCGGGGGCGGGCCCACATCGAGCCCGGTGGCCGCCGCCAGGTCACGTACCCGGCCGGTCAGCGCGATGCTGCCGTCTTGCCACACCAGCGTGTTCCCCTGCACCGCGATCGCCAGGGCGGTGGCGCTGAAGCCATCCGGACGAACGGCCAGTCGGATCGTCCCGGTCGCGCGGTACTGCGGCCCGGCAAGGAAGCTTTCGGCGATGCCGTGCAGTTGGCGGCGGGTGGCCACCACCGTGGGTGGGGCCATCACTCGGCCGCACCCCGGGTGCGCTCGATGAGCGCCACCGCACGTTCCCGGGCACGATCAGCGTTGGTCAGCAGCTGATCTCGGCGCCCGGGCCACCAGAACAGCTGGAAGGCAAGCAGCACCAGGTACACGCAAGACGCGACGACGTCACGCGTCGAGCCGAATACCGCATCCCATACCGCGGTTCCGATCGCGACGACGAGGATCAGCGGCACCACCCACCGGAACGGCCGCCCGGTCTCGGCGGACTTGCGCAGCCCGTCGGCGTAGTCGACCACCGGCTGAGCCAGGGCGGGGTCGCCGATGCGACCGCCCCAGCGGGTCACCCCGGCGACGCGCACACGCTGTTGACCGGTCAGTGCCGTGGCGCCGGGCCAGAACTTCGCCATCCGCAGGCCCAGCCAGATCCCGTAGACCACCGTGACGATGGCAGCGGCCAACAGCGCGGCGAACCACAGTCCGGAGTCCAACCACGCCAGCAGGCCGATGAAGACACCGGTGCTCATGCCGACCACGATGACCCGGACGAATCCGCCGCCGCGCCACACGAAGGCGGGAACGGTGAGCATCAGCTCAGATTAGACAGTGAACCCCAGCGCGCGGAGCTGTTCGCGGCCGTCCTCGGTGATCTTGTCCGGGCCCCACGGCGGGTTCCACACCCAGTTGATCTTGATCTCGTTGACGAGCCCGGCGCCGACGAGCGCGGTGCGCGTCTGGTCCTCGATCACGTCGGTCAGCGGACAAGCGGCCGACGTCAACGTCATGTCAACGAGGGCGACCTTCGAGCCCTCGGCGTCTTCGACGTTGAGGTCGTAGACCAGACCGAGGTCGACGACGTTGATCCCCAGTTCGGGATCTACCACGTCGCGCATGGCTTCCTCGATATCGTCGATCAGATTGGGCTCCGTCATCGCTTCTCCTCCAAGTCTTTTCGATGCGATGCCTGAGCCACCGCGTCTTTGAACGCCAGCCAGCCCAGCAGCGCGCACTTCACCCGGGCCGGATACTTCGCCACACCGGCGAAGGCCACTCCGTCGCCGAGCACGTCCTCGTCGCCCTCGACGGTGCCCCGCGACGACACCATCTCGGTGAACGCCGCCACGGTCTTCAACGCGTCGCCGACGGTCAGCCCGATCACCTGATCGGTGAGCACCGAGGTGGCGGCCTGGCTGATCGAGCAGCCCTGGCCGTCGTAGGAGATGTCGGTGACCTGTTCGCCGTCCGCGGACAGCGCCACCCGCAGCGTCACCTCGTCGCCGCACGTCGGATTGACGTGATGCACCTCGGCGCCGAACGGCTCACGCAGCCCGCGGTGGTGCGGGTGCTTGTAGTGGTCCAGGATCACTTCCTGGTACATCTGCTCGAGTTTCACTCAATCCCGCCCAAAGAACTCGATGGCCCGCTTGACACCCGCCACCAGTCGATCCACCTCGTCGAGGGTGTTGTAGACGGCGAATGACGCCCGGGCGGTCGCGGCGATGCCGAACCGGCGGTGCAGCGGCCACGCGCAGTGGTGCCCGACCCGCACGGCCACACCGTCGTCGTCGAGCACCTGACCCACGTCGTGGGCATGCACACCGTCGACGACGAAGCTCACCGGCGAACCGCGGTGTTCCAGGGTGGCTGGCCCGATGATGCGTACCTGCGGCAGTGCGGCCAAGCCGTCGAGCGCGGCGGCGACCAGTTCCCTCTCGTGCGCCTCGACCGCGCCCATCCCGATCCTGTCCAAATACCGCGCGGCCGCGCCCAATCCGACCACCTGCGAGGTCATCGGCGTGCCCGCCTCGAACCGCTGCGGCGCGGGGGCATAGGTGGCGGCCTCCATGGTGACGGTCTCGATCATCGACCCGCCGGTGAGGAACGGTGGCATCGCGTCGAGCAGCTCGCGCCGCCCGTACAGCACGCCGATACCGGTGGGGCCCAGCATCTTGTGCCCCGAGAACGCGGCGTAGTCGACGTCGAGGCGGTGGAAGTCCACCGGCTGATGCGGCACCGACTGGCAGGCGTCCAGCACGGTCAGCGCGCCGACAGACTTGGCCCGCCGGACCATCTCCGTGACTGGCGCAATCGCGCCGGTGACATTCGAATGATGGCTGAAGGCGACGACTTTCACCCGTTCGTCGAGCTGCAGTGAATCGAGGTCGATGCGGCCGTCCTCGGTCACGCCGTACCAGCGCAGGGTTGCCCCGGTGCGGCGGGCGAGCTCCTGCCAGGGAATCAGGTTGGCGTGGTGCTCCAGCTCGGTGGTGACGATGACGTCGCCGGGGCCGAGGGCCTTCTCGAACCGCTTGTCGCCCAACACATACGACACCAGGTTCAGCGACTCGGTGGCGTTCTTGGTGAACACCAGCTCGTCGGTGTCGGCACCGACGAAGGACGCGATATCGGCACGACCCTGCTCGTAGGCGTCGGTGGACTCCTCCATCAGCTGGTGCGCCCCGCGATGCACCGCACCGTTGGACGTGGTCAGGAACTCCCGTTCGGCATCGAGAACCTGCAGCGGTTTCTGCGACGTCGCCCCGGAATCCAAGTAGGCCAGCTGATGTCCGCCCCGCATCACCCGCGTGAGGATCGGGAAATCCGCGCGGATACCCACGACGTCCAGATCCACCGACGCGGTCATGTCAGGCTCCTGCCGCCGCCTGGGTGAAGCGCACGTAGCCGTTCTCTTCGAGCTCGTCGGCCAGTTCCGCGCCACCCGACTCGACGATCCGGCCGTCGACGAAGACGTGCACGAACTGCGGACGGATGTAGCGCAGGATCCGGGTGTAGTGCGTGATCAGCAGGACCCCGGCGTTCTCGGCCTCGGCATAGCGGTTGACGCCTTCGGAGACCACCCGCAGGGCGTCGACATCCAGGCCGGAGTCGGTCTCGTCGAGGATCGCGATCTTCGGCTTCAGCAGACCCAGCTGCAGAATCTCGTGGCGCTTCTTCTCGCCGCCGGAAAAGCCTTCGTTCACACTGCGTTCGGCGAACTGCGGGTCGATCTCCAGATCGGTCATCGCCGCCTTGACTTCCTTGACCCAGTGCCGCAGCTTCGGGGCCTCGCCACGGACCGCGGTCGCCGCGGTGCGCAGGAAGTTCGACATCGACACACCGGGCACCTCGACCGGGTACTGCATGGCCAGGAACAGGCCGGCGCGGGCGCGTTCGTCGACGCTCATCGCCAGCACGTCCTGCCCGTCGAGGGTGATCGACCCCGAGGTGACGTGGTACTTGGGATGGCCCGCAATCGAATACGACAGCGTGGACTTACCCGAACCGTTGGGGCCCATGACCGCGTGGGTCTCCCCCGACTTCACCGTCAGGTTGACGCCCTTGAGGATCTCCTTCTCGGTACCGTCCTCGTTGGCGACGCTGACGTGCAGATCCTTGATTTCCAAAGTGCTCATGGCTGTGTGGCTTTCGACTCAGTGATGGCAAGTTCTCGTTCGATGGCATCGGTCAGGCGCTCGCGCACCTCGGGGACCGCGATTTTGGCGATGATCTCGTTGAAGAAGCCGCGCACCACCAGCCGGCGGGCTTGCGCCTCCGGGATACCGCGGGCACGCAGATAGAACAGCTGCTCGTCGTCGAAACGGCCGGTGGCACTGGCGTGCCCGGCGCCGACGATCTCGCCGGTCTCGATCTCCAGGTTGGGCACCGAGTCGGCGCGGGCGCCGTCGGTGAGCACCAGGTTGCGGTTGACCTCGAAGGTGTCGGTGCCGGTGGCCTCGGCCCGGATCAGCACGTCGCCCACCCACACGGTGTGCGCGTCGGGCTTCTTGGAATCCGGATCCCCTTGCAGCGCACCCTTGTACAGCACGTCCGACTTGCAGTTCGGTTGCGCGTGGTCGACCAGCAGTCGGGACTCGAAGAACTGCCCGGCGTCGGCGAAGTAGGTGCCGAGCAGCTTGGCGTCCCCGCCCGGACCGGTGAACCGCACGGTGGTCGAGGTACGCACCACGTCACCGCCGAGGGTGACGTTGACGTGCCCGAGAACCGAGTCCTTGCCGAGCTTGGCGTGGTGCGCGCTGACGTGCACCATGTCGTCGGCGAAGTCCGCGATCCAGATGACGCCGAGACCGGCCGAGTCGCCGACGATGATCTCGACGTTGTCAGCATAGGTACCGCTGCCGCGCAGGTCGACGACGACGATCGCCCGGGAGAGTTCTTCGACCCGGATCTGCAGGTGACCGTAGGCCACCCCGCCCGCACCGGGGCCGTCGACGGTGATCTCGATGGGCTCGGCGACCTCGGTGTCCCGTGCGACGGTCACCACCGTCGCCGAGTTGAACGACGAGAACGCCTGCGCGGCAACCCGATCGCTGGGCACCCCGCCCTGGCCGAGTCGCTCGTCACCGCGCCGCACGGTCTCGACCGTGACGCCGGGGCGCTCGGTCACCGTGATCGCCGCGGTGCCGTTGGCGACGGCCGAGCCGTCGTGCAGGCCGCGCAGCCGCTTGAGCGGGGTGAACCGCCACAACTCGTCGCGGCCGCCGGGCACCTCGAAGGCGTCGACGTCGAACGAGCTGAATTGCTCGCCCTTGTTGATGGCAGTGAGGTGCGAGCCCTCCACTGCCTTCGAGAGATTGCTCACTTAACCGACAGCACCTTCCATTTGCAGCTCGATCAGCCGGTTCAGCTCCAGGGCGTATTCCATGGGCAGTTCCTTGGCGATCGGCTCGACGAAGCCGCGCACGACCATCGCCATTGCCTCGTCCTCGGTCATGCCGCGGCTCATCAGGTAGAACAGTTGATCTTCGCTGACCTTCGACACGGTGGCCTCGTGGCCCATCGTGACGTCGTCCTCGCGGATGTCGACATAGGGGTAGGTGTCACTGCGGCTGACCGTATCGACAAGCAGCGCATCGCATTTCACGCTCGACCGCGATCCGTGCGCACCCTTGTTGACCTGGACCAGGCCCCGGTAGGACGCCCGGCCGCCACCGCGGGCCACCGACTTGGACACGATGTTGCTCGACGTGTACGGAGCCAGGTGCAGCATCTTGGCGCCGGTGTCCTGGTGCTGGCCTTCGCCGGCGAACGCCACCGACAGCACCTCACCCTTGGCGTGCTCACCGGTCATCCACACCGCCGGGTACTTCATCGTGACCTTCGAGCCGATGTTGCCGTCGACCCACTCCATGGTGGCGCCGGCCTCGGCGCGGGCACGCTTGGTCACCAGGTTGTAGACGTTGTTCGACCAGTTCTGGATGGTCGTGTAACGGCAACGGCCACCGGGCTTCACGATGATCTCGACGACCGCCGAGTGCAGCGAGTCGCTCTTGTAGATCGGCGCGGTACAGCCCTCGACGTAGTGCACGTAGGCGTCTTCGTCGACGATGATCAGCGTCCGCTCGAACTGGCCCATGTTCTCGGTGTTGATCCGGAAGTAGGCCTGCAGCGGGATGTCGACGTGCACGCCCTTCGGGACGTAGATGAACGAACCACCCGACCACACCGCGGTGTTGAGCGCGGAGAACTTGTTGTCCCCGGCCGGGATCACGGTGCCGAAGTACTGCTTGAAGAGCTCCGGGTGCTCGCGCAGGCCCGAGTCGGTGTCCAGGAAGATCACGCCCTGGGCCTCGAGGTCCTCACGGATCGAGTGGTAGACCACCTCGGACTCGTACTGTGCGGCCACACCCGACACCAGGCGCTGCTTCTCGGCCTCCGGGATACCGAGCCGGTCGTAGGTGTTCTTGATGTCGGCGGGCAGGTCATCCCACGTGGCGGCCTGCTTCTCGCTCGAGCGCACGAAGTACTTGATGTTGTCGAAGTCGATGCCCTCGAGGTTGGAGCCCCAGTTCGGCATCGGCTTCTTGTCGAACGTGCGCAGCGCCTTGAGCCGGATGTCGAGCATCCACTCGGGCTCGCTCTTCTTGGCCGAGATGTCGCGCACCACCGCTTCGGACAGGCCGCGCTGCGCGCCGGCGCCCGCGGCGTCGGAGTCCGACCAGCCGTAGCCGTAACGGCCCAGTGAGGCGATGGCCTCTTCCTGGGTCATCGGCTCTGCCGGCTTGGCTTCCGGGGTGAGTGTCATGGCGACGCTCCTTCTGGTCTAGTGGTGTGCCGGTGTGAGCGGCACGTGGGTGGTGCAGGCGCAGTCGCCGTTGGCGATGGTGGCCAGTCGCTGGACGTGGGTGCCGAGGATCTCGGACATCGCCTCCTTCTCGGCTTCGCACAGTTCCGGAAACTCTTCGGCGACATGCGAGACCGGGCAGTGGTGCTGGCAGATCTGGATGCCCTGCATCGGGCCGCCGACCCGCGTCGTCGTCGCCGCGTAACCGGCCTTGGTCATCGCGTCGGCGACCCGCTCGGCCGTGGACTCGACGTCGTCGGGGCCCTGCGCCACTCCCGCGAGGATGGCGTCGATACGGCGCCGGGCGAACGTCTGGACCGCCTGGTCGCCGCCGATCTCGCGGAGTTGGCGGATCGCGGCGGAAGCCAGGTCGTCGTAGGTGTGCTCCAGCTTGGCCCGTCCGGCCGCGGTGAGCCGGTAACGCTTGGCGGGCCTGCCGCGGCCTGCCTGCTGCCACGCCGCCGCGGCGTTGGCCTGGGCGTCGCCCGCCTCGATCAGCGCGTCGAGGTGCCGGCGCACGCCGGCAGCGGAGATGCCCAGCCGCTGGCCGATCTCGGCGGCGGTGATGGATCCCGACTCGAGCAGGAGCTGCACGATTGCCCGGCGGGTCTGCCCGTCATGCACGACGGTGCCCACCACGGGCACAGCGTCAGCATCGGACGGGAATTTCACAACACCAGTGTTACGCAATTGCCCGAACAGGTCTAGCAAGGGCACCCTTAGCAAGCTGAGGGCGAAAAAGCCGCCGGTTAGAGTGCTGTGGTGGCAGCCCGCCAGCTTTCGCTGAGTTCGTCAATCGCCCGCTTGCACGGCGATGAACGCACTGTAGGCGCGCCTCTCAACGACGCCGAATTCCGTGCCATGCGCCGCACCCGGTTGTTCGGCGCCACCGGAACCGTGCTGATGGCAATCGGTGCGCTGGGTGCCGGCGCCCGACCCGTGGTCCAGGACCCCACCTTCGGCGTGCGGCTGCTGAACCTCCCGTCGCGCATCCAGACGGTGTCGCTGACGATGACCACCACGGGCGCGGTGATGATGGCGCTGGCCTGGCTGATGCTGGGCCGCTTCGCCCTCGGCAACCCGCGGATGTCGCGCGGTCAGCTTGATCACACTCTGCTGCTGTGGATCGTTCCGCTGCTGATCGCTCCGCCGATGTACAGCAAGGACGTCTACTCCTATCTGGCGCAGAGCCAGATCTCGGCGAACGGGCTCAATCCCTACAAGGTCGGGCCCGCCCCGGGGCTGGGTTTGGACCACGTCTTCACCCTCTCGGTGCCCAGCCTGTGGCGCGAGACGCCCGCGCCGTACGGCCCGCTGTTCCTGTGGGTGGGACGCGGAATCTCGGCGCTGACCGGAGAGAACATCGTCGCCGCCGTGCTCAGTCATCGGGTGGTGGTGCTGCTCGGCGTCGGGATGATCGTGTGGGCGGTACCGCGGCTGGCCCGCCGGTGCGGCGTCGCCGAGGTCAGCGCGCTGTGGCTGGGTGCGGCCAATCCCCTGCTCCTGATGCATCTGGTCGCCGGTATCCACAACGAGGCGTTGATGCTGGGCCTGATGCTGACCGGAACGGAGTTCGCGCTGCGCGGCATCGACTCCGCCAAGCCGCTGTGGCCGCGGCCGATGCACTGGCCGCACGGGCGCGACCAGTGGGCCCAGTGGATGCCGCCCGCGATGCTGGTGTTGGGTTCCGTGCTGATCACGATGTCCTCGCAGGTGAAACTCCCGGGGCTGTTGGCGCTGGGCTTCGTGGGCATGGCCCTGGCGTACCGCTGGGGGTCGACCGTCAAGGCGTTCGTGCTGGCGAGCGCGTTCATGACATCGCTGTCGCTGGTGGTCATGGCGATCATCGGCTGGGCCAGCGGCCTGGGCTTCGGCTGGCTGTTCACCCTCGGCACCGCCAACGTGGTGCGCAGCTGGATGTCACCTCCGACGCTGCTGGCGCTGGGCACCGGCCAGGTCGGGATCCTGCTCGGGCTGGGTGACCACACCACCGCCGTGTTGTCGCTGACCCGCGCCATGGGCGTGCTGATCATCATGATCACCGTCACCTGGCTGCTCCTGGCCGTGATGCGGGGCAAGTTGCATCCGGTCGGCGGTCTCGGTGTGGCGCTGGGCGCGACAGTCCTGCTGTTTCCCGTCGTGCAGCCGTGGTACCTGCTGTGGGCGATCATCCCGCTGGCAGCCTGGGCCACCCGCCCGGGCTTCCGCATCGCGACCATCGCGGTGTCGCTCGTCGTCGGGATCTTCGGGCCAACCGCCAACGGCGACCGCTTCGCCCTGTTCCAGATCGTCGACGCCACCCTGGCCAGCACGGTGATCGTGCTGATGCTGATCGCGGGGACGTTCCACCGGCTGCCCTGGCGCAAGGTGCCCGGAACCAACGAAACGTTCAGCGGTCAGGAGCCCGACACCCCGGCCACACCCGAGTCCGCGGAGCCAGCCACCGAACCACCGACGCCGCGCCCGGCGCCCGGCGCATACGCTGAGTCACCGTGAGTTCCGGCCGCGAAATCCCCGTGCGACTGCGCGGGGTGTCCAAGCATTACGGGTCGACGACGGCCGTGGCGAATCTCGATCTCGAGGTGCACGCCGCCGAAGTGCTGGCCCTGCTGGGCCCGAACGGGGCAGGCAAGACCACGACGGTCGAGATGTGCGAGGGTTTCACCCGGCCCGACGGCGGCACCATCGAGGTGCTGGGCCTGGACCCGGTCGCCGACAACGCGCGGGTGCGCGAGCGGATCGGCGTCATGCTGCAGGGCGGCGGCGGCTACCCGGCGGCCCGGGCCGGCGAGATGCTGAATCTGGTGGCCTCCTACGCCGCCAATCCGCTCGACCCGGCCTGGCTGCTGGACACCCTGGGGCTGACCGACGCCGCCCGCACCACCTACCGCAGGCTCTCCGGTGGCCAGCAGCAGCGGCTGGCGCTTGCGTGCGCCCTGGTCGGCAGGCCCGAGCTGGTCTTCCTCGACGAGCCCACCGCAGGTATGGATGCGCACGCGCGGCTGGTGGTGTGGGAGCTCATCGACGCGCTGCGCCGCGACGGGGTGACGGTGGTGTTGACCACCCACCAGCTCAAGGAGGCCGAGGAGCTCGCCGACCGGATCGTGATCATCGATCATGGCTCGGCCGTCGCATCGGGCACACCCGCGGAGCTGATGAACTCCGGCGCCGAAGGACAGTTGCGATTCTCCGCGCCCCGCCAGCTCGACCTGTCGCTGTTGATCGCGGCGCTACCGGAAGGCTATGCGGCCAAAGAGGTTTCGCCCGGTGAATACCTCGTGGAAGGCAAGATCGACCCGCAGGTGCTGGCAACCGTCACAGCCTGGTGCGCACGGCTCGATGTGCTGGCCACCGATGTGCGGGTCGAGCAGCGCAGCCTCGAAGACGTGTTCCTGGAGTTGACCGGTAGGGAGTTGCGGTCATGACGAGCGAGCTCTTTCCCCCGGGCACCTTCGCGCCCGACCCACGGCCCAGCACCGTGCCGCGGATGCTGGCCGCGCAGTACGGCCTCGAGCTGAAACTGTTGCTGCGCAACGGTGAACAGCTGCTGCTGACGATGTTCATCCCCATCACGCTGTTGATCGGGCTCACCCTGTTGCCACTCGGGTCGTTCGGCACGCACCGGGTCGCGGTGTTCGTCCCGGCGATCATGGCGCTGGCGGTGATCTCCACGGCGTTCACCGGCCAGGCCATCGCCGTCGCGTTCGACCGCCGCTACGGGGCACTGAAACGGTTGGGCGCCACCGCACTTCCGGTGTGGGGCATCATCGCCGGCAAATCGCTGGCCGTGGTGACCGTGGTGTTCCTGCAGGCGTTGCTGCTCGGCGGCATCGGTTTGGCCCTGGGCTGGCGCCCGCACCCGGCGGGCCTGCTGCTCGGCGCGCTGGTGATCGCGCTGGGCACGGCGGGGTTCGCGGCGATGGGTCTGCTGCTGGGCGGAACGCTGCGCGCCGAGATCGTGCTGGCCGTCGCCAACCTGCTGTGGTTCGTGTTCGCCGGGCTGGGGGCGCTGACCTTGGAGACCGGAGCGATTCCGCGTGGGGTGGCCTGGGTGGCGCGGCTGACGCCGTCCGGGGCGCTCACCGAAGCACTGACCCGGGCGATGTCGCTGTCCGTCGACTGGTTCGGCATCGCGGTGCTCGCGGCGTGGGGCGTGGTGTCGGCGCTGGCGGCGCTGCGCTGGTTCCGGTTCACCTGAGCCAGATCCCCACTACGCCGATCCCTACTACAGGGCGTAGTTAGACGTCCTCTACGATCAGGCCGTGCCCGTCGGACGGTTTTTCCTGCGGCTGGTGGACCTGCTGCCACTGCCGAGCCTGCGCGTCCAGCGCATCATCGCCGCCGCGGTCATCCTGACCCAGGGCGGTATCGCCGTCACCGGCGCGATCGTGCGGGTCACCGCATCCGGCCTCGGCTGCCCCACCTGGCCGCAATGCTTCCCCGGCAGCTTCGTCCCAGTCCCGCACGCCGCGGTCCCCGGCATCCACCAGGCCGTCGAGTTCGGCAACCGGATGATCACCTTCCTCGTCGTGATCACTGCGATCCTGGCCGTCCTGGCCGTCACCCGCGCCCGTCGCCGCCGGGAGGTGCTGATCTACGCCTGGCTGATGCCCGCGTCGACGGTGGTGCAGGCGGTGCTCGGCGGGATCACCGTGCTGGCCGGGCTGGCGTGGTGGACGGTCGCGATCCACCTACTGGCGTCGATGGCGATGGTGTGGCTGGCCACCCTGCTCTACGTCAAGATCGGCGAACCCGACGACGGCATCTCGACGGCGCTGGTGCCCAAACCGCTTCGGCATCTGACCGTGCTGGGCGCACTGACCCTGGCCGCGACGCTGACCACCGGAACCCTCGTGACCGCCGCAGGCCCGCACGCCGGCGACAAGAGTCCGCAGCGCCCGGTGCCGCGACTCGAGGTCGAGATCCTCACGCTGGTGCACATGCACGCGACGCTGCTGATCGCCTACCTGGCGCTGCTGATCGGGCTGGCCGCCGGGTTGCAGGCGGTGTTCGCACCGCGGTTCATCATGAAGCGGTTGGCGGTGCTGGTGGGTTTGGTGCTGGCCCAAGGACTGGTCGGCGCGGTTCAGTTCTTCACCGGCGTGCCTGCCGCACTGGTGGCCGTGCACGTCGCGGGCGCGGCGGCCTGCACTGCGGCCACCGCGGCGCTATGGGCGTCGATGCGACAGCGGGCCGAGCCCAAGACGCTCACACGCTGACTCGACCTCGAGTGCGAACGCACGCTGCTGCAGGTCGCGGGTCCGCTCGTCGAGCTGGCGCCAGCCGAGCCCGGGCTCGATCACCTCGAGCTCCAGCACCTGCGGATCGTCGGCGCCGCCGATGAGATCGACTCGGGCATAGAGCAATTCACTGGCCTCGATACCGAGATGGCGACTGGCGGCAGCCAGCGCAGCCACGCCGACGTCCCACATCTCGAAGTCCGGATCCGCCGAGGCCAGCGACTCCTCCACGTAGGTGCCGGACTCGTGCAGCGTCGGCGACTCCCCTTCCGGCGGCAGCATCGGGCCTTTGGTGAACGCGTGGGACTGCCGGCCCCCGAGGAACACCAGCGCGGTCTCCCCCTGCTCCACGCGGGCGTCGTAGGGCTGCACGAGCGCTGTACGCCCGCTGTCCTGCAGCGCGGCGACGTGTGCGCGTGCGGCGGCCCGGTCGACGAACCGGCCGGTGTCGATCGACCCTGCGCCGATCGCGGGCTTGATCACCACCTCGCCCGTGGGCAGGTGCACCTTGTCCCCCGGTGCGAAGAAATACGACGGGACGGTCGGTACGCCCGCGTCGGCCAGATCCTGCAAATAGTGCTTGTCGCTGTTCCACGCCACCACGTCCGGGGCGTTGAGCAGGTGGCGCACCCGGCGGGTCCAGGCCAGGAACTCCTCGCGACGTTCGGCGTAGTCCCAGGCGGCGCGCAGGATCACCAGGTCGGCGGTTTCGGTCTGCGGGTCGTCCCAGGACAGCCAGCGGGCGTGCAGCCCGCGGGTCCGCAGAGCGGCGATCAGGCCGTCGTCGTCACCGTCACCGGAAACGAGCTGCGGGCAGCCGGCCAGCACGATGCTCGGATGGAAGACGTCGGGACGTGCCAGATTCGGGCGGGCGCTCACAGCAGGGATGATAGTGACATGCACGCAATCGAAGTCGCCGAGACGGGCGGTCCCGAGGTCCTGAACTACGTCGAGAAGCCGCAGCCCACACCCGGCCCGGCCGAGGTGCTCATCCAGGCGGATGCGATCGGCGTCAACTACATCGACACCTACTTCCGGTCCGGTCTGTATCCGCGGGAACTGCCGTTCGTGGTGGGCACCGAGGTGTGCGGAACGATCGTCGCGGTCGGCGACGACGTCGCGGCGATCGCGCCCGGCGATCGGGTTGTCACCGCGGTGGCATCCGGAGCCTATGCCGAGTTCAGCACCGCTCCAGCTGATTTCGTCGCCTACGTCCCTGATTCGGTGCCGTCGGACGCCATCGCCTCGGCGCTGCTCAAGGGTATGACCGCGCACTACCTGATCAAGTCGGTTTACGCGGTGCAGGCGCGCGATTTCGTGCTCGTGCACGCCGGGGCCGGCGGCGTCGGACTGATCCTGACCCAGTGGGCGACCAGCCTGGGCGCCCGGGTGATCACCACCGCCTCCAGCCCGCAGAAAGCGGAACTGTCCCGCCAGGCGGGCGCGATCGAGGTACTGGACTACCCAGAGGACCCCGCCGACTTCGCCGCGGCGATCCGCGACCTCACCAACGGTCACGGTGTCGCCGCCGTCTACGACGGCGTCGGCAAGACCACGTTCGACGCCAGCCTCGCGAGCCTGGCGATCCGCGGCACCCTGGCACTGTTCGGTGCGTCCAGCGGACCCGTGCCGCCGGTGGATCCGCAGCGGCTCAACGCCGCCGGGTCGGTGTTCCTGACCCGGCCCAACCTCGCCCACTTCACCCGTACCCCGGACGAATTCGCGTGGCGCGCGGGTGAACTACTCGATGCGATCGCCTCCGGTGCGATCACGATCACGGTCGGCGGCCACTACCCCTTGGCCGAAGCCGCGCAGGCGCACCGGGATCTCCAGGGCCGCAAGACGACCGGCTCGATCGTGCTGCTGCCCTGATCGCGCGGTCGCAACCGCCGGCAAGGCAGCCGAGTTCATCCCATACGACCGGCTCTGGATGTAATACTCGGGTCTGACGGCCCGGGGGCTTCACGCCGTGCCGAAAACGTGAGCGGAATCAGGGCCAACCCTCTGCGCCATTGAGGGTGACCTAGACGCCTGGTCTGGTGAATTGTCCCGGGTATGCCGGCTTTGCCATGCGCGTCAGCTAATTCGCCTATCGTCTAGGGGTGTTGGGAGACGTAGGAACATCTTCCGTCGGGACAACCAGAACGTCCCAAGGTGGAGGCTCCGGCAAACTCGAACGCGCCAACTGAGAGCAGGAAATAATGCGGGCCTCCACCGCTTCTCGGCACATTGCTGGCGCTACCGCCGCAATCCTCGTCCCGGCGGCCGCGATGCTGGTGGCGATCGGTGTGACACAGCAAGTGACGGCCACGTCAGACGTGTCGTTGTTGGCTGCTTCGACGCAGCTCATCAACGTCAACGGGGCATTCGACAACATGTCGCCGGAGTTGCTCTCCTGTACAGGTTGCGATCAGGTCGATGTGGTGTTTGTCGAGCAGGCCTTGGCGGTGGCATCTTTTAACACCGCCGACAAGTACACAACTGTCGTTGTCGTCGCTTACGGTTCAGACGCGGCTGAGCTGGGTTCAATACAGACTCAGCTCTACGCATTACCCGGTGATCACGCAGTTGTCCTGATGCGGGATACCAACGGCGCAAACGGCATGCGAGCCTCGCTCGGCTTGGTGAAGGCGACGCCAACAGACATCGCCGACAACAGCGCCGGTCCGAATGGTTCTGCGATGGCGTCGGTGCGATTGCAGGGTGACGGCGTTGTCGACGCGCCGAAGTTTCTTGTTGGCCCCGGTGCGGGCGTCGCCTGGGCTAACGCTGTCATCGGTGCACTGACGACGACGCAGGCCGACTACAACAGCTTCGTGCCGGCGCCGGACGGCAGCAATAGGGTGATCACGCCGATCGGCAACGGCAGCACGTCGGATGTATTGCTGCTCCGTCAGGCACCGTTGATCACGTCTATCTCGGGGATTCCCGTGATAGGTCATCAGCTGGCAACGGTGTTGACGCCCGCTATCAACGACGTCCTGAGCGTCTACGATCCCGCGGGTTCGCAGGCAAGAACGCAGCTATTGCTGCCATGGAACGAGCAAGTTGCGCTGATCGGGCGGATACCAGGCGACATTCAGCAGGGATTCGATGGTCTTCATCCGCAGCATTCGTCAGCAGCGGTCAATACCCTGGCTGCTTCCAGCGCAGGCGGCCTGCACGGCACCGCGGCGGCTGCGGGCGACCCCGCCACCGTGACGCCCCGCCAAGCCGTGACGCGCGTTGGTCATGACCTCACCCGATTGTCGATCGACACCAACGACAGCGTCAATGATGCGGTCGCCAACACACTTACCGCGGCCAGGACGAGCCGGCCAAAGGCTGGAGCGAACATGCGCCACGTCGCGACACATAACGCGCGGGCAGCCCGCGGTACCGGCCATGCCGCCCCGCGCGCCAAAAACTAGCGCAACAACGTCGGCAGCGCCAGCGCAGAATCGACCGCTAGCGCGACGAACACCAGCGCCAGGTAGTTGTTCGACTGCAGGAACAGTCGCAGCGGCTTGACCGGGTTGCCGCGACGTACGCCGGCATGCAGGCGATGCGCCATGATCAGGAACCAGGCCCCGGCCAGTGCGGCCACCGAGCCGTACAGCCAGCCGCACGCCGGCGCGAGCGCCAGCGTGGCGATCACGGTCAGCCAGGTGTAGATCAGGATCTGCTTGGTGACCTGCAACTCGGTGGCCACCACCGGCAGCATGGGCACGCCCGCCGCGCGGTAGTCGTCCTTGTACTTCATGGCCAGCGCCCAGGTGTGCGGCGGCGTCCAGAAGAAGATGATCGCGAACATCACCAGCGCCTGCCAGCCGATCGTGTCGGTGACGGCCGACCAGCCGATCATCACCGGCATGCAGCCGGCCGCACCGCCCCACACCACGTTCTGTGAGGTGCGGCGCTTGAGCAGCAGGGTGTAGACGAGCACGTAGAAGGCGATGGTTGCCGCGGCCAGGTGCGCCGAGAGCAGGTTGGTGGTCCACCACAGCCAGAAGAACGATCCGACCGAGAGCGTCAGCCCGAAGACCAGGGCGTGGCTGCGGGGCACGGTGGCCCGGGCCAGCGGCCGCCGTTCGGTGCGCTTCATCACCTTGTCGATGTCGGCGTCGGCCACACAGTTGAGCGTGTTGGCGCCTGCCGCGGCCAGCAGACCGCCGAACAGGGTGTTGAGGATCAGCGGCAGATCGACGGTGCCGCGGCCGGCCAACAGCATGGCCGGAATGGTGGTGACGAGCAGCAGCTCGATGACCCGCGGCTTGGTCAGGGCGAGGTATCCCAGCAGCCTGTCGCGGAACCGAACGGGCGCCCCGTCAACGAGGTGCACTTCGCGAACTCTCACGCAACTGACTCCTGACCCGACGATCTACTACAGAGGATGGTAGTCGGCCCCGGACGGTCCCCGACACCGACGGGTCGATTCACGGCGATTCCACCGTGATGACACAGTTCCTCCTGTAGAGCTTCACCCGCGGGTAACGCTGGTAGCAGCACTATGCAGCCGAGCACCGAGCAGCACTAGGGTGAAGAGGACCACCCCAGCTTGCCGCGTTTTGACTAAGCCAGGAGCGAGTTTGTGACCACTGTCGAAGAGATCGCCACGCTGACCCAGCCCCACCATCCGGACGATTGGACGCCAGTCGATTCGAAGGCCGTCGACACGGTCCGGGTGCTGGCCGCCGACGCCGTGCAGAAGGTCGGCAACGGCCACCCGGGAACCGCCATGAGCCTGGCGCCGCTGGCCTACACGCTGTTCCAGCGGGTGATGCGGCACGATCCGAGCGACACCCACTGGCTGGGTCGCGACCGGTTCATCCTGTCCTGCGGCCACAGCAGCCTGACGCTGTATCTGCAGCTGTACTTGGGCGGGTTCGGCCTGGAGCTCTCCGACATCGAGTCGCTGCGCACCTGGGGTTCCAAGACCCCCGGCCACCCGGAGTTCCGGCACACCCTGGGCGTGGAGATCACCACCGGCCCGCTGGGCCAGGGCCTGGCATCCGCGGTCGGTATGGCGATGGCCGCACGTTACGAGCGCGGCCTGTTCGACCCCGACGCCCCGGCCGGCACCAGCCCGTTCGACCACCACATCTACGTGATCGCCTCGGACGGCGACATCGAAGAGGGCATCACCAGCGAGGCGTCGTCCCTGGCGGGCACCCAGCAGCTGGGCAACCTCATCGTGTTCTACGACCACAACAAGATCTCGATCGAGCACGACACCGACATCGCGCTGTCCGAGGATGTCCCGGCCCGCTACCGCGCGTACGGCTGGCACGTCCAGGAAGTCGAGGGCGGCGAGAACGTCGTCGGCATCGAAGAAGCCATCGCCGAGGCCAAGAAGGTGACCGACAAGCCGTCGTTCATCGCGGTCCGGACGATCATCGGTTATCCGGCGCCCACCAAGATGAACACCGGTGGGGTGCACGGCGCCGCACTCGGCGACGACGAGGTGGCCGCCACCAAGAAGGTCCTCGGTTTCGACCCGGACAAGAAGTTCGAGGTGCACGACGAGGTCATCGCGCACACCCGCAAGCTTGTCGACCGCGGTCGCGAGGCGCACGAGAAATGGCAGGGCGACTTCGACGCCTGGGCGCAGCGCGAACCGGAGCGCAAGGCGCTGCTGGACCGGCTGCTGGCGCAGGAACTGCCCGACGGCTGGGACTCCGACATCACCTACTGGGAACCGGGTTCCAAGGCGGTCGCCACCCGCGCCGCCTTCGGCCAGGTGCTCAACGACGTCGCACCGAAGCTGCCCGAATTGTGGGGTGGCTCAGCCGATCTGGCCGGTAGCAACAACACCACCATCAAGGGCGTCAAGTCGTTCGGGCCGCCGTCGATCTCCACCGAGGACTTCACCGCCGACTGGTACGGCCGGGTGCTGCACTTCGGGATCCGCGAGCACGCGATGGGTGCGATCCTGTCCGGCATCGTGCTGCACGGGCCGACCCGCGCCTTCGGCGGTACGTTCCTGCAGTTCTCCGACTACATGCGGGCCTCGGTGCGGCTGGCGTCGCTGATGGACATCGACACCATCTACATCTGGACGCACGACTCGATCGGTCTTGGCGAGGACGGCCCCACCCATCAGCCGATCGAACACCTGGCCGCGCTGCGGGCGATCCCGAAGCTGTCGGTGGTGCGTCCCGGCGATCCGAACGAGACCGCCTACGCCTGGCGCAGCATCATCGCCCGTGGCAACGGTGCCGGGCCGGTCGGTTTCATCCTGACCCGCCAGGGCATTCCGGTGCTGGAGGGCACCAGCGCCGAGGGCGTCGAACGCGGTGGCTATGTCCTCGGTGGTGGCAACCCGGCCGATGACGCCGACGTGATCATCATCGCCACCGGATCCGAGCTACAGCTGGCAGTCGACGCGCAGAAGTTGTTGGCGGCCAAGGACATCAATGCCTACGTGGTGTCGATGCCGTGCGTCGAGTGGTTCAACTCGCAGCCGCAGGAATACCGCGACAGCGTTCTGCCGCCCGACGTGTCGGCCCGGGTCGCGGTGGAAGCCGGAGTGGCGCAGAGCTGGTACCGGTTCGTCGGCGACACCGGCGAGATCATCTCCATCGAGCACTACGGCGAATCCGCCGACGACAAAACCTTGTTCCGCGAGTTCGGGTTCACCGCCGAAGCTGTCGCCGACGCCGCGGAACGTGTGATCGACAACTAACCCGCACGACCAACTGAAGGGAACGTCATGGCACAGAATCCGAACCTCGCCGCACTGTCGGCGGCCGGTGTGTCCGTCTGGCTCGACGACCTGTCCCGGGACCGGTTGCGGTCGGGCAACCTGCAGGAGCTGATCGACACGCACAGCGTGGTCGGGGTCACCACCAACCCGTCGATCTTCCAGGCCGCCCTGTCCAACGGAAACGCCTACGACGCACAGGTTTCCGAGCTCGCCGAGCGTGGGGCCGACGTCGACGCGACGATCCGCACCGTCACCACCGACGACGTCCGGGAGGCCTGCGACGTACTGCGACCGCAGTGGGAGGCCTCCGACGGCGTCGACGGCCGGGTCTCGATCGAGGTCGACCCGCGCCTGGCCCACGAGACCGACAAGACCATCCTGCAGGCCATCGAGCTGTGGAAGATCGTCGACCGGCCCAACCTGCTGATCAAGATCCCGGCCACCGAGGCGGGCGTGCCCGCCATCGCGTCGGTGCTGGCCGAGGGCATCTCGGTCAACGTGACCCTGATCTTCTCCGTGGAGCGCTACCGGCTGGTGATGGACGCCTACCTGCAGGGCCTGGAGAAGGCCAAGCAAGCCGGCCACGACATCTCGAAGATCCATTCCGTCGCTTCGTTCTTCGTGTCCCGGGTGGACACCGAGATCGACAAGCGGCTGGAACAGATAGCGTCCGACTCCGGAAATGACTCAGCGTTGGCGCTGCGCGGCCAGGCCGGGGTCGCCAACGCGCGCTTGGCGTACGCGGCCTACGAAGAGGTGTTCCTCGGCGGCGACCGCTTCAGCGCACTGGCCGATGCCGGCGCCCGCGTGCAGCGTCCGTTGTGGGCGTCCACGGGTGTCAAGAATCCGGACTACTCCGACACTCTCTACGTCACCGAGCTGGTCGCCCCCAACACGGTGAACACCATGCCGGAGAAGACGATGGACGCAGTGGCCGACCATGGGGTTGTCACCGGCGACACGATCACCGGCACTGCGGGTGCGGCGCAGGAGGTGTTCGACAAGCTCGACGCCATCGGCATCGACCTGCGTGACGTCTTCCTGCTGCTGGAGAACGAGGGCGTCGAGAAGTTCGAGAAGTCGTGGCAGGAACTGCTCGACGCGACCCAGGACCAGCTCGACGCCGCAGCCAAATGACGGACCGTCCCGTACCCGGGGTGGCAGCGCCCGCTCCGACCAGCTGGCACAACCCGCTGCGCGACAAGCGGGACAAGCGGATGCCGATGATCGCCGGCCCGTGCGGGGTGGTGATCTTCGGTGTCACCGGCGATCTGGCCCGCAAGAAGCTGATGCCGGCGATCTACGACCTGGCCAACCGCGGCCTGTTGCCGCCGTCGTTCTCGCTGGTCGGTTTCGCCCGGCGGGACTGGGCCGACGAGGATTTCGGCGCCATCGTGCACGACGCGGTCTGCCAGCACGCCCGCACCCCGTTTCGCCAAGAGGTGTGGGACCGGCTGGCCGAAGGCTTCCGGTTCGTCCAGGGCTCCTTCGACGATGAGGCCTCGTTCGGCCGGCTGGCCGAAACGCTGGAAAAGCTCGATGTGGAACGCGGCACCGGCGGCAATCACGCCTTCTACCTGTCGATTCCGCCGAAAGCCTTCCCGGTGGTGTGCGAGCAGCTGAAGAAATCCGGGCTGGCCCGCCAGCAGGAGGGCCGCTGGAGCCGGGTGGTCATCGAGAAGCCGTTCGGCCATGACCTGCAGAGCGCGATCGAGCTCAACCAGGTGGTCAACAGTGTGTTCCCCGAGGAGTCGGTGTTCCGCATCGACCACTATCTCGGCAAGGAGACGGTGCAGAACATCCTGGCGCTGCGCTTCGCCAACGAGTTGTTCGAGCCGATCTGGAACAACCATTACGTCGACAGTGTGCAGATCACGATGGCCGAGGACATCGGCTTGGGTGGTCGCGGCGGCTACTACGACGGGATCGGGGCGGCGCGCGACGTCATCCAGAACCATCTGCTGCAGCTGCTGGCGCTCACCGCGATGGAAGAGCCGGTCAGTTTTCACCCGGACGAGGTGAAAGCCGAGAAGATCAAGGTGCTTTCGGCGACTTCGCTGGCGCAGCCGCTGGATGCCACCTCCGCACGGGGCCAGTACACCGCGGGATGGCAGGGTGGCGAGAAGGTCGTCGGGCTGCTCGACGAGGAGGGCTTCTCGAAGGAGTCCACCACCGAGACGTTCGCCGCGATCACCCTCGACGTCGATACCCGGCGCTGGGCCGGTGTGCCGTTCTATCTGCGGACCGGAAAGCGGTTGGGCCGCAGGGTGACCGAGGTGGCGCTGGTGTTCCGGCGAGCTCCTCACCTGCCGTTCGACGCGACGATGACCGAGGAATTGGGCAAGAACGCGTTGGTGATCCGCGTCCAGCCGGATGAGGGCATCACGCTGCGCTTCGGGTCGAAAGTGCCCGGCAGTGCCATGGAGGTCCGCGACGTCAACATGGACTTCTCCTACGGGTCGGCATTCGCCGAGGATTCACCGGAAGCCTACGAGCGGCTGATCCTCGACGTACTACTCGGCGAGCCGTCGCTGTTCCCCGGCAACGCCGAAGTCGAATTGTCTTGGGAGATACTCGATCCCGTGCTGGATTACTGGGCCTCGCACGGTAAGCCTGATCCCTACGAGTCGGGCACCTGGGGACCCGACTCGGCATTCGAGGTGCTGCAGCGGTCCGGTCGTGAATGGAGGCGTCCATAGATGATTGTCGACCTGCCCGATACGACGACGAACGCACTCAACAAGAAGATCACCGCGCTGCGTGAAGAGGGCGGCGCGATCACGCTGGGTCGGGTGCTGACCCTGGTGGTCGCACCCGACACCGAGGCTCGGGTCGAGGACTCCATCGAGGCGGCGGTGGCGGCGAGCCGCGAACATCCCTGCCGCATCATCGTGGTGGTCCCGGCCGACCGGCTGGCCAACGAAGCGCGGCTGGACGGTCAGCTCCGCGTGGGCGCGGACGCAGGTGCGGGCGAGGTGGTGGTGCTGCGGATCTCCGGTCCGCTGTCCAACCACGCCAGCAGTGTGGTGTTGCCCTTCCTGCTGCCCGACACCCCGGTGGTGGCGTGGTGGCCGGGCGTCGCGCCGGCCAACCCCGCTGAGGATCCGTTGGGGCGCTTGGCGATTCGCCGGATCACTGATGCCACCGGAACCGAAGACCCGCTGGCGGCGATCAAGAGCCGGCTGAAGGGTTACACCGACGGCGACACCGATCTGGCGTGGAGCCGGATCACCTACTGGCGCGCACTCCTCGCGTCGGCGGTGGACCAGGCGCCGTACGAGCCCCTGACGTCGGCGTCGGTGTCCGGTCTGAAGGACGAGCCGGCCCTCGACATCCTGGCGGGCTGGCTGGCCAGCCGGATCGACGGCACCGTGACACGTTCCGTCGGCGAGTTGAAGGTCGAACTGGTGCGCGCCTCCGAGACCGTGACACTGGCCCGCCCACAGGAGGGCGTGACCGCCACCCTGACCCGCACCGACCGTCCGGAGGCGCTGTTGCCGTTGCCGCGGCGGGAGACCCGGGAATGCCTTGCCGAGGATCTTCGCCGGCTCGACGCCGACGAGATTTACCACGAGGCGTTGGCGGGTATTGAAAAGGTGCAGTACGTCTAGTCGAGCCGAGTCGAAAGGTCGCGATGTGAACCAGATAGTCGAGACCTATCCGGATACCTCAGCGCTGGTGGCCGCCGTCGGCGACCGGCTGGTCGGGGCGATCACCGCCGCCATCACCGCGCGCGGGCAGGCGTTCGTCGTACTGACCGGCGGCGGAACGGGAATCAACCTGCTCAAGCATGTCGGCGCCCACGACGGCGCGATCGACTGGTCGAAGGTGCATATCTTCTGGGGCGACGAACGCTACGTCCCCGCCGATGACGACGAGCGCAACGACAAGCAGGCCCGCGAGGCGCTGCTCGGCCACATCGACATCCCGGACATCAACGTGCACCCGATGGCGGCCAGTGACGGCGAGTTCGGCGACGACCTGGACGCTGCGGCCCTGGCCTATGAGAGTGTGCTCGCCGCCAACGCCGGGCCGGGCGAACCGACACCGGTATTCGACGTGCACCTGCTGGGGATGGGGCCGGAAGGCCACATCAACTCGCTGTTCCCGCACACCCCTGCGGTCGCGGAGACCAAGCGGCTGGTGGTCGGTGTCGAGGACTCCCCCAAACCGCCGCCCCGGCGGATCACGCTGACCCTTCCCGCCGTCAATCGGTCGCGCGAGGTGTGGCTGGTGGTATCCGGTGAGGGCAAGGCCGAGGCGGTCGCCGAGGCCGTCGGCGGCGCCAAGGCCGCCGACTGGCCGGCTGCCGGCGCGAAAGGCCGCGACGCCACGGTTTGGCTTCTCGACACCGAGGCGGCCGGCAAGCTGCCACACTGAGCCCATGGTTGACAAGCCGCCCCCGCCACGGTCTGGCCGGGACCGGATCAAGACCCTGGCCCAGGCGGCACTCAACGCCGACGTCACCGTCGACCAGCTCGACACCATCCTGTCCGGGATGAGCGATGCGCTCACCGATCTGAACAAGACCATGAGCGGCATGAACGGCACCCTCGAGTACTTCGAGGAGACGCTTGTCGTGTTCAACTCCACGCTGAGCCGCATCGACGAGCTGGCGCCTCGGCTCGACGCGGTGGTCGCCCGCATGGAAGGGATCGTCGAGCGCGTCGAACGCATCGTGGGTGTCGGCGAAGCGGTGATCTCACCGCTGGCCGCCACGGAGTCGGCCATCCGCGGGGTGGTCAACGCGATCCGTCGCCAGGGCCGCTAGCGCGTCACCATGGACCTGCACGTCAAAACCCGGGTGCACTGGTTGTTGGATTACGGACTTTCTCGTTCGGCGCTCACGCTGCTCGCTCATCGCGGAGACCCGTTCGCCCGACTGGTCATCGACAGCGGGAGACCCGAGAACACCTATCGCCTCATCGAGGAGGTCCGCCGGCGGGGTCGAATGTCTCCCGGGATCGGCGGCGGTTGGGTCACCGCTGACGCGCAGATCGTCCGAAACGTTCTGCGCGACGACCGATTCCGGACCGTCAAACCGCAGGATCGGTTTCCTGTTCGTGCGGTCCGGTGGCTGGCCGCCAAGACGGCCCCGGACATGATGAATCCCGTCGAGCCGCCCTCGCTCCTCGTGGTGGATCCGCCCGTGCACACCCGGTTGCGTCGCCTGGTATCGCGTGCTTTCACACCTCGAGCGATCGACGGACTGCGCGATCGCATTCACGAGATCACCGACAGGGTGCTCGACGATCTCGAGGGCGAGTCGCACTGCGATCTGATCCCCGCCTTCGCGGCCCGGATCCCCATCGAGGTCATCGCCGAGATGCTGGGACTCCCCCGCGAGGAGATACCGGCGCTGCACGCCTTCGCCGACCCTGCCGCCAAGCTACTGACCACAACCGTTCCTGCCTGGAACGACTTTTACACCGCCTCGGTGGCCTTGCGCGATTTCGAAGGCTACATCGCCGCACATATCGAGCGACTCCGGCTCAACGACGCGGACAACAGCATCCTGTCAGCCGTACTCCACGACGACGACCTCACCGAAGACGAGGTCAGGATGTTCGCCGGCCTGCTCCTCGGTGCCGGATTCATCACCACCACACACGCATTCGGCAACGCGGTGGTCGCGCTTCTGCGCCATCCGGAACAGCTGGCGCATCTGCAGGCGCATCCCGAAGGCTGGCCCAATGCAGTCGAAGAGTCGCTCCGCTACGACTCGGTGGCCCAGATCGGGCTGCGGGTGGCGACAAAGCCGGTGCAGATCGAGGGCTGCGCCATCGACGAAGGGCAGGCGGTGTTCGTGCTCATCGCCGGAGCCAACCGCGATCCGGCGCTCTTCGAGCGTCCTCTCGAATTCGACACCACACGCGCCAACGCCCGCGACCACCTCAGCTTCAGTTCCGGTATTCACGTCTGTATCGGCGCAGCACTCGCCCGCCTAGAACTGAACATCGGCCTGGAGGCTCTGTTTCGGCGCTTTCCAGAACTCGCGCTGGACGGCGAACCGACGCTCAACGACAGCACGTTGCTGCGCGGAGTAAAACGCCTACCTGTCAGCCTGGGAGCCGCTCCGTCAGGTGCCGGCCGCTAGTGCGCGTCACCACCAGTCGTCGCCGGGGTCGGTGCCTGACCAATCGCCCAGCACCTGTGCCGCCGTCTGCGGAAGCGGTCCGAGCAGTTCGGCGGTGTTCTCCAGGGAGCAGTCGGGTTGTGTCATAACCGTTTTGACGCTATCGGCCAGCTGTTGGTTCCATCACGGGGTCAAGTGCGGCCGCAACCGCTCCGCATCGATCTCGACGCCTGCGGCGAGATCGTCTGCCAGCGCGGCCCCGGTGGCGGCCAGACCGACGATGTCGATGCCGTAGGGCGCTCCTGGGACCTCGGCAAGCAGCGTTGATGCCCGGCGCAGCAGTGCGGCAGCACCCGTGCGATTGCCGCGTTGGATGTGCGTGACACCGACCGCGAACTGGGCCAGCCCCTGCCACAGCGGTCGCTCGTCATCGGGTCCGTTCTGCCAGGCCGCCTCGAAGACTTCGTGAGCGTGAAACGCCCGCCCTCGGCTGAGCAGATCTTGCGCGTAGGCGAGGGTTTCGGCCGGCGGGAGACTCAGGTCGTCGGGAATGCGGGGTTCCCCCTGCGCGCCAGGCGGCAGCGGCCGGCCGAGTGCGTCGCGGGCCCTGGCATTGCGGGGCCGGCCGGACTCGTCGCGGTCGCGGGCCATCGGCTAACCGCTGTTGCGCAGTGCCGACGCCAACCCACTCATGGTGAGCAGGATGCCGCGCTGGACCAGCTCGTCGTCGTCTCCGGACCGGTAGCGGCGCAGCAGCTCGACCTGTAAGTGGTTGAGCGGCTCCAGGTATGGAAAACGGTTGAACACCGACCTGGCCAGCGCCGGGTTGTCGGCGAGCAGGTCGTCCTGGCCGGTGATCAGCTGATGGATCCGCAGCGTGCGGCCGTACTCGGCGACGATCTTGTCGAACACCCGGGCGCGGAGCTCCTCGTCCTCGACCAGCTCGGAATACCGGGCGGCCAAGCCCATGTCGGCCTTGGCGAGCACCTGCGCCATGTTGGAGAGCACTGTGGCGAAGAACGGCCAGTTCTTGTACAGCTCCTGCAAGACCTCGAGCCGGGCCTCGGGCGATTCCGGACCATCGGCGATCCACTCCTCGACCGCGGTGCCGGTGCCGTACCAGCCGGGCAGCATCACGCGCGACTGGCTCCAGGCCAGCACCCACGGGATGGCCCGCAGATCGGAGATCGACGTGGTGGGTTTGCGCGACGTCGGCCTGCTGCCGATGTTGAGCGAACCGATCTCGCTGACCGGTGTAGAAGCCTTGAAGTAGTCGACGAAACCTGGTGTCTCGTGGACCAATTCGGCGTAGGCACGCTGAGCCCGGGCGGCCAGGTCGTCGAGCACCTCGTACGCCTGCTCGGCGAGGTCGCCGAGGCCCTCGGTGTCGAGCAGCGTCGACTCCAGCGTGGCGGCGAGCAATGTCTCCAGGTTGCGGTGCGCGATCCGCGGCTCGGCGTACTTCGCGGCGATCACCTCGCCCTGTTCGGTCAGCCGGAGCGAACCGTTCACCGCACCCGGCGGCTGGGCCAAAATCGCATCGTAGCTCGGGCCACCGCCCCGGCCGACGGTGCCGCCCCGACCGTGGAAGAGCCGCAACCGAATTCCGGTCTTGCGGGCCGATTCCACCAGATCCAGTTCGGCCCGGTAGAGCGCCCAGTTGGCGGCCAGATATCCGCCGTCCTTGTTGGAGTCCGAATAGCCGAGCATCACCTCCTGGCTCTCGCCGCGGGCATGCACCATCGCACGGTAGAGCGGCAGGTCCAGCGCAGACTCGAGGATCGAGGCGCCGTGCTGCAGGTCGTCGATCGTTTCGAACAGGGGCACGATTCCGACGGGCGCGTAGACGTCGCCACTCGAAACATCGAGCAGACCCGCCTCTTTGAGCAGGATCGCGGCTTCCAGCATGTCCGAGACCGACTGGCACATCGAGATGATGTAGTTGGGCACCGCTTCGGGGCCGAACACCGTGACCGCACGGGCGGCGGCGAACACGATGTCGAGTTCTTTGCGGGCCAGCTCGGAGAGCTCGGAGTCGTCGCGCACCAGGGGCCGGCGGGTCTTCAGCTCGGCGGCCAGCACCTCGACCCGCTCCGGCTCGGACAGCGACGCATAGTCCGGATGGACCCCGGCCCAGGACAGCAGTTCGGCGATGACCTGTTCGTGCACCTCGGAGTTCTGCCGCATGTCCAGGCTGCTCAGGTGAAAACCGAAGACGTCCACGGCTTCCCGCAACCGGGCAAGCCGGTCGTCGGCCAGCAGGGTGCTGCCGTTGGCGCGCAATGACGCGTCGATGGTGTTCAGGTCGGCGAGCAGCTCGTCGGGTGTGTCGTACGGTTCGAGGCCGAGATCGAGGGTGTGCGCCGGTTCGCGATCGAGGATCTTCTGCCCGGTCGCGGTGAGCCGGGCGTGCACCACCCGCAGTGCCCGCCGGTAGGGCTCGTCCATCCGGGCCGGCTCGTGGCAGGCGTCGGCCAGGGCGACGAGAGTGTCGGTGGTCTTCACCAGGCGCGCCGACATCGACAATTCCTGTTCGAGCTTGTTGAGCTCGGCGAAGTAGTGTCCCAGGGCGGTGTAGGCGGCGCTGCCGGTGGCCAGCCGGACCACGTCGGCGGTGACGTTCGGGTTTCCGTCGCGATCGCCGCCGATCCAGGAGCCTGGCCGCAGGATCGGCTCGGGCAGCAGCTCGGCGTCGGGCCAGCGGGTTCGCAGCGCGTCGCGAACCTCAGCATTGACCTTCGGGATCACCTCGAAGAACGCCGCCGGGTAGTACCGCAGGCCGACTTCGATCTCGTCCTGGATCTTCAAGCGGGACAACCGGATCAGTGCGGTCTGCCATAGCGTCAGGATCTGCCTGCGCAGTTCGGTCTCGACCGGCCGGCCGTCCTCGGTTTCGTCCTGACCGTGTAGCCGCACGCGCATCAGCTGGGTGATGCGGTGCTGGGTGTCGAAGACGGTGCGCCTGCGGGTCTCGGTGGGGTGGGCGGTGATGACCGGCGCCACCAATGCCCCGGTGAGTGCTTCCTGAACCGTTGCCGCGTCCAGCTGGGCGGCATCGAGCTTGTCGTAGGTGGCGGCGAGGGTGCTGTTCTGTGGTGGTTCCCCGGCGGCGACGTGGATCGCGCGGCGCCGTTCGCGGTGGATGTCCTCGGCGACGTTGGCCAGCAGGGCGAAGTGGCTGAACGCGCGGATCACCGGGATGGCCTGGTGGACGTCGATGCCGTCGAACAGCTGGGCCAGCTCGGACCGGTCGATCTCGGATCGGCGCACCCGGAACGATTCGACGCGGGCTTTTTCGACGAGGTCGAAGACCTCGTCGCCGTTCTGCTCGCGCACGGTGTCACCGAGGATCGCCCCCAGCAGCCGGATGTCCTCCCGCATCGGCTCGGTGGCCTCCCGCCCGACCTGGGTGCGCTGTACCGCGCCGATCGGTTCCAGCGACACATCCGGAGCTTCAGCCATCCCCCAAGTATTCCGGTGTCCGCTATGGGCTGCAGGGCGTGGGGTCGTGGCGTTGTCCACAGAGCCGACTTCGTCCACAGGTTGCGGTTTCGCCCCTGGTGCTCGAACAATTGTTCGATACCGTGGCGTCATGTCCGTCGAACCCCTGACCACCCACGCGGTGCATGAGCGGGTTCGCGCCGAGCTCGATGCCGTCGACGCTGCGTACGGCAGGCTCCGGTCGATCTGTACTGATCTGGCCGGCAACACGTTTCGCATCGAGGTGGCCGAACGCCTGGAGGGCCAGAACCGAGTGAACCGCGGGCTGTCCTACCGGATGTTCGGCGAGATCGCCGAACCGGTCGACGGCTCGTCGTCGCCTGCCGGAGTGAAGGTCCGTGACGTCCTGGCCAGCCGGTTACGCCTGACGGCCGGGGAGGTCAAGCGTCGGTTCGCGCTGGCGGCTCGACTGCGGCCGCGTCGATCTCTGACCGGTCCGACGCTACCGCCGGAATTGCCGGTGGTGGCGGCCGCGGTCGAGGCCGGGGAGGTCGGCGAGGACCACATCGCGGCAGTGTGCACTGCGCTCGACCGGCTGCCGTCGTTCGTCACTGCGGCCGACCGGGCCGCGGCGGAACGTGCGTTGGTTCGCCGGGCGCGCGAACAGGATTCGAAGTTCGTCGCGGCGATCGGTGTCGAGATCGCAAACTGCCTGAATCCCGACGGCACGTTCACCGACGAGGATCGGGCACGACGGCGCGGGTTGCGGCTGGGCCGGCAGGGTCCGGACGGGATGAGCAGGCTTTCCGGCTGGGTGGATCCGGAGAGCCGCGCCTACATCGAAGCGGTGACGGCCGCAGTCCGGCCGGGGCGCCATCTCCCCGACGGCACCGGGGGACGCGACAACCGAAGCCCGGAACAACGCTGCCACGACGGAATCACGCTCGGCCTCAAGGCGGCTCTGTCATCGGGGGCGTTGGGGCAGCATCGCGGACTGCCGGTGACCGTGATCGTGACGACGACGCTGGGCGAGCTGGAGCAGGCGGCGGGCTGGGCCCGTACCGGCGGAACCGGCCGGCTCCCGATGCGCGACGTCATCCGGATGGCCGGCGAAGCGGTGCACTACCTGGCGGTGTTCGAGGATCACTCGGCACGCCCGCTGTACCTAGGCCGCGCGAAACGGCTTGCGACTGCCGACCATCGGATCATCTGCCATGCCCGCGACCGCGGGTGCACCAAGCCGGACTGTTTCGAGCCCGGCTACCACTCCGAAGTGCATCATGCGCTGGAGTGGAGCGCCGGCGGCCCGACCGACGCCGACAACCTGTACTTCGGCTGCCCGTGCGACCACGCGATGGCGACCGAGGGCACGTACACGACGACTGTCACCGAGGACGGCCGGATCGCGTGGAGCGACGGCACCGGTCCCCCACGGGTCAACGACGCGCACCACCCGGAACGGTTGCTCCGCGAGGACGACGGGGAGTCGGGGTGACGGGCGGCGCGGGGTCGAGCATTCCCGACAGCAGCGCGGTCAGTCGCTTCTGCTCGGCGGCGCTGAGCCGGCTGGTCATCGGTGTCAGCAGGCCGGCGACCGTGTCGGCGAGATCGGCGCCGAGCCGCTGCCCGGTGGCGGTCAGGGTGACGTGCACCGAGCGGCCGTCCTCGCGGCTGGTGGCCCGTTTGACCAGACCGCGGCGCACCGCGCGGTCCATCAACCCGCTCACCGACGATCGCTCCAAGCCGAGGTATTCGGCGAGTTGCGCCATGGTGGGTTCGCGGTCGCGCAGGATGGCCAGCGCACGCAGCTGCGTCAGGGACAGGTCGTTGTCGGCGGCGACCCGGTTCAACACCGCAGTCACCGCGAACGAGGTGCGCACCAGGTCTTCCAGCAGCGCTTCTGAGATATCGCCCGGCATCGCACTAGCGTACCGCATTGGTTCGTATTACCATCTAAATTTAGTTCGTAATACCATCTATTTTGGAGGATGCCGTGTACGCAGCGGTCGTCACAGACTTCACGAAACCGCCTGTCTATCAGGAAGTTCCGCAGGCAATCGCGATCGGGAACACCGACATCGTCGTCGACGTCCTTGCGGCAGGTCTGCATCCGCTGGTGCGGTCCCGCGCCAGCGGAGCCCACTACACCAGCACCGGCGTCCTGCCCCTGGTGCCCGGGATCGACGGTGTCGGCCGCGCCTCCGACGGCATGTTGCGCTACTTCGTCGTGGCCACCGACCTCGGTGCGATGGCCCAACAGACCGTCGTCGACGTGCGCCGCAGTGTCGTGCTCCCCGACGACGCCGATCCGGTCGCGATAGCCGCGGCGATGAACCCCGCCATGTCGTCGTGGGTGGCGTTACGCCGCCGTACCCTGATGCACCGGGGACAGACCGTCGTGATTCTGGGCGCGACCGGAACCGCCGGGCGTCTGGCAGTGCAGGTCGCCAAGTATCTCGGCGCTGGGGCGGTGATCGGCATCGGCCGGGACCGCAGGCAGCTGGCACTGCTGCCCGACCTCGGCGCCGACGACGTGGTCGCACTCGACGAGATCACCACGAGCATCGACCGGATCACCGCGGCCGACATTGTGCTCGACTACCTGTGGGGACCGCCCGCGGCCGACATCATGGCCGGCCTGGCGCGCGGCCGCCACGACTCAGCACAGCCGCTGACGTGGATTCAGATCGGTTCGATGGCCGGCGCCGACGCCGGCATCCCATCGGCGGCTCTGCGATCCATGCCGATGCAGATCGTCGGCAGCGGTATCGGGTCGGTGCCGGTCGCCGATATCGTGGCGGAGCTGCCGGAATTGGCGGCCGAAATCTCCAACGGCACCCTGCGGACGCAGGCGCGCGCGGTCCCGCTGGCGGAGGTCGAACAGGTGTGGCCGCAGCCCGAGAACGGTCAGCGGATCGTCTTCACGCCTGAAACGGACTAGCTGTACTTGATCTGGAGGGCCATGCCGATGATGGACACCACCCAGATACCGGTGACGAACAGCGTGAGGCGGTCGAGGTTCTTCTCGACCACGGTCGACCCGGACAGGCTGGACTGCACACCGCCGCCGAACAGCGTCGACAGGCCGCCACCCTTGGCACGGTGCAGGAGCACCAAGAGCACCACCAGAACGCTGGTGGTGACCAGGATGATCTGCAAAGTCAAAACCATGGCGACCAGACTACCTGGTCGGGGCCGTCATCACGGCATCGGTCACGGGAGGGTTCACGGCAGGGGCCCACCCGCGGCGATCGCCGACAGAGTGGCGAACTGCTCCCCGTCCAGCGACGCCCCGCCGACCAGCGCGCCGTCGACGTCCTGCTGAGCGACGATCTCCCCGACGTTCTTGGCGTTCACCGAGCCGCCGTAGAGCACCCGGACACCGTCGGCGGTCTCCCGCGTCGCGATGTTGCCGAGCTCGGCCCGGATCGCGGCGCACACCTCCTGCGCGTCGGCCGCACTGGCCACCCGCCCGGTGCCGATCGCCCACACCGGCTCGTAGGCGATCACCACATCGGTCAGCTGCTCCTTGGTGAGCCCGGCCAGCGACCCGCGCAACGAGTTCACGCAGAACTCGACGTGGTCGCCGGCCTCGCGGATCTCGAGCTGCTCGCCGATGCACACGATCGGCGTCAGCCCATGCCGGAACGCCGCAGCCGCCTTCTCGGCGACCACCGCGTCGTCCTCGTGGTGATACGTGCGCCGCTCGGAGTGCCCGACCACCACGAATGTGCACCCCAGCTTGGCCAGGAACGCACCGCTGATGTCGCCGGTGTAGGCGCCCGAGTCGTGCTGCGACAGGTCCTGCGCGCCGTAGGTCAGCCGCAGCTTGTCGCCATCGACCAGGGTCTGCACACTGCGCAGATCGGTGAACGGCGGGATCACCGTCACGTCGACCTTGTCGAAGTACTTGTCGGGCAACGAGAACGCGATCTTCTGGACCAGAGCGATGGCCTCGAAGTGGTTGAGGTTCATCTTCCAGTTGCCCGCGATCAGCGGTTTACGGGACACAGGACTCCTAGTTCAATACTTCGATGCCGGGCAGTGTTTTGCCCTCAAGGTATTCCAGCGATGCACCGCCGCCGGTCGAAATGTGCGAGAAACCGTCCTCCGGCAGACCCAGCTGGCGCACCGCGGCCGCCGAATCGCCACCACCGACGACACTGAACGCGCCCTTGCCGGTCGCGGCGACGATCGCCTCGGCCACCCCTTTGGTCCCCGCGGCGAACGCCGGGAACTCGAACACACCCATCGGTCCGTTCCAGAAGATGGTGCGGGCGTTGGACAGCAGCTTGGTGAACCGCTTCACCGACTCCGGGCCGATGTCCAGGCCCATCTTGTCGGCCGGGATGCTGTCCGCCCACACGGTTTCCGCAGGCGAGTCGGCCGCGAACTTCTCCGCGACCACGATGTCCACCGGCAGGTGGATGACATCGCCGTAGGTCTCCAGCAGCTGACGGCAGGTCTCGATCATCTCCTCCTGCAAAAGCGAGGTACCCACCGAAACACCTTGCGCGGCAAGGAAGGTGAAGCACATACCGCCGCCGATGACGATGCTGTCCGCCTTGGTCGCCAGATTCTCGATGACGGCGAGCTTGTCCGACACCTTCGACCCGCCGAGCACCACGGCATACGGCCGCTCACTGGAGCTGGTCAGCTGTTGGAGCACCTTGACCTCGGCGGCCACCAGCGTTCCCGCGTAGTGCGGCAGCAGTGTGGCCACGTCGTACACCGACGCCTGCTTGCGGTGCACCACACCGAATCCGTCGGAGACGAAAGCGCCGTCCTCGCCGACCAATTCGACGAGTGCCTTGGCCAGCGCCAACCGTTCGCTGTCGTCCTTGCTGGTCTCACGCGGGTCGAACCGGATGTTCTCCAGCAACAGGACGTCCCCGTCGGTGAGCCCCTCGGCGCGGGCGAGTGCGTCGGTGCCGACCACGTCGCCGGCCAGCTGGACGTGCCTGCCCAGCCGCTCGGACAGCGCAGTGGCCACCGGCGCCAGCGAGAACGCCGGATCCACACCACCTTTGGGGCGGCCGAGGTGAGCGGTCACGATGACCTTCGCCCCGGCGTCGGCCAGCGCCTTCAGCGTCGGGACCGACGCGATGATGCGGCCCGGATCAGTGATCTTCCCACCGTCGAGCGGGACGTTCAGGTCGGAGCGCACGAGAACGCCCCGACCCGAAACACCCTCGGCCAGCAGGTCGTCGAGTGTCTGGACGGCCATTGCTGCTACAGCGACTTACCGACCAGCGCGACCAGGTCCACCAGACGGTTCGAGTAGCCCCACTCGTTGTCGTACCACGACACGACCTTGGCCTGGTTGTCGATGACCTTGGTCAGACCCGAGTCGAAGATCGAGCTGTGCGGGTCGGTGACGATGTCGGAGGACACGATCGGCGCGTCGTAGTACTTGAGGATGCCCTTGAGCTTGCCGTCGGCGGCGGCCTTCATGGCGGCGTTGATGTCGGCAGCGCTCGCCGACTTGCTCAGCTCGGCGGTCAGGTCGGTCACCGACCCGGTGGGGATCGGCACCCGCAGCGCGTAGCCATCCAGCTTGCCCTTGAGCTCCGGCAGCACCAGGCCGATCGCCTTGGCGGCACCGGTCGAGGTCGGCACGATGTTCAGCGCGGCCGCCCGGGCGCGGCGCAGATCGCTGTGCGGGCCGTCCTGCAGGTTCTGATCCTGGGTGTAGGCGTGGATCGTCGTCATCAGACCCTTGACGATGCCGAACTCGTCGTTGAGGACCTTGGCCAGCGGGCCGAGGCAGTTCGTGGTGCACGACGCATTGGAGATGATGTTCTGGCTACCGTCGTACTTGTCGTCGTTGACGCCCAGCACGATCGTGATGTCCTCGTCGGTGGCCGGCGCGGAGATGATGACCTTCTTGGCACCGGCATCGAGGTGACCCTGCGCCTTGTCGCGCTTGGTGAAGATGCCGGTGGACTCGACCACGATGTCGACGCCGAGGTCGCCCCACGGCAGTTCAGCCGGGCCGGCCTTGACCTCGAGCGCCTTGATCTTGGTGTCGCCGACGACGATGGTGTCCTCACCCTCGAGGCTCACGTCGTACGGCAACCGGCCAAGGATCGAGTCGAATTTCAGCAGGTGCGCCAGCGCCGCGTTGTCGGTCAGATCGTTGACCGCGATGATCTCGATATCCGCGTTCTTGCCCTGCGCCTTCTGCGCGTCGAGAGCCCGGAAGAAGTTGCGTCCGATGCGGCCGAAGCCGTTAACGCCAACCCGGATGGTCACGTTGTCTCCTCTAGTAGCTTCTCAGTACCCGCCCAGCCTAGTGGCCTGCTCACCGGCATGCGCGACCGCCTGGAACCTCAGGAGATCCGGGGCCCGCTCTGGTCGGCGCGTGGTGAGCCGGTCCACCGCTCCCGGATCGCCGGCAACGTCCCGTCCTGCTCGAGAGCGGCCTGCGCGACGTTGATCCGGCCCAGCAACGCGGTATCGGTGGTCGGTACCGCGATCGCGATCTTCTCGGTGGTGATGCCGCGCTGAACGACGGTCACGCCCGGCGCCGCCGCGGCCAGCCGGGTCAGCACCGGGTCGAGTTTCATCAACGCATCGCAGCGACCGCTGGACAGATCTCGCAACGCGGTCCGGATGTTGCCGTAGTCGTACACCCGCACCCGCGCGACCTTGCCGGCGGCAAGCAGCCGGTTGGCGATCGGCTGGCTGGTGTTGCCCTGCTGCACGCCGAGGGTCAGCCCCTCGAGATCGTCTGTCGATGTGACGTCGGGCAGCCGGGTGGCGTCGACGGCGAGCGCCTGGCCGGAGATCAGGTACGGATCGCAGAACGCGGCCTTCAACGCGCGGGATCCGGTGATCGTGGTGCCGGAGGCGACGCAGTCGAACTCGCCGGAGTCCAGTGCGTCGAAGATGCCGTTGAAGTCGCGGCCCTGGTATCGCACGAACTCCACCGACGCGCCGAGCCGCTCGCCGATGGCGGCCATGAGCTCGACGTCGAGGCCGGAGCCTGTTGGCCCGGCGTCGTTGAACGGTGGGTCGGGCAAGGCCGCCCCGACTCGCAACACCTCGGCCATGGCATGAACGCTAGCCCCCTGTCCGGCGCCCCCATAGGTGCTCGCCGCCGAGGAACCCCGCCCAGCCCTAGGAGCACCGCCCCGAGCGACCGGAACTATCGCGAAAAACTCATCGGCACACAGCATTTCGACGCTCGTATCGACCGGCTCGTCATCGGCGAGCAGTCTTTCGTCGGGCGCGATCGGACTGGACGAGCACCGCCGAAGCACCGCCATTACCCTGTGGTGGTGGCAAGTGTGTTGTCGGTCAATCTGGCCCGCGTCCGCGCGAATCCCGACAAGCCGGCGAGACGCACCGGCATCGACAAGGCGGCGACGCCCGACGCGGTGATGGTGCGCGCTCCGGGGCCGATGCGCGGCGGTATGGGCAGCGGCCTGGTCGGGGACACGATCGGCAACCAGAAGCTGCACGGGGGGGACGACCAAGCCGTCTACGTCTACTCCCGCGAAGACCTCGACGAGTGGGCCACCCGCCTCGAACGGCCGTTGACCGACGGGATGTTCGGCGAGAACCTCACCACCTCCGGCGTCGACGTGACAGGAGCGCTGATCGGCGAACGCTGGCGGGTGGGCACCGGCGGTCTGCTGCTCGAAGTCTCGGCCCCCCGCACCCCGTGCCGCACGTTCGCGGCGTTCCTCGACATCGCCGGCTGGATCAAGACGTTCACCGACGCCGGCAAGCCCGGGGCCTACCTACGGGTCATCTCCCCCGGCCCGGTGCGCGCGGGAGACGAGATCGTCGTCGAGGACAAGCCCGATCACGATGTGACGATCGCCCTGGTGTTCCGCGCGCGGATGACAGACCCCAGCCTGCTCCCCCGGCTGCGGGCCGCCGACGCGCTGTCCGACGAACTCAAGGCCTTTGTCGCCGACCGGGTGACCAAGTCGATCTAGGCGTCTTCCAGCAGGTCGGGCGTGACGGCCGACTCGGTGTCCGGGATGCCGTCCTGCTTGGCTTTGCGATCCGCCATCGACAACAGCCGCCGAATACGCCCGGCCACAGCATCTTTGGTCATCGGCGGGTCGGCGAGGCGGCCCAGTTCCTCCAGCGACGCCTGCCGGTGTTCGACCCGAAGCTTGCCCGCCGCGGCCAGATGGTCGGGCACCGTGTCAGCCAGGATCTCCAACGCCCGCTCCACACGGGCCGCGGCGGCGACCGCGGCCCGGGCCGAGCGGCGCAGGTTCGCGTCGTCGAAGTTGGCCAGCCGGTTGGCGGTGGCGCGCACCTCCCGGCGCATCCGCCGCTCCTCCCAGGTGAGCCGGGTGTCCTGGGCGCCCATCCGGGTCAGCAGTGCACCGATGGCCTCGCCATCGCGCACCACGACCCGGTCGGTGCCCCGCACCTCCCGTGCCTTCGCGCTGACCCCGAGCCGCCGGGCGGCACCCACCAGCGCCAGCGCGGCTTCCGGTCCGGGACAACTGACTTCGAGCGCTGAGGACCGCCCCGGCTCGGTCAGCGAGCCGTGCGCGAGGAACGCACCCCGCCATGCCGCCTCCGCGTCACCGACACTGCCGCCGACCACCTGAGCGGGCAGTCCGCGCACCGGCCGGCCGCGCATGTCCAGCAGACCCGTCTGACGGGCCAGCGCCTCACCGTCCTTGGCGACCCGCACCAGATACCGGGTGCTCTTGCGGATGCCGCTGGCCGACAGCACGTGCACCACCGCGTTGTAGCCGTACAGGTCGTAGATGTCCTTGCGCAGCCGCCGGGCGATGATGCCCAGGTCCACCTCGGCTTCGACCACGACTCGGCCCGACACGATGTGCAGGCCACCGGCGAATCGCAACAGCGAGGCCACCTCGGCCCGGCGTGCGCTCACAGAATTGACGGCCAGCCGGCTGAGTTCGTCCTTCACCTCGGCAGTCATCGCCACAGGTCGTCACCTCTCGGTCCGTTGCCAGTCGGGTCCTGCACCCCGTCCCCCTGTCGCCCTCCGCCGGCCTGCACGGATGCAGCAGGTGGAGGGGAAGGCGGCGCGGTCACCGAATTTCGGGTGCGCACACCGTCAAGCGCTGCAGCCAGCTTGGCCGGGTCATGTAAAGGTGTACCAGGTCTGGTCACGTCGGCAAACTGAACTGAAGCTTCCAGCAGGCTTGCGGTACGCCGCAGTTGGTCACGCTCCCGGTCAGATGGGACGCGGGTGGCGTCGACCACGATCTCATGCACCGAGAAGCCCGGCGCATGCTGCGCGAGGACGTGCAGATGCCGCTCGGCGGAGAAACCGGCCGTCTCCCCCGGCTCGGCGGCCAGGTTCAGCACCAGCGCGCGGCGGGCGGTGGTCTCCTTCAGCGCAGCGGCCAGCTCCGGCACCAGCACGTGCGGGATCACACTGGTGAACCAGGAGCCCGGCCCGAGCACCACCAGATCGGCGTGCATGATCGCGTCGACGGCCTGGCGGGTGGCCGGCGGGTCACCCGGCAGCAGCCGCACCCGACGAACCTTGCCCGGTGTTGTCGCGACGGCCACCTGACCGCGGATCACCCGGCTCATCCGGGGATCGCCTTCCAGCCCGGCGACGTCGGCCTCGATCTGCAGCGCGATCGGGCACATCGGCAGCACCCTGCCCTTGACGCCGAGGATCCGGCCCAACTCGTCGAGCGCGGCCACCGGATCAGCCAGCAACTCGTTGAGGCCGGCCAGCATCAGGTTGCCGATCGGATGCCCGGCCAGCGCGCCGCTGCCGCCGAACCGATGCTGGATGATGGTGGCCCACAGCCGGCCGTGCGGGCTGTCAGATGCCAACGCCGCCAACGCCATTCGCAGATCGCCAGGCGGGATGATGTCAAGTTCGCTGCGCAGCCGCCCGGAGGAACCCCCGTCGTCGGCGACCGTGACCACCGCGGTGACGTGCGGCGTGAGCCGGCGTGCCGCGGACAGGGTCGCGTACAAACCGTGGCCACCACCGAGGGCGACGATGCGTGTCATTCGCGACCCAGATCGCGGTGCAGAACGCGAACGGTCAGGTGCTCGTGGTTCTCCAGTAATCCGGCGAGCGCCTCGGCCATCGCCACACTGCGGTGCTTACCGCCGGTGCAGCCGATGGCCACGGTCATGTAGCGCTTCCCCTCCCGGCTGTAGCCATCGACGACCAGCCTCAGCAGCTGATGGTAGGTCTGCAGGAACTCCGCGGCGCCGGGTTGGCCCAGGACGTAGTCACGGACTGCCGGATGCTGGCCGGAGTGCGCCCGCAATTCGTCCACCCAGTGCGGGTTCGGCAGGAAGCGGACGTCCATCACCATGTCGGAGTCCATCGGCAGCCCGTACTTGAACCCGAACGACTCGACCGTGACGCTGATCTGCGCGACGGTCTGCCCCGCGAATGCCCGTTCGATGCTCTCGCGCAGGCCGTGCACCGAGAGGGTGGAGGTGTCGATGACCAGATCCGCCGACGCCCGCACCGGGGCCAGCATGGCCCGCTCGGCGGCAATACCTTCGGCCAGGGTCTGATTGCCCTGCAGCGGATGACTGCGCCGGTTGCTTTCGTAGCGGCGGACCAGGATGTCGTCGGAAGCCTCCATGAACAACACCCGCGGATGGATGCCGCGGGTCACCAGCTCGTTGCGTACCCAGTCCAGATCCCCGGTGAACCCGCGGGACCGGACGTCCATCACCACCGCCAGTTGGGTGATCCGCGAGCCGGCGGTCAGGCCGAAGTCCACCATCCTGGCGATGAGTTCGGGCGGCAGATTGTCGGCGACGTACCAGCCCAGGTCTTCGAGCACCTTGGCCGCGGTTCCCCGGCCTGCCCCGGACAGCCCCGTCACCAACACCACGTCGATACCTGAATCCTCGCCGGTGTGGCCGGTGTGCATCTCTTCGCCTGTGCTGTGCTCTGTCATCGGGTCGCCTGTTCAGCAGACTGATCTTTGCCGACCGGATCGTCCGCTGCAGCCGATACCGGCGAATCCACCGTCACGCCTAGCGCTTCCAGTACCGCGGCGGCGGTCGCGGTGCCGATCCCTGGCACCGTGGTGATCTCCTCGACACTGGCCTGACGCAATCGGGCCAGCGACCCGAAGTGGCTCACCAGCGCCTTGCGCCGGATCTCCCCGAGCCCCGGCACCGAGTCCAGCGCCGACGCCGTCATCCGCTTGGAGCGCTTACTGCGGTGATACGCGATGGCGAAGCGGTGGGCTTCGTCGCGGACCCGCTGCAGCAGGTAGAGCCCTTCACTGTTCCGCGGGAGGATGAGCGGTTCCGCTTCGGCGGGGACCCACACCTCCTCGAGGCGCTTGGCCAGACCGATCACGGCGACATCGGTGACGCCGAGCTCGTCGAGCACCGCTTGGGCGGCGTTGACCTGGGGAGCGCCCCCGTCGACGACGTAGAGGTTGGGCGGGTAGGCGAACTTGCGCGACTTGCCCTCCGGCGCCAACTCATCGGGGGGCTGCTGCTGTTCATGGACATGGCGGGCGAACCGGCGCCGCGTCACCTCGGCGATCGAGGCGACGTCGTCGGAGCGGCCCTCGCCCGCAGCCTCCCGGATGGCGAAGTGCCGGTAGTCCGACTTACGCGGCAGACCGTCCTCGAACACCACCATGGAGGCCACCACATCGGTGCCCTGCACATGACTGATGTCGACGCACTCGATGCGCAGCGGCGCATCGGCCAGTCCGAGTGATTCCTGAATGTTCTGCAGCGCAGCCGATCTCGCGGTGAAATCGCCGGCCCGCTTGAGCTTGTGCTGCTGCAGCGCCTCTTTGGCGTTACGGTGCACCGTCTCGGCCAGCGCCTTCTTGTCGCCGCGCCGCGGCACCCGCAGCGCCACCCGCGACCCACGCAACCCGGACAGCCAGTCGGCCAGCTCATCGGCGTTGGGCGGCAGGCAGGGCACCAGCACCTCGCGCGGCACCGGATTGGTGGATTCGTCTGCGGCACCACCCAATTCGGCCCCGGGCGGGCCGCCCAATTCAGCTTCAGCACCGTAGAACTGGGTGAGGAACTGCTCCACCAGCCGTCCTTCGGCTGATTCGCCAGGGTCGGAAGGCTTTTCGACGACCCAGCCGCGCTGGCCACGCACCCGCCCGCCCCGGACGTGGAAGACCTGCACGGCGGCTTCCAGATCGTCGTCGGCAAACGCGACCACATCGGCGTCGGTACCGTCCCCGAGCACCACGGCCTGCTTCTCCAGCGCACGCTTGAGCGCGGCGATGTCATCGCGCAGCCGGGCGGCGCGCTCGAAGTTCAATTCGGCGGACGCCGCGTTCATCTCCAGTTCGAGTTCGCGGGCGAAGCGGTCGGTCTTGCCGGAGAGGAAGTCGCAGAAATCCAGAACGATCTTGCGGTGTTCCTCAGCGCTGACCCTTCCGACGCATGGCGCCGAGCACTTGTCGATGTAGCCCAGTAGGCACGGACGCTCGATCTGGCTGTGCCGCTTGAACACTCCCGCCGAACAGGTGCGGGCGGGAAAGACCCGGGTGAGCAGGTCGAGCGTTTCGCGGATGGCCCAGGCATGCGAATACGGGCCGAAATAGCGCACACCCTTGCGGCGCGGACCGCGGTAGACCGACAGCCGCGGATACTCCTCGTTGAGGGTGACGGCCAGCACCGGGTAGGACTTGTCGTCGCGGTACCGGACGTTGAACCGCGGATCGAACTCCTTGATCCAGTTGTATTCCAACTGCAGAGCTTCGACCTCGGTGTTGACCACCGTCCACTCGACCTTGGCCGCGGTGGTCACCATCTGGCGGGTGCGTGGATGCAGGGCGGAGATGTCCTGGAAGTACGACGTCAGCCGAGGCCGCAGGCTTTTAGCCTTGCCGACGTAGATCACCCGGCCATGCGGATCTCGGAATCGGTAAACACCCGGTTCAACCGGAATGGACCCGGGCGCCGGGCGGTACGTCGACGGGTCGGGCACGTCCACAAGGTTAGTCCGAGCGCCGACAGGCACTACCGTCGTGGGCGTGCCAGCAGCGCGCATCACTCGTCTCACCGAGTCGGACTGGGAACAGTTCGCCGAGCTGAGGCTGCGCGCGCTCACCGAGACGTTCGGGACGACCGACACGCAGTACCTCGTCGAGGCCCGGTTCACCGCGCCCGACTGGCGCCGGCGGCTGCGCGACCATGCGCAATTCGTGGCGATGCTGGACGGCAGGCCCGTCGGCATGGTCGCCGTCTATCAGGAGAGCGCTCAGGCGGCGTACGTGTACTCCCTGTGGCTCGAGCCCGCGGCACGAGGGCACGGGCTGGCCCGCAGGCTGGTGGCGGCCGCGGTGGACTGGGCCCGACGGCGCGGGGCACGCACCGCGACTCTGCGGATGGCGCCCGACAACGCGGCCGCCCGAACGGTCTACGAGAGCCTGGGGTTCACCGAGGTGCCGAATTGCGGGGCCACCGGCGAAGTGGTGATGAGACTCACGATCCCGTGAGATCAGGCCGGTACTTGGCGAGCTGCGTCCGGAGAGTGTCCATCGCGTGCACCGCGCGTTCGCCGTCTATCGCCTGGATGGCCAGCACCGCGGTGTATTCGTAGTCCTCCAGATCGACCCGGGCCCACCGCGAGCCCTGCGGGAACGACACCCCCACCACGTCACTCCACGGGATCACCCGCTCGAGCAGGATGTTGCGAACACCGAGCCCGTCCGGCCCGATCCGCAGTCGCGGCGTGGCCAGCAGCAGGATCGCGGCCGCCAGGATCAGCCCGAGCACGCCCATCGCCACCTGATCGGCGGTCTGCAGGATCGCCCCGGTGTAGCGGATCTTCAGCAGGACACCGACGACGATCCCGGAGGTCGCGACCACGAACGCGGCCGCATACGCGACATACGGCGTCAGGCGCGGCCGCAGCACGACATCCCAGCGGCTGGTGGTGTCGGTCATGCCCCGCGGAGGTGACGCAGCGTCAACGCGGTCGACAACGCGGCGGCGGCGGCCTGCGCACCTTTGTCCTCGGCGGAATCGGGCAGACCGGCGCGGTCGAGTGCCTGCTCCTCGGTGTTGACGGTCAGCACCCCGTTGGCCACCGGCGTCGACTCGTCCAGCGACACCCGGGTCAGGCCCTGGGTGACGGCATCGCAGACATAATCGAAATGCGGTGTCTGCCCGCGGATCACGACACCCAGCGCGACGACGGCGTCATGAGTGCGCGCGAGTTCCTGTGCGACGACCGGGATTTCGATGGCCCCCAGGACGCGGACGACGGTCGGGCTGGGCACGCCGCAGTCGTCGGCCACCCGGCGGGCACCGTCGAGCAGCGCGTTGCAGATTTTCGAATGCCAGGTGCTGGCCACGATGGCCAGTGACAACTCCGAGGCGTCCATCTCCGGAAGCTCCGGGACGCCGGCGCCTCCGCTCATTCACTCGCTCCGCAAGCGTCGCTCGTGGCGCTCACTACAGGGCCCCGCCCACGTCACCGGGAACGACCTGGTCGTAGTCGTCGAGGCCGGTCAGGTCGTGACCCATCCGGTCACGCTTGGTCATCAGGTAGCGAATGTTCTCGGCGTTGGCCCGCACCGGCAGTGGCACCCGCTCGATGATATGCAGCCCATAGCCGTCCAAGCCGACCCGCTTGGCCGGGTTGTTGGTCAGCAGCCGCATCGAGCGCACACCGAGGTCCACCAAGATCTGCGCGCCGATCCCGTAGTCGCGTGCGTCGGCGGGCAAGCCGAGCTCCAGGTTGGCGTCGACGGTGTCGGCGCCGGCGTCCTGGAGCTGGTAGGCCTGCAGCTTGTGCATCAGACCGATGCCCCGGCCCTCGTGGCCGCGCATGTAGAGCACGATGCCGCGACCCTCGCGCGCGACCATCGCCAGCGCGGCGTCCAGCTGGGGGCCGCAGTCACAGCGCCGCGAACCGAACACGTCACCGGTCAGGCACTCGGAGTGGACTCGCACCAGTACGTCGTGGCCGTCGTTCTCCGGACCGCTGATGTCACCCTTGACCAGGGCGACATGCTCCACCTCTTCGTACATGCTCGAGTAGCCGACCGCGCGGAACTCGCCATGGCGGGTGGGGATCCGGGCCTCGGCGATGCGCTCGATGTGCTTTTCGTGCTTGCGCCGCCACTCGATCAGATCGGCGATTGAGATCAAGGCCAGGTCGTGCTCGTCGGCGAACACCCGCAACTCGTCGGTCTGGGCCATCGAACCGTCGTCCTTCTGGCTGACGATCTCGCAGATCGCACCGGCAGGCTGCAGACCCGCCAACCGGGCCAGGTCGACCGCGGCTTCGGTGTGACCGGGACGCCGCAGCACGCCGCCGTCCTTGGCGCGCAACGGAACCACGTGACCAGGCTTGGTGAAGTCCTCCGAGACACTGGCCGGGTCGGCAAGCAACCGCATCGTCGTCGCCCGATCGGCGGCCGAAATACCGGTTCCCACACCATGTTTGGCGTCGACGGTGACGGTGTAGGCGGTGCCGTGCTTGTCCTGGTTGACCGCGTACATGGGCAGCAGCCCAAGCTTGTCGCAGATCTCGCCGGACAGCGGCACACACAGGTAGCCCGAGGTGTAGCGGACCATGAACGCGACCAGCTCCGGCGTCGCCTTCTCGGCGGCGAAGATCAGGTCACCCTCGTTCTCGCGGTCCTCGTCATCGATGACGACGACGGCCTTGCCGGCCGCGATATCGGCGACCGCCCGTTCGACGGTGTCCAGCCTCGTCATCCTTGCCGCCTACCCGTTTCTCACGTAATGCTGCCTCCAGACAGTATGAACCACCTTGGAAGAGCAACTATTGCCCGTCCTGCTCAGCGGCCCAATCGGCCGTCGAGCGGCCGTCTCGATCGGCGATATCTGCAGGCCAGCGACGCGGTGTGACGTGCGTGACAGGACGGACCCCGGGGACTAACGACGGATGTCCGGCGGTGGTGTCGGCGCCGATGATCGCCACGATCGTCGACGGCACCGGCCTGACTCTCTACTTCCTGATCGCCCACGCGACGCTTCCGCAGCTGGCAGGGCTCTGACGAGGCGCGCGTTAGTTGCCGGTGGTCCGGGTGCCGGAGGCGGCGGCGTAGGACACCCAGAACGTCGCCGGGCTGCTGGTGTTGGTCACACCGTTGGTGACGGTGTAGTAGCCGTCGTAAACGGTGAAGGTATTGGCGGTAGCCGTCGTACCGAAGGTGCCGCCGGCGGTCCACGAGATGGTGGTCACGCCGGAGCCCCAGCTGGTGACCGATCCGGTGGCCAGGGTGTACCCGGCACCCGTACCGGCGGTGATCTTCGCCTCCGGAATGCTGTCGCCGTCAGGATCACTGATTGTCATCGTGCCCACCGTGCAGAGGTAGAAGGCGCACGCGAGGCTGCCGAAGCCGGTGATCACGGGCGGGCTGTTCACCGCGTAAATCGGCATAGTGATGGTGGTGTACGCGACGCCCCCGTACCCGTCGCTCACCGCGACGGTGAAGGAGTCGGCCACCGCCGTTCCAGTCGCCCCGATCTTCGCCGCACCATGGAAGTACGCCTGATTCTTGGTGATCGAGTACGTGTACGAGCCGTCCGCATTGAACGTGACGGTGCCACCGTTGGTGGTGGTCGTTACGGCGGCGTGGGTCGAGCCATCAACCAGCGAGTAGGTGAGCGTGTCACCGTCGGCGTCGGTCGCGGTGAGCTTGCCGGTGGTGGTCTGCGTCCACGTACTCGTGTTGAGACCCCACTTCGTCGTATCTGTGCTGCCAACACTCGTCGTGGTCCCGGTGATGGTCGGCGCAGTGTCGGCGATCGTCGGCTGGACGGTCATCTTCAGGGTGACGGAGCGGCCGTTGGCATCGGTGGCGAGCACGGTGAACGAGTCGGCCGCCGGCTCGGTATGGCCCGACGCAGTCCGGGTGTAGGTGAAAGCGCCGGTGCTCGCATCGAACGTCACGGTGCCGTACGCCGGACCGCCGGCCAGGCTGTACGTGTACATCCCGGCGTCGCTGCCGGGGGCCGGCACCGAACCGGTGACGACGCCGATCGTCGCGGTGTTGACGTTGGCCGGAGTGATCGAGGTGGTGTTGGGCACCGTGACCGTCTGGGTGACAGTGCCACCGTGGCCGTCATCCACCTGCATCTGGAAGCTTGCCGAGGTACCGCCAGTGGTCGTCGAGGTGTAGGTGAAGACGCCGGTGGACGAGTTGAGGGTGACGATGCCGCCATTCGAGGTCTTGGCGGAATTGCCGCTCAGCCCGCTGACCGATGAGCTGACCAAGGAATACGTCAGTGTGTCCCCCTCGGCGTCGCTGCCGTTGACGGTGCCTCGCACGACGCCCAGCGCGTCAGCGGTACCCACCGTGGTGGACACCGTGGGGGCGGTGTTCGTCGTCGAGACGATCTTGACCTGGAAGGTGAGGGTGTACGGTGCACCGTCGGCCGAGGTCACGGGTATCTGCACCGTGTCGTACGCGCCGGCCGCGCCTGCGTGGAAGTACGCCGCACCGGGAAGCGTGGCCGTGTAGGTGTATCCGCCGCTGTAGGTGTTGATCGTTACCAAAGCCCCCCATGCTGACGTGTACGTGTTGCCGTCGGCAGGGGCGAAGCTCACCGGATTACCGTCCCCATCGACCGCGGTGAACGTTCCGTTGGCGTACTCCGAGCGCGTGCTGGCACTCCCCAAGTCGATGGTGTACGGGGTACCAGAGTTGTACTGGGTGCTGGTCGTGAAGGTTGTCAGAGCGGCCATCTCCTGGAACCGCTTGTACAAACCGACCAGCACGACGTAGGTGGCGACGGTGAACGGATTCACTTGTGCCGCAGTCCAAGTCGGCAAAGTCAGATCGAACGCCTCTGTCGGGGTGCTGTAGACGCCGCCACCCAGCGCCACCGACGCTGCGATCTTGGTTTCCAATGTGGTGGAGTCGCTCAGATCAGATCGGGTGACGGTGGCCCCGGTCGTCACATAGATGACGTCGATCTCCCACTGCGCCGGGTCGTAGACATTGTTGAGCATGTCCGTCAGCACCGTTGCGGCACCGGCAACCGCGGCCGCCATGATCTTGTACGGCGTGATGACGCCGAACGTGCTCGCCGAGGAGACGATCTTGAACGGCCGCACCACCCGGTTCAGGAAGTCACCCCATGCGTTGAGGGTGTCACTGAACGTGTAGTCGGGAATCGCCGAGACGACAAAGAGATTCAGTACGCCGACGAGATCGGGAACCCAACGAGCCGGGCTGCCCGCGACCGCCGTCGCGACCGAGGAGTCGAGCTGACTATCGGCGGTGTCGAGAGCCTGATCGATCGTGTGGTTCGTGATGGTGACAAAATTCTTCGGAGTACCGGGCCAGCCGGCGAGGCGGTTGATCGCCCTGGACAAGGTGGCCAGGAAAACGTTCGCCGGCGAGGACGACGCCGTCGCTGAGGCTGTTGCCACGGACGACGAGGCGGCGGTTTTGGGCGTGGCGCTGGCGGTCGACTCCACGACCGTCTCGGCAGCGGTCGCGCTCGTCGAGGTTGTGCTTACCGCAGCAGCCGAGGATCCGGCCGCCGCATCCGTTGAGACAGCGCCGGCTGCGGTCTTCGTTGTCGATACCGCGGCCGCACTCGTCGAGCCCGTGTTCTTGGACGTAGTCGTTGGCGACGCGCTAGTGGACGAGCGAGTGGTCCGGGGCTTGGTCCGCCCGACCGAGCGGTGGGCGGCAGTCGAGCTGGCAGCCTTGGCGGAATCGTCCGCCGAACTCGACTTCGATCCGGAGTTCGACGAGCCGACGTCGGTGGCAGCCGAAGCCACGCCCTGGCCGGCGGCTACTGCCAGTCCGATGCCCACCGCAGCGGCGACGACGCCGTTGCGCGCGGTGTGTGTCCTGGTCTGAGCGACGACTTTCCTATGCCGAGCCGCCTGTTTCCGATGGCGACCCGCCCGCTTCTTCTTGGAAGCCACCGACTCTCCCGACCCGTGAGACGCGACATAGCCGAGCCCTGCGCAACACAGCTAACCGCGGTGCCTGTTGACCCCACAACCCGACACTGTGCCTGTTGCAGGCTCAAGGATCTACGATGTTCGGTGTGTTCCAGGCGCTTTGAGCTGTGTGTCCACTGTGGATTCCATGTGTTTCGCGTAGCTCAGGCACAGAATGCGACTACGCCAAGAGTGCCTATAGCAAATCAACGTGCATGATGCTCAGCTAAGTCGGGCCAGCACGAAACACCCAGGACGTGGAGCTGTCAATCGCGGCAAACCGAACCCATCACCGTTGGCCAGCAACATCACATCGACTCCGGCAGTCGACAATTAGTCAAGTGGGCTGGCGACTGATCTATTGCTTCGGGTACCGGGGCCGGTCAACTCCAGGACTTTGTCGGCGTCGACACGGCATAGGAGCCGGTGATGACACCGTTGCTGACCGTGTAATAACCGTCCTGCACGTAGAGCGTGTAGGTGCCGGTGAAGGTGACCAGCGCCCCTGTGCCGCTTTGGACGTTGTCGGTACCGCCGGTGAATCCGCTCGGAGCGAAGTACCCGGCAGATCCGTTCGACGGGTTGCGCGTTGTCCCGATTGTGTCCCCATCGGCGTCTGAGAACTTGATACCGCTCACGGTCTTCAGTCCAAACACATTGGTCACGCCACTGGAACTGACGAAGGTCGGTGCGCTGTTCACCGCGTAGGTGGCCATCGTCACCGTGGTATAGGCGACGCCGCCGAGGCTGTCGCTGACCGCGACAGTGAACGTGTCGTTCACTGCCGCACCAGAGGCACCGACCTTGGCCGCGGCGTGGAAGTACGACTTGTCCTTGACGATCGTGTACGTGTACGACCCGTCGGCATTGAACGTGACCGACCCACCATTGGTCGTGGTGGTAACGGCGGCGTGGGTCGTGCCATCCACCAACGAATACGTGAGCGTGTCACCGTCGGCGTCAGTCGCGGTGATCTTGCCGGTGGTCGTCTGTTGACGGTTGTTGCCCGCCAACGTGTCCAACCGCCACTTGTTGCTGTCCGTGCTGCCCTTATCTGTTGTCGCTGTAGATATCACGGGCACGGTGTTGGCCACGTCCGGCGCCACGCTGATCGTCGCGACCGTCACCGTCTTGCCCGAGGCGTCGGTGGCGTTGATGGTGAATGAATCGACGTTGGACGTCGAATGGCCCAGGCTCGAGTTCCGCACGTAGGTATAGGTATAGGTGCCACCGGTGTTGGTGAGCGTCACCGTGCCCTTTGACGGACCGGTACCGACGCTGTAGGCCAGACCGAGAGTCGTGGTGTCGCTCGGCGACGGAATGTTCAGCGTTCCAGTCTCGGTACCCAGCGTTGCCTTGTTTATGTTCGTCGTCGTGCCGGGCGTCGTCAGCCCGGTGAGGCTGACCGTCGCCGTGGTGATGCCGCCGTGACCGTCGTTCACCTGCACCTGGAACGAATCCGAGGTCACCCCGACCTTGGGAATGTAGGTGAACGATGTGCCGTTCATCGTCACGATGCCGCCGTTGGCGGTATAGGCCGACCCTAGGGTGGCACCGACGAGGCCGTAGGTCAGGCTGTCGCCGTCATCGTCGGAGCCGGTGTTGATCGAGCCTCTCCGCACGCCCAGAATATCGACCGTCGGGGTTCCGTTGACCGTTCCCGACAATGTCGGTGTCGCATTTTGTTTTTCGATCGGAATGCCGTAGGTCACTGCGGTGGTACCGCCGAAGCCGTCACTGACGTTGACGGTGAACGTGTCCCCGGGGTCCCCCGTGACAGCATGGTCGTGCCAATAGCTGTCCGAGACGCCGAACCACGCGTACTTCTGGTTCGTGTAGGTGAACGTGCCGTTGGCAGCAACCGTGATCGACCCGCCCTGGGCGGTGCTGTATGTGCCGGCCGCCCAGGTCACCGGATCACCGTCTGCGTCAGTCGCTTTCAGAGTTCCGGTCGTGGTCTGCTTGTCGTACGGACCGACGATCCGCTCCAGTTTCGAACTGCCCACTGTCACACCGTTGCCCACCGGTGCACTGTTGCCCGTCGTAGCGTTGACGTTGACCACCGCGACGGTCACCGTTTTCCCGCTGCTGTCGGTACCCAGGATCGTGAACGAGTCCGTCGTGGGCTGCGATCCGGCCGTCGCCGACCTGGTGTAAACGAAGGTGCCATCGGCATTCACCGTCACCGTGCCCCTGGCGGAGTTGGGGGCGGTGCCCAGCGTGTAGGTCATCAGCCCGCTATCGGCACTGCCGGCGGGGATGTCCAGATTGCCGGTCACAGTGCCGGTCCTGGTGTTGAAGGTCGTCACCGGTGACACCGAACTCACCGGCACCGAGACTGACGTGGTGTAGCTGTAGCCGAAGCTGTCGGTACTGACCACCTGGAACGAATCCGTCGTGGCAGTCGAGGCCCGGTTCGGGATGTAGGTGTAGGCGCCGGTGGCCGCGTTGAGCTTCACGATGCCGCCGTTGGCGGTGTACGCCGAGCCCCCACTGGCTCCGTTGAGTGCGAATGTCGTCGGGTTGTCCGCGTTCTGCGGTGTGCTGATCGAGCCGCGAACCACACCTAGGGACGAGGTGCTCGAGACCGTGTTGGTCATCGTCCCTACAGCCTGGTTGTAGTAGACGGTCACGGTGACCGTCTTCACGGTTTCATCCCCGTTTGGCATGTACGGCTTCGACACGCTGATCTGACCGTCGCCTTGCGCCAAGACCGTCAGCGTGAACGTCAGCGTCTTGGGAGTGGTGGGGCCCAGCGGATTCCAGTCCCACACAGTCCAATTCATCCGCCCGTTGGTGCCATCGACCACGGTGACGGTGAAGCGGCTGTCGTCGGGTTCGGTGAAACCGTACGAGGTGATCGGGTCGCCGTCGGCATCATAGAACTGGACATACCCCGAGACGGTGGTTCCGCTGGCACCTGGGAGATGCTGACTGGTCTGCCGCATGTCGGTGACGACCGGGGCGTGATCAGTCGCCACGTCCGCGAAGCGCCGGAAGATCGCGACCACGACCACATACATCGCCAGCGACACCGGATTCGGGGCCTTGCCGAGGTCGATTGTCATGTCCAACACGGTCTTTGGCGACAGGAATGCCGCCCTCGCCGCCCCGACGACACCATCCATGTCGTTCGCGGTGAGGCCGTTGACGACGGGGTTCGCGGCGATGTCTTGCAACGCCCCGGCCAGACTGATCGCCTCGTCTATCCAGTGCGGGATGTCGACGGTCTGTGAGGTGTTGAACAGCACGATGGCGCCCGCGAGCACCGCAGCCGTCACCGACGCCTCCGTGATGGCCGAAGGAGCACCATCGACCATTTTGAACGGCGGCACGAATTGATCGATCAGGGTTGCCAGGCCGTTGAGGCCGTAGGAGAGCCGGTCGACCACGATCGAGGGCTTGAAGAACGCGTCCAGGAACGTGACCGGGAACTTGAGCCAGCCGTTGGCGCCAGTGAGCGGAGCCGCCACCAGCGCGTCGAGCTGCGCCGCCCAGGCGTCGAGCGTGGTCTGGATGTCATAATGCGCGGGCGTCGTGATCGGACCCGCGCCGTCCTGGACGGCAGTCAGGTCGCCGTTCATCGAATAGGCGGCGGCCGACGGCGCGACGGCGGACCTGGCGGTGGTGGACTTGCTCACTGCGCCGGCCTTTGAAGTTGTCGCGGTGGCCGGCGGAGCCTCGGTCGGCGCGACGGTCGCGGTGTCAACGGCAGTGGCCGGGGTCGTGACGGTGTCGGTCGACGACAGTGTCGAGGTGGACGATTCGGGCTGAGAGATCGTCGAGGTGGACGATTCGGACTGAGAGATCGTCGAGGTGGACGATTCGGACTGAGAGATCGTCGAGGTGGACGATTCGGACTGAGAGATCGTCGAGGTGGACGATTCGGACTGAGAGATCGTCGAGGTGGACGATTCGGACTGAGAGATCGTCGAGGTGGACGATTCGACAGTGCTGTCCGCCGACGGGATACGGCCCGTGGTTGACGACCGGACGGACACCGAGGAACCGCTGTTGGAGTCAGACTTCGTCGGCTGCTTGGCTGTCGAACGGGTGCGAGCGGGCCCGGCATTCTTGGGACCGCGGGTGGAGTTCGTGGAATGACCGGAATTGCTGCCGGAGTTGCTCGCCGAAGAGTTTCCGGAATCCGAGCCGCCGTCGGTGGACGCCGCAGCGACACCGTTTCCGACGCTTACCGCCAGACCCAGGCCCACCGCGGCGGCCAACATTCCATTGCGCGCCGCGCGCTTACCGTTCCCGGCGGCACGCTTCCGATGGCGGCCCGCCAGCTTTCGGTGGCGAGCCGCATGCTTCTTGGAACTCAAACGATCTCCCGACACTGTCCTACGTGACGGGGCTCGCACCTTACTGTGTGGGAGACGTACGCCACTTTGAGTGACCCGCAACGTAACATGGCTCACAGGTTTTTGCCACAGCTTGTTTCAGTCAAATTTGCGAAGAGCTCTTTCACCTGGCACTTTATGCCCTAAGGGGCACTAACGTGTCGTTTTTCGACGCTGTGCGAGTGCACAGCGTCAAAGATGCAGCAAATTAACACAGTCGAAAGACCTGTGGGGCGGTGGCGCTTCTAGCGCTTCCGCTGAGAAGGACAGTGTTGACGACGGTTGAGACGAGACAAGCCGCTCAGCTGGGTTAACGGCACAGCCGCGTTGCCCCGCTGTGCGTGGTATCGGTGCGATGACCGCCCCCCATATCGGCACGCGGTCAGCTGAGCGCTAGTTGCCGGTGGTGGTGCCGGAGCTGGTCCATTCTTTCCACACACGACTCGGATAGCTGGTGTCGACGATGCCGTTGCTGACCCGGTAGTAGCCGTCGTAGATCGTCAGCCGGTTGGTAACGGTCACTTGCGTGCCGAGTCCGTTGGTATTGCCGCCCCAACTGATGGTGGTCGTTCCGACTCCGTCTCCACCCCAGATGGTCATGGATCCCGCCGTCAGGGTGTACCAGGCCCGACCGGTGCCGTCATTTGATGTGGGCAGCGTGAAGTATCCGTCGAGGTCACCATCGAGATCGCTGACATTGATTCCGCCCACGGTGCAGAGGGCAAAAGCACACACCGGGCTTCCAGTGCTCATCGTGGGCGTGCTGTTCACGCCGTAGATGGCCATAGTCACGGTGGTGTACGCAACTCCACCAAATCCGTCACTCACCGCGACAGTGAAGGTGTCGCTCACCGACGCGCCGCTGGCGCCGATCCTGGCGGCGGTGTGGAAGTACGCCTTATCTTTCTGGATGGTGTAGATGTACGACCCATCAGCACTAAAGCTCACTGTTCCACCGTTGGCGGTAGTGGTGATTGGGGCATATGTCGTCGGATTCACCAACGAGTAACTGAGTGCGTCGCTGTCACCGTCGGTCGCCGTGATCTTCCCGGTGGTGGTCTGCGTCCACGTACTGGTGTTAAGGCCCCACCTCGCCGAACTCCCGTTCCCCACATCCGTCGTGGCCGAGACCACCACGGGCACCGCGTTGGGTACCGTCGGCTGCACAGCCATTTGCAATGTCACTGTGCGCCCGGTGGCGTCGGTGGCGATCACGGTGACCACGTCATCAGGCGTCGTGGTGTGGCCAAGGCTCACGTTTCGGGTGTAGGTGAATGCGCCGGTGGTCGGACTGAACGACGTCACGGTGCCCTTCGCCGGCGCGGCGCCGAGCGCATAGCTGGTGAAGATTCCAGCGTCACCGCCGGGTACTGGAACCGAGCCGGTGACGACATACTGCGTGGAGGTATCGACATTGGCCGGCGTGAGCGTGGTGGTGGTATTCGGCACGGTAACGGTCGAGACGACGCTCCCGCCGTGACCGTCCGATATTTGCACCTGGAAGCTCTGCGTGTTGCTAGCCGTCGTTGTCGAGATATAGGTGTAGTCGCCGGTGGTCGGATTGAGGGTGATGATGCCACCGTTGCCCGCACCATTTTTGGTGTACGCGGAGTTTCCAGTGAGACCATTGACCGAGGAGTCGACCAGCGAATACGTCAACGTGTCGCCGTCTGAGTCGCTGCCAGTGACGGCGCCCCGGACCACGCCCAGCCCATCGGCGCCGCCGACAGAGGTGCCGGAAACCGTTGGGGCACTATTGGATCCGTCGATGATCTTGATACTGAATGTGGCGGTGTACCTGACGCCGTCCGCGGACGTCACCGGAATGTCCACGGTGTCGTATCTGTCGGCCTCGTTTTCCGATGTAGCCCGGTGAAAGAACGCTGCGCCCGGAAGCGTGTTCGTGTAGGTGAATCCACCGTCGCTGGTGTTGATGGTGACCAGCCCGCCACCTGCCGAGGTGAATGTCCCGAGCAGCGAGGTCCCGAAGTCGACTGATCTGCCATCGGGATCAACTGCATGAAACGTGCCCGCCGCGTACTCCGAGCGCGAGCTATCGCCGCCTAAACTCAGTGTGTAGAGCCAACTGTCGTACGTCGTGCTCGTAGTGAATGCGGTCGCAACGGCAATTTCCTCGAACCGCTTGTACATGGCGACCAACGCGACGTACGCCACGACTGTGAACGGATTGACCTGCGCGGCGGTCCAAGTCGGCAGCGTTATGTTCCATGCCCGTGTCGGATCGTAGTACGCACCACCGTCGCTGAGCCCCAGGGTCAAAATTGCAGCCGCCTGCGCCGCAGCGATCTTGGTTTCGAGGGTGGTGGAGTTGGTCAGGTCAGCCCTGGTGACATCGGCGCCGGTGGTCGACTTGATGACGTCGATCTCCCACTGGGCCGGGTCGTAGACACCATTGAGCATATCGGTCAACACCGTCGCTGTGCCGACCACGGCAGCGCCCATGATCTTGTACTGCGTGATGACGCCGAAGGTGCCCGCGCCCGGGGAGATGTTGAACGGAGGCACGATCCGATTGAGGAAGTCGCCCCACGCGTTGAGCGTGTCCGAGAACGTATAGATGGGAATCGCGGGCTTGACGAAAAGGCCCAGGATGCTGGACAGGTCGGGAATCCACCGGGCCGGGCTGCCCGCGACCGCAGTGGTGACCAACGCGTCGAGCTGATTATCGAGAGCGTCGAGGTTCTGGTCGGTTACGTAGTTGGCCGCCGTGACGAAGTTGTGCGGCAAGCCGGGCCAACCAGCGAGGCGGTCGACCGCCCTGGTCAGCACCCCCATGAAGTACCAGGCCGCCGACCCCGCTGCGGGAGTCTCAGCCGCGGCGGCAGGTTTGATAGCGGCCGTTGTTGATTTCTCGAGTTGCATTGGGGCGGTGACAGTTTCAACGGTCGCAGCAGTTTCAGTGGTCGCAGCAGTTTCAACGGTCGCAGCAGTTTCAACGGTCGCACCGGTTTTCACCACAGGCGCGGCAGGAGTCGTCGGGGTAGGCGCACTATCGACGGGACTCTGGTCGTCGCTCGCGGGGCTAGTCGTTGCGGCTGTGGTCGTCGCGGTCGGTGTGGTCGTCGCGGTTGCTGTGGTCGTCACGGTTGCGACGGTCGACGTAGCGCCGCTTTTGGCAGAAGAAGGTTTGGGAGTTGCTGACGATTGTTTGGCCGAGAGACGCGTGCGCGCAGATCCGGCGGTTGTGGTCGCGCGCGTCGGTTTCGAAGAAGGTCCCGCATCACTCGCTGAACTGGCCTTGGATCCGGAATCCGGGGAACCGCCATCGGTGGCGGCCGACGCCACTCCCTGACCCGTCGCGACCGCGAGCCCCACCCCTACCGCCGCTGCGAGGATTCCATTGCGAGCCGCGCGCTGCCGATTGCGAGCGACCCGTTTGCGATGGCGGGCCGCCCGCTTCCGGTGGCGACCGACGCGCTTATGAGAACTCACCGATCCTCCGAACTATCGAGGCGTGCCGACACTTGCGTGACGCGGCTCACACACATTGCTTGGGAGAGACTCAGCGTTACATGCTTTCCGCAACCTAACATCGCCCGGCATTTTCGCCAAGGACAATTTCGTCAGCTAGATTGACTAGTCTCTGATCAGCGAATTCGATAGATCAGTAGCGGTTTTGCCTCAGTTCTGTCTAATTGCGCAGCAAATGTCCGTACTAATCAATCGATTAGTCACACCACGGCGTCATCGACTGCGGTCGGCGAGCAAACGTTCCACGTATTTCGCGATGACATCGACTTCGAGGTTCACCGGCGTGTCGACCGCCGCACGACCGAGTGTGGTGAGCGCCAGCGTGGTGGGGATCAGGGATACCTCGAAGAAGTCGTCACCCAACCCGGACACCGTCAGGGAGATGCCGTCGACGGTGATCGAGCCCTTTTCCACCACATACCGCGACAGCTCCGGCGGCAGCGCGATCCGCACGATCTCCCAGTGCTCGGACGGTGCGCGGCTGACGACGCGGCCGGTCCCGTCGACGTGGCCCTGGACGATATGACCGCCGAGCCGGCTGTTGACCGCAGCGGCGCGTTCCAGGTTCACCGCACTTCCGACATCGACGGCGGCCAGGCTGGACCGGTTGAGCGTCTCGGCCATCACGTCGGCACTGAACTGCCCGCCGGGCAGCACCTCGACGACTGTCAGGCAGACACCGTTCACGGCGATCGAGTCGCCGTGCCGGGCATCCGCGGTCACGACCGGGCCGCGGATCACAAACCGCGCCGAGTCGGCCAGCTCATCCTTGCCGACGATCTCACCCAGTTCCTCGACGATTCCGGTGAACACGCGCCCAATCTAGCCCGGCCGTGACGACACTCGCTTAGGTCCACTAAATCTGCAGTTCACAGCGCATAACGCGGACTGGGTTCAGCCCGGCGCCGCAGGTCTGGTCACCCCGACCCTCTACGATGCTCCTATGCAGACGCGCCGCCGAATGTTCGCCGTCCTCGCCGCCCTCCTCGCAACAGCAGCCCTGTTCGTCGCGGGCTGCTCGTCCTCGTCGAAGCCCTCCGAGCCGCTACCGGAGGCCGCCGGGCTGCTGCAGCAGTCCATCCAGGTCACCAAGGCCCTCAAGAGCGCCCACCTCGACATCACCGTCGGCGGCAAGATCGAGGGTCTGCCCGTCAAGAAGCTCTCCGGCGACCTGACCAACGTGCCCGCCACCGCGGTGTCCGGGAACTCGACCATCTCGATGGGCGGCTCGGACGTCGACATCCAGCTGGTCGTGCTCGACGGCACCCTCTACGCCGCGCTGACCCCCAACAACTGGCTCGACATGGGCCCGGCCAAGGACATCTACGACCCCTCGGTGGTCCTCAACCCGGACAACGGGCTGGCCAACTGGCTCGCCTCCATCACCGACGCCAAGTCGGAGGCCAGCGAGACCATCAACGGTGTGGACACCATCCGCATCACCGGCAAGGTCAGCGCCGACGCCATGAACAAGCTGATCCCGCTCAAGGCAACCAGCCCACTGCCCGCCACCGTCTGGATCCAGAAGGCTGATCCGCATCAGCTGGTCCAGGCCAAGGCCGACACCGGTAACGGCAGCAGCATCCAGATCACGCTGTCGGAGTGGGACAAGCCGGTCACCGTCACCAAGCCCGCCGTCTGACGGGCCCGGTGATGGCTGAGTCTCTGGACACCGCCGCCCACCGGGCTGGAACCTCCGGCCGCAGCCGCCGGATCGTGATCAGTGCGGGTAGCCTCGCCGTTCTACTCGGGGCGCTCGACACGTATGTCGTGGTCACGATCATGGTCGACATCATGTCGACGGTCGGCATCCCGGTGAACAAGCTCCAGCAAGTCACCCCGATCATCACCTGGTACATGCTGGGCTACATCGCGGCGATGCCGCTGCTGGGCCGGCTGTCCGACCGCTTCGGGCGCAAGCTGATGCTGCAGCTGTCGCTGGTCACGTTCGCGGCCGGCTCGGTGGTGACCGCGCTGTCCACCGACCTGACGATGCTGGTGATCGGGCGTCTCGTCCAGGGCGTCGCCGCAGGCGCCCTGCTGCCCGTGACGCTCGCACTCGCGGCCGACCTGTGGGCTGCCCGCAGCCGCGCCGCGGTGCTCGGCGGCATCGGCGCCGCCCAGGAGCTGGGCAGCGTGCTCGGCCCGCTCTATGGCATCGGTGTGGTGTTGCTGCTGGGCAAGTGGCAGGACGTGTTCTGGATCAACGTGCCGCTCACCGTGATCGCGATGGTGGCGATCCACTTCAGCCTGCCCTCCCATGACCGCAGCGAGAACCCCGAAAAGGTCGATCTGATCGGCGGCATCCTGCTCGCGATCGCATTGGGCTTGGCCGTGATCGGGCTGTACAACCCGAACCCCGACGGCAAGACGCTGCTTCCGCCGCACGGCCTGATCCTCGTGATCGGCGCTGTCATCGCAGCCATCGCATTCTTCGTCTGGGAGCGGTTCGCCCGCACCCGGTTGATCGAACCGGCGGGCGTGCGGTTCGTGCCGTTCCTGGCTTCGTTGGGCACCTCGCTGTGCGCAGGAGCGGCGTTGATGGTGACGTTGGTCAACGTCGAACTGTTCGGCCAGGGTGTGCTGGGCAAGGACCAGACGCAGGCCGCGTTCCTGCTGCTGCACTTCCTGATCGCGCTGCCGGTCGGAGCGCTCATCGGCGGCTGGGTCGCCACCCGGATCGGCGACCGGATCGTCGCCGTCGTCGGAATGCTGATCTCCTCGGGCGCATACCTGCTGGTGTCACACTGGGGCACCAATGTGGCCGGCGCCCGCCACGATTTCGGGTTCGTGTCCCTGCCGGTGATCGACACCGACCTGGCACTGGCCGGCTTCGGGCTGGGTCTGGTGATCGGCCCGCTCACCTCAGCCGCACTGCGGGTGGTGCCGCCTGCTCAGCACGGCATCGCTTCCTCACTCGTCGTGGTGGCCCGCATGACCGGCATGCTGATCGGCGTCGCGGCGCTCTCCGCGTGGGGCCTGTACCGGTTCAACCAGATCCTGGCCACACTGCCGAGCCCGGGCGGCAACAGCCTGGCCGCCAAGATCGCCGGCGAGGCCGAGCGCTACCGCACCGCCTTCGCGATGCAGTACGGCTCGATCTTCTTCGTCACCGTGATCGTCTGCCTGGTCGGCGCCGTTCTGGCCCTGTTCATCGGGGGCAGGCAGGCGCACGCCGACGAGACCGAGGCCGAGCAGACGGTGGCCGCTTAGCTCACACGTCGCGGGCCAACAGATCGGCCCAGGTGTCGCGGCGTACCACGAGCCTTGCGTCGCCGTTCGCGGCGAACACCACCGGGATGCGGCGTGCCCCGTTGTACTGGTTGGACATCGTGTAGCAGTACGCCCCGGTGACCGGGACGGCCAACAGATCCCCGACCACCGGATTGTCAAGCGGGACACCATCGATCAGCTGGTCGCCGGATTCGCAGTGCCTGCCGACGACGGTGACGTCGGTTCCCCCACCGATCCGGTCGACGAGGGTCGCCTCGAACCGTTGTCCGTACAGCGACACCTCGAGGTTGTCGCCCATCCCGCCGTCGACCGCGACGTGGGTGACCACCCCGTGTTTGACGGTGGTCACCCGGTAGACCGTGCAGGCCGCCGACGCGGTCATCGACCGCCCCGGCTCGACGATGATGCGGGCCTCGGCGGGAACCAGGCCGCGGGCCTTCTCGATCATGGTGTCGGCGTAGGCGTCCACCGTCGGCGGGTGATCGGCGTAGGTGTAGCGCACCCCGAGGCCGCCCCCGAAGTCGTATACGTCGAAGCTGCCCAGCTCGGCGACCGGGGCCACGGCGGCGGCGAGCTGTTCGGCGTCGAGCAACTGCGAGCCGACGTGCGTGTGCACCCCGTCGCAGCGCAACACCCGGCTGCGACGAATCCTCTCGATCGCCACCCGCGCATCCGCAGGCAGCAGACCGAATTTTGAGCCGGCATGGCCGGTCGCCACCGCGGCGTGGGTCTCGGCTTCGATACCAGGCACGACGCGCACCAGGCAGGCCTGCCTGCTGCCCGGCTCGACAATGCGTTCCAGTCGGTCGATGTCGTCGAAGTTGTCGACAACGATCAGGCCGACCCCATTGCTGACGGCCATACCGATTTCTTCGTCGGTCTTGGCGTTGCCGTGCAACAGCATCCGCGCCGGGTCGGCACCGGCAGCCAAGGCGGTGGCGATCTCTCCCCCGCCGGCGACGTCGAGCAATAGCCCTTCCTCGCTGGCCAGTCGCTGAATCGCTGTGCAGGGGAATGCTTTCGACGCGAACGCCACATCCGCTCGGGCCCACCGGCTACGGAACGCCGTGAGATAGTCCCTGGCCCGCTGCCGCACCGCGTCCTCGGCGATCACCATGACCGGGGTGCCGAATTCGGCAGCCAGGTCATCGAGGCGGCAGCCCCCGACGGTCAGCACGCCGTCGGCCATCCGGGAGCCGGGTGGGAACAGGTCGAGCACGTCCGGATCACTCATCTATGTCATCCTGCTCCATGCCGCCCGATCCGCGATCACTGTCACGTCGCCGTGCCGCTGCAACACTGACGCCGGCACACCGGAGACGACCGGTCCGCGCAGTGCCGCCGCCAACGCGTCTGCCTTCGCCCGGCCCGCGGCGAGCAGCAGGATCGAACGGGCTCGGCTGATCGTCGCCAGCCCCTGAGTGATCGCCCGCCGTGGGACGTCGTCGACCCGGCCACCGAAGAACCGGGCGTTGTCGCGCCGGGTCTGCGCGGACAGCTCCACCACCCGCGTCGTGGAGTCGAGCGCCGAGCCGGGCTCGTTGAACGCCAGGTGCCCGTTGGAGCCGATCCCGGCGATCTGAACGTCGACTCCACCCGCCTCGGTGAGCTGCCGCTCGAATTCCTCCGCCGCCATGCCAGGATCATCACTGTCACCTTGTGGCACATGGACATTGGCGGCCGCGATGCCCAGCGGATCGGCGATGCGCGTGCGCACATACACCGCATAGCTGCGGGGATCATCGGCGTCGAGGCCGACATACTCGTCCAACGCGATCACCCGGGCACCGGAAAGGTCGACGTCCCCTCGGCGGCTGCGGCAGCCCAACTCGGCGTAGACCCGCATCGGGGTCTCGCCGGTGGCCACGCCGAGTGTGGGTCTATTCGATGGCAGAGCCTCCAGCACCGCCGTTGCGGCGGTGGTGGCGAACGTCTCGTCGTCGACCACGGTCACCCGCATCAGTTCGTCCTCCCGCCCGCTGCCACCCGGGCTCGGTCGTGGCGGGCGACGCAATCGGTCCACCAGGCATGCCATTCGGGTCGCGGGGCGATGATCTGCGGCGCGTCGTCCCGGATGATCGGGCGGCCGGTCACATCTGCGGCGAACAACGCCGCACCGATCGCCGAGTGGTCGGTCACCGTCGGATCCACCCACACCTCGCGTCCGGTCGCATCCGCGATGTCCTGCCACATCAACGGGCTCACCGCGCTGCCGCCGCCTAGCCGGACCGGGCCCGAACGGCCCGTTGTCGCCGCCAGCACGTCGATGCAACGGCGCAGTTCGACGACGATCCCGGTGAGCAACGCCCGGCCGATGTGCCCGACACCCATGCCCAGCCGCAGACCCTGCACACTGCCCGTCAGGCTCGGGTCCCACAGCGCGCCCTGCTCACCCGGTGACAGGTACGGCAGGAACAACGGCGCGTCGGCATGGGCCACCGCGGCCGCCGCCTCGAGCAGATCCGCCGGCCCGGCCAGGCCGAACAGCGCCGCGACACCGTCGAACGCCGAACCCATTGCCAACAAATCCATTTCGAGCCCCCAGCCGGTACCGGCGAGCGGAGTCACCAGGTAGCGCATGGCCGGATCTCTGGTCGGCTGATCGGAGATACCCAGGACGACCGCGCTGGTGCCGGCGATCACCCCGACATCACCGTGAGCCAACGCGCCCACCCCCCGCGCACCGAGCGCGGAGTCGGCCGCACCCAGTACCACGGGCAGCTCCCCGGGCACCCCCCAGCGCTGCCGCCACCGCGCCGACAGCGGCAGCGCCGTGGCTGCGGAAGCGACCTCTGGTAACTGCGGCAGACCCATCGCCTCGACCAGTTCGGCACGCCAGCAACCGGATTCGATGTCAAAGGCGGCGCTACCCGCGGCGGTGCTGGGGTCGGTGAGCAACGCCCCGGTCAGCTGGTGGAACAGGACATCTTTGGCGCCGGCCACAGTCGTGCCCGCGCGGCCGAGCCCCTGGAGCCTGGCGTGCATCGGCGCCAGGTACCGGCCGTCGACCCGTTGTCCGGTGATCCGGTACAGCACCGCGTCACCGACCCTCGCGCGCAGCTCGTCGGCATTCCGCTCGGCCCTGCCGTCCTCCCACGTGATCGCCGCGCCCACCGGTTCGAGTGCTCCGTCGAGCTCGACCAGCGTGGGCAACATCGCGGTCAGACCGATCGCATGCCAGCGCTGTGGCGCCACCCGGCCCGAGACAATGTCTCCGGCGGCACCGAGCGCCTGCCACCAGTCGCGTGGATCCTGTTCGGCTGCTTCGGCTTCCGGTCGTCTCGTCGGATATTCGGCCCGCGCCGACGCAACGGCCCTGCCGTGGTGATCGACCGCGACGATCTTGACCGCCGATGTGCCGAGGTCGACGCCGATGACTACCGGTCCGGTCACGACTGGGAAGCAGGCGTCCGCGTGCGGGCGACGACGGTCAGCGCGTCGGCGGCTGCCTGCAGTGTCTCGTCGATGTCGCGGTCGTCGTGAACCAGCGACACGAACAGGTTCTCGAACTGCAGCGGATGGAACAGCACCCCGCGAATGACCATCTCCTCGTACCACCGGGTGAACAGGGGCTCGTCGGCCCGCGCCACCGCATCGCGCCAATTGTGGATCGGGCCGTCGGCGAACCACAACTGGAACACCGTGCCCAGACCCTCACAGTAGGCGTCCAGACCGCGCTCGGCTGCGAGCTCGCCGAGACCTGCGGCCAGCCGGTGACCGAGCGCCCGCTGACGCTCGTAGAGCCCAGGTTCGGCCAGCAGATCCATCGTGGCCGACACCGCCGCGCACTGCACGACATTGGCGTTGTAGGTGCCCGAATGGGAGTAGACGCCCTCGGCCACCAGGCGCATGGCCTCCGTGGAGCCGCCGACCGCGGCCACCGGGAACCCGCCGCCGAGTCCCTTGGCCAGCGTCGTGAGATCCGGGGTGACCCCGAACCATTCCTGGGCACCGCCGCGGGCGAAGCGGAAACCGGTGATCACCTCGTCGAAGATCAGCAGGGCACCGTGCTTGCGGGTTTCACTGCGCAGCAGTTCCAGATAGCCGGGTTCGGGAAGGATGCACCCGGTGTTGAACACCGCGGGTTCGGTGAGCACGGCGGCGATCTCGTCGCCGCGCCGGTTCATCAGCTCGACGAAACTGTCCGGATCGTTCCAGGTCAGCACGACCAAGGTGTCCTCCAGTTCGGCGGGCACCCCCGGGCCCATCGCGACCGGCCGGGGATGGTCGGCGGGCCCGGCCAGCTCCGGGTCGACGTGATTGGACCAGTACACGGTGTCCTGCCAGCCGTGGTAGTGCCCTTCGAACCGGACCACGATGCGACGGCCGGTGGTCGCCCGGGCCAGCCGGACCGCGGTGCCCACCGCTTCGGATCCGGAGTTGGTGAAGCGCACCTGCTCGATCCCGGGCACGGCCGCCACCACCTTCTCGGCGGCCTCGATCTCCAGCTCGTAGGGCAGCCCGAAGCACGTGCCCAGATCGCGCACCGCCTCGGTGACCGCGTTGGTCACCACCGGATGGCGGTGTCCCAGGATCATCGGGCCCAGCCCCAGCAGATAGTCGATGTAGGTGTTTCCGTCCACATCGGTCAGCCGCGACCCACTGCCCTGCGCCATGAAGATGGGATACGGCTTCCACCCGTTGCGCGGCAGCCGGGCTGTCGAGCCCGCCCCGCCGGGGATCGTGCGCTTGGCCCGTTCGTACATGGTCGAGGTGGTGGCGGTGCGGGCGGCGTACGCGTCGGCGAACGACATCGGATTCTCTTTCGTTGCAGTCGTTGTCATCACTGGGAAGCAGAGACGGAGGTGCCCAGCAGGGTCACCAGCGTGCGGTGGAGGATTTCGGTGGTGGCGATCGTGTCCGGGATGGAGACCCACTCCTGGGCGGCGTGATAGTTGCCGCCCTCCGGCCCGAACAGAACCGTGGGGATGCCTGCGCTCTGGAACAGGGCGGCGTCGGTCCAGGCGTTGAGGCCGGTCACCGGTGAGCGCACCCCGTTGACGGCTTCCGTCGCGTCGCCCAGTGCGCTCAGCAGCGCCTCGTTGCCCTCACCGGTGAAGGGATCGCGGTCCAGTCGGACGATCACCTCACCGCGGAAGCGCGGCTCGGACTGCGTGACCTCTGCAAAGATCGCCTCGATCTCGGCGACCCGGTCGGCCAGCGTCTCACCCGGCTGGGTGCCGATCTCGATGCCCAGCACGGCCTGATTGGGGTAGGTGGCGTAGTCGGTGCCGCCGCGGATCGTCCCGGTGTGAAACACCGTGCGGCCGTTCTTGGGGTCGGGGTTCGGCTTCCAGCGGGTCTCGTCGAGTTGGTGTAGGCGGGTCACCACCTCGGCCATGTGCACGATCGCGTCGACGCCCTTGTCGGGTGCCGATCCGTGGGCCGGCTCACCGTGCACCACGATGTCGATCCAGCCGAATCCCTGGTGCTCGCCGTAGATGGTGTGCGAACCGTCGGGCTCGAGGTTGATGGCCAGGTCGATCTCGTCGGCATGGTGGGCCACCAGATGCTCGGTGCCGATGCTGATGCCCTCCTCGTCGATCACCAGCGCGACCAGCACATTGCCGGCCAATTCCGTTCCCGAGCGCACCAATTCGCGCACCGCCAGCATCGCGGCGGCGCAGCCGCCCTTGTCGTCGGCCACCCCGAGCCCGATCATCCGGTCGCCGTCGATCACCGGCTGCAGGGCGGTGTCGGCCCAGTTCGCATAGCCGACGGTGTCGCTGTGGGCGGACAGGCAGATCGTCGGGCCGGGTGCGCTGCCCCGCAGCCAGGCCAGCACGTTGGGCCGGCCGGGTTCCACCTCCTCCAGCGTCACGTCCAGGCCCAGATCGGCCAGCCAGTCGCGCATGAACCGGGCGACCTCACCCTCTCCGGCGCCGCCCGGGATCAGCCAGGGCGTCACGGAGTCGATTCGAACCATCGCCTCGAGCAGCTCGATCGCTTCGTCACGAGTGACGGTCATGTCGTGTTCTCCTTCGGTGTTGGTGATTCTTCGAGGTCCGAAAAATGGCATGCCACAACATGTTCCGATGTTGCGGCGGCCAGTGTGGGCTGGTCGGTGCGGCAGCGTTCGGGCTGGCCGAGCTGCCGGTAGAGCGGACAGCGCGGCGCGAAACTGCAGCCCGGCGGGGTGGCGGTGGCGTTGGGCGGCTCACCGCTCAGCAGCGTGCGAGCCGCCCGTCTGCCCTCACCGGCCTTCGGCATGACGTCGACCAGCGCGCGGGTGTAGGGGTGCCGGGGCGTGCCGATCACGTCGGCGGCGGGGCCTTGCTCGACCACCCGGCCCAGGTAGAGGACCGCCACCCGGTCGGCGAACACGCCGGCCAAGGCGAGGTCGTGGGTGATGAACAGGATGGCCACCCCGAGGCGTTCGCGCATGTCCAGCAAGACCCTGACGACCCCGGCGCGCAGCGACACGTCGAGCATCGAGACCGGTTCGTCGGCCACCAGCAGCCGGGGTTCCAGCGCGAGCGCGGCCGCGATGGCCACCCGCTGGCGCTGGCCGCCGGAGAGTTGGAAGATGCGGCGCTGCGCGATCGCCGCCGCCGGGGTCAACCCGCACATCTCCAGCGCCGCCAGCGCAACCCGGCGCCGGCCCGCCGCATCCAGGTCGCGACGGTGGATGGCGAGGCCCTCGCTGACGACGCCGATCGCGGTGGCGTCGCTGGGCAGGCTCTCGAACGGGTCCTGGAAGATCATCTGGAAATCACGGCGCTGCCTGCGCAGCGCGGCACCGCGGGCGTGGGTGATGTCGACCCCGCCTACCGACACCGATCCCGAGCTGGCCTCGACGAGCCGCATGATCGTGCGCGCGACGGTGGTTTTGCCGCAACCCGATTCACCGACCAGAGCCACGATCTCACCCTCGCGGACACACAGGTCGACACCGTCGACCGCACGGGCGATCAGCCGTCGACGGCCGTGTCGCACCGGGAAGTGCACGTGTAGGTCGCGCACCTCGGCGACCACCGGCTTGGTCATGCGGGCACCCCCACCAGGTGGCATGCCGCGACATGGTCGACGCCACCGGGCACCGGCCGCAACGCCGGATCGTCGGTCGCGCAGCGGGCCAATCGCTCGGCGCAGCGGTCGTGGAACCGGCACCCCGCGGGCGGGTGTGCCAGATCGGGCGGGCTGCCCGGGATCCCGCTGATCGACGCCTGTCCGGAGTCCAGCCGCGGATAGCAGTCCAGCAATCGGCGAGTGTAGGGATGCGCGGGCCTGGTCCCGGAGGTCAAGATCTCCTCGGCCGGCCCACGCTCGGCGATCCGCCCGGCGTACATGACCGCGACCCGGTCGCACAGTTCGGCGAGCACGGTCAGGTCGTGGGAGATGATCAGCATCGCCAGCCCGAGTTCGTCGGCCAGGCCGCGGATCAACTCGAGGATCTGCGCCTGGGTCATGACATCGAGTGCCGTGGTGGGTTCGTCGGCGATCACCAGATCGGGCCGACACGCCAGTGCCATCGCGATCATCGCACGCTGCTTCATCCCGCCGGAGAGTTGATGCGGATAGTCGGCGGCGCGTCCCGCCGGGATCCCGACCTGGGTCAGCAGCTCTGCGACTCTGTGCCGCAGAGCTTTTCGATCGGCGGCGGGTTCGTGCGCCCGGATCGCCTCGCGGATCTGATCGCCGACCGTCATCACCGGGTTGAATCCGTTCATCGCGCCCTGGAACACCAGTGACAACCGCCGCCACCGGATAGCCCGCAGTTCGGCCTCGGCGACGGTGCGCAGATCCGTTCCCGCGAAGCTCAGCTCGTCGGCGGTCGCGACGGCGCCGCGCGGCAGCAGTCGCGCCACCGCGAGCGCCAACGTGCTTTTGCCGCAACCGGATTCCCCGGCCAGCCCGACCACCTCACCGGCTGAGACATCCAGGTCGACTCCGTCGACCGCCCGTACCCCGGCACCGTAGGTGACGGTCAGATTGCGAATGCTGAGCAGTGTCATTCGACCACCGCCAGCCGGGGGTTGAGGATCCGCTCCAGGCTCTGGCCGACCAGTGAGAAGGCGAGCACCACCGCCACGATGCCGACGCCGGGCGGCAGGAAATACCACCAGAAACCGTTGCCCACCGCCCCGGCGGCGAAGGCGTTGTGCAGGATCTGCCCCCATGAGGTGCGGGTGGGGTCGCCGAGTCCGAGGAACGACAGCGTGGCTTCGGCGAGGATCGACCCGGCGATCACCAAGACCGCGTTGGCGATCACGAGTGCCATGACCCCGGGCAGGATCAGCCGCCACAGGATGCCCACCGAGGACAGTCCGACTGTTTTGGCGCGGGCCACCACTTCACGTTCGCGCAGCGCGAGCGCCTGGGAGCGGACGATACGCGCGGTGCTTGGCCAGCTGGTGACCGCGATCACGAGCACGATCATCGGCAGGCTCTGCCCGATGATCGCGCCGAGTGCGATCATCAGCGGCAGGTTGGGCAGCACCAGGAAGAAGTCGGTGATCCGCATCAGCACGGCGTCGACGAAACCGGTGAACCAGCCGGCCAGCACGCCGACCAGAGTCCCGATCAGAACCGTGATCAGGGTGGCGATCAGGCCGATCTCCAGTGACACCGACGTGCCTGCCAGCACCTGACGCAGGATGTCCCGGCCCAGTTCGTCGGTGCCCAGCCAGTGGGCGCCGCTGGGCGGCAACAGGATTCCGGTGCGCGACTCGGCGACATCGGTTCGGTCGTATGGCGCCAGCAGCGGGCCGAGGATCGCCACGAGCATGACGGCGGCGACGGTGAGCAGGCCGATGCGGCCCATCGGGTCGGCCAGGAGTTGACGCAGCACACCGCGCCAGCCGCCGGGCACGTGCGCCGCGGCAGGCTCTTCGGGTTCCAGGCTGGGGTCGAGCAGCGGGCCGGTCACGTCAGCCGCACCCGCGGGTCGAGCATCCGGTAGACGACGTCGCTGGCGAAGTTGGCCAGCACGACCACCACCGCGAAGATCAGGAAGCAGGCTTCCATCACCGGGTAGTCGCGCCGGATCACCGACAGGTAGATCAACTGGCCCATGCCGGGCCAGGAGAACACCGTCTCCACCTGGATGGTGCCACCGACGGTGGCACTGGCGTACAGCGTGGTGGCCGTCACCACCGGTAGCAGCGCATTGCGCACCCCGTGGCGCCAGAGCACCCGTCGCGGAGTCAGGCCCTTGGCCCGCGCAGTGGTCATGTAATCCTCGGACAGGGTCGCCAGCAGCGAGCTGCGGGTGATCAGGACGAATTGGGCGATGTCGACCAGCACCATCGCGATCGTGGGCAACACGAGATGCCGTGCCAAGTCAGCGATTCGGGTGAACACCGTCGGGTATAGCGCGTCAGCCGTGTACATGCCCGCGATCGGGAACCACCCGAGCGCGACGGCGAAGACGAAGATCAGCAGCATGCCCACCCAGAACGTCGGCAGGCTCCAGAACACCAGCGATCCGATCACCAGGCCGGAGTCGGTACGCGTTCCGCGCCGGGATGCGGCGAACACCCCGATCAGCACGCCGAGGATGATCACCAGCAGGGTGGAGATGGTCACCAGGATCAACGTGTTGCCAAGGGCTTTCACCACGATCGGTCCCACAGCGGCCTGATAGGTGTAGGAGAATCCGAGGTCGCCCGTGATCAGGTTGTGCAGATACGTGACGAACTGGGACGCCATCGGCTCGTCGAGCCCGTAATAGGTGCGCAGCCGGGCGATCGCGTCGGCGTCCAGGTGCTGGCCGCGCGCGATGTGTGTCACCGGATCGCCCGGCATCAGATGGAAGAGAACGAAATTCGTCGCCACCACCGCCACCAGAGTGAGCACCAGGTAAGAAACCTTTTGCCCGAGGTACCTCAGCATCGAGTCTCAGGCCGGCTTCACGTCGAGGTAGTTCACCCGTGGGAAGTTCAGGATCATGCCGCCGTTCATCGGCTGCCAACCGGTCCAGGTAGTGGTCCGGGTACCGGTGAGCTTCTTCTGATACCACATCACGATGTAGGGGCAGGCGGCGTAGTGAATGGCCTGCATCTCCTGGACCAGCGCGACCCGGGCAGCGCGGTCGACTGTGGTCGATTGCTGTTGATAGAGCTCGTCATAGCGGGGGTCGGTCCAGAACGTGTCGTTGTTGCCGCCGATTTGGTCGGTGGTGGCGATGCCCAGGAGGTACGACGGGTCGTAGAACGAGGAATCCCAGCCCCAGATCATCACGTCCCAGTCCGGGGTGTCGGCGTTGTAGACCGTCGCGCCCATGCTGTCGGCGTCGGTGCTGGACAGCTTGAGGTTCACCCCGACGGCTTTGGCCGCGGTGACAAACAGGTCGGCGGCCTTCATATCCACCGTGGTGTCGGCGATGACCAGCAGCCGGAACTCCAGTGGCGCACCGTCTTTGGATTCGCGGATGCCATCGCCGTTGCGGTCGGTGTAGCCGGCCTTGTCGAGCAGCTCCTTGGCCTTGGCCGGATTGTTGTCCAACACCGCGTCGGGTGCGGGCACGAAGTGGAAGTCGCCGAAGGCCGGTGGCAGCAGATCGGTACCGGGTTCTCCATAGCCGGCCAGCGCCAGCTCGACCAGCTGCCTGCGGTCGACCGCGCAGGACAGCGCCTGGCGCACCACCGGATCACGCAGAATGGGGTTGCCCTTCGAGCCGGGGGCGGTCGAACAGTTGAAGCCGATCATGTGGAATGAGAACGATTCCATCGCAGTCGTTTTGACGTTGGAGGCGTTCTGCAGACCGGTGTAGATCGTGGGCGGCACCTCCGGGACGATGTCGATGTCGCCGCTCCGCAGCGCCTGGGTGACCACGTCGTCGGAGCCGAATTTGGTCCAGGTGACTTTCTGGGCTGCCGGTTTGGCACCCCACCACGCATCGTTTCGGGTGACGGTGGCAACACTGCCCTTGTCCCAGGAGACGAAGCTGAACGGTCCGGTTCCGACCGGCTTGTCGTTTGCATACTTGGGCAGATCGTCCTTTGCGACGCTCTCCCACAGGTGCTTTGGGGCGATGGGCATGATGACGCCGGGCTGCAGCGTCTGCGGCTGCGAGTAGGTCAGCCGAACCTGGTTGTCGCCGACTTTGACCGCATCGGTGAGGTCCTTCACGTAGGCCCCATAGGTGCCGTAGTCGTTGTCGCGCACCATCAGGAAGGTGAAGACGACGTCGTCGGCGCTGAAGTCCTTGCCGTCGTGCCACTTCACCCCGGACCGCAGGCTGTAGGTGAAGGTCTTGCCGCCGTCGGTGACCTGCACGTCGGTGGCCAGCGAGGGCCCGATGTTGAGTTGCGCGTCATAGCCCATCAACCGGTCGTAGACCAGTTGCAGGACGTCGTCGGACTGGGTGGAGTCCGCGGTGAACGGATTCAACGAGTCGATATCGGTGGTGGAGCCGACCCGCAACACGGTGCTGCTCGCCGTCTGCGGTGCGCAGGACGCGAGCGCCGCCGCTCCGCCCACGGCGGCGGCAACCACCGCCGAGGTCCGCAGAAACGTCCGACGATCTATCGCTGATGCCATGGCAATCCCTTCTGAGCCACACTCTGTATACAGAGTAGTATGAGTGTCGTTGATTGCCGGCCCATTGCGTGATTGTTTCGGAAAGTTTTCGGGTTATTCGGGAAAACTCTCAGTTCACAAGCATAATCACCGCAATACCGGGTATCTGCATACTGAGTGCACTAACCTGTTGGTGCGGGGAGGGAGAACACCACGATGCCGACGGCCAAGCGCGCCGAGACCACCGCGGCGCCCGCGGACCGCAAGCTGCGGTACCAGCACGTCTACGACCTCGTGCTCGGGATCATGGCTGAGCGCGGCCTCCAGCCCGGCGATCGCCTGCCCTCGACAACAGAGCTCGCCGAGATCGCCGGAGTCAGCGGCATCAGCGTGCGGCGCGCCCTCGACGAACTCGAGCGGGCCGGCAAGATCACCCGGCGGCAGGGCCTGGGGACATTCGTCGCCGAGCCGCGTATCGCGAGCGACCCGACGCGCCCCGGCGAACTGCTACACACCCTGCTCGACAACGAGCGCGGACTCCCCGCGGTCAGCACCGCGTTGATCTCCATCGGTGTCGGACTTCCGAGTACGACGATTGCCACCGCGTTGGGGGTCGATCCCGGCCAACCGGTGTGGGAGATCTGGCGTAAACGCAGCATCGGCAGCTCCGACAAGATCCTCGAGCGCGCCGTGTTGCCGTTGGACAGAGTCCCCGCGATCGACCACGATCTCCTGGCCGAGGGCGGCTCGCTGTATCGCTTCATCGCGGAGCGTTACCAGCTCACCGATGAGTACACCGAGCAGGCGTTCGAAGTCGACACCCCCAACAGCTGGGAGGCCGAACACCTGGACATCCCGGCGGGCGACCCGATCGTCCGAGTGCGCGGGGTCAGCTTCGACGCCGACGGGCAGGCCTTCGACTGCTTCGAACAGTGCTACCGCGCCACGAAATTCACGTTCTACACCGCGGGCCAGACCCGCCACCGCATCCTTGGGCCCTCGGAGTTGTCCAACTGGTCGGTCGCACCGTTGACCAACCCGGTGTATTGACCAAGCGGTCGGCGGGTACCCGACTGGTCATGAGCAACGAACTCTCTGGCAAGAAGATCGCATTCCTGGTCGCCCCCGAGGGCACCGAGCAGGTCGAGTTGACCAAGCCGTGGGAAGCCGTCGAGAAGGCCGGCGGCACCCCGGAGCTGGTATCGACCGAGGTCGGCAAGGTCCAGGCGTTCAACCACCTCACCCCGGCCGACACCTTCGAGGCAGACAAGGCGGCCGACGCCGTCTCGGCGTCCGACTACGACGGTCTGGTGCTGCCCGGCGGGGTGGCCAACCCCGATCTGCTGCGCACCAACTCGTCGGCGGTCGGCTTCATCAAGGGCTTCTTCGACGCGGGCAAGCCGGTCGGCGTGATCTGCCACGGGCCGTGGACCCTGATCGAGGCCGATGTGGTCGAGGGCCGTCAGATCACCTCGTGGCCCAGCGTGCAGACCGATCTGCGCAACGCCGGGGCCGAGTGGGTCGACCAGGAGGTCGTGGTGTGCACCGGCGGCCCGAACACCCTGGTCTCCAGCCGCAAGCCCGACGATCTGCCCGCGTTCTGCGGACAACTGGTCGAAACGTTCGCCGGCTAGCCGGGCACCAGGCTCAGCAGCAGGTCCGGCCCGATCCGGTCGACGCCGTCGTAGCGCCAGCGCAACGCCCGCGCAATGCTGGGCACGCCGACGTCGTCGACGGCGGTGACCGGACCGCCGAGCAGGATCGGCCCGACGTAGGCCAGGATTCGGTCGATGACACCGGCCCGCAGGAACGCGCCGGCCAGGGTCGGCCCGCCCTCGAGCAGCACATCGGTGCGATCGGACAACGCCTGGATCACCTCGTGCGGATCGTGGGTGCGGATCACCATCGTGTGCGAATCCTCGTTGAGCACATTGGCTTCCGGCGAGATCTCCCGCATGCCGACCACCACACGCAGTGGCTGTCGCTCGGCAAGCCCGCCGCCGGGCAACCGGGCCGTCAGCGTCGGGTCGTCGATGTCCACCGTGCCGGTGCCGACGACGATCGCGTCGCATGCGGCGCGGCGGATGTGCAGGTCGGCGCGGGCGGCCGCACTGGTTATCCACTGCGAGGATCCGTCCGCGGCCGCGCTGCGGCCGTCGACACTGGTGGCGAATTTCCAGGTGACGTGCGGGCGTCCGGCCCGCTGCTTGTGCAGCCACTCGCGCAGCGGACCGGCGGCCACCTCCTCGGCGCACACTCCGGCGACAACGTCGATTCCGGCGGCGCGCAGGCGATCAGCACCTCCGGAGGCCACCGGATTGGGATCGGCGACGGCGTACACCACGGACGCCACCCGGGCCTGGATCAGGGCATCGACGCACGGCGGGGTGCGCCCATGATGGTTGCACGGTTCTAGCGTGACGACGGCGATACCGCCGGCCGCCCGCTCCCCCGCCTCCCTCAGTGCCATCACCTCGGCATGCGGGCCGCCGGTGGGCGCAGTGCCACCGACGCCGACGACTTCGCCCTCCGCACTCAGAATGACCGCTCCCACAGGCGGATTCGGGTACGTCGAGCCTTTGACCCGCTGCGCCCGGTCGATGCCCAGCCGCATCGCGGCGTCGACCTCCGCCGGCGTGGGTGCGGTCATATGCGCAGATGCTGCGACGCGGAGGCGGCCTGCCTGCGCAGCGCCTCGACCGCCGCGGCCGGGTCACCGGCGCCGTAGACCGCCGAGCCGGCGACGAAGCAGTCGACGCCGGCCTCGGCGGCCTGCTCGATGGTGTCCGCGTTGATGCCGCCGTCGATCTCCACCAGGATCGTCAGATCGCCCGAGTCGACCAGCCGGCGGGCGGTCGCAACCTTGGACAGCACCTCGGCGATGAAGCTCTGGCCGCCGAAGCCCGGCTCGACCGACATCACCAGCAGCGTGTCGAAGTCGCGCAGGATGTCCAGGTACGGCTCCAGCGGGGTGCCCGGCTTGACCGACAGGCCGGCCTTGGCGCCCGCGGCGCGGATGTCGCGGGCCACCGCGACCGGGTTGTCGGTCGCCTCGGCGTGGAACGTCACGTTGTACGCGCCTGCCTCGGCGTAGCCGGGCGCCCAGCGGTCGGGGTCGTCGATCATCAGATGGCAGTCCATCGGGATGTCGGTTGCCTTGAGCAGGCTCTCCACCACCGGCAGGCCCAACGTGAGGTTGGGGACGAAGTGGCCGTCCATCACGTCGACGTGCAGCCAGTCGGCGCCCTCGACCGCGGCGGCCTCCTCGGCCAGGCGGGCGAAGTCGGCGGACAGGATCGACGGGGCGATCAGGGGTCGCATGGCAGCCATTAAACAGTCTTCTGCAGAGCGGCCGCGAACATGGCGTCGGTGCCGTGCCGGTGCGGCCACAGCTGCACGTGCGGGCCGTCACCGAGTTGGTCTGCCGGGGCGAACAGCGGGCGGGTGTCCAGCGCGGTGACGCGATGGCGGCGCAGCGCATCGGAGACCACTCCGACGGTCTCGGCCAGGTGCGGGGAACAGGTGGCGTAGAGCACCACGCCGCCGGGGCGGACCAGGGCGATCGCGGCGGCCAGCAGTTCGCGCTGCAGCTTGGCCAGCACCGGGACGTCGGCCGGGGTGCGGCGCCAGCGGGCCTCCGGGCGGCGCCGCAACGCCCCCAGTCCGGTGCAGGGCGCGTCGACGAGTACCCGGTCGAAACTGCCGGGCTGCAGCGACGACTCGCGGCCGTCGACGCGCAGCACCTCGACCGGCAGGCCACGGGTGTTCTGCTCGACCAGCTCGGCCCGGCGCGAGGCCGGCTCGATCGCGGTGACGGTGCCACCCTGCTGTGCGGCGATCGCGGCGATCAGCGCGGTCTTACCGCCCGGGCCGGAGCACAGGTCCAGCCAGCGGCCACCGTCGTCGCCGACCAGCGGTGCCAGCGTCAGCGCCCGGGCCACCAGCTGGCTGCCCTCGTCCTGCACCAGCGCCTTGTCCTCGCGCACCGCGGCCAGCCGGCCCGGGTCACCGCTGCCGAGGTACACCGCGTACGGCGAGTAGCGGCCGACAGTCCCGTCGACCGCGGTGGCCAGCTCGTCGGCGGTCAGCACACCGGGGCGTGCGGCCAGGTGCACGCCGGGGCGGGCGTTGTCGGCGGCCAGGGCGGCGTCCAGCTCGCCCGCGTGGGCGCCGAGCGCATCGGCGAACGACTGGGCGATCCAGCGTGGATGGGCGTTGACGAACGCCAGGTGGCCGACCGGGTCGGTGTCCTTGGACGGGGCCAGTTCGGCCACCCAGCCGGCCTCGTCGCGCCCGGAGATCGTGCGCAATACGCCGTTGACGAAACCTGCTCGGACACTGTCGAATTCGATGCCGGCCTGCTCGACGGTGGTGGATACCGCGGCATGTTCGGCGACGTTGGTGCGCAGCAGCTGATAGCTGCCCAGGCGCAGCAGGTCCAGCAGCACCGGGTCGATCTGCTCGATGGGGCGGCCAGCGGCGGCCGAGATCACGGCGTCCAGCAGACCCATGGTGCGGCAGGTGCCGTAGGCGAGTTCGGTGGCGAATGCCGCGTCGCGGCCGTGGATGCCGCGCTCGGCCAGCATCGACGGTAACACCAGGTTCGCGTAGGCGTCCCGCTCCGATACCGCGCGCAGCACGTCGAACGCCGCCTGACGGGCCGGGTCCAGCGGGGTGCGCCGCGACCTGCGCGGCGGGCGTTGCTGGGTGCGATCCCGTCCGGGCGGCGCTCCGGTGCGGTCCCGCTTCTGGCCGGAGCCATTTTGAAAACGCTTGCCGCCCTGCGGTTTGCCGCGTCCTGGCCGCTGCGGTCGATCCGTCACGATGCCCGCACCGTCTCGTCGAGCCGGGCACCGCGGGCCCAGTCCGCCGCGTTCATGAGCTTCTTGCCGGGTGGCTGCACCTGGCCGAGGAGTACCGGCTGCGACCCGGTACCCACCCGGACCCCGGACCTATCCACGGTCATCTCCCCCGGCGCCAACGCCGGGGCCGCCTCGTCGACGCTGACCGGGCCGACCTTGACCCGCAGGTCGCCGATCATCGTCCACGCACCGGGATTGGGGGTGACCGCGCGGATCCGGCGGTCGACGACGTGAGCGGGCAGGTCCCAGGAGATCCGCGCCTGCTCGACAGTGATCTTCGGCGCGACACTGACCCCGTCAGCGGGCTGCGGCACCGGCGTCAGGGTTCCGTCGCCGATGCCGTCCAGCGTCGCCTCCAGCAGGCCGGCACCGGAGACGGCCAGCCGGTCCAGCAGATCACCGGAGGTGTCGGCAGGTCGCACAGTCTCGGTGACCACGCCGTAGACCGGTCCGGAGTCCAGACTCGGTTCGATCAGGAAAGTCGTTGCGCCGGTAACGGAGTCGCCGGCGGCAATCGCGGCCTGCACGGGCGCCGCGCCGCGCCAGGCGGGCAGCAGCGAGAAGTGCAGGTTGATCCAGCCGTGCGGGGGAACGGCGAGCAACGCCTCGGACAGCAGCGCGCCGTAGGCCACCACCGCGCAGCACTCCGGAGCCAGCTCGGCCAGCTCGGCGACGAACTCCGGCGAGTTCGGCCGTGCCGGGCGCAGCACCGGGATCCCTACCTCGTCCGCGAGGCGGGCAACCGGTGACGGCGCGGGTTTGCCGCGGCGTCCGGCGGCCGCGTCCGGACGGGTGAGCACCGCGATCACGTCGTGGCGCGGTGAGTCGATCAGCCGCTGCAGCGACGGCAGGGCCGGTTCTGGTGTGCCGGCGAAAACGATTCGCATGCCTCTACTTTGGCACCTGGTAGAACTCGCGCTGCGAGACCCCGGCCATCGGCGCCACGAACATCGTCGGAATCGTGGTGATCAGCCGGTTCACCGTCGCCACCGCGTCGTTGTAGTACTGCCGGGCGAACGCGAGCTTGTCCTCGGTGTCGGCGAGATTCTGCTGCAGGTTGAGGAAGTTGTTCGAGGAGTTCAGTTGCGGGTAGGTCTGGCCCAGCGCCAGCACCTGACCGACCGCGCTGTCGAACTCCTTTTCGGCCGAACTCCGTTGCGCCACAGACTTCCCCGTGGTTGCAGCAGCCAGCGCGGTCTGCGCGTCGGCGACGTGGTCCAGGATGGCCTTCTCGTGCGCCGCGAAGCTCTGGACGGTCTGCACCAGGCTGGGGATCAGCGACGCCCGCCGGGTGAGCTGAACGTCGATGCCGCCCAGCGCTTCGTCGACCCGGACGTCGGCGGCGCGAACTTTGTTGTAGCCCAGCACAAATCCGATCAGCACCAAGACCGCGAGCACCAGCACCACGATCAGCACGAAGCTCACCACGATCCGCCTCCTCCCCCGCCACCACCGCCGCCGCCTCCGCCGCCACCGCCCCCACCGCCGCCACTGCTGGACGACGACGAGGACTGCGAGGCGGTGTAGGCGCCGATCGACGACGACAACGCCGACTCGAAGCTGTCGAAACTAGCACCCCCGCTGGTCGCGGTATGCCAACCGGTGCCCGACGACGAGTGATACCAGTCCGGCTGCGGATCGACTTGGCCGGTCGCGGTCTGGTACTTGCGTGCCCACAGCGCGGCCACCCCGCCGGCCACCGCGAACGGGATGTAGGCGGTGTAGAGGTCCTTGCGGGCGGCGAAGTCGAAGCGCGACTCGGCCGAGTCGGTGGCCAGCATCCGGTGGAAACCGCCGACCTGCGACCACAGTTCGCGCCCCGCGGCGGTGCGCCTGCTGCCCACGCCGTCGGTCCAGGACCTGACCGAGAACAGGAAGAACAGCGCGAACGGCAGCCCCCACAGCGTGGCCGGGGACCAGATGAAGGCGCAGCCGGCCAGCACCAGGGCGAGGAAATTGAAGAACCGCAGCCAGAGCTCCTTCGAGCGCTTGACCATCAGGCCGTCGAACGCCCAGTTCTTGACCGCCGCGGTCATGTCCTCCTTGGCGCTGGACAGCTTCTTGCCCGCGGTCACGGTGCCGTTGGCGTCGAAGCGGGCGTCCGGCCCGATCACCTTGAGCGCCCCGCCGACGGCGATGCTGACCGGGTCGACGTCGGCCCACGCCGCCGACCGTGCGCTGCCGGTGATGGTCCACTTCTTCGCGCTGACCTGGTGCAGCGTGATCAGCTTGCGTTCGGCGAGGTAGAACAGCGTCGCGGTCAGACCGTTGGCCGGCACCTTCTCGGTGCGGATGTATTCGCATTGCACCGGTCCCAGGCCGGGCGGCGGCGCGTACTGCAGCGGAAACCCGGGTGGTGGCTCGACCGTCGTGCGCCACCACAGGAAGGCGCCGAGGCCGGCCGCCACTGTCGCGCCGACCAGCCACAGGGCGGCGGGCAGCGACCGGCCGAGGACCGGGTCCCAGCCGAAGGTCCAGGGCAGCTCGGCACGGGGCGGGGTGGGTACCTCGACTCCGGCCCGCACCGTGACCGGTGTGCGAGGAGCCAGATTGCTCGCCGACAGGTGCACGCGATCGCCGCTGACGGTCAGGTCGTCGCAGGCGCGGCCGAGGCGAAAGCCGACCGAGCACTGGGCGCCGCTGACCCCACCGGGCAGGGTGATCGAGATGTCGGCGTGGTCGATGGTGTTGTTCCACGCCGGGGCGACGACGTTCCAGAAGAACGCCGACTGCGCCGAGGGATCACCGGTCGACGACGCGAACCTGCGGTCCGCACCGGTGTCGCCCGGGTCGAGGACGCCGTCGATGCTGTAGCGGATCCGGTAGACGTGGGTGCCGTAGTCGAGGTAGCTGTTCGGATCGCCGATCTTGGCCACCCGGAAGCGTTTTCCGCTCTCCCACTGCAACGTGAAGGGCACCGGCTGGTCGTCGAGAAGGATCTCGGTGATCCGCGGTTCCTGGCGGACGTGGGGGCTGTTGAGGTTGGCGACGTCCCAGTACCGGAAGATCCCGTGCCGTCCGCTGGGGAACTCACCGGTGATGATCTCGGTGGCGTCCAGCCGGCCGTCGCGGTCGACGACGAACTCGGCGCGATAGTCGGTGATGACCACCGGATCTGACGACGGGCCACCCTGCGCACTGCCGGTGAACACCAGCGGCCACAGCAGGCCGATGACGATGAGCAGCATGGCGATCGAGACCCAGATGACCCGACCCGTCCACTTCATCGCGCCTCCCCCGTTTCGACGGGTCTCACCCTATGTGCAAGGGGTCGATCTGTACCCGGACTGCTTCGTGGTCGTGCCGGGCGCTGGCGATCGCGATGGCGCTGCGCAGCGACGCGGCCAATGCCAGACCCTCGTCCCGGCCGACCCGCACGAGCATCCGGATGACGGGTTCACCGGGCGCGGTGGCGGGTGGGCGGCGGACTCCCGGCGGCAGGTCGACGGGTCCGAGCTGGTCGGCGTCTTCGGGCAGTTCGGCGTGGTCGAGCAGCGCACCGACGGCGGCCGCGCCGCCGTCGACGGCGGCCATGTGCACGCTCGGCGGCAGCCCGACCTCGGCGCGGGCCTCCACCTCGGCTTCAGCGTGGCCGACCGGGTCCCACTTGATCAGCGCCTGCACGGTCGGGATGGCTGATTCGGCGACCACCGCCACCACCCCGCCGTCGCCGCGGGGCCGCACCTGCGCGGCGGCGGCCATCCAGCGCCGCAGGGTGTCCTCGGCCGCCCGCAGGTCCTGGCGGCCCAGCAGCGCCCAGCTGTCCAGCAGCAGCGCGGCGCCGTAGCCGCCCTCAACCCGGGGTTCGGCGCCGGGGGTGGCGACGACGAGGGCAGGCCCCGGCTCGATCTCGGTGTGCACGGCGTCGCCCGCCGAGGTGATCACCGTGGTGCCCGGGAAGGCCCGGCCCATCTCCTCGGCGGTCCGGCGCGCACCGACGACGACCGCGCGGATCGCGTCCGAGCCGCAGCGCCGGCAGCGCAGCGCGGTGTCCATCCGCCCACACCAGCGGCACACCGCTCCGGCGGCATCCCGTTCGGACAGCGACAGCGGCCCCATGCAGTGCCGGCAGCGGGCGATTGTCCGGCACCGGGCGCACGCCACCGACGGGACGTAACCCCGCCGCGGCACCTGGATCAGCACCGGCGCCTCGCGTTCCAGTGCGCCGCGCGCGGCCCGCAATGCCAGCGACGGCAGCCGCGCCGAGCGGGCGGCCGGGTCGCGTTCTTCGGCGTAACCCTCGTCGTCGAGGGCCACCACCCGCGGCGCCGCCGCCCGGACCAGCGGCCGCGCCGCCACCAGGTCGTGCGCCCAGCCGCTGCGCACCAGCGCATGCGCCTCGGCGGTGCGGGCGTAACCGCCGATCACCGCCGCGCAGCGCAGCTGATGCGCGCGCAGCATCGCCACCTCGCGGGCGTGCGGATACGGGGCGCGCGGTTCGGCCAGGGTGTCGTCGCCGTCGTCCCAGACGATCACCAGACCGAGGCGTTCGACGGGGGCGAACACCGCGCTGCGGGTGCCGATGACCAGGCGGGCCTGCCCCCGCAGCGCCGACAGCCAGCGCCGGTAGCGCGCCGACGGTCCCAGGCCCGCCGACAGCGCGACGACGGCCGCCGGGTCGATCCGGGCGGTGGCGGCCTGCCACAGCGCGTCGATGTCGCGCTGGTCGGGAACCACGGCCAGCACCCCGTAGCCCCCGCCGACCGCCGCCGCGGCGGCTTCGGCGATCCGGTCGCACCACTGCTCGCCGGGCAGCGCCTGCCACACCGCGCGGGCGGCCCGGCCTTCGCTCAGGGCGGTCAGGAACTGGTCTCCGCGGCTGTAGCGGGCCCAGCCGGCCGGGTCGACCGGCTCGACGACGGGCAGCAGCGGCGCCTCGGCCTGCATCTTCTCGGCGCGGGCGTGGCGCGGCGGAATGGCCAGCCGCAGTACGTCCGGGCGGGTGCCGGCGTAGCGGGCGGCGACGGCGTCGACGAGCCTGCGCACCTCCGGGGTGAGCACCGGCTCGGCCGAGATCACCCGGTCCAGCCAGCCCAACTGTCCGACGTGGTCGGTGTCGGACCGGCGCTCGAGCACGAAGGCGTCGACCAGCCGGCCGTGGAAGCGGACCCGCACCCGTACCCCGGGCTGGGCATCGTCGGATTGTTCGGCCGACACCAGGTAGTCGAATTCACGGTCCAGGTGCGGAACCGACAACATCGGCAGCACCCGGGCGATGGGTTCGTGCTCGGCGGCCCGCCGGATCGGCATCGTCGAAGACTAACGACGGGCCCGACAGACTTTTAGTCAGCGCCGCCGTTTTGGTCAGCCCCCGCCCGGCCGAAGAACAAGCCCGCGGTGATCAGCACCATTGATGTCGCGTACACCCACCAGATCGGGACCTCCAGTGCGTTGGAGTCCAGCACGAAGCGGCCGATGCCGATCATCCCGTCCGACACCGCGAAACACACCGCCCCCAGCGCCGTCCACACCGTGGGGAGCCGGGCCAACAACGCCGAACACACCATCGCGGCCAGCACCGCCATATAGACGAGGACAGGGATGGTCAGCCCATCGGCCACCAGGCTCGGCCAGAACCAGATCAGCAAACTCACGCAGGCGATGACCACGACGGCGCACACGACCGTGCGCGGCCGGCTGGTACCCCGCAGCGGCAGCAGCGCACCCAGGAAACAAAGGTGGGCCACCAGGAACGAGCCGAGGCCCAGCACGAACGACGGCTGCCACCAGGGCATCGCCAGGAAGAAGTCACCGCCCGCCGAGAACAGAAGGGCCGCCAGCAGCCAGCGCCGCTCCCGGACGATCGGGTGCCAGAGCGCAGCCACCGCCAGCAGCACAGCCATCAGCGCCTTGACGACGGGCTGGCCGGGAAATTGGCCGGTGAGCTCGGCGTTGGCAGGCAGCCGCAGCGCCTCGACCGCTAGGAAGACGCCGTAGCCGACCGCGACCGCGACACCGGCCGCCCACCAGGTTGTCAGGGTGCGTAAGTACGGTGATTTAATGCCCAGCTCGGACAAACCGCCGGTCGATGCCATCCTGCAGAAGGTACTGGACGCGGTGCCTTTCCAGTTGACCGTCGACGGCGGCATCGACGAGGCGCGTCGCCGGCTGCGTGATCTCCCGCGCCGCCCCGTGCACCCGGATTTGCGGGTGGAGAACCACCAGATCGACGGCCCGGCGGGCCCGATTCCGGTCCGGGTCTACTGGCCGGACGGTGTGAGTGATCCGCCGGTGACCATGTACTTCCATGGCGGCGGTTTCGCCGTCGGTGACCTGGACACCCACGACGGCACGGCCCGCGAACACGCCGTCGCCGCGGGCACGCTGGTGGTGTCGGTCGACTATCGACTGGCCCCGGAGCATCCCTACCCGGCCGCGGTCGACGACGTCTGGGCGGCCACCCGATGGGTGGCCGACAACGCCGATCGCTTCGGCGCGGACGGCTCGCGGCTCGCGGTGGCCGGCGACTCCGCGGGCGGCACGCTGTCGGCGGTCGTGGCGCAGCTGGCCCGGGACAACGGCGGCCCGCCGATCGCGTTCCAGCTGCTCTGGTACCCGTCGACGATGTGGGACAACTCGCTGCCGTCGTTCACCGAGAACGCCGGCGCACCGGTTCTCGACAATGCCGCGATCGAGGCGTTCACCAGGTGGTATGCCGGCCACGTCGACCTGACCGACCCGCCGGCCGCCCTGGCGCCGGGCCGCGCCGCCGACCTCTCCGGTCTACCCCCGGCATACGTCGCCGTCGCCGGGCACGACCCGCTGCGCGACGACGGCGCCCGCTACGCCGAGTTGTTGGCGGCCGCGGGTGTAACGGTCGAGCTGCATTTGGCCGACACATTGGTGCACGGCTACCTCGGTTACGCCGGGGTGGTGCCGGCCGCCACTGAGGCGGCCGACCGTGGATTAGCCGCTCTGCGCGCAGCGTTGCACGCCTGAGCGGACGAAAACGCACGGCTAGCAGCAACCTTGTCGGGACCGTCCGGACAGGCCACAATGGCACCAATCGCCACAATCGGGAGGATCTACCCCATGAACATTGCTGAAGCCGCCGGCACCCGGCGCACGCTCGGCATCTGTCTCGGCGCCGTCGCGGTCGGTCTGGCATCCGCCGTCATCGCCGCTCCGGCCGCCGTCGCGGCGCCGGACTGCAGCAAGCCCGCCGTCGATGCCCAGGTCGCCCAGTCTCAGGGCGCGATCCAGGGCTACCTCAACACGCACCCGGACGGGCAGCGGATGCTGATGACCGCGGCCCTGCAGCCGCGCGCTCAGGCCTCCGCCACCCTGCAGGCCTACGCCCAGTCGAACCCGCAGGAGTACCAGGAGTTCACCGCACTGCTGGCTCCGCTGGGCACGCTGCAGAAGCAGTGCGGCGTCCAGGTCATCCCGCCGCAGTATCAGTGGGCGTTCGACCAGTTCGTCGGCTGATCAACTCCGCCTCACCAGTACAGCCCGGCCGTTATGACTCGACGGCCGGGCTGACTGTTTGATGCCGGTCCAACGAACTCACCGCGTCCTGGAGTGGCTCACCCAACAGAGCACCCAGGCCCAGGCCACCCCGGAGTACGGCTCGTGGCTGCTCGGACGGGTCTCGGAAAGTCAGCGCCGCCGGCGCATCCGGATCCAGGTGATCCTCACGGTCTTCGTGGTGGTGGCCAACCTCATCGGCGTCGCCGTCGCGATGTCGGTGATCACGGTCGCCATCCCGGTGCCCAACATTTTCGCCGGCCGCGCCCACGTGATCACGACTGTGGTGGCTCCCGCCTACGTGGTCGTCGCGGTGATCGTCGGCTGGGTGTGGGCCACCCGCCGCGTCCTCGACGCATTGCGGTGGTCGATCGAGGATCGCTCGCCCACCGCGCGCGATCAGCGCAACACTTTCCGCGCCCCCTGGCAGCTGACCGTTATCCCGTTGGTGCTCTGGGGTGTTGGCGCGGCCCTGCTGACCACTCTGTACGGCATGGTCGACACCGGATACATCCCCAAGATGCTGTTCGGGATCACGTTCAGCGGGATCGTGGTGTCGGCGAGTTGTTATTTCTTCACCGAATTCGCCTTGCGTCCGGTCGCGGCTCAAGCGCTCGAGACCGGCACACCCGAGCACCGTGGCGGCCCTGGAGTGCTGGGTCGCACGATCATGGCGTGGGTGCTGGGGTCCTGCGTGCCCGTCATCGGGATCGCGCTTGCCGCGGGTTTCACCCTGACACTGCGCAATATGACGGTGACCCAGCTGTCGGTGGCGGTGTTGCTCTTGGCCGGTGCCGCAGCGATTTTCGGCTTCATCCTGATCCTGATCGCCTCCTGGTTGATCGCCACGCCGGTTCAGGTCGTGCGCGCGGCGATGCAGCGGGTCGAGGACGGGGATCTCGACACCCACGTGGTGGTGTTCGACGGCACCGAACTCGGTGAACTGCAGCGCGGCTTCAACCGGATGGTCGAGGGACTACGCGAGCGCGACCGGGTCCGGGATCTGTTCGGCCGCCACGTCGGGCGCGATGTCGCACTGGCCGCCGAAAAGCGCAACATCAACCTCGGCGGCGAAGAGTGTTCGGCCGCAGTGCTATTCGTCGACATCGTCGGATCGACTGAGGTGGTGGGCAGCCGGCCGCCGGTCCAGGTCGTCGAGTTGCTCAACGAATTCTTCGGCGTGGTGGTCGACGAGGTCGAGCTCTGCGGCGGGCTGATCAACAAATTCGAAGGCGACGGCGCACTGGCGGTGTTCGGCGCACCGGTCGCGCAGGAACACCCCGAGACCAACGCGCTGGCCGCCGCCCGGGCGATCGCCGATCGCCTGCGCCGCGACGTGCCGGACATCTCGGTGGGCATCGGAGTGGCGGCCGGCATCGTGGTGGCCGGCAACATCGGGTCCCACCACCGTTTCGAGTACACCGTGATCGGCGACCCGGTGCACGAGGCCTCCCGGCTGTGCGAGATGGCCAAGAAGACCGGCGCCGGCGTGCTGGCGTCGGCTGCTGCCCTGGACGCCGCCGACGCCGCCGAACAGCGCTTCTGGACTTTGGGCGACGAGGTGGTGCTGCGCGGCCGATCGTCGCCGACCCGGTTGGCTGCCCCGGCGGAATGATCTCGGGCCTGCGCTACTTGTTCTGGTTTGGCATTCCAACAGCTGGACGACGTAACGGAGGAACCCCATGACCACACCCCTGGCCGGCCGGCGCGCACTGGTCACCGGCGGCTCGCGCGGCATCGGCGCCGAGATCGTGCGGCGCCTGGTCGCCGACGGCGCCGCGGTGGCGTTCACCTACCAATCGTCGGCCCAGACGGCTCAGGCCCTGGCTGACGAACTGGTCGCCGAGGGGGGCAAGGTCGTCGCGATCCAGGCCGACAGCGCCGACCCGGCCGCCGTCACCGCCGCGGTCGACGAAACCGTCGCGGCCCTTGGCGGGCTGGACATCCTGGTCAACAACGCCGGTATCGCCTCCGCCGGCCTGATCGAGGACTTTCCGCTCGAGGAGTTCGACCGGTTGCTCGCGGTCAACGTGCGCGGTGTCTACGCCGCGATCCAGCGGGCGGTCCCGCATCTGGGCGAGGGCGGGCGGATCATCACCATCGGCAGCGTCAACGCCGACCGGGTGCCGATGAACGGGCTGGCCGTGTACGCGCTGACGAAGGCGGCCGTCGCGGGCCTCAGCCGCGGCCTGGTCCGCGAGCTCGGGCCGCGCGGTATCACGATCAACACCATCCAGCCCGGACCGGTGGCCACCGACATGAATCCCGAGGTCGGCGGATTCTCCGACCAGGTGCGGCCCTTCATCGCCGTCGGGCGCTACGGGCAGCCTCGCGATATCGCCAGTGCGGTCGCCTATCTGGCGTCGCCGGAGGCCGGCTACGTCACCGGCACCACGTGGAACGTCGACGGCGGGTTCGTCATCTAGCGCGCAGGCGGCTAGACCGAGTTCTTCAGGTCGTCGACCTTGTCCAGCCGCTCCCACGGCAGGTCGATATCGGTGCGACCGAAGTGGCCGTAGGCGGCGGTCGGCGCGTAGATCGGGCGCAGCAGGTCCAGGTCGCGCACGATGGCGCCCGGGCGCAGGTCGAACACCGCGGTGATGGCCTTCTCGATGCGGGCCGGGTCGACGGTCTCGGAGCCGAAGGTCTCGACGAACAGGCCCACCGGGGCGGCCTTGCCGATGGCGTAGGCGACCTGCACCTCGACCCGCTCGGCCAGGCCGGCGGCGACGACGTTCTTGGCCACCCAGCGCATCGCGTACGCGGCCGAGCGGTCCACCTTTGACGGGTCCTTGCCGGAGAACGCACCGCCGCCGTGGCGGGCCCAGCCGCCGTAGGTGTCGACGATGATCTTGCGGCCGGTCAGGCCGGCGTCACCCATCGGGCCGCCGAGCACGAACTTTCCGGTCGGATTCACCAGCAGCCGGAAGTCCGAGGTGTCCATGGTGTCGTGGCCGAGATCGGCCAGCACGGTGTTGACCACCTTCTCCCGGATGTCCGGGGCCAGGGTGTTCTCCAGGTCGATGCCTGCGGCGTGCTGCGTGGAGAGCACGACGGTGTCCAGTCGCACCGGGGTGGTGCCCTCGTACTGCACGGTGACCTGGGTCTTGCCGTCGGGGCGCAGGTAGTCCAGCACGCCGCTCTTTCGTACCTCGGTCAGCCGGCGGGCCAGCCGGTGCGCCAGCGCGATCGGCAGCGGCATGAGCTCCGGGGTGTCCTTGATGGCGTAGCCGAACATCAGCCCCTGGTCGCCCGCGCCCTGCAGATCCAGCGGGTCGCCGGCCCCCTCGACGCGGGTCTCGTGAGCGGTGTCCACGCCCTGGGCGATGTCGGGCGACTGCCGGCCGATGCCGATGTTGACGCCGGCGGTCTCGCCGTCGAAGCCCTTCTCCGAGGAGTCGTAGCCGATGTCCAGAATGCGCTTGCGCACGGTGTCGTTGATGTCGGCGAACGCTTCCTTGGCCGACGTGGTCACCTCGCCGATGACGTGCACTTGGCCGGTGGTGACAGCGGTCTCCACCGCGACGCGGGACTTCGGGTCCGCGGCAAGCAGCGAGTCGAGAATCGAGTCGCTGATGGCGTCACAGATCTTGTCGGGGTGTCCTTCGGTGACCGACTCGCTGGTAAACAGCCGACCTGTGCTCACAGTGTTTTCCTTTCAAGAACTTAGTTCGGCGAATCATATATTCGCCCCTGACAGACCAAACCGGCACGGTACGTCCCGCGCAAGGCTTATGCGCACATTTCGTTATCTTGCGAAGCTAGGCCTCGCGCCGCAGGAGCATCGCGATCGCGTCCACGATACGGCTTGCCATCAGCGTCTTCGACCCGTGTTCCAACGCAAACTCGGTGCCGTCGGCGCTCAACAACCATCCATCGTTGTTGTCCACCTCGAATGCCCGCCCCTCACCGACCGCGTTGACGACGAGCAGATCGCAGCCTTTGCGGGACAGCTTGGCGCGGGCGTGGAACAGCACATCACCTTCTCTGTCGCCGGTTTCGGCGGCGAAGCCGACGATGGCCCGCATGTTGGGCAGCTGCCCGTCGGTACGCTGACGCACCGCCCCGGCCAGCACGTCGTCGGTACGCACCAACTCGATAGCGGGCGCATCCACCACATCGGGCTTCTTCTTGATCTTGCTGGCCTCCACGTGGGCGGGCCGGAAGTCGGCGACGGCGGCGGCCATCACGAGAACGTGGGCGTCCGGCGCGTGCTTGGTGACGGCCTCGTGCAGCTGCGCGGCGGACGTGATGTGCAGGACGTGTACGCCGGCGGGGTCGGCGAGCCCGGCGGTGTTGCCGGCGATCAGCGTGACGTCGGCACCGCGCTGGGCGGCGACCCTGGCCACGGCGTACCCCTGCTTGCCGGAGCTGCGGTTGCCGATGAAGCGGACCGGGTCGATCGCCTCGCGGGTGCCACCCGCACTCACCAGGAGTTTGACACCGCTGAGGTCGAACGGCATCGCGTCGGCGCGGGCCAGCAGAAGTTCGGCGAAAGTGGTGATCTCCTCCGGCTCGGGCAGCCGTCCCGGGCCGGTGTCGGCGCCGGTGAGTCGCCCGGATGCCGGTTCCAGCACCACCGCCCCGCGGCGGCGCAGCATCTCCACGTTGGCGACGGTGGCCGGATGCAGCCACATCTCGGTGTGCATGGCCGGCGCGAACAGCACCGGGCAGCGGGCCGTGAGCAGAGTCGCGGTCAGCAGGTCGTCGGCACGGCCGGAGACGGCGCGGGCCAGCAGATCGGCGGTGGCCGGCGCGACGACGACGAGGTCGGCTTCCTGCCCGAGCCGGACGTGCGGAACTTCGTCGACGTCTTCGAAGACGCCGGTGTGAACCGGATGCCCGGACAGGGCCTCGAACGTGGCGGCGCCGACGAACCGCAAGGCTGATTCGGTGGGGATGACGCGGACGTCGTGACCGGCCTCGCTGAGCTGGCGAACGACCGAACACGCCTTGTATGCGGCGATGCCTCCGGCGACGCCGACGATGATCCGCTTGCGGTTCATCAACTGGCCCGGGCTGCTGGGCTACTCGCCTTCGGTGTGCTCGAGCAGGTCGCCGTGGATCTCGCGCATCGAGATCGACAGCGGCTTCTCCTGGAGGCCGGGCTCGACCAGCGGGCCGACGTATTCGAGGATGCCGTCACCGAGCTGGTTGTAGTAGTCGTTGATCTGCCGGGCACGCTTGGCCGCATAGATCACCAGCGCGTACTTGCTCGACACCCGGTCCAGCAACTCGTCGATGGGCGGGTTGGTGATGCCCAACGGTGTGTCATAGGCGGTTGCGGCACCCGGGGCCGGATCGTAGTGATCCGTGCTGGCTTGCGTCACGTAGAACTTCTTCCTGGCGGATTGTGGGTCTGACTCGGTCTGATGAGGCGGTGTCTCACGCCGGCTGCGGGGGCTGAATTGTCATGAATCTTCGCGGCCCACCAGCAAGGATACCAATTCGGCGCAGGCCGACTCCAATTGGCTGTTCACGACAACCACGTCGAACCGGCCCTGAGCTGCGAGCTCGGCCCGGGCGGTGGCCAGCCGACGCTCCACGTGCTCCTGGGTTTCGGTACCCCGACCGGCCAATCGCTGTTCGAGGGCCTCCCAGCTGGGCGGCGCCAGGAACACGGTCAGCGCCTCCGGCATCGCCCGTTTCACGGCCTCGGCACCGGCCAGGTCGACCTCGATCAGAACCGGGTGACCGGTCGCGGCGGCCTCGGCCACCGGCGCGGCCAGCGTGCCGGACCGTTGCAGACCATTGTGGATCTCTGCCCATTCGAGCAGCTCACCGTCGTCGATCAGCTGCTGAAAACGTGCGGGGGTGACGAAGTGGTAGTCGACCCCGTCCACCTCACCCGGGCGCCGGGCCCGGGTGGTGGCCGACACGCTGAAGTGCAGGTCGGGTACTTGCTCACGCAGGCAACGGACGATCGTCGACTTCCCTACCCCGGATGGCCCGGACAGCACCACCACTCGGCCACGGCCGCGGTGGTCGGGCGTAGCGCCCGCGCTGTCCGGCCCTCCGCCGGCATTCACCGACTGTCTAGTCAGCGGTGAAGTCGAACTTTTCCAGCAGTGCCTTGCGCTGCCGATCGCCGAGTCCGCGCAGGCGGCGGGTCGGGGCGATCTCGAGCTCGGTCATGATTTCCTGCGCCTTGACCTTGCCCACCTTGGGCAGGGCTTCCAGCAGTGCGGAAACCTTCATCTTGCCGAGGACCTCGTCGGTCTCAGCGTCCTTGAGCACCTGCTTGAGGTTGGTGCCACCACGCTTGAGCCGATCCTTGAGCTCAGCTCGTGCGCGACGCGCGGCAGCAGCCTTCTCCAACGCGGCTGCACGCTGCTCGTCGGTCAACTGGGGAAGGGCCACGGGTTCCTCCGTCTCATCACCATCATTGTTTTGCCTGGGCCGGGTACTTCAGCCAGCGACGCCGACCGTACCCACGCTCTCTGACGAAATCTAACCCCACCCCCTGATTACCGATGCAAAGCCGCAGGATATGGCACAAGATCACCTTGTTCGGACAGCTGTCGGGACAGCCGTCCGCCCGCTGCGCGACGACGCGCCGATCTTCGCGATCCGGCCGGAAAATGCGCTGCGACCTGCATGTTCTCCACTAACCGGTGGTTCGCCGTAGACCGGACACCCGTCCGACGGGGTGAGCCGGGTCCGAATTTCACCTCACAGGCAGGTCGCGGCGTGTCGGGCGTGTCGAGACGCACCCGTCCGCGCGCTTACCGCACACATAGCTGAGCGAAAGATTTTGCATAGCCCAGCTACCTAACGTGGTGGATGTCGGGGTGTTCAGCGAGAAATTCGACCCTCGAAGGGGCGTGCCATGTCCATCACACATTCCACCCGGGCTGCCGCACTGGCAGTTGGGATCACCATCGCGGGGCTCACGGTGGGAGCGGCGCCGGCGCTGGCCGATCCCGGTCCGGGCCCCGGACCAGGCCAAGGCCCAGGCCAGTGCGGTTTCCAGGGTTGCCAAGGACCCGGCCAGCGCGGCCCTGACGGCCCCGGAGGTGATCGCCGCGGCCCCGGCCCGGCGGACTGGCGTGGCGGCCCTGGTAGCGGGCCTGGCGGCCCGCAATGGCGCGGCGACGACGACCGCGGCTGGCGGCCCGGCCCGCCGCCGCGCGACCTCGGCTGGCGCGGGATCGACCAGGGCCGGTGGGATCATCAGCCGTTCAACTACAACGGCAACTGGGTCAGCCCGGTGTTCGACCGGGGCTACCAGGCCTGGGGATTCTGGCTGTTCGGGGTGTGGATCCCGCTCTAGGCCAGATACGCCACCTGGTCACGCAGCTGGTCGGCCGCCGCCCGAATCGCGGCGACGGCCGGTCCGGCGCGCAGGACCTCCCGGCTCACCGCGGGCAGCACCTGCCCGGGTAGGGCGCCCCCGAGACCGCCGAGGGTCTCGGGGCGTCCGCCCTGGGCGCCGACGCCGGGCACCAGCACCGGCCCGCCGAGCTCACTGAGGTCGGGCACCACATCCAGCGTGGCGCCGACCACGACGCCGACCGAGCCCAGTTGCGGCTGGTCGGCTCGGTTGATCGCAGCCGCCTCGTCGACGATCGCCTGCGCGACGGTGCGCTGCCCGGTCATGGCGCGCTGCACCGAGGCGCCTTCGGGGTTGGACGTCGCGGCGAGCACGAACACGCCGCGGCCGTTGGTCGCGGCCAGCTCCAAAAGCGGGTGCAGCGAGCCGAACCCGAGGTAGGGCGAGGCGGTGACCGCGTCGGCGGCCAGCGGACCGTCGCCGGCCCAGGCCTGCGCGTACGCCGCCATCGTCGACCCGATGTCGCCGCGCTTGGCGTCGGCGAGCACCAGCACACCCGCCTCCCGCAGCGCGGCGATCGTGGTCTCGAGGACCGCGAAACCCGCTGAGCCGTAAGCCTCGAAGAACGCCACCTGTGGTTTGACGATCGCGAATCCGGCATACGCCTGCACGCAGTTCTCGCTGAACCGGGCCAGGCCGTCGGCGCTGACCGGTAGATCCCAGGCGCGCAGCAGCTCCGGGTGCGGGTCGATGCCCAGGCACAGCGGACCGCGCTCGGCGATCGCCGCGGCCAGCCGGACGCCGAAGGTCTCGGTCATCGGCACATCTCAGTCATGACCCAGCGCGGCGTGCAGTTCCTGCAGCGAGCGCACGTCGATGTCATCGCGGATACCGGCCTCGATGCCCTGCACCGCCGCCGAGGCGCCCTGCACCGTGGTGATGCACGGGACGTTCATCGACACCGCGGCCGAGCGGATCTCGTAACCGTCGATGCGCGGCCCGGAGTTGCCGTACGGGGTGTTGATCACCATGTTGACGTCGCCGGCGAGGATGGCGTCCACCGCCGACATCGCCGGGCGGCCGTCCCCTGGTTCCTCGAAATGCTTGCGCACGACGTCGCACGGAATTCCGTTGCGCCGCAACATCTCCGCGGTTCCCTCGGTGGCCAGCACGCGGAAGCCGAGGTCGGCGAGGCGCTTGACCGGGAAGACCAGCGAACGCTTGTCCCGGTTGGCCACCGACACGAAGATCGTGCCGGTGCTGGGCAGCGATCCGTAGGCGGCGGTCTGGCTCTTGGCGAACGCGCTTCCGAAGTCGCGGTCGATGCCCATCACCTCGCCGGTGGACTTCATCTCCGGTCCGAGCAGCGAGTCGATGCCGGTGCCGTCGGCCTTGCGGAACCGGTGGAACGGCAGCACCGCTTCCTTGACCGCGATCGGCGCGTTCGGCGCCGGGGTGGCGCCGTCGCCGGTGGCGGCCAGCACCCCTTCCCCGCGGAGCTGGGAGATGCTGGCGCCCAGCATGACTCGTGCGCACGCCTTGGCCAGCGGCACCGCGGTGGCCTTCGAGACGAACGGCACGGTGCGGCTGGCCCGCGGGTTGGCCTCCAAGACGTAGAGGACATCATCCTTGAGCGCGTACTGCACGTTGAGCAGGCCGACCACCCCCACACCGTGGGCGATCGCCTCGGTGGCGCGGCGCACCGCCTCGATGTCGCTGCGGCCCAGCGTCACCGGCGGCAGCGCGCACGCCGAGTCACCGGAGTGGATGCCTGCCTCTTCGATGTGCTCCATCACGCCGCCGATGTAGACCTCGGTGCCGTCACAGAGCGCGTCGACGTCGATCTCGATGGCGTCTTCGAGGAACCGGTCGACCAGGACCGGATGTTCGGGTGAGAGTTGGGTGGCGCGGGTGATGTAGCCGTGCAACGTCTTCTCGTCGTACACGATCTCCATGCCGCGTCCGCCCAGCACATAGGACGGCCGCACCAGCACCGGATAGCCGATCCTGGCCGCGATGTCGCGAGCCTGCTCGAAGCTGGTGGCGGTGCCGAATTTCGGTGCGGGCAGGCCGGCTTCGTGCAGCACCTGCCCGAAGCGCCCGCGGTCCTCGGCCAGGTCGATGGCCTCGGGCCTGGTCCCGACGATCGGCACCCCGGCGTCGGCAAGCCGCTGCGCAAGCCCCAGCGGGGTCTGCCCGCCGAGCTGCACGATCACCCCGACCACGCCCGGGCCGCCCAGTCCGGACTGCGATTCGGCGTGGTACACCTCGAGGACGTCCTCGAAGGTGAGCGGTTCGAAGTACAGCCGGTCGGCGGTGTCGTAGTCGGTCGACACCGTCTCCGGGTTGCAGTTGACCATCACGGTCTCGAAGCCGGCCTCGCTCAGCGTCGTCGCGGCGTGCACGCAGCTGTAGTCGAACTCGATACCCTGCCCGATCCGGTTGGGCCCGGAACCGAGGATCAGCACCTTCGGCCGCTCGGTCTGCGGGGCCACCTCGGTCTCGGCCGCGGGATCCAGCTCGTAGCTGGAGTAGTGGTACGGGGTCTTGGCCTCGAACTCGGCCGCACAGGTGTCGACGGTCTTGAACACCGGATGGATGCCGAGGCGCCGGCGCAGCGCCCGGACCCCGGCTTCCCCGGCCAATTCGGTGCGCAGCGAGGAGATCTGGCGGTCCGACAGTCCGCTGTGTTTGGCCCGGCGTAGCAGGTCCTCGTCGAGGACCGGGGCGTCGATCAGCTCCTGGCGCAATGCCACCAGGCCGGCGATCTGGTCGACGAACCAGGGGTCGACTCCGGAGGCTGCCGCGGTGTCTTCGACACTGGCGCCGAGGCGCAGCGCCAGCTCGATGTCGTAGAGCCGGCCCTCGGTCGGGGTGCGCAGCCGGCCCAGTACCTCGTCCACCGCGCCGTCGTCGTCGCGCCCGGTCCAGAACCCGGCGCGGGTGGTCTCCAGCGAGCGCATGACCTTGCCGAGCGCCTCGACGAAGTTGCGGCCCAACGACATCGCCTCGCCGACCGACTTCATCGTGGTGGTGAGCGTCGGGTCGGCGCCGGGGAACTTCTCGAACGCGAACCGAGGCGCCTTGACCACCACGTAGTCCAGCGTCGGCTCGAAGCAGGCCGGGGTCTCCTTGGTGATGTCGTTGACGATCTCGTCGAGGGTGTAGCCGATCGCCAGCTTGGCGGCGATCTTGGCGATCGGGAATCCGGTGGCCTTCGACGCCAGCGCACTGGACCGCGACACCCGCGGGTTCATCTCGATGACGATGAGCCGGCCGTCTTTCGGGTCCACCGCGAACTGGATGTTGCAGCCGCCGGTGTCGACGCCGACTTCACGCAGGATCGCGATACCCAGATCCCGCATGACCTGGTATTCGCGGTCGGTCAGCGTCATCGCGGGCGCGACGGTCACCGAGTCGCCGGTGTGCACGCCCATCGGGTCGAAGTTCTCGATCGAGCACACCACCACCACGTTGTCGTGGTGGTCGCGCATCAGCTCGAGCTCGAATTCCTTCCAGCCGTAGATCGATTCCTCGATCAGCACGTTGGCGGTGGGCGATGCGGCCAGCCCGTCACCAGCCATCCGCTCGACGTCCTCGACCGAGTACGCCATGCCCGACCCCAGGCCACCCATGGTGAACGAGGGCCGCACGACCACTGGCAGTCCGAGCTCGGCGACGGTATCCCGGACCTCGGCCATGGTGTAGCAGACCCGCGACTTCGCCGATTCGCCACCGACTTTCGCGACGATGTCCTTGAACTTCTGCCGGTCCTCGCCACGCTGAATGGCGTCGAAGTCGGCGCCGATCATCTCGACGTTGTAGCGCTCCAGCGCGCCGTTCTCGTACAGCGCAACCGCGGTGTTCAGCGCGGTCTGGCCGCCCAGGGTGGCCAGCACGGCGTCGATCTTGTTGCCGCGCGCCGCCTGCTGGGCGATCACCTTCTCGACGAACGCCGGGGTGATCGGTTCGACGTAGGTGTGGTCGGCGTACTCCGGGTCGGTCATGATCGTCGCCGGATTGGAGTTGATCAGGGTGACCTCGAGACCTTCGGCGCGCAGCACGCGGCAGGCCTGGGTGCCGGAGTAGTCGAACTCGGCTGCCTGCCCGATCAGGATCGGGCCGGAGCCGATGACCAGAATGTGCTTCAGGTCGTCGCGACGTGGCATCTACTTCTCCCCCGCCATCAGGTCGATGAATTGGTCGAACAGGTAGTTCGCGTCATGTGGTCCGGCCGCGGCCTCCGGGTGGTACTGCACCGAGAACGCCCGTCCGTCAACGAGTTTGATGCCCTCGACGACGCCGTCGTTGGCACAGGTGTGACTGACCATGGCCGGCCCGAAGTCCGTGTCGAATCGTTCGCCGGCTTCACCTTCCAGCGCGAAGCCGTGGTTCTGCGCCGTGATCGCGACGGTGCCGGTCTGGTGGTCGATCACCGGCACGTTGATGCCGCGGTGCCCGAACACCATCTTGTAGGTGGACCGGCCCAGTGCCCGGCCGAGGATCTGGTTGCCGAAGCAGATGCCGAACAGCGGGATTCCGGCACCGAGCACCGCACGGGTGACCTCCACGATGTGGTCGGCGGTCGCCGGGTCGCCGGGCCCGTTGGACAGGAACACCCCGTCCGGCCGCAGGTCGGCGATCTGCTCGAACGTCGCCCCGGCGGGCAGCACGTGGGTGGCGATCCCCCGCTTGGCGAAGTTGCGTGGGGTGTTGGTCTTGATGCCGAGGTCGATGGCCGCGACCGTGAACCGTTGCGCCCCTTCAGGTTCGACCGTGTACACCGCGTCGGTCGAGACTTGGCCGGCCAGGTCGGCGCCCAGCATCGAGGGCTGGTTGCGGACCCGGCTCAGCAGTTCCTCGGTGTCTGCGAGCGCCGGGCCGGAGAACACGCCTGCCTTCATCGAGCCGCGGGTGCGCAGGTGGCGCACCACCGCGCGGGTGTCGATGCCTGCGATCCCGACGATGCCCTGCCGGGTGAGTTCGTCGTCGAGTGTCCCGGTGGCGCGCCAGTTCGAGGGGCGCGGCGACGGGTCACGCACGACGTAGCCGGCCACCCAGATCTTGTCGCCGCGACTCTCGGCGTCCTCGTGGTTCCAGCCGGTGTTGCCGATCTGCGGGGCGGTGGCCACCACGATCTGGCGGTGGTAGCTGGGATCGGTGAGGGTCTCCTGATAGCCCGACATTCCGGTGGAGAACACCGCCTCACCGAGAGTCTGTCCGACAGCACCGAATTCGGTACCGGTGTAGACCCGCCCGTCCTCCAGTACCAGATGGGCTTTACCCGTCACGCTGCTTCTCCTGTTGTCGTCCACCGGGCGTAGTCGCGGCGGTCGTCGCCGCGAAAGCCCGTATCGATCTCAGTGCCTGATGGCAGCCGCCACCGAATCGCCAGAATGCCTGCCGGCGAGTCGGTCTTGTTGCGGCCACCGGGGATGACCTTGCCCGCCAGTCCGCGCTCGGTGCGGATGGCGGTGATGGCGTCTTGCGGGATCCAGATCGGCGTCGCGCCGGAGCGCTCGAGCAGGATGCCCTCGGGGTAGCGGGTCAATACCGCTTTGGACCGGTAGCCCAGGTCACCGGCTGCGATGCGTTCCAGCCAATTCGGTGCCAGCGTACTGCCGACATAGAGGCCGCGGGTCGGCGCGACGGTGGCCGAGCCCAGTAGGTCCGGCAGGGCTGGCAATTCGCCGAGCAGGTCCATCTGCCGGCGGGCCCGTTGCTTCCAGCCACGCAGCATCCGGCCGATCAGCACACCGATGATCACGACGATCACGAACGCGAAGACGAACGATCCGATCGCCGTACCGGTGTTCATGCGGGGCTCTTCCCGTCCCGCGCCGTGACCACACCGCGCAGCAGGGTCGCGGTGACCGTGGCAGGCAACGTCATCGCGGCGAACGGGGTGTTGGCCGAGCGGCTGGCCAATTCGGTGCCCTCGACCACCCAGGTGGTGTCGGGGTCGACGACGACGAGGTTGGCCGGCTCCCCGATCTCCAGCGGGCGGCCCTGGTCATCGAGACCGACGATGCGGGCCGGGTTCTCGCTCATCACCCGTGCGACGCCGCGCCAGTCCAGCAGGCCGGTCTGCACCATGGTCTCGACGACCACCGACAGCGCGGTCTGCAGACCGAGCATGCCGGGCCGGGCCCGGGAGAATTCACAGCACTTCTCGTGTTCGGCGTGCGGGGCGTGATCGGTGGCCACACAGTCGAGCACCCCGTCGGCCAGCGCCTGGCGCAAGGCTTGGGCGTCGGCGACCTCGCGCAGCGGCGGGTTCACCCGGTTCACCCCGTCGTAGCTGGCCAGCCTGCTGTCGTCGAGCAGCAGGTGATGCGGGGTGACTTCGGCTGTGATCGAAATGCCCTGCTGCTTGGCCCATTTGATGATCTCGACCGTTCCGGCGGTGGACGCATGGCAGATGTGGACCCGAGCACCGGCGTCGCGGGCCAGCAGCGCGTCACGGGCGACGATCGATTCCTCGGCTGCCCGCGGCCAGCCGGCCAGGCCGAGTCGCGCGGCGTTGGGGCCTTCGTGCGCGACGGCGCCGACGGTGAGGCGGGGCTCCTCGGCGTGCTGGGCGATCAGCACGCCCAGGCCGGTGGCGTACTCCAACGCTCGGCGCATCACCAGCGGATCATCCACGCACACACCGTCGTCGGAGAACAACTTGACCTGGGCGACCCCGCCGGCCATCAGGCCCATCTCGGTGAGTTGCTTGCCCTGCAGCCCCACGGTGACCGCTCCCACCGGGTGCACGTCGACCAGGCCGACCTGCTGACCGCGCCGCCACACGTGGTCGGTCACCACCGGGCTGTCGGCCACCGGGTCGGTGTTGGCCATCGCGAACACCGCGGTGTAACCGCCCAGAGCCGCGGCGGCCGAACCGGTTTCGATGTCCTCGGCGTACTCGCGGCCCGGCTCACGCAGGTGGGTATGCAGGTCGACGAAGCCGGGCAGCAGCACCTGGCCGGTGGCGTCGATCACGTCGGCATCATCCGGGACCGCCAGCGTGGGGCCGATCTCGGCGATCTGGCCGTCGGTCACCAGGACGTCTACCTGGTCGCCTTCGCCGTAGAGCCGCACACCGCGGATCAACACGCTCATACGCTCACCGCCTCGTCCGTGCCGACCAGCAGATGGAACAGCACCGCCATCCGCACGTGCACACCGTTGGAAACCTGTTGCAGCACAGCCGATTGCGATGAATCCGCCACCGCGTAGGAAATCTCCATACCGCGCAGCATCGGGCCGGGGTGCAGCACCACGGCATGCCCGGGCAGCACCGCCTGCCTGCGATCGGACAGCCCGTAGCGGATGGAGTACTCGCGCTCGGAGGGGAAGAACCCGCCGTTCATCCGTTCGGCCTGCACCCGCAGCATCATCACCGCGTCGGCGCCGGGCAGCTCGGCGTCCAGGTCGTGCGACACCGTCACCGGCCAGTCGGAAACCCCGACCGGCAGCAGCGTCGGTGGCGAGACCAGCACCACCTCGGCGCCCAATGTGGCCAGCAGCGACACGTTCGACCGCGCCACCCGGCTGTGCAGGATGTCGCCGACGATCACCACCCGGCGGCCCTCGATGTCACCGAGGCGCTGGCGCAGCGTCAGCGCGTCGAGCAGCGCCTGGGTGGGATGTTCGTGTGTGCCGTCGCCGGCGTTGATCACCGACGGTCCTCCCCCGAGTCGCTCCGCTCCTGCCCCCTGGGCAAGGCCCGGTGCCGGCTCCTCGGCCGTCCACTCCGCCAGCTGCTGGGCCGCCCCCGAGGCGGGGTGCCGGATGATCAGCGCGTCGGCGCCGGCGGCGCGCAGCGTCAGCGCGGTGTCCCGCAACGATTCACCCTTGGCCACCGAGGACCCCGAGGCGCTGACGTTGATCACGTCGGCGCTCATCCACTTGCCTGCCACCTCGAACGACACCCGGGTGCGGGTGGAGTTCTCGTAGAACATCGTGATGATCGTGCGCCCGCGCAGGGTCGGCAGCTTCTTGACCTCGCGTCCGAGCAGCGCCTGCCGGAACCGGTCGGCGTTGTCCAGGATGGCGGTGGCCTCGTCGCGGGTCAGGTCGCCCGCCGAGAGTAGATGCCGGATGGTCATCTGGCGGGACCTCCCTGCGGTGCGATCCAGATACCTTCCACGCCGTCGTCCTCGACCAGCCGCACCTTGACGTTCTCGCTGCGTGACGTGGGCACGTTCTTGCCGACATAGTCGGCCCGCAGCGGCAGCTCACGGTGCCCGCGGTCGACCAGGACCGCCAGCTGCACCACGGTGGGGCGGCCGATGTCGCGCAGGGCGTCCAGCGCCGAGCGGACCGACCGCCCGGTGTAGAGCACGTCGTCGACGAGGATCACCAGGGCGCCGTCGATCCCGCCGGCCGGGATGGAGGTCTCCTCCAGGGCGCGGGGCGGCTTGAAGTCCAGGTCGTCGCGGTAGAGCGTGATGTCCAGGCCACCGCGCTCGACGGTGACGCCGGAGAATTCATGGATCTTGGCGGCCAGCCGGTTGGCGAGGGTGACGCCCCGGGTCGGGATGCCGAGGAGGATGACGCGGGGCGCATCGGGGGCGTCGAGAGCGGTCTTCTCGATGATCTGGTGGGCGATGCGGGAAACGGTTCTACCGACGTCCGCATCGGACATCAATTCGCGGTCGGTGGAGCCCACGAGCTTTCCGGACCTCCTTCTCCGCCTCTCTGGACGGATCGTTAAAGGATGTCGAACTGTCGGGGAGCCTAACACCCCTTGCCGGCGGATCCCGAAACACGCCCGTCAGTAGAGTTCTTACGGTGAACCTCGGGGACAACCGCACCTCCGTCGTGCAGGCAGTCGATTCCGGACTACTGGCCGGGGCCGTCACCCTGGCCTGGCAGCGGGGAAACATACTGCAGGTCAACGAGATCGGGTATCGCGATGTCGAGGCCGGTCTGCCGATGCAGCGCGACACGATCTTCCGGGTGGCCTCGATGACCAAGCCGGTGACGGTGGCGGCCGCGATGGCGCTGGTCGAAGAGGGCAAGCTCACACTGACCGATCCGGTCACCCGCTGGCTGCCCGAGCTGGCCGACATGCAGGTCCTGGTGGACCCGGCCGGCCCGCTGGACCGCACGGTGCCCGCGCGCCGGGCCATCACGATCGACGACCTGATGACCCACCGCAGCGGGCTCGCCTACGTGTTCTCGGTGGCCGGCCCGATCAGCCGCGCCTACGGCCGGGTGTCGCTGCGCCAGGACCAGGATCACTGGCTCGCCGAGATCGCCCAGCTGCCGCTGGTGCACCAGCCTGGGGAGCGGCTCACCTACAGCCAGGCCACCGACGTGCTCGGCATCGCGATCTCCCGGATCGAGGGCAAACCGCTGCACACGGTCCTCGCTGAGCGGATCTTCGAGCCCCTCGGCATGTCCGACACCGGCTTCTTCATCTCCCCCGACAAGCGCGCCCGGGCCGCCACGATGTATCGCCTCGACCCGGAATCCGGCCTGCAGCACGACGCCATGGGGCCCATCCCGGTGACCGAGCCGCGGTTCGCTCAGGGCGGGGCCGGTCTGGTCACCACCGTCGACGACTATCTGCGCTTTGCCCGCATGCTGCTCGGCGGCGGTGACGTCGACGGGGTGCGGGTCCTGTCGCCGGAGTCGGTGCAGTCGATGCGTACCGACCGCCTCACCGCGGAGCAGAAGCAGTTCCCGTTCCTTGGTCTGCCGTTCTGGGTGGGGCGTGGCTTCGGCTTGAACCTGTCCGTGGTGACCGATCCGGCGAAATCCGGGCAGTTGTACGGCCCTGGCGGGCTGGGCACGTTCAGCTGGCCAGGAGCGTACGGAACCTGGTGGCAGGCCGACCCGGCCAACGACCTGATCCTGATCTACCTGATCCAGAACTATCCGAACATGAGCGCGCCGGCCGAGGCGGTGGCCGGCAACACCTCGCTGGCCAAGCTGCAGTCGGTGCAGCCGAAGTTCGTCCGGCGCACCTACGGCGCGCTGGGTCTCTAGCGCTACGGCAGCTCGACTGCCACTGCCGACGACCCCGCCACCGGCCGGCTGACCGCAAGTCCGGCTTCTTCGGCGATGACGGCCGCGGCGGCCCAATCATGCTCGGCGAGATCGGTTTCGACGAACCCGTCGATCGCACCCTCGGCGACGGCGCAGATCGCCAACGCCGCCGAACCGAAGATCCGGGCATCGGTGTAGTCGCGCATCTGCTGCGCCGTCAACGTGAACTGCTCGCGGCGCACATCGGCGGAGTACGAGTACCCCATGCCGAGCAGTCGCGCGCCTCGGTGACCGTCGGGGCCGGTGAGCCGACGCACCCCGCCGCTGTCGGCGAGCCACGCGCCCCCGCCGCGATGCGCGAAGTAGGTCTTGCCCAGCGCCGGGGCCACCACCGCCCCGGCCAGCCAGCGGCCGTCGGCATCCACCGCGCCGACACACGTTGCGTAGTAAGGGATTCCCCTGGTGAAGTTGGTGGTTCCGTCGAGTGGATCGATCGACCACCTGACCTGAGCCGTTTGCCGTCCGGCGGGAGGCAGTTCCTCCCCGGTGATCTCGTCGGCCGGCCGCCGCGCGTCGATCACACCGCGCACCGCATGCTCGGCGGCGACGTCGACGTTCGTGACCAGGTTGCCCTGCTCCCCCTTGGTGGTGATCTGGAGCTCGCCTCGGGCCCCTGCGGCGAGCACGTCCGCCCCGCTGCGGGCGGCCGCCAGCGCGACGTCGAGTAACTCCGCGGTGCTCATCACGACTCGATGCGGGCGCCGGTGGCTTTGTCGAACACGTGCAGTCCGCCGTCGCGGACCGACATCGCCACCCGGGCGCCTTCGGCGAGATCACCGAGCTGCGCGATGTCGAGAACGCTGACCAGCGTGCAGCCGGACGCCTCGACGGCGACGATCGCACGCGGGCCGAGATGCTCTATCAGGGCCACTCGGCCGGTGGAGCCGAGCGGCGAGTCGTTGTCGCCGTCGGGCCGGTGGAGCACGAGATGCTCCGGACGGAAGCCGACGGTCACCGGCTCCGAGTGCCGGGCGACATTCCCGACCGGCAGTGCCAGGCCGTCGGACGAGCGGAACGTCCCGCCGTCGATCACGCCGGGCACCAGGTTCATCTTGGGGCTTCCGACGAAGCCGGCGACGAAGGTGCTGGCCGGCTTGGTGTAGACCTCCAACGGGGCGCCCTGCTGCGCGATGCGGCCTTCGTTCATCACGACCATGCGGTCGGACAGGGTCATCGCCTCTTCCTGATCGTGGGTCACGTACAGCGAGGTGATGCCCAGCCTGCGCTGGATGCGCAACAGCTCGGTGCGGGTTTCGACGCGGAGCTTGGCATCCAGGTTGCTCAACGGCTCGTCGAACAAAAACACCGCGGGCTCCCGGATGATCGCCCGGCCGATCGCGACGCGCTGCTGTTGACCGCCGCTGAGGTCCTTGGGCTTTCGCGACAGCGCACCGGTGAGGCCGAGTGTCTCGGCGACGGCCGCGGCTCGATCGCGGGCTTCCTTCTTGGCTATCTTCTTGGCGCGCAGTGGAAAGGCGATGTTCTGCTCGACGGTCAGGTGCGGGTACAGCGCGTAGTTCTGGAACACCATCGCGATGTCGCGGTCCTTGGGTTCGAGCGCGGTGACGTCCTTGTCGCCGATCCGGATGGTGCCTGCGGTGACGGGTTCCAGGCCGGCCAGCATCCGAAGCGACGTCGACTTGCCGCATCCCGACGGACCCACCAACACGGTGAACGAGCCGTCCGCCATCTCGAGATCGAGGTCGTGGACGATGCGAGCGTCACCGTAGGCCTTGTTCACACCACTGAAAGTGACTGTAGCCATCCTGTTTTCGTTCTCCTGCCGTGCTAGGTCTTGACCGCGCCGCCGCTGATGCCCTGGACCAGGCGGCGCTGAACAAAGAAGCTCGCGATGACAACCGGGACGACGGCGATCAAAATCGCCGCGCACATCGATCCGATCTGCACTCCGCGGAAGGTGTTGAACCCGGCGATCGCCACCGGCAGGATCTTGGCGTTGCCCGGCGCCAGGATCAGGCCGTAGAACATGTCGTTCCACGACAGCGTGAAGCCGAAGATCGCCGACGCCCCGATGCCCGGCAACACCTGAGGCAGGACGACCAGCAGGAACGCCCGGAACCGGCCGAAGCCGTCGACGCGGGCCTGCTCTTCGATGGACTTCGGCACCGCCTCGAAGAAGCCGATGAGAAACCACGTCACCACCGGCGCGACGAAGCTCAGGTGCGCGAAGATCACCGGTACCAGGCTGTCCTGCAGGCGAAGCGCATACGCCATGGTCAGGAACGGAAAGACCAGCACGGCGGGCGGAATCATCTGCGCGGCAAGGAGCCCGAATCGGGTGGCGGTGCCGCCGGCGCGGTACGTGGTGATCGCGTACGCACCCATGCAGCCGACCACAAGGCTGATGGCCACACTGATGAACGCGACTGCGAAGCTGCGTGCCGCCGCGTCGAGGATGCCCGAGGACAGCACCGACCGCCAGCTGTCCAGATTGGGGCTGAACAGGATGAGGGCCGGATCATTGAGCTGTACAGGAGATTTCAAGCTCGCCAGGACGATCCATGCGATCGGCATGACCACCACGACGACACCGACCCACAGCACCACGATGCGGGCCAGCGTGTATCCCTTCACACCGCTCATGCGTCGCGGTTCCTCTCCAGCAGCCGGAAGGTGATCACGACCGCGGTCAGCACCACGGCGAGCACCACGAACGCCATCGAGGCCGCGCTGCCGAGCCGGAAGAACTGCACGCCGGTCTGATACGTGTAGTACTGCAGGGTCTGGGTTTCGGTGCCGGGTCCGCCTTTGGTGGTGGCGTAGACGTATTCGAAGACCTTCATCGCGTCCAGCGCCCGCAGCAGCACCGCGACCGCCAGCACGGGCCGCAGCAGCGGCAGGATGACCCGCCAGAACACATACCAGGGCGGCGCGCCGTCCACGCGTGCCGCCTCCAGCGGCTGTTTGGGGATCGATTCCAGGCCGGCCAGCAACAGCAACACCATGAACGGTGTCCACTGCCAGACGTCGATGAGGGCCAACGTGTAGAGCGCATGACCCGAGCCCAGGAAATCGATGTCCACACCGAACTTCTTCAGCACGAACGGGATTGCGCCGAGCTGGTCGTTGAGCAGGAATCGGAACGTCAGACCGACGGCGACCGGCGTGATGAACATGGGCGCCAGCAACATTGCGCGGGTGACATCCCGAGCCCACTTCTGACGCTGCAGCGCCATCGCCAGCACCAGGCCGATGACCAGCTCGAGTACCACCGCCACCAGGACGTAGGTGGCGGTGGTCCCGAATGCCTGCCAGAAATCGGCGTTGGTGAGGGTGTTGACGTAGTTCGTCAGTCCGACGAACCGGGGTGCGCGCCGATCGGTGAGCTTGTAGTCGGTGGCGCTGAGGTAGAGCGCGTAGAACAGTGGGAATCCGACGACCGCGACGAACAGCGCCAGCAGCGGACTCAACATCCCGTATTTGAATCTGGTCATGCCGGGTCCTTCCTACTCGTCACGGTCGCCGGATCCCACAGTGTCAGAATCGGGGTCAGCCTCGGGTCTTCTCGGCGGCGGCCTGCGCATCGCGCAGGGCGTCGTCGATGCTCTTGGTGCCGGCCACGGCCTCGTTCAATTCCGTTCCGACGGCTTGGATCATCTCCTCGGCGTTGGTCTGGTTGCTCAGCGGCTTGGCCTTGGACAGGATGTCCTTGACCACCGAGTAATAGTCGGCACCGAATCCGTCGGCGAGCACCTTGGGATCCTGCGTGCTGCTGCTGCGAATGACTGCGCCGCCCTTGATGACCCGCTCGAGGTCGACCGGCTTGGACGTCAGCCACGAGGCGAATGCCCATGCGGCGTCGGCGTTCCCGGAGTTCTGCGGGATCGCCCAGCTCCACGAGCCCAGCACGTCGACGCCACCGGGCATGGCGGTCAACTTGAACGGACCGACGCCGGACTTGGCGGCCGTTCCGTCCGGGGCGTTCAGCGACGGCAGGTTCCAGTTGTAACTGACCAGTGACGCCGACTGCCCGCTGGACACCGACCGGCCGGCCTCGTCGAAGCCCCAGTTGAGGCTGTTCTTCGGGGCTGCGGTGTTGTACAGGTCGACGTAGGCCGACAGCGCCTTCTTGGCCTCGGGGGTGTCGAGGGTGTACTTGCCCGAGTCGTCGTAGATCGAACCGCCCGCGGCGAACAGGAAGTTGGCCCATTCCTCGAACACCTTGTAGCCGCGCTGCGGCTGCATGGCGATGCCGGCCCGATCACCGGAGACCAGCTTCTTCGAGTTGGCCACCAGGTCCTCGAGGGTCTTCGGTTCGGTCAGGCCCGCCTTCTGGTAGTCGGGCACGCTGTAGATGTAACCGAGCGCGTAGTTGTAGAACGGCACCGCGTACCGCTTACCGTCGACGGTGTCGATGTCGGTGAGCGGCTTGAAGAAGTCCGCGTAGTCGTAGTCGGCCGTCGAGTCGATGCGAGAATCCAACGGCTGCAACCAGTTCGCAGCGACGAAGTCCTTCATCCAGACGTTGTCGACGACGACGAGGTCGTAGGTCGCCTTGGGCGCCTGGAAGGATGCGACCAGCTTGTCGCGGATCTGGTCGTAGGTCTGCGGCTCGATGCTCACCTTGATGTTCGGGTATTTCTTGTTGAACTCGGGGATCATCGACTTGACGATGTCGGTGTCGGGCACGTTTTCCATCAAGATGTTGACGGTGCCCGACATGTCGGTCGGGATCTGGCCAGAGCCGGTCGCGGACGGGGTTTCCGGCCCGCCGCTGCCCGCGCACCCCGAGAGTAGGAGCGCCGACGCGCCGATGGCGCCCAGACATGTTGCGGCGCGCCGCAACCCCGGAGTTGTGAACTTCATTGCTTCCCCTTTTCGGTGGTGAACATCAGGGCTAATCCATGTAGGCGCCGCCGTTGACGGCCAGCGCCTCGCCGGTGATGAACCGGGCGTCATCGGAGAGCAGGAAGGCGACGGTGTAGGCGACGTCCTCCGGCTGCTGTAAACGGCCCAGCGGTGTGTCGTCGATCCACATCTGCTTGACCTTCTCGGGCGTGGTTCCGCGAAGTTGCGCTTCCCAGTCCAATTCGCGCGACTGCATGGGGGTGGCCACGAATCCGGGGCACACACAGTTGACGGTGATGCCGTGCTCGGCGAGTTCGTATGCCATCGCCTGGGTCAGGCCGACGACCCCGTGCTTGGAGGCGACGTAGTCGGACAGATAGGGCACGCGGCCCTGCTTGCCCGCCATCGACGCGGTGTTGACGATCGTCCCCCGGCGCCCGGTGCGGACCATGGCGCGGGCGGCCGCCTGACCGCAGATGAAGACCCCCTTGAGGTTGATGTCCATCGTCAGCTCGTAGTTGTCCAGCGACACGTCGAGAAACGGCACCATGAACGAGATGCCGGCGTTGCTCATCCACGCGTCCAGCCCGAGCCGGTCGGCGATGTCGTCGGCGACCATGGCGGCCTGCGCCGGATCGGTGACGTCGAGCTGGGTGGCTTCGTGGCCCAGGCCGGCCGGGTCGTCAAGGCCGGCCGCAACGGCGGCGGCCGCGTCGAGATCGATGTCGGTGACGACCACCCGCCAATCGCGTTGGGCGGCAACGGTAGCGATCGCCTTGCCGATTCCCGATCCGGCTCCGGTGACGACCACGGTCTTGCTCATTGACGAGTCCTTTCAGCTAGCGTGTGCGAGATGGCGGTGGTGTCGGTGGCCAGGTCGCGCCATTCCTGGTATGCGGCGTCGTAGACCGCGACATTGGCGGGGTCGGGCACGACGGGTTCGCCGAGCCGGACGAACTGCCGGCACTGGTCCCATCCCGCCAGCGCTCCGACACCGACCGCGGCGATCAGCGCGGCCCCCAGTGAGGCGCCGGGATGGTCGACGATCGGATGCACCGGCACGCCGAGGACCTCGGCGTGGATCTGCTTCCAGAGCGTGGACTTGCTGCCGCCGTTGGTGATCGATGCACGGCCGAGCTCGATACCCAGCTCGCCGAACACTTCGACGTGGTGGCGGAAGCCGAAGGCGATGGCCTCCAGGGTCGCGCGGTACATGTCGGCGCGGGTGGTACCCAAGTGCAGGCCGGCGTAGACACCGCGCAGGTCCGGGTCGTGCAGCGGGCTCTTTTCGCCGAGGAAGTACGGAAGGCAGAGGACTTCGGCGGGCCTGCGCTGCTGCGCTTCGCTGTCCAAGTTCAGCAGATCCGCACCGCCGATGAGGCTTTGGAACCAGCGGATCAGGCTGCCGCTGGTGGCCATGCAGCCGTTGGGCAGCCACCGTCCGGGCACCGGATGGGCATCCAGGTACAGGCGTCGGTCGACGACGGGATCGTCGCTGGCCACCAGGATGTCGCCGGCTCCCCCCAGCTTCACCAACCAGTCGCCGTGTTCTTCGACGCCCGCCGCGAACGCCGACAACACGTGGTCGGCACCACCGACGACCAGCGCGGTGCCCGCGCGCAGACCGGTGCGTTCGGCCATCTCGTCGCTGAGCCCGCCGGCGACGTCTCCGGGCGAGCGGACCGGCGGCAGGAGCGCGGGATCGATACCGGCGGCGGACATCACCGCGCCGACCGGCTCGCCGCCGATGGTGAACAGGCCGGACTCCAGGGCCCAGTTCTTCTCGACATGAGCCGGGGCACCGAGAGCGACCAGCAACCAGTCGTAGGAGCCGACGAAATAGGCTGTCCGCGAGGCGATATCAGGTTCGTGGCGCTGCAGCCAGAGTACGGTGGGCGCGACCGACTGCTGGGTCAGCGCGGCACCCGTCAATTCGACGAGGTCGATATCGGCCAGGGCCGTTGCCAGGGTGCGGATCTCGTCGGCGGCCCGGGCGTCGTTCTGCAGGATTGCCCGCCGCAATGGCCGGCCGGCGGCATCGATGGCGATCACGGCAGGCACCATGCCCGTGGTGGCGATGGCTTTGACATCCGCCGGTGCGATACCCGCGGCGGAGACGACCTCGGTGAGCGAGCTGACCACATTGGCCAGCCACTGGTCCGGATCCGCCTCGGCCCAGCCGGGTCGGTCACTGAAAAGTGTTGATTCACGGCTGGTGTGCGCGACGATGCCACCGTCGGTGTCCAGCAGCACCGTCTTGGTGCCGGTCGTGCCGATGTCCACCCCGATGGTGTAGCCGCTCACAGGGCTTCATCCAGGACGCCGTCGCCGGGCCTGCCGTCTCGATCCACGCACAGCACCTCGACGCCGAGGTTGCGAGCGGCCACCAGGGTGGGGTGGTCGGGAGGACTGTCGGTGACGATGTGGCCCGCCGCGCTCAGCGGAGCAACGGTCAACAGCTGGACCCGGCCGAGTTTGGACTCATCGGCGACGACGATGATGCGGTCGGCGGCGCCGGCGGCCGCACGCTTGGCGCTGCCCTCGACCCGGTGATAGTCGGTCAGGCCACGGACGGGGTCGACGCCGGCGACACCCATGATGTAGGTGTCGCAGTTGTACATCCGGTACACCGCTTCGGTTTCGAAGCCGATCAGGCTCAGCTCGCCGGGGCGAAGGTTCCCGCCGGTGACGATGATCGTGGTGTCGGGTTCGTCCGCGAGCTCGATGGCGGCCAGCAGGCTCGGCGTCACGATGGTGAGCCCGAGCCGGCGCCCGCGGATGGCGCGAGCCACCGCCAGCACGGTGCTGCCGCTGTCGAGGATGACGGTCTCGCCGGGCTCGAGCAGTTCGACCGCAGCCTCGGCGATGTGCATCTTCTCGGTGGCCGATCTCGACGCCCGGCTCTCGAAGGATGGTTCTTCGGCCTTCTGGTAGGCCTTGATCGCACCACCGGTGATGCGACGAACCAGACCGGATGCCTCCAACGCGTCGACGTCTCGGCGGATCGTCATCTCGGAGACGCCGTACTCCTGTGCCAACGAGGCGTATTCGATCTCGCCTTCGTCGAGGACCCGCTGCTCTATCTGCGCACGCCGCGTCTTGGCTGACACCAGTTCGCCCGCTCCTTGTTGTGAGTGATTCACGAAGTGTGGGACTCAATGTAAAGTCTTCACGACTTTGCTGCAACAATTACCGGACTATTCCGAACAATCTGTAATTTTCTTGCAGAACTCGACAGCGGTGCGTTAGAAACAGACAGTCTCAACCGAAAGGGGTTCACATGGCCGACTGGGTGCGCGAGGTCTTCTCCGTACAGAAGCCCGTGATCGCGATGCTTCATCTCTCCGCGCTGCCCGGCGACCCCGGATTCGACACCCGAGCCGGACTCACAGCCGTGGTGGACCGCGCCAAGGAGGAGCTCGACGCGCTTCAGCAGGGCGGCGTCGACGGGGTGATGATCTCGAACGAGTTCAGCCTGCCCTACCTCACGAAGACCGAACCGATCACCGCGATCACCATGGCCCGCATCATCGGTCAGCTGCTCGGCGACATCTCGATTCCGTACGGGGTCAACGTGTTGTGGGACGGTCGCGCGTCGATCGACCTCGCGGTCGCCACCGGCGCACAGTACGTCCGCGAGATCTTCACCGGTGTGTACGCCAGCGATTTCGGGTTGTGGGACACCAACATCGGTGAGGTTGCCCGTCACCGCACCCGCATCGGCGGCGCCGGGGTGAAGCTGTTCTTCAACATCGTTCCGGAGTCCGCCACCTACCTCGCTCAGCGCGATCTCGCGTCGATCACCCGCACCACGGTGTTCGCGACGCTTCCCGACGCCATCTGTGTATCAGGTCTGACCGCCGGCGCCCCAACGGATCTCGAGGCACTGTCCGTCGTCAAGAAATCCGCGGGCACCGTCCCGGTGTTCGTCAACACCGGCGTCAGGGCCGAGAACGTCGCCGACCAGCTGGCTGTGGCCGACGGCGCCATCGTCGGGACGTATTTCAAGAAGGACGGCGTCTTCGAGAACCCGGCTCAGCGTGAACGGGTGGCCGAGCTCATGGCCAATGCCAGGAGCGCCCGCTAGACCATCGCGATCGGCGAGACCGGCGCGCCGATCTCCAGCGCGCCGGCCAGCTCGCGGCTCACGTCGTAGTCGAACACCACGTGGCCGGCGATGACGTCGACGTCCCGTTTCGCGCGCTGCAGTGGGTTGTGCAGGAAATGCGCACTGGCGCCGGAGGATTCGAGTAGATCGGTGCGCGGCTGGCTGTTGTTTCTGGGCCACCCCGGAGTAGGCCGGCACTCGCTCACCGAGGCGGGCGGCGAACCCGTCGGCGACCGCCTCGGCGAGGTTACGTCTCCGGGATGGGGCCCCGGACCGCGTCTGTGACCGCGTGCGAGGCCGCACGGATCTGCGGGGTCACCAGCATGACCTGGCCGAGCACCCCGTTGACGAAACCAGGTGAGTCATCGGTGGACAGCTCCTTGGCCAGCTCGACCGCCTCGTCGACGGCCACCGGCTCCGGAACGTCCTCGGCGTGCAGCAGCTCCCACACCGCCACCCGCAGGATCGCGCGGTCCACGGCCGGCAGCCGCTCCAGCGTCCAGCCCTGCAGGTGCGAGGTGATCAGCTCGTCGATATGGGCCGTGGTCGCCGTGACGCCCTGCGCGACGGTCACCGTGTACGGGTTCAGTGCCGACACGTCCGCGTTCGACTCGGCGAGCGCGCTGCGCCCCTCGGCCACCTCGGCCGGGGTCAGACCCCGGGCCTCGGCCTCGAACAGCAGGTCGACGGCACGCTTGCGCGCCTGATGCCGACCCTTGTCGGCCTTGCGGTCGGCCATATCAGGAGTTCACACGCCCCAGATAACTGCCGTCGCGGGAATCGACCTTCAGTTTGTCCCCGGTGTTGATGAACAGCGGAACCTGGATCTCGGCCCCGGTCTCCAGCGTCGCCGGCTTGGTGCCCGCGCTGGAACGGTCGCCCTGCAGGCCGGGCTCGGTGCTGGCGACCTCGAGCTCGACGGTCACCGGCAACTCCAGGTACAGCGGCGCGCCCTCGTTGAACGCGATCTGCACCGGCATGCCCTCGAGCAGGAAATCTGCCAGCCGGCCGACCAGCGCCTCGGGCAGCGGGTGCTGCTCGAAGTCCTCCGAGTCCATGAACACGAAATCCGAGCCGTCGCGGTAGAGGTAGGTGGCGTCGCGCCGGTCGACGGTCGCGGTTTCCACCTTCACCCCGGCGTTGTAGGTCTTGTCGACCACCTTGCCGGACAGCACGTTCTTGAGCTTGGTGCGCACAAACGCCGGGCCCTTGCCCGGTTTGACGTGCTGGAACTCGGTGATCTGCCAGAGCTGGCCGTCGATGTTCAGCACAAGGCCGTTCTTGAAATCGGCAGTGGATGCCACGGTAGGTCGTTCTCCTAGGTCAGGACGGTCAGTTCCTTGGGGAACCGGGTCAGTAGTTCTGGGCTTCGCTCGCCGACGACCAGGGTGTCCTCGATGCGGACACCGCCACGGTCGGGCAGGTAGACACCGGGTTCCACGGTCACCACGGAGCCAGCAAGCAGTGTACCGGCGGCGGCGGAGTTGATTCCCGGCGCTTCGTGGATCTGCAGTCCGACACCGTGCCCGAGGCCGTGCCCGAAGAACTCGCCGTAGCCCGCGTCGACGATCACCTGCCTGGCCGCACCGTCCACGTCACGAAGATCCGCCCCCACCTCGAGAGCGTCGCGGCCGGCCCGCTGGGCCGCCGCCACCAGCTCGTAGATCTCCAGCTGCCACTCGGCTGCGGCGCCGAGCACGAACGTGCGGGTCATGTCGGAGTGATAACCGCCGACCAGCGCGCCGAAGTCGATCTTGACGAAGTCGCCGCTGCCCAACACCGCGTCGGTGGGCCGGTGATGTGGGATCGCCGAATTGGCTCCGGTGGCCACGATGGTCTCGAACGACGGCCCGTCCGCGCCGTGCTCGAGCATCAGCGCTTCGAGCTGGCGGCCGACCTCGCGTTCGGTGCGTCCCGGCCGCAGCCCGTCGCTGCTCACCAGTACCGCCAGGGCGGCGTCGGCGGCTTCGCAGGCCAGCCGCAGCAGGGCGATCTCACCGGCGTCCTTGATCTCCCGCAGCGCCTCGACCGTGCCGGAGGCCCGCACCAGTTCGGCCGCCGGGTGCTCGTCGACTTCACGGGCCAGGGCGTCGAACCCGTCGACGGTCACGACGTGGCTCTCGAACCCGATCCGGCGGGCCCCGTCGGCCACCGCGCGGCCGACGAGGTGACGCCCACAGGCCCGCTCGATCACCGTTTCCAGGTCCGGCGCCTGCTGTGCGGCCTGCGTCCGGTAACGCGAATCGGTGGCCAACACGTCGGGCGTGTCGCCTGCGAAGACCAACAGCGCCGCGTTCGACCCGCTGAAACCGGAGAGATAACGCACGTTGACCAGGTCACTGACCAGGATTGCGTCCAGTCCGTCGGCGGACAGCCGGGCGGCCAGCCGGTCCCGACGTTGGCAATGTGTCACGGTCGCTGACGGTACTCGCTACGCTGGTCCCTCATGACTACGTGGTTGTTGCGCGGCCTGGCGTTCGCTGCCGGCATGGTGATCGTCCGTCTCGTGCAAGGCACGCTGATCAACATCTACGAAACCAAGGCGGGACTGATCAGCATCGTGCTGGTCGTGGTGTTCGGGATCGCGGCATTCCTGTGGGGTCTGATCGACGGCCGCGGCGACGCCAACGACAACCCTGACCCGGACCGTCGCCGCGATCTGGCGATGACCTGGCTGCTGGCCGGACTGGTCGCCGGCATCCTGAGCGGCCTGGTCACCTGGATCGTCTCGCTGTTCTACAAGAACGTCTACGCCGAGGGCTTGATCAGTGAGGTCACCACCTTCGCGGCGTTCACCGCGCTGATGGTGTTCGTGCCGGCCATCGCCGCCGTCGCGATCGGGCGTTTCCTGGTCGACCGCAAGCGTCCCGACGAACCGCGCCGCCGTTACGGCGAGGCGCACGACGTGTTCGACGCCGTCGAGACCGAGGACCGGACCGGGCCGATCGCCGGTCTCAACCAGGAGTCCGCGGCCACCGAGGCGCACACCTCGGCGGTGGCCACCGCCGAGCGCGACGAGCCGACCGAGCAGATCGACATGACGGGCAAGTCCGACAAGTCCTGACCCGTACCGCGCCGGGGGCGCCCCATGAATCCGGATCAGTCGTGTAGCTCCGACCAGTGGAGCATGATCACGTCGGCGGCGTCGATCTCGCAACTGGCCGGTGTGCTCGGCGGATTTCTGATCACCGCCATCGCGCTCTTGTTCGACCGCAAAAACCGCGAGTCGGTCCACACCATCGCGCTCTTCTCCGCCGCAGTGCTCATCCTGATGCTCGACAGCTACCTGTTCAGCATCATCACCGGCGCCGTGGTCCCCGACGACGGCGACCGACGCGGCATCTGCGCGATCGTCTGGACGCAGGGAGCCGTGTTGACCGGCATGCTGGCAGCGGGCGCAACGGCATTGTTCGGCGGCCTGGGCTGGATGCTGGCCAGTCATGCGGTCAGCCGATCGGCCGAAGAAGAACCCGAGGACGTCAGTTCCTACTGCTTCCTGGCCGACCTCGGGGGCTGGCTGACGTTCGCATCGGCGATGGCCATGACGCTGGTGCTCAGCGAAACATCCATCGACTATCTGCACTTCATGTACGGCGAGCGACCGCCGCTGTGGGTGGTGGGGCTGATCACCGTTTCGGCGGCCGTCATCATCGTGATCGACTTCTGGCTCGTCCGGGTACGAACCAGGGCACTGCGCAAATCGCTGCTCGACGTCGAGGAGCCGACGCGGCTGAGTTTGCGTTCGATCAGGTTCGCCACCGTCGGGATGACGCTTCTTGCGATCGTCGGGGCCTGGCTGACGATGAGCATCAACCGCTTCCCGAAGGACTGGCTGACCACGCCAAACATGGCGGTCGTCATCTTCGTCCTGGTTCTGACCTACGTAGTGCCGTCACTGCTCACAGCGGCGATCTGCAACTCGGTGGCGAGCACCGACGAGCAGCGCATTCGCCGCGGTCGCTAGATCGGGTCGATCGGCGCCCATCCGTCGACGTCGAACCCCTGACCGCGTTCGACCAGCACCGGTCCCCCGTGCCCGGGGTAGTGCGCGGGGAAGAGTGTCGCGTGCGCCTGCGCGGCCTCGGCGAACACCCGACGCCGGGTGCCGCGGGCCGCGGCCGGGTCGACGTCGAACGCGCACGCGTCGTCGGGCCTGCGGATCTGGATCGGGCAGTGTGTGAGGTCGCCGACGAATACGGCGGGGCTGCCCGCGTCGAGCCACAGCACCGAGGATCCAGGCGTGTGTCCGGCGGCCGGGCGCAGTCGCAGCGAGTCGCTGAGCTTCAGGTCGTCCGACCACAGCTGGATCTGATCGGTCACCGGAATCACGCTGTCGGCCAACACCGTTCGCATGCCGTCGTTCTCGCCGTCTCCCCCGGGACCGAAGAAGCGGTAGTCGGCTTCGGGCATCACGTAGCGGGCGTTGGGGAATGTCGGTACCCAGCGACCGTCGACCAGCTGGGTGTTCCAGCCGACATGATCGGTGTGCAGGTGGGTGTTGACCACGATGTCGACGTCGGCCGGGTCGAAGCCGGCCGCGGTGAATGCGGCGAGGAAGTCGGTCGAGAGATGGTCCAGGGGCGGCATGTGCGGCCGGTCGCGATCGTTGCCGACCCCGGTGTCGACCACAACGATCAGACCGTCGACCTCCACCACCCAGGACTGCATCGCGATGCGCCACTGCTGCCCGCCACCATCCCAGAAGTGCGGCTCCAGCAGATCGGCGTTGTCGTCCCAGGCCTGCGCCGGGGTGTCGGCGAACAGCGATGTCCGCATCTGGACCTGAGTTTCGACCACGCGTGTGACGCGGGCCTGGCCCAGCACCAGCCGGTTGTTCACGGTTGCTCGGGCGTGGCGTCCAGGGTTGCCAGGTAGCGCAGCGCCAGCAGGTAGCCCTGTACCCCCAGCCCGACGATCACACCGGTCGCCACCGCGCTCAGGTACGAATGGTGCCGAAACTCTTCTCGCGCATGCACATTGGAGATGTGCACCTCGATCAGCGGAGCCGTCAGCTCGGCGCACGCATCGCGCAGCGCGATCGAGGTGTGGGTCAGCGCGCCGGCATTGAGGACCACCGGGTCGCCGGCGTCGGCGGCCGCGTGCAACCAGTCCAGCAGCTGGCCTTCACTGTTGCTCTGGCGCACCACGGCGGTGAGCCCCAGTTCGGTTGCCTGCGTCTCGATCAGGGTGACGAGGTCGTCATAGGTTGTGCTGCCGTAGATCTCGGGTTCGCGGCGCCCGAGCCGGTCGAGGTTCGGGCCGTTGAGCACCAGCACTGTGGTCACTTCGCCACCTCCGCGTAGGCCGCAGCCAGCAGCGCCGGGTCGGGACCTTCCAGCCGCCCCGGCTTGGCCAGCCCGTCGAGCACCACGAACCGCAGCACCCCCGAGCGGGTCTTCTTGTCGCCGGCCATACTCTCGACGAGATCGGGCAGGGCGTCGGCGTCGTAGCTGACCGGCAGGCCCAGCGCCGTCAACACCGCGCGGTGGCGCGCCGCGGTCTCATCGTCGAGCCGACCGGCCAGCCGGCCCAGCTCCGCGGCGAACACCAAGCCCACCGAGACAGCCGCGCCGTGGCGCCACTTGTAGCGCTCGCGGCGTTCGATGGCGTGGCCCAATGTGTGCCCGTAGTTGAGGATTTCGCGCAACGCCGACTCTTTTTCGTCGGCGGCCACCACCTCGGCCTTGACCGCGATCGCCCGCCGGATCAGCTCCGGCAGCACCTCACCTGCCGGGTCGACGGCGGCCTGCGGGTCGGCCTCGATGAGGTCGAGAATCTTCGGGTCGGCGATGAAGCCGGCCTTGACGATTTCCGCCATCCCGGCGACGAGTTCATTGCGCGGCAGCGTCTCCAGCATCGCCAGGTCGACCAGTACACCGGCCGGCTGATGGAAGGCGCCGACCAGGTTCTTGCCGGCCTCGGTGTTGATCCCGGTCTTCCCGCCGACCGCGGCGTCGACCATGGCCAGCAGTGTGGTCGGGATGTGCACGATGTCCACACCGCGCAGCCAGGTGGCCGCGGCGAAGCCGGCCACATCCGTGGCCGCACCGCCGCCGAGGCTCACCAGCGCATCCTTGCGTCCGATTCCGATGCGGCCCAGCACTTCCCAGATGAACCCGACAACCGGCAGGTCTTTGCCTGCCTCGGCGTCGGGAATCTCGATGCGATGCGCGTCGACCCCCAGCTCCGCCAGGTGCGCCCGGATCGCCTCGGCGGTCTGGGTGAGCACCGGCTGGTGCAGGATCGCCACCTTGTGCCGGCCGCCGAGCAGCTCACCGAGCTCGCCGAGCAGGCCGGTGCCCACGATCACCGGGTAGGGCGGATCGACGGCGACCTCGATGGTCACCGGCGACAGGGACTCAGTCATTTGCGAACTCCGGCGCGGCGAGCGGCCAGCGCCGCCGGGGTGGCGGGCGTGACCGGGGTGGACTCCACCGGCTCATCCGGTGGCGTTGGGGTGGAACCTTTTTCAGACGTCGACGACGAACGCCGCCAGGGCGGCCTGCGCCGGCGGGGCGGCTGTGGATTCTCCAGACGCGAAATGATATGGCGCACAACGGCACCGGGATTACGGCGATTGGTGTTGATCCGGATCGTGGCGACCCGACGGTAGATCGGCACCCGCTCGTTCATCAGGGTGCGGTACTTCTCGGCGTGGTCGGGCCCGGCCAACAGCGGGCGTACCGTACTGCCGCTGGTCCGTCGCACACCTTCGGCGGCGCTGATCTCCAGGAACACCACCGTGTGCCCGGACAGCGCGTCGCGCACCCCGGGTGTGGTGACCGCCCCGCCGCCCAGCGACAGGACGCCGTCGTGGGTGGCCAGCGCGTCGCGGATGACCTCTTCTTCGATGCGGCGGAATTCCGGCTCCCCGTCATTGGCGAAGATGTCGGCGACGGTGCGACCGGTCTTCTCCTCGATGGCGGCGTCGGTGTCCAGCATCGCCACGCCCATCGCCTTGGCCAACCGCCGCCCGATGGTGGACTTCCCGGAGCCGGGCAGTCCGATCAGCACGGCCTTCGGCGCCATCGTGCTATCCCGACGCCCGCACAGGCGAATCTTGCGTCTGCGCGGGCATCCGCTCAGCCACAGCCCGGAGGTAGCCCTCGACGTTGCGGCGGGTCTCCTGAAGCGAGTCACCACCGAACTTCTCCAGCACCGCACGCGCCAGGACCAGGGCGACCATGGTCTCGACGACCACGGCGGCGGCGGGCACCGCGCACACGTCGGAACGCTGGTGGATCGCAACGGCCTCGTCGCCGGTGGCCATGTCGACGGTGGCCAGCGCCCGGGGCACCGTGGAAATCGGCTTCATCGCCGCGCGCACCCGCAGCGGCAGGCCATTGGTCATGCCGCCTTCCAAGCCGCCGGCCCGGTTCGTCGAGCGGACCACACCGTCGGGGCCGGGGAACATCTCGTCGTGGGCCTGACTGCCGCGGCGGCGCGCCGTCTCGAAGCCGTCGCCGATCTCGACACCCTTGATGGCCTGGATCCCCATCACCGCGGCCGCGAGCTGGCTGTCCAGCCGGTTCTCACCGCTGGTGAACGAGCCGAGCCCGATCGGCAGGCCGTGCACGACGACCTCGACGACGCCGCCCAGGGTGTCGCCGTCGCGTTTGGCGGCCTCGATCTGGGCGATCATGTCGGCTTCGGCGTCCTTGTCGGAGGCGCGCACCGGGCTCTCGTCGATGCGGTCCAGGTCGCCGGCGGCCGGCGGCGGTCCGTCGTACGGAGCCGACGCCCCGATCGAGATGACGTGTGAGAGCACCTCGACGCCGAGGGCCTGCCGCAAGAAGGACCGGGCCAGGGTGCCCGCCGCGACGCGGGCGGCGGTTTCGCGGGCGCTGGCCCGCTCCAGGACCGGGCGGGCGTCGTCGAAGCCGTACTTGAGCATGCCCGCGAAGTCGGCGTGACCGGGCCGGGGGCGGGTCAGCGGCGCATTGCGTGCCACATCCAGCTCGTCGGCCGCGACCGGGTCGGACGCCATCACGGTTTCCCACTTCGGCCACTCGGTGTTGCCGATCTCGATGGCGATCGGGCCGCCCAGCGTCTCGCCGTGGCGCACTCCGGCCAGCACGGTGACCTGGTCCTGTTCGAACTTCATCCGGGCGCCGCGGCCGTAGCCCAGGCGCCGGCGGGCCAACTGATCGGCGATGTCGGTCGAGGTCACGCCGACACCGGCGACCATGCCTTCGACCACGGCTACCAGCGCGCGGCCGTGAGATTCACCGGCGGTCGTCCATCGCAACACGCGTCCCATCTTCCCACGTCGGTCACGGCAGACCCAATCTGCTTTCCCACCGCCAGGGTGTTCGCCATGCGAACAGCGGGTAACCCGTCCTTCGGGAGGACATCATGCGCAACGCGGTCATCGTCGCCGCAGCAGGCTCCGTGATGTTCCTGGTGGCATTGATCAGCGGCAGCGTCTGGGCCGCAACCGGGGTGATCGTGTTGGCGTTGGCCGGCCTGGGGCTGGTCGCCGCGGACGTCCGCCGGGAGCAGAGCAGCGAGGAGTCGACCGGCGTCGTGCATGTGTTGGTGCCGGAGAATTTCGCTCCCGACATCACCGACGGCGATGCAGACGACGTAACGGAGCCCGACCAAGAAGGGGATGAATACGGTGACTACGACTTCCCGTTCGGCGATCCCCTTCCGACCCCGGTGGATGACGACACCCGAATCGCCTAGTCGGTGAAAGGACTCGATGACCACCGCTCGACTGCAGACTGACCCACGTTCCCTCGACCAGGCCCGGCGCACCGTGGATGCGGTATCAGCCGCCTTTTCCGCGACCGTGGTCGGCCAGGACAACCTGCGGGAATCGCTGCTCATCGGGCTTGCCGCCGGCGGCCACGTCCTGATCGAGAGCGTGCCCGGGCTGGCCAAGACCACCGCCGCCCGGGTGGTTGCCGAATCCATCCACGGCGGATTCCACCGCATTCAGTGCACCCCGGACCTGCTGCCCAGCGACATCATCGGCACCCAGGTGTACGAGGCCGCGACCAACCGGTTCGTCACCCAGCTGGGCCCGGTGCACACCAACATCGTGTTGCTCGACGAGATCAACCGGTCCAGCGCCAAGACCCAGAGCGCGATGCTGGAGGCGATGGAGGAACGCCAGACCACGATTGCGGGCACCGTCTACCCGATCGACGAGCCGTTCCTGGTGGTCGCCACCCAGAACCCCGTCGATCAGGAGGGCACCTATCCGCTGTCGGAGGCCCAGACCGACCGGTTCATGCTCAAGGACGTCGTGGCCTATCCGTCGGTGGCCGAAGAGGTCGAGATGATCCACCGGATGGACGCCGGCCTGTTCGACAAGGACCGGCGCCGCGGCGCGGTGGTCGGCCTCGACGACATCCGCGCACTGCAGCGGGTGGTGCGCGGAGTGCAGATGGATCCGGCGCTGATGCGCTATGCCAGTGAACTGGTCGCTGTCAGCCGCAATCCGCAGGTGTATCTGGAGCCCAAGCTGGCCAGACTCGTCGAGTACGGCGCCAGTCCGCGTGCCACGATCTCGTTCTGCCGGGCCGCCCGTGCGCTGGCGGTGCTGTCCGGGCGCAGCCACGTCATCCCCGACGACATCGCCAAGCTCGCCCACCGCATCCTGCGGCACCGGCTGATCCTCGGCTTCGAGGCGGCGGCCACCGGCGTCACCTCCGATACGGTGATCGACGCGATCCTGCACGCGGTCCGAGTGCCCTAAGGCATGGGTCAACATCTCAACCGGGCCAAGCGATTCTTCGGCTCCGACAGCCGCGGGCTCCTGGAAGGCGGCCGCTACGCGTTGCTGCACACCCGCAGCATGGAGTTCGACGACCTGCGGCCGTATGTGCCGGGCGACGACGTCCGCGATATCGACTGGAAGGCCACCGCGCGTTCGGGCACGGTGCTGATCAAGCGCTTCGTGTCGGAGAAGCATCACAAGATCCTGCTGGTTGCCGACGCGGGCCGGAACATGACCGCATTGGCTGCCGGCGGTGAAACCAAACGCGATGTGGCCGAGGCGATCCTGGGTGCGTTCGGGTTGATCACGCTGGGCCGCTCGGACGAGATCGGGATGGTGTACGGGGACTCCAGGGGGTGTGTGAGCATCCGGGCCGGCCGCGGCGAGACGCATATCGAGAGCATGCTCGACCACTTCTACCGGCACACCGCGAACCGCCCGGGACAGAGCAGTATCGAAGACCAATTACGCTATGTGGCAACGCATTACCGCCGCCGAATGTTGGTGGTCGTGGTGTCTGACGAACCTGATGTGACCGCCGGCCTGGACGAGGTCACCGCCCGGCTGGCGGCCCGCCACGACATGCTGTGGGCTTTTGTTTCCGACATGCCCGCGGTCAGCGGTGACAGCGACGGCTACGACGTCGCCACCGGCGCGGTTGTGCCCAGCCGGGCCCGGTTGGGCAAGCGGGTCGAGGCCGCCTACCGGCGCGCCGAGCAGCGGCGGCGGGCGCGGCTCGAGGCGTTCCTGACCACCCACGCGATCCCGTTCACCGCGATCGGACGCCGTGACGAGATCCGGTCGCGGCTCACCGCTATGGCGGAGGTGTTCGCCCGTGCCGGGTGACCTGTTGCGCTTCGTCGGCGGCCCCACGCCGTACTCGTCCTGGTGGCTGTGGCTCGCGATCATCCTTCTCGTGGTCGTGATCGTCTGGTATGCAGCAGTTTTCGTGGTGACCCTGCCAGGTACCCGGCTTCGCGAGCTACCCGCGCTCGGCGACCTGCATGCCCGGCTGATGCGACGGCGCTTTGCCGGCGCTATCCGCCACATCCTCGAACTGCGGGGTCGCGGCGAGTTGTCCGATGCGCAGGCCTACGACCAGATGAGCCACACCGTGCGCAGCTTCCTGCATCAGGCGACCGGTGTGCGCGCGCAGTATCTGCATGTCGACGAGATCGCGGCGGGAACGCTGGCGCCGGCCGCCCCGCTGATCGCGGCGTTGCGCGACGCCCGATTCGACGCCGGTACCGACGCCGACCCCGACCGGTTGGGCGCGCAGGCCGAGGAGTTGATCCGGTCGTGGACCTGAGATGGTGGCCCGTTGCGCTGGCCGCGATGGCATGCCTGGCCGTCTGCGTGGTGCTCGCCCTCACTCTGCCGACGGCGAAAGGCGACCGGACGCTGCGGCCGCTGGCCCACGTCGACCGGCTGACCGCACTACCCGAGTACGCCCGGATCCGGCGGCGCGAAACCGCGCTGGCGGCAACGACTATCGCGCTGCTGGTGGTCCTGTTCCTGACCGCCGCGTTGACCGCGGCGCGGCCGTCGGGGTCAGGGCGGGAATTCGACGCGCTGCACCCCGAGGACGTGATGTTGTGTGTCGCAGCGCCGGTCACCGACGGCACCACCGCGCAGTTCCTCGACCACTTCGCCAGACAGGCAACGACCTTCGACGTCCAGCGGATCGGCTTGACCTCCCCGACGGTGCGGGTGCTGCCGCTGACCCGTGACTACCAGTACGCCGCCCAGCGCCTCGGCGACTACGGCGCGCCGACTCCGCAGCAGGCCGCGCAGTTCGCCAAGTCGGTGAACTACACCGACTATGCGCCCAACCTGCGGGACACCCTCGCACTGTGCATGGCGGGCTTCGGCACCGAACCCACCGCTCATCGCCGGTCACTGATCTATCTGGGGCCCAGCACATTCGGGACCGGTGACGGACGCACCCTGTTCAGCGAGCAACAGGTGGCCGACATGGCTGACAAGGCCGGCATCCAGGTGAACGCCATATCCCGGGTGGACGTCAGTGATGCCGCCCAGCGCGGTGACACCGAACTCAACGCACTCGCCGGGCGCACCGGCGGCCGGTTCTTCCGCTACCACGCCGCGGGACCGGGCGGATCGGATCCCACCCTGCCCGATGATCTGCAGGCGATCGCCGTCCATCCCGCGCCGGTGGTGCTACCCGGCGGTGCCCGAATCAGCGGACAACTGCCCGACCAGCCCGGCCCGCTGCTCATCACCGGGTTGGCGGCCGCCGCCCTGCTGGGCGTGGCCCTGGTGGTGGCGCGCCGATGACCGTGCATCCCGTGCTGCCGATCGCCGTACTGCTGGTACTCGCCGCCGTCATCGTCGGCGCCCGGGCCGTCACCCTGTCGACGGTCCTGGCCCACCCCGGTGAGCATCGCCGCGCGGTGCTGTTGCGCTGGGGGGCAACGACAGTGGCGATGCTGATGCTGGTCGTCGCAGCAGCGCGGCCAGGCATCGAGTCGCCCACCCAGCCCCAACCCGATCGGGATGCGGCTGCCGTCAGCCAGGGCGCAAACACCAACGTGTTCTTCGTCGTCGACCGCTCGGTGGACTCCCGGGTCTCCGACTACGGCGGGGCCACGCGGATGTCCGGCATCCGCACCGATATGGCGGCGATCGTCGACACCTACCCGAAGGCGCGGTTCGCGATGATCGGATTCGCGTCGGACCCGGAAATCGACTGGCCGCTGTCCGAAGACGTCTGGAGTCTCAAGGCGGCGATCGCGGGGCTCTCCCCGTACGTCAGCGTGCCCCCGGACGCCGCCGCTCAGGTGAACGCCGGGGCGGCGGCGAATCTGCTTCGCTACCAACTCATTCAGGCCGCCCAGCAATACCCCGGCGCGCGGAACCTGGTGTTCTACCTCGGCGAGGGCGCCGGCGGGTCGACGACACCGCAGGGCAGTTTCGACGGCGGCGACCGGGTGTCCGGCGGCGCGGTGTTCGGTTACGGCACCGCGGCGGGCGGACCGATTCCGGGCGCCTACGTCGACGGTGCGGTGACGTATCTGTCTGACGGCCGCTCCGGCGGCCCGGCGATCTCCACTCTCGACGAGAGCCGATTACGCCGCGTTGCAGACGAACTCGGCGTGCAGTACGTACATCGGGACCCGGCTCAGCCGGTGACGCGCGACCTACCCGCCCTGCGACCGGACGGCGGCACCGAGGCCGCGTCGTTGTCGTCCACCCCGGTTCCCGATCGCGTCGAGCTGTACTGGTTGTTCGCACTTCTGTCCGCCGTCCTGCTGCTGCCCGAGATCTATCTGGCGGTGCGGGCGTTCTCGCGAAACCGCACATCGCGGCGGGGGGCGCGGTGACGGCCGGGCGGTTGCGGTTGCGCCGGCGGCTGCTGCTGTGGTCCGCGCCGGTGGTGCTGCTGGCGGTGGTGGCGGCAATCAAGATGATGTCGGTTGTCCTGGTGGGCGACTCGGCGGTGTCGCATTTTCAGCGCGGTGACGGCGCTGCGCTGCACTCCGATGCCACCACGCTCGGCGTGCTGAATGTGATCGAGCCCGCGAAAGCGCCGTTCGCCCGCGGTTCTTCGGCTGTCCTGGAGGGCCGCCTCGCCGACGCCGACACCGAGTTCAGCCGCGCGATGGCCCACGATCCGTCGTGCCCGGTACTGGTGAACTCCGAACTGGTCCGAGAAACGCAAGGTGATGTGGCGGCGACTGCCGGCCGCACCGCTGCAGCCGGGGAACGCTATCGCAGCGCACTGAGCCTCGTCACCGAGGCACCCGCTGGCTGTTTCGCCGGCAACGACGATCCGCAGCCCGACCGGCGGACGGTCCGCGCGGGTGCTGAGGCCCGGTTGAACTCGAAGATCGCTGATCTGCAGGCGGCTCCGCCACCGCCGGAGGCCGACGCAGCCCTACCGCCACCGCCGCCACCGCCTCCCACACCCCCGGTCGGTGTCGCTCCCGCCGAATCCGATACGCCGCCAACGGCTTTGGGGCCGTCTGGCCAGGGACTGTCGGACATCGCACCTGACCGGCTGCCCAGCCCCGGGGCGCCACCGTCGGCGCCACACCAGCTCGGTGGCGGCGACCCGCTGGACCGGCTGCGCCAGCTGCTCACCGACGCCGCGTCGTCGGGCAGCGATACGGGTTGACCCCCTGCGATCTGAGGGGGCGGCCGGTCAGCTCTCGGGGGTTCGTTCCAATTCCGCGACAATCTTGTCTATCAACTCGTCGAGCGGAGTCTCCACGGGTATTTCGAATGGTTCGCCGCGCGGCACCTTGATCACCCATTTGCCCCCGTCAAGGGAAGGTGTGATGGTCATGAGCACACGGTCGCCGCTGTCGATCACCTCGAGGGCCAGAGCACCGTCATCAGCATTGGCCACCTTCCGGGCGGTGTAGCCATAGTTGCGGATCAGGGCCATCTGAATGTTGTAATAGTCCTCGTTGCCGATCTCCTTCATCATCCGATTGTGCCTCGCCGCAATATTCACGGTCGGCACCGATCCAGCAGAATCAACGGCTGCGTCAACATGTGCCGGTCGCCGACGGAAGTGAGACCCGAACGGGCACAGCACTTTCGGTTCACCTGACTTTCGAGTAGTAATTCGGCGTTTACTTGGTGATCTGCGGCAAACGAGGTGGAAAAGCGCTCATGGGTGCGGGGTCATACGTGGGCAGAGTTGGTGGTCTAGCGGTCGCCCTGGGTATCGGTGTGGGCGTACTGGCCGGCGCTGCAGTAGCAGCCGCACCGACGACACTCCCCTGACCGCGGTACGCACCACACCGCAGACGCTGCCCTACATCCCGTTTTTCGGAGTTACCGGGCCCGACCCCCGCATCCTGCTCAAAGGCCCACTGCAGGCGCTGCTCGGCCTTGGCGCATCAGGGCCGGCCCTCAACGCGGTCAACCTCCAGGTGGCACCGGTCACCGAGGACACCCAGATCGTGGGCGCACCCTTGATCAGCTTCACCTACTCAGGCACCGGAAACGCCAGACACGTCTACGCCCAAATCGTCGACGACACCACCAACCAGGTCCTCGGCACCATCTCCACGCCGATCCCGGTCACGCTCGACGGACAGACGCGCACCGTCACCAATTTCGCGATGAGCGAGATCGCACAGACTTTGGCGCCAGGGCAATCGGTGCATGTCCAACTCGTCACCTCTGCCATCGAGTACCTCAACTTCTACTCCTATGGCGACATCACCATTGACTCGATGTCGATCTCACTGCCCACGGTGGCGTCCGGCGCGGCGAAGCCAGTGACGGCGACTACGTAACTGCGTCAGAACACCACCAGCGCCGCAGCAGCCAGGCTCGCCAGACACATCGACGGACCGTGCGGCACGCTCGCGGTTCGGTTCCGCACGGCCACCGCGACTGCCAGGACCGCCGTCAGCACCGGGGCACCCAGCGCCGCCAGCAGCCATACGTCGAATCCGAAAGCGCCCGTGAGTCCCCCGACACCCAGCGCCAGCTTCACGTCACCGGCGCCCAGCCCATCCGGAACCACCAGGTGCACAACAAGATAGAACGCTGCCAACGCCAATGCTCCTGTCAGCGCTGGCAATCCACGTCCACACGCCAGAGCGCCGAGGAACACCATGACCGCTCCGGGCAGCGTCAAGGAGTTGGGCAGCCGCCGCTGGCGCACGTCGAAGACCGTCAACGCCACCGCCCACACCAGCAGCATGCCGACCACCACAGCGCGCATGGGCGCACGTTAGCCCAGTGCGGCCGCCATCTGCTCTCGCGGCGCCGGCCGGCCTGTGAATTGTTCGACCTGACTGAACGCCTGGTTCAGCAGCATCTGCACACCGCTGATGACCTCGCCGCCGCTGTCCTGCACGGCGGCGGCCAGCGGGGTGGGCCACGGATCGTAGATCGCATCCAGCAACACCGGCACGCCGGCGAACACCCCGGCAAAGGCGGCCGCGGCGTCGGCCGGGATCGTGCTCACCAGAACATCAGCAGTGGCCACCACGGCCGGAAGGCCGCCGTCGATCAGGTCGCAGAACTCCGCGGTGACCCCGACCGCCCGCCCCAGATCCAGCAGCCGGGCCGCCTTGTCACGATCGCGGGCGACGACGGTGACCTCGGTGACGCCGAGGTCGGCCAGCGCCACCACCGCCGCGGGCGCGGTGCCGCCCGAGCCCAGCACGATGGCGCGCCGCAGATGCCGGATGTGCCCCAGGGCACCGGCGACCCCGTCGATGTCGGTGTTGTCGGCGCGCCAGCCGCGACCGATGTGCACCAGGGTGTTGGCCGAGCCGACCAGATCGGCGCGTTCGGTGCGCTCCTCGGCGACCGCAAGGGCGGCGAACTTACCCGGCATCGTCACCGACAGCCCGACCCACTCCGGACCGAAACCCCGCACCAGGCGCGGTAGTTCGGCGGCCGTGCATTCGATGCGCTCGTAGGTCCAGTCGGTCAGGCCCAGCGCGCGGTAGGCGGCCAGGTGCAACAGCGGCGACTTGGAATGCGCGACCGGCGAACCGAGAACCGCCGCCTTGCGCCGGCTCATCACCGAGCGGAGTCGAGCACGCCGTTGTGTCGCGCCAGATCGATATTCGCCAGGTGCTGCTGGTAATCCCGGGTGAACAGCGTGGTGCCCTCGGTGTCGACGGTGACGAAGTAGAGCCAATCCCCGGGCTCGGGGCGCTCAGCCGCGGCCAGCGCGTCCTGGCCGGGCGAGCAGATCGGAGTGGCCGGCAGGCCTTCCATCGCGTAGGTGTTCCACGGCGTGAGTTGCGCGCGGTCGCCGTCGGTGGTGGCGACTTCCTGGCGGTCCAGCGGATAGTTCACCGTCGAATCGAATTCCAGCTTCTGCGGCACACCCAGCCGGTTGTAGATCACCCGGGCGACCTTCGCGAAATCGTTGGGCTTGGCCTCGCGCTGCACCAGCGAGCCGACGATCAGGATCTGATACGGCGACAGGCGCATCGCGGCCGCGGTGTCCAGCAGCCCCACGGCGACGTAGTGGTCGGCGCTCTGTCCGACCAGCTTGGCCAAAATCTCCTGTGGTGATGCCGACGGATCGACGTTCCAGGTGCCCGGGGCGATCAGCCCCTCCAGCCGGCGGTGGTTCTTGCCCAGCGCGATCACCGGCTGTGCCGCCCACTCCGGCACGTTCAACTCCGCCGCCGGCGCCTGCTCGGCGGCACGACGCAGATCCTCGGCGGCAACACACTTCTGCTGACCGTTCACCGGGATACAGGTGGACTTCGAGATCAGGGTGAAGATGCCGTCGGTGACCTTGCCCGAGCCGACCTCCGCGATGTCGTCGAGTTGCCGGCCCTCGGGGATCACCAGCTTGCCCACCCGATTCTTCGGGTCCGCCAGGCGATCCACCGCCGCCGACGCCGACATCTCGGTTCGCACCGTGTAGAAGCCCGGCTGAATCGCGGCGATCGAGGCGTTGTTCTTGGCCGCGTCGACGAATCCCTTGACGTTGGAGATGACGTTCTTGTCGCGCAGGGTCTGACCGATCTGGGTGGTGGAGTCACCGTCGTGCACCTGGATGACGACGTCGTCCTTGCCCTCGCCGGAGTAGCCGCTGTCCCCGCTGAAGAGCTTGCCGCCCAAGTACACCGCCGCCACCACAACCAGCACCAGCAGGGCGGCTGCCCCGGCCCCGATCATCCTGCGCCGGTGGCGGTTTCGTTTGGCGCGGACACGCTCGAGGCGGCTCAGCTTGCGCCGTGGCCGACCGACCGCCACCGGACCGGACCGGTCGTCATAACCGTCAGACATCGTCGCTCCCGGCGCTCGTCGTTTCCCGGGTCGCTTCGCTGTGCCCCCCAGAGGCGTTCCGGCGCTGGTCGAGCCAGCCCTGCAGGATCCCCACCGCGGCCGCCTGGTCGATGACGCCGCGTTGAGCCTTGGCGCGCACGCCGGCCTCCCGCAGCGACCGCTGGGCGACCACCGTCGTCAATCGTTCGTCGGCCAGCCGGACCGGCACCGGCGCGATCCGCTCGCTCAGCGCATCGGCCACCTCAACCGCGTCCTGCGCCGACGTCCCGGCCCGATCTGCCAGCGTGCGCGGCAATCCGACCACCACCTCGACGATGTCGTGTTCGGCAACCAATGCGCTCAGCCGGCGCAGGTGCTTGCCGGTCCGCTCGCGGCGCACCGTTTCGACCGGAGTGGCCAGGATGCCGTCGGGGTCGCTCACCGCCACCCCGATGCGCACCGTGCCCACGTCGATGCCGAGCCGTCGGCCTCGCCCGGGATCGTCTGCGCCGGGCCGGTCAGGCACACGGTTCTGTGCGGAGAGCACTGACGCTAGCTCCGCGCGATCTCTGCGCGAACCGCCCCCAGTGCCGCATCGATTCCGGCCGGGTTCTTGCCGGATCCCTGCGCCAGATCAGCCTTGCCGCCGCCCCGCCCGTCGACAGCCGAAGAAATCTGCTTGATGAGTTCGTTGGCGCGCAGCCCGGCGTCCTGTGCGGCCGCATTGGTGGCCACGACGAACGGCACCGTTCCGTCGTCACCCTCGCTGATGAGCACCACGACCCCGGGGTCGGAGCCCATCTTGCCGCGGATGTCACCGACCAGGGAACGCAGATCACCGGCGTTCATCCCGGCCGACATTCGCTGCGCCACGAGACGGACCTTACCCACCTGCTCGGCACCGGCGGCGGCGTTCGCCGCCGCAGCGCGCGCAGTGGCCAGCCGAACCCGGTCGAGTTCCTTCTCCGCGGCTTTGAGCTTCTCGACGAGGGTGGCCACCCGGGCCGGCACCTCATCGGAGGGCACCTTGAGCGACGACGCCAGACCGGCCATCAGCGCGCGTTCCTTGGCGAGGTGGCGGAACGAATCCAGGCCGACGTAGGCCTCGACGCGGCGCACACCGGAGCCCACCGACGACTCGCCGAGGATCGTGACCGGACCGATCTGCGCCGAGTTGTGCACGTGGGTGCCGCCACAGAGTTCCAGCGAGAACGGCCCGCCGATCTCGACCACCCGGACCTCGTCGGGGTAGGACTCGCCGAACATCGCCATGGCGCCCATCGCCTTGGCCTTCTCCAGTTTCTCGTTGAAGGTGTGCACCTCGAAGTCGGCCTGCACGGCCTCGTTGGTGACTTCCTCGACCTGAGCGCGCTGCTCGTCGCTCAACGCGCCCTGATAGTTGAAGTCGAACCTCAGATAGCCCGGGCGGTTCAGCGAGCCGGCCTGAACTGCGTTGGGGCCCAACACCTGTCGCAATGCGGCGTGCACCATGTGCGTGCCCGAGTGGCCCTGGGTGGCACCGCGACGCCACTCCGGGTCGACGGCCGCGGTGACGGTGTCGCCCTCGACGAATTCGCCGGACTCGACGTTGACCCGGTGCACCCACAGGGTTTTGGCGATCTTCTGCACATCGGTGACGGCGGCTTTGGCCGACGCGCTGCCACCGGTACCGGAAATCGAGCCGGCATCGGCTATCTGGCCGCCGGACTCGGCGTAGAGCGGAGTGCGGTCCAGCACGATCTCGATGCGCTCGGGAGCTTGCTCACGGCCGCCGTGCGCCACCACCGGAACCCGCTTGCCGTCGACGAAGATTCCGAGAATCCTTGCCTCAGAGGTCAATTCATCGAAACCGGTGAACTCCGTCGGCCCGGCGTCGACCAGCTCGCGGAACGCCGACAGGTCGGCGTGGGCGTGCTTGCGGGCTGCGGCGTCGGCCTTGGCGCGGCGGCGCTGCTCGGCCATCAGCTCACGGAAGCCGAGCTCGTCGACACTCAGGTCCGCCTCGGCGGCCATCTCCAGCGTGAGCTCGATCGGGAAGCCGTAGGTGTCGTGCAGGGTGAACGCCTCCGAGCCGCCCAGCACCGTCTTGCCCGCCGATTTCGTTGCGGCGGCGGCCTCCTCGAACAGCTTCGACCCCGACGCCAGCGTCCGGTTGAACGCGGTCTCCTCGGCCACCGCGATGCGCTGGATCCGGTCGAAATCGCTGACCAGTTCCGGATAGGACGGACCCATCGCGTCGCGCACGGTGAGCATCAGGTCCGCCATGATCGGCTGCTCGACACCCAGCAGTTTGGCGGCGCGGATGATGCGCCGCAGCAGCCGGCGCAGCACGTAGCCGCGGCCCTCGTTGCCGGGGGTGACCCCGTCGGCGATGATGATCGCCGACGTCCGGCTGTGGTCGGCGATCACCCGGTAGCGGACGTCGTCGTCGTGCGACCCCTGCCCGTACCCGCGGGGCGCGAACTGCGCCACCTGGTCGATCACGGGGCGCAGCAAGTCCGTCTCGTAGACGTTGTCGACGTCCTGCAGCAGGCAGGCGATCCGCTCGACACCCATACCGGTGTCGATGTTCTTGCGCGGCAGCGGCCCGAGGATCTCGAAGTCGTCCTTGGACGTGCCCTCGCCGCGTTCGTTCTGCATGAACACGAGATTCCAGATCTCGATGTAGCGGTTCTCGTCGGCTTCCGGGCCGCCTTCGACGCCGTAGGCCGGACCGCGGTCGTAGTAGATCTCCGAGCACGGCCCGCACGGCCCGGGGATGCCCATCGACCAGTAGTTGTCGGCCATCCCGCGGCGCTGGATCCGCTCGATCGGCAGACCGGCGACCTCCTGCCACAGCTGTACGGCTTCGTCGTCGTCGTAGAACACCGTCGCCCACAGGCGTTCCGGGTCGAACCCGTAACCGCCCTGCTCGACCGGCTTGGTCAGCAACGTCCACGCCAGCTCGATTGCGCGGCGTTTGAAGTAGTCGCCGAACGAGAAGTTGCCCGCCATCTGGAAGAAGGTGTTGTGCCGGGTGGTGATGCCCACCTCGTCGATGTCAGGTGTGCGGATGCACTTCTGGATGCTGGTGGCCGTCGGATACGGCGGCGTGCGCTGCCCGAGGAAGTACGGCACGAACTGCACCATGCCCGCGTTGACGAACAACAGGTTCGGGTCGTCGAGGATCACCGAGGCACTCGGTACCTCGGTGTGGCCCGCTTGCACGAAGTGATCCAGGAATCGCTTCCTGATCTCGTGTGTCTGCACTGGGTTTCCTTGCGTTCGGGGTGCGGCTCGACGGACGCTTCGACCGCACCACATTACCGGGCGCCTTCTCCTCAGCCGCCGACGAAGCTCAGCCGGACCGATCGTCGCGGATTGTCCTGGTTCAAGTCCACCAGCACGATGCTCTGCCAGGTGCCCAGCAGCGGCGTCCCGTCGCCCACCGGAACGGTCACCGACGGCGCGACGATGGCCGGCAGCACATGATCGGCGCCGTGCCCCGGCGAACCGTGCGAGTGGCGGTAACGGTCGTCACGCGGCAGCAGGCGATCCAACGTGTCGAGCAGATCATGATCGGACCCGGCCCCGGTCTCGATGACGGCCACGCCGGCGGTGGCGTGCGGCACGAACACGTTGCACAGACCGTCACCGCGGCCGCGACAGAACGACCGCACCTCGTCCGTCAGGTCGACGATCCGGCGCCGCGAGCTGTCGATGTCAAGCACGTCGGTGTCCACGGTTTCCAGCCTAGGCGACCTCGCCGAAACCGTTGCCAGCCCATATCGAGGGGAGGAAGGTGAACAGTGCCGGTGGCGCCGCCGGGGCGCCGCCCCGAGTCGAAGGGGGTGGAGAAGTGCACGCACGCTCTACCACGTTTGCCGCGCGCCCGGAATCCATCGATGCGGGAATCGCGGTCTTCCGCGACGAGGTGATGCCGGCTCTTCAGGGCATGACCGGATGCGTCGGCATGTCGCTTCTGACCGACCGCGAGTCTGGCCGCTGCATCGTCACCACCGCCTGGGATGACGACGCGGCCATGCACTCCAGCGCCGACGAGGTCCGGCTGTTTCGCGACCGGGCGGCCCAGGTGCTCGGAGCCACCCCAGCGGTGGATGAATGGGAGATCGCCGCGGTGCATCGCGACCACCGCTCCGGTGCGGGTGCCTGTGTGCGGGCCACCTGGCTGCAGGCCAGGCCCGACCAGTTCGACCAGGCTGTCGAGTTCTACAAGACGACGGTGCTCCCGGAGATCGAGCAGCTCGACGGGTTCTGCAGCACGAGCATGATGTGCGACCGATCCACCGGGCGCGCCGTGGTGTCGACCACGTATGACAGCCAGGACGCGATGGAACGCAGCCGCGACGCGGCTCGGTCGCTGCGGACCGCACTGCTGCGCGATCTGGGCGCCGACCAGCTCGACGTCGGCGAGTTCGAGCTGGCGATCGCGCGGCTGCGGGTCCCGGAGCTGGCCTAGAGCACGAGGACAACCCCGGGACTTAAGGCCCTGCTCCCGGCCCGTCGGACGGGGCAACGTTGTCGGCTATGAGCAAGCAGAGGCCGGTGCTCGCCACGTGGATGGCGGCCGCCGGGATCGCCGCGGCCTACCGCTGGGTGCTGCGACCCGCGATGTACGCGTGGGGCGCCACCGATGCGGAGGTCGCCGCCGAGCTGCCCGGGGACAGCTTGGTCGAGCCGGGAAGCGCCCGCACCACCCGGGCGATCACCATCGACGCGCCCGTCGCGGACGTCTGGCCGTGGCTGGTGCAGATCGGCGAGAACCGCGGCGGTTTCTACAGTTACGACGTTCTCGAGCGTCTGGTGGGAACCCGTATTCACAACGCGGACGTCGTACACCCCGAATGGCAGCAGCTCCGCGTCGGTGACACGGTGTGGCTGGCTCAACGCTACGGCGAGCGGGCCCGACAGCTGGTCGCAGAAATCGAGCCCAACTCGCATCTCGTGCTGATGTCGGCGGCCGACTACGACCGGGTGCAGCGCGGCGAGAAGGCCTTCGGGTCGTGGGCGTTCTGTCTGCGGCCGCACAACGCAGGGACCCGGCTGCTGGTTCGCGGCAGCGGTGCTCCGGTCGGTCAATCAGCTTTCGACATCGTGCATTTCCTGATGGAACGCGGGATGCTGCGCGGCATCCGGGAGCGGGCGCAGCGGCCGGCGCGACCGGCGTCGCTTCCGCACTGACCTACCGCGGCGGATTCGGCACCGTCTCAGCGCTTGCGCCGGATGATCGCGCGCAGTTTGTCCAACCGGCTGCCGATCTCACGCTCGGCGCCGTGGTTCGTCGGCTTGTAGTAGTCGACTCCGACCACCTCATCCGGCGGATACTGCTGCGGCACAACGCCATCGGGGTCGTCGTGCGGATACCTGTACCCGACCGCGTTACCGAGTTTGGCCGCCCCCGCGTAATGTCCGTCCCGCAGATGCGCAGGCACCAGACCGCCCTTGCCGCCGCGGATGTCGTTCATCGCGGCACCGAGCGCGGTGGTCACGGCATTGGATTTCGGCGCGGTGGCCAGGTGCACGGTCGCGTGCGCGAGCGTCAGCTGCGCCTCGGGCATGCCGATCAGCTGGACAGTCTGGGCGGCGGCGACCGCGGTCAGCAGCGCCGTCGGGTCGGCCATCCCGATGTCCTCGCTGGCCAGGATCATCAGCCGGCGCGCCAGGAACCGGGGGTCCTCCCCCGCCACCAGCATCCGCGCCAGATAGTGCAGCGCGGCGTCGACGTCCGAGCCGCGGATCGACTTGATGAACGCGCTGATGACGTCGTAGTGCTGATCGCCGTCGCGGTCGTAGCGCACAGCCGCCTTGTCCAGCGACTGCTCGATCACCTCGACGGTGACGTGCTCCCCGGATTCGGCGGCGACCTCCAGCGCGGTCAGCGCCCGTCGGGCATCCCCGGCCGACAGCTGCACCACCAGGTCGACGGCGTCGTCGTCGACGGTGACCGCGCCGCCCAGCCCCCGCGAGTCTTCGATGGCGCGCAGCACCACGGTGCGCACATTGTCTGCGGTCAGCGGCTGCAGTTGCAGGATCAGCGAGCGCGACAGCAGCGGCGCGACCACCGAGAACGACGGGTTTTCGGTGGTGGCCGCCACCAGCAGCACGATCCGGTTCTCCACCGCCGCGAGCAGAGCATCCTGCTGGGTCTTGGAGAAGCGGTGTACCTCGTCGATGAACAGCACGGTCTGCTCGCCGTAGGCCGCGGCGCGGCGCGCATTGTCGATGACGGCGCGCACTTCCTTGACGCCGGCGCTCAGCGCGGACAGCGCCTCGAACCGTCGCCCGGTGGCCTGCGACACCAGCGACGCGAGCGTGGTCTTACCGGTGCCGGGCGGCCCATACAGGATCACCGATGCGGCGCCGGAGCCTTCGACCAGGCGGCGCAGCGGCGAGCCCTGGCGCAGCAGGTTCTCCTGCCCGACGACCTCGTCCAGGCTGACCGGGCGCATCCGGACGGCCAGCGGTGCCGACGTTGGCGCCGCCGAGCCGACCCGGGCGTCGGCGTCGCCGGGCACATCGAACAGGCTGTCGGACACGCCCCCAGACTTACCACGTTCGTAATCTGGTCGTCGTGACTGCGCGCGGCTGGGCCCTGTTCGCCGCGATGAGCGTCATCTGGGGCATCCCCTATCTGTTGATAAAGGTGGCCGTCGACGAGGTATCGGTGCCGGTGCTGGTGTTCACCCGGTGCGCGGTCGGAGCGGTGCTGCTGCTGCCGCTGGCGGTGTCCGCCGGCTCCCGCACGCTGTTGCGCAGGCACTGGAAAGCGGTGGCGGCGTTCGCGTTCTTCGAGATGATCGCGGCCTGGCTGCTGCTGTCCGACGCCGAGCGGCACCTGACGAGTTCACTGACCGGCCTGCTGATCGCCGCCGCCCCGATCATCGCGGCAGTGCTGGACCGGCTGACCGGCGGTGAGCGGCTGGGGCCGCTGCGCCTGGCCGGGCTCGGCCTCGGGCTGGCAGGTGTGGCGGTGCTGGCCGGACCGGGTCTGTCGTCAGGTGGCGCTCGGCCGGTGATCGAGGTAATGCTGACCGCGACGTGTTATGCGATCGCGCCGCTGATCGCCGCGCGGTATCTGGCTGACGTGCCGGGTCCCGCTCTGACGTCGGCCTGCCTGGGCCTGGCCGCCGTGGTGTATCTGACGCCGGCGGCGCTGACCTGGCCCCGCCACACGTTGACTCCGCACGCGTACGCGGCCATCGCGGCGCTGGCCGGTATCTGCACGGCACTGGCGTTCGTGGTGTTCTTCGCGCTGATCAAAGAAGTGGGAGCCACCCGCGCACTGCTGTTCACCTACGTCAATCCGGCGGTGGCGCTGATCGCCGGGGTGCTGCTGCTGAGTGAACCTTTGACGTGGTTTCACATCGCCGGGCTGACGCTGATCCTGACGGGCTCGGTGCTGGCAAGCCGCACGACGTCAGAAAACGTCGCCGACGAGTAGCCGGCAGGCCACGTCGACGTCGGCCAGCGCGTCCTCGGGAAGCAGGGCACCGCCGACCGTCCAGGTGAGGATCCCGAAGGCGGCCTGCTGCACCAGCCGGGAGCGGCGCAGCTGTTCGGCGGTGGGGTTCTCGACGCCGGCGATATCGAGGATGAGCTCACGCAGCGTGGGATCGTCGGGAGCGTCCTCCTGTGCGCGGACGATCTGCGTGGAGGTGATCATCGCGTGTGCAAGGTGCTTGTGACGCAACAGATTTCGGCAGGCAGCCACCATCAGCGCGGCGATGTCTCCGGCCGGGTCGCCACTGGGAGGCGGCGGCCGGAACTTGGACACCTGGGCGAACAGCACCGCGGCGAACACGTGGTGCTTGGACGGGTAGTAGCGGTAGAGGGTGCGCAGCGCCACTCCGGCGTCGGCGGCGATCTCCTGGGCGCCGATGCGGTCGATCTCTTTGGTCGCACCCAATCGGGCGGCGGCGGCGAGGATGGCGCCGCGCCGATTCTCCTGGTCATCGGTCGCCGGGCGGGCCGGCGCCCGGGGCTCTCCGATCCGCGGCACGCCACTCAGTATCGGGCATCCGCTACGCGCTCGCGCACTGGTACCGATCAGCGAGACCCTCGTCACGGGTTCAGACACGGCACGTCACGATCGGTAGATGTCCTATGCGAAATACGGTCCGTGGGCGGTGATCGCCGGCGGTTCTGAAGGCGTGGGCGCCGAATTCGCCCGCTTGTTGGCCGAGTCGGGCGTGAATCTCGTTCTGGTGGCCCGCAAACCGGATCCCCTCGAGGTGACGGCCGACAAGTGCCGTGAGCTCGGCGTCGAAGTACGCACTGTGGCAATCGATCTCGTCTCCCCCGCGGCGCTCGCCGAGGTGACCGCGGCCACCGACGGGCTCGAGGTCGGCTTGTTCATCTACAACGCGGGCGCGAACACCTGCAGCGCCGAGTTTCTGGACGCCGACCTGGCGGACTTCCAGAAGGTCATCGACCTGAACATCGGCACGATGATGGCACTGACGCAGCACTACGGCCGGCTGATGCGGGAGCGGCGCCGCGGCGGCATCCTGCTGGTTGGGTCGATGTCGGGATATCTGGGCTCGGTACGTCACACGGTGTATGGCGGGGTGAAGGCCTACGGCCGCATCTTCGCCGAGGGGCTGTGGCTGGAGTTGCGTGAGTACGGCGTCGACGTGCTGGAGCTGGTGCTGGGTGTCACCCGCACACCGGCGATGGAGCGGGTCGGTCTGAATTTCGACGTGCCCGGCATGCGGGTGGCCGATCCGGCCGACGTCGCTCGCGAAGGGCTGGAGCAGTTACCGAACGGCCCGGTGTTCGTCGCGGGCGGGAACGCCGAAGACGTTGCGCGACGCAATGATCCGGACCGCACGAAGGTGGTCGCGGGAGCGCACCGGATGATGCAGAAGCTGATGGGCCTGACGTAGTTATCCCCAGATCCGCGTTGATGCCCAGCGTGACCTTCGGGACCACCTTTTGTCGGTGGGTCGCACTAATGTTCGAAGTGTGAGTGGGATCGACGTCATGCGGGAGGCGCGCGATCGATACCTGGAGTGCTTGTCCACCGTCGATCTCGATGAACTCTCCCCCGCTGACCGGTTCGTGGTGCTCGAGGAGTGGGAGTCCGCACTACGCCACCAGGTCGCGCTATCTCACGCAGTGATTTCTCGGCTAGAGCAGGTTGAAGGGTGCCCGCCGGTGCCGATCACCCTGGCCGATGTGCTGCGGATCAGCCCGCGAGAAGCCAAGCGACGGATTCGGGATGCCCAACAATTAGCACCCCGCCGAGCGTTGACCGGCGAGCCGCTACCGCCACTGCTGCCGGAAACCTCGAAGGCATGGCACGAGGGGCAGCTCGACGGCGAACACCTCCGGGTGATCCAGAAGTTTTTCCGCGACCTGCCCGATCACGTGCCCCCGGTCGAGGTCGAGAAGGCCGAGAAATCATTGGCCGACAAGGCGACGGCGTTGCGGCCCGATCAGCTCGAAAAAGTGGCCCACCGGTTGGCCTTGCATCTCAATCCTGACGGGACATTCTCCGACGAAGACCGGGCCCGCAAGCGCGGATTCGTCTGGTGCGGCGGTCAGCAGGTCGACGGCATGAGTGTGGGCCGATTGATCGCCGACCCCGAGCTGCGGTCGCTGGTCGACGCCTGGATGGCAAAGTTCGCCGCACCGGGGATGTGCAATCCGGCCGACGAGAGCCCGACCACCAACCCGACCGACGAAGTCGCCGAGCGGGATGCGCGCAGTTATGGCCAACGTCAGCACGATGCGCTCAAGGCCCTGCTACGAGTGTCGTTGGGTGATCCGAAGTTCGGCCAGCACAACGGGTTACCCGTGACGGTGATCGTGTCGGCGACCCTGCAGGACATTCAGGCCAAGACCGGACATGGGGTCACCGCCGCTGGCACGCTGCTGCCAATCTCGGAGGTCATCCGGCTCGGCGCCCACGCGTATCACTATCTGGCCCTGTTCGACAAAGTTGACGGCCGCGGGTTGTGGCTGGGCCGCACCAAACGCGTCGCCTCGGCCGATCAGCGAATCATGCTGCACAGCAAGGAACGTGGCTGCACCCGCCCCGGATGTGACGCACCGGGCTATCTGACCGAGGTGCACCACGTCGACGAATGGGCCGCAGGCGGCCTGACCAACATCGACAAGCTCACTTTTGCCTGCCGACCCGACCACCGGCTACTCGACCAAGGCTGGCGAACTCGAAAGCTCGCCAATGGCGACACCGAGTGGATCCCCCCACCCGCACTGCCCATGCTGCATGGCGGCACCAACGACTATCACCACCCCGAGCAGCTGCTCGGCAACGACGGCGACCCGCCGTCTGATACCCGCTCGGCGAGCTAGTCGCCTAGTTGTTGGCGCCCGCCAGCGCGCGGGCGATCCGTGCCGCCGACGCGGCGACCAGCGGCTGACAGCGTTGGGCGAGCACCCGGTCGGAGGTGACAAGTCCGATCGCGGCACGCGCCCCGACCGTGGCGGCCACCGATACCATCGGGCCGGCGTAGTCACCGTGGCGCACGACGACGCGGCGGCGGACCTTGTGAAGTTCGCCCCACCAGATCGCGTCGGGCTCCCAGCCCTGGACATAACTCAGCTCGGCCACCACGTCTTCGGGCGACAACCCCGCCAGCGCGGCGACGCCCAGCGCCACCCGGTGGGCCGGGATCCGCACGCCGACCGACGTCGGCACCTGGCGCGCCGACGGCCCGCCCAGCTTGTCCAGGTGAACGACCTCGCCGCGGTCGAGCAGACCGAGATGCACCACCGCACCGGTGCGCACCTGAAGCTCGTGCAGGACCGGCGCCGCGACCGACCGCAGCCGGACATCGGCACTGTCACCGGCGCCCCACGCCGAGGTCCGCGCTCCGAGCCGGTACCCGCGACCCGAATGCGTCAGCCACTGCAACCGCACCAGCTGGTCGAGGATGCGGTGCGTGGTCGAGCGCGGCAGATGCGCCCGTGCGGCGATCTGGTCCAGCGTGAGACCTGCTGACGTGTCGTCGAACGCGTCGATGATGGCCGTGAACCGGTCGAGCATCGAGGCCGGCGCGGTATCGGTGAGAGCCGCGGTCATCAGCACTCCTGTCCGGTTGGGGAGAATTCGTTCTACCGCACCGTAGCGGTCTCGATCACCGGGACGCAAGCATTCGACCGGTGTGGCGCCGGTTAGAACAGCACTGTGCGGATCGGACTGTCGACGCCGATGGTGATGCAGCTGCCCGGGGTGTCCTCCGCGTGGGAGACCACCGCAGGCGTCGACGACCTGGCCCGTATCGCCCGCACCGCTGACGAGCTCGGCTTCGACCACCTCACTTGCGCCGAACACGTCGCCGTCCCGGTCGGCGACGGCGCGCAGCGCGGCGTGACCTACTGGGATCCGCTCTCGACGTTCGGCTTCCTGGCCGCCCACACCACCCGGATCTCGCTGACGACATCGGTGGTGGTGCTGGGCTATCACCACCCGCTGGACATTGCCAAGCGGTTCGGCACGCTGGACCGGCTCAGCGGCGGCCGGCTGGTGCTCGGTGTGGGCGTCGGGTCGCTGGCCGAGGAGTTCGACCTGCTCGGCGCACCCTTCGACGGCCGCGGTGAACGCGCCGACGACGCCCTCCGCGCCCTGCGCGCATCGCTGTCGACCACCCGGCCGTCCTACCGGGGCAGCCACTACGAGTTCGACGGGTTCGCCGTCGAGCCCTGCGCCGTGCAGGAGCGGGTGCCGATTCTGGTCGGCGGGCGCACCCTGCGATCGTTGCGCCGCGCGGTCCGCCTCGCCGACGGTTGGATGCCGTTCGGCCTCAACACCACCGAGATCGAAGCGATGCTGGCCAAGGCGGACGTGCCGCCTGGCTTCGAGGTGGTGCTGTCGACCGGCCGTGCCGTCGACCCGATCGCCGATGCCGGCCGAACGGTCAAGCGCCTCATCGCGTTACGTGACGTCGGCGCCACCGCGATCACCAGTTCGGTGAGGGCCGACTCCCCCGAGCACTATTGCCACCAGCTCGCCGCGCTCCGGGATCTGGCCGACGAACTGTAGAGAGGAAGCCTGTGAGTGACACCGTGGAGAGCCTCGCACGACGCGTGAAAACCCTTGAAGACGAACGCGATATCGCCCGTCTGATCGCCTCCTACGGACCGCTCGTCGACTCGGGTGACCCCGACGCGGTCGCCGCACTGTGGGCGGTCGACGGCGGCTACGACACCGGCGACTGGCAGATGTCCAGCCGCGACGACGTCGCCGCCATGGTGCGCTCGCAGGAGCACCGCGGCTTGATCGCCCGCGGCTGCTGCCATTTCTTCGGCCCGCCCGCGGTCACCGTCGACGGCGACGAGGCGGTAGCGATCTGCCAGTCGATGTTGCTGGTGCGCCGCGAAACCCGCGGCTTCGCCGTCGCCCGGGCCGGCGTGCACCTCATCCGCCTGCAGCGCGCCGACCACGGCTGGGAGATCGTCAGTCGCACGGCCCGCCAGCTCGACGGCAGCGGTCAGGCCATGGCCCTGATCGCGGAAGGACTCGCCCGATGAGCGGCGCACTGGAGGGCAGGGTCGCACTCGTCACCGGCGCAGGCGCGGGAATCGGTGCGGGCATCGCGCGCAGATTCGCCGACGAGGGCGCCCGAGTTGTCGTGGCCGAATTCGATTCCGCGGCAGGCACGTCGGTCGCCGACGAGATCGGTGGCCTCTTCGTCGCGACGGACGTTTCGCAGCGCGACCAGGTGGAGAACGCCGTCGCCGCGGCGGTGTCCGAATACGGGTCGATCGATGTCCTGGTGAACAACGCCTGGGGCGGCGGCGGTATCGGCCGGGTGGAGAACAAGACCGACGACGAGCTGGCCCACGGTCTCGCCGTCGGCTACTACGGCCCGTTCTGGGCGATGCGAAAAGCGTTCGGCCACATGAAAGAGCGCGGCTGGGGCCGGGTGATCAACATGTGCAGCCTCAACGGGGTCAACGCCCACGTCGGCTCACTGGAATACAACGCCGCCAAAGAGGCACTGCGCACCCTCACCCGCACCGCCGCACGGGAATGGGCGCCGACCGGGGTGACGGTCAACGCCATCTGCCCAGCGGCCAAAAGCCAGGCATTCCTGGCGGTGGCCGCCCAGCATCCCGAGATCGCGGCGATCGCCGACGCCGCGAACCCGATGGGCCGGATGGGCGACCCATACGACGACATCGCGCCAGTCGCAGTGTTTCTGGCGAGCGAGGGCTCGCGCTACCTGACCGGGAACACCCTGTTCGCCGACGGCGGCAGCCACATCAACGGTGTGGCCTGGGCGCCGGACCTGGGCGACTAGCGCAGCGGCAGACCGGTCAGCGCCCGCGCGATCACCAGTCGCTGAATCTCGCTGGTGCCCTCGAAGATCGTGAAGATCTTGGCGTCGCGGTGCATCCGCTCCACCGGGTAGTCGCGGGTGTAGCCGTTGCCGCCGAGGATCTGGATCGCCTCGTCGGTGACGTACACCGCGGTCTCGCTGGCGAACAGCTTGGCCATCGACCCCTCCGCCGACGCGAACGGCTTGTTGTTGCGCATCATCCAGCCGGCCCGCCAGATCAGCAGCCGGGAGGCGTCGATGCGGCTCTTCATGTCCGCCAGCTTGAAGCCGGTGCCCTGGAAGTCGCCGATCGGGCGTCCGAATTGCTCACGCTGGCAGGCGTATTCGAGCGCGTACTCGTAGGCGGCCCGGGCCACGCCCAGCGCCATCGCGCCGACCGCGGGCCTGGTGCGCTCGAACGTGGCCATCGCCGCCTGCCCGGAGGTGCGCTTGCCTTCCCGCGCGCGGGCGACCCGCTGTTCGAACTTCTCCATCCCGCCCAGGATCAGATTGCCTGGCAGGCGGACGTTCTCGAGCACCACCTCGGCGGTGTGCGAGGCGCGGATACCGTGCTTCTTGAACTTCTGCCCCTGCGAGAAGCCGGGGGTGTTCGGCGGGATGATGAACGTTGCCTGACCGCGGGTCCCGAGCTCGGGATGCACCGACGCGACCACAATGTGGACGTTGGCGATACCGCCGTTGGTGGCCCAGGTCTTGGTGCCGTCCAGCACCCACTCGTCGGTGGCCTGCTCGTAGCGGGCCCGGGTCCGCACGGCGCCGACGTCGGAACCGGCGCCCGGCTCCGAGGAACAGAACGCCGCCAGGTGCGGGTCGCCGGGGGTGCCGAACATCTCGGGCAGCCAGTGGCCCAGCTGCTCCGGGGTGCCGTTGGCGGCCAGCGCCGCGGCGGCCAGTCCGGTGCCGAGAATCGACAGCGCGATGCCGGCGTCGCCCCAGAACAGTTCCTCGAACACGGTGAGCATTCCGAGGCCGGACGGTTCGACGGACATCTCGGCGAAAAGCTCCGGGGTGTAGAGGCCGACCTTGGCGGCCTCCTGGATCAGCGGCCAGGGGGTTTCTTCGCGCTCGTCCCACTCGGCGGCCGCGGGTCGTACCACCTCGGCGGCGAACTGGTGCACCCAGTCGCGGACGGTGACGACTTCTTCTGGCAGTTCAAGGGAGAAAGTCATGGCTGTGCAGGCTCCGGATCAAGTCGTACCGCGTCGGCCGCACCAAGTGACGACGACCAGACTGCAGTCGGCGGTAAATCTCGTACAGTGAACGACTGTACACCGAGCGCGAACCGATCGGACCTGCGACATTCGTCACATGTTCGGGCGAGATCAGGCCGGTTGGGTCACGAAGTCGATGAGCTCCTCCACCCGGCCGATCAGCTGGGGCTCCAGATCGGTCCAATCCCGCACCGACGACCGGATCCGCTGCCACGCCCGGGCGATGTCGGCCTGATCCTGGTGCGGCCAGCGCAGCGCGGCGCAGATCCCGTGCTTCCATTCGACGTCGCGTGGGATCGACGGCCACGCCCTCAACCCCACGCGTTCAGGCTTGACGGCCTGCCAGATGTCCACATACGGATGGCCGACCACCAGCGTGTGGTCCCCGCCGGGACCGCGCCGGACGGCGTCGGCGATGCGAGCCTCCTTGGACCCGGTCACCAGGTGATCGACCAGGACACCGAGCCGGCGACCCGGACCTGGCCGGAAGTCGGCCACGATGCCGGCGAGATCGTCGACGCCGCCGAGATATTCGACGACGACGCCCTCGACCCGCAGGTCCTCACCCCACACCTGCTCGACGAGCTCGGCATCGTGTCGGCCTTCGACGTAGATTCGGCTCGCCAGCGCCACCTTGGCACGGGTGTCGGCCACCTTCACCGAGCCGGATTTCGTGCGTTGCGCCGCCGCCGGTGCCTGCCGACGCAGTCCGGTCAGGATCACCGGCCTGCCCTCGAACAAGAAGCCCGGTCCGAGCGGAAACACCCGCCGCTTGCCGTTGCGGTCCTCGAGTTCCACCCGCGGCCCCTCGACGCCGACCACCGCGCCGACGAATCCTGACTGCGGGTCCTCGACGACCATTCCGAGCTCGACGGCCTGCTCGGTCGAGCGGGTTCGGTTCGAGGTGTGCGGGTTGTTGGCGAGTACATCGGCGCCATAGCGATCAGCCACCCGGCGATCGTAGGGGCCGCCCCGGCGAATGCGGCCCTGCCGCGCGGCGCGTCGGCATATCCTCTCGGCAACAAAAGGGAGTCGCCGATGGTGCTCAAAGTTGCCGTGTCCCCGGACATGATGGGCGGCGACGTCGACGAGGGGTACGGCAAGGTCGCCGACGCGTTCCGCGCGAATCTGGCGTCCGGCAAGGAGATCGGCGCCGCCGTGGCGGTGTATCGCGACGGCGTCAAGGTCGTCGATCTGTGGGGTGGCTACCGCGACGGAACAGCCAAGGCGCCATGGCAGCGCGACACGATGGTCAACATGTTCTCCACGACCAAAGGTGTCACCGCGATGGCCGTCGCTGTGGCGGTCTCGAAGGGGCTGCTGTCCTACGACACCAAGGTCGCGGACTACTGGCCGGAGTTCGCTCAGGCCGGCAAGGGCGAGGTGACGGTGCGCCAGCTGCTGGCTCATCAGGCCGGGTTGTGCGCACTCACCCCGGCGCCGAGCCTGGCCGATATCGCCGACCCGGAGCGGCTGGCGCCCATGCTGGCCCGTCAGGCGCCGGCGTGGCGGCCGGGCACCCGGCACGGCTATCACGCGATCACGTTGGGCTGGTATCAATCCGAGTTGATTCGCCGGACCGACCCGGCGGGCCGCACGGTGGGCCGCTTCCTGGCCGACGAGATCGCCGCGCCGTTGGGGCTGGATCTGCACATCGGCCTTCCTGCCGACGTCGACCGCGGCCGGGTCGCGCACCTGCATCAGTGGAAACGGGCCGAGTCGCTGCTGCACCTCAATGTGATGCCGGCCGGTTTCGCACTGGCAGCGCTGAACCCGGTGGGACTCGCCGCCCGCGCCACCGGCGTGCCCAGCGACGTCAAACCGTGGGACGGCGACTACAACCGCGACGAGGTGCGCGCGGTGGAGATGCCGTCGAGCAACGGGATCGGGACGGCCCGCGCGGTGGCCCGGCTGTACGGCGCGGCCGCCGCCGGCGGTGCCGACCTCGGCCTGACCGGCGCAGTTCTGGACGACCTCACCGGGCCTGCCTCGGCGCCCAGTGGCGGGATCCGCGACCGGGTGATGAACGTCAAAATCCTGTACTCGCTGGGGTTCTGCAAGCCGGTGCCGATGGTGCAGTTCGGGTCCTCCGACAAGGCGTTCGGCACACCGGGTTTCGGCGGATCGTTCGGTTTCGCCGATCCCGACACCGGCGTCGGCTTCGGCTACGTCATGAATCGCCTGGGCTTCCACCTGGCCAGCGATCCACGCGAACTGGCGTTGCGGCAGGCGGTGTTCCGCGATGTTCTCGGCGTACGCCCCCAGTCCTAGCAGACGTGAGCAGCCGCACACTTGACTTGAAGCGCTTCAAGTTCGCCATAGTGGCTCTATGCCAACCACACCGTTGACCAGGGACCTGACCATCCAGGAGGTGTCCCGTCAGAGCGGTCTGACCGAGTCCGCGCTGCGGTACTACGAGCGGATCGGGCTCATCGAGCCGGTACCGCGCGACGACAGCAGCGGTCACCGCCGCTATCCGCCCGCACTGGTGGACGCGATCGAATCACTGAGCTGCCTGCGTAGCACCGGCATGAGCGTGCAAAACATGCGCGCCTATGTCGACAACATCCGCCGCGGCACCGCGGCCGCTGCCGACAGCGGCAGCTTTTCAGCGACCACGCCAGACGACTGGCCGACGACATCGCCCGGCTGCAGGTGCGCCAGAAGTACGCGGCCGCCAAAGCCCAGCTGTGGGCGGCGCGGGAACGGGGTGACACCGCCGCTGAAGAAGCGGTTGTGCCCGACATCATCGCGCTGGGAGCGCAACTGATATCCGAGGAGAAGACTCATGTCTGAACCTGCTCGGGTACTGGTGACCGGTGGCTCCGGATTCATCGCGGGCCATCTGATCGTGCGACTGCTCGCCGACGGCCACCTGGTTCGGGCAACCGTCCGAAACCGCAACCGCGACAAGCAACTTCGCGACACCCTGGCCGCCGCCGGCGCCGACCTCGACCGGCTGGACGTCGTGGTGACCGACCTGAACTCCGACGACGGCTGGGCGGCGGCGGTGCGCGGCTGCCGGTTCGTCCAGCACGTGGCCTCACCGTTCCCGCCCCGCCAGCCGGCCGACGAGGACGAGATCATCGTCCCGGCGCGCGAAGGCACCCTGCGGGTCTTGCGCGCCGCCGCCGCCGAAGGAGTGCGCCGCGTGGTGATCACCTCATCGTTCGCGGCGATCGGCTACAGCCCCAAACCGGCGGGGACGCCTTACGACGAAACCGACTGGACCAACCCCGACGACGCAGTCAGTCCGTACGTGAAGTCCAAGACGCTCGCCGAGCGCGCAGCATGGGACTTCGCGCAACGCCCGGGTGGCCCTGAACTCGCCGTGATCAACCCGGTCGGGGTGTTCGGGCCGCCACTGGACCAGAACCTGTCGACCTCCGTGCAGATCATCGACGCCTTGCTGCGCGGGCAACCGCCACTGCTGCCCCGCGCATCGTTCGCGGTGGTCGACGTGCGTGATGTCGCCGACCTGTTGGTCCGCGCGATGACCAGTCCGCAGGCCGCAGGTCAGCGTTACCTGGCCGCGGCGGGCCAACCGGTGACGCTGCCGGAGATCGCGGCGGTGCTGCGTGGCCGCCTCGGAGCCGGCGCCGTACACGTGCCGCGCCGGCAGATCCCGGACTGGGCCGTGCGGGTCGGCGCGCGGTTCCTCCCACCGCTACGCGAATTGGCCGGTCTGCTCGGCACACCCAAGTCGGTGAACAACACCAAGGCCGTCACGCAGCTGGGCTGGAACCCACGCTCGGCCGCCGACACCGTTGCGGCGACCGCGGAAGGCCTGCTGGCGCTCAGTTCTGTTGCTGTTGCTGACCGCTGACGGCCGCGTCCAGTTTGGTCGGCGACGACGTCACGTCGTCGATGACGGTGTGGATGAACCGCATCTTCTCCAGCACGGGCACCGGGAGGACGAACGGATACAGGTCGTCTTTGCCCATCGACCGGTTCACCATGTTCAACGACCACGCCAACGGCAGCCACATCTCGAGGATGTTGTCGAATCCGCTGGGCCCCAACACTCGTCGCTCATAGGTGGCATTCGCCGGGGCGATACCGAACGCGGCGGCGGTGTCGAGGGTGTCGCGGATGTGCAGGTAGTGCGCAAACGTCTCGGCCCAGTCCTCGGCCGCATGCATGGTGGCGTAGGAGGAGACGTAGTTCTCCTCCCATCCGGGGGGCGCGCCTTCGCTGTAGTGCCGGTCCAGCGCGTCCTGGTAGTCGGCGTCCGGGTCGCCGAACAGTTCGTTGAAGCGCTCCAGGTACGCCGGAGAGGTGCCGACCAGTCGATAGAAGTAGTAGTGGCCGACCTCATGCCGGAAGTGTCCGAGCAACGTGCGGTACGGCTCGTCCATCGAGGTGCGCAGCTGCTCGCGGTGCACATCGTCACCCTCGGCGAGATCCAGTGTGATCAGGCCGTTGTCGTGGCCGGTGAACACTTTCTCGTTGGCGCTGGACAACAGGTCGAAGGCCAACCCGAACTCCGGGTCCTCGTCGCGGCCGACGATCGGCAGCTTGAGTTCGTGCAGTTCGGCGATGAGGCGGCGCTTGGCCCGTTCGGCAAGTGCGAAGGCGGCCAGCGCTGGGGCGTCGTTGTCGTTGGGCCGGGTCCTGGTGAGCCGGCAGGACGCGCACAACCGCCGGACCGGTTCCACATGAACCAGCCAATTGCATTCGGCCAGATGCAGATTCGCGCACAACTGGAATTCGGCAGCGTCGACCGCGCCACCGTGCTCGCTTTCCTCACCGGAGGCGATCACCAGAAACGCCATGTCGTCCAACGAGAATCCGACCGAGCTCCCGCAGGACAGGCAGACCGAGTTCTCGAACGCCAGATGCTGCCCGCAGTTGGGGCAGATGAAGTCACGCATGAAGGAGATCCCCCTGAAACGGTGGGCAGGGCGCGACGTCCACCGAGACGTCGATCACACTGTGTTCGGAGTCGGTGTAGATGATTCCGCGCAGCGGCGGGATGTCGGCATAGTCCCGCCCCCAGCCCACGGTGATGTAGCGCTCATCGACCAGCTGATCGTTGGTGGGATCGAGCCCGAGCCAATCGTTCTGCGGTGTCCACACCGCGGCCCAGGCATGGGTGGCGTCCACGCCGTACATCCGTTCCTTTCCGGGCGGCGGGTCGGTGGCAAGGTAGCCCGACACGTAACTCGCCGCCAATCCGTTGGCGCGCAGGCAGGCGATGGCCAGCCGGGCGAAGTCCTGGCATACCCCTTCTCGCGCCAGCAAAACCTGACTCACCTGGGTGGACACCGTCGTGGATCCCGACTTGTAGGTGAAGTCAGAGAATATTCGTGAGTTGAGATCTCGCAGCACCTCGACCAGCGGACGACCCGGCTCGAAACTCGGCGCGGCGTACTCCCGTACTTCGTCGGTGATCTCCGGCGGGCGCAGGTCCAGGCTGAACTCGGACGCCAGCGCCCCGTTGTGGCCGACCGGCCGGACGGCTTCCCACGGCGATTGCGCCCAGCCGGTGTGATATCGCTCGGCCGGGGGCGGGTCGACCTCGACGACGGAGCGACTGGTCACTGTCAGCGCCCGGTGATGTTCGGTGACGTGGAAGTAGGAGCTGATGTTGCCGTAGACGTCGAGGCTGGTGGATCGGTCGGCGGGTATCGGATCGATGTCGAGTTCGTAGGCCAGACACCGCTGTCCGGTGGTGTCGCGGGGGGTGAGATGGCCGCGGCCGTAGGAACTGGTCACCACATCGGAATAGCCGTACGCGGTCCGATGCGTGATCCGGTAGGTGCGCGGTGCGCTCTCGGCTGTCGTCATGGCATGACTCGCAGTTGATCGGGGCCCCATAGCGGCTGCATCCCACCGGGCAGCGACAACTGGGTCCGGGTGATGACGTCGGACAGCTCGCGCAGCGCGGTGTGCATTCCACTCAGCAGCCCGTCGAGCTCACTTCGGCGGCCGTCGTCGTCGACGTGCTCGAGTTCGGCGGGGTCCAGCCGGCGCAGCCGCGTGCTGATCTCGTCGACCAGCCGCTCGGGCCGCGACGACCCCGACGAGCCGGGCAGCAACCGCAGGTTCGACCGCAACCGTTCCAGTTGGTAGACAAGGGATCTGGGATTCTCCGGATCGAACAACACCAGGTCCGCCACGGCGGCCACGCTGACCCTGCCCAGGTTGCGCCTGCGGTAGATCACCGACGATTCACACACCACCAGTGCCGATTCGGTGATGGTCTGTTCGGCGTCCGGGCTGCGCACGGTGGTCAGCGTCGCACGCAGCAACGCCGAGAGGGCGAGCCCGCGTTCGATGCGCTTGCCGATATCCATCAAGGTCCATCCCGCGTCGCGCACCATCGACTCGGCCGCCACTCCCGACAGCGCCAGCATTCCGGCGAGGGTCTGCTGTTGGGCGAGCGCGAGCTGCGTATCGTCGATCCGCGCCCCGCGCGGCGAGCCGGCCTGCTCGGCCAGCGCCCGCTCGACGGCGCCGAGCACCATCCAGGTGTCGTTGGACATCTGGTCGCGCACCGATCGGGCCGCCAGCCCGAGCCGTTCCACGGAGTGGGCCAGCGATCCGGGGCGCTGCCGGTCGACGGTCAACGACCACAGCGTGCGCTGAGCAGCGGACACCGCCTCGGCGTAGGTGCCTGCGGCGTCGGTCTCGGTACCGGTGATCACGCCCAGGGCGTGCAACAGGACCGGCACGCATTCGCTGCCGTCCATGTCCTGGCGGTAGCGATACTCGTGATACCGCTCGCGGGTGACGATCAGCAGCCGGGCCAGGTTCTCGGCGCGCTCGCCGTAACGGCCCATCCAGAACAGGTCCGAGAGCACGCGCGGCGAGCTGATCGAGCGGGTGCCGCTGGGCAGTTCCACCGGCGGCACGGTCAGCGTGTCGGCCTTGGCGCGCGTCGGTGGCCGTATCCAGACATCCTTGGCAGCAATGGTTTTCAGCGCATAGGCGGAGTTGCCGGGCGCCAGCACGTAGCCGAGGCCGCCGATCATCGGCGCATATCCGCCGCGCTGGGACACCGTGAACAAACGCATGCCGACGCTGGCCGCCGACAACCCACCCGGGTAGCGGTCGGTGGGCGCGGAAGAGAACTGCGGCAGCTCCTGGCCCACCCACTGCCAGGGCTGTGCCTCGATGCGGGCGGTCAGTTCGCAACGCTGATCCGCCGACAGTGCCGGCCCCACGATCGTCTCGCCGCCGACCGTCGACTTGATCAGCAGGGTATTCAGCCGCGCCACCAGATGTGAGCGCTCCCGGTCGAATCCGCCCCAGTACAGCTGCGGGGTGTCGAGCAACGGCTTCTCCCCCAGCAACCGCTCCGCCAGTTGCGGCAGAAAACGCTGCAGCCCAGGGCTTTCCAGAATGCCGGCGCCAAGAGTGTTCACCACCGTCACGGCACCCCGCCGCTGCACCTCGACCAGGCCGACCACGCCGAGCCGGGAATCGGGTCGCAGATCCAGCGGGTCGGCGTAGTCGGCGTCGACCCGGCGCAGCACCACGTCCACCCGCTTGAGGGTGCCCAGCGACCGCATCAACAGCTTGCCGTCGCGGACCACCAGGTCCGCACTCTCCACCAGCGGAAAGCCGAGCACCGACGCCAGGTACGCCTGGTCGAAGGCGGTCTCGGAGTGGATGCCGGGACTGAGGACCACCACCACCGGATCCTCGGCGGCCTCGGGTGCGGCCTCGATGAGCGCCAGCCGCAGCGCCTGGGCGAACGGCGAGGCCGGGCGCGGACCGATGCGCTCGTAGACGTCGGGAACGGCGTGGGCGACCACCCGGCGATCGGCCAGTGCGTACCCGGCCCCCGACGGTGCCTGCGCCCAGTCGGCGTTGACGACGAACCGGCCGTCGGCGGCCCGGCTGACGTCGCAGCCGAGCATGAACAGTTGATGGCGCCCGGGATTCTCGATGCCGCGGGCCGCCCGGATGTAGCCGGGATGCCCGAACAGCAACTGCGGCGGCAGGATCCCGGTGGTGATCGCCCGCCGCTCGCCGTAGAGATCGGTCAGGACGGCGTCGAGCAGCCTGGACCGTTGCAGCACACCGGCTTCCAGCGTTTCCCAATCGGCGGCGGACACCACCAGCGGTATCGCGTCGAGATGCCAGGTGCCCGGCGTCGCGATGCCCTCGCCCGGGGCGGCTCCCGAGTCGTCGACCTCGATGTAGGTGATGCCATCGTTGTCGACCAACCCGCGCACCACACCGCGCAGCCGCTCCAGCCCGGCCCGGCCGAGCTCGCCGATGAGATCACCGAGTTCCTGCCACGACGGGCGGATGGTCCCGGTGGCGTCGACGAACTCGTCGTACCCGGTGTCGCCGAAGGCACCCGCCCCACCGTCGTGCACGTCGAACAGGGCGTCCTGGGCGCGTGCGGCTCGGTATCCGGCGAGCAGACGGTCCGGATCATGGCTCGAGCGGCTCAATCCAGAACCGGCAGCGGACAGCGACAACGGCCCACCTCCTGATTCCAGACACCTGCGCACGCGTGGCCCGCCCCGAGCATATTCGGGTCGGTGGTCCCCATCAGTTCTGCAGCACTGTGCGGGCCCGTCGCAGGTCGAGGATCCCCGGCGCGCCGACATCCGTGGATTGCCGGGCCAGTTTCTCCCGGATATCGCCGACGTCGACCTTGCCCGGGGTGAACCCGGTGGCCTCGAAGCGCCGTCCGCGGCGCGATTCGGCCTCCACGGCGTTGACCGGCGGGGTGTCGTACGCCCGGCCGCCGGGGTGCGAGACGTGATAGGTGCAGCCCCCGCGGGACGTCCCGGTGGCCGTGTCGACCAGTTCGAACCGCAGCGGGCCGTCGACGGTGATGGTCGGGTGCAGCGCGCTCGGCGGCTGCCAGGCCCGGTAGCGGACGCCGCCGACCAGGACGTCGGGGTTGTCGGTGGCCAGCATCGGGATCGGGTAGCCGTTGCAGGTGAGGATGTGACGCTGCCGGTCGGCGCCGATGGTGCGGACCTGGATGCGCTCCACCGATGAGTCGACGTAGCGCGCGGTGCCGGTGCCGGTGGATTCCTCGCCGAGGGTGTTCCACGGTTCGATGGCGCCGCGCAGCTCGATCTCGACGTGGTCGAACACCGCGGTGCCCACCCGCGGGAAGCGGAACTCGGTGAACGGGTCAAGCCAGCTGGTGTCGAAGTTGACGCCGTGTGCACGCAGGTCGGCGCAGACATCGGCGATATCGTGGATGATGAAGTGCGGCAACAGGTATCGACCGTGCAAGTTCAGGCCGTGCCGGATCAGTGGCGCCCGCAGCGGCTGGTCCCAGAATCGTGCGACCAGCGCGCGCACCAGCAGCGACTGCACCATCGCCATCTGGAAGTGCGGGGGCATCTCGAAACCGCGCAGCTCCAACAGGCCCAGCCGGCCGCGGGGACTGTCGGGGTTGTAGAGCTTGTCGATGCAGAACTCGGCGCGGTGGGTGTTGCCGGTGATGTCGGTGAGCAGGTGGCGCAGCGCGCGGTCGGCGATCCACGGAGCGACGCTTGCGGAGCGACCATGATCGGGAGCGACGCTTGCGGAGCGACCAT
>NZ_PDHO01000109.1 GCF_002887815.1 Mycobacterium sp. ENV421 | reverse complement strand
AGCCTCAATCCGTGGATCGACCCTGTTGAGGTCCGGTCAGACTGATTTTGCTGTGCTGCGGTGGGTGGGCAGCGTGAATCCGCTGGTCTGTCCAGCTTTTCCTGTGGTCTCCGGTAGTGCCTGTTCGGCGAGTGGTCAGACGGTTGCGGTGGCTGGTGGGCTGTAGCCGATGGTGTTGCGCCACAACGTGAGCCAGTGATCTGCCCAAGGCCAATGTGCTGGTAGGTGCAGGATCGGTCGGCGTTGTGGCCGGGCCAGCCGGGCCGGGACGGTGACGATCTTGCGGCGCAATGTCGCGCCGCGGGCTACCGCGTGGGCGCCTCCGGCCAGCACGCCGGCGGCGCGCAGCAGGTTGTGCGCGATCGCGGCGCACAACACCCACGCCGAGTTCGCCCCGAACCGCCCAGACGGCATATGGGCCAGGGGGCCGTCGATCAGGTCGGCGAACACGGTTTCGATGATCGCGTGTTGGCGGTGGGTGATGTCGGCCTTGGCGGTGGGAAGGTCGGTGTTGGTGAAGAACGGGTGATATCGCCAGACGGGGAACAGGGCGTCGCGGAATCTGGCGTCTTTGACCCGGCGCACCACTAGGCGGGCGGTGAACCGGTCTTTGGTCGACGCGAAGGCGGTGTAGCTGATTTCGGCGACCTCGGCATCAGAGATCCAGTCCCCGGTGTCGGGATCACGCACCGCACCGGGATATTTCACTGGTGTCCAGGCGGACTCGTCGATCGCGGTGATGGCCCGATCAACGGCCGAGTTTCGAGTCATGACCACCGAGAAGCGGGCGCCGTGGCTTCGGCAGGCACCCACGACGGCGCGGGTGCCGTAGGCCGAATCACCACGCACCAGAATCTGCCCGGTCACGCCGGCAGCGCGGGCGGTCGCGATGGCTTGGGTGATCATCCGGCCCGCGCCTTTCCCGGAGCCGGTCTTGCCGGCACGCAGTCGCATCCCGGCGATCACCGGTGCCGACCCGGGGGTGCTGATCGTGGTGGCCAACGGCGAGAGCCCTTTGCGCAGGACCTGCTTGCCGGCGATCTTGGTGTGACCGTAGGAGGCACCTTGCTTGGCGTGACCGAAAACCGGACGCAGCAACGAGTCAATGTCGATGAACGCTTGGGTGTCCGCGCCGGGCAGCAGGTCCACCCGTTCACACAGCGCGGCCAGATGATGACGCAGGACTGACTCCAGTTGGCGGGCATGTCCGAAAGTGAACTCCCGCAACAATGTTCCAATCGTCGACGGTGCGTACACGCCGCCGAAGAGGCTCTTCATCCCACCAGAGCGCACCACATCGAGGTCATCGATGCTGTCAGCGCCAGCGCACATCCCGGCGATCACCGTGGTCAGCTTCGGTGCCGGATTGGCCGAGCCAGATCTGACCTTGGGTGCCGGGATGGAAATCTTGTCAGCCAACAGTTTCGGCAGCCCGGTCTGGGTGGCCAGTGTCATCACCGGCACCAGCCCCGCGCACGACACGAGATGCTCATCATCAAAGACCGCCGACCCAGCGGCGAACCTATGGGACACTTTCACCGGAAGTGCCTTTCTGAACTGGCCTGATTGATGCGTAGAGAACACCAATCCTCCCAGCTCAAGGGGCACTTTCCTCATTCCGACACCCCACGACCAACCAATTTATCGGTGGATCGAGGCT
>NZ_PDHO01000108.1 GCF_002887815.1 Mycobacterium sp. ENV421 | reverse complement strand
CTAAGCCTGAATCCGTGGATGGGCCGGTGATTTGATCGGCGTGTGAACAGCGAAAATGCCTTCTGGCCTGGGATAATACGAGTGCTGAAGTCATATTTGTCCACGGTCCGAGAAGGCACTTTCGATGCACTCATCGTATACGTTCACCACTGGGTCGGCGGTGTTTGACGAGCAGAATTTGGTGTCGGCTGCCGGGCTGGTGCCGGTGCTGGAACTGGCTGAGCAGACCGGTCTTTCGCGACTGATCGACGAGCACGTTGCGCTGCCATCGACGCGGGTGAAATCCGGAGCGGTCAACCCGGCCGGGAAGCTGACTGCAATCGTGGCCGCGATGGCCTGCGGGGCCGACTGCATCGATGATGCGGGCGTGCTGCGCGCGGGCGGCACACCCCGGGTGTTCAACGAGGTGTACGCCCCCTCGACGTTGGGGATCTTCTTGCGTGAGTTCACTTTCGGGCACAGTAAGCAAGTTGCCGCGGTGGGCCGCACGCATCTGGTGGCGCTGGCCGCGCGCACCCCGGTGCTGTCCGGGGCGGAAGAGGGGATGTTCTTGGACATCGACTCGCTGCTGCGCCCGGTCTACGGCAAGGCCAAGCAGGGCGCCTCGTTCGGACACGCCAAGATCGCCAGCCGCGCACTGCTGCGCCTGGGCCTGTCCCCGCAGATCACCACCATCTCCACGGCCAGTGCCGCGCCGGTGATCGCCGAGGCGCAGCTGCGCAGCGGGCGGGCTGCCTCCGGCCGCGGTGGCGCCCGCCAAGTCAAGCAGGCCATCACCACTGCCCGCGCGATCAACCCGGATGCGCCGATCATGGTGCGCGGCGACTCGATGTTCGGCACGAAGAAAGTGATCACCACCTGCATTCAGCACGGCGTCGAGTTCTCCGTGTCGGTGAGCCGCAACAAGCGGATCACCGCCGCGCTCGCGGCCATCGACGAGGCCGCCTACACCCCGGTGCACTACCCCGGCGCGGTCGAAGACCCCGACACCGGCGCGCTGATCTCGGATGCCCAGGTCGCCGAAGCCCCCTACACCCTGCGCCTGGGCCGGGGCCGAACACTGACCGTACGGATGGTGGTACGCCGGGTCAAAGACGCCCGCTACCCCGATGCGTTGTTTCCGGTGTGGCGTTATCACCCATTTGTGACCAACTCCGCGCTGCCGGTCGACCAGGCCGATATCACCCACCGCCGCCACGCCATCATCGAAACCACCTTCGCCGATCTGATCGACGGCCCACTGGCTCGTATCCCGTCCGGGCTGTTTGCCGCCAATTGTGCCTGGCTTGCCTGCGCGGTGATCACCCATAACCTGCTGCGCGCCGCGGGCACCCTGGCCGGCGGTCACCACGCCGTGGCCCGCGGCGCCACCCTGCGCCGCGACCTGATCAACGTGCCCGCACGCTTCGCCGCCCCGGCCCGCAAACCCATGCTGCACCTGCCCGCCCACTGGCCCTGGCAAACCGGATGGAAAACCCTGTGGGACAACACCATCGGCTACCCCACCATACAGCCACGAGCCGCCTGAACCGAGCCGCCAGCCCCTGTCCACCCCGCCATCCCCGGCCCGACCCCAGGACCGCCACAACAAGGAAAAGCTGGTACAGGCCAGCGGATCACGCATGCCCCGCCGCGTCACACTCGGCCGCATTTCAGAACAACCACGTCAACGGGCAACACGAAATCACCCGTCCACGGTTTCAGGCTAAGA
>NZ_PDHO01000107.1 GCF_002887815.1 Mycobacterium sp. ENV421 | reverse complement strand
CCAAAGCCGTAGATGCGCGCACATCAACTGAGGTGAGGGTCGATAAGCCTCACCGCCGCGGCGTTCGGGGCGATCCTCTACAGCGTGGTCACCGGCGACTCGATCGTCGGCGCGTTGACCAACATCATCAACCGTGCGCTGAACACGAAGGTCTAACCGGTGACGGCGGTTTCGCCACCGTCGAGGCGGCCCTGGCCATCGCCGCTCTGGTGGTGGTCCTGGTCGTCTGTGCCGGTGGAATCACCGCGGTCGCGATGCAGGTGCGCTGCATCGACGCCGCCCGCGAGGCGGCCCGGCTGGCGGCCCGCGGTGATGAGGCGGGCGCGGACACCGCGGCCCGTTGGGTCGGGCCCGCGGGCGCGACGGTGCGGATCCGGCATGACGGGGGCTTCGTCGTCGCGACGGTCACCGGGAGGTCCCGGCTGCTGCCCGGCGTCGTCATCACCGCCGACGCGGTCGCGGCCACCGAGCCTGGCGCGTGACGAGCACGGCGTCGCGACCGTGCTGGCGGCGGTGCTGATCGCCACCTTGGCGGCCATCACCGTGGCCGGTGTCCAGATCGGAAGCGCCGTGGTGGCACGGCATCGGGCGCAGGCGGGCGCGGACATGGCGGCGCTGGCCGCGGCCATGTGGCTGACCCAGGGGTCGGAGACCGCGTGCCGGCAGGCCGCAGCGGTCAGTCGCGCCATGGGCACGGCGCTGAGCGGGTGCGACGTCGACGAGCTCGACATCGTGATTCACGTCGAGGTTGCGACGGGACGCCTTCTCGGGGGCCGTGCGCACGCCGCGGCGCGGGCGGGTCCCGTAGAAGCGCACTAGACCACGGGACGCTGGCTAGCTGGTGGAGGTGCCCTTGGCGGTCAGTCGCGCTGCCGACAGTTCCGCCGCGGTGGGCAGACGCAGGGTGATCAATCCGGCGAAGATGTTCTTGTCCACCTCGACCCGGTTGACGGTGACGTGGATCGGCACCCAGCCGCCGTCCACGCCCGGCAGTCGCAATACCTGGCTGGTACTGCCGGTCGCGAAGTCGTCCGCCATCGGGATGAGTAGGTCGCGGTCGTCGGGGTGGAACCGGACGCTCTGGCGCCAGTCGTAGTGCGGGCACGGATCGTCGAGCCACTTCAACAGCTTCCACGTGTTGAGGTCGACGAGGGCCCGATGGACGCCCGGCTGTGACAGACCGTCGAGAATGCGCTGCGCGAGATGATCGGGCGGCAGCGCGCCCTCGTCGAGGTCGCAGCGCAGGTTCATCGCCCGGGCGACGAGGTGCTCGGTGGCGTCGTCGGCCATCTCCGATGCGGTGCGGGCCACAAAGCCCGCTCGAATCGTCTCGCCATTGCTATCGGTGAAAGTCCAAGTGGTGCAGTATGTTCGGCCGGGTGCGGCATCGATCGCCAGGGCCAGTACCTTCGCCTCGTCGCGGTTGAAGCTGCGCGACGGCAGATCCTCGGCGAAAGCCCGGCCGTGCGTGGGCTCCTTGGTGGGATCCAGCCCGGCGTTTACCAGCGATTCGACGGTGTCGGTGGCGATCCCGAGGGTCATGTCCCACTTCAACGGCCCCGGTATCGGCCGCTCGGGTGGCTCCGCATCGGCCTGGCCGATCCAGACGTGCACACCATGTATTCGACCGTCGGACATCTGGACGGGCTCGGTGCGGATCACCCGGTCGCTCTTAGCCTGAAACCGTGGACGGGTGATTTCGTGTTGCCCGTTGACGTGGTTGTT
>NZ_PDHO01000106.1 GCF_002887815.1 Mycobacterium sp. ENV421 | reverse complement strand
ACGACGAAGCCGCGAACCGGCCGGTGCTTTTTACACCCACTTTCGGACGCGACCGCGGATAAGCCGCCAAAGGCGTCGAGGCCCTACGATGCGAGCCACGTCGTCCATCAACGAGGGCAGGCTCGCAAACGACGAGGACATTGATCCCTCCTGCCGGCAAGGAGCCAGACATCGGCCACACGTCCCAGGTAGCACTAGACGGCGCCTCTCTGTGTCAAGAGCCCGGTGTGGGGGTCGGTTGTAGGGTGGCTGCTGGTAGGTCCGGGAAGTGACTTGTCCGAAGCGTCAGCGTGCGGGGTTTGAGCTGGCCGCGCTGGATATTGGAGTCGCCCCCGAGTGTCCTCCCGGGCCTGCCCCACATCTGGCCGCGTCGCGGATCAGTTGTCGGTATACCACGTCGGAGAGGCGTCGTTTGAGGCAGCGCAATGCTTCTCGGTGACTCTTCCCGGCGGCTCGTTTTCGTCGGTAGTAGTCCCGTCCAGGGGTGTCACGGGCGATCTGAGTAATGGCCATCGTGTGCAGGCAGCAGTTGAGCTGACGGTCACCGGTACGGGAGAGGCGATGACGAGTGACATCGCCGGAGGAGGCTGCGATGGGTGCAGTGCCGGTGTAGGTGGCGAACGCGTCGGCTGAGCGAAAGCGGTGAACAGTGCCGACGCGGGCCACGATTTTGGCGGCGTTGAGGATCCCGATGCCGCTGAGTTCTGTCAGGGTGGTGCCCGAGGATTCCACCGCGGCTGCGATGTCGACGGCGGCTTTGGCGATGCGACGGTCGAGTGCGCGGACCTCGGCGACGAGGTCGGCGGCCAGGCTGCGCAGCGTCTTGAGCGCGGGCTCGCGGGGCCGGATCTGGCGCAGGATGTCGGCGGCCCGGTCAGCCGTCTGTTGACCGTCTCTCGGGATGACGACCACGCGGTGGTCATTCGTCATTGAGCTTGCCGATATGACCGTTGGCGTGGTCGTCAGGTTGATCTTGGTCGTGTGCACCATCAGTGTGACGAGGAACTGATGGGTCGCGCGGCACCCCGCTGAAGTCTTGGCGGGCTCGCAGGGTGCCGCGCTGTAGTGCACGGAGGCACTGATGGTGACGGTAGAGGCTGATCTGGTCTGCGTCGAGTCCCGGCTGGCGGCCGGGCAGATCAGGTGCCCGGTGTGCTCACAGGGCGTGCTGGGTGGTTGGGGATTTGCCCGCATTCGCCGTGTCGTTGGGCTGATCACTCCGGTACGGCCGCGGCGGGCGCGATGCCGATCGTGTTTGGTGACGCACGTGTTGTCGCCGGCCACGGTATTACTGCGCAGAGCCTATGCAGCCGAACAGATTTGGATGTCATTGGCTGCTCGCGCACAGGGGGTTGGGCATCGCCGGATCGCTGCTCGGCTCAACATTCCGGCGACCACGGTACGGGGCTGGCTGCGCCGGGCCGGCGGCCGATTGGAGGCGATCCGGGTGTGGTTCCTTCAGGTGGCGGTCCAGACCGGGATCGACGTGGCGATCCCCGACGGGGTCGGCTGCGGCTGGGGTGACGTGGTGGCGGCGGTCGAGGCCGCAGTGGCGGCGGTCGGGCAGCGGTTCGGGCCGGCCGGGTTGGTGGGCGCGGTGACGCCGGCGTTGGTGATGGTCGCGGTCACCGGCGGCCGACTGCTGGCACCGGACTGGCCGACGACGCGGTAGCCCGGATTTTTCGTGGGATGTCGCCTGTAGGGGTGTGTAGATAAGCGAAAGTGCC
>NZ_PDHO01000011.1 GCF_002887815.1 Mycobacterium sp. ENV421 | reverse complement strand
GGAACTTTCGCTTATCTACACACCCCTACAGGCGACATCCCACGAAAAATCCGGGCTAGAGTCGCGGCTATGCCCACTGTCCTGGTCACCGGCGCCGCCCGGGGAATCGGCAAGTCGATTGTGAAGCACCTGGCCGCGGCCGGTTGGGACGTCATCGGTGGGGTGCGCAACCCCGCCGATGCCGACGCGTTGGCGATGCTGCCGCGGGTCAGTCCGGTCACCCTCGACGTCACCGATGACGCCCAGGTCGCTGCGCTCGCCGACGCACTGCCCGCCCGGGTCGACGCGGTGGTCAACAATGCGGGCATCGCGGTCAGCGGACCGCTGGAAGGCTTGACTCCCGCCGAGATCCGTCGGCAACTGGAGGTCAATGTGGTCGGCCAACTCGCCGTCACGCAGGCGGTGCTTCCGCTGCTGCGCGAGTCGCACGGCCGGATCGTGTTCATTTCCAGTGTGAACGGCCAACTTTCGGCCCCAATGATGGGCGCCTACAGTGCGTCGAAGTTCGCCCTGGAGGCGGCTGCCGATGCGTTGCGAATCGAGCTGCGGCCGTGGGGCATCGCGGTCAGCGTGGTTCAGCCGGCGCAGACCGACACCGACCTGTGGCGCGATGCGGATCGCAGTGTCGTCGAGATGGCGGCCGCGCTGTCGCCGCAGCATCGTGCGCTGTACTCCAAACATGTTGCGGGGATGCGTAAGTCGATCCCGGCGTCGCAGCGCATGGCGGTGGACCCGGAGAAGGTGGCCGCGGTGGTGCTCCAGGCGCTCACCGCCGCCAAGCCCCGGGCGCGGTACCCCGTGGGCCTGCCCGCCGCGCTGCAGATGACCCTGATGACCAAGCTGCCGACCCGCGCCCGCGACGCGGTGCTGCGCCGGGTACTCGGCCAGCCCTGACATCGCTGATCAGTTGAAGGCAAGCCAGGCGGGCAGCGCGCGCTCACGCGAATCGCACAGCACAGCCATCGTGTCGCACGACCCCTTCGGCACACCGGCACCGGCCCACATGCCGCCGGTGTCGCGGCGAAGCACGATCGCCGACGAGCCGCCGCCGTCGAGCAGGATGGCGGTGTCGCTGCCCAAACCCCGGAACAGATCCTGGATCTGATCCGGGGTGTAACTGCCGCCCTGGAACACGTACATCTCGTCCTTGTCGCGGGCGTAGGCCAGCGCGGTGCGGGCGGCGCTGGGCCCGCCGTCGTTCATCTGCCCGGTGTCACCCGGGGCCAGCAGGCCGAGCCCGCTGACCGCGACGAAGCGAGTGCCCTTGTCCAGCAGGCCTTGGATCACCGGGGTGGCGGCGTCGTAGTCGGTGGGCGATTTGGGCGTCACGACAAACGGCGCCCCGGCGACGGGCAGGATCATCGTGGTCAGCGCGGTCCACACTTCGTCGCCGCCGGACAGCGCCTGCTTGCCTGCGTAGGCGATGGTTCCGGTGACCGCGGCATTGGCCCGGCCCTGTCCCCGGGTGTTGTCGACGTACGCGCCCAGCGGGGAGCTGCACCCCGTCGACTTCCACGAACCGGCTTGCTGCCCACGGACATCGAAGAAGTTGGCGTTGATCGCGATGGTGGGCTGGCCGAGTGCCTGCCAGGCCTGTAGGGGGGTGTAGGTCTCCGAGGCCTGCACCAGGCCCTCCCGAGTGCGGGTGCCGGGCGTTCGTTCACAGCGCGCCTGATAGCCGGAGTGGCTGTCGACGAGCAGTCGCGGCGTCAGCCGACTCGAGGCCGCCTTGATGATCATCAGGTGGCCGCCGTTGGTGAGCTCGTACCAGTTGCCGCCGGCATTGAGCATCGGTGCGGGGAAACCGCTGCCGAAGTTGTACACCAGGTAACTGCCGCGGGTGGTGGCGATCGCCTGGGCCAGCTGCGCGCGCGCATCGGCCGCCGCGACGGGAGTGCCGGTGGTGGCTGCCAGGGTCAGACAGCTCACCGCGGCCATGCTGCCCGCGACCAGGCGGCGCAGCTTCGCGGCGATGGTTGGCACAGTTGCCCTTTCATGACGGTCGGTGCTCTACGGCACGTACACCATCATTCTCAGCAACCACACAGTCAACTTAGGTAACAGTCTCGCGGCGGTTCGGCACCGGCGTCGTCACGACCTGCAGCAATGCACTTCGACGACGGAAATTTACGCGGGAACGGTTATCCGTGCGGTGAGTGGGGAACCACTGATCCACGCGGTGCCCGCCTGGGCCCGCCGGAACATGAGGAGCAGCAATGATCGGAACGATTATCGGAGCCATCGTCGTCGGCCTGATCGTCGGCGCGCTGGCGCGACTGGTTATGCCCGGTAAGCAGAACATCGGCATCATCATGACGATCCTGCTCGGTGCGGTGGGATCCTTCTTGGGCTCGTGGATCACCTATCAGGTCGGGTACGCCAACTCCAACGGCGGATTCGCGATCATCCCCTTCCTGGTCGGAATCGTCGTCGCCGCAGTGCTGATCGCGATCTACGTCGCGGTCACCGGACGCGGCAGCCGAGTTCACCACTGAGCGGTCAGCGGCCCGGTGGCGCAAGCCGGTACACCGCCCCGGCGTAGTCGTCGGTGATGTACACCGCGCCGTCCGGGCCGGCGACAGCAGCAACGGGTCGCCCCCAGCGCGAGCCGTCCTGGTCCTGGAAACCTCCGACCAGGGTCTGCTGAGAACCCAAGGCGCCAGCCAAAGGGCCTGCGCGCCAAGCGAAGAACGAAACCTCCGGCGCTCTGGGAGGGGTACGGTTCCACGAGCCGTGCACCCCGACCAGGGCGCCGGAGTCGTATGGGGCGGGGAGCGCTCCGGTGGTGAAACTCAACCCCAGCGGTGCGGAGTGCGCACCGAGGGTCTGCTCCACCGGCGGAAGCGCCGCGCAGTCGAGCTTGCTGCCGTCGGCGTTGGTCTGGACGTCCCGCACGAACGCCGGCGGCCCATCGATGTCGGGATTGCAATAGGGCCAACCGAGTTCGCGTCCCGGCGTCAGCCGCGCCACCGACTCCGGCGGGTGATCGTTGACGTAGTCGGTGACTCGGGAGTACGACGGCCCGGGACGCGGATCGGCAACCTGGTCGCGATTGTTGACCGCGGTCCACAGCGCTCCGTCGGGCGCGGTCGCGAGGCCGGTCCCGTTGCGCACGCCGGTGGCGAACGGCGCCGCCGGACCGCCCCCGGGCGGGACCCGCATGATCGTCGCCCGCGGCGGTTGCGCCGTCCGATCGTCGGCGGTGATGTTGCCGGTCGAGCCGATCGAGAAGTACACCGCGCCGTCGCGACCGACGGTCACGCTTTTGAGGGCATGGGCATACGCCCCACCGAGATCCGGACTGCGAGCGTCGGGCAACCCGGCAGCGACGACGCGGGGGCCATCGGCCCGGGTGCCGCGATAGTCGAAGGCGTCGATCTGATCGCTTTCGGCCACGTACAGCGTGCCGCGATCGAAGGCCAGGCCGTGCGGCTGGTCCAGCCCGTCGAGCAGGACCGTGCTCTGTGGTTGAGGGCGATCGGGTGCCAGTCGCAATACCTGGCCCGCCGCGGGGACCGACACCAGCAGCGCCCCGTCCGGTGCCCAGGCCGCCAGCCTGGCCCGTGGCACCCGGGCCCACACCGACAGTGTCCAACCCGGCGGGACGAGGGCTTGGCGCGGCGTGTCGAACGGCGCGGTTTCGAGGCCGGCCGGGACGACCACGGCGACCGGCGCCAACCCGGTGGGAGCCGAGGCCGGGGGAGCCGGCGGCGCGGAATGTCCGCACGCCGCGGTCAGCACCGCGGCGGCCGCGCAGGCGGCCCTAGCCCGCCAGCCCGGCATGCATCTCCCACACGAGAATCTCGGACGGCGCGGTGGCGGTGACCCGCTGGCCGCCGGCGGCGGTGAATCGCACTGCGTCGCCTTCGTGCAGCTCGCCTGCGCCCTCGAGCGTCACCTCGCCGCGCGTAACGAACAGGTGCAGGTAAGGAGCCTCGGGCAGCTCAACGGCCGCACCGGGTTGCAGCCGGGCACCGTGCAATGCCGCGTATCGGTTGCGGATGGCGATCGCGGTGTGGCCGTTGTGCTCGGGCATTCCGGAGGCGATCGTCACCAGCCCGCCGCGCAGCAACTCGTCGTCGATCTCCAGCTGCTGATAGCCCGGATCGATCCCGGATTCGTCGGGAACCAGCCACATCTGCACGAAATGAACTGGCTCACTGTGGGTTTCGTCGCCGGTGAGCGTCCAGGAGTCGTTCTTCTCCGAGTGCAGGATGCCGCGGCCCGCCGACATCCGCTGCGCCAACCCCGGGTAGATCACGCCGGAGTGTCCGGTGGAGTCCTGGTGGACCAGGGATCCCTGCAGTACCCAGGTGACGATCTCCATATCGCGGTGCGGATGGGTGTCGAATCCTGTTCCGGGCTTGACGATGTCGTCGTTGTTCACCAGAAGCAGGCCGTGGTGGGTGTTGTCGGAGTCGTAGTGGTGCCCGAAGGAGAACGAGTGCTTCGAGTTCAGCCAATCTATCTTCGTCGCAGCGCGGTCGGCGGCACGTCTGATGTCGACGGTTGCGGCCATGTCATCACCCCTTGGGTCGTTGCCAGCCTAGGTGGCGGGCTGCTCAGCGACAACATAGATGACGTGTCATGTATTCCGGTATGGTGAGCGGTATGGCCCAGCGTTGGTTGACCGGCGACCAACAACGGATCTGGCGCAACTACCTGGCGTTGAACGGCCGCCTGCAGGCCGCGATGAACCGCCAGCTGCAGGAACGGTGCGGACTGTCGCTCGCCGATTACGAGGTGCTGGTTGAACTTTCCGAGCGAGGACCGGCCCGGGTGCTCGAGCTGGCCGGGTCGCTGGGCTGGGAGCAGAGCCGGCTCTCCCATCACCTCGCCCGAATGCGGGGCCGTGGCCTGATCGAGCGGAACGGCACCGAGCAGGACCGCCGCGGCGCCAGTGTCGAGATCACCGCTGACGGAAACGACGCGCTGCACGCGGCAGCCCCCGACCACGTCGCGCTGGTTCGTTCGGTGCTCTTCGAAGGGATGACGCAGACGCAACTGCGAGCCTTCGACACGGTGATCACCACGGCGCTTGACCGGCTCGAGGGCACCTAGTTGTTGCGACGATTCAGAACTCAGAGCGAGTTTTTCACAAAATTCTCGCTCTGAGTTCTGTCTCGATATCAATCAGTCCGTGATCGACGGCGTGACCGCCGCACTCAATCAGCCGGCCATGAACATGGTGTAGGCCGACTCCAGATCCGGCGGCAGCACCGTGACGTTGCACGCGCGCTGAGTGTCGCCGATCGGGGCCAGGATGCCGCGCAGGTCGTAGTACTCGCCAGGGTTCCCGGTGAAATACCCGCGCACATTGGCTTCGGCCTGCGGGCGGGGCTGGGTGTATGCCGCAGTCAGAACCTGATTGGCGCCGGGATGTCCAGCCAGGTACTGGTGCGCCGAACCGGTCACCGAGCTGACTGTGCTGGCGACTCCGGCGCTGCTGCAGTCCGGTGCTGCCGAGGCCATCGGCGCAGCCATTGTGGCCACCGCCATGCCCCCCATGAGCAAACCGGTGCCCACGGCCGCGACCCTTTTGCTTGACGCGATACCGCTGAACTTCATGATCACTTCTCCCTCCGACGCGCGGTCGGTGATTGGTTCCCCCGTCCTGAAACCCAAAGTACCCATGAGGTTTTGCGGCAAACCCGCGCGCGGCGACGGGGGATAGCCGAATTGCGAAGTGTTACAGCCCAACCCGGTGACATGTCTCTCAAAACGAGCCAGACCGCGTCGCAAACGTTGCGTGGGCTCTGAGAAGACTTATCGGGTACGCCGGTCTCTTAATTGATCGCGAAGAACGGTGTTATCCAACTGTGACGCGGGCAAACGCTCGGCTACCTGCGGATGAATTACCAAGGGAATTGACGGTTTTGACAGTTACTCGTGGCCGGTGGTGCCGGTGTGGCCAGCGTTGTCCAGGGGTGTGAGATGGCTTGCAGAATGCCGTGAGCCGGCTCCGAAGCGCATACCGATCGGGGGGATCGGGTAGACGCCGTCACGAGGTGCAAACCCCGCGCCGGCACGAATCCGTCAACGCACCAGGGGAGAGACACAATGACAGAACCCGATACGACTACCTTGCTGGCCCAGCTGCGGGCCATTCTCGATCTGACCAACACGGAAGTTCAGATCGCCGAGACCAGGGTGACTCAGGCTCGCACCGACGCGGTGCGCACCGAGCTCACCCAGAATGCGGCCAACGGCCGCGAACGTGCGGAGGCCATCGAGAGCGCGATCCGCGACCTCGGCGGATTCCCGGACGTCATCGGCCCGTTCTTCGGGCGCGCCGCCGCAGCCGTCAAGGCACTGACCGAGCAGGCGCAGCCGTTCGACGAAGCCCTATTGGGTGACCTCGCGCTCGAGGGGCAGCTGCTCGACCGCGCCCGCTACATCAAGGCGCTGGCGGTGGCCGCTCGCAAGCCCGACATCGAAAGCCTGGCCAACCGTCTGATCACGGCACACTCCGCGACCGTCGACTGGCTGACCACCGTGCTGGCCGAGGACGCGCTGGGCGGCCCGGCGGCGCTGCGCCGCACGCCGCTGCAGATCCTCACCGGTCTGACCGTTCGGGTGGCCAACTGGCCGATGATCTCGTCGGCTCGCGGTATCGACCGCGCGCTGGAGGCACTGCGCAACACCCGGCCTGCCGTGGACCAGTTGGTCAATCGCGGCGCCCACGCCGGTGAGGTCGCCGTCAAGGCCGCGGCCGGCGCCCGGGACGCGGCGCTGGAATCCGCCGAGAAGGTGGCGCGTCGCGAAGGCGCCGACGGCGCGGCCGACGCGATCCACTCGCTGCGGAGCTCCACCGGCATCCTGTCGCCGGAGGAACTGCCGATCGCCGGCTATGACGAGCTCAACCTCAGCGAGGCTGTCGCCGCGGTGAAGGAGCTGCAGGATGCGGCCGACATCCGGGCGATCATCGCCTACGAAGAGGCCAACAAGAATCGTCAGCGGCTGGTTTCGGCTGCCCAGACCCGGCTGGCCGCAATCGCTCAGGAAATCGTCGGTATCGACTGACCGCCCAGGGCCGCGCGCCGTGCCCGATGATGGTGAGGTGTTCGTACACCGGAACCGCAAAGTCGCCATCATCGGGGCCGGCAGCGTCGGCACCGCGATCGCCTACGCCTGCCTGATCCGCGGATCGGCAGGCGTTTTGGCGCTCTATGACACCAACCCGAAAAAGGTGCGTGCCGAGGTCCTCGACCTCAACCACGGCAGTCAGTTCGTTCCACACTGCACCGTGACAGGTTCCGACCAGATCGACGTCACCGCCGGGTCGGCGGTCGTCGTGGTCACCGCCGGGGCCAAACAACATCCGGGACAGAGCCGGCTGGACCTGGCCGCCACGAATGTGGCGATGGCGCAAGAACTCACGCCGCAGCTGCTGGAGCTGTCCCCGCACGCGGTCATCGTGTTCGTCACGAACCCGGTCGACGTCGTCACCTACGCCGCCGCACAGGCCGTCGACGCGCCGACCGGACGTATCTTCGGATCGGGAACGCTGTTGGACAGCAGCCGGTTTCGGTACCTGATAGCTCAGCGCGCGGATCTCGCGGTCGGCAACGTACACGGGTTCATCGTGGGTGAGCACGGCGACTCCGAGATTTCGCTGTGGTCGAGCGTCTCAATCGGCGGTGTGCCCGCCGCGCAGTTCCGCGCCGAAGGTGCGGCGGTGTTCGACGAGGCGACTCAGAAGGCCATCTCAGCAGCCGTGGTCAATGCCGCGTACGAAATCATCGAGGGCAAGGGCGCGACCAATCTGGCGATCGGCCTGTCCACCGCGCGCATCATCGAAGCGGTGCTCGGAGACCAGCACCGGGTGCTGCCGATATCCACAGTCCAGCGCGGTGCCTACGAAATCACCGATGTGGCACTGTCATTGCCGACCGTTGTGTCGGCTGCCGGCGCCGGTGAGGTGTTGCAGGTTCCGCTCGCGGTTCCCGAACTCCTCGGGCTGCAGGCCTCGGCGACCACGTTGCGACAAGCCCAGCATTCCCTGGGGCTGTAGCGGCTACGGAGAGCTAAAGCACTTCCGGCAGGCCGAATTTCGCGAACAAGCTGGCGTCCAGGAACGCCACCACGTGCGAGATGCCGTCGGCGCGCATGTCGAGGACGTGCAGCTGGAACGGCACATGCCGGCCGCCGGTATCTGGGAGCCGCATGTACATCGCCGCAGCGGGCTGGCCGTTGGCGGTGAGCGGCAGCAGCCGCATGTCGCCGGCCTTCTCCGCAGGGCAGTTCTGGTGAATGAGCGCCCCGATGACCGGGCCGCCCTGATACCAGCCGTCGAACGGCGGCATCTCCCAAATCGCTTCGTCGGTGAACATTTTCACCAGTCGATCGATGTCGTAGTCCTCGAAAGCCGAGATGTAGCAGGCCAACTTTTCGCGTGCCTCATCGGACTCCGGCGGCGAGAGTTCGTCGTCCTGGCTGGGACCGACGGTCTCGAGCTGGGCGCGCGCCCGCTGCAGCAGACTGTTTACCGCGGCCACCGAGGTGTCGATGGCGTCGGCCACCTCGGCGGCGCGCCACTGCAGCACATCGCGCAGCACCAGCACGGCGCGCTGGCGCGGGGACAGGTGTTGCAGCGCCGCGACGAACGCCAGCCGGACCGATTCCCGGGACCCGACGATCACCGACGGGTCGGCCGGGTCCTCGTACAACGAATCGGGAAGCGGCTCCAGCCAGGGCACCTCGGCACGCTCGACGAGATCGTCGTGCGGGTTCGAACTCGGCGCGCCCAATCCGGTCGGCAGCGGCCGCCGCTGCCTGCCTTCCAGCGCCGTCAACGAGGTGTTGGTGGCGATGCGGTGCAACCAGGTGCGCACCGACGACTTGCCCTCGAAGCGGTCATAGGACTTCCACGCGCGCAGGAACGTCTCCTGCACCAGATCCTCAGCGTCGTGCAGCGAGCCGGTCATCCGGTAGCAGTGCGCCAGCAGTTCGCGGCGGTACGGCTCGGCTTGAGCCAGGAAATCACCCCGGCCGGGGTCCAGCCCGTCATCGAGATTATGGGCGAGCACGCTCACCGTGCCGAGCTTACGCACGAGCACCGACAGCCGGAACCGGCGTGTGCACGAGCACCCCGTTAGGCTCCCCTGATGGTCACAACGCGCACCGAGCGGACGTTCGACGGGGTCGGCGGCGTCCGCATCGTCTACGACGTGTGGACACCAGACACCGAACCGCGCGGCGTCGTCGTCCTCTCGCACGGCCTCGGTGAACACGCCGGCCGCTACGGCCACGTCGCCGAGCGCTTCGGCCAGGCGGGGCTGATCACTTACGCCCTCGATCACCGCGGGCACGGCCGCTCCGGCGGCAAGCGGGTGATGGTGCGCAGCATCGACGAGTACACCGGGGATTTCGGCACCCTGGTCGCGACCGCCACCGCCGAGCACCCGGATCTCCCGCGCATCGTGCTGGGCCACAGCATGGGTGGCGGCATCGTTTTCACCTACGGGGTGGAACACCCGGGGGACTACGACCTCATGGTGCTGTCCGGCCCGGCGGTCGCCGCCAACGTCGGCGTACCACCCGTCAAGGCCTTTTTCGGCAAGGCGGTGGGCTCGCTGCTGCCGAACCTGCCGGTCGAGGAACTCGACGCCAGCGCCGTGTCCCGCGACCCCGCGGTGGTGGCCGCCTACAACGCCGACCCACTGGTGTGGCACGGCAAAGTTCCCGCCGGCATCGCCAAAGCGCTGCTGAAGGTCGGGGAGACCATGCCGCAGCGGGCACGCGGGCTCACCGCACCGCTTCTCGTCGTCCACGGCGGCGCCGACCGGCTGGTTCCCGCTGCCGGCAGCGAACGGTTGGTCGAGTGCGTCGGCTCGTCCGACGTCAACCGCAAGGTCTATCCGGAGCTCTATCACGAGGTGTTCAACGAGCCCGAGCGCGACCTGGTGCTCGACGACGTGACCACCTGGATCGAAGCAAGGCTGTGAGCCTGCGCCGTCGCCTCGCCCTTGCGGCGATGGCTGTGATGCTGGTCGCCGGATGCTCGTCGAACAGCCAGTCGGCCAACGCCTGGGTCGAAGACGAGGTCACTTTCGACGCCGCCGGGCTGACCGTGCACGGCACCTACCGCCACCAGCACGCTGACAAGCAAGCGCCGGCGGCGCTGCTCATCTCGGAGAGCGGACGCACGGACCGCAACGGCGACAACAACGTCGCCGGGCCGATCGGCAACATGCGCCAGCTCGCCGAATACCTCTCCGACCACGGAGTGGCCTCGCTGCGCTACGACAAGGTCGGCACCGGAAAGACCGGTCTGGGACCGTACGCCGACCACCCGGCCGACGTCGGCAGCGCCGTCTACACCACCGGGGCGAAGGCCGCGGTGCGGTTCCTGGCAAGCGAGGCCGCCACCGACAAGAACCGCATCTCGGTCTACGGCCTCGGCGAAGGAACCGTGCACGCGATGACGCTGGCCGACGACACCTCCGCCGACGCCCCCAAGATCCACTCCGTGGGTCTGTTGCAGCCGCTGGCCGGCCGCTACCTCGACCTGATCACCAACCGGGTCAGGGCCGACGTCGCGGCCGCGGTCAAGGCGGGACAGAAGAACCAACAGCAGGCCGACCAGACGATCGCGGCATGGACCGCCGCCGTGGAGCAGGCGCGGAAGACCGGCACCGCGCCCGCCCAACTGCCCGACGGTCTGAGCGCGATCCTGAACCCCGGCAACGTCAAAGCGGTCGTCGAGTCAGACGCGATCGACCCGCTGAAGCTGGCCGCGGCCATCCCCGCCGCCACCCCGGTGCTGCTGACCTGCTCGGACTCCGACGGTCAGGCCAACTGCGCGGACATCACTCCGCTCGCCGACGCTCTGGAGCACACGTCGTTGTCACTGGTCGCGCTCAAGGGCGTCAACCACGTACTGCGCGACGACCCAAGCGACAACGTCGGCAACTACGCGAAGCCGGGACCGCTGTCACCGCAGCTGACGGCGGCGCTGAACGGGTTCATCAACAGTTGACTCATCTGCCGGCGCACCGATGTCACGGGGCTCGGCTAGGTTGCCAAGCGTGACCGACGACAAGATGCTGGCACGTATCGCCGCGCTCCTGCGCCAGGCCGAGGGCACCGACAACGCCCACGAGGCGGAGGCGTTCATGGCCGCCGCCCAGCGGCTGGCCACCGCCACGTCGATCGATCTGGCCGTCGCACGGTCGCATTCAGCCACCCGCAGTGCCGCGCAGGCGCCGACTCAGCGCACGATCACCATCGGGGAGCCGGGTGCCCGCGGTCTGCGCACCTACGTGCAGTTGTTCGCCGGGATCGCCGCGGCCAACGATGTGCAGTGTGACGTCGCGTCGAACTCGGCGTTCGTCTACGCCTACGGGTTCGCCGAGGACATCGACGCCAGTCACGCCCTGTACGCGAGTCTCGTCGTGCAGATGGTGCGGACCTGCGACGCCTACCTGGCCACCGGCGCGCACAAGCCGACGCCGACGATCACCGCGCGGCTGAATTTCCAGCTGGCATTCGGCGCCCGCGTCGCCCAGCGGCTGGCACAGGCGCGGGAGGAGGCCCGCCAGGAGGCCACCCGCGATCGCACGACCGCGCCGGGAACCGCTGTGGCGCTGCGCAACAAGGAACTCGAACTGCGCGAGCACTACCGCCAGACGTCCAAGGCGCGCGGTACCTGGCGGGCCAGCCGTGCCTCCGCGGGGTATTCCTCGGCGGCCCGCCGCGCGGGGGACCGTGCGGGCAAGCAGGCCCGATTGGGGTCCAGCCCCGAGTTGCCGGGGGCGCGGACCCGGCTGCCGCGGTGACGGCGCGCGACAGTCAGCGCTCCCGCGTCTACGCGGCCGAAGAGTTCGTCCGGACACTCTTCGACCGTGCCGCCCAACACAGTTCACGCACCATCGACTTCTTCGGCACCCAGCTCACGCTGCCCCCGGAGGGACGGTTCGCCTCGATGCCGTCGGTGCAGCGGTACGTCGACGAGGTGCTCGCGCTACCCGCGGTGACCTCGCGATGGCCCGCCCCGGGCCCGCTCACCGTGCGACCCCGCCGCGCCGCCACCGCGGCCCATTACGAAAACAGCGATGGCACAGGAGTTATCGCCGTTCCTGACCGCTCGACCGCTGACTGGGCCATGCGAGAACTGGTGCTGCTGCACGAGATCGCCCACCACCTGACCCCGCAGGGTCCCGCCCACGGTCCGGGATTCGTCGCGACGTTCTGCGAGCTGGCCGCGCTGGTGATGGGACCGGAGGTGGGCCATGTGCTGCGCGTGGTGTACGCCAAGGAAGGTGTCCGCTGACCGGCGCGGTGGAGGATACTGAGGCGATGCATCGTGAAGTGACGACCGTTGCCCAGCTGCGGGAGATCGTGGGCGAACCCGACCACTACGTGGCCAACAAGGTGAAGGACCGGCTGTCGCCGGTGCAGCGCGACTGGTTGGCGCATTCACCGCTGGCGTTCGTGGCGACCACCGATGCGCAAGGACGCGTTGACATTTCGCCGAAGGGGGATCCGGCGGGATTCGTCCACGTGATCGACGACCGCACCATCGCCATCCCGGATCGGCCTGGCAACAAGCGCGTCGACGGGTATCTCAACGTGCTGCAGCGTCCCGGCGTCGGCACCCTGTTCGTGATCCCGGGCCGCGGCGACACGCTGCGGATCAACGGCCGGGGCCGCATCCTGGCCGACGCCGACTATTTCGACGCCATGGCGGTCAAGGGCCAGCGGCCGCTGCTGGCGTTGGAGATCGACATCGACGAGGTGTTCTTCCACTGCTCCAAGGCATTCCTGCGCTCGGATACCTGGAAGCCGGAGACCTGGAATCCGACCGCGCTGCCCAGCGTGGCCCAGATGGCCAAGGCGTTGCGGCACGACTGGTCCGACGCCGACCTCGAGGAACGCTACTGCGAGGACAACATTCGCAAGGTGTTGTACTAGCCGGCCGGAGCCACCTCCACCGGCAGCGCGTTCAATACCGCGGTGCCCGACAACGGATCCAGCAGCGTGCCGTCGTTGAGGTTGTTGACGTTCACGCCCGGGTGCTGCGCCGCCACCCGCATCCGGGTCCCCGGCTCGGTATGCCCCCACCCGTGCGGCAGTGACACCACGCCGGGGCGGATCGCATCGGTGATCTCCACGGGCACTTCGAGTTTCCCGCCCGGGCCGGTGACGACAGCCATCTCCTCCAGGCCCAGCCGGGCGGCGTCGTCCGGATGGATCTGCAGTGTGCAGCGGTTCGTGCCGCCGGACAGGGCGGGCAGATTGTGCATCCAGCTATTGTTGGACCGCAGGTGTCGCCGGCCGATCAGCAGGAACCCCGGCTCCGACGTCAGCGCGGCCTGCAGCCGCGGGATATCAGCGAGAATCGGCTCAGGATCCAATTCGATTGTGCCCGAAGGGGTTCGGAGAATCTCCGGGATCCGCGGGGTCAGCGCGCCGAGGTCCACCCCATGCGGGGTGTCCTTCAGCCGCTGCAGGGTCAGGCCGTCCGGCTTCGCGCCGAAACCGTCCCCGAACGGGCCCAGCCGCAGCATCATGTCCAGCCGTCGTTCGAAACCGCGGCCCTCGGGCAGCATCGCGGTCAGCTCCTCGACGGATCGGCCCGCCACCGGCGAGTGTTCGTCGGCGACCTCCTTGCCCAGGGTGGTCGCGATCACCTGCTCGTCCACCAGGGCCGGATCGGCGTCGGGGCCCATACCCAGCACGATCAGCGCCAGCCGCGCCAGGATCTCGCACTCGTCGGGCCTGCCTTCGGGCAGCGGCAGTACCGGTGGTGAATACCGGGCGTTGTTGCGCACCGCCGCCCCACTGAGCGCGAGGTCGTAATGCGCTGCGCGAGAAGGCGCAGGCGGCGGCAGGATCACGTCGGCGTGCCTGGTGGTCTCGTTGAGATACGGGTCCACCGACACCATGAAGCCGACGCCATCGAGGGCGTCGGACAGCCGGGCGCCGTCGGGTGCCGATAGCACCGGGTTGCCCGCGATCGTGATCATCGCCCGTACCTGCCCGTCGCCGGGGGTCTCGATCTCCTCGGCAAGCGCGACCGCGGGCAGTTCGGACAGTGCCTCCGGATGGCCGGAGACCCGGCTGCGCCAGCGTCCGGTGGCGAATCCGCGGCCCGGACGCGGCGGGCGCGGCGCCCCGGCGATCGGCGAGCTGGCGAACATCACCCCGCCCGGGCGGTCCAGATTGCCGGTCAGGATGTTCACCACGTCGACCAGCCAGCTGGTCAACGTGCCGAACTCGACGGTCGAGGTGCCGATGCGACCGTAGACCGCTGCGCTCGGGGCCGCGGCGAGTTCGCGTGCCAGCGTTCGGATTTCGTCGGCGTCCACCCCGCAGTGCCCGGCCACCGCCTCCGGCGGGAAGTCCTGCGCCGCCGCCCGCACCCGCTCCAGACCGGAGACGTGCTCGGCCAGCCTGCCCAGATCGACCAGGTCCTCATCGAAGAGCACATGCGCGACCGCGAACAGCAGTGCCGCGTCGGTGCCGGGGCGGGGCGCGATGTGCCGGTCGGCCAGTTCGGCGGTGCGGGTCCGGTTGGGATCGATCACCACCAAGGTGCCACCGCGACGGCGCAATGCCTTGAGCTTACCCGGGAAGTCGGCGGCGGTTGCCAGAGAACCGTTGGACACCAACGGGTTTGCGCCCATGACGACGAGGTAGTCGGTGCGGTCGAGGTCGGGCAGGGTGAAGGCCAGCGGGTTGCCGAACAGGTATCCGCAGGACACGTGTTTGGGCATCTGGTCCAGTGTGCTGGCCGAATACACCTGCCGGGTGCCCAGCGACTTGATCACGACCGGCCCGTACAGCGACCCGGCGATGGTGTGCGCGTTCGGGTTGCCCAGGTACACCGCGACCGACGAGCCGCCGGTGTCGGTGATGACGCGCTGCAGCCCGCCGGCGGCCGCGGCGAAGGCCTCCGCCCACGAGGTCTCGACCAGCTCACCGTCGCGGCGCACCAGGGGTTTCTGCAGCCGGTCGGGGTCGTTGTCCAACTCGGGGAAGCTGGCCCCTTTCGGGCAGATGAAGCCGTGACTGAACACGTCGTCACGATCGCCCCGGGCGGCACTGACCCGGTCGTTGTCATCAATGGTGAGGACCATCCCGCAGGTGGCCTCGCAGAACGGGCAGATTCGCAAAGCGGTGCGGCTCATGGTTGCCACTGTGCTCTGCGATCGACCCCGGTGGCAAGCCCAACCAACCGGATGGTCAGATTTGATTCAGTCCGTCCAGACCGGTGACTCCAAAGCCTCGCGCAGGGCGGCGACGATGCGGTCGGAGTGGGCGTTGAACCGCCCGGTGGGGGCGGGCACCGAGATCGCGACGATGTTGCCGCCGGCCGCGCGGCCCGCGATCCCCGCGGCCGAGATGCCGTCGGTGTGCTCGTCGCGATCGAACGCCACCCGCTCGGTGCGGACGGTCCGGATTTCGGTGCGCACCCGATCGGCCTGGCCCGGGTCGAGGGCGGCGAGCGCCTGCTCGAGGTCGTCATCGTCCAACAACGCCAGCACGGCCTTGCCGTTGGCTGTGTCGCACAAGGTGAATCGCCCGCCGATCGCCGAGACCGCGCGTAACCGGTGCGGCGACTCGATCTGGTCGATGAACAGCATCTGGCCACCGCGATGCACCGAGAGGTCGACCGTCTCACCGGTTGCCTCGGCCACCCGCTCCAACGTGGACCGGAATGCGGACGTGATGTGGGCGGCGTCGGCATTGACCAGAGCGAGCAGGCGATCCCCGAGCACGATGCGGCCGTCGTCGTCCACTGCGGCGAACCCCACCTCGACCAGACCGACGAGCAGCCGCCGCGCGGTTGACTTGGCGAGCCCCAGCCGGCTGTGCAGGTCCACCAGGCGCAGCCGGCCCGGCGCGGTGGCGATTTCGTCGAGCGCGGCCGCGGCGCGGCGCAGTACCTGAATGCCGTCGTCCCGGGCATTCGAGGGACGTTCGGCGCCGACCATAGAAATTTTCGCGTCAGTCAACTGACATCCCTTCCGTCGGCGTAGCCGCAGCGGTAATGTGCCGCATTACGGATCATAGCGATTCGCTATGTGAACCATAGGAGGCTTCGGTGGGGTCACTTCCTGAGGGTCGGCATTTCTTCCGCGGTGACGACGGGTACGAGAACGCACGCCGGGCGACGGTGTGGAACCAGCGGGTGCCCGACCGCTATCCGGACGTCATCGTCCAGGCGGTCGACGCCGACGACGTCGTCGCGGCCGTGCGCTACGCGAAGGCCAACAACAAGCAGATCAGCATCAAGTCCGGCGGCCACAGCTGGGCAGCCAGCCACCTGCGCGACGGCGCGGTGCTGCTGGACATGAGCCGAGTCGACCAGACCAGCATCGACGTCGACGCGATGACCGCGGTCGCGGGGCCGGGCAAGGGCGGCAGCGTGCTGGCCGCCGAGCTCGATGCGGTCGGACTGTTCTTTCCCGCCGGGCACTGCAAGGGCGTCTGCATCGGCGGTTATCTGCTGCAGGGCGGTTACGGCTGGAACAGCAGGGTGGTCGGGCCGGCCTGTGAAAGCGTGATCGGGCTGGACGTGGTGACCGCTGACGGCGACCAGATCTACATCGACGCCGACCACCACCCGGATCTGTACTGGGCGGCCCGCGGCGCCGGACCGGGCTTCTTCGCCGTCGTCACCGCGTTCCACCTCAAGCTGTATTCGAAGCCGGCGGTGCTGGGCAGCAGCTTCTACGCCTACCCGATGGAGCTCGCCGACGAGATCTTCACCTGGGCCCGTGGCATCTCCGCCGACGTCGACCGCCGCGTCGAGTTGCAGATCGTCGCCACCAGGAGCGTGCCGAACGCGGGCATCGACCGGCCGGCGATCGTGATGGCCTCACCGGCGTTTGCCGACACCGAGGCCGAAGCCAAGGAGGCCTTCAATCTGCTCGACCAGTGTCCCGTCGTCGACAAGGCACTCATCGCCGTTCCGTATGCGCCGATGGCCCTTGCGGATTGGTACACCGCGGTGATGAGCAACTATCTGGAGGATCATCGCTACACCGCCGACAACATGTGGACCAACGCCTCGGCCGCCGAGCTGATGCCGGGTATCCACCGCATTTTGGACACCCTGCCGCCGCACCCCGCGCACTTCCTATGGCTGAACTGGGGCCCGTCGCCGCAGCGCCAGGACATGGCCTACAGCTTGGAAAGCGAGATCTACCTGGCGCTGTATGCCGGTTGGCTGGACCCGGCCGACGACGACAAGTACAGCGATTGGCCACGATCCAATATGGCGTCGATGGCATCGCTGGCGAGTGGAATCCAGCTGGCCGACGAGAATCTGGGCCGCCGCCCCGCCAAATTCGTCACCGATGAGAGCATGGCCCGGCTCGATCGGGTACGAGCCCAGTACGACCCCGACGGCCGGTTCCACAGCTGGATGGGACGACTCTGATGGCCGAGACGTACCTGGGTTACCGCCCCGGTGACGGGGACACCGGGTGGGGCAAGTACTTCGATCCGCAGATGGCCGACCTGCCGCGGCACGCCGTCGTCGCACTCGAGCACGGTCCGCAGGCCGATCAGACGATGCTCGGATTCGATTCGGCGGCAACGCTTCTCGACGAGGGGTATCAACAGACCGAGAACGGCTACGGCGCGCTGCGCGGCGGCGGATTCCACGTCGCGATCCGCACCGACATGCCCGGCGTCACCCCGGCGATGTGGGACTGGTGGTTCGGCTGGCACGGCAGCGAGTCCAGCCGCTACAAGCTGTGGCATCCGCGCGCGCATGCCTCGGCGCACTGGGGTGACAGCGGGCCCGACGGCAGCTACGTCGGACGGACCTCGATCATCGAGGAATACCTTGGCTCGGCCTACGCCAAGGCGGCCATCGCATTCCTCGAACCGTCGGCGCTTGGCCTCGACGCATCCCGGCTGGGCGCCGACGTCGCGGTGTGCGCGCGGCTGGGGTCCAGCGAGGTGCCGGTCGACATCGGCTGGTTCATCCACCACGTCCGGGCGGTGCCAGGCGGGGCGGAAATGCGATCGCGGTTCTGGATGGGTGGTCCCTACATCGGGGTGCGCCGCGGCAACCGGCTGGCCGATTCGGTGATCCGCCCGATCGCCGCACATCAGCTGCCCGAGCCGCGGGACCTGCTGGTGCACTGTGCGCAGGAGATGAACCACCTCGCGAGCTTCCTGCCGAGAATTTACGCGGAGTTCGCTGAAACCTGACGGCTGTCACCTCTGGCAACAGAGATTGCCAAATCCCCACCACCGCCGACCTGAGGGGTTATCTTCGCAAAACAGCCTCGTGGGGGCGGCGATCGGGGGTTTCAGATGGTAGCTGTGGCGTTTTCAAACAAGATCCGGCGGGCAGTGACGGCCGGGAGCAGGAAGTCCGCGTTGCTCGGCGCAGCGGCTGCCACCGCCGTGGCGATGACGATGGGCACCGTCGCCGAACCCGTGGCGCCCGCCGCAAACGCCCTGACCCTCGACACCACCACGACCGGGCCGCTGCTGTGGCTCATCAACGAACTCGGGGTGGACAGCTTCACCTTCGACAACATCCCCGTCATCGGGTCCATCACGCTGGCCTTCGACTGGCAGAAAGCGGACCCGGTCGGACTGAACAACACCCTGAACGCGGCGCCTTTCGGTGGATACGTTCTCGGCACCGCGACCCGGCCGAACATCCTGGCGAGCAGTCCCACCGGTCCGCTACTGATCGCCTCGGGCACAGGCGTTCCCGCTGCGCTCCAGACCTATCAAGCCCTACTGTCCAGCGCCAACGGCAACACGCTGCCGGGATACGATCCGCTGGTCGCCGCCGGCAAGGTCAGTTCGATCACGGGCCAGCCGTGTTCGTCGGGCGTCACCTGCGTCCAGGGCACCAACGTCACCAACCTGCCGATTGCGTTGGTGCGCAATCCCGAGACTCCCAATGGGGGTCTGTACGCGCGTTTCGCCCCGATCTTCAACCTGTTCGGGACGAACCCGGTCAGCCCGAACGCCGGCTCCGGTTCGAGCCTCGGCATCAAGTTCAACGGTGCGTTCGTCAACGTCGCCCTCGGCTATGACATGCTGTCGGATTTTCCGGAGACGCTGAACCCGTTCTCGCTGGCCAACTCTTTCATGGCGAGCGTGCTCCCGACCTACCTGCTCGGCGGCGCGGAGCTGCAGGGCGCCAGCATCAACACGATCGAGGGCAACCTCATCGCGTTGCTGACCCTGGGCGCCCCCAGCACCACGTACAGCACGCTGGTGCCCACCGACCTGCCGCTACTGGAGCCGCTGCGGCTGCCGTCGCGCATCCTCAACGCGGTCTTCAAGGCGGCGAAGATCCCGATCACACTGGGCACCCCGCTGGCCGATGCGTTGCAGCCTGCGCTGTCCATTCTGGTGAACATCGGCTACACCGACGTGCAGACGCCCAGCGAGGGCGGCACCTACAACCGCACGTATGACCAGTCGTCGCAGTACATCCCGTTCCTGTCACAGGCGACGCTGACGCCGCAGGAGTGGGCCGCGGTGCCCGGCGACGTGGCCAAGGCACTGTTCACCGGATTCCGGGATGTGTTGAGCGGCAAGTCGACGACGACTACGCCCGCACCGGCGCCGGAGCCCACGGTGACGGCGGCCGCGGTGACCACGCCGTCGGCTGTGACGCCGTTGGCGCCCAGCGCGAAATCGGGCAAGCCGTCGAAGAAGTCGACTACGACGTCGAGCAAGAAGAGTTCAGCGCCGAAGGCATCTGCCAAGAAGGGCGTGGGCGGGTCCAAGCGGGCCAGCTAGTCGTGGGTGCTCCCGCGCCGGGGGTCACCATGTGTTTGTTCAGAACGCGATATCACTGGTGCTATCACGTTCTGAACAACACACACACCCCCACCAGCAGGCGGCGGCTGACCGCGGGAACACCTACCCGCAGACCGCGCCGTTCGCTGCCGAGCCGACCAGCTTCCGGTATTTGGCCAGCACACCGGTGGTGTACTTCGGCGCGGGCGGGGTGAATCCCGCCTTGCGCGAATCGAATTCGGCCTCATCGACCAGCACGTCCAGCGTGCCGTTGCCGACGTCGAGACGGATCCGGTCACCGTCGCGCACGAACGCGATGGGGCCACCGTCGACCGCCTCCGGCGCGATGTGCCCGACGCACAGACCGGTGGTGCCACCGGAGAACCGGCCGTCGGTCATCAACAGCACGTCCTTGCCGAGCCCGGCGCCCTTGATCGCGCCGGTGATCGCCAGCATCTCGCGCATGCCGGGGCCGCCCTTGGGGCCTTCGTAGCGGATGACGACGACGTCGTTGGCCACGATCGTGCCGTCCTCCAAGGCGTCCATCGCTGCGCGCTCGCCGTCGAAAACCCGTGCGGTGCCCTCGAACACATCGGAGTCGAAGCCGGCCGACTTGACCACCGCGCCCTCCGGTGCGAGCGAGCCGTGCAGGATCGTGATGCCGCCGGTCGGGTGGATCGGATTGCTCAGCGCGCGAAGCACTTTGCCGTCCGGATCCGGCGGCGCGATGTGGGCCAGGTTGGCGGCCATCGTCTCACCGGTGACCGTCATGACGCCACCGTGTAAAAGGCCAGCGTCCAACAGTGCTTTCATGACCACCGGCACACCGCCGATGCGATCGACGTCGAACATCACGTGCTTGCCGAACGGCTTGACGTCGGCCAGGTGCGGCACCTTGGCGCCGATGCGGGTGAAGTCCGCCAGGTCCAGCTTCACGTTGGCCTCGTGCGCGATCGCCATCAGGTGCAGCACCGCGTTGGTGGACCCACCGAACGCCATCACGACCGCGATCGCGTTCTCGAAGGCTTCCTTGGTCAGGATGTCGCGGGCGGTGATCCCGCGGCGAAGCAGCTCCACGACCGCCTCGCCACTGCGCCGCGCATAGCCGTCGCGGCGGCGGTCGGTGGCAGGCGGTGCCGCGCTGCCCGGCAACGACATCCCCAGCGCCTCAGCCGCCGACGCCATCGTGTTGGCGGTGAACATGCCGCCGCAGGCACCCTCGCCCGGACAGATCGCCCGCTCGATGGTGTCGACGTCCTCGCGCGACATCAGCCCCCGCGCGCACGCGCCGACAGCCTCGAACGCGTCGATGATCGTCACGTCCATCTCCGTGCCGTCCGACAGCTTGGCCCGGCCCGGCAGGATCGAACCCGCGTAGAGGAACACCGCGGCCAGATCCAGTCGCGCGGCGGCCATCAGCATGCCGGGCAGCGACTTGTCGCAGCCGGCCAGCAGCACCGAGCCGTCCAGCCGCTCGGCCATCATGACCGTCTCCACGCTGTCGGCGATCACCTCGCGCGACACCAGCGAGAAGTGCATGCCCTCGTGGCCCATCGAGATGCCGTCGGACACCGAGATGGTGCCGAACTCCATCGGGTAGCCGCCCGCGGCATGCACGCCGTCCTTGGCCGACTGCGCGAGCCGCTGCAGCGACAGGTTGCACGGCGTGATCTCGTTCCAGGACGACGCCACCCCGATCTGCGGCTTGACGAAGTCCTCGTCGCCCATGCCTACCGCGCGGAGCATCCCGCGGGCGGCGGCCTTCTCCAGACCGTCGGTGACGTCGCGACTGCGGGGCTTGAGATCGGGGGTTTCGCTCACCGGACAAGTATGCCGTGGTCGGGGGTGCCCACCAAATTTCTTTTTATACCCCCGAGGGGTATTGAAGGTACGGTGAAAACATGACATCCACGCTCAGCCGCATCGTGGCGGTTGCCGCAGCCCTTGCCACTGCCGTCGTCGTCTCGTCGTGCAGCAACACCGAGGGCATGAGCGAGCGCGCCACGTCGACCGCACCGGCCAGCCAGGCGGTGGCCGCGCACAACGCCGACGATGTCATGTTCGCGCAGATGATGATCCCGCATCACCAGCAGGCCGTGGACCTGGCGGCGATAGCCGCCGTACACACCACCAACCAGGCCGTCCGCACGCTGGCCGGCAAGATCTCGGACGAACAGCAACCGGAGATCGACGCGATGAAAGCGCTCCTGGTGCAGTGGGACGTCGACCCCACGATGGGAGACCACAGCGGGCACGGCGCGGCGATGCAGGGCATGGTCGACGACGCCACGATGACCAAACTCAAATCGCTCAACGGGCCGCAGTTCGACACACTGTGGTTGCAGGCGATGATCGGCCACCACCAGGGCGCCATCGAGATGGCCAAGGCCGAGATCGCCAACGGTCAGAGCGCCGACCTGACCGCGATGGCCAAGTCCATGGTCACCGCGCAACAGGCCGAGATCGACCAGATGAAGCAGATGCTTGGAGGCTAAATGACTGGCGCACATGGTTATTCGTCGCAGAAGGACAACTACACCAAGCGGCTGCGGCGCATCGAGGGCCAGGTCCGCGGCATCGCGAAGATGATCGACGAGGACAAGTACTGCATCGACGTGCTGACACAGATCAGCGCCGTCAACAGTGCGCTGCAGTCCGTCGCGCTCGGCCTGCTCGACGAACACCTCGGGCACTGCGTCAGCCATGCGGTCGCCGAGGGCGGTGACGAGGCCGACAAGAAGCTGGCCGAGGCCTCCGCCGCGATCGCGCGCCTGGTCCGCTCCTAAGCCCTACTGGCCTGGCAGCGTACCGACGCCGGGCCTAGGGGGCGGGGGTTCGGTCGAGCCAACCCACCACCACCATGTGGGGAACAGTGAGAGCCAACAGGAGTCGCAACTGCTCGGCCACCAGAGTGGTCGGGTCGGGTGCCGTCGTGGTGAACCACCCGAGTGCGGCCAGGACCGTGAAAGCGCCGGCCGACGGCCACCCCGCAAGGCGGGCGAACCGCCGGATGGCGGCACCTCGCCGGCCGGTGTGAAGCAAGCTCCGGCAACCGGGCTCGACGCTCAGCATGCGCGCACAGTGACGCAGGGCGTGCCAGCCCCCGAACCACACGGCAAATGCGACCAACGGCGATGCCAGCGCGCCCAGAAGCCCGATGAGGACCACGTCGACAGCAGCGCCTCGATGGCCCGACCGCAGCGCGGCGATGACGGTGACCAGGGCCGCGGCAAGCCATGTGATCACCAAGCCCGCTTGCATCGGTGCCGAGCCGAGCAGATGGGCGATATCGGGTGAGACGGCCGACGCCACCGCGGCGAGATCGTCACCGGACCTGGCGAGCGGAAGCAGGAGTGCCCCGCACCCTGCAATGACAAGCGCAACGGTCGGGATCGCGCCCGGCCGCCAGCCGCTCAGCTGTCGTGTGACGTGCAGTTCGCCGAGGCCGAAATGCAGTGCGCTGAGCCCGACGACCACCGCCAGGGCGACGGTACCCGCCCACGTCATCAAGGCCCATGTCCCGGCGGCCAATCCGGCGTACGCGACGGTGATGAGGATGATCGATCGGCCGCCGGCCAGCCGGGCGGCGGCCAGGTGGTCGATCGCACCGTGCGGGACGCCGGCTGCGAAACCCAGTGCCGCGACAACCAGAGTGATTGGTGAAGCGAGGCCGGGAAGACCGATCCCGGCTACTGCCGTGATCGCCAGCGTGCCGACCACCAGCCGTCGCGACCACACCGCGGCCCGCGCCAGTGTCCGGCTGTCCCCAGACGAGAAGTCCCCCGGAGCATGTGCTTCCGGGGGACCCTCGCTGCCATGCCATCCGCCGACGCGGGCCGGACGCGTCACGATGGCCATGGCGGTCAGCGCCCTACGCTGAGGTAGGCGAATCGTGTTGTGCGACGGCGACCTTCGGTGTCCTGCTGCCGTTCGCCTGGGTGGGTGCCTGGTGCTCGGCGTGCTCGTTCTCCCGGGCAGAGAAGGTCGGATCGTCGGCGAACGACTTGAGCCGCGCGATCTTGTAGATCAGCAGGCCGTACAGCACCTTGGCCAGGATGTCGGCGACCGAGTAGCCGACCTGCTTAAATGCCCATGCGTCGGCTCCGGCATGGGAGAAATAGAGCGGGATGATGTAGGCGATCGGGTAGACGCCCCAGGTGGCCAGCAGAAGGATCCGCATCCGGCTGACGGTTTGGCGCACCGCCGCCGGCTGACGATCCAGCGATCGCGTCAGTTCGACGAACAGTACATAGAGGATGTAGAGGAACGGGATCGTCGACAGCAGCCCGAAGACGTTGCGGATGGTGTTGTCGCCGCTGATCTCTCCCGGATAGCCGAGCGCGATCATCAGCGCGGACGCCGGGATCAATCGCCACAACAACGAGTTCCGTAATTTATGGGCCAGCGCCAGCACCACGATGAGCTCGGTGAGCAGCAGCGGCACCGTCAGCAGCCAGTCGACGTAGCGGTACCCCTCGTTGAACGATTCACCCGCGGCCTGGATGTAGGTTCCGCGGCCACCTCGGGCATCGGTGACGAACGCTGCCTTGAACGATTCGAAGATGCGGAAATAGTGGTAGGCCGCGATACCGCACACGATCGCGGAGATCACCAGGGCCTGACGGTAGCGGGCCAGAACCCTCGGTTGGACTGACAGAAGGAAGATCGCGCCGAACAACTGAGCGGCGAGCGTCAGTGACAGGACGTTGTAGACAGTGTCGAACTGGGCCTGGGTTAGTGCGTCAGGAATCATCTTTCACCTTCACTGGGATGCGAGGCTTACAGGAAGGACTGTACGATAGTGTCCTATCTGTTCAATAGTGGAAAATTATTACAGAATTGGACAAGTTGTCGATCGACTAGTTTCATGGGAACGGCGTGAGGAGTCGCAGGAAAGGGCAGAGGTGCGCGAGGACGCTCGGGTGATACGTACGCGTGCCGACATCGCCAGGACTGCCCTAGACCTGCTCAGCACCGAGGGCGCCGATGCACTCACCCACGCCCGCGTCGCTGAGGTTTCCCGGTACTCGAAGACGACTTTGTATGCACACTGGCCGTCGAGAGCCGATCTGTTCGCCACCGCACTTGAAGCCCTCGGCGACATGCCGCACCACGAGCCCACCGGCGATATTCGGGCCGATCTGGTGGGTGAACTCATGGCGTTCCGTCAAGCGGTCGCCGACCTGCACCTCGACCGGGTGCTCGCCGCGATGGCCCAATGGGCGACGGTCGAGACGATGTGCCAGCTCAGGGACAAGATCAACACCGAAGGTCAGCGCCCCGTCCGTGCCATCCTCGAGCAGCGCTTCCATGGGCCGCGCTTGGAAGCGGCGATCTCGATGCTGGCCGGCGTGGTGGCGTGCCCGTCGCTCATGTTCGGCACGCTGCCCGACGACGACATCATCGAGGCGGCGGTCGACCTGGTTCTCGGCAGCTCCTGAAAACGACACGTTCGCAACGTGTCTGGAAGGCTAGGCCCGCACCGCATGGGCCGATACCGTGATGCGGTGACGTCTGTGCCGGACCGCACGGGTGGGCCCTCTTGACCTTGGATTCCTCGCCGTCGCGCACCGGCCCGTGGACACCGCGAGTCGCCACAGCGCTGGCCGTGCTGGCCGCCGCGGCGTTCATCTACGTCACCGCCGAGATCATGCCGGTCGGTGCGCTGTCCGCAATCGCGCGCGATCTACACGTCAGCGAAGCGATGGTGGGCACCCTGCTGGCCAGCTACGCCCTGGTGGCCGCGCTGGCCACGATGCCGCTGGTGCGCTGGACGGCGACATGGCCGAGACGGCGCACGCTGCTGTGGACGCTGGCCTGCCTGTCGATCTCGCAACTGATCTCCGCGCTGGCGCCCACCTTCACCGTGTTGGCCGTCGGCCGGGTGCTGTGCGCGCTGACCCACGGATTGATGTGGTCGGTGATCGCGCCGATCGGTGCGCGGCTGGTGCCGCCGAGCCACGCCGGCCGCGCCACCATGGCGGTGTACGTCGGCACCGGCCTGGCGCTGGTGGTCGGCAGCCCGCTGACGGCTGCGATGAGCGAGCTGTGGGGCTGGCGGCCCGCGGTCGGTGTCATCGCCGTGGCGTCGGTGCTCGTCCTGGTGGCGGCACGGCTGGCACTTCCGGTGATGGCGTTGACCGACACGGCCGGCGGTGCGCGGCCCCGCAGAGTGATCCACCACCGCAACCGCCCGCTGCTGATGCTGAGCGTGCTGACGCTGGTGGGTGTCACCGCACATTTCATCTCCTACACGTTCATCGTGGTGATCATCCGGGATGTGGTCGGCGTGCACGGGGCGCAGCAGGCCTGGCTGCTCGCGGCGTACGGGGTGGCCGGCCTGACCGGCATGGCGTTGCTGGCCCGGCCGGGGGACCGGCGGCCCAAGGCCGCGGTGATGGGTTGTCTGGCCGCATCGTCGCTGGCGTTCGCGGCACTGGCGGCGCTGGGTCACCTGAGGTGGCACACCGTCGCCGTCGCAGCTGCCGGGGCGGCGGCGATCGTGCTGTGGGGTGCGACCGCCAACGCGATGCCGCCGATGTTGCAGACCGCCGCGATGCGGCATTCGCCGCAGGATCCCGACGGTGCCTCCGGGCTCTACGTCGCGTGCTTCCAGGTCGGCATCATGGCCGGATCGCTGACCGGCGGACTGCTCTACCAACGGACCGGAGTCGCGGCGATGCTCACCGCGTCATGCGTGCTGATGCTGGGCGCATTGGCTTGCGTGGTGGTCAGCCGCGGGCTGTTCGCGGACCACCCGGCTACCAGCGAAAAGTAACGCTTGTCACCCCACGCCCGACGATCTGCACAGTTCAGGGCAGTGACGGAGTTCGCGGCCGGGTTCGCTGGCGAATGAACTCCAGAAGTGCACCCAGCGTGTTATGTCAGACTGGGTCAAAGTCGGTATCGAGGGAGTTTTGGTTATGACGCTGCGGGTGAAGGGGGCCATCGCCACCACGCTGTGCGTGGTCGGAGTGGCCGCCGGAATCAGTCTCGGCAGCGGTTCGGCGCTCGCCGATCCAGACCAGGCGCCCGCCGATCCGGGGATCGCCGACGTGCCGCCCGCGCAGGTGCCCGCGCCCGATCCGTTCGCGCCGCCAGCGGTCAACCCGGCGGCGTTCCCGCCGTCCGCTCCCGCAGGCGACCCGGCCGTCCCGCCGCCCGACCCCTTTGCTCCGCAGCCACCGCCACCGGTCGATCCGGTGGCCGCTCAGCAGGCCGCCGCCGCGGCCGCCGGTCCGGTGAAGGGCCAGAACCCGACGCCCTACACCGGGGATCCGGTGTTCGCGCCGCCGTCATTCAACCCGGTGAACGGCGCCATGGTCGGCGTCGCCAAACCGATCATCATCAACTTCGCCCGCCCGATCGCCAACCGGCCGATGGCCGAGCAGGCCATCCACATCTCCTCGGTGCCACCGGTTCCCGGCGCGTTCTACTGGACCACCGACACCCAGGTGCGGTGGCGGCCGTACAACTTCTGGCCGCAGGGCACGGTCGTCAACATCGACGCCAGCGGCGCCAAGTCCAGCTTCCGCGTCGGCGACAGCCTGGTGGCCACCGTCGACGACAAGACCCACCAGATGACGATCACGCGAAATGGCAAGGTGGAGAAGACCATGCCGGTCTCGATGGGCAAGCCGGACGGCAAGCACGAGACCAAGAACGGCACCTACTACGTGCTGGAGAAGTTCCCCGACATCATCATGGACTCGGCCACCTACGGCGTGCCGAACACCTCGCCCGAGGGCTACAAGCTCAAAGTCCAATGGGCGGTGCGTATCGACAACAGTGGGGCGTTCGTGCACAGTGCGCCGTGGTCGGTGGCCGATCAAGGCAAGCGCAATGTCAGCCACGGCTGCATCAACCTGTCTCCGGACAACGCCAAATGGTTCTACGACAACTTCGGCAGCGGCGACCCGATCGTGGTCAAGAACTCCGTCGGCACCTACAACAACCCCGACGGCGCCGACGACTGGCAGTGGCAGCTGTCCTAGCCAGTCGTCCACTGGCCTAACCGGTCTCAAAGCTTAGGCACAGAAACGAACTCCACAATGGGGTTCGTGCCGCCCACCCCGACACCGCCGCCGACGCCGACGGCACCGCTGCCTCAGCTGCCCGCGCCTGATCTGCACCAGTACGCGCACGGAGTTTCGCTGCTGGGCGGCTGGCTGCCGCTGACCATCGAAATCGTCGCCGCTGTCGCGCTGATCGTCGCGATCGGATGGCGGCCCAGCAGGCGCTGGTGGCTGCTGTGGCTGCCGGTCTGTGTGGTCGTCGGCCTGCTCGGCGCGCTCGTCGCGCGCCTCTACGTCAACTCCGAGGGGCTGGCCTCAGATCCGGCACCGTTCTATTTGTGGGTCTGGATAGGGGTTTTCGCGGCCGGGGTCGCGGTGGCGGTACTGGGCTGGCGCGGAAATTCCTGGTGGCGACGAGGTGTCGCCGTCCTGGCGATTCCGTTGACCTTGGTGGCGGCGCTGCTGGCGCTGAACAAGTGGGTCGGGTACTACCCGAGCGTGCAAACCGCCTGGGGCGCCCTGACGGCCGGGCCGCTGCCCAACCAGATCGACGCCGCCGAACTGCCCGGCCTGCGCAACACCGTGCAGACGACAGGCAAGCTCGTCGAGGTCGACATCCCGTCAGACGCAAGTGGATTCAAGCACCGCAGTGAGTACGTCTACCTGCCGCCGGCCTGGTTCGCCGGCGCGACGCCACCCCGGTTGCCGGTCATCATGATGGTGGCCGGCGAGTTCAACACCCCAGCCGACTGGATGCGCAGCGGAAACGTGATGCCCGTCATTGACGGCTACGCGAAAGCCCATGGCGGACAAGCACCCATCTTCGCGTTCGTCGACTCCGGTGGCAGCTTCAACAACGACACCGAATGCGTCAACGGTCCCCGCGGCAACGCCGCCGACCATCTGACCAAGGACGTCCGGCCCTATGTGGCACAGCATTTCGGCGCATCTGATCAGGCGGCCAACTGGGCGGTGGTCGGCTGGTCGATGGGCGGCACCTGCGCGATCGACCTGACCGTCATGCATCCGGATCTTTTCAGCACCTTCGAGGACATCGCGGGCGACCACGGCCCGACCTCAGGGACCAAGGACCAGACGATCAGCCGGCTCTACGGCGGCGACGCCGCCAAGTGGGACGAGTTCGACCCGCGGACCGTGATGATGCGGCACGGCCCGTATCAGGGTGTCGCAGGCTGGTTCGAGGACACCGTGACGCCGACCAACACCGCATCGCCGTACGGCGGGGGCGGTGGGCACCGACCGCAATCCGACGCACCCACCGGCTTCGGCGGGCACGACGAGTTCAAGGACTCCGATGAGGCCGGGGCGGCCGACGATCTGTGCGCGACGGCGAAGACCGTCGGCATCTCCTGCTCAGTGCACCGCATCATCAGCTTCCACACCTGGCAGTTCGCCGAGCGGGCCTTTTCCGATGCGCTGCCGTGGCTGGCGGCTCAGATCAAGACGCCGGGCGCGACGGACTCGCCGGCCTGACGTCATGTCTGAAGCCGACTGCCGCAGCACCCAGGCAGGCCAACGCCACGATCAGCGCGAACCACGGGAACACCTGCGCCAGAGGCCATTTCGTGGCAGCCCAGCCCGCGGCGATCGTCGGCAGTGCCATCGCGGTGTAGGCCAGCAGGTAGAACGCCGACATCGTTTCGCCGCGGCGGTCCGTGGGCACCACGTCGGACAGGTGGCGCAGCGAGCCGCCGAAACCGAGTCCGAAGGTCGTACCCAGTAGTGCCGCGGCGGCGAACACCAGGGGCCAGCGGTGGGTGAGCAGCACCGGGATCGTCAGCAGCAGCGCGACCGCCATGCCGATGTCGCCGATCACCGCCGAGCGCCGGGCCGGAAGTCGGGTGGCCAGCAGCTGCGCCATCGCCGCGGAGAACGCGGTCACCCCGACCACGCCGCCGCCGAACACCAGGTTGTGCACGTGGGTCTGCTGCGCGGCCAGCGATGGATACAGCGACAGCAGCACCCCGAGCACCGACCAGGACGCCATCGCGCCCAGGGCCGCGAACCAAAAGTCCTCACGGATCGCCTGTGGCACAGCCGGTTTGCTGATCCGGATTCGGCCGCCGGTGCGGCCTTCGTGGGTTTCCCGCAGCGCCACCACACCGATGCCGACGATCGCGCACACCACCGCGACAACCGCGTAGGGGGTGCGCAGCGGATGCGCGACGTACTGCGCCAGCAGCGACGAGCCGACGATCGCCACCGTCATGCCGATGTTGAAACTCACCCCGCTGAGCTGGCCGCTGCGCACCCCGTGGTGCGGCCGTAGGTCGAGCAGCGCCGCGGCGGAGGCGACGACGATCGAGCCGACGGCGGCGCCATGGATGGTGCGGGCCAGTAGCAGCATCTCGATGCTGTCGGCGATCAGGAAGATGCCCAGACCGGCGATCAGTGCGATCAGCGCGCCGAGGAGCACCGGCTTGCGGCCGACCACGTCCGAGATGCGGCCGGACACCAGCACCGCCGCCAGGGCGGCGAAGGCGTACACCGCGAACACGATGGTGGTGGCCAGCGGCGAGAGATGCCAGTTCGATTCGTAGATGCCGTACAGCGGCGCGGGCAGGCCGGAGACGCCGAGCGCGACGCCGCTGAGCACCAGAAGCAGGGGGTACGCCCAGCGCTGGCCGGTGACGTCAGCGGGCGGGGTGTCCTGCACACAGGCCATGACAACTCCGGAGTAGTTTGATGGTCATCGAACTCGTTCGAGCGTACGCTAGGTTTGATGTTGATCAAACTTCGCAGGCCGTGACGGCGAACACAGGAGACAACCGTGGTTGAGGTGCAGGCATTCCCTGCCGACAGCTATCCCGTCCATCAGGTCGGCCCGCTGCACCAGGTGCTCGCGGCGCTACAAGATCCGGCCCGGCTGGAGATGGTCCGGCGGCTGCGCAACGCCGGCGCACCCCTGCAGTGCAGCGCCCTGTACGACGGCATCAACAAGTCCACCGCCACCCACCACTTCAAGATCCTGCGCGAAGCCGGATTGCTCGAACGATTGGTCGTGGGCGGCCTCACCCATCAGCGGCTGCGCGCAGACGAAGTCGACGCGGTACTACCCGGGCTGCTGGCCTCGGTGGTCGACGGCGCCAACCGCGAGGTCGCCGCCGACCCCTTGCCGAGCCTGTAGTTAGCGTGCTGCTTACTCGAACTTTCGCTCGATAACTACAGCCTGGGCGACTGTCTGGGCGCTGACCTACCAGCTGCCGCGGTGGACGACCTCGTCGAACGGGCGACGGTTGGGCTTGCGAATCGGTGTGAGCGGACGGTCTTCGGGATAGCCGAGGCCCAGCAGATAGGCGACCAGATAACCCGGCGGGACATCGAGGATCGATCGGGCCTTGTCCTGTTCGCCGATCGCCGAATGTCCGGTGCCGATACCCAGGTCGGTCGCGGCGATCGCCATCGCCATGGTGGCCTGGCCCAGGTCGTACTGGTCGAGGAGCTTCGTCCGCTCGTCAGGCGGTTCGGGAATCACCAGTGCGATCGCGGCGCGGGCCTTCGCGATGTGGCCGGCGCCGACCCAGACCGTTGAGAGTTCTTGCAGCGTGGCCGCATCGGTGACGATCACGAAATCCCAATGCTGGTTGTTGCGCGCCGAGGGTGAGCGCCATCCGGCCTCCAGAATCCGGTCGATGTCGTCGCCAGGTATCGCGTTCGAGGTGTACGTGCGCACATTGCGCCGCGCGCAAATGGCATCCCAAGCTTCCATGGCGTTAGCTCCAGATGCGGACGCGCCGTTCGGGTTCCAAATACAGTTCGTCGTCCTCGCTGACGTCGAACGCCTCGTAGAACGCGTCCATATTGCGGATCACACCATTGCAGCGGAACTCCGGCGGCGAGTGCGGATCGGTCGCCAGGCGTCGAATCGCCTCGGCCTCACGAGATTTCGTACGCCAGACCTGCGCCCAGCCGAAGAAGACCCGCTGCCGGCCGGTCAGCCCGTCGATCACCGGGGCTTCCTTGCCGTCCAGCGACAGCTCGTAGGCCAGCAGCGCGATCGACAGCCCGCCCAGGTCGCCGATGTTCTCGCCGACGGTGAACGCGCCATTGACGTGCTGAGACGGCTGGAGCCCACGCGGCACGAACGTCTCGTACTGCTCGATGAGCGCTTTGGTGCGCGTACCGAACTCGGCGCGATCCTGGTCAGTCCACCAGTCGACCAGATTGCCGTCGCCGTCGTACTTGGCGCCCTGATCGTCGAATCCGTGACCGATCTCGTGGCCGATCACGGCGCCGATCCCGCCGTAGTTCGCCGCGTCATCAGCCTCGGCATCGAAGAACGGCGGCTGCAGAATCGCCGCGGGGAACACGATCTCGTTCATGCCGGGGTTGTAGTAGGCGTTGACCGTCTGCGGGGTCATGAACCACTCGTCGCGGTCGACCGGGCCGCCGAGCTTGGCCAGTTCCCGGTCGTGGGCCACCTCGGCACCACGAATCACATTGCCGTACAGATCAGTTCGATCGATCACCAGCGTCGAGTAGTCGCGCCACTTCTTCGGGTAGCCGATCTTGGCGGTGAACTTGTCCAGTTTGGCGAGTGCGCGCTGACGGGTTTCCGGCGTCATCCACTCCAGGTCGTTGATGCTGACCCGGTAGGCCTCGCGCAGGTTGTCCACGAGTACGTCCATACGGGCCTTGGCATCCGGCGGGAAATGCCGCTCGACGTAGAGCCGTCCGACAGCGTCGCCCATCAGGCTCTCCACCAGCGACACCGCCCGCTTCCAGCGTTCGCGGATCTGCTCGGTGCCGGACAGGGTGCGACCGTAGAAGTCGAAGTTCGCCTCCACCACCGCCTCGGTCAGGTAGGCGGCCCTGGCGTTGATCAGTCGCCAGCGCGCCCAGTCCTGCCAGTCGGCGAAGTCGTGACTCGACCACAGCTCGGCGAACGCGGTGAGGTAATCAGGTTGGCGCACAACCAGTTCGGCCACCACGTCCGGGGTGGTGCCCTGCGCGCCGATCCAGCCGGCCCAGTCGAAGCCGGGCGCCTCGGCGGGCAGATCGGCGAAGTTGCGCAGGTTGTAGGTCAGGTCCGCGTCGCGGCGCTTGACGACATCCCAATGCGCGGCGGCCAGTTTGGTCTCCAGTGCGACGATCCGCGCGGCCCGCTCGGTGTGGTCCTCGGCGGTGCCGCCCAGGACGAGTGCGAACATCGCGGCGATATGCGCCGGATAGGCGCCCAGGATGGAGGCGTGCTGCTCGTCGCGGTAGTACGACTCGTCCGGCAGACCGAGACCCGACTGCGTGACGTGCAGCAGGTAACGCGTCGAGTTCTTGGAATCGGTGTCGATGTAGAGCCCGACTCCACCGCCCACACCGGTGCGCTGCAGCGAGCCGATCACCGCGGCTAGCGCAGCCGGATCGGCCGCGGCATCGATGTGCGCCAGCTCGTCGAGCAGCGGCTGCACCCCGCGGCGCTCGACGGCCTCGGCGTCCATGAAGCTGGCATAGAGGTCGCCGATCCGCTGCGCATCGGTGCCGGCCGAACCGCTCGCCTGCGTGATGAGCTCGCGCACGTGCTCCTCGGCCTGGTCGTACAAGGTCCGGAACGCGCCGTCGGTGGCCCGGTCACCGGGGATGGTGTACTCGGTCAGCCAGCGTCCGTTGACGTGGCCGAACAGATCGTCTTGGGGGCGAACCTGGGCTTCGACATGGGACAGGTCGATACCCGAGCGCAGCGTTTCTACCGTCACCCAACCATCCTTACCAGAGGTCCGACCTCGGCGTCCGGCCCGCAGGTGGCCGCCCGGTAGCCTCGCCTTCATGCCTGAGGCCGAACCGACCGATGACGGTGCCGACGAGCGGACCTTCACCGGCTACGGCGTCGCCTCCGCCGTTCTCGGTGTGGTGGCCGTCGCGGCCGTCGTGTTGGGCGTACTGATCTGGTCCGGGCACCACGACGCCGCCGACGAGCGGGCCTATCAGTCCAAGGTGATGTCGGCCGCCGCGAACTGGACCAGCGTTCTGATCAACATGAACGTCGACAACGTCGACGCCAGCCTGGCGAAACTGCATGACGGCACCGCCGGTCAGCTCAACTCCGATTTCGAAGCCGCCATCAAGCCCTACCGCGAGGTGGTCCGCACCCTGCAGGCCCGCACCACCGGACAGATCGAGTCGGTGTCCTTCGAAGCGGTGCACCATGACCTGAACGCCAAGCCGGGTCAGGCCCCGCAGGCGCCTGCCCTGCCGCCAGAGCTGGCCACCCGCACCGACTCCGTGCTGGTGATCGCCACCTCGGTCAGCGAGAACTCCGGCAACAAACCCACGACCGTGCGCTGGAACCTGCGGCTTGGTGTCTCCGATGTGGACGGCAAGCCGATGATCTCGCGGCTGGAGTCGCTGCGATGAGGAACCTGGCCCGCGTCCTGGCCTTCGACATCGTGGCACCACTGGCCGCCATCGCGGCCCTGCTCGCGATCGGTGTCGTGCTCGGCTGGCCGCTCTGGTGGGTGGCGGTCAGCTCGATGCTGTGCCTGCTCATCGTCGAGGGCGTGATCGTCAACATCGTGCTGTTCCGCCGGGATTCGGTGACCGTCGGTACCGACGACGACGGCCCCGGCCTACGCCTGGCCGTGGTCGCGCTGGCCACCACGGCGCTGGTCGCCACCGTCGTCGTCGGCTACACCCAGTGGACGCGCCCGGACCGGGATTTCACCCGCGATTCCGCCGAGGTGGTGCGCATCGCCACCGCCGCGTCCGAAGCCACCGCGACGTTCACACCGGCCGACCCGATGTCGTCGATCGACCGGGCCGCGACGTTCATGGCGCCCGACCGGGCCGATGCGTTCAAGAACGAATTCGGCAAGTCCACTTCGGATCTGGCCAAGAAGAACATCTCCGCCACGGCGCAGACCATGTCGGCCGGGCTGGAGGCGCTGGGTCCCACCGCAGCCAGTGTGGCGGTGGTGATGCGGGGCACCCAAAGCCAGCCGGGTCAGCAGCCCAGTACCGCGGTACTGGCGTTGCGGGTCAGCCTGGCCAAGCAGGACGGCCGGTGGCTGGTGCTCGACATCTCGCCGATCAACGCCCGATGAGCCTGGCGTAGTCCACCTTCAAACACCGATCCATCACGACGCGCAGCCCGGCGGCGCGCGCCTGCTCAGCCACCTCGTCATGCCACAGACCTTGTTGCAGCCACAGGCATTTCGGCTGCGGGCTCAGCGCGAGCGTGTCCGCCAGTACCCCGGGAAGATCGTCGTGGCGGCGGAACACGTCGACCATGTCCGGCACGACGGGCAACTCGGCCAGCGACGGATAGACTCGGGCGCCGTCGATGTCACTGATGTTCGGGTTCACCGGATACAGCTCGAAATCGCTGAACCGCGCCAGATACTGATACACCTCGTGGCTCGGCCGGGCCGGATTGTCGGAGGCGCCCACCACCGCGACCGTGCGGGTGTCGCGCAGAATCGCTTCCAGCTCAGCCGAATTCGGATTCACCGGCTCAATCTCCGCCGGACGCGCGCTGGGCGCGCATCTTGGCGAACCGGTCCGACAGCCTGCGCATCCGGATCATCAGCGACGCAGGCGGACTGACCGTGGCGTCGAGGTAGGAGTCCAGATCCGATTGGGCCACCCCGATCCGGGAGGCGAATTCCTGCTCGGCCAAGCCTGACCGGTCGAGCAGCAACCGGACGTGCCGGGCGGCCTCGGCGCGCTCGTTGGCCTCCAGGTGGCTGCGGGCGCGCAGCAGCACCTCGGCCAGTGCTTTGGAGATGCCGTACGGCTGGGAGTGTTCGAGCACTTCCTCGACCTGGCGGGCGGTCCGGCCGTAGGGATCTCGCTTGATGGCCATCACGATCCGCTGCCAGACGGTGATGTCGCCGCTCTCGAGCGCCTCGCGGATCGAGGCCGTGGGCCAGAACTCGACGGGACGGGGGTCGATGAATGATTGCGCGGCCGCTGCGGGTAAGGCATCGCGTTCCGCTGCCACCGTCACCTCGCCTCCTCCAGGATCGCCACCGCCACCGCAAGGCAACGCTGCCTGATCCGCTCCCATTCGGCGGCCCCCTCCGGCCCTGCCCACCGCTCGTCGTCGCCGACATCGGACGGGTCGGGGTCGGCCAGCCGGCGGACCAGCTGAGTCGCCACCCATTGTCGCTTAGGTTGTCCAGAACAGTAATACCGGTCCATCCCTGCGAGTACCACCGCGGCGGTCTCGGTATCCATCCCACCGACCAGGTCGGCGAACTCGGCGAAATCCGACCGGCTGTTGCGGCACATGATCAGGAACGCCTGCATGCGCAGCGTCTCCGCACACGTCGGGATCTGCAGCCGGTCACCCGTCGACAGCTGGACGTTGGTGGTCTCCACCGGGCTGAGCCGCTCCACGCCGCCGCGCCGGTCGCCGGCGGCCCCGGTCTCCAACGCATCGAGAGCGATCGCCAGCCGTCCCCGCCACATCGTGACCGGATGGATCGGCCGCGGCGTCGACGTCCGCGCGCTGCGGTAACCGCGGATCAGCTTGACGGTCGACGTACCGCCCGGGCCGAGGCGGACCGGGCGGGCGCGGGCGTCGTCGCTGCCCTTGACCTTGCCTGCCAGCTCGCTGCATCCCGTGAACGCCAGCGGATCTGCCACGCTGACGGCGTCCGGGGCCAAGGTCTTCAGCTTGGCCGCGCCCTTGACCACCATCTTCAGATCGGCGGCGGGCGGCGCCAGCGACGAGATGTCGTCGGGAATGACGACGAGGTCGCCGAGGTCGACCTTGGGCAGCGGCTTCTCGAAGTCGACCGACGGCAGGATCCGGGCCAGCCACGCCGGCAGCCACCAGTTCCACTGGTCGAACATCGCCATCAAGGCAGGCACCAGGATCAGCCGGACGATCGTGGCGTCGACGGCGATGGCCACCGCACACGCCACCCCCAGCTCGGCGACCAACGGCATGCCGGCGAACGCGAACCCGATGAACACCGCGATCATGATCAGCGCGGCGCTGGTGATCGTGCGGGCACTGGTGGACACGCCGTAGGCGACGGCGTCACGGGTGTCACCGACCTGCACGTAGCGCTCCCGGATCCGGGTCAGCAGGAAGATCTCGTAGTCCATCGACAGGCCGAACGTCATCGCCAGCACCAGTGGCGGGATCGTCGAGTCGATCGAGGTGATCCGATGGAAGCCCAGCCCCTCCAGCCAGCCCCACTGGAAGACCATCACCAGGCTGCCGTAGGCCGCGGCGACGGACAGCACCGTCATCAGCACGCCCTTGAAGGCCAGGAACACCGACCGCACCGAGATCAGCAGCATCACGAACGCGATCGCCGCGACGAACACGAACACCAGCGGTTGGGTGTGCCCGACCCGGTCGTCGAAGTCCTTGATCAGTGCGGTCGGGCCGCCGACGTCGATCTGCGCGCCCTTCGCCGCGGGCAGTGCGGTGAGGTGGCTGCGCATCCAGTCGATCGAATTGCGGGCGGCGAGGTCCTCGGGGTCCACCGACAGGATCGCCGAGATCAGTGCGCTGCTGTTGTTGTCGGCGAACACCGGCGTCGACACCGAGACGACGTCGGGCGCCTTCGAGATCTCGGTGTTGATCGCGTCCAGCGCGGCGGCGTTCTTCGGGTCGGAGGCCGCGCCGCCCGGGAAGGTGACCAGCACCCGTACCGGGCCCAGCGCGCCGGGCCCGAGTGCCTGGGCGGCCGCGGCCACCCCGCCGCGGACCTCATGGGTGGCCGGGAACTGGCGCTGCATGCTGTTGCCGAGCACCATCGAGAACGCGGGTGCCGCCATCAGCAGGAGCACCGCCGTCGCACCCAGCGCCGACAGCCACGGCCGGCGCATCACCTCGCCGACCCAGCGGGTCCAGAACCGCGATTGGGTGGCCTCGGCGCGGCGCGACCACTGCAGCGCCCGCGAACGTCGAGCCACCGGCCTGCCGAACGTGGCCAGCACCGCCGGGGTCAATGTCGTGGAGGTCAGCACCGCGACCGCCACGGCCAGGATCGCGCCGGTGGCCATCGACCGCAGCACCGGTGTGTTGATCAGGTAGATGCCGGTCAGCGAGGCGATCACGGTCAGACCGGACAGCAACACCGCCAGCCCCGAGGTGCCCATCGCGGCGTCGGCGGCCTGCTGCGGGTCTCGGCCCGCGCGCAGTTCCTCGCGGTAGCGCATCAGGATGAACAGTGAATAGTCGACGGCCAGTGCGATGCCGAACATCGACACCGTCGACGTCACGAACACCGACATGCTCATCACGGTCGACAGCAGATAGACCACACCCATGGTCACCACGACGGTGCACACCGCCAGCAGGAGCGGGACCGCCGCAGCCGCCAGCGAGCCGAACACCGCGAGCAGCACAATCAGAACGATCGGCAGGTTCCATCGCTCGGCCTCGGCGATGTCGTGTTTGGTGCTGGTCTGGGCGGCGGCGCCGAGCGCGCCCTGACCGATCACATAGAGCTTGACCCGGCCGTTCTGGATCTGGCCCGGCTGATCGCCGGTCACCCCGATCTTCTGGCGCAGCTGCCGCGCGACGTCGACCGCGCCGGTGTTGTTGAAGTCCAGCCGCAGCGACACCACGTAGGGCCGATCCGGGGCGGGTGCGGGCTGACCCTGGTTGGGCACCACCACGACGCTGGGAACCTGCTTGGCCGCCTCCTCCAACTGCGCGACGGCGGTGTTCATGTCGGCGTAGCTCGCGTCGGCGCGAGGAGCGGCCACCATGGCCAGAGGGGAGGCACCCTGGTCGGGGAAATGGTCCTCGAGCTGATACTGCACATGCAGCGACTGGGAGCCGGCCACGTCGAAGCCACCACCGGTCAGGTGATTGGACTCGGTGAGGGCCAGATATACCGACGGCACCAATGCCAGCAACCAGCACGTGAACACCAGCCAGCGGAATCTGCGCAGGTTGCTGCTGAGGCGCATCATGAACTGCTGGATGGCTGTCTCCCCGCATTCTCCCCGGATTGCGTGGTTGCGAGCGTACCGCAGATGCCTGTGCGCTGACCTGTCGTGACCGGCGGTCTTAGCTGGATTGAGACCTCCTGATCAGGCGCTCGTTACCTGCGTACGAGTGGCGGCCCGGCCGTTGCCGATGGCAGGATGTCCACCGACCACGTCAGGGGTCGGGGACCGTGCCGAGTCGTAGCGACGCTGCGCCGCGGCGTGACGTCAGTCAAACGTCAGCGAAGTCGAGGAGTCCCCATGTCTGCGTCCACCATCTCCGCGACCGCGGGCCTGCGCCGCGGGGTGTGTGCCGTGCTGGCCGCCACTGCCGCCGGCGGTGCCGCCCTGCTGGCGCTGTCGACATCGGTGTCGATGTCGGAGGCGGCCGCCGCCCCCGACCCGTGCGCGGCCAGCCAGCTCGCCAAAACGATCGGCACGGTGGCCACCAACACCGGGACCTATCTGGACGCGCACCCGCAGACCAATCAGGCGCTGACGACGATCTCCCAGCAGCAGGCCGGTCCGCAGACCGTGGTCGCGCTGAAGAGTTATTTCGACGCCAACCCGCAGGCCGCCAAGGACCTGCAGGCCATCCAGCAGCCGCTGACGAGTATGTCCACCCAGTGCAAGCTGCCCGTGAGCCTCCCGCAGGTGCTCGGCCTGCTGCAGTCGGCTCAGACCGGCGGCCTGCCCGCACCGGCGCCGGGTGCGCTGACGGCCACGACACCGGCGCAACAACTCTCCGGCAGCCAGACCGCGCTCGGCAACGGCCCGCTGCCGGGCCCGGCCACGATCGGTACTCGCTGAATCGGCGCGCTCGGCGCCCGCTCAGAAGCTGCCCTGAGCAGCCACATCGGAACATTCTTACGATTGGTTAAGCTCAAGGCGCGAAAGTCTGCAGCAATTCTGCTTAGCTTTCTTCTGTCAGTACCGGTTACTGACAGTGCTTCTCCCAAACGCTAAGGAGTCCGAGCATGTTGCTTAATGCCCGTCTGGCCCGTCGCGCGGTCGTCGGAGCGATCGGCACGGGCGCCGTCGCCGGCGCGATGCTGATTGGCGCAGCCCCGTCGGCGCTGGCCGACCCGCCGCCGAACTGCACCGCCGCCGACCTGGCCGGGGTGGCCGCGGGTGTGTCCGCGGCGACGTCGGCCTACCTGTTCACGCACCCGGACGTCAACGCGTTCTTCACCGGTCTGGAGGGTGCGCCGCGCGACACCATCCGGTCCGAGGTGAAGCAGTACCTGGACTACAACCCTTCGGTGAAGGCCGACCTGCAAGGCATTCGTCAGCCGCTGGTCGATCTGAAGAACCGCTGCGGTAGCGCTCCTGACGTTCCTGGCGCCTAACCCGCGGTGCGGGTAGGACAGCAGCCCGCCCAGGAAGGCGCTGGCCGCACCGTCCTGATGGTCGACGACGACCCGGATGTCCGGACTTCGGTTGCCCGCGGATTGCGGCACTCGGGGTTCGACGTCCGGGTCGCGGCGACCGGCAAGGAAGCGTTGCGGCTGTTGGCGAACGAGAATCACGACGCGTTGGTGCTCGACGTCCAGATGCCGGAGCTCGACGGTGTGGCGGTGGTGACCGCGCTGCGTGCGCTGGGCAACGACATTCCGATCTGCGTGCTGTCGGCGCGCGACACCGTCAACGACCGGATCGCCGGCCTGGAGGCCGGCGCCGACGACTATCTGACCAAGCCGTTCGATCTGGGCGAGCTGGTGGCCCGATTGCATGCGCTGCTGCGGCGGGCGTCGCATTCACACGAGGGCTCCGACGCCGTCACGATCGGACCGCTGACCATCGACACCGCCCGGCGGCTGGTGTTCGTCAACGGCGACCGGGTCGAGCTGACCAAACGCGAATTCGACCTGCTGGCGGTGCTCGCCGAAAACTCCGGTGTGGTGCTGTCCAGACAGCGGCTCCTGGAGTTGGTGTGGGGCTACGACTTCGACGTCGACACCAACGTCGCCGACGTGTTCATCAGTTATCTGCGCCGCAAACTCGAACGCGAGGGTGTGCCGCGGGTGATCCACACAGTGCGCGGCATCGGATACGTCCTCCGGTCGGAGCCGTGATCCGGTCGTGAGTTCGCTGGGCCAGAGCCTGTCCCTGCGCAGCCGGGTCGCCCTGGCTGCCGCAGTGGCCGCCGCGATCGTGGTCGCGCTGCTGGCGGTGCTGACCTCGATCGTGCTGGCGAACAACGATGAGGCGCAACTGGACAAGCGTCTCGACTCGATCGTCGACGCCAGCATGTATCCCGAACAGCTGCGCGATCCCAGCCGGGTGGTGACGACGGGACGATCCCGGCGTACCGGCCAGGTGATGTTCCAGCGCGGGTTCCAGTTGCCGCCGCTGCCGCCCGGGACCGCGACGGTCACCGTCAACGGCTTCGACTATCGGGTGCGGACGGTGAACGTCGACCAGTCCGGCGGGATCCTGGTTTCGATCGGTATCCGCGCCGACAGCATCCTGTTGAGCCGCGCCAGAATTCCGCTCTACGTGTTGATCGTCTGTCTCGCGGTGATGGTGGCGTTGGCGCTCGGCTGGATCCTGGCCGGGCCGGCGATCCGGCCGCTGCTGAAGCTCACCGAGCAGACCAGGCGGTTGGGAACCGGCCACGATCGCCTTGATCCGGTGCACGGTTCCCGCGAGGCCGAGGACCTGTCCGAGGCGATGATCGCGATGCTCAACCGATTGGCGGATGCCCAGGCGGCGACCACGAATTCGCTTCAGGCGGCCCAGGATTTCGCTGCCAACGCGGCCCACGAACTGCGGACCCCGCTGACCGCGATGCGCGCTGACCTGGACACGCTGCGCATCCACGACCTGCCGCCCGAAGAGCGTGAGGAGGTGGTCGCCGATCTGGCGCGCGCGCAGCGCCGGGTGGAGGCGATCATCACCGCGCTGGGGCAGTTGGCGTCCGGGCAGCTGGCCCGCGCCGAGGACCGCGAGCCGATCGATGTCGCCGAGATGCTCGATCGGGTTGCGCGGGAGAACATCCGGTCCGGGGTGGGGGAGATCATCGTGGAGGCCGACGAGGCCGGCACGGTGTGGGGCTGGCCGGCCGGGCTGCGGTTGGCCGTGGACAACCTGGTGCGCAACGCGATCACCCACGGGGAGGCCACCCGCATCGTGCTGCGGGCCCGCCGCCAGGGCCCGCTGCTGGCCATCACCGTCGACGACAACGGTCGCGGCCTGCCGGCCGAAGAGCATCGAAAAGTGTTGGGCCGCTTCGCCCGTGGCAGCACCGCCACCGCGGGCGGTTCAGGTCTGGGCTTGGCGCTGGTGGCTCAGCAGGCCGCCCTGCACGGTGGCGACATCGAACTCTCCGACGGCCCACTCGGCGGGTTGCGCGCCGTGTTGACGGTCTCGACCGCTCCGGAACCCGTCGCCCCGGCGGCGCAGGCTTAACCGCTGCGTTTGGCGACGACGGCCGCGACGCCGCGCCAGCCCAGCAGCAGTACCGCCGTCACTACCGACGCGACGATGATGAAACTCACCGCAACGCCTTGAGAGCTGGCCTTGCGCAACAACATTCCCACCACCACGGTGCAGAGCCAGACGATCACGCCGGTCGGCGCGATCGCGGTGGGTGCGCGCCAGGCCCGGGAGATCAGCCAACCGGCCACGGTGCCGGACAGAAACGGCCATGCCGTCTCGGCGATTCCGGCGAGCGTCAGGCCTTCGGCGTGGCTGCGGCGCCCGATCGCGCAGAACACCACGACGCAGACGATGTCGCCGGCCAGCGCCAGCAGGGCCGGGCGGGTGTCGCTACGAACTGCCATGTTCGGATTCAAGCACACGCCCCGAATCAGGGCGGCGTGCCGTCGTCGGGGTCCGGGCACGGCGGCGGCACCGGGCCCTGGAGCGCGCTGTCGGCCGGATCGTCGACGGTCGCGCTGCCGCTTTCGGCTTCGGCTGCGGCGATCTCGTCGGCGACCGCGTCCGGGTCCAGCGGACCCTCGGTGCGGAACAGGAAGAAGAACACCACCCAGCCGATCGCCGAGATGAAGATCCAGCTGACCAGCCGATAGATCAGCATGGCCGAGATCGCACCGGACAGGGCCATCCCGCTGGACACCAGGCCGGGTACCAGCACGGCCTCCACGACCAGCAGGCCGCCCGGCATCAACGGGATCGAGCCGACGGCGCGTGCGGCGGCGTAGGCGACGGTCAATCCGGCCAGCGACGGCCTGCCGCCGGTGGCGTAGGCGGCGAACGCCAGGCACGCCACGTCGCACACCCAGTTGAAGAACGACCAGCCGAACGCCACCCCGAGGGTGCGGCGACTCAAGCTGACCGATTCCAGTTGGTTCAGCGTTTCGCGCCACTTGCGCAGGCCGGTGTCGGTGGGCTTGCCGCGCACCGAGTTGACCCAGCCGAGGACCTTGACGCCGATGCCGTCGATGAGTTCGGGACGGGTCGCCACCGCCTGCGCGAGCAACAGCAGGGCGATGAACCCGCCGAGGGTGAACAGCAGCGAGAAAGGATTGTTCTTGGCGCCCAACAGAAATGCGCCACCGAGACCGAGCAGGGCCAGACCAACGACCTGCAGCGCGCCCGACATCACCAACTGCCACGATGCGACGACGGGGGAGGCGCCCCACAGCCGCTGCTGCCGATAGACGAACGTCGCCGAGAGCACGGGACCACCGGGCATCGTGGTGCTCAGCGCATTACCCGCATAGAACGCCGCTTCGGAGCGCCACTGGTGGACGATCACCCCGGCCGACCGCAGCAGCGTCCGCTGGATCTGGGCGAAGCTGTGCATCGACAGCATGGCCGCGGCGGCCGCCGCCAGCACCCACCAGCCGTTCGCCGAGATCAGGCTTGTCCAGGCCTTGGCCAGCTGATCCCACACCAGGGTGGCCTCGACGACCAGAACGATCAGCGCGACGCCGAGCAGCGCCCAGCGGACCCACCAGTACTTCCCGCGCGCCGGGGGGCCGTGATCCTCGCGGGCGGCGTTCACCGACGCGTCGTAGGACACGCCGATCAGAGTAACGCCGCCGACATCCCGCGACGGTGTCCGCCGCGGGATGTCGGGGTGGTTACCGCCTTAGACGACGGTGGTCGGTGCGTTCGGAGTGATGATCGTCAAGTCGTAGCCGGCGGCCTGCCACCCGCTCATGAACACGCCGATCGGCAGCGCTTTGGCCTGCCCGACGCTCACACCGTTGTTCTGCATGGAGCTGTCGTTGACGTACACCACACCGTTCTTCAGGTCGACCTGCGTCACCACCGCGGCGTGGTCGGCGGTCCAGTAGCTGTCCTTCGGCTCGGGCTTGAAGTCGGTGACCGCTGTCCACACGATCGAGACCGGGTAGGCCACCATCGCTGATTTGCCTTCGGCCAGTGCGGCTTCCAGATCCTGCAGCGCTTGCTCGCCGGCCTCCTGCGTCTTGTCGTATTCACGGTAGGTCGCGGTGACGTTGAAGTACTTGTTGATCAGCGCGACGGCATCCTGGGTTGCGACACCCTCCGCGATGTTGGCGTCCAGATACATCTTCGCGCCCGGCGTCACCACGGAATCATTGGTCTTCGCCCAGTCGACCCAGGTCTGCTCGGTGTCCGCCGTCGGCAACTGCTTGATCGCCTGCAGGACCGCGGACGCGGCCGCCTGCAGCTGGCAGTTGGAGTAGCTCTGGTTCACCCAGTAGGCGGCGGCGGTGGTTGCGTTGCCGTACTGCTTGGTGCCGTCGACGGTGACTTCGATCTCCTCGTCGAAGGTGTCGGGCTTGGCCGCACCGACCATGATCGCGAAGGAATGCAGCATGCCCTGCACCATCCCGGCCAGGCCGGGCAGCTTCGCCGCCGTGCCGTTGTTCACCGTGATCGTGAAGTGGTCGACGATTCCCGGCTGGATGAGTGCGTCGTTCGCGGTGTAGATGAACGTCCCGGGCGTGTCGCCGGCGACGACGCTGCCGAACTTCGGATCCACCTTGACGGTGTAGCTGACGCCGTAGCCGTTGTTGCTTTCGCCCTTGACGGTCACCTGGATCTGCTTCGTCGGTCCGGCTTGGCCGCCGACCTCGACGATGACGCTGGGCGCGCGGTTGAAGAAGACGTAGGCGATCTGGCGGCTGAGTTCCTCGAAGAACGCCGCCGGGCCCGCCGGCTGAGCAGCGGCCGACTTCGCCGCAACCGCACTCGCTGCGACTGTCGACGAACCGTTGGCGCCGCGTACGCCCGGTGTTCCGTCGTCCCCGACCGAACCGCCCCGGGTGCCGGCCCCGGCGCCGCCCTGTCCGCCGTCGCCGCCCAGGCCGCCGACGCTGCCGTCGCCGCCCTGTCCGCCGTTGCCGCCGTTGCCGCCGTCCGCGCCGGGACCGGCATCGATCGCGGCATAGCCGCCGGCAGCGCCGTCACCGGCCGAACCGCCCGCACCGCCGCGGCCCGCCCCGGCAGTGTCGGTCGCTTCGCCACCGTCACCGCCGGCGCCGCCGCTACCGCCGGAGCCACCCTGGCCGCCGCCGTATGCCCCGGCGCCGCCGGCGCCGCCGTTGCCGCCCGCGCCACCGTCGGCACCCGCGCCACCCGCGGCCCCGGCTCCGCCGTTGCCGCCGTTACCGCCGGATCCGCCGGTCACGTCGTTGATCGAACGGCCGTACCCGCCGGCACCGCCTTGGCCGCCCTTGCCGCCTTGGCCGCTGCCGCCGGCGGTTCCGTTGGAGGCGAGCAAGAACAGCACCCGCCCCGTGCCGCCGGCACCCCCGGTTGTTCCGCCGAGGCCGCCGGCTCCGCCGTTACCGCCGTTGCCGCCGTTCAGTCCGGGGTCGATGGTCTCCTGGTCCGGGGTGTACCCGGTGCCGCCTTGGCCGCCGTCACCGCCTTGGCCGCCGTCGCCACCGAGGCCGCCGGTGCCGATGATCCAGCTGCCGTTGCCGCCGCGACCGCCGGAACCGCCCGCACCGCCGGGTGCCCCGTCGCCGCCGTTGATCGAGTAGGACGGATTCTTGCCGGGATCAGCCCCGTTGGTTCCGACGATGCCGGCCTGGCCGAGGCCACCCGCACCGCCGTCACCGCCCGCGCCGAAGACCGACAGCATGCCGACGCTCCCGCCGTTGCCACCGTCGCCGCCGCCGACTCCGCCGGTTCCACCGTCGCCGCCGCTGCCCGCCCACAGGCCGCCGCGTCCGCCGTTGCCCCCGTTACCGCCGTGGTCGGTGGCGGTCACGCCTTTCGCCGGGCTGTCGCCACCGGCCCCGCCGTCACCCCCAAAAGCGAAGAGCGAGAACAGACCACCGTTGCCGCCGTTGCCGCCGCGACCGCCGAACGTGGCCTTACCGCCGGCACCGCCGTCACCGGAACTGGCGCCGCCGCCTTCGCCACCGTCGCCGGCGATGCCCCAGAACGAGACCAGCCCGGTGTCGCCGCCGTTGCCGCCCGTGCCGCCGGTCTGGCCGTTCAGGATGGCATTGCCGCCAGCGCCGCCCTTTCCACCGTTGCCGACGTACAGGCCGCCTGTGCCACCACGACCACCGGTGCCGCCCTGGTAGTCACCGGTCGACGTCCCGCCTTCGCCGCCATCGCCGCCGTTGCCCGTCAGGCCGGCCGAGCCACCCCGGCCGCCAGTCGAACCCGTCGCTGTCGTCGCGCCCGCGCCACCGGCGCCGCCGTTACCGGTGATCAGCCCGCCGTGTCCGCCGTTGCCGCCGTTTCCGCCGTTGACGCTCACCAGGCCGGCGCCACCGGCCCCACCGTTGCCGAACCAGCCCGCGCTGCCGCCGTTTCCGCCGTTGAAACCGTCGCCGCCGTTGCCGAAGACGCCGCTGTTGCCGCCCTTGCAGGAGGTGTTCGATGCGCATGTGTCGGCGGTCCACGTGTAGCCGTTGCCGGAGAGGATTCCGGCGTTCGGGTGTGCCGCGGTCCCGTCGCCGACGAAGAAGCTGATGATCGTCTGGGCTGCGGCTTCCGGCGTGGGAAGCGCGGACGCCCGCGGAGTCGCGGCCGCTGCGGCGGGGCTCGCCAGCCGTGTGCTGATCGTCGACTTCTTGCTCGAGGTTGCTGTCGTGCTGGCCGGGTCGGAGCCGGACGGAATCGACGAGACCGTGTTGTCCGACGATTTGGGTCGGACATTTTTCTTCGGCGCCGCTGAATGTCCGGTGGATTTCGACGACCCGCCTGCCGACGAGCTACTCGATGTCGAGGGTCCCTTGGATCCGGCGGAGCCGGTTGAGTCGGCGGCGGCCACCGCGGGCATCGAGGCGATCGCGGCGCCGACACCCAGGGCCACCGCGGACGCGCCAAGCCATGTCAACGCGTGCGAATTAGCAAGTGCCGCAAGGCCAAAGTCAACGCGGTTCAATTGCATCCGGTTGGTTCGGTCGCCGCGGCGACCCTTCAACTCCGTGCGATCAACGCCGTGATGACCTGATTTTGAGCCGACAGAATCCACGAACCCACCCCCCGTTTGGGTATGAACCGACTGGAAGCCAACCGTCGCAACTGGACCTGTACGACGTAGCAATGGGGAGCATAAAGGCAATTCACACCCCCGTCCATAACAACGCTTACTTTCGTTGTGAGCGCAAGCTTGCGGTGTCCAATGTGCTTTGCTCGCGAACGCCCGCAGAATCGCGTCGGACGGAGTTCCGCAAGCATTCGGACCATCTCCCACTACGCTTGGCCGCATGCCGGCCACGCGCGTTTCGGACGACGACTCGGTCGATCCCTTCCTCCGTAAAACCGCAGCGTGGTCCTGGCGCCTGCTGGTCGTCGGGGCGGCCATCGTGGCCCTGCTCTGGGTCGTCAGCCGCCTCGAGGTCATCGTGGTTCCGGTGGCGCTGGCCACCATGCTGGCGGCGCTGCTGCTGCCTGCCGTGGACTGGCTCGACCGTCGCGGAGCTCCCCGCGGCGGAGCGGTGGCCCTGATCCTCCTCGGCGGCTTCGCCATCTTCGGCGGGATTCTGACTTTCGTTGTCAGCCAATTCGTTTCGGGCCTGCCGGGCCTGGTGGAGCAGGTCACCTACAGTATCGACGGCTTGCGCAGGTGGCTCGTCGACGGCCCTGCGCACCTGAGTCGCGAACAGATCGACAACGCAGGCAACACGGCGATCAAGGCGCTGCGCGACAACCAGGAGCAGCTGACCACCGGCGCGCTGTCGACGGCGGCCACCCTCACCGAACTCGTCACCGGCGCACTGCTGGTGCTGTTCACCCTGATCTTCCTGTTGCACGGCGGCCGCAACATCTACAGCTTCGTCACCAAGATCATTCCGTCGCACGCCCGCGAACGGGTGCGGGACGCAGGCCGGGCCGGCTTCGGCTCGCTGATCGGCTACGTGCGCGCCACCGCGCTCGTCGCATTGGTGGATGCCGTCGGTATCGGCACCGGTCTGGCGATCATGGGCATCCCGCTGGCGTTGCCACTGGCCTCACTGGTCTTCCTCGGCGCGTTCATTCCCCTGGTGGGTGCCGTCGTCACCGGATTCCTCGCGGTGGTGGTGGCGCTGCTCGCCAAAGGCGTGGTCTACGCGGCGATCACGCTGGGGCTGATCATCGCGGTGCAGCAGTTGGAGGCGCACATCCTGCAACCGCTGGTGATGGGTCGCGCGGTGTCGATCCATCCGCTGGCGATCGTGCTCGCCATCTCCGCCGGCGCCGTGCTGGCCGGCATCGTCGGCGCGCTGCTGTCGGTGCCGTTGGTGGCCTTCCTCAACAGCGCCATCCGGGTTCTCGTCGCGGACGACCCCGCCGAGGAGGCGGCCGAACTCGAGGAGAACGACGACGGCATCATCCTCAATGCCGAACCCGACGTCGTCCCGCCGAAGCGCGAGCGGGACTAGCTACAGGCGCCCTTCGCGGCGCAGCAGATCCGCCGCGCTGACCCCGCCGGCCCCGCCGCCACGACGTGGACGATCCTCGCCCTCTTTCTTGCCGCGCGAGTTCAGCTTCTCGGTCGCCACCTCGGAGTCGCCCTGCTCGGGCCGGCTGACCGGGATGGCACGGGTCTCCTCGGCGCTGATCGCGGGGGAGACGTCGTCAGCGACGTTCTTGTCGCGCTGAGTGGGGATCGCGGTGGTGGCATCCTCCGGCCCTGACATGGCTTGGGTCGGTTGTGCCGACGGCTGCTGCGGCGGGGTGGCACCCGGCTTGGTCATTCCCCGGTCGCTTCGCTCCTGCCCACCGGTACCCCGCAGCTCACCCAGCCACGACTCGATCTCCCGATCCGGCGCCGGTGGCGTGGCCGGGCGGGTGCTCTTGGCCGCCGAGGCAGCGGTGTTCACCGCGTTCTTGACGGCGTTCTTGGCCACCGAGAATCGCGTGGTCGGTGCTTCGGTGATTCCCCGGTCGCTGCGCTCCTGCCCGCCGGCGGCGATTCCCCGGTCGCTGCGCTCCTGCCCGCCGGCGGTGATCTCGGTGCGGGCTTCGACCGGATCGGGCATCCGCGCGGTTCCGGCGGCTGACGGGGCTTCCTGCGGCGGTGGCGGGTTGCGGTACTCGGCGCGGCCGACGACACGCGGCATCGCGCGACCCTCGACAGGATGGGTCGGGTCGTGCGCCGGGCGTCGGGCCTCGGCTGCCGATACCGGCGCACCGGCACCCACCAGGGCGGGATCTGGTTCCCGCACGATCGGCCGCTTGCGCTCGTCGGTCAGGTGGGTCTCCCCGAGGCCGATCCGCACCTGCAGGCGCTTCATCCAGCGTGGTGCCCACCAGCAGTCGTCGCCGAGCAGCTTCATGATGGCCGGGACGAGGAACATCCGGATGACGGTGGCGTCCAGCAGCAACGCGATCAACAGACCGAAGGCCAGATACTTCATCACCACCAGGTCGGAGAACGCGAACGCGGCGACCACCACGGCGAGTACCAGCGCGGCACCGGTGATGAGTCGGCCGGTGGTGGCCGTGCCGATCCGGATGGCCTCCGCGGTGGACAGGCCGCGCTCACGGGCCTCCACCATCCGGGACACCAGGAACACCTCGTAGTCCGTGGACAGACCCCAGATCACCGCGATGATCAGACCGATCATCGGGGCGAACAACGGCTGTGGCGTGTAATTCAACAGCCCTGAACCGTGTCCGCCCTCGACGAACATCCAGGTCAAAATGCCCATTGTTGAGCCCAGCGTCAATGCGCTCATCAATGCGGCCTTGATGGGAAGCACCACCGAGCCGAACGCCAGGAACATCAAGACGGTGGTGGTGAGCACCAGGATCAGCACCATCAGCGGCAGCTTGTCGAACAGCGTCAAAATGCTGTCCTGAGCCAGCGCCTGGGTACCGCCGACCAGGACCGTGGTGCCCCTGGGTGGGGTCAGCGCACGCAACTGCTCGATCTTCTGGGGTGCGGTACTGCTGTCGATCAGGCCGTTCTGGATCACCCGTACGGACGGATCCTTTGATCCGCCGTTCTGGGCCGAGCGCTCCTCCCACATCTTCGACGGGTCGTCGCTGCCGGCGAAGCCGGACACCGTCTGCGCTTCGGCACGCAGATCGTCGAGCTGCTGTTCGGTGACCGGTGAGCCGTTGTTGGTTTTGATGACCAGGGTCAGCGGTTCGGTACGGAAACTGGAGAACTCTTTGTCGAACTGCTCCTGCGCGCTGCGCACCGGGTTGTCCGGCGGCAGGTATTTCTCGCTGAGCCCGCCCAACGCCAGCTGCCCCATCGGGATGATGAGCAACGTCATGATGATCACGATGGGAGCGGCAAAAGCGATCGGCCGCTTCATCACCACATTGACCAGGCGGCCCCAGAATCCCTTTTCGACCTCCTCGCGGGTCTTGGTCTTCTGGGTTTTCTCGATGAACCAGTCGATGATCTTTCGCGAGAACGGCCAGTTGGCCAGGAACGGCACTCGGAGCAGAGTCCGCACCCCCAGGGCGTCGACGTTGGCCCCCAGAATTCCCAGGACCGCGGGCAGCACCGTGATCGACAGGAAGGCCGCGAGCAGCACCGAAGCGATGATCGCGTAGGTAATCGACCTCAGGAAGCCAAGTGGGATCAGCAGAAGCGGTAGCGAGGACGCCACGATGATGACCGAGGAGAACGCGACGGTGCGGCCCGACGTCATCACCGACCGCCGTACCGCCGCTTCGACGTCGTAACCTTCGGCGAGTTCCTCTCGGAACCTGCTGACGACGAACAATCCGTAGTCGATGGCTATGCCGAAGCCCATCATCGTCACGACGGGCTGGGCGAAGAAGTGCACCGGTCCGAACTCGGCAGTCAGCCGGAGGATGCCGAGCGCCCCGCCGATGGTGAGGCCGCCGATGATGGCGGGCAACGCGGCCGCGACGGCGCCGCCGAAGACGAAGAACAGGACCACCGCCACCAGTGGGACGATCGCGATTTCGGCGCGGGCCTGGTCGGTGCCGATGGTCCCGGTTAGCTCGCTGGCCAGCGGATTGAGGCCGGCGAGTTGGATGGTGCCGCCGTTGACCTTCTTGAGAGCCGGCTCGATGGTCTGGTAGTTCTTCAGGATCGTATCGTCGTCGTCGCCCTTGAGCGGGATGCTGATGAAGGTATGACGGAGATCCGCCGTCTTCATCTGATTGACGGTCGGGTCGGTGGTGTCGGGGGCTTTCAGCCAGCCGACCCAGCCCACGATCTGATCGGGATAGTCCTTGACCACCTGGTCGAGCTCATCGGTGACTGTCTTCTGCCAGTTCTTGTCGGTCACCTTCTCGTCGCCCGGCGGCGTCAGGATGGCGACCACGTGGCTGGTGCGGTCACGGCCGTACACCTCGTCGGCGAGCGTCGAGGCCCGCACCGACTCGCTGCCGTTGTCGTAAAAACCGCTCTGGGTGACGTGCTTGCCCAACGAGGCTCCGTATACGGCGCCACCGAGGCACAGCCCGACCATGACCGCGATCACGATGTATCGATATCGATACACAGTTCGACCCCACCAGGCGAACACCTAAGCTCCTAACCAAATCTTCTGCGACCTGCGCATCGGTTTCTCCTACTCAGACGCGCGATGTCAGTAATGAGGACAGCGGCCGGAACGGTTGTAGCCATGCCCCCTGCTCTGGGAGCGAATCTAGGCCGATTCGCGGCAGCGGCTCTCGGAAAACACCAGGAATGTCCTCCAGGTCGACAAACTCCAAGGTATCCGACGCTAACGCCCAGCTGGCATGTTCGCGAAATCCGAGCACGTAGGCGGGGGTGCCGGCCTTGGCGATTTCCTCCAGCGGCGCGCGGAACGCCTGTCCGTCAGCCGAGGCGACCAGCACGGCGGCCAGACCTTCGGTGCGACGCATCTCGATGTGGGCCAGCATGTCGGAGTCGACGTCGCTGTCCTCGTCGATCTTGGGCTTGGCGAACACCGCGAAGCCCACGTTGCGCAACGCTTCCACCCAGGGGCGGACGACGTCCGCGCTGCCGGGCGCGATGTTGGTGAACACCGTCGCCTCCGGTTCCACCGAGACTTCCGGGTGGCCGGCCGACAATTCGGCGGTGCGGTTCAGGAGCCAGCGGCCCAGCGCGTCGAATCGCGGCCGGTGAGCGGCCGTCGGTCGACCGCCGAGGATCGACCCCAGGCCCATGTCCAGGTTGGGCGCGTCCCAGACCAGAAGCACCCGCTGGATCGGCGGACTCACCGGCTGATCCCCGCTGTCCGGCAGTGCGGGCGCCGTCGCGTCTTCGATCACACTCATCGTTGCCTCAACCACAGAAGTTCGGCCACCGCGCTGCCCGCCTCAGCGGCCTTCGTCTCGTATTTGGTCGTCGGGCGCTGCACCGAGATCGGCAGCTCGTCACCGGGCTGTACGCGGCGCAGCAGGGGTTCGGCATCACCTGCCTCGGCGATCTGCTCGGCGTAGCCGGCGTGGTCGGTCGCGGCGTGGAGCACGCCACCCGGTCGCAGCCGGTCGGCGATCAGCGAGATCGTGGCCGGCTGCAGCAGCCGTCGCTTGTGGTGCCGCGATTTCGGCCACGGGTCGGGGAAGAACACCCGGACCCCGGTGAGCGAGCCGGGGCCGAACATGTTCTCCAACACGTCGAGCGCGTCGCCGCGGACCAGCCGGATGTTGGACACACCTTCGCGGCCGACAGCGCTGAGCAGCTGAGCCAGGCCGCGCTTGTAGACCTCGACCGCGACGACGTCGATGTCCGGTTCGGCCATCGCCATCGCCAGCGTCGACGTGCCGGTTCCGCAGCCGATCTCCAGCACGACGGGCGCCTGTCTACCGAACCACGCCGTGGTGTCCAGCAGCCCCGCAGGCTTCGCCGGGGTGAATCCCTGGCCGCTGCGCTCCTGCCCGTCGACCTCGCGTGCCATGGTGCCCATCTCGGGCCACAGCCGGTCCCACGCGTCCTGCTGTGCGTCGGTCAGGGTCGAGCGCCGCGAACGGAAGCTGGTGATCCGGGGATAGGGATGCGCCGGCCAGGCATCGGGCGTGGCTGAGCCACCGTGGCGCTGCGCATGCATCCGTCCATGGTCGCTCATGAACAGAGGTGTACCCGCTCCGTGGTGCATATTGATACCCAACAGTTGCCTTCTCCTGGTAGTGGCTCGCGCCACACGCCCGCTGATGCCAGCATGTCCGATGTGGTGGGGCTGCCGGTGCGGGTCAGGGTGGTCGGCAGGCCCGGGTGCGGCCGGCGCACGGTGACCCGCGTGCTGCATGGGGCCGGTGTGGCGGTGCTGGCGCCGACCGAGGCTGCCGACCTGGACGTTCACGTATTCGCCGAGACGCTGAAGCCCGAAGATCGGCGCGCGCTGACCACCTCGCCGCGGCCCGTCATCGCGGTCCTCAACAAAGCGGACCTGACCGGATTCGGCGGTCGCGGGCCGGTCGCGGCGGCCGCCGAGCGCTGCCGGCTGCTCGGCGATCGCGTGGGTGTGCCGGTCTATCCCCTGGCGGGACTGGCCGCGGCCGCCGCGGTGGACGACCGGATCCTGGACGACGAACTGCTCGGCGCGCTGCGGACGTTGACGGCCGACCCGGCCGACCTGGGTTCCACTGACCGGTTCGCGGCCGGTGAGCATCGGCTGCCCACTGCGGTGCGGCAGCGACTGCTCGTCGACTTCGATCTGTTCGGTATCGCGCACGCGGTGCTGGCGCTGCGCAACGGCGCGGATCGAGCCGGAGTGATCGCGGCGCTGCGCCAGGCGAGCGCGCTGGACGGACTGCTCGCCGGGCTCGAGGCGGCCGCGGCACCGGTGCGCTACCGCCGGTTGATCGAGGAGTTCGCCGATTCGGCGGCCGACGAGGTCGTCGCCGCCAGGATGGCCGCGGCGATCGAGGTGGTGCAGGCCACCGGGATGACCGTCGATGCCGGCGTCAGCGCCCACGCCCACCTGCGGCGCGCCGTTGTCTGGCAGCGGTATTCACGCGGGCCGGTGTCGCGGCTGCACAGCCGCTGCGGTGCCGACATCGCCCGCGGCTCGCTGCGGCTGTGGGAACGCGCGGGGGGCGTGCCGGAACCGGTGGAGCTGACGCCGTGACCGACGTCGAGTCCCTGGTGGCGCAGATCGATGCGGCCCTGCCGATGCCCTCGACCGTGCGGCGCGACGTGGTGCTGGTGGCCGGTCCGTGGCTGAGCGGGACCAGCAGTGTGGTCACCGCTCTGCGGGAGCGGTTGCCCGACCACACCGTGGTCGAAGCCGACGAGCTGGCTGCCGGCCAGGCGCCCGCCGCGGTGGTGTTCGTGGTCTCGGCCACCGCGCCGATCACCGAGTCGGACTGTGCGCTGCTGGACGCCGTCGCTGCCGACACCGCTGCGGTCATCGGGGTGGTGGCCAAGATCGACGTCCATCGCACCTGGCGCGATGTGCTCGATGCCGACCGTGCGCTGCTGGCGCAGCGGGCGCCCCGTTACCGCGACATGCCGTGGGTCGGCACGGCCGCCGTGCCCGATTTGGGCGCACCCGTCATCGACGAGCTCGTCACCGCGCTGCGCGAGACGCTCACCGACGAGACCCGAGATCGACGAAATCGCTTGCAAGCCTTGAAAAATCGGCTGTTGACGGTGCATCGGCGGCTGGAGCTCGACGTCGCAGGGGCCGGCCGGGAGGCACGGCTGGCCGCCCTGCGCACCGCGCGCACCGCGGCGTTGCACCGGTACCGGGTGGACAAGTCGCAGCGGTCCATCGCGCTGCGCGCCCAGGTTCAGCACGCCCGCGTTGCGCTGACCTATTTCGCCCGCAACCGGTGCGCCTCGGTGCGAACGGAGTTACAGGAAGACCTGGCAGGCGTGAGCCGGCGCGGTCTCGCCCATTTCCCCGACGAGGTGCGGCGCCGGGCGGCCGAGGTGGCCGACGACGTCGCCGCCGGCGTCGCCCGGCAGCTGGCCGACGTCGGCGAGGAGCTGGGTCTGGCGGTCGAGCCGGTGGACTCCCGTCCCCCGGTCGCGGTGGGCACCGCGCCGTCGCGGGCCCGCGGCGCGGAGACCCGATTGATGCTGCTGCTGGGCGGCGGTTTCGGTGTCGGGGTGGCGTTGACCCTGAGTCGGGTGTTCGCCGGCCTGGCGCCGCAGTGGGCGGTCGGCGGCACACTCGGCGGCGCCGTCATCGGGGTCGCCCTGACCGTGTGGGTGGTCGGGGTCCGCGGCCTCTTGCATGACCGGGCGGTCCTCGACCGGTGGGTGGTGGAGGTCGTCGGCAGTCAGCGCACCGCGCTGGAGGAATGGGTGGCCACCCGAGTGGTGGCGGCCGAGGCGTCACTGGGCCGTGCGGCCGCCGAACGTGACGCCGCAGACCACGCCCGAACCGGGGACACCATTGCCCGCATCGACCGCGAGATCCGCGAACATACGACCGCCGGCGCCCGCGCGGTCGCGGCCCGCGACCGGCATGTCCCAGTGATTGAGAGTGCGATGGCTGCGGTCCGCGATGAACTCGACGCGCTGAATACAGCCAAACAGGCCAATTAGTGGGCTTCTGAATCGTTCCTGTGAGTGATCGGACATAATCCCGATTAACCGCGGGTATCTCACCCGCGTTAACCTATTTTTCAGGGAGGACCGTGTCTCGGCGCGGAATCCGGCCTGCGTCCTGGCCATAAAAATAAGCAGGAGATTGACAGCGATGACTTCAGCGACCATCCCCGGTCTGGATAACGCACCGACCAAGCATCAGGGCCTGCTCGCTTGGGTCCAGGAAGTCGCCGAACTCACGCAGCCCGACCGGGTGGTCTTCGCCGACGGCTCCGAAGAGGAGTACACGCGGTTGTGCGACGAGCTCGTCGCCGCCGGAACCTTCACCAAGCTGAGCGACTCCGAGGAGCCGAGCTCCTATCTCGCCCGTTCGGCGCCGTCGGACGTGGCCCGCGTCGAGTCGCGCACGTTCATCTGCTCGGAGCGGGAGATCGACGCCGGCCCCACGAACAACTGGATGGACCCGGCCGAGATGCGCGGCCTCATGACCGACCTGTACCGCGGCTCGATGCGCGGCCGCACCATGTATGTGGTGCCGTTCTGCATGGGCCCGCTCGGTGCCGATGACCCCAAGCTCGGCGTCGAGATCACCGACTCCGAATATGTGGTCGTCTCGATGCGGACGATGACGCGGATGGGCAAGGCCGCGCTGGAGAAGATCGGCGACGACGGATTCTTCGTCAAGGCGCTGCACTCACTCGGTGCACCGCTCGCGCCGGGCGACGAAGACGTGCCGTGGCCGTGCAACGACACCAAATACATCACCCACTTCCCGGAGACCCGCGAGATCTGGAGCTTCGGTTCGGGTTACGGCGGCAACGCGCTGCTGGGCAAGAAGTGCTACTCGCTGCGCATCGCCTCGGCCATGGCACACGACGAGGGCTGGCTGGCCGAGCACATGCTGATCCTCAAACTGATCTCCCCGGAGAACAAGGCGTACTTCGTCGCCGCCGCGTTCCCGTCGGCGTGTGGCAAGACCAATCTCGCGATGCTGCAGCCGACCATCCCGGGCTGGCGCGCCGAGACCGTCGGTGACGACATCGCCTGGATGCGCTTCGGCAAGGACGGCCGGCTGTACGCCACCAACCCGGAGTTCGGCTTCTTCGGGGTCGCGCCGGGCACCAACTGGAGCTCGAACCCGAACGCGATGAAGACCGTCGCGGCAGGCAACACCGTCTTCACCAACGTCGCGCTCACCGATGACGGCGGCGTGTGGTGGGAGGGCCTCGAAGGCGACCCGCAGCACCTGATCGACTGGAAGGGCAGCGATTGGACGCCGGCCTCGGATGAGAAGGCTGCGCACCCGAACTCGCGCTACTGCACCCCGATGTCGCAGTGCCCGACGCTGGCCCCCGAGTGGGACGACCCGCAGGGCGTGCCGATCTCGGCCATCCTGTTCGGCGGCCGTCGCAAGACCACGGTGCCGCTGGTGACGCAGGCCCGCGATTGGCAGCACGGCGTGTTCATCGGCGCGACGCTCGGCTCCGAGCAGACCGCCGCCGCCGAGGGCAAGGTCGGCACCGTCCGTCGTGACCCGATGGCTATGCTGCCGTTCCTCGGCTACAACGTCGGCGACTACTTCGCGCACTGGATCAACCTCGGCAAGAACGCCGACGAGTCGAAGATGCCGAAGATCTTCTTCGTCAACTGGTTCCGCCGCGGCGACGACGGTCGTTTCCTGTGGCCGGGCTTCGGCGAGAACAGCCGGGTGATGAAGTGGATCATCGAGCGGGTCGAGGGCAAGGCCAACGGCTCCACCACGCCGATCGGCATCGTGCCGAGCGCGGGCGACCTGGACCTCGAGGGCCTGGACGCCGATCCGGCCGACGTCAACGAGGCACTGGCGGTCAACGTCGAGGAATGGCGCGACGAGCTCCCGCAGATCGAGGAGTGGTTCGAGTTCGTCGGGGAGAAGCTGCCGACCGGGGTCAAGGACGAGTTCGAGGCGCTCAAGCAGCGCCTTGCCGAAGCCGACTAACTTCCGTTACGGCCAGCTCGGCCCCTGACCCCAGCTAATATCCGTTCGGTGGGGGTCCCGTCGGCGGATGCGCCGGCGCCGGCGCGCAACGCGCCAGCGCCCGCCCAGTCGTGGTGGCGCCGGATCGCCACCGTCGGCGTCATTCTCGCCATCTACATCGGGTCGGTGGCGGGCTACTTCTGGATCGACAGCTCGGCGCACTCGCTGAAGCCCACCAATCTGGACACCGCCAACGAGACCGTTGTCCTGTTGGAGCTCACGGCCATTCATCCACTCGACAATCGGGTGGATGTCGAGGTTCTGGTGATACCGCAGAAGGGCTTCTTGGATCCCGAGTTCGGCAACCTCACCACCGACATGGTGGTGCGGCTGTGTCCGTGCATCGAGTTCGGGGAGCTGACCTTCCCCAAGGGTCAGGTCCCCAAAGTCGCCAAGACATCGCTGCTGGCCACCGGCGACGCCGACAGGTGGCCGTTCGACAGGTACACCACCGACACCATCGGCGCCGACGTGTATGTCGGGTCGGGCGACCAGAGGCGTTATGTGCCTGCCCGGGTGGAGGTGAGCGGATCGCTGTACGGCTGGGATGTTCGCAGCGATCGGACGGGGCCCGCCACCCACTCCGGCGGCGCCGACGACAACGCGACCGTCACGTTCTCCCGATCGCGCGGCCCGCTGGCCCTGATCTTCGGGATCTGCCTGGTGCTGCTGATGCTGCCGGCGCTGGCGCTGTACGCCGCGATCGAAATGCTGCTGGGCAAGAAGAAATTCCAGCCGCCGTTCTCGACGTGGTTCGCCGCGATGCTCTTCGCGGTCGTCCCGATCCGCAACGTGCTGCCCGGCGATCCGCCGCCGGGGTCCTGGATCGACGAGGCGCTGGTCTTCTGGGTGTTGGTGGCGTTGGTCGCGGCGCTGGTCATCTACCTGGTGTCCTGGGCTCGGCACAGCGACTGACTAGCGGCACCTAGTTGACGCCTGTCAATTCGGGCTGTCGTACAGTGCTGCCATGCAGATCCGCGAGCATGCGCAGGCCACTCCCGACAAGCCGGCAGTCATCCTGTATCCGTCCGGGAAAACCGTCACGTTCGGCGAGATGGAAGCTCGGGCCAACCAGCTGGCACACCTGTTCCGGCAGGCCGGGCTGCGTGAGGGCGACTCCGTCGCGATCCTCATCGAGAACAACGAGCACTTCCACACCGTGTTGTGGGCGGCGCGGCGTTCCGGGCTCTACTACGTGCCGATCAACACGCACCTGACGGCGGCCGAAGCCGCGTACATCATCGACAACAGCGAGGCCAAGGCCGTCGTCGGCTCGGCCGGGCTGACGGACACCCTCGCCGGGCTCGCCGCGGAGCTGCCGACGATGCCGCCGCTGCTCATCATCAACGACGGTGAGCTCGACGGCTGGCGCAGTTACCCGGAATGCGTTGCAGACCAGCCGGTTACGCCGATCGACGACGAGATCGAAGGCGACCTGCTGCAGTACTCGTCGGGAACGACGGGGCGCCCCAAGGGAATCAAGCGCGAGCTTCCGCACCTGCCGCCCACCGAGGTGCCCGGCATGATGGCCGGACTCATCGGATTCTGGATGAACCCCGATGCGGTCTACATCAGCCCCGCCCCGCTGTATCACACCGCTCCCTCGGTGTGGTCGATGCAGACGCTGGCGGCGGGTATCACCACTGTGGTGCTGGAGAAGTTCGACGCGCAGGGCTGCCTGGACGCGATTGCGCGCCACAAGGTCACCCACGGCCAGTTCGTCCCGGTGATGTTCACCCGGATGCTGAAACTGCCTGAGGATGTCCGTAATTCGTACGACATCTCGAGTCTGCAGCGGGTCATGCACGCAGCTGCGCCCTGCCCGGTCGAGATCAAGAAGCAGATGATCGATTGGTGGGGCCCGATCGTCGACGAGTACTACGCCTCGTCCGAGGCCATCGGGTCGACGTTGATCTTCGCCGAGGATTGGCTCACCCACCCGGGCTCGGTCGGCAAGCCGATGATGGGTGGACTGCACATCCTCGACGAGGACGGCAACGAGCTGCCGCCCGGCCAGGCGGGGGAGATCTATTTCGAAGGCGGCATGGACTTCGAGTACCTCAACGACGCCGAGAAGACCGCCAAGTCGCGCGACAGCCACGGCTGGAAGACGGTCGGCGACATCGGTTATCTGGACGAGGAGGGTTACCTCTACCTCACCGATCGCCGACACCACATGATCATCTCGGGCGGGGTGAACATCTATCCGCAGGAAGCCGAGAACATGCTCGTCACGCACCCGAAGGTGATGGACGCCGCGGTGTTCGGCGTGCCCGACGAGGAGATGGGCCAAAGCGTCAAGGGCGTGGTCCAGCTGGTCGACTCCGCGGACGCGACGGAGGAATTCGCCGCCGAGCTGCTGGCGTGGTTGCGTGATCGGCTCTCGCACTACAAGTGTCCGCGGTCGATCTCGTTCGAGTCCGAGCTGCCCCGCACCGACACCGGCAAGCTGTACAAACAGGAACTGATCGTCAAGTACTCGCCCGCGCCGACCGGCTAGATGCGTCTCGTCGACCTGTCCGACCCGCCGCCGATCGGGGTCACCGGTCCGCCGGGCGTCGTCGTTGCGGTCGGCGAGCCGTCGACGCCCGAGGGTGAATTCTGGCTTGACACAGCCACCTTCGCCTTGGCCGAGAAGGAGCAGGAAGACCGCCGCTACGTCGCGGTGGAGTCGGTGAGCGACACCGTGGCCCTGCTTCGGGACCGTTGCCGGCACTGGCCGCACGCCAGCGCTGTCTGCGACGATGTGTTGCGGTCGGTCGACGTGACCGGCCCGGCGCTCCCCGGCATCATCACCGAGTCGCTGGCGTACTCGACGCTGCAGTCCGGGCCGGAGTTCGCCCGCTGGCTTGACTCGCGGGGTCCGGCGTCGCTGCCTGACATCGCCGACCCGGTGCTCGCCGAGCGTGACGGCGGCACGCTGCGTATCCGATTCAACCGGCCGCAGCGGCACAACGCGTTCAGCACCGACGCCCGGGCGCTGTTGCTGGAGGCGCTGACCGTCGCGCTACTCGATGACACCGTCACCGAGCTGGTGCTCAGCGGCAACGGCGCATCTTTCTGCAGCGGTGGGGATCTCGGCGAGTTCGGCACCTTCGCCGACCCGGCTTCGGCGCATCTGGCACGGACCCGGCACAGCCCCGCGTTGGCGCTCGACGAGCTGAGCCGGCGCCTCGGCCGGGCCTGCCGGGCCGACATCCACGGTCGCGTTCTCGGCAGCGGACTGGAGATGGCGTCGTTCTGCGGCTGGGTGAGCTGCCATCCCGACGCGGTGCTGGGGCTGCCGGAGCTGACGCTGGGCCTGATTCCCGGCGCCGGTGGAACCGTGGGCATCACCCGGCGAATCGGGCGTTGGCGCACAGCCTATTTGGTGCTGTCCGGCCGGACCGTCGATCCGGCTACCGCGCTGGCGTGGGGTCTGGTCGACGAGGTCACCTAGCCGGAGCGGCGTAGCGTGACCCGGTAGGTGTACTGCTCGGGCAGGAAGTGGCTGACCGACAGCTCCACCGGGGCGCCGGTGGTGTCGGAGTACAGCCGGTCCACCCGCAGCATCGGATGGTATCGCTCGCAGCCGAGCGCCTCGGCGACCAGCTCGTCGGCGGGTGCAACCGTGATCGACTGGGCCGCTTCGGCTATCGGCTGATCCAGGTGCGGTTCCAGGACACCGATCACGGTGTCGGTGCCGACCGCGCCGTCGGCCAGCTCCGGGGAGTCGAACACCAGCCGGGCGATGTGCTCCGGTAAGTGCACCGTGGTCACCACGAACGGAATCTCATCATGGACACGTCGGAACACCACGGTATACACCACATCGTGCTCCAGGCGCAGCCGGCTGGCCGCCGTCACGTCGACGCGGCGCGAAAGTCCCTGCAGCACTTCCATGCTGGTGTCCTCGGACAGGCTCATCAGGTCCTCGATCGAACCGAGCTGCCGTAAATATCCCCGGTTGGCGTACGTGCCGCGGCCGGGCACCCGGTACACCACACCTTCGGCCACCAGATCCTGGAACGCGCGGCGGACCGTCTGCCGGGACAGCCCATGCTGGGCGACCAGCTCCGACTCCGTCGGCAACCGCACGCCGTCAGGATAGGCCCCGGCCGCGATCTCGTCGCGAAGCCGTTGCCGCAGAACCTGATACGCGGGTTCGGGTTTCATGGCCGGTCAGATGCCTCCGCGCGCGACGAGCTGACCCGCGATCACATTGCGCTGGATCTCATTGGTGCCCTCACCGACGATCATCAGCGGCGCGTCACGGAAGTACCGTTCGACGTCGTATTCGGTCGAGTAGCCGTAGCCGCCGTGGATACGCACCGCGTTCAGCGCGATCTCCATCGCCACCTCGGAGGCGAACAACTTCGCCATCCCGGCCTCCATGTCGCACCGCTCCCCACTGTCGTACCGTTCGGCGGCGTAGCGGGTGAGCTGACGGGCCGCAGTCAGCTTGGTGGCCATGTCGGCCAGGTAGTTGCCGACTGACTGGTGCTTCCAGATGGGTTGTCCGAAGCTCTCCCGGTCCTGGGCGTAGGCCAGCGCGTCCTCCAGGGCCGCGGTAGCCACGCCGAGGGCACGCGAGGCGACCTGAATACGGCCGGTCTCAAGGCCTTTCATCATCTGGCCGAAACCGCGTCCGGGCGCACCACCCAGGATCGACGTGGCCGGCACCCGGCAGTCGTCGAAGGCCAGCTCGCAGGACTCCACGCCCTTGTAGCCGAGCTTCGGCAGGTCACGAGAGATCGTCAGCCCGGCGGTGGGCGACTCGACGAGCACCACCGAGATGCCCTTGTGACGCGGCATAGCCTGCGGATCGGTCTTGCACAACAGTGCGATCAGACCCGACCGGCGGGCGTTGGAGATCCACGTCTTGGCTCCGTTGATCACCAGGTCGTCGCCGTCGGCGCGGGCGACGCACGCCATGTTCTGCAGATCCGAACCGCCGCCCGGCTCGGTCAGCGCCATCGTCGCGCGCACCTCGCCCGTGGCCATCCTCGGCAGGTAGGTCTGCTTCTGCTCCTCGGTGCCGAAGATCTCCAGCAGCTTGGCCACCACGGTGTGCCCGCCCATCGCGCCGGCCAGGCTCATCCAGCCGCGGGCGAGTTCCTGGGTGACCTCGACGTAGCAGGGCATCGACACCGGGTTGCCGCCGTACTGTTCGCTGATCGCGAGGCCGTAGATCCCGATCTGCTTCATCTGCTCGATCCACGCCTCGGGGTAGGTGTTGGCGTGCTCGACCTCGCGAACCGAAGGTTTGACGTCGCGGTCGATGAACGCCCGCACCGTCTCCACCAGCATGGTCTCTTCGTCGTTGAGTGCAGTGCTCACGTAGGCCGCTCCAAGAAGTCGTGAAATGTACGGCCATATTGACATGCAGGGCGAGGAAGCACCAGGATGAGCGACTGTGACTTTGTACGGCCATATTGGTGGAGGCGAGTCGGGCGGACCGTATTTCGATGATCTGGTGGTCGGCCAGGTCTTCGACTGGGCACCGTCGATGACGCTGACCTCGGGTGCCGCCGCCAGCCATCAGGCCATCGTCGGCGATCGGCTGCGGTTGTCCCTGGACGCCGGGCTGGCCTATGCCGTGGTGGGTAGCACCGCTGAGCTGGCCCATCCGGGGCTGGTGTGTGACGTCGCGATCGGCCAGAGCACGCTAGCCACCCAGCGGGTCAAGGCCAACCTGTTCTACCGGGGGCTGACGTTCTACCGCTATCCGGTCATCGGCGACACCATCTTCACGCGGACCGAGGTGGTCGGGCTGCGGCAGAACAGCGCCAAGCCCGGACGGGCGCCGACGGGACTGGCGGCGCTGCGGATGACCACCATCGACCAGGTCGGCCGGCTGGTCCTGGATTTCTACCGCTGCGCGATGCTGCCGATGAGCCCGAACGCCCCGGACACCGGGCACGCCGACGACCTGTCGGTGATCGGCGCCGAGTTGCCCGCGCCGCCGCAGCCGACCGCCGACTGGAACGCGGTGGCGTTCCGCGAGCGGGTTCCCGGCCCGCACTTCTACCCCGACATGGCCGGTTCGGTTCTGCGCAGCACCGGCGACGTGGCGAGCTCCGCGCCGGAGCTGGCCCGGCTGACGCTGAACATCGCTGCCACCCACCATGATTCGCGGGTGGGTGGCCAGCGCCTGGTGTACGGCGGGCACACCATCGGGCTGGCGTTGGCCCAGGCCGGTCAGCTGCTGCCGAATCTCGCGACGGTGCTGGGGTGGGCGTCGTGCGACCACACCGGTCCGGTGCACGAGGGTGACACGCTGTACAGCGACCTGCACATTGAGGCGGCCGATCCGCTGCCCGGAGACCGGGGCGGGGTGCTCACCCTGCGTTCGGTGGTCTATGCCGTCGCCGACGAGGGTGACGACCGGCAGGTGCTGGACTGGCGGTTCACCGCCCTGCATTTCTGATCCGAGAGACAAAACCCGAACGCAGTCCCGGCCGTCACCTATCTCGATACCGATATCGGTCCGGCTGTTGTCGCAGGATCTCTGCGGGGGCCTTCCGGCGCGCGCGACAATGGTCAGGTGAACGACGCCGGCGCCGACTGGGCCAACAGTGGCCTGGCCTGGTTGACCGGCCGGTCCGACGGTCCGCCGGACCACTCCCGGGCGGCAATGCTAACCCGGGCCGACGCCGTCGCCGCCGAGCTGACTCATCTCCTGGGCATCCCGGTCGATGTCGCCACCATCCTCACCGGACGTGCCGCTCTGCTCGGCCTGCATCGCAAGGGCCGCGTCTCGGCCGGCGGGGCCACCCACCTGATGCCGACCCGGGACGGCTGGTGGGCCCTGACCCTGTCGCGAACCGACGACATCGAGGCCGTCCCCGCTCTCGTTGAAGCCGACTCGGTGCCCGACCCGTGGCCCGCGGTCGAGGAGTGGGCCGCCTGTCGTCGTGGCGACGAGGTCCTCGACCGGGCCACGTTGTTGGACCTGCCCGCCGCCCGCCTCGGCGAGACGACTCCGGCGGCGCCGGTGGTGCGAACTTCGGGGCCGCGCACCGGACCCCGCGCGGCACAAGGGCTATTGGTTGCCGACCTGTCGTCGATGTGGGCTGGCCCATTGTGCGGTCGGCTTCTCGCGGCGGCGGGGGCCACGGTCGTCAAGGTGGAGAGCCCGAGCCGCCCCGACGGCACCCGCTCCGGGAACGCGGCCTTTTTTGATTGGATGAACCACGGAAAGCGTTCCTACGCAGTTGATTTCGAAAGCGGGAGCCTGCGCGCACTGCTGGCGGCCGCGGACGTCGTGATCGAAGGCTCACGGCCCGGTGTGCTGCAGCGGCGGGGCCTGAGCTCCGAGTCGCTGCCCGGCCCGGCGGGCCGGGTCTGGCTTCGTATCACCGGTCATGGGTCGCAGTCGCAGCGTCCCGCCTTCGGTGACGACGCGGCCGTCGCGGGCGGACTGGTCGGCACCAGCTCGAACGACCCGGTGTTCTGCGCCGACGCCATCGCCGACCCGCTGACCGGGCTGGAAGCCGCACTGGCCGTGGCGCATTCGTTGCAGCGCGGGGGTGGCGAGACCCTCGACGTGGCGATGGCCGCCGTCGCGGCCACATATGCGGCCTTGCCCACCGGGCCGTCGCTGTCGCCGATCCAGGTACGGCAGCCTCATGCTCCGCTGCCCAGCCCGCCGGCATCGGCGCTGGGCGCAGACAACGCCGCGGTGGAAGCATTTGTCCAGCAGCGGAACTCGGTGCCATGCTGATCCAGCGAGCCCACCTGTTGGACGGGCGAATAGTTGACATCAGGGTAGCCGCCGCCATCGACGAGATCGCCGACTCGTTGACCCCCCGCCGCGGTGAGGACACCTTCGACGCCGCGGGCGGCACCGTCATCCCGGGCCTGCACGACCACCACGTACACCTGCGGGCCGCGGCTGCGGCGCTGGACTCCGTGCAGGTCGGCCCGGCGCTGGTCCATAGCCGTGCGGAATTCGCCGCCGTGCTCGCCGCCGCGCCGGTCGGCGAGGACGGCTGGATCCGGGCCGTCGGCTACCACGAGTCGGCCGCGGGCCCACTGGACCGCAGTCTGCTCGATGATCTCACTCCCGCTGTGCCGGTACGCATTCAACATCGCAGTGGCGTGCTGTGGTACCTCAATTCCGCGGGTCTGTCCAGGGTGGGTTTGCCCGATCATCCCGACGGCAGGCTGCGCAGCTACGACAACTGGTCGGATGCGGTTGCGCGCCGCGACACATCGCTGGCCACGGTTAGCAGGCGGCTTCTCGGCTATGGCGTCACCGGCGTCACCGATGCCACCCCAAACCTCGGCGCCGACGACATCATCACCCTGACCGAGGAACACCGGCACGGCGGGTTGCGTCAGAACGTGCATTGGCTGGCGCCGGGAAAGCGCATCCTGCATGATGATTCGCTCGATCTCGACGAACTCGCCGGGTGGATCGCCGCACAGCACCGCGACAACAGAGCTGTCGCCCTGCACTGTGTGACGGCAGGCCAGCTGGTGGTCACACTGGCGGCGCTGCGGGTGGCGGGCACCCACCCCGACGACCGGATCGAGCACGCGGCGGTGGTTCCCGACGACGCTCTCGCCGACCTCGCCGACATCGGTGTGCTGGTGGTGACCCAGCCGAACTTCGTCACCGAACGTGGTGACCAGTACCTGATCGAGGTCGACGCCGCTGACCAGCCCGCACTGTGGCGACTGGCATCACTGCACTACGCCGGGGTACGGGTGGCCCTGTCGACGGACCAGCCGTTCGGTGATGCCGATCCGTGGGCGTGCATGCGCGCCGCGGTGCACCGAACCACCAAGACCGGGGCGGTGCTGAATCCAGCCGAATGCGTGTCGGCCGCAACGGCACTGACGCTGTTCACCGGGCATGCCGAGCGTCCCGACGTGCCCAGGACCGTCGAGCCGGGGCAGTCCGGTGACCTGTGTGTGCTGAGCGCAGCGCCCGCCGAGGTGCTCGACGCCCTCGACGCCGAACTCGTGACCGCCACCGTCATCGGCGGCCACCTGCACCTGCGGCCCTAGTCTTTCTCGTCATCCTTGGGTAGAAGACGTTCAGGGTGGTGGTAGTTGTTGGTGCCGCCCCGCAGTGGCACATCGGGTGGCGGGTCCCATTGGGTCTGGCCGTCTGCCAGTTGGCGGGTGGTCCAGCCGTCGTTCTCGACGAGCAGGTTGTCACATTTGCAGGCCAGGGTGAGGTCGTCGATGTCGGTCGTGCCGCCGTGTTTCCAGTCTTTGGTCGAGTGGTGCACCTGGCTGTTGTAGCCGTTGACCGTGCAACCGGGTGCGGTGCAGCCACGGTATTTGCCCAGCAGCATGATTCGCTGATCCGCTGAGGCCAGTCGCTTGGACCGGCCTAGCCACAAAGACTGCCCGGTGACGCCGTCGAACACCGCCAAATAGTTGTACGTCGGCGTGGCCATCCGGAGCAGGTCTGAGATCGGCAGCAAGGTCCCTCCGGCGGTAACCCCGTGTCCGGCTCCGGCCGCCAGGTCTTGCAAGGTCGTAGTGACGATCATCGTGACCGGAAGTCCGTTGTGCTTGCCCAGTTTCGGGTCGCCCAGCTGACGACGGACCAGCACGGCCAGTGCGTCGTGCTGCCGTTGTGCGTGGCTTCGGGTGTCCTCAGGCTCGGGAGCGGCGAACTTCGCCAACCAGGCATCGAGCATCCCCCGTAGAGCTGGGTCGGCGATCAGTTTTCCGACGCTCATGCCGTCGGCTCGTTGGCCGCCGCACCACTGGAAGCCACGCTTACGGGCACGGTCCTCGTCGGAGAACGTGCCGTCGGGGTTGAGATGGGCGGCCAGCCGATCAGCGATTTTCTCCAACTGATCAGGCCGCATCACCTGCGCATGCTCAGCCAGGGTGCGTTCGGCCTTCTCGACCTCGACCGGTCCGACATGATCCGGCAGACCCCGGAAAAACCGTTGGATGACCCGCACATGCTCGCCGTCGAGCAGCCCGGCGTTCCATGCCTTACCTGTGGCAGGCAACAACGCGGGCAGTTCCGCGCCGGTCAATGTCTGACGCGGCACCAGCTGTTCGGCGTCACGAACTCGGCGCTTGGCCGCACCACGACTGATCCGCAACACGTCAGCCACCACGATCGAAATCGGCGGGCACCCCTCATACCGCTCCAGCCGCGTGAGCTGCGAGTGCGAGATCGCAACCTGCCGGCGCATCGCGGTCTCGAGTCGTTCCAGAACCGCGAATCGCTCTGGTGCAGGCACGTCTTCGATATCAGCCGCGCCCACTAATTCGATCGCTGCGTCGAGCGCATCCAACGCTGCCGTCATCGAACCCATGATTAGAACACTAGTTCGAACCACTGACAAAAACCGACACGCGTTTCCTCGTCAGGAATGCGCGCGAAGAGGGGATTCGTTGCCTCACTGAAAATGCGCGTTCAAGGCATCGAAGTCACGCCCGTAAGGCGTTGGCGGCGGCGCCGAAACCGAAAGTCGTGACAGCACGCACGAAGCGACATGAGGCAACACGAACCCGTCGATGCCATCAGGCTGGGGATGAGTTCGGAACTGTGGATGGCCCGGAACCGGCGATCACCCTAGCTCGACGTCGGCAACTCCCGGAACGCGGTATTGCGGTACGGCTCCGGCTCTTTCGGCAAGCCCAGCACGCGCTCGCCGACGATGTTGCGCTGAATCTGGTCGGTGCCGCCGCCGATCGAGGTGAAGTACGCATTCAAGGTCCGGAACGTGACCGCGTCGCCGACCGGATTGTCCGGCCCGGTCAGCATCGCCTCCGGACCGGCGATCTCGGTCTGCACCTTCGCCGTCTCGTGCAGGATCCGCGACATCGCGATCTTGCCAAGCGCCAGCAGGGTGGCGGCCTCGGCGCGATCAGAGGTTGCCTTGGCCCGCTGGGTGTTCCACCGGTTCACCGCCGCATACCCTTCGACCCGCGCGATCTCCTGGCGGACGAACGAGTCGTCGAGCTTGCCGGCACTGCGGGCCATCGCCACCAGACTGTCGGAATCGGCCTGAGGCTTGCGCGCCCCGCGCGACGTGCGGGCCAGGTCGCCCATCAGCCGCCGCTCGTAGGCCAGTGCCACCTGCAGCACCGACCAGCCGCCGCCGGGCTGGCCGACCAGGTTGGCGTCCGGCACCCGCGCCCCGGAGATGAAGACCTCGTTGAACTCCGACTCGCCGGTGATCTGATGGATCGGACGGACCTCGACGCCGGGCTGTCGCATCGGGAACATGAAGAAACTGATCCCGTTGTGCTTGGGCACATCCCAGTCGGTGCGCGCCACCAGCAGCCCGTAGTCGGCGGTCTTGGCGAACGACGTCCACACCTTCTGGCCGTTGATCACCCAGTCGTCGCCGTCCCGTTCGGCGCGCGTGCGCAGCCCCGCCAGATCCGACCCGGCGCCGGGCTCGGAATACAGCAGGCACCACTTGGTCTCGCCGCGGATCGACGGCGGGATCAGGCGCTGCTTCTGCTCGTCGGTGCCGAGGTCGTGCAGGGTGCAGGCGAACAGATTCGCCCTGTCGTGGCCGGTGCCCGGTGCGCCCACCGCGGCGAATTCGGCTGCCACGATGCGGGATTGCGGGTCACTCAGGCCGCGCCCCCACCACTGCGGCTCCCAGCTCGGGACCGCCCAGCCGGCGTCGAACACCCGCTGTGCCCAGGCGCCGCGATCCAACTCGGGGTCCCAGTTGTCCGCCAGCCAGCCCCGGACCTCGGTGCGCACGTCGTCGTCGGTCATCACTGGGCCTCCCGCAGTCGCACGTAACGCTCCCGGTGCCACGCCGGGTCGCCGAACAGTTCGGCGTCGGTCCGGGCCCGCCGCAGGTAGAGGTGGGCGGGATGCTCCCAGGTGAACCCGATACCGCCGTGCACCTGAATGCTGTTGGCCGCGACCGTGACGAATGCTTCCGAGCAATAAGCCTGTGCGGCAGCCAGATCCACACAGCGTGATTCGTCCGAGGCGTCGAATGCCGCCGCGACATGCCGAGCCGCCGACAACGCCGACTCGGCCTCCAGCAGCATGTCGGCGCACATGTGCTTGATCGCCTGGAAGCTGCCGATGGCCCGACCGAACTGGAACCGCGTCTTGGCGTAGTCGGCGGCCATCCGCATCGCACACATCGCGCCACCGGCCTGCTCGCCGAGCAGCGCCACTGATGCCAGGTCCAGGGCGTGGCCGAGCGCCGCCGCACCGGAGTCGGCCGCACCCACCAGCCGGGCCGGCGTGTCGTTCAACACGATTCGGGCCTGTTTGCGGGTCTGGTCAACCGTCGACAGCACGCTGACGTCGAGACCCGGGGCGTCGGCATCCACCGCGTACACCCCGTCCCCGGCCAGCACGTAGATCCGCCCGGCGCTCGCCGCGTCCAGCACGTAGGTCTTGCTGCCCGACAACCGCCACCCCGACCCGTCGGCACGCGCCCTCGTGGTCGAGGCCAGGGGCGGCCGTGCCGACCCGTCTTCGGCGAACGCCACCGCTGTGATCAGCTCGCCCGCGGCGATCCGCGGCAGCACGTCGGCCTGCTCGTCCGAATCGCCCAGTGCCGCAAGCAGTTGCGTGGTCAGCACGGCGGTGGACAGGTACGGCGCACAGAGCAGCGCCCGTCCCATGGCCTCCATCACCAGACCCACCTCGACGGCGCCGGCGCCGGAGCCGCCGAACTCTTCGGGTATCGCCAGACCCAAAAGGCCCATGCCGGCGAGCTCGGCCCACACCCCGGGGTCGTATCCGGTGTCGGTGGCCATCAGCCGGCGTACCTCGGCCTCCGGCGACCGCTTGGCCATCAGGTCGGTCACCGCCTCGGCAAGGTCCCGCTGTTCGGTGGTCAACGCTGTCATCGGCTCAGCTCCCGAAACTCATGCGCAGGCTGTCGCACTGGCTGGTGAAGAACGCCTTGGACACGTCGGCTTTGGCGACGATCCCGTCGAACCCGTGGAACGCGCCGGGCACCACGTGGACTTCGCACGGCACACCGGCAGCCTGAAGCCGCGCAGCGTAGTCGAGGTCCTCGTCGTGAAACAGGTCCAGTGTGCCGACGCCGAGCCAGGCCGGCGGTAATCCGGCGAGGTCGGTGCGGCGCGCGGGCGCCGCGATCTCGGGATCGGCGCCACCGAGGTAGGCCTGCCAGCCGAACCGGTTGCTGGTGGCGTTCCAGAGCCGCTGCCCCGGATCGTTGAGGTGCTGGCCCACGCTGCGGTCGTCGATCATCGGGTAGACCAGCAGCTGAAAGACCGGCTTCACGCCATCGCGATCGCGGGCCAGGAATGCCAGTGCGGCGGCAAGTCCGCCGCCGGCGCTGGCCCCGCCGATCGCGATCCGGTCCGCGTCGACAGCGGGCAGGCCGGCCAGCCACTGCAGGGCGGTATAGCAGTCCTCCAACGGCGCGGGGTACGGATGCTCCGGTGCCAGGCGATAGTCGACGGAGGCGACCGTGATGCCCAAGGCCTGGACGAATCGGCGGCACAAGGCATCGTCTTGCGCCGCGGTCCCCAGGACGTAACCGCCGCCGTGGATCCACAGCAGCGCCGGCGTGGTCGTGGTCGCGCCGGCAGGCCGATAGAGGCGGATACCGACCCCCGACTCCAACGTCAGCACCTCGACGCCGTCGTTCTTCGGTCGTTGCAGGCCCGTCAGCCGCCGCAGGACCGGCAGGGTCCGGGCGGAGATCAGCGCGCGTGGGGTGAACCGCGCGGCTTTGCGCAGTTCGGGATGGATGTCGGTGTTGGCCACGCCGCCCAGTATGGCAAGACCGCTTTCAGGACTGGACCTTGATCCTCGACGGCGCCGACAGTATCGTGGTGGCGGCAATTACGGAACGCTGCGTAGCGTAATTGCCGCTGGGTGAGAGGACACCGTCGATGACGACCAATCCGTATGCGGGCCAACCGTTCACGTCTTCCGATGAGGAGATCGCGGCGGCGTTGGAGCAGGTCAGCATTCCCACGCTGCTGTTGTCGTTGGTCCACATCACCGGTGATCCGCGGTTCATCCGGGAGTTCACCCAGGCCGGCGTCTTCCTCAACGAGGTCCAAGGCTTCATGTCCGAGGAGGACAAGGCCAAGGCGCGGGCGCTCGCCCTGCCGATCATCGCCGACTACCGCGACCGGGGCTGCCCGGGGCCGGTGCCGCTGAGCCCGGAACTGATCGGGGAGATGCTGGACTGGACGGCCTGCGAGCACGTCGACGACGAGTACCGTCCGATGGTGCTCGAGGAGATGGACCTCGAGGACGTCGACCCACGCCGCCCCGTCGCGCTGGACCCCGCCGCGACCGCCGACTTCCCGGTCGTCGTGATCGGCTGTGGGGAATCGGGTCTGCTCGCCGGCATCCGGCTCAAGCAGGCCAACATCCCGTTCACGATCGTGGAGAAGAATGCCGGCCCGGGCGGAACCTGGTGGGAGAACAGCTATCCCGGTGCCCGGGTGGACGTGGCGAACCACTTCTACTGCTACAGCTTCGAGCCGAGCAACGACTGGTCGCACTACTTCGCCGAACAACCCGAGCTGCGGGCCTACTTCGAGACCGTCCTGGACCGGCACCAGCTCGACGCCAATGTCCGCTGGCAGACCGAGGTGGTCTCGGCCGCATGGAGCGACGCCGACGGCATCTGGCGAGTCACCGTGCGGGACAAGGACGGAACCGAATCCACGATTGACGCCCGCGCCGTCATCACCGCGGTCGGCCAGCTGAACCGGCCCGCGCTGCCCGACATCGAGGGCGCCGATGAGTTCGAGGGGCCGGCCTTCCACTCCGCGGCGTGGGACCACTCCGTGGACCTGACCGGCAAGCGCGTCGCACTCATCGGCGCGGGGGCCAGCGGCTTCCAGATCGCGCCGGCGATCGCCGACCAGGTGTCGCACCTGACGGTCTTCCAACGGACCGCACAGTGGATGTTCCCCAACCCGATGTACCACGACAGCGTCCCCGACGGCGTGCGGTGGGCGATGAATCATCTTCCCTACTACAACCGTTGGTACCGCTTCCTGCTTCTGTGGCCCGGTGCGGACAAGGGTCTGGAGGCGGCCCGATCCGACCCGGACTACGTCCACCCCGACGATCCGAACTACGCGGTCAGCGAGGTCAACGCGCTGGCCCGGCTGATGTTCACCGATTGGATCGCCACCCAGGTCGGCGACGACCAGGATCTCTTGGCCAAGGTGCTGCCCGACTATCCGGCGACCGGTAAACGTACGTTGCAGGACAACGGAACCTGGCTCACCACCCTGCGCCGCGACGACGTCGAATTGGTGCGCACTCCGATCGAGCGGATCACGCCGCACGGTGTGGTGACCGCCGACGGGGTGGTCCACGACATCGACGTCATCGTCTACGCGACCGGTTTCCGTGCCACCGAGGTGCTGTACCCGATGCAGATCACCGGGCGCGACGGGGTGGACCTGCGTGCCTCCTGGGGTGAGCGGCCCGCCGCTTATCTCGGCATCACCGTGCCCGGGTTCCCGAACTTCTTCATGCTTTACGGGCCGGGTAATCACCTGGCACACGGCGGCAGCCTGATCTTCAACTCCGAGCTGCAGATGCGCTACATCGACAGTTGTCTGGCCGATATCGTCGAGAATGACTGGAAAGCAATCGAACCGACGACCGAGGCCACCGAGGCATGGCATCGCAAGCATCAGGACGAGATCAACCAGATGGTGTGGGCGCACCCCTCGATCGAACACTCGTACTTCAAGAACCCGGACGGGGAGATCCACACCGTGAGCCCGTGGCGGCTGCCGGTCTACTGGAATGCGATTCGCACCCCGGACTGGTCGAACTTCGTTGTGACAAAGGGAGAGTGAGGACACCATGCGCGCGGTGCTCATCGACACGCCGGGGTCGGTCCGGGTCGACGACTGGCCCGACCCGGTGCTACCCGGATCGACCGGCGCGATCGTCAAGGTGACGGCGGCCGCCATCTGCGGCTCGGACCTGCACTTCTACGAGGGCGACTATCCGCTCTTCCAGCCTGTCTCGCTGGGCCACGAGGCCATCGGCACCGTCGTCGAGATCGGCTCGGACGTGCGCACGGTGACGGTCGGCGACCAGGTCATCGTGTCGTCGGTGGCCGGCTGCGGCGCCTGCACCGGGTGCGCGACCAAGGATCCGATCCTGTGCGCGTCGGGTCCGCAGGTGTTCGGTTCCGGGGTGCTCGGCGGCGCGCAGGCCGAACTGATGGCCGTTCCGGCGGCCGACTTCCAGCTGCTCAAGATGCCGGTGGGCATCGACACCGAGCAGGCCCTGCTGCTCACCGACAACCTGTCCACCGGCTGGATCGCCGCCAAGCGTGCCGACATCCCGCTCGGCGGTACAGCGGTGGTCATCGGGCTTGGTGCGGTCGGGCTGTGCGCGGTGCGCAGCGCGCTGTTTCAAGGTGCGGCAAGGGTTTACGCCGTCGACCCGGTCGCCGAACGCCGGGATCGGGCCGCCCGCCTCGGTGCGATCGCGATCGAACCGGCCGCTGCGCAGACCGTCATGGACGCGACCGGCGGTCTCGGGGCGCACTCGGTGATCGACGCCGTCGGCAACGACACGACCATCGACGACTCGCTGGCCACCGTGCGTGCCGGCGGCACGGTGTCGGTGGTCGGGGTGCACAACCTCAACCCGTACCCGTTCCCGGCGCTCACCGCCCTGCTGCGCAGCCTCACCTTCCGGATGACCACCGCGCCGGTGCAGCAGACCTGGCCGGAACTCATCCCGCTGCTGCAGAGCGGTCGCCTCGACGTCGACGGCATCTTCACCACCACAATGCCGCTGGCGCAGGCCGCCGACGGCTATGCCGCCGTCGCGGCGCGGTCGGGGGAGGTCGTCAAGGTCCTGCTCACGCCGTGACCTCGGGCGCAACGCCCCGACCTATGCCCGGTAGACGGTCGAACCTTCCTTGATCGTCTCGACGACGGTGATGTCCTTGATCGCCATGGGATCAACTGTCAGCGGATTGTCGTCCAGCACAACGAGATCAGCGAGCTTACCGACCTCGAGCGAGCCTTTGGTATCCGCCTCGCGGTACTGGCGTGCGGCGTTGATCGTGATGGCCTTCAACGCCTCCAGCGCGGTGACGCGCTGGTCGGCGCCGATGGTTTGGCCGCTGCGCGAGATCCGGTTCACCGCGGTCCACACCACGAACATCTGATCCAGCGGCGTGACAACGAAGTCCGTGTGGTTGGTGGGGTGCAGCCCCATATCGATCGCCGCGCGCATCGGGGACAGGAAATCTGCCTGGGCCTTCCCGCGCAACCGGACGTGCGCGTCGCCGAAGTAGAAGGTGTGCGGGGTGAAGAACGACGGGGTGATCTGGTAGTCGACGTAGCGCCGCAGTTGATCTCGACGAACGAACTGCGAGTGCACCATGACCGTGAGACGGTCCTTGCCGAGATCGCCGGCGCCCGCGAATTCATGGGCGGCCAGCGCGACGTCGATGGCCGCATCTCCGTTGGCGTGGATGTCCAGCGGTAGGCCCAGGTCGTAGACCTTCTTGAACCAGCCGTTGACGGTCTCCTGGGAGAAGCCGAGCTCACCGCACCAGTCGTGTTGCCCGTCCGGGCCATCGGTCAGGTACGGCGTCGTGAAATATGCGGTGCGGCCTTGCGGTGAGCCGTCCAGTGTGACTTTCACCCCGCCGAGCTTGACCCGGTTGTGATAGCTGCCGAACGTCTCCGCAGGGTGCCGTTGCAGCACCTCGTCGAGTTCCAGAATGAACGGGTAGGCCACCACGTCGATAAGGCTCGCTCCGCCTTCGGCGGCCCGGTAGATCAACTCCACGTCGGCGGCGTGGGTGGCGCCTTCATGCGCCGTCGTGATGCCTGCCGCGGCATAGAGCATCTGGCCCGCCTTGCTCCAGGCGATCTCCTGCGACGGTGTCGGCTTGGGCATGGCGGCGAAGATCGGTAGGAACGCGGTCTCCATCACCAGCCCGTCCGGCTCGGTGGAGCCGTCCTTGCGGACGATCACCCCGCCTGCCGGGGTGACGGTGTCCGCGGTGATGTCGAACATCCGCATTGCCACCGAGTTGAGCACCGCGCCGTGCATCGAAACATGCCCGACCAGTACGGGATTGGCGGGGAAGTCGACGTCGAGGTCGTCCTTGTGCAGTGTCCGCCCGTCGGGCATCAGGGTGTCGTCGTAGCCGTAGGCGACGATCATCTCGCCCGGTGGCACCCGATGCGAGTCCCGAAATGACCTGAGGGAATTCAGGATTGCCTCGACATCCGCGCCCGGTCCGGCCGGCGGCGCAAAGACGTTCACCTGATTGGCGACGGTCAGGGAATTGATGTAATGACTGTGCGGGTCGAGGAAACCCGGCAGCAGCGTCGCCCCGTCGAGGTCGGCCATTCGGGTGCCCGGCCCCTGGTGCGCCGCCACCACGTCGTCCCGGTCGCCCACCGCGGTGATCCGGCCGGCGCGAACCGCCAACGCGCTCGCCGACGGGTTGCGGTCGTCGATGGTGACGATATCGCCACCGGTGTAGATCACATCTGCGGCCTCGGTCATCTGGGCCTCCTTCAGGGTCACCTGAGTCTAGGGAACTAGTGCCGTTCGGTGCGGCTGACAGTTGGCGTTTGCCGCCGGTGCGCATTAGCTTTTCTCCGGTGATGTCCTTCGCTGCCGGTGCCGTCGCACGGTGGATCGCCCCGTTCATGACCCTCGCCGTCGTCGCCGGGCTGGTACTCAGCACCGCGCCGGTTCACACCGGCCCCATCCGCCTCGCGGATGACGCCGCCCCGATCGGTGGATCACCGTTCTACGTCGACCCGAACTCGGCAGCCATGCGGGCGTCCAAGGCCAATCCGGACAACCCCGAACTGGCGTACATCGCCAACACTCCGCAGGCCTACTTCATCGACAATCTGGTGCCGGCCGCCGCGGTGAGCACCTATCTCAATGGGGCCTGGGCGGCCGGCGCCATGCCGATGCTGGCCATCTACTCCCTGCCGAATCGCGACTGCGGAAGTTTCGCGGCAGGCGGGTTCGGCTCGGGTGAGGCCTACCGCGGGTGGATCGACCGCGTCGCCTCCCAGATCGGCGGCGGCCCGGTGACGATCATCCTGGAACCGGATGCCCTCGACATGGCCGACTGCCTGTCCGCCGGCGCACGCCAGGAACGCTTCGACCTGATCCGCTACGGCGTGGACACGCTGACCCGCAACCCCGCCGCCGCGGTGTACGTCGACGCCGGCCACTCGCGGTGGCTGCCCGCCGACGAGATCGCCAACCGGCTCAACCAGGTGGGTATCGAGAAAGCCCGCGGCTTCAGCCTCAACGTCTCCAACTTCTTCACCACTGACGAGGAAATCGGTTACGGCGAAGCAGTTTCCGGCATGACCGGCGGAAAGCCGTATGTCATCGACACCTCGCGCAACGGGAACGGGCCGGCCGACGGCGAACTGTACTGGTGCAATCCGAGCGGCCGCGCGCTCGGCGTCCAGCCCACCACCGACACCGGAAACGGCCACATCGACGCGTTCCTGTGGGTCAAGCGTCCGGGTGACTCCGACGGGTCGTGCGGTCGGGGCGATCCGGGCCCGGGCCACTTCGTGAACTCGTTCGCGATCGAACTGGCGCGAAACGCCGGGCACTGAGCGAACACTGACGTTCGGGCAAACGCCCGGGCACCGTGGGAATCGCTGGGCACGACTGAATCTCGATTCGGCCAGCAAAGCAGTGAACATTCCGAAGAATTTGTCGTTTCGGAAAGTGCCAGCGGGGTACGCTTCGCGCCATGACGGTTAGACCGTGGACGACGGCCCGCTGGCTGATGCAGGCGGGTCCGGCCGACTACCTGATGGCGATGAGCATGGCGTCTGCCCAGCTCCCCGTAGTCGGCAAGCACCTCGAACCGCTGGGCGCACTGAGCGCCATGAGTGTCTGGGGCGCCAAGCAGATGCCTGAGCTCCTCGGTGCGGCCGCCAAGTCGTGGCTGGCGCCCGACGCGGGCCGCGTGCGCCGGGTCCAGCGGGAGAGCACCCGCCAGGTCGCCGAAACCGGGCTGCGAGGTGTGGTGCTGCCCGAGGACCTGCAGATCGACTGGCCGGCACCCGACACCAAGCCGCCGGTGGCGAGGGCCCTGGAGCACCGCAAGCATCTCCACCGTTCCTCGGTCCGCTACGGCGATCACCCGACCCAGGTTCTCGATGTCTGGCGTCGCAAGGACCTGCCCGCCGAGCCCGCACCGGTTCTGGTGTTCGTCCCGGGCGGCGCCTGGGTGCACGGCAGCCGCATCCTGCAGGGCTACGCGCTGATGTCGCACCTGGCCGCGCAGGGCTGGGTGTGCCTGTCCGTGGAGTACCGCGTCGCACCGCACCACCCGTGGCCGCAGCACATCCACGACATCAAAGCCGCGATCGCCTGGGCCCGCGCCAACGTCGACCGGTTCGGCGGCGACCGTGACTTCGTCGCCGTCGCCGGGTGTTCGGCCGGTGGCCACCTGGCCGCGCTGGCCGGACTGACCATCGACGACCCCGAGTTCCAGGAGCACCTGCCAGAGGGCTCGGACACCGCCGTCGACGCCGTGGTGGGCATCTACGGCCGGTACGACTGGGAAGACCGCTCGACGCCGGAACGCACCCGGTTTGTCGACTTCCTCGAGCGCGTGGTGGTCAACAAGAAGCAGAGCAAGCACGGCGACGTGTTCCGCAAGGCGTCGCCCATCGCGCGGATCCATCCCAAGGCCCCGCCGTTCCTGGTGGTGCACGGCTCCGGCGACAGCGTGATACCGGTCGCGCAGGCCCAGAGCTTCGTGGAGCGGTTGCGCAGCGTGTCGCACGCGCCGGTCGGATATGTCGAATTGCCCGGTGCCGGACACGGTTTCGACATGACCGACGGTGCTCGCACCGGGTCGGTGTCCACCGCAATCGGCCTGTTCCTCAATCGGATTCACCGCGACCGCGCGGCGATGTCCACCAAAGAGGTCATCTGAGACCTACTCGGCTGTATCGTCCCGAACGGGACGGGGCAGGGGCGGAGAGGCGCACGGATGAAGAGATTGCGTGGCTGGGATGCTGTGCTGCTGTACAGCGAGGCTCCCAATGTGCACATGCACACCCTCAAGGTGGCGATCATCGAACTGCAGGACCTCGGTGGCCGAACCTTCGGTGTCGAAGAGTTCCGCGAGGTCATCCGTGGCCGGCTCTACAAACTCGACCCGTTCCGCTATCAACTGGTCGACATCCCGTTCAAATTTCATCACCCGATGTGGCGGGAGAACTGCGACGTCGACCTCGACTACCACATCCGCCCGTGGCGGGTGAAGGAGCCGGGTGGCCGGCGCGAACTGGATGAGGCGATCGGCGAGATCGCCAGCACCCCGCTGGACCGGGACCGCCCGCTGTGGGAGATGTACTTCATCGAAGGTCTTGCCAACGGCCGCATTGCCGTTGTCGGCAAGATCCACCACGCGCTGGCCGACGGAGTCGCCTCCGGGAACCTGATGGCGCGCGGGATGGACCTGCAGAGTGGTCCCGACCCGGACCAGGACTTCTCGACCGACCCCTCACCCCGGCGTGGTGAGCTGGTGCGCTCGGCATTCGCCGACCATTTCCGGCAGATCGCCAAGCTGCCCGGTGTCATCAAGTACACCGCCGACGGCATGGCCCGGGTCCGCCGCAGCAGCCGCAAGTTGTCGCCCGAGCTGACCATGCCCTTCACCCCGCCGCCGTCCTTCCTCAACCACATGCTCACTCCCGAACGACGTTTCGCCACAGCGACTTTGGCGCTCGCTGAAATCAAAGAGACCAGCAAGCTCCTCGGCGTCACGATCAACGACATGGTGCTGGCCACCGCCGCGGGCGCCTTGCGCACGCTGCTGCTGCGCTACGACGGCGTGGCCGATCACCCGCTGCTGGCGTCGGTGCCGGTGAGCTTCAACTTCGACCCGGACCGCGTGTCGGGCAACTACTTCACCGGCATGATGGTGGCCGTCCCGGTCGACGTGGCCGATCCGCTGGAGCGGGTGCGGCAGACCCACGATGCCGCGGTGCTGGCCAAGGAGAGCCATCAGCTCATCGGGCCGGAACTGATCAGCCGGTGGTCCACCTACCTGCCGCCTGCGCCCGCCCAAGCGCTGTTCAAGTGGTTGTCCACCAAGGACGGCCAGAACAAGGTCCTCAATCTGCCGATCTCGAATGTGCCCGGCCCGCGTGAACACGGCCGGGTCGGCGGCGCACTGGTCACCGAGATCTACTCCGTCGGTCCGCTGACCACCGGCAGCGGGATGAACATCACCGTGTGGAGCTACGTCGACCAGCTCAACATCTCGGTGCTCACCGATGGTGTCACCGTCGGCGACCCGCACGAGGTCACCGAGGCCATGCTGGCGGCGTTCTCCGAAATACGAGTGGCGGCAGGACTTTCCGGTGAGCTGGCGGTCGTCGAGACGGCGATGGCGCAGGCCTAGGGGCGCTCAGTAGCCATCGTCGCGGTGTCCTCGGACGGGATGTCGTCCAGCACCTCGGTGGGGGTACTTTCGGCGATCTCGATCTTTCGCTGGTGGCGGAAGCCCACCACGATGCTGGAGATCAGCGAGATCGAGATGACCGCTTCGGCGATGAAGAACGACCCGAAGTCGATGATGGACCCGATCGGCGGGTTGCCGGGCACCGCATTGCGCAGTGGGATCAACGCGAACAGGATGGCGGCCATCATCGAGCAGGCCGGGAAGACCAGGCCGCGTCGCCAATTCAGGATGTAGAAGGCGGCAACCACCGCGCCGATCGCCAGGCCGAGCATCAGCATCATGATGAAGACCGCGAAGATGACCGTGGGCATGCTGCGGTGCAGACCGAGATTCACCAGCACGCCGCCGCTTTGGGCGGTGCCTGCCGAGGTGTTCAGGCCGAAGAACGGATCGGTGTTGACCACGGTGAGGGCCACCGGAACATTGTTGCCGTCGGTGTTGTAGACGTGGACTTCGAGCCGGCCGGTGTATCGATCGAACGGATAGTCGGTGACCGCTCCGTCCACGCTCACTCTCTGCTCGATGTCCGGCGCGGGATTGCCTGCCTTGATGTCCGCCTTCCAGTTACCGATAGCGGCCGTCGTCAGCGTCACGTCCTGGGCGAAGTTGCCGTCCGGGTCGGCCAGTTTCCCACTCGGTGCCACATCGACGATGGTCACCGAAAGCTGTTGTGTCGTCGAGTCCACCTTCGTGATCCAGGCGGTCACGTTCACCCGGTCCGGATTGTCCCCGTCGCCGAAGTAACTCTCCTGATCGGTGTTGTTGCGGCTGGTGAGATACCCCGCAACACTGGCCGCGATCACCGCCACCAGCAGCGCGGAGGCGATGATCAATCGGCGCAGCCCGACATCACGGACCCGTCGGATGTGATTACGCATGCTCCCCCTTGTTCATCCGCTTCGCGTATACCCAGGACAGGAACTGTCCGACCGCTTCGGCGGACTGATGCGCCCGCGGTGAGGAGAAGATGTCGAAAGCGTGTTGTGCACCGGGCAACTCGGCATAGAGCACCGGTGCTTGCGAGACCGTGCGGAATTCGCCGACGAAATCCCGCGCCTCATCCACCGGGATCACCGAGTCCTGCTCGCCGTGCAGAACGAAGAACGGCGGTGCGTCCGCGCGTAGCCGGCGGATCGGTGATGCGGCGGTGTAGATATCCCGGAACCTGCTGAACTGCCGCTTGACGACGAGGCGTTCGAGGTAGCCGATGAACTCGCGGCGGCCGTTGCCGTGCGTGGTGTACCAGTCGTAGCGGCCGTACACCGGGACCGCGGCCACCACGGAGGTGTCGGCGTCGGTGAACCCCGGCTGGTACTCCGGGTCGTTGGGTGTCAGGGCCGCCAGCGCCGCCAGGTGACCGCCGGCCGAACCGCCGGTGATGGCAACGAAATCGGGGTCGCCGCCGTAGTCGGCGATGTTTTCCTTGATCCAGGCCAGCGCACGCTTGACGTCGACGATGTGGTCCGGCCAGGTGTGCGTCGGGCTGACCCGGTAGTTCATCGCCACACAGATCCAGCCCCGGTCGGCGAGGTGGCTCATCAACGGGTAGGCCTGAGGACGGCGCCAGCCGATCGCCCACGCTCCACCGGGCACCTCGAGCAGCACCGGGGCCTTGCCCTCCCGGGGTAGATCGCGGCGGCGCCACACGTCGGCCAGATTGGCGCGGCCGTGTGGCCCGTAGCTGATCGTGCTCGTCTTGTCGACGAAGCGTCGCCGCGACCACGTCGTCCGCCATGCGGTGGGCCGGCCCGACGGCGACGGTGTGTTCGGCAAGGTTTCCAGAACGTCGGTGAAGTTCTCGCCGAGCCCCTCCACCAGCGCGGCGCGTAAAACCGGTCGTGGTGTGGTCACGTTGCGGCGTTGAATCGCCAGCAAGAACAACCACGACGCGGCCGTCAGCGCGAGGGCCGCGACACCCCGCCGGCCGCGGAAGTCGCCGCGCAGGCCGCGCCGCGCCGCGTCGAGGACGGAGCCGCCCAGGTAGAGCATCGGCACTTCCGAGGTGGGCCAGCCGAACGAGAAGACTGCCAGCGTCTTGTAGCCCTGGCGCCCCAGTGGACGAAATCCGTTGGCGGCATTGACCGCTTCGACGATCGCGCGTACCAAGGGGCGCGGCCGCCGAAGCTCAGCCGTCAGCCGTGTGAGCGATGAGTTCATTACGCAGGATTTTGCCAGTGCTTCCGCGCGGCAGTTCGCTCAGGACGGTGATCTCCCGCGGAACCTTGTAGTTGGCCAAGTTCTCCCGGACGTGCGCCTTCAGGTCGTCGGGGTTCGCGGTCGCGCCGTCGGTGAGCACCACGAACGCCACCAGTCGCTGGCCGAACTGTTCGTCGTCGACGCCGAGCACCGTGGCTTCGGCCACCTCCGCGTGCCCGGCCAACGTCTTCTCCACCTCGATCGGGTACACGTTCTCACCGCCGGAGACGATCATCTCGTCGTCGCGGCCCACCACGAACAGCCGGCCCGCGTCGTCGAGGCGGCCGATGTCGCCCGACGACATGAAGCCGTCGTGAAAGTCCTTGGTACTGCCCCCCGGACCAGATGATGTGTAGCCGTCGAACTGGGTGGAGTTCTTCACGAAGATCCGCCCGACCTCGCCGGTCGCAACGGTGTTGAACTCGTCGTCGTAGATGCGGATCTCGGTACCCGTGGCGGGCTTTCCCGCGGTGTCGGGTGCGGCCCGCAGATCGGCCGGGGTCGCGGTGGCGATCATGCCCGCTTCGGTGGCGTTGTAGTTGTTGTAGATGACGTCGCCGAACTCGTCCATGAACTTGGTGACGACGTCGGGCCGCATCCGCGATCCCGAGCACGCCGCGAACCGCAGAGTGCGCCCGCTGTAGCGCTTTCGGACGTCCTCGGGGAGGTCCATGATGCGGTCGAACATCACCGGGACCACACACAATCCGGTGGCTTTGTATTGGTCGACCAGTGCCAGCGTGGCCTCCGGGTCGAACTTGCGCCGGGTCACCACGGTGCATGCCATCGCCGAGGCGAACACCAGCTGCGAGAAGCCCCAGGCGTGGAACATCGGGGCGACCACCACGGTCGTCTCACCCAGTCGCCACGGCGTGCGGCTCAAGATCGCGATGAGATTGCTCGCCCCGCCGCCGGAGTGCTTGGCGCCCTTGGGAGTTCCGGTGGTACCGGAGGTCAGCAGGATGAGCTTGCTCTTGCGGCCGCTCGAGGTGGCCCGCTGACCCGAATGGGCTTCGATCAGCTTCTCGACCGTCTGCGCCTCGGTCGGGGCGTCGGTCCAGGCCAGGATGCGAGTGGCCTCGGGGCGATCTTGCACGGCCCGGTCCACCGATCCGGTGAACTCTTCGTCGTAGATCACGACATCGGCGTGTTCGCGATTGACGACCTCGGCCAGCGCCGGGCCGGCGAACGAGGTGTTGAGCAGCAGCACGTCCGCACCAATGCGGGTGGCGGCGATCAGCGATTCGACGAACCCGCGGTGGTTGCGGGCCATGATGCCGACCACTTCTGGCGTGCCGCCGGGCAGCTGCTGCAGCGCGGCCGCCAGCGCGTGCGCTCGCTGGTCGAGTTCGCGCCACGTCAGAGTGCCCAGTTCGTCGATCAGCCCGGGGCTGTCAGGGCGGCGGGCGGCGGCCGTCGCGAACCCGGTGGCGATCGACAATCCCTCGGCGCGCGCGGCGTTCACCATCGCGACCGTCCGGTCCGGACGCATCGGGGTCAGGAAGCCGGCCTTGGCCAGCGTGACAACGGCGTCGCCGACGGACGTCAGCCGGGACAGCAGGTCCATCAGCCGATCACCGGGAGGCGACGTTCGGCGGCCAGTTCGTCCAGGGCCCGTTGCATGACGCCGCGCACGTGGGCGTCGACGGCATGGATGTCGGGGTCCTCGCCGAACTGCGCGGTGATGTCGATGGGCTCGAGCACCCGGACGACGATCTTGGTGGGCAGCGGCACGTTCAGCGGAACGACAGCGCTCAACCCGAACGGGAAACCGAACGAGATCGGCAGGATCTTCGCGCGCAACAGCTTGTCCAGCCGCAGCGCCTTGGCCACGCCGGTGCCGCGGGTGAGGAAGATCTGGCTCTCTTGGCCGCCGATCGCGACCGTGGGCACGATCGGAACCCCGGCATTGATGGCGGCTTTCACATAGCCGGTGCGCCCGTCGAAGTCGATCTTGTTCTGGGACAGCGTCGGCCGGTAGACGTCATAGTCGCCGCCGGGGAACACCACCACCACGCCGCCGGAGCGCAGCGCCTCGTCGGCGTTCTCGTGATTGGCCCGGATGAAACCGTTGCGCTTGAAGAAGCCGGCGGTCGGACCGGTCAGCACCAGATCGTGGCTCAGCGTGTAGACCGGCCGGTCGTAGCCGAAGTGGTCGTAGAACCCCAGGGCGAACACCGGCACGTCCATCGCGAACAGGCCGCCGGAATGGTTGGACACCACCAGGGCGCCGCCGGGCGGGAACGATTCCAGTCCGCGGACCTCACTGCGGTGGTAGAGCTTGAGGAACGGGCGCAGCACGCCCATGGTCCTCTCGACCAGGCCGGGGTCCCACTTCTCCGTCTCGGCGGGTGTCGCGTCGCTGGTGCTCACACATCCTCCTAGGAATTGGAACGTGTTCTAGTTTTCCATGCTACCGGCCTCGCGACTCGCGTCGTACCTCGATAGATACCATTCCGGACGTGACTGAAAACGCCGTTACCGAAGAGCCCGCCGTCCTCACCGAGCGCCGCGGCCGAATTCTGATCATCACCATCAACCGGCCCAAGGCCAAGAACGCCGTGAATGCCGCGGTCAGCAATGGTCTGGCCGCCGCGATGGACGAGCTCGACGACGACGCCGGACTGTCGGTCGGCATCGTCACCGGGGCCGGCGGTTCGTTCTGCGCAGGGATGGACCTCAAGGCGTTCGCCCGCGGAGAGAACGTGGTGGCCGAGGGTCGCGGCCTGGGCTTCACCGAGCGCCCGCCGCTCAAGCCGCTGATCGCCGCGGTCGAGGGGTACGCGCTGGCCGGCGGGACGGAGCTGGCGCTGGCCACCGACCTGATCGTGGCGGCCAACGACTCGGCGTTCGGCATCCCGGAGGTCAAGCGTGGCCTGGTGGCCGGCGGCGGCGGATTGCTGCGCCTGCCGCAGCGCATCCCGTATCAGATCGCGATGGAGCTGGCGCTGACCGGCGAGAACCTGTCCGCGGTACGTGCCCACGAGCTGGGTCTGGTCAACGCGCTGGCCGAGCCGGGCCACGCGCTCGATGCGGCGATCGAGCTGGCGGAGCGGATCACCGTCAACGGCCCGCTGGCGGTGGCCGCCACCAAGCGGATCATCACCGAGTCGCGCGGCTGGTCGCCTGAGGAGCAGTGGAAGAAGCAGGCGAAGATCATGATGCCGGTGTTCGGGTCGAAGGACGCCCAGGAAGGCGCGATCGCGTTCGCCGAGAAGCGTGCCCCGAACTGGACGGGCAGCTGAGTCAGACCGCGCCGACGACGAAGTCCCACGGGTCGTTGCCGGAAGCCAGCGCCATCCGGCCCAACTTCCGCGCATGCCAGGCGGTGTCACCGAATTCGTCGATCCAGCTGCGGGCTCGCATCGTCGCCAGCCACAAGCGGTGCTCGATCGTCACGCCGATGGCACCGTGCAGCTGGTGGGCGGCGGTGACCACGCTCGGCACCACCCGGCCCAGCACCACCTTGGCGACGGTGACGGCGTAATCGGCTTGGGCGCTGTCGAATCCGTGAACGGCCACGGCGGCCACGGCCAGCTCGGTGGCCGCGCGCGCCCGTTCCACCTCACCTGCCATCGAGGCCAGCGTGTGTTGAACCGCCTGAAACGCGCTCAACGGACGACCGAACTGCACCCGCTCCCGAGTGTGTGCCACCGAGGACTCGACCGCGGCGTCCAGCGCGCCCAGCGCCTGGATGCACCGCGCCCAGGCACCGCGCCGCGCCAGCTCCTCGGCGGCTCCCTCGACGGTGACGAACCCCTCGGCGGGCACGGCGATGGTGTCGCGTGGTTCACCGCCCAGGTTGTGCCCGGTGGCGGTGGTCGCGGGCTCGGTGATCGCCACCGAGAGTGCGGCGCCGTCGCGCACGGCCACCACCACCGCGCCGGCGGAGCCCGCATACGGAACGCCGCTGATGCTCGTCGCCCCGGCCGGGCCGATCGCGATCGTCAGCGGCCCCTGGGCGGGGACCTCGAGCCCGGCCTTTGCGGCCAACCAGGCCGCCAGCACATCGGTTTCAGCGATCGGGACGGTGACGGCATGCCGGGCCAGCGCCCGTAGCACAACCGCGGATTCGGTTGGGCCACCGCCTGATTCGGGATCGCTGGTCAGACGGGTCAGGCCGGCGTCCTGCAGATGCCGCCATGCGGCGGTGTCGACGTCGTCCGGCAGGCCGCGTCGGCCGATCCGCTCGTCGAAGGAGCGGGCCCCGATATCCTCCGCCAGCTGGCGCAGGTCAGCCAATTCATCTGTGCCGCTGGTGGTCACGAAGACACCACCGATCAACGCCCGCGTCATCTCAGCCCCATTCCGCGGGCCACCACACCGCGCAGCACCTCGTTGGTTCCGCCGCGCAGGGTGAATAACGGCGCATGCAGCCGTGCCACATTCAGCAGCGCGGCCACCCGGTCGCGATCCGGTGAGTCGGTCGCGGCGTAGCCGAACAGGTCGGCCGCCAACTCCACCGACTCCTGCTCGAAGCGGGTGCCCAGGTCCTTGACCAGGGCGGCCTCGTTGACCGGTGACTGCCCGGCGGCCAGCGCCCTGGCCACCGACACCGACAGCTGCCGCAACGAGATCACCCGGGCCAGCAAGTCGCCGACGGCCGCGGCGGCGTGGTCGTCGAGATCGTCCTGGCCGGCCAGCAGACGCACCAGTGCCGTCAGTAGCGCAGCGGTGCTCAGGATGCGTTCTGGGCCGCTGCGTTCGAAGGACAGTTCGGCGGTGACCTGATGCCAGCCGTTGCCGATCTCGCCGAGCAGGTTGTCGTCGCTGACGAACACCTCGTCGAAGGTCACCTCGTTGAAATGGTGTTCGCCCGACATGATCACGATGGGACTGATCGTGATCCCCGCACTGTCTGTCGGCACGATGAACTGGCTGAAGCCGGCGTGGCGACGGTCGGGGTCGACCGGGCTGGTGCGGGCCAGCACCACGATCTGGTGGGCCAGGTGCGCTCCGCTGGTCCATACCTTGGTGCCCGACAGCAACCAGCCACCGTCGGTCTTGGTAGCCTTGGCGGCCGAGGCGGCGAGGTCCGAGCCGGCCTGCGGCTCGCTCATGCCGATCGCGGAGAAGTATTGCCCAGCAGCAATTCTGGGTAGTAATCGTTGCCGTTGCTCTTCGGAGCCGTAGGCCAGCAGCCCGGGTGCGACCTGTCGGTCGGCGATCCAATGCGCAGCCACCGGCGCACCGACGGCCAGCAGCTCTTCGGTCACCACATAGCGATGCAGGTGGCTCAGTCCCTGCCCGCCGTACTCGCGCGGAATGGTCAGGCCGAGGAATCCCGCCGCACCGAGACGGGCGCTGAACGCCTCGTCCCAGCTCGACAGCCACGCGTCGACGGTTGGCTGCCAACCGAATTCGTCACGGTCGGCGGCCAGGAACGCCCGGATCGAAGCTCGCAAGCGGGCCAGCTCGGGCTCATTGGCGCACAGCGCCCCGAAGTCGTCGGTCATGGTGCTCACCGGTAGCCCGTGACACGCGCCAGGATGGCCACCTTGCCATCAGCACCGACAGCCTGGGCGTCGCCGACCGCGGAATTGCGTCCGACCCGCAGTGCGGTGCCCTCGTAACGGGATTGGTCGCCGGCGAAGAACGGGCGCAGGAAGTTCACCCGCAGCGATGCGGTGCGTAGCGGTTCGGCCTGCCCGTGGTTGATTGCCGCGGACGCCGCGAGTTCCAGCCCGGCGCTGCTGACCCCGCCGTGGACGATCCCGATCAGGTTGTTGATGATCGGATCCGGCCGCTGGTCCAGCCGGTAGGTGCCGTCCTCGTCCGGCCGTGGGTCGGCGGACATCAACTGCGCCAGCGTCGTCTGCGATGTGCGCGCCAGGGTGTCCGGTCCCCGCTGGATGGGTGCATCGGGGCCACCGGTGATGGCGACCGTGCGCACGGTGCCGCCGCCGATCGTACTGCCGCGGTGACTCAGCGTGCAGATGGACAGCAGCGTCGCACCGTGCGGTCCGAGCGGGCGACTGCTCGCCACGACGGGTTCGTCCGGCGCGGCCTGCAGGCTGTCGATCCCGTCGGGGCTGAGTTCGACGGAGAGCTCGCTCGAGACCGTCCACTGACCGGCGCCGCGGCGATAGAAGTTGGCCCGGCCGCCGACATCGTCGACCAGGATGGCCAGCGGACCGATCGTCGGCATCTGAGTGAACGGGTTGGTCAACCGGCCCACCGGCATCGAGGCGACGACCGTGAACTCGGTGAGGTTCTCGTCGAGCGTCTCGATGCCGAACCGGGTGATGACACTTTCCGGCGTCTCCGGGTCCTGCATGCCGGTCGTTCGGTCGGGCGTCGTCACCCTCGTATTCCAGCATCAGCGGCCGTCGTGGTGCGCAGGCAGGTCCGCCGAGCGGGAGCGCGACGAAACGCCGGTGCCGTCGAAAACTCTGAAATACCTCCTGTGCCGGTGAGCTTTCGGTAATTTCTCTGCAACGGGCGGGGGCACGGGGTTCTCGCATGAAACGGCGAGGAATCATATGACCGTGCGTAATCTGTCGCAGAGCACCGACCACACCGATATGTCATCGTCCGGATACGCCCGCTGGGTGGGCCGGGTGGGTGTGCTCGCGGTCGCTCTCGGTGTCGGCGTGGCGTCGGCAGCCCTGCCGGTGGCGGCGGCGGATACCGGCGGTGCGGGCGGCTCCAGCGGTTCGGGTTCGGGGCGATCCTCGACCGGTTCGTCCCACGCAAGCGGGAATTCGTCGACCAAGGGCTCCACGAAGGCAGGCACAGGGCGCAGTGCCCCGCGGAGCCGAGCTGCAGCCAAGCCGTCGACCTCGACGGGCGGTTCTGACTCGACACCGGATGTCAAGGACGATGTCCCGGCGGCCGCAGCCAAGCCCGCCGGCGCGACCGAATCCCCCAGCGCCGCAGCCAAGCCGACGGCGCCCGCTGTCAAGGCGGCCGGGGTGGCGTCGCCCGGAGCGGCCGCGATGGCCGCGCTGGCCGGCAACCCGATCACTGACTTCATCCGGATGTACGTCGGCAACGGCACCGCCGACCACCCCAACGCCGGCATCCTCTTCGGAAACGGCTACAGCTTCACCTCGGCCTCGTGCACCGGTACCACCGCGTGCAACGGCGGCAACGCGGGTCTGTTCGGTACCGGCGGCAATGGTTTCAACGGCGGTAACGGCGGTGCGGCCGGCTGGTTCGGCACCGGCGGTAACGGCGGAGCGGGTGTCGCCACTGTCAACGGTGGCAAGGGCGGCAACGGCGGTGCCGGCGGCCTGATCACCGGCAGTGGCGGTGACGGCGGCGCGGGCTTGAACGGCAGCGGAGCCGACGGCGGCGACGGCGGCAGCGTCGGTGGATTGTCGATCAGCGGCAGCGGCGGCTTCGGCGGCGCGGGTGGATCCGGTGTGACCGGGACAACCGGCGGCACCGGCGCGGGCGGCGGCAAGGGTGAGGCCGGCGGCAATGGTGGCGCCGGCGGCAAGGGCAGCATGATCTTCGGCTCGGGCGGCGGCGGCGGTGCCGGCGGCAAGGGCGGCACCGGTGGTACCGGCGGCACTGGTGTCGACGGCGTGGACGGTGTCAGCGCAGCCGGTGACGGTGGTGCCGGCGGCGAAGGCGGTGTCGGCGGTGTCGGCGGCGCAGGCGGCGCGGGCGGATTCCTCTTCATCTTCGGTTCCAGCGGTGCGACCGGCAGCGGAGGTGTCGGCGGCACCGGCGGCACGGGCGGTGTCGGTGGTGCAGGCAAGGGCGTCCTGGCCGACGGGTCGACGCAAGCCGGCGGTAACGGCGGCTCAGGCGGCAAGGGCGGAACGGGAACTGACGGTGCGGCGTTCGGCACGGGCGGTGTCGGAGGCGCCGGTGGTGCCGGTGCGAGTGACGGCGTCGGAGCCACCGGCGGCAAGGGCGGTTCGGGCGGCAAGGGTGCCGTTGGCACCGCGGCTGCAGCCGGCCTCGGCGGTGGCGGCGGTGGCGGCGGTGGCGGCGCCCACGTCGAGGGCCTCAATGGTGGCGCGGCTGCGGGTACCGCCATCGGCGGTGCGGGCGGTGCGGGCGGCGACGCGACCACCGTGGCGGGCGTCGCGGGCGGCACGGGCGGCGGCGCCAGCATCGTCGCGGACGGTGTGCTGAGTTCGGCCAGCGGTACCGCCACCGGCGGTGCCGGCGGTAAGAGCGGTCCCGGGGCTGCTCAGGGCGGCGCGGGCGGTGCTGCGGGAATCCAGTCCGGCCCGAACGGCACCGCTTTGGGAAGTGCCAAGGGCGGCAGCGGCGGCGACGCCACCGGCGCGGGCAGCGTTGGCGGCAACGGCGGTTCGGCCCAGCTGCAAGCAGGCATCGTCGGGACCAACGCCGGTGTGGTGAACGGCTTCTCCACCGGCGGCAACGGTGGGGCGGCCAGCGCCGGTGGTACCGGCGGCGCGGGCGGTGACTCCTCGGTCACGGCCGCAGGTCTCATCGGCTCCGCTATCGGCATCACGTCCACCGGCGGCAATGGCGGCGCCTCCAGCGTCAACGGCAAGGCCGGCGGTGACGGTGGTTTCTCGGAGGTCATCGGGCTCAACGGCACGATCACCGGCGGCTCGGCCATCGCAGGCAACGGCGGTGCCACCAAGGGCGCGCTCGGTGGTGATGGTGGGTTTGCCAAGCTCGACGCAGCCGACGCGGATGCTCCGGCAGGAACCGCGATCGTCAACGGCACGTCGAAGGGTGGCAATGGCGGCGACGGCGGAGCCAACGGCACCGGGACGGGCACTCCGGCCGGTGGCGCGGGTGGCACCGGCGGCAACAGCACCTTCGTGCTGTCCGGCGGTCAGACGTCGACCAATGGGGTCAATGCCGGCGGCAACGGCGGCTCGGGCGGCAAGGGCACCAACAGCGGCACCGGAGGCACCGGAATCGGCGGCGCCGGCGGTAACGGTGGTAACGGTGGCAATGACTCGGGTGTCCTGGGCGTGGGCACCGCGGGTACCAACGGTGGCGATGCGCAGGCCAATGGGACCCCGGGCACAGCCGGAACCGACGGGACCAATCACCCCTGATCGATTGGAAACCAACGGGCACAGCCATTTCGGCTGTGCCCGTTGGCCATTCAGGGGTTCAGGGTCGGCACACCGAACTTCGTCACGAATTCCTTTGCCTTGATCAGGAATTCCATCTGGGCGGCGACGTCATGGAGGGGCTGCAGGCTGTGCACCGAGCGGCACAGCACCACTGCACCTTCCATCGCGGACAGGGTGGTGTCGGCCAATGCACTGGCGTCGGCGGCGTCGAAGCCTTCCCGTAGGTAGGCCTGCTTGGACGCCTCGCGCCAGCGGCTGAAGATCTCACCGGCGACTGCGGTGAGCTGTTGTTCGTCTTCGCCGGATCCGATGGCCGCGGCCAGCACTGGACAGCCGGCGGTGTAGTCGCTGGTGATCAGGGCGTCTTCCCAGAGTTGTACATAGCGGCGCAGAAGCACCCCGGCGTTCTCGCATGCCGCCTCGTCGATGGCGGTCGTGATCGCGTAGCCGGCGTATTCCAGTGCCTCGCGCAGGATCTGGCTTCGCCCCTCGGGGAAATGGTGATAGACCGAACCGCGCGGCGCACCGCTGCGGGCCAGCACCTCGTCGATCGTCACGCCGGCGGCGCCGCGTTCACGCAGCATCTCGGCGGCACTCACCAGCATCTTGGTGCGGGTGGAGCCGCGGCTCTTGCGATCGGGTGTCGGGGTCCGGGTCATTCAGGCGGCGGGGGTTTGACGGAAATGGCTACCCCGCCACGCCAGCGCCCGAGCTCCGCGACCGAACAGCTGACGGCGCTTGTCGGGTACGTGGCGCGTGAACCGGTGGCCGGCGATGTTCAGCTCGATCAGCCACATATCTCTCTCCTTGCGGGGTAGGTCTGGAGACCAACTCCATAACTATGGTTATGACCATAAGTTAAGAATGCGGTGAGCGCAACATAGGGCCTGACGCCGACGTTAACAGCAGGCAAACAGCCAGATAGGCCGCACTGCCGAGGGTCCGGACGTGCACTTATATGGCCAACACCATATTTCAGGACGCTGGATGAACACCCTGATCAGTGCAGGTGAACCGAGCTAGGCTCGGGCTCAGCCGGCGATGAGGAGGACGCACGCGATGAGCCACTACAAGAGCAATGTCCGCGACCTCGAGTTCAATCTCTTCGAGTTCCTTGATGTGGAGAAGGCTCTCGACGCCTATCCCGACCTGGACGGGGATTCGATCCGGGAGATGCTGGCCGAGGCAGCCCGGCTGGCCGAGGGGCCGGTCGCCGAATCGTTCGCCGAGACCGACCGTCATCCGCCCACATTCGACCCCGGTACCCATGCGGTGTCGTTGCCCGAGCCGTTCTGCACGTCGATGCGGGCCTGGCAGCAGGGGGAGTGGTTCCGCATCGGGCTGTCCGAGGAGGTGGGCGGCGTCCCGGCGCCTGCGATGGTCACCTGGGCGATCGACGAACTCGTGCTCGGGGCCAATCCCGCGGTGTTCATGTACATGGCCGGGCCGATCATGGCCAACATCCTGTTCCACATCGGCAACGAGCAGCAGCGGCACTGGGCCGCCCTGGCAGCCGAACGCAACTGGTGCGCCACCATGGTGCTGACCGAGCCGGACGCCGGCTCCGACGTGGGTGCGGGCCGTACCAAGGCGGTCGACGCCGGCGACGGGACCTGGCACATCGAAGGCGTCAAACGGTTCATCACCAACGGTGACACCGGCGACTTCTTCGAGAACATCCTTCATCTGGTGCTGGCCCGCCCGGAAGGCGCCGGCCCCGGCACCAAGGGCCTGAGTCTCTTCCTGGTGCCCAAGTTCCTGCTCGATCCCGAGACCGGCGAGCCGGGCGAGCGCAATGGCGCGTTCGTCACCAACCTCGAACACAAGATGGGGCTGAAGGCCTCGGCCACCACCGAACTCAGCCTGGGCCTGAACGGTAAGCCGGCGATCGGCTGGCTGGTGGGCGATGTGCACAACGGCATAGCCCAGATGTTCAAGGTCATCGAGTACGCACGAATGTTCGTGGGCACCAAGGCGATTGCGACGCTGTCCACCGGTTACCTGAATGCGCTGGAGTATGCCAAGACCAGGGTGCAGGGCGCCGACCTGACCCAGATGACCGACAAGACGGCACCTCGGGTCACCATCATCCATCACCCCGACGTGCGACGTGCCCTGATGACGCAGAAGGCGTACGCCGAAGGGCTGCGCGCGCTCTACCTCTACACCGCGGCACACCAGGATCCCGCGGTGGCACAGATCGTTTCGGGTGCCGACGCCTCGATGGCCGAGCGGGTCAACGATCTGCTGTTGCCGATCGTCAAGGGTGTCGGCTCCGAACGCGCCTACCAGTGCCTGACCGAGTCGCTGCAGACGTTCGGCGGATCCGGCTTCCTGCAGGACTACCCGATCGAGCAGTACATCCGCGACGCCAAGATCGACTCGCTCTACGAGGGCACCACCGCGATCCAGGCCCAGGACTTCTTCTTCCGCAAGATCGCCCGGGACCAGGGTGGGGCACTGGGGCATGTCGTCACCCAGATCGAGAAGTTCATCGACAGCCCCGACCCGCGGCCCGAGCTGGCCGCCGCGCGCGCATCGCTGACCGACGCGCTGGACAACGTGCGCGCGGTCGCGACCGTGATGACCGGTTATCTGCTGGGGGCGCAGGAGGATGCTCGCGAGCTCTACCGGGTGGGACTGGAATCGGTCGGCTTCCTCCTCGCCGTCGGCGACCTGCTGATCGGCTGGTTCCTGTTGCGCCAGGCCGAGATCGCGCTACACGCACTCGACGGCGACCCGGATCCGCGTGAGCAGGATTTCTACCGCGGCAAGGTGGCGGTGGCGAAGTTCTTCGCCGGCAACGTGCTGCCGCGGCTGGCCGCCGAGCGGAAGGTCGCGGAGTCGATCGACGTGTCGATCATGGACCTGCCCGAAGAGGCCTTCTGAGCGTCGGTCAAGATGGCGAGACCAACCGGTGGGATTGACGAGGAAGGGACCCCATGAAGGTGATCACGTCCATCGACGACGCGGCGTCCGCGGTCGGCGAGGAGCTCGGCGTCAGCGAGTGGCTGCAGATCGATCAGAAGCGCATCAATGACTTCGCCGACGCGACCGGGGATCATCAGTGGATCCACGTGGATGTGGAGAAGGCCAAAGCCGAAAGCCCTTACGGCACACCGATTGCGCACGGTTTCCTGACCCTGTCGCTGATCCCGGCGCTGTCCAAGGACAACTTCCGCATCGAGAACGCGAAGATGGCGATCAACTACGGACTCAACAAGGTTCGGTTCGTGGCGGCCGTCCCGGTGGACAGCAGCATCCGGGTGCGGTCCGAACTCGTCGGCGCCGACAAGGTCGACGACAACACCGTCAACCTGACCGTCAAGCACACCATCGAGATCGACGGTGTCGACAAGCCCGCCGCCGTCGCCGAGATGATCGTCCGCGCGCTGTTCTGACCAGACACGAAAAAGCCCCGACACGCTCGCGCGTGCGGGGCTTCTTCGTGTGACCTGCTATTCGGGGGTGTACCCGAACGGCAGCAGCACGCTCTTGGCCTGGGTGTACGCCTCGATACCCTCGGGCCCGTTCTCCCGGCCGATACCGGAGTTCTTGTAGCCACCGAACGGCGAACCCGGATCGAACGCGTACATGTTGACCGCGTAGGTACCCGTGCGGATCTGGGCGGCGATCTTCATCGCCTTGTCATTGTCGGTGGTGTAGACCGAACCGGCCAGACCGTAGACGGAGTCGTTCGCGATGCGGACGGCATCCTCTTCGGTCTCGTAGGGGATCACCGCCAGGACGGGTCCGAAGATCTCCTCCTGCGCGATCGTCATCGAGTTGTCGACATCGGCGAAGACCGTCGGCTGCACGAACCAGCCGCCGTCGAGCCCCTCGGGACGCTCACCGCCGGTGACCAGCCGGGCGCCTTCTTCGACACCCTTCTTGATGTAGCCCTCGACCCGCTCGCGCTGCTTCTCGCTGATCAGTGGGCCGATCATGGCGCCCGGGTTGTCGGGCAGCCCGATCGGCATGGCCGCGACGGCGGCGGACAACTTCTCGACGACCTCGTCGTAACGCGACCGCGGCGCCAGGATGCGGGTCTGGCCGACACAGGCCTGCCCGCAGTTCATCAGTCCGGAGAAGACCAGCATCGGCAACGTCGAATCCAGGTCGGCGTCCTCGAGGATGATCGCGGCCGACTTGCCGCCCAGCTCCAAGGTGCACGGCTTGAGCTTCTCGGCGGCGATCTTGGCGATCTCCTTGCCGACGCCGCTGGACCCGGTGAAGGTGAACTTGTCGATCTCGGGGTTGGCGGTCAGGGCGCGGCCGGTTTCAGGGCCGCCGGGCACCACCGAGAGCACACCCTCCGGCAGGCCGGCTTCGGCGAAGACGTCGGCCATCGCGAACAGCGACAGCGGGGTCTCCGCGGCCGGCTTCACGACGATGGTGCAGCCGGCCAGCAGCGCGGGGCCGAGCTTGTTGGCGGCCAGGAAGAACGGGACGTTCCACGCGGTGACGGCGGCGACCACGCCGATCGGCTCGCGCAGCACCATCGTGGTGCCGTAGACGCCGTCGCGGAAGTCGCGCCAGGTGAACTTGTCGGCGGCACCGGCGAAGTACTGGAACGACGACATCGCGGCGCCGTACTGCATCATGTCGACGATCGTCGGCGGCTGGCCGGTCTCGGCGGCCAGCAGGAACTTGAACTCCTCGGCGCGCTCTTCGAGGATCTTGACGGCGCGGGCCAGGATCTCGCCGCGCTCGGTGGGCGACATCTTCGGCCACGGACCTTCGTCGAAGGCCTTGCGGGCGGCGGCGCAGGCCGCGTCGACGTCGGCCTTGGCAGCCAGCGGCACCTTGCCGACCAGCTCGCCGGTGGCAGGGGAGTGCACTTCAATGACCTCGGAGGTGGACGGTTCGGTCCACTTGCCGCCAATGAACAGCTTGTCCCACTCGGTTCTGAAAGCCGTGCTCTGTGTCATGACCGTCACACTACCTATTGGAGACAGAAACTAGAACCTGTTCATTTCGGGCGAATCGGCGGCTGCAGCACCAGCACCAGGTTGCTCACCAGGAACTCCCGTACGCCGGCCACACCGGTCAGCCTCCACGCCCATCGCGGGTGGTAGCGCGGGAATGCCGCGACCAGCGCTCCGGTACCGGCCGCCCAGCGCAGGCCCGCGGCCGCGGACACCGCGAACAGCGACGACCCGTAGTTGTTCTTCGGTGGATGGCCGTGCTTGCGGGTGTAGCGAGCCGCGGCACGGGCCCCGCCGAGGTAGTGCGTGAGGCCCATCTCGTGGCCGCCGAACGGCCCCAGCCAGACGGTGTACGACAGGATCGCCAGACCGCCGGGCCGGGTCACCCGCAGCATCTCCGCCCCGAGCTGCCACGGGCGCGGCACATGCTCGGCGACATTCGACGACAGGCACACGTCGACACTGCCGTCGGCGAACGGCAGGGCCATCCCGGATGCCCGGACGAAGCAGCCCGGCCCGGCCTGCCGGACGTGCTCGGCGGCGTGCATCTCACTCGGATCCGGTTCGACGCCGACATAGCTCCAGCCCGATCGGGTGAACGCGGTGGCGAAGTAGCCCGGCCCGCCGCCGACGTCGACGAGCGTGTGTCCGGCCACCGGACCGTTGGCGGCCTGCCACAGGTCGGTCACCATCTCCGCGGTGTCGGTGGCCAGGGCGCCGTAGAAGCGGGCGGGGTCGGACTGTTCGTACCGGAATTCACTGAGCAGCCGCGTCGATCTGCCCAGCGTCGCGCGACGGGCGAACAGGTCGGTGACGGCCATCGGGCCCACCTTAGTCAGCTCGAAATTCACCCTCGCCAGAGTTGAAACTCACGCTGCGCAGAAAAAGTTCGAGGTGCAGAGCTGCAAAAAGTGAAACTCGACTGGCGGTCTAGGCTGGCGTTGATGTCCACACCCGTTCGCTCCGTCCTGCTGTTGTGCTGGCGGGACACCGGCCACCCGCAGGGTGGCGGCAGCGAAACCTACGTCCAGCGCATCGGCTCGCTGCTGGCCGAATCCGGCATAGAGGTCACTCTGCGCACCGCCCGCTACCCCGGTGCACCCCGTCGCGAGCTCGTCGACGGGGTGCGGGTCAGCCGCGGCGGCGGGCCCTACAGCGTGTACATCTGGGCGGGGCTGGCCATGGTGGCCGCCCGGCTCGGCCTCGGACCGCTGCGCGCCGTGCGCCCCGACGTCGTGATCGACACCCAGAACGGGGTGCCCTTCCTGGCCCGGCTCGCCTTCGGCCGCCGGGTCGCCGTCCTGGTGCACCACTGCCACCGTGAACAGTGGCCGGTGGCCGGTCGCTTCTTCGGCCGCGTTGGCTGGCTGGTCGAATCGTGGCTCTCGCCGCGCATGCACCGGCACAACCAGTACGTCACAGTCTCCCTGCCGTCGGCCCGCGATCTGTCCGATCTCGGCGTCGATACCGCGCGGATCGCCGTGGTGCGCAACGGTCTCGACGACGCTCCGCCGGACACCCTGACCGCACCACGGTCGCCGACGCCCCGGGTCGTGGTGTTGTCACGGCTGGTGCCGCACAAGCAGATCGAGGACGCGTTGGATGCGGTGGCGGCGTTGCGGCCCCGGGTCGACGGCCTGCACCTGGACATCGTGGGCGGTGGCTGGTGGCGCGACCGCCTGGTGGAGCGGGCCGAGCAGCTCGGCATCTCCGATGCCGTCACGTTCCACGGCCACGTCGATCACCACACCAAACACGCTGTCGTGCAACGGTCCTGGGTGCATGTGCTGCCGTCACGCAAGGAAGGTTGGGGCCTGGCCGTCATCGAGGCCGCCCAGCACGGTGTGCCGACCATCGGCTACCGGTCCTCGGGTGGTCTCACCGACTCGGTCATCGACGGGGTCACCGGCGTGCTGGCCGACGATCACCACGACCTGGTGGATCGCCTGGAACGCCTGCTGACCGACCACGTTCTGCGCGACGAGCTCGGTGCCAAGGCCACGGCGCGCAGCCGGGACTTCTCCTGGCAGCAGAGTGCCGATGCCATGCGCACGGTCCTGGAGTCGGTGCACACCGGCGGCCGGGTCAGCGGCGTCATCTAGCACGAGATCGACGTCAGGGCTGCGATTGTGCCCAAACAACGACCGTGGCGTCGATTTCGGTGATGCTCAGGCCCGTTGCGGCCAAAGCCGATTAGCGCGCGGTGTTTTCGAGTGAGCCGATCAGCTCGACGAAATGTTGGGCGGCGGCGTCGACGCCGGCGTCGTCGTCGGTGCCGGCCAAGTCGAGCAGCAGGCCGCGCATGACCGCCAGACCGAGCCGGGCAAGCGCGGGGTCGTCCGCGGATCGTGTCACCGTGAGCCAGCGATCGACCGCGCCGGGCAGCATCGTCGCGAACGGTGATTCGCCCTGGGCCCCACGGGCATAGCATTCGAAGAACAACCGCTCGAGCGCTCTCAGTTCGGGCCTGCGCAGATGCTCCCACATCTCGGCGAACCCCGTGCCGCCCGCTGCCATCAGCTCACTCAACAGCGCCATCTGCCTGCGTTCCACCTCGTCGACGATCGCCAACAGCAGCTCGTCGCGGGATCCGAAGTGGTGCAATAACATTCGGTGGCTGGTTCCCACCGCGTCGGCGAGTTCGCGCAGCGCGCGTCCACCGACACCGTTCTCGGCGCAGTCGGCGACCAGGGCGTCGAGCAGTTCCGTGCGCCGTCGCAGATCAGGCGTTCGAACCACGAAGCTTCCGCAAGCCCTCGCAGCGCGCCTTCAACCCCCGCGCTTCCATCGCCAGGTAACGCCGCGTCATCCGCTGCATCAGCACTCCGACGATCGCCCCGACCACTCCGCGCTGGGCGAGTTCCTGTCGCACCAGTGTTCCGCCGCCGACAGCCGGCAGCACCTCGTGTCGTGCCGAGGTCAGCCCGCCGGGTGACCGCTGCACCCACGTCCACGATGTACCCGGCTCGATGTCCGTGACCGTCCAGATCAGCCGGGGCATCCGCGGTTGGGTGATCTCGAAGCGGCGCCCGACCGCCAGTTGTGCGCCGTCCAGGCCGTGCAGTCGGGTGACCGATGCGGTCCAGTCCGGCCAGTGCTCGACATCGGTGAACACCTCCCACACCAGATCTGCGGGTGCGTCGATGGCGACGCTGCTGGAACTGAGCATGTACCAGATGGTACATCTTTAAGGCGGGGCAGCTCAACCGCCTTCGGCGTGAAGGTGGACCAGCCCGGAGGCGACGGCATAGCGCGGCCCATGTGTGCCGTCGACGTTGGCCCGGCCGACGGCCACCGGAACGGAGCGCAGCGACTCGCCGACCGTCCGCAACAGTTCGTCGTCCAGCGCGCCGCCACCGGCCAGCACCAGCGCGACCGGCGGCTCGTCGAAAGCCTTCAGGCAGCGTGCGATGTTGGCGGCCACGGTCTGCTGCTTGACCGCCAACCGCAGGCTGCGCCACTCCTCGGCGGCCAACCGGTTGGAGAACGGGACCAGTCCGGCGTTGCCACGGGTGCACAACCGGCCGATCGCCTCGGGCGGGGCAGGAGCGTCCAGAAACACCCGGCGGCCGTCCTCCTCGTGAGCGATGTGCGGCCCCTCCACCCGGATTGCCGGTGAACGCTTGATCTGCTCGGCCAGTGCCCGCGGCACTCCGAGGGTTGCCGCGACCGCGGTGGTGATGGCCTCGCCGGCACCGGCAGCGACCACTTCCTGGTCTGCGCCGATCAGGTCGATGGTCCCGCCGCCGATATCGCAGACGATCGACCCCGGCGGGAGATGGGGAGTGGTGTGGGCACCGCGCGCGGCCGCCCGGGGTTCCGACGCGATGGTCCGAGCCGGGCGACCGCACAGCTCGGCCAGGGTGACGGCTGCGTCGGCCACCTCGTCAGCGGCCAGCAGCGCGACCACCGTGCCGCTGGTCTCCGCGACCCCGCGGCGCAGCCACGCGCCGTCGTCGATGGCCTTCAAACTGGTGAAGTAGGCGTCGTCGACCGCGATTCCGGATGCGGCCGAGGCCACGGCGGCCAGTCGTACCGTCACCACGGTGCCGGGCGGCCGGACCCGCAGCAGGCTTTCGGCCTCGGCCGGCGAATAGCGCCGCACGACGCCGTCGACGCGACAGTCCGCGTAGTCCCCGTCGGCGGACGGCGGCTCGGGCTCTCCGTCACGCAGAGTCACCGCGATGGCCGGTGAATCCGCCAATTCGCGGGTGAACTCGGCGATCTGGTGAATGTGCTCGTGCGCCACCCCCAGCGCCGCCGACAGCGCCAGCGGATCGGCCAGCGCCCGATACGACCGCCCTTGCGCCACCACCTCGATCGCGACCGGCGCGCCCGGTCGCAAACCGCCGAGCTCGACTTCGTCGACAACCGGGATGCCTGCGGGTATCCGGTTGGCGATCAGCACGGCCTCGTCACGCTCGACGATCACCCCTGCGATGTGCCATCCACGCTGGACGGCGTCGCTGATCTGCCGTGCCGCGACCTCGAAATCGACTGTTGCGCTGACCGATACGATCGCTGGCCGGGCGGCCACGGAACCGGTGACATCGGCCAGCGGTACGTGCACGCCCACGGCCGATCCCGCCCCTGCCGGCGTGCTGGCGCTGGGCCTGCGCAGGCTTCGCACCGGGCAGTGCGGTGGCGTCGGTGGCGGCAGTGGTGCGGTGGCGGTGTCCACCGGACGCAATACCGACAGCACCACCTCGTCGACTCTGCACTCTGCCTGCACCTCGAGTTTGTGCAACAGCGCCGCCGCGCCGGCCAGGGATTCCCGAGATCCCTTGCGACCCCGGGTCGGTGCCTGTCCGTGGCATACGGGTTCCACTGAGCCAGACGAAGTCCGGGCGACGACGATCTCGGTGGTGTGGTTTCCGACGTCGATTCCGGCCACCACGCTCAACGCAGCAGACCCCTGCGTTGGTAGACCGCCGCAGCGTGACGCACCAGCTCCGCACACCGGGCCGCGCCGCGCGCCTCCAGATCGGCCACGAGTGCGTTCAGCTCCGGCGCCGTCGACCGGTGCGGGCGCAACGCCTCGTAGAGTTTCATCACCTCGTCGTCGCCCATCGTCGCCAATTCGGCTGCGCGAAGGAAGTTCTCGGCCAGTTGCGGATTACCACCCGCCGCGGCGACGTCCGCCTGATGAACCAATGCCGACGGCTCCATTCGGAGATCTGCCAGCGTGAGCTTGCCGTCGACGGCGGCCGCCACGGTGAATCGATCCTCGGTCATGCTCGCCTCGCTTCGACGGTCACGGGTGATTCGCCCGGTTCGCACGCTTCGCGCTCCAGGGCCACGAGCGCCACTGCCCTGGCGTGATAGCGCGCCGAAATGGACTCGTCGGTCCCGCCGGTGAAGATGGGTACCGGCGCCATGCCCTTGGCGTGGCGGGCGGCGTTCTTGCCCAGCTGGCGGTACATGTCCGCGTCCAACAGCGGTGCCACACTGAACAGCTCGAGATTCGCCAGCGGTGCCAGGTCCCGCCGGTGGATCAGAGCGGTGCCCTTGCCCTGCAAGCCGATTCCGATCCCGGATCCGGACAGCTTGGCAGCGGTCAATCCGATCAGCCCGACGTCGATGGTCGATCGCACCCGGACCAGCCGGGCCACGCAACCTTCCTCTTCCAGCCCCGCTTCGATCTGCCGCAGGACCTCACCGACGGTCAGCCCGCACAGGGTCAGCCACACGCTGCACCCCAGTGCCGGCGACAAACCGATGCACACCTCGCGCGGATCGCTGCCCTGCCTGGCGGTCTCGACCGGGGTGAACGTGATGTGACCGTGGTGGTCGGCCTGATCGGCGGTCAGCTCCGCCGTCGTCCGGGCTTGCCGGATGTCGTCGATCTCCGCTCGCCGCTGATCGGACAAGGCATAACCCGTTCCCGGGCCCGCATAGTCGTTCGGGTCGGTGAGCTTGGACAGCACGTTGAAGTCCTGATCGAAGATGGCCGATGTCTGGAGCTGGTCGCCGCGCAATCGTTCGGCGGTCAGGCGCATGATCGACTCGGCTTCCGGCTCGAAGCCGGTGCGGTGCAGCGCGGCCACGACGTCGAACACCGTCAGCTGGCGAGCCTCGATCGCGGCCGCCGCCTCGGCGACCATCTTGGGGTGCCCGGCGGGCAGGTCGCGAGATCCGTTGGCCACCACCACCTCGTCGACGCGGGCATCGTCGTAGTCGGCAAGGCCGAGATCCCGGTAGACCGCTTGCACCGCCGTGGCCGCCCGCCGGCGCACTCGCGCCAGGTGCTCGGCCGATACCGTCCGCAGTCCGCCGTCGGCACCCCAGTCCCGCTGCAACACCAGGAAGTCGTCCATGTCGTCGGAGTTGAAGTTCGACAGCGCAAAAGCGTTGTCGTAGCGGGGGATCGAGCCGAATCCGGAGAAGATGAAGTCCGCCCCGGCGAGCAGGACGGGCAGGGTGTGGGCGCTGCGACGAATGTCCGACTCCGAGATCAGGTTGTCGTTGCCTGCGCAGGACTCGAGGTCGCGCAGCATCACCATCAGGTTCTCGGCCAGCAGCTCTTTCATGCCCTCCGGGACTGAGGCCACCACACCGACACCGTCGATCCCGCCGTTCTGCACGCCCTGCGACCCGAGCGCGCGGGCCAGCGACACACACCGGGACTCCAGATACAGGATCGAACACTTCTCGGCCGCACCCATCAAAACTTCGGCACCGCCGCCGCTGGTCACTCGCATCTTCAGCCCGCGGGAGGCGTAGGCCGAGGTGAGAATGGCCTTCGAGAAGGGAGTGTCGTCACCGTCGACGAACACCTGCTCGGTTCCGTAGATCGAGATGGTCTCGGCGTAGCTGGTCAGGCCGCGCAGGCCCAGCCGCAGCTCCAAGGCCTCTTCGATCGAACACTGAGCGAGCGCCCCCGGAACACCGACCTGGCTGCCGATCAGCAACGCGACGGCATTCGACGGGGCATCGCCGAGCACCGGCACCGTCGTCTCGACTTCCCGAAAGCCATAGGCCACCGCGCTGGCCGCATCGGCGGCGATCAGCAGCGGATCGTCGAGCTGGTTGGTGACGTGCGCCTGATTGCTCGGGGTACGTCGGGCGCGCATCTTGGCCATCGCCATCTGCATCTCGACCGGCGTCATCACCGCGACCACTCTGGCCAGCTTGGCCGGCGTGGTGCCGCCGATCAGACGCACCACCTCGGAGCGCGGCACATTGACGTCGACGGCCATCCTGGCCAGTGCGACGTCGTCGAGCGCCATCGCCTCACCGGCCGTCTCGAGGTCGATCCCGTGCCGGGCGATGAACTCGTCGATGACGTCGAAGTCGCTCGCGGATTTTCCGTCCAACTCGACCACGACACCGTCGCGCACCACCAGAGACGGTGCGGGGTCGTGCGGGCTGTGCATCGCGGCCAGGCCGAGAGTCGGGTCGGCCACGCTGAAGCCGTCCAGGTTGACCGCTTTCGCGTCGAGTATCCGCATCCGGCCCTGGTCGAGATCTTCAGGGCGGGAAAGAACCTCGTCGTCACGTCCAGCCATACTCTCCGTCATCCTCGTTCCGCTTCGCGAATCGCTTTGTCCTCGAATACGATACGGGCGATCAGGGCGCCGCGTCGGGGGTCGCCGAACTTGACCTGCGCCGCCGGCGCGCGGCGCTGAACACAGCCACCGCCCCCGCGGCGCCCAGCGTCAGCAGCCATACCAGGTGGGCCGCGAACACCGCGAGCCGCGCTGCGGGTGTCGCACCGACGCTCACCCCCCCGACGCGGTACAGCGCGAGCTCGCCGTCGCGGTAGGCCACCGGCAGCTGCGCCAGGGTCCGCTGTGCGTTGCCGATCGTGCCTGCGCTGCCCGATTCGATGACCACCCAGCCCACCCCGGCACCGGCGAGCGCCTCGGGGGAACCGCCGGCCAGCAGCATCCGCTGGACATCGCGGGCATGGCCGCCCTCACCGGGGACCTTGTGCCCGGAGATCGTCAGGTCGCCGGTGGCCAACACCTCGGCGCGCACCCAGCGCGGCAACGGATCGAGCACCGGTGCCGCACCGGCCCACGCGAACTGGCGCATGCTGTCGGCGGGCAGCACGGCGACGTCGGCCGGGTCGGCGTCGATCAAGCCGGCCACCACCGCCCAACCCTGCGGATAGCGCACCGGCGTCAACTTGCCCCACGCGCCGAAGGCCAGATCGGGCAGCACGGCGATGAGCGCCACGATCCCCATTACCGCGGTGGTGCCGGGCCGGAGCCGGCCCCGCAACGTCACCACCGCCGCCGCGGCGGCGACCGCGTAGCCGGGCATCGCCAGCGCCACCCACTTCTGCCCGTCGCGCAGGATCCCGACCGCCGGCACGGCCTCCACCACGTCACGCAGCACCGCCAGTCCCGGCCCGGTGGCCGCTGCGGCGGGCAGCAGCACGCCGACCGCGGCGAGCACCAGCAGCGGCAGCACGGACCGGCGACGCAGTACCGCGGGCAACCCGATGGCCACGATGCCCACGAGCACCAGGGTCGCGGGCAGCGCGAAAAGCATTGTGCGAGAGGAGGGAACAGCCTCGGCGTTCCAGATTCCGCCGAGTCCCGCCAGGCTGCCGAGGGTACCCAGGCCCGGCTCCGCCCGAGCCGCGAACGCCGTCACACCCGGTGACGGCGACGAGCCGAGCCCGCCGCCCAACGCCGACGCCATCAGCCACGGTGACGCCGTGAGCACCGCGGTCGTCAGCACCCCGGCCGCGCACCATGGCCGCGACGCCCCCGTCCCGGGAACCGCGACACACACCAGCGCCACCACAGCGGCCAGTAACAGCCCGGTCGGTGTCAGCCCGGCCAGCGCGATCCAGAACACCACCGCCGCCCACCGGGCCACGGTCGCCTCATCCCGCACCCGAATCACCGCGGCAGCCACCCACGGCAGGCAGCCGTACCCGACCAGCAAGCTCCAGTGCCCTTGGAGCAGCCGCTCCGCAACGTAGGGGTTCCATACCGCGAGCGTCGCCGCGATCAACTGCCCGGGCATTCCGGCATCCGGGACCAGCTCGGCGGCCAACCGTCCGGCTCCCCAGCCGGCCAGGAAAATCCCGGCGACCAGCAGCGCCTTTACCAGCACGCCGCCGTCGAGCACAGGCGTCAAAGCGGCGATGAGGAAGTCCTGCGGGAGCGCGCGGGGCGCTGATTCGGACAGACCCAGCGCCGCATCGGAGAAATACGACCGCGGCGTGGACACCGCATCGCGCAATAACAGATAGCCGGGCGCCAGCAGCGGCGCGGTGACCGCGAGGGCCAACAGGAGTGCGTAGCCCGGCACCACCCACCGGACGGCCCGGTGCGCCCGGGTCACGGGAGTGCTCACCGCTGCGGCGGGGGAGGCTCCAGGTCCGGTCTGGCCGCGGGCAGCTTCTCGGTGGCCGCCTCGGCGGCCGGCATCGGTCCGGTTTCGTCCTTGCCGAAGAAGCCATGGTCGGCGGTGTCCAGGCCGGGGTCGATCAGAGCCGACTCGGCACGCAGGCTGAACGTGCCCAGCAGCGCCCCGCCCACGAGTGCCACCAGACCGGCGGCGGTGAAGCTGATCGGTAGCACCCGCGACCACAGTCCCACCCGGTCGCGCTCGTCGCGGGCGGAGGCCACCCGGGACTCGATGGTCTGCTCGGTGGAGGTGACCTTGTAATCGACCAGTTCCATCTCCGGGCGCAGCGCGTCGCGGGCGTAGTAGTGGTTGGCGTGCTCGGTGGACTTCACGATCACACCGGTCACCGGGTCGACCCAGAAGGTGCGCTGCGCGGCGTAATAGCGGGTCATGGTGACCGGCTCCTCCGGCGGCCCGGGCAGACCCCACAGCTCGGCCCGCGCGGTCACCTCGCCGTCCTCGTTCTTGTCGTAGAGCGAGGCGTACTTGATCGGGTCGACCAGCTTGCCGTCGGCGTCGTAGCCGACGTTCTGGGTGAAGCGGTAGGTGGTCAGCCCGTTGACGTCTTCCTGGCCGTCGTAGTTGGCGTCGAAGGCCTTCTGCGCGATCGGGTCGAAGAACGGATAGGTCTTCTTCTCGGTGCCGAACGGGAACCGGTAGGCCAGGCCGTCATGAGGAAGCGCAATGTTGGTCGGCGGCTTGTTGTCCTCGATACTCCGCGGCTTCTGCACCGACCCGCCCGGATGGGTGTCGTCGGACACCGCCATCGCGGTGCTGCGGTTGACGGTCACGGTGTCGACCATGGCCAGCAGCAGGCCGTTGTCCTGTTGCTTGTCGCTGCGTCGCACGCTGGTGCCCGCTTGCAGCGTCACCACGTCGGCGTTGGCCGGCGACTCGACGGTGATCTGCTGCTGGGAGACCAGCGGCACGTTCTTGTCCACGACGAACTTCTCACCCATCAGCGACGCCGGGTCCAGCGCACTACCCGTGCCGTCGCTGACCAGAGTCTCGTCGATGTTCAGCGGGATCTTCTTGATCTTGCTGGAGGTGTAGGTCGTCAACAGCAACGCGGCGATCAGGAGGGCGGCTCCGAGCCCGATGATGCCGAATGCCGCGATACGCACCATGCCTGCGCGATTCACGCTGCCGTGGCCTCCTCACTGCCGATCGTGCCGCACCCCGCCTGACGGCGAAGCAAACCTGTTCGACCCTAACAGCCCAGCCCAAGGCACCGGTTCATTAGGAGGTCGCCACCGCAGGCCAGGTGTACCCACTTTCGCGAACCACCCCATTCCGGCGCACACTGGCTCCCATGACGTCGGTCGCGCAGGGGGTCGGGGGCACCCGCGGCTTCCTCCCCGCCGTGGAGGGCATGCGCGCGTGCGCCGCCATGGGAGTGGTGCTCACCCACGTCGCATTTCAGACCGGCACCACCGGCGCCGTGGTCGGACGCCTGCTGCATCGCTTCGACCTGGCCGTCGCGGTGTTCTTCGCGCTCTCCGGCTTTCTGTTGTGGCGCGGGCACGCCGCCGCGGCCCGCGGACTGCGCCGGCGCCCACCCACCGGGCATTACCTGCGTTCGCGGCTGGTGCGCATCATGCCCGGATATGTGGTGGCGGTCGTCATCATCCTGACGCTGCTGCCGGAGGCCAACCACGCAAGCTTCACGGTGTGGTGGGCCAACCTGACGCTGACCCAGGTTTACGTCCCGCTCACGTTGACCGCCGGACTGACCCAGATGTGGAGCCTGTCGGTCGAGGTCAGCTTCTATCTGGCGTTGCCGATCCTGGCTTTCGCAGCGCGCCGGCTGCCGGTGCGGGCCCGGGTCCCGGTGATCGCGGCGATCGCGCTGGCCAGCCTCGGCTGGGGTCTGCTGCCGATTCACACGGTGCAGGGGGTCAACTTCCTGAACTGGCCGCCGGCCTACGCCTCGTGGTTCGCCGCGGGCATGCTGCTGGCGGAGTGGACGGTCAGCCCGCTGGGGTGGGCGCACAAGCTGGCCCGGAACCGCTGGGCCATCACCGGTATCGCACTGGCGGCCTATCTGATCTCGGCCTCACCGCTGGCCGGTCCGAAGGACCTGGTTCCCGCCACATTGGGGCAGTTCGTGATCCGCACCTCGATGGGGGCCATCGTCGCCGGTGCGCTGCTGGCGCCGCTGGTGCTCGACAGGCCCGACACCCGGCACCCGATTCTGGGCAGCCGGTTCATGGTCACCCTGGGCCGGTGGTCCTACGGGTTGTTCGTCTGGCACCTGGCCGCGCTGGTGATGGTGTTCCCGATGGTCGGCCGGTTCATGTTCAACGGCAACCTGCTCGTGACACTGGTGTTGACGCTGGTGCTGGGCTTCGCGATGGCGGCGGTCAGCTATGCCCTGATCGAATCGCCGTGCCGGAATGCCCTGCGGCGCTGGGAGTATCGCGAGAAGGCTCCGGTTCCGCCGCTGGACAGTTCGGTCGATGATGCGCCGGAGCCCGTGATTGCGCGATGATCTTTGCCTGACCCGATGTCTGAAGGGATCGCCATGGCTTCTGAACCATTGACTATCATGTTCTGGCCCGAGTCGGCCTACGGCCCGACGAATCAGTGCATCGGTCTGGCGGCCATCCTGCGTGGGCGCGGCCACCGGATTGTGTTCGCCGCCGAAAGTTCGTGGGCGGGCAAGCTCGCACCGCTGGGCTTCGTGGAAGAACTGGTCGATCTGGCCGAACCCGTCGACGGCGCGGCCGACGAGGATCCCGGCAAGTTCTGGACGGACTTCATCGCCGAGACCGCCCCGGAGTTTCGCAAGCCGACTCATCTGCAGCTCGAAACCTTCATCCAGCCGACCTATCAGGCGCTGATCGACGGCGCCAAATACTGTGAGCCGCGACTGCGGGAGATCGTCGCCCGACACCAGCCCGACGTGATCGTCGAGGACAACGTGGTGCTGTTCCCGGCGTTGGTGAGCACAGGCGCACCGTTCGTCCGGATCGTGTCGTGCAGCCCGCTCGAAGTGCCGGGACCGAATGTGCCGCCGCCATTTTCCGGGCTGCCCAGTGCCGACCCCACGCAGTGGGACACCTACCGGGCCGAGTTCGACCGCACCCACCGTGCGATGTGGTCCGACTTCAACGCGTGGGTTCAGCGCCAGGGTGCCGACCCGCTGCCGGATCTGGAGTTCATGCCGCGCGACAACGCCGCCAATCTCTACGTCTACCCGGCCGAGGCCGACTACCTCGACGCACGTCCGCTCGACGACAGCTGGACGCGGATGGACTCCAGCGTCCGCGAGACCGATGCGGAGTACGAGCTGCCCGCATCGGTCGCCCACCGTCCGGACGCCAGCGCGCTGATCTACCTGTCGCTGGGATCGCTGGGCGGCGCCGACGTCGAACTCATGCAGCGCCTGGTCGACGTGCTGGGCAAGACCGAGCATCGGTACATCGTCAGCAAGGGTCCGCAGGCCGATCGGATCACGTTGGCCGACAACATGGTCGGCGAGCAGATGCTGCCGCAGACCAAGGTCATCCCGCAGGTCGATCTGGTCATCTCGCATGGCGGCAACAACACGGTGACCGAGGCCCTGCACTTCGGCAAGCCGCTGATCGTGCTGCCGCTGTTCTGGGACCAGTATGAAAATGCCCAGCGCATCGACGAACTCGGCTTCGGCGCTCGACTCGACACGTATGCCTTCCGCGACGAGGAGCTCATCGCGGCCGTGGACAGGATCCTCGCCGACACCGAGCTCCGAAACCGGCTGTCTGGAATAGGCGAGTCGATCCGGGCCCGAGACGGTCTGCGTGTCGGGGCCGACGTGATCGAGCAGGTGGGACTGCAGCATCGGAACCGCGACAGCGCGTCAGGCTGACGACGTGGGCGGTGAACTCGACTCACTGGATCTCATTGACGGTAAACGACTTTCGATCGTCACGACGAAAGACGGGCTGACCGCCGAACCGCAGGTCCTCGACTCCGGCGGGTCGTGGCGACGTGCCCGGCCCGGCGATGGTATCGCCGAGGCGCTGCTGGCACTGTTGGCGGCTTCGCCGGAGGTGTCCGAGATCGGATCGTTCACAGTGCACGCCTGGTTAGCGCGGGTCGCAGCGGGTGAACGCGCGATCACCGTGGATCAGACCAACGAATCGGTGATCGTGGGTGACGCGGCGGTGGTTAAGTGGGCCGCCCATCTGCAGGCTGGACCGCATCCGGCGCCAGGCCGGATCGAGATGTTGCGCGCCAATGGCTTTCGGCACATGCCGTGCCCGTGGGGGCTGGTCACCTGGCGATCGGAGGACGGCGCGGAGACGCTGGTGGCCGGTGTCGACGAGTATCTGCCCGGCGCCGTCGACGGGTGGACGTGGGCGGTGGACCTGATCGCGTCGGCGGCAGCCGAGCCGGACTCCCCGGCGGACGACGTGGCGACGGCGGCCGCCGACGTCGGCACTGTGATTGCCGAACTGCACGCCGCACTGGCGCCCTCCGCGACCATCGCCTCGCCCGCCGACGCCGAGCGGTGGCGGGCGGCAGCAGCCGCGACCCTGGATGAGGCTCGGGCGCACAGTGATCCGGCCATGCGCGATCTCCTCGAAAGCCGGATGATCACCGAGATCTTCGACAGCCTGGGCGGGATGGCCGGCACTCCGGTGATCGAGGGCCACGGCGACCTGCATGTCGGTCAGGTGCTGAGACATCCCGGCGGGTACGCGGTCATCGACTTCGACGGGAATCCGGTACTGCCACCCGCCGAGCGGGTCCTGCCGATCCCGGCCGCCCTCGACGTCGCCGGGTTGGCGCAGTCACTGAGCCATGCGGCGATCGTGGCCCGCCGCCACCACCGCGTCGATGAGGGGGCGTTGTCCAGGGTCGAACGGCTGGCCCGCGATCACTTCACCCGCAGCTACGCCGCACACCTGGCCGCACTGGGGCACGGCGAGCTGTACGATCCGGCCTGTCTGCGAGCATTCCGCTTGCAGCAGGTGTTGCGGGAAGTCGTCTACGCGGCACGGCATCTGCCGCGCTGGATGTACGTTCCGGAGGCGGCACTACCCATGTTGCTCGACGAAGGAATCACCGGTGGACCCTGACGGCTTCGCCGCGGACCTGGCCCGCAAGCCCGAGGCGTTGTCTCGGCTGGCCGAGCGGCTCGCCGCCGACAATCCCTGGGCAGCGGTCGTTCCGGCCAGCACGCAGCGGGTGGTGTTCGTCGGGATGGGGTCCTCCGCCTACGCTGCGGGCGTCGTGGCCGCGCGGATGCGCGCGCGAGGGATTCTCGCGATCTCGGAGTTGGCGTCCACCCGTCTGCTGCCGGACTGGGGACCGGGCACCCTGGTGGTGGCAACCTCGGCGACGGGTGGTTCGGCGGAAACGCTGGACGCGCTGCGTAGGCTTCCCGCCGGGGCGACGACGGTGGCGCTGACCAACACCGCAGGATCGGCGATCACCGAATCCTGCTCCGCGGTCGTCGATTTGGCAGCAGAACCGGAGCGCGGCGGGGTGGCCTGCCGGAGCTATCAGCACACGCTGGCGCTGCTCATGGCGCTGGAGTCGCATCTGGCCGGCCGCGACACCGCCGGGTTGGTCGCGTCGATCGCGACGACGGCCGAAGCGAGCGCGCACCTGCTCGACACCGAGGCGGCCTGGCGTCCCGAGGTGGCAGACATGCTGCTCGGGCCTGCGGGCACTCACCTGGCGGCGCCGGCCCACCGGTTCTGCTCGGCGCAGCAGGGCGCGCTGATGCTCCGCGAGGGCCCGCGCCGTGCCGCCGTCGGCTGTGAGACCGGCGACTGGAGCCACGTCGACGTCTACCTCACCAAGACCACCGACTACCGGATGCTGGTCTTCGCCGGCTCGGAGTGGGAGGACCAGATGGCGGAGTGGACGACGTTGCGCGGCACCACCGTTGTCGCGGTCGGCGGCGCGGTCCCGGGGGCCCGGCTCGAAGTCCGTTACCCCGGCGACGAGCAGGATGATGTGCGGCTGCTGACCGAAGTCCTGGTGCCGGAACTGGTCGCGGCCCGGGCCTGGCAGCAGACCGCGACGGCCTGACCTAACCCTGCAGCCGGGCGATCACCTGATCCCGCACCGCGGATCGGCGGGCTTTGCCAGCGTCGTCCCGCAGCGGGGTGTCCACGAACTCCACCGCGCGCGGCACCTTGTAATCGGCCAGCCGCTGCGCCACGAACGCCTTGACGTCGTCTTCGGTGAGCACGTCACCGTCGGTGTGCACCAACGCATACGGCACCTGACCGAGGTCCTCGTGCGGCACCCCGACGGCCAGACAGGACAGCACGGCGGGGTGCTCGGACAGGGCGCTCTCGATCTCCGCGGGGTACACGTTGCGGCCGCCGACGGTGAACATGTCGACCCGACGGTCGGCCAGGTACAGATAGCCCTCGGCGTCGAACCAGCCGAGATCCCCCAGCGAGTCCCAGCCGTCGCGGGATTTGGCGGTGCTGCCGATGTAGCGGTAGGTGGGCTGCGAACCGGGGCTGGGGCGCATGTAGATCTCCCCGAGCACCCCCGGTGGGCATTCGGTTCCCTCGTCGTCGAGAACCTTCATCTCACCGGCCACCACGCGCCCGACTGATCCGCGGTGGGTCAGCCATTCGGAGCCGCTGATGAACGTCAGCGCCTGAAGTTCGGTGCCGCCGTACAGTTCCCACACCGCATCCGGGCCGAGCAGGTCGATCCACGCCTGCTTGACGTTCGGCGGGCAGACGGCGGCGACGTGCCACAGCCGGCGCAGCGACGACAGGTCGTAGGCGGCCGGGTTGGCGTGGTAGACGGGCAGCAGTCGCTGCATGATCGTCGGCACGGTGGTCAGGTAGTTCACCTTGTAGTCGGTGATCACCCGCAGGAAGCGCTCCGGGTCGAACCTGGGTAGCAGCACCAGGTGCTGCCCGGTGGCCAATGCGATGGTGGCCGAGGTGAATCCGGTGTTGTGGCTCAGTGGGACCGGCACCAGCTGGGTGTCGGTCGGTTCGTTGCCCATCCCCATCGCCACCAGGTCGGCCGGATACCGGCTGTCCCCCCCGGCCTCGATGAGTTTCGGCCGTCCGGTGCTGCCGCCCGACGCGATCGACTTCCATGCCGGTGAAACCGCCTCGGGCAGTGGAGCATCCGAGAGATTTGGGCTGCCGGTGAACTCGGCGGCCACCGACGGCACGACCCCGCGCGGGTCGGCGCGCCCGACCAGCAGGGCGCGCGGCTTCAAATCGAGCAGGCCTTCGAATTCGGCGTCCGGCATCCGCGGTGACAGCGGTTGCGGGATGGCGCCGAGCTTCCACACCGCGACCGTCGCCTGCACCCACTCGATCGAGTTGGCCACCGCGATCGTCACGTAATCGCCTTGACCGACTCCGAGTTCGGCATAGGCGCGCGCCAGCCGGTTCGACGCCGACTCCAGCTGAGCGCGCGTGATGGTGCGGCCTTCGCACGACACGGCCGGGCGATCGGGTGCCTCGGCGGCGAGCCGGCTCAGCCGGGCCCCGAGCGCAGGCGTCTGGTCACTCATAGGCACCTTGCTTGGCGAAGATGGCGCGGGGATTGTCCACCAGCATGGTGGTGATCTGCTCGTCGGTCACTCCGCGCCGGCGCAGCGCGGGAAGCACATCGTTGTGAATGTGCCGGAAGTGCCAATTGGGCATGGCCACCGGGACGACTTCCTCGGGCAGCCAGTCGATATAGCAGGACGCGTCATGGGACAGCACCATCTTGTCGGCGTGCCCGCGTTCGCACATCCGCACGACGGTGTCGACGCGGTCGTCGAAACTGAGGAAGCCGTCCAGCCCGAATCGGTCCATGCCGAGGTACGAGCCTGCGGCGATCAGTTCCTCCAGATAGCCCAGGTCGGTGGTGTCGCCGCTGTGCCCGATGATGACCCGGCTGAGGTCGACGCCCTCTTCGGCGAAGATTCGTTGCTGCTCGAGACCGCGTCGGCTCAGCGCGTGGGTGTGGGTGGTGATCGGCACCCCGGTCTGTTTGTGGGCCTGGGCCACCGCGCGCAGCACTCGCTCGACGCCCGCGGTGACGCCGGGTTCGTCGGTGGCGCACTTGAGGATTCCCGCTTTCACGCCGGTGTCGGCGATGCCCTCGGTGATGTCCCGGACGAACAGATCAGTCATGATCTCCGGACCGTCAAGCAGGGTTCCCGGGCCGGTGAAGTGGAAGTACATCGGCACGTCGTTGTAGGTGTAGATCCCGGTGGCGACCACGATCTGGAGGTCGGTCTGTGCGGCCACCCGCTGGATGCGCGGAATGTAGCGGCCCAGCCCGATGACCGTCGGGTCGACGATCGTGTCCACCCCGAGTGCCTTCAACTCGTTGAGCTTGGCGACCGCGTCGGCCTCGCGGGCCTCGCCGTCACCCCAGCCTTCGGGATAGTTGGCCATGATCTCCTGCGACAGGATGAAGACGTGTTCATGCATGAACACCACACCCAGGTCGCTGGTCGAGACCGGGCCTCGCACGGTCTCGACCTGTGACGGCTCTGTCATGCCGACACCCTAACGGGAAATGCTTGTGTCCTCGGTGGTTTCGCGATCAGTTCGAGGCTGTCGAGGACGTATGGCGGAGGCGGCCAGCGCGCCGACGGCGATCAGGGCGAGCAGCTGCACCCATGGTGAGTGGCCGATGTAGCCGTCGACCGAGCGCCACGGGTAGCGCGACAGCAGCGCGCCCGCCGCGATCAGCCCGCAAGCGCTGGCTGTCAGTGTCAGCCGGTCGCGCAGCCGGGCCCGCCCGCGTAGCAGGTATCCGAGCAGCATCGCCGTCCCGAACACGGCCAGCCCGCCGACTCCGGCGATCAACCCACCGGCGGCCAGCACCCCGGCGCCGGCCAGCAGCGGCACGGCCCAGGGCCGGGCCGGCTCGTGCGCTGCCGGCGGGCGGCGCGGCGGCACCAGCGCCAACAGCAGCAGCAGCGGGAGCAGGGACAGGCCGACGGCGAGCCCGATCCGGTAGATCCGGTTCGAGGGGAAGCTGACCGTGACGGTGCCCTGTTCACCGGCAGGCACCACCCAGCCTTGTTGCCAGCCGTTGACGATCACCGGCGTGAGTGTGACCCCGTCGGGCAGTCGGGCCACCCAACCGGGATTCACGCTTTCCGGGACCACCAGCACGCGTGCGGTGGGCGCCCGGTGGACGTCGAACTCCCTGCGATCAGCACCCCAACTGGTGACGTCGGCGGGAGTCGTTGGGGCGGTGCTGATTTGGTTGGCCAGCGGGCCGGACAGCTGGGCTCCGTCCACCACGAATGCCGAGCCGGGACTGATCAGCAGCTCCTGTTGGCCGGCGGGTAGAGCGATCGGCGCCGGGTCGCACGCGCGGGCCGGGACCGGTTCGCCGTCCAGCAGTGCGCCGACGGTCGTCGTCACCGAGGTCTGCACGAACCTGCCGGACACCGCGACGATCGGTCCCTGGCCGCACGGGATCTCGATGGTGCGTTTGCGGTTGGTGGCCGCGTCGGCGGCGGCGACGGGCTTGCCGTCCGGGCCCAGTACACCCACCTCGGCCAGGCCGGGGGGCTTGAGCTGATCGAAACCCAGTGCGGTGCGGTCGATCACGTCATTCCAGTCGAGCAGGCTGATCCGGACGGTGTCGGTCAGCCGTGGACGCAGCGTCAGCCTTTGCGCACCGGCATCCGGTCTGGCGTCCATCCGGCGGACCTGCGGGCCGTCACCGAGGTCGACGGCCACCATCGTGGGATGAGTGGGCAGCGCCGACGAGCTCGGGGTCAGCACCAGGCCGGTGACCTCGGTCGGTTTCGGCAAGGTCACCGTGAGGGTGGGGGCACTGCGATGCTGCACCACGTTCTGGGGTGCCGTCCATGAGGTGCGCGGGTCGCCATCGGTTGCGGCATAGGCGGATCCGTCGACGTCGATCAGATCGGCGTCGGCGCGTGAGCGGACGGTGCCCGGCTGGGCGACGAGGTCCGCCAGGTGCGGTCCCTGCCGGGCGCGGACCCAGATCGTGGGGATGACGTCGATCGGTTTGGGCACGGTCAGCGTGCGGCTCAACGTGACCGGCTCCTCGGGGGCCTGCGACATCGACGCCGCGCAGTGCACCCCGTCGGGGGAATCGGCACAGCCTTGCCGACCGAGCAGTTCGGAGCCGAGATCCCAGCCGGCAATCGCGGACCCACCGGGCGGCCCGGGCACGACGACGCTGTGCCTGATGTCGACGGGATGGGCGAATCCGGAGGCGTCGAACTGGGTCACCGACAGATCGGTAATGCCGAACTGGACACCCGACGAGCCGTCGTCGGTGCCGATCGCGGTGATCCGGACCCACGGCGACTCGCCGTAGGGGAGCGCCACTGTGAGCGGTTTGCCCGGCTCGTCGAAACGCACTGTGGTGGTGCCGTTTACGGTGGACACCTGCAATCGGCGGACCTGGGCTCCGACAGCGGTGGCACTCGGGGTGATCGTCAGCGTCGCATTGGTGACCGGATGGTCGAAGTCGACCTGCAGCCACTGTCCGATCGCGGCCTGCAACGAGTTGGACACCCACGCGGTGGCCGAGTCGCCGTCGATGGCGGCGGCCGGTCCGCTGGCCGGCGCGACGTTGGGCAGCGCGGTGGCGTCCGACGACGAGCTCGACGCGGACAGCCGCCCTCCGGTCCAGGCGCCGTGGACGGGTCGGGCACCGGGAACCGGGTAGTCGGGTACCCGGTTGAAGGTGTTGCGGTGGTCGCCCTCGGCCCGGGCCGCCGACGAGTGATCGTCGACCCGGCCGTAGTCGGTTTCCCGGTCGACGGGGGTATCTGTCACGGTGACCACCGGTACCGGAAGCCCGGCGCGCTGGGCGTCCGAGGTCAGCAGCATCGGGCCGAGGGGCGGTAGCCCGAGCAGCCTGCGGCGTTCGTCGATGCGCAACAGCACCTCGGGACCGCCGTCTATCCGGGCCATCCGGTTCGCGTCGGTCAAGTACGGTGTCGCTGGATTGCCCTGGGCGCCAACGTGATAGATCTCGACGGCGGGATAGCGTGGCCGCAGCCCGCTGTCGCTGATGAAACCGTCCAGTGTGCCCGGTCCGACCGGGTCGCCGAACTGCGCCACCTTCTGCAGACCCGGCGATCCGTCGATGGCGCGGTGCACCAGCAGCGGGCGGGCCGAGCGTGACTTGTCCGGGTCCAGGTCGTTGCGGACCACCACGTAGGAGATGCCCTGGCGGGCCAGGGTGTCGGCCAGGCCCGCCGACGGCCGGCCCGCGGCGAACAGTCGCTGCACCGAATCCAGCGCACGGATCGTCTGCGGCGGGGTTAGGGGAATGGAATCACGCACCCCCCAAGGGCTTTCGCCGAGAACCTGCAGCGGTTCATCGTGGCTGTTACCCCAGACCTGGGTGGCGAACGGCGCACCGGGAACCACCAGCACCCGGCCTGGTGTCGGCTGACCGGTGTTGTTCTTGGTCAGCCAGTCCGCGGCCTGATGCCAGTAGTCCGGGATCGCGCGGAATGCACCGGGCGGGGTGAGCCGGCCGGTCCAGGCCATCGACGTGGCGACCATCAGCGCGGCCATCACGACGATGCCGACCGCCACCCGCTTGTCGTTCTCGGGATGCGCGAACGCCCGCACCCATACCGGCCGGGGCGCGCTGCCGGGCAGCGGGATTCGGCTGAGCAGGTGTGCGAGCCCCAGCACCAGCGGGAGACGGATCACCGGCTCCAGCTTGTGGACGTTGCGCAGCGGGGCGCCCGCCGCGTCGAGGAAGGCCTGCACGTGCTGCGCCACCGGCGAGCCGAGTCCACCGGAGTAGCCGAGGCCCAGCAGCACCACCCCGGTAAGCAGCATGATGATCAGCCGGCCGCGGGCCGGCATCGAACGCAGCGCCAGCCCCGCCATCCCACCGGCCGCGACGAGAGTGGTGGCCAGCACCATGGCCGGCTGGGTGACGAGTTCGGCCGCGGCGGTGGCGTTCGGCGAGACGAACGGCGTCCAGCTGTCGGTGCCGCGCAGCATCTCGGTCAGCGACGCCCACTGCGTGGTGACCCCGGAGGACTCGATGAAGTCCAGGAACGGTGGACTGATCCTGCCCAGCAGCAGCAGCGCGACCACCCACCAGGTGACCGCGAGTGTGGAGGCCAGCGCCCACCAGGCGCTGAACCGCAGCCACACCCGGTTGGGTCGGTGACACAGCCACCAGATGATCGCCGGCAGACAGCCGGTGAGCGTCGCGACGGCGTTGACCGCTCCCATCAACGCCAGCGCCAGACCGGCGCGGCCCGCCAGCATTCGCAACGATCTGCTTCGGCCCGACGTCCCCGGCCCGGCGGCTCCGGCGCCACCCTTCAGCGCAAGGATCACCGGCAGCAACACCCACGGCGCCAGCATCATCGGCAGCGTCTCCGAGGAGATCGACCCCAGCGTGGTCAGCACCCGCGGGGACAGGGCGAACGCCAGAGCGCCGATGATGCGCGACGAGCGGGTCCCGATGCCCAGCGCTTCGGCCACCCGCAACAAACCCCAGAAGCCGGCGGTCAGCAGCAACGCCCACCAAAGCCGCTGAGTGACCCAGCCCGGCAACCCGAGGGTGTCGCCGAGCAGGAAGAACGCCCCGTGCGGGAACAGGTAGCCGTACGCCTGGTTCTGCGCCTGGCCGAACGGCAGGTCGCTGTTCCACAGGTTGGCCGCGCGGGTGAGGAAACGCAGCGGGTTCGCGGTCAGGTCGAGCTTGGTGTCCGGCGAGATCAGTCCCGGCGACTGGGCGAAGCACAACACCAGCGCGACGAGGAAGACACAGGAGAGCCAACGCCGCGATAGCGGCGGGGTCGTGATGGGCGCCTCCGTGACCGCGGGGGAGGCGGCGGCGATAGTGCTCAGGCTAGCCGCGGTTGCCGTACTCGACGCGGTTCAGCACCGACGACGCCGGGTCGCCGGGCGACAGCGGGGGCTTGGTGTCCTGCTGGATCATCAACGTCACGCCGAAGATCGCGGCAGCTCCGAGCAGCAGACCGACCACGATGCTGGCGGCGGCGGGAACCACGAACCGGTTCATGGTCGCTTCTCCTCGCGGGTGCTGGGACGGTGCAGATCATCGGGTGAAGACCCGCAATGTCACGGGTGAATACCCGCTGGCAAACCTAGCACGCGGCCAACCTTGGTTGGCCCGCGGCGAGGGCCGTGACAGCATGTGCGGATGCCTAACCGCCTGTTCTCGATTCGCGGAGTCGCGGCCCTGTCGGCACTGCCCCTGCTGCTCGTCGGCTGTTCAGGGACCGCTTCGCGCCCCGCGGCGTCGTCGTCGGCACCGGTCGGCAAGTCGTCGTCGGCCAGCTCGGTGCCGTTGGCCGGACCGGCCCAGGCGCCTGCCTCCCCGGCGCCGCCGGCGTGCGGTGACGGCCCCGGGTTGCTCAGTGCGATGTCGACCCGCGACAAGCTCGCCCAGGTGCTGATGGTCGGGGTCAAGGGGGCCGCCGATGCGCGCAACGTGGTGGACACCTATCACGTCGGCGGCATCTTCATCGGCAGCTGGACCGACCTGTCGATGCTGACCGATGGCTCGCTGCCCGACTACGCCAACGCCGGCCCGCTCCCACTGGCTGTCAGCGTCGACGAAGAGGGCGGCCGTGTGCAGCGGCTGACGTCGCTGATCGGCGACGCCCCGTCGGCGCGGGTGCTGGCGCAGACCCAGACCGCCGATCAGGTGTACCAGCTGGCACTGGACCGGGGAAAGAAGATGCGCGGCCTCGGCATCACCATCGACTTCGCGCCCGTCGTCGACGTCACCGACGCCCCGGACGACACCGTGATCGGCGACCGGTCGTTCTCCGACGACCCGGCGAAGGTGACCGAATACGCCGGTGCGTACGCCCGCGGTCTGCGCGACGCCGGTCTGCTCCCGGTGCTGAAGCATTTCCCCGGCCACGGTCACGGTTCGGGCGACTCGCACACCGCCGGGGCGGTCACCACCCCGCCGCTGGACGCTCTGATGACCAACGACCTGGTGCCCTACCGCACGTTGACCACGGAAGCGCCCGTCGCCGTCATGGTCGGCCACCTCGAGGTGCCGGGGTTGACCGGGACGACGCCGGCCAGCCTGAGTGCCGCGGCGGTGGGTCTGCTGCGCAGCGGCGGCTACGGCGGACCGGGTTTCGACGGCCCGGTCTTCAGCGACGACCTGTCCAGCATGGCGGCCATCGCCGACCGGTACGGGGTGGCCGAAGCGGTGCTGCGCAGCCTGCAGGCCGGCACCGACGTGGCGCTGTGGGTGACCACCGACGAGGTGCCAGCGGTGCTCGACCGGCTCGAGAAGGCGGTCAATGCGGGTGAACTGTCGCTGCCCGCCATCGAGACTTCGGTGTTGCGAATGGCGCGTCTCAAAGGGCAAAGTCCCCGCTGCGGCGGTTAGCCTGAGAGATCACGGACTCAGCGACGCGGGGGTCTGGCGGAAGGCGGTGATATGGCGGGTGGCACCAAGCGGTTGCCCCGTGCCGTGCGGGAGCAGCAGATGCTCGACGCCGCTGTACAGATGTTCTCGGTCAACGGCTATCACGAGACGTCGATGGACGTCATCGCCGGTGAGGCGCAGATCTCCAAGCCGATGCTGTATCTGTACTACGGCTCCAAGGAAGAATTGTTCGGGGCGTGCCTGGCCCGCGAACTGAGCCGCTTCATCGAAGCGGTGCGTGAGGACATCGACCTCAAGCAGAGCCCACATGACCTGTTGCGCAGCGTGATTCTGTCCGTGCTGCGATACATCGACGCCAACCGGGCCTCCTGGATCGTGCTCTACACCCAGGCGACCAGCTCTCAGGCGTTCGCGCACACCGTCCGTGAGGGCCGCGAGAAGATCATCGACATGGTGGCCCGGCTGCTGGAGGCCGGCACTCGACACCCTGAGCCCGGCACCGACTTCCACATGATGGCTGTCGCCCTGGTGGGTGCCGGTGAGGCGGTCGCCGCCCGCGTCAGCGCAGGCGACGCCGATGTCGACGAGGCCGCCGACATGCTGATCAACCTGTTCTGGCGCGGCCTCAAGGGCGCCCCCGCCGACAAGGAAGCCTCGACCGCGACTTCCTAGAGCCCGCGAACCGTTCCGGTGAGGTGCGGGTATCCCTTGCTCAGGTTGCGCATCGAGATGTCCCAGCCGTCGGTTACCCGGTCGACGTAGAGACCGGCGGTGGCCGGCAGGATGACCGGCTTGCCGAACTTCACCGAGTAGCGGACCGCATCGGGTATCTGCGCCTCGATGTTGGCCAAAACCGCTGCCGCGCTGAACATCCCGTGGGCAATCACCGTGGGGAAGCCGAACAGCTTGGCGCCGACCGACGTGGTGTGGATCGGATTGTGGTCCCCGCCGATCGATGCGTAACGCCGGATCTGGCCAGGGCTGATCCGCAGGATCGCGTTGGGCGGCGGCAGCTTCGGCCGCTTGGGCGGTTCGGGTTTGGGTCCACCCGACAGGCTGGTGCGCTGCTGGTGCAGGAACGTCGTCACCTGATGCCAGGCGTGCTCGTTGCCCACGTGGATGTCGGCGATGACGTCGACCAGCAGGCCTTTGCGGTGCTCCCGCAGGTTCTCGGCGTGCACCGCGAGCTTCACGGTGTCGGTGACCGCGATCGGGCGATACCGGGTGATCTCGTTCTCCACGTGGACCGCACCCATGGCCGCGAACGGGAAGTCGAATCCGGTGATCAGGGACATCACGGTGGGAAACGTCAGCACGAACGGATAGGTCAGCGGCACGGTGTCGCCGAAGCGAAGGCCGGTGACCGCCGCGTAGGCGGCGACGTTGGACGGGTCGATGGCCAGTTCATCGACCGTCAGGGTGCGAGTGGGCAGGTGGTCGCTGCGCGGGATGAACGGCAGCGAGCCCGCCGCGGCGCGCAGCATGTTGCGCAGTCCGCTCGGCTGTTCGGTCACGGCTGTCACCTCAGGCTCCCAGCATGGCCTGGCCGCAGACGCGGATCGTGTTGCCGGTGACGGCATTCGACGCGGGGCTGGCGAAGTAGGCGATGGTCTCGGCGACGTCGACCGGCTTGCCGCCCTGATACAGGGAGTTCAGCCGGCGGCCGACCTCGCGGGTGGCCAACGGGATCGCGTCGGTCATCGCGGTCTCGATGAATCCGGGTGCGACGGCGTTTATCGTGATGCCCTTGTCCGCCAGCGACGGCGCCAGCGCCTCGGTGAGGCCGATCATGCCGGCCTTGGTGGCCGCGTAATTGGTCTGTCCGCGGTTGCCTGCGATCCCGGCCATCGAGGACAGCCCGATGATGCGTCCACCGTCACCGATGCTGCCGTTCTCGATCAAGCCTTCGGTAAGGCGTTGCGGTGCAAGCAGATTGACCGCGACGACGGCATCCCAGCGGGCGTCGTCCATGTTGGCCAGCAGCTTGTCGCGGGTGATGCCGGCGTTGTTGACCAGGATGTCGGCGCGGCCCCCGTTGTGCTCGGCGTAGTGCTCACGCAGATGCTCGGTGATCTTGTCGACGGCATCCTCGGCGGTGACGTCCAGCGGCAGTGCGGTGCCATCGACCTTCACCGCGGTTTCGCTCAAGGCATCACGCGCACCCTCGACGTCGATCGCGACGACCTTGGCGCCGTCGCGGGCGAACACCTCGGCGATCGTGGCGCCGATGCCGCGGGCGGCGCCGGTGACGATCGCGACCTTGCCGTCCAGCGGCTTGTCCCAGTCGGCGGGCGGGGTGGAATCCGCGGCGCCCACATAGAAGACCTGCCCGTCGACGTAGGCCGACTTGCCCGACAGCAGGAACCGGAGCGTCGACTCCAGTCCTGTCGCAGCGGGTTTCGCCGCCGGCGACAGGTAGACGAGCGAGACGGTGGCCCCGTGGCGCACCTCCTTGCCCAGAGACCGGGTGAATCCTTCGAGGGCGCGCTGGGCGATGCGTTCGTTGGCGCTGCCCGCCTCGTCGGGCGTCGTGCCGATCACGACGATGCGACCCGAGTGACCGAGATTGCGCAGCAGCGGGGTGAAGAACTCGTACAGACCGCGCAGTCCGATCGGCTCGGTGATGCCGGTGGCGTCGAAGACCAGCCCGCCGAACGAGTCGGCCCAGCGGCCGCCCAGGTTGTCGGCGACCACGTCGTAGTCCTCGGCCAGCGCCGCGCGCAGTGGCTCGACCACGCGGCCGTCACCACCGATCAGCAGTGAGCCGGCCAGCGGCGGCTCACCGGCTTTGTAGCGGCGCAGCGTCTCGGGCTGCGGAATGCCGAGCTGCTTGGCCAGCAGGGAGCCCGGCGCTGAGTTGACGATCTGCGAGAAAAGGTCGGAAGCCACGAACATGCCTTTCGAGTTGCGATGCGGGTGGACCGGGAACGAACTTACTCCAGAGTAAGGACCGTGCGTAGTATGGGTGGGTATACCCCCTCTCAAACCGAACCCAAAGGGGAGATTGACGTGGCCTCTACCACTAGAAACAGCCGCCGGGTCGCCGTGATCGGCGGCAACCGCATTCCGTTCGCGCGCTCCGACGGCGCATATGCGCAGGCATCCAACCAGGACATGTTCACCGCCGCCCTCGGCGGGCTGGTGGACCGATTCGGGCTGGCCGGCGAGCAACTCGGCGCGGTCATCGGCGGCGCGGTGCTCAAGCACAGCCGCGACTTCAACCTGATGCGGGAGAGCGTGCTCGGCAGCCAGCTCTCGCCCTACACCCCGGCGATCGATCTGCAGCAGGCCTGTGGCACCGGCCTGCAGGCGGCCATCGCCGCCGCCGACGGAATCGCCGCCGGACGCTATGAAGCCGCGGCCGCGGGCGGGGTGGACACCACCTCCGACGCCCCGATCGGGCTGGGCGACGAGCTCCGTCGCACCCTGCTCAATCTGCGCCGCTCCAAGTCGAACGTGGACCGGCTCAAGCTGGTCGGCAAGCTGCCCGCCTCCCTCGGCATCGAGATCCCGACCAACGGCGAGCCGCGAACCGGGCTGTCGATGGGCGACCATGCCGCGATCACCGCCAAGCAGATGGGGATCAAGCGCGTCGACCAGGACGAGCTGGCCGCCGCCAGCCACCGCAACATGGCCGCCGCCTACGACGCCGGCTTCTTCGACGATCTCGTCACCCCCTTCCTGGGGCTGTACCGGGACAACAATCTGCGCGCCGACTCCAGCGCCGAGAAGCTGGCCAAGCTCAAGCCGGTGTTCGGCGTGCGCAACGGCGACGCGACGATGACGGCGGGCAACTCGACCCCGCTCACCGACGGCGCCTCGGTGGTACTGCTCGCCAGCGATGAGTGGGCAACGTCACACTCGCTGACTCCGCTGGCCTATTTCGTCGACTCCGAGACCGCCGCGGTCGACTACGTCAACGGTGCCGACGGCCTGCTGATGGCACCCACGTACGCGGTGCCCCGCCTGCTGGCCCGCAACGGTCTGACCTTGCAGGACTTCGACTTCTACGAGATCCACGAGGCATTCGCGTCGGTGGTGCTGGCCCACCTGCAGGCGTGGGAATCCGAGGAGTACTGCAAGGAGCGGCTCGGCCTGGATAGTGCACTGGGCGGCATCGATAAAACCAAGCTCAACGTCAACGGCTCCTCGCTGGCGGCCGGCCATCCGTTCGCCGCAACCGGCGGCCGGATCGTGGCTCAGCTGGCCAAACAGCTGGCGGAAAAGCACAAGGCGACGGGACAACCGGTGCGTGGCCTGATCTCCATCTGCGCCGCCGGCGGCCAGGGCGTGACCGCGATTCTCGAGGCCTAGAAAAAAATCGAAAAAAGTTTCCGTGGGTTTGTAACGAACCCGTCCGGGATACAGATGTACCGGATAGCTCCGTGTTGCCGTCTGACCCCCCGACCCGACGGCAACACGGGGCATCCTCTTTGTTTGTGTCCTATTGACATGAACGAAGGACCGCCGCTGGACAAGAGGGGATTCCAGCGGCGGTCACTATGAGGACTCCCAGCGGTCCGGCAAAGCTGCTGGAGCAGGCTGTCCGCTAGCCCCGGTCTACGAGCCCCGATTGCACGAGTGCGGCGTCCACGAATTGCTGCACCGGACGGGCTTGGAAGAACCCGGTATGCCCGCCGCGGTACCAGCCGATGTCCGGCCGCCCCCAGTGCTCCCACAATCCCAGCACCTGCTCGCGCGGGTGCACGATCCGGTCGGCGACGCCGGCGTAGATGAACCGGCCCTCTGGGGCGACCTTCGGTTGCAGCGACAGCGGCGAGATCATGTCGCCGATCGGTGCGGCCAACTCCAGGGTTCGGTGCCGCGGATCGTCGATGCTCAGTCCGGCGTGCCGGCCCAGGATCGACACCAGGTTGGCCGGTGGCACGCCGAGGATGGCACACGTCAGGTCCTCGTCGAGGCTGGCGACCAGAGCTGCGATGTAGCCGCCCAGCGAGATGCCGTTCACCCCGATCCGCGCGCCCGGTTGCTGCGACCTGATCCAGGCCAGCACCCGGCGCACGTCCCACACCGCCTGCGCGGTGGCGTGGACGTCGTCCATCACGTCCTCGCCGGGGAACACCGCGCCCTTCGGCAGACCTTTGGCCCGCGGGCCGTGCATCGGCAGCACCGGCAGGATGACGTTGAGGCCGAATGCCTCGTGTAGATGCCACGCCCGGAACAACGTGAGGTCCAGATTCACCCGGCCCATCTCGGTGCCGTGGATGCACACCAGCCACGGCCGGGGCTCGCTGTGGCGCAGCATCAGCGCGTATGCGCGGCGGTTGCCGGGGTAGCTCAGCCAGCGCTGGCGCCCCGGTTCCCGGGCGTAGGGCGTGTAGCCGCTGTCGAACGACATCCGCTCGTGCTTGCGGTTGCCTTTGCCGAACGTCCGGATCGATACGTTGGTCGGCACCGGCGGAGCGGCGAAAAATCCTTCCGGCCTGGCCAGCCAGCCGTGCTTGCCGTAGAAGTCGATGGCCTTGACGACTTCGGCGTTGATCTTGTCGTAGACGGCGGCGTCGCTGAGCGGCCTGCGCATGCGAAGGCCGACCAGCACGATCTCGTCCCGCAGGGCGTGCGTGGCCAGCGAAAGCGTCGGTCGCGCGACGGGCAACTCGCCACTGCCGCCATCGAGGTATGCGCCCCAGGACCGCGCGTAGTACCCAGCGGTCTTGGTGAACGGCGCGACAATATTCGCCAGAGGAGCTCCACCACCAGACTTTTTGCCGGTAGCAACGGGATGCGCCGGAACTGCGTCGTTGCTGCCGGGCATTGCCATTCCTAGAATGTAGCGGATCACCAGCTCACTGCCAGAGCCCAAAGTCCCGATATCCGTTCCCCTGCGCGGGTCAGCTGGCACAAAAGACCTGAAGTCCCCGGCGAGTCGGCACCGAAACGCCAACGGCTCCGAGACCCGAAGGTCCCGGAGCCGTTGTGCGTGGATGACTCAGAAGGCTGCTTCGTCGAGCTCCATGATCTCGTTGTCCAGCGTCTCGACCACCTGGCGAGTGCTGGTCAGCAGCGGCAGCATGTTCTTCGCGAAGAACGACGCGACCGCGATCTTGCCCTCGTAGAACGAGCGGTCGGCACCGCTGGCACCGGCGTCGAGCGCTGCGATGGCCACCGCGGCCTGCCGCTGCAACAACCAGCCGATGACCAGGTCGCCGACGCTCATCAGGAAGCGGACTGAGGCCAGCCCCACCTTGTAGATGCTGGCGGAATCCTCCTGCGCGGCCATCAGGTAGCCGGTCATGGACGCGGCCATGGCCTGGACGTCCTCGAGCGCCTTGGCCAGCAGCTCGCGCTCCGACTTCAGCCGGCCGTTGCCCGACTCGTTGGAGATGAACGCCTCGATCTGACCGGCCACGTGCGCCAGCGCAACACCCTTGTCGCGCACGATCTTCCGGAAGAAGAAGTCCTGCGCCTGGATGGCGGTGGTGCCCTCGTAGAGCGAGTCGATCTTCGCGTCGCGGATGTACTGCTCGACCGGGTAGTCCTGCAAGAAGCCGGAGCCACCGAAGGTCTGCAGGCTTTCGGTCAGCTTGGCGTAGGCCTGCTCGGAACCGACACCCTTGACGATCGGCAGCAGCAGATCGTTGACCTTGACGGCCAGGTCGGCCTCGACACCCTGAATCGCCTGCGCAACCGGGGCGTCCTGGTAGGTGGAGGTGTAGAGGTACAGCGCCCGCAGACCCTCGGCGTAGGCCTTCTGGGTCATCAGGCTGCGGCGGACGTCCGGGTGATGGGTGATCGTCACGCGCGGCGCGGTCTTGTCGGTCATCTGGGTCAGGTCGGCACCCTGCACACGCTCCTTGGCGTACTCCAGGGCGTTCAGGTAGCCGGTCGACAGCGTCGCAATGGCCTTGGTGCCCACCATCATTCGAGCCTGCTCGATGACATCGAACATCTGCGCGATGCCCTCGTGTACCTCGCCGACGAGCCAGCCCTTGGCCGGGATGCCGTGCTGGCCGAAGGTCAGCTCGCAGGTGGCCGAGACCTTCAGGCCCATCTTGTGCTCGACGTTGGTGACGAACACGCCGTTGCGCTCACCGGGTTCGCCGGTTTCGGGGTCGAAGTGGAACTTCGGCACGATGAACAGCGACAGGCCCTTGGTGCCGGGTCCGGCGCCCTCGGGGCGGGCCAGCACCAGGTGCAGGATGTTCTCGAAGAGGTCGTCGGAATCGGCGGAGGTGATGAACCGCTTCACGCCGTCGATGTGCCACGAGCCGTCGTCCTGCTTGACGGCCTTGGTGCGGCCGGCGCCGACGTCCGAGCCGGCGTCCGGCTCGGTGAGGACCATGGTCGAGCCCCAGCCGCGCTCGGCAGCCTTGATGGCCCACTTCTTCTGTTCCTCGGTGCCGAGGTCGTAGACGATCTGGGCGAAACCGGCGCCGCCGGCGTACATCCAGACCGCGGGGTTGGCGCCCAGCACGTGCTCGTGCAGGGCCCACACCAGAGTCTTGGGCATCGGCATACCGCCGAGGTCCTCGTCGAGGCCGACCTTGTCCCAGCCGCCGTCGATGAACGCCTTCACCGACTTCTTGAACGACTCGGGAAGGGTCACGGTGTGCGTCTCGGGGTCGAACACCGGCGGGTTGCGGTCACCATCGGTGAAGGACGCCGCCAGCGGGCCCTCCGCCAGACGGGCCATCTCCCCGAGCATCTCCTGCACGGTGTCGGCGTCGAGGTCGCTGTACTCGCCCGCGCCGAGGGCCTTATCGAAACCGAAGACCTCGAAGAGGTTGAATACCTGATCGCGGACGTTGCTCTTGTAGTGGCTCATGACGGGTCCTCCTCAGCGAGAATGTCATCTGAATTTGGGCTTTGTGGTTGAGTACTTTGGTCTAAGTTACCCACCAGTAACACGGCTTACTATACCCACGGGTAACTGGAAATCAACCGCGTGTGAGCAAGTTCAGCCAACTAACCAACCCACCGGTCGGTTTGGGGTATTACCGCGTTCGTCAATTCCAAACTTCGGGCCGCCCACGAGGCTCTGAACAGGTCAGATGCCCGGCCGCGTGAAGCGCGGCCGCAACGCCGCAGCGGTGCGATTTTCGTCACACTCGCTACGGCGTTGCCGCGTTTCAGTCCTCGGAGGCGGGTGAAGGCGTGGCCTCCGCAGGCGCTGCGGAGGTCGCCGGTTCCGGCTCGGCCGCCGGCTCGTCGGAATCCGGCAGCTGCGAGACCAGATGCTCGGCGAGCTCGCCGATCGTCGGATGGTCGAACACCGCCGTCGGGCTGATGTCGAACTTCCCGCCGAACTGACCGAACAGCCGGTTGCGCAATTCGACCGCCATCAGTGAGTCCGTGCCCAGATCCAGGAACCGGCTGGACGCGGCAGGCGGCTGCGCGAGACGCAGGAAGCCCTGCACCTCCTTCTGCAGGAACTCGGTGATGAAGCCGGCTCGCGCCGCCACCGGAAGCTCCTGCAGCTGCCGCAACAACTCGCTGTCCCCGACCACTGTGCCGTCGCCGCTGGGCAGCACCTGGTCCAGTAGCGGCGGACGGATGCCGGCCAGCATCTTCGCCGTCCGCTGCCAGTTCGCCTTGAGCACCGTGGCCTGCGCGGCGCCCTGCCGGATGGCCTCGCCGAGAGCGGCCAGTGCCGCCGACGGTTCGAGCGGCATCATGCCCTGCGCGCTGAGGTTGGCGACGGCGGCCGCCGAGCTGGCCATGCCGCCCTGCGCCCACGGGCCGAAGTTGACGGCGGTGGCGGGCAGTCCCTGCGCCCGTCGTTGCGCGACGAGCCCGTCGAGCAGCGCGTTGGCTCCTGCGTAGTTGCCCTGGGCGGGCGAGCCCAGCACCGCCGAGGCCGACGAGTACAGGATGAAGAAGTCGAGATCGTCGTCCTTCGTCAACCTGTGCAGGTGGTGCGCGCCATACGCCTTGGGCCCCAATGCCTTCCGGAACCGATCGAGGTCCTGCTGCGGCAGCAGGGCATCATCGAGCACACCGGCCAGGTGTGCCACGCCCGCCAGTGGCGGCAACTCGGCCCGGATCCTGTCCAGCAGTTCGGCCACCTCGGACTCCTCGGCGACATCGGCCGAGAACACGTGGATCCGGCAGTGGAATCGCTCGGTGACGGCGTCGATGGCCGCCTGGGCCTCCGCATCCGGGGCGCGGCGGCTGGTCAGCACGATGTCGCCGGCGCCCAGTTGGGCCAGGTACGACGCCGTGTGCAGGCCGAGCGCACCCAGACCGCCGGTGACCAGATAGCTCCGATCCCCGCGCGGCTGAAGCGGTTTGGGCATCTGCACCACGATCTTGCCGATGTGGCGGGCCTGCTGCATCCGCCGGAACGCGGTCCTGGCCTCGGTCAGCGGGTAGACCTCGGCGGGCACCGGCGTCCACTCGCCCTTGGCAAGGCCGTCGGCGACCTCCACCATCAGTCGCTGGATGTGGTCGGGATCGGTCATCATCGTGACGTCCAGCGCGACGATCTCGTAGGCGATATCGGGACGCAGTTCGGCCATCTGCTCGTGCGTCCAGATGTCGCGTTTGGCGATCTCGGCGAACCGGCCGCCCTTGGCGGTGGCCCGCACCGTCGCCTCGACGAATCCTTCGCTGGTCAGCGAGTTGAGCACCACATCAACACCTGCGCCGTCGGTGTCCGCCAGGATCTGGTCCGCGAATTCCGTTGTGCGCGAGTCATAGACGTACTCGACGCCCATGTCCCGCAGGGTGGCGCGCTTGTACTTGCTCGCGGTGGCGAACACGGTGGCGCCGTGCGCACGTGCCATCTGCACCGCGGCCAGCCCCACACCACCACTGGCGGCGTGGATGAGCACCTTGTCGCCGGGCTTGAGCTTCGCCCAGTCGAACGCGAGCCGGACCGTCAATGCCGCAGCGGGAATCGTCGCGGCATCGACCGCGCTGATCCCGTCCGGCACAGTCGTCAGCAGTGGCGCGGGAACGTTCAGCCGGCTGGCGAAGGCACCCTGCATCGACCCGAAGACTCGCTGGCCGACCTCGAATCCGGTGACCGCGGAGCCGATGTCGGTGACCACACCACACAGGTCGCCACCGATCGGGCCCGGATCACCGGGGTAGAGGCCCAGCACGTTGAGCACGTCACGGAAGTTCAGGCCGGCGGCCTCGATCCGGACCTGCACCTCGTTGTCCTTCGGAGGGGTCACCTCGATCTCGGTCAGGCGGAGGTTGTCGATCGCACCGCGTTCGGTCGGCGCCAGGGCGTAGTCGTCGCTGCGCGGCATCGGCAGCTGACCGTTACGCGCCCAGTGCAGCAGCCGGGATACCAGGAAACGTCCCTGCCGCACTGCCATTTCCGGCTCGACGACCGGGGCACCCAGCGCACCGGGCAGCCAGCTCAGCGACTCGTCGCCGCCGTCGGAGTCGACCAGGCGAACACGCAGGCTCGGCTGCTCGGCGATCAGGGTGCGGCCGAATCCCCACAGCGCCGACTGGACCGGATCGACCGGCTCGCCGGGCTCGGTGGCCACCGCACGTTCGGTGACAATCCACAGGCCGTCGGCCAACGTGCCCTTCTGCTCGGCCAGTGCGGTCTGCGCGGCACCGAGCAGCGTGGCGACCTGCGCCTCCAGCCGGGACGCGAGATCCGCGGTGGATCCGTCCTCGGCAGCGTGTCCCGAACTGCGCCAGACGATTCCGGTGACCGGCGCACCACGTTCGGCGGCCTCGGCGAACGCCCGCTGCCACGACTGCGGATCCGTCGCCTCGTCGATCGTCACCGACCCCGGAACCTCGGTCGCCAGCGAATCGAAGCCGGCGATCAGCCAGGTGCCGTTCGCGCTCTTGGCCGCACCGTCTCCGGCCTCCTCAACTGCGGGAGCCGCCGCGATCTCCTGCCAGCCCAGGCTGTACAGCAACCGGCTGGAATCGCCACCCAGCCCGCGCATCAACGCTTCGCGCGGCGCACGCTTCACGGTGAACTCGGCGATACCACCGAGCACTCGGCCGTCCCGATCCAGGAAATCGATGTCGAAGACCTGGGTTTCGTTGGTGATGGTGTTCTCGTGCCAACGGGCCCGGCAGTAGAACCGCCGCGGCATCTTCTCGGCGATCGTCACCTGCCCATACCGCAACGGCAGGAATAGGTCCGTCATCCCCTGCTCGGCAGCCAGGGTGGCGGGGAAGGCGGGAAATGCCACACCGGTGCACAGGTCCAGCAAGACCGGGTGGATCGGCTCGGAGCCGAGATGCTCGCCGAGTTCTTCGCCGACCGCGATGTCCCCGATCGCCTCACCCGTGCCGACCCACAACGACTTCAGCGAGCCGGACCACGTCGGACCCCAGGCCAATTCCATGTCGTGGAAGATGTCGAACAGTTCCTGGGGGCGGGTGCGATTCATTTGCTCGATCGCCTCGTCCGGGGCGACCGTTTCCGCCGGTTTCGCATCCGGGTCTACCCCGGAGAGCAGGGTGCCATCGGAGTTCAGCGACCACTCGGCCTCCCGAACCCCGTGGGGCCGACTGTGCACCTGGAACTTCCAGCCGTCGTCGACGGGATGCAGGCTGAGCTGGACCTCACGAGAGGCCTTGTCGGGCAGGATGATCGGTTCGTAGAAGAAGACTTCCTTCACCCGTGCCGGTGCGCCTGCGGCGGCCATGGCCATCGCCGCGTACGTTGCGCCGGGCACCACCACGGTGCCGTAGATGACATGGTGCGCCAGCCACGGTTGGGTCTTGACCGACAGCACGTTCGTGTAGACGGTGTCGCCCGACGCCAGGTCCTTGGCGCTGCCCAGGATCCCGGAAAGCCGAACGCCGTCCGAGCCCAATCCGGTGGTATTGGATGCTTTTGGCCAGTACCGGCGGCGCTGGAACGGATATGTCGGCAGTTCGAGTCGCCGGCCCGTCGTGTGGAACCGGGCTGCGAAATCCGGCCGGTGTCCGCAGATGTAGGTGGTGGCAAGCGCTTCGGTCATCTGGCGCGCAGCGTTGGCGCCCTTGCGCAGCGATACGATCGCGCGCGGCGTCGCCGAGGACTCCGGCCAGATCTGCAGTGCCGCGGCGGTCAGGATCGGTTGCGGACCGATCTCCATCAGCACCGAGCAACCCAGGGCCGCCACGGTGCGCACACTTTCGGTGAACTGCACCGGCTGCCGGGAATGCCGGCGCCAATACTGCGCGTTGATCGGCGTCTCGGCGGTGAGCACCGCGCCGGTCCGGTTGCAGACCAGCGGCCGGGTCGGCACCGCGTACTCGAATTGTGTTGCGAACGTTTCGAATTCGTCGAGCACCGGATCCAGTAGCTCCGAGTGGAAGGCGTGGCTGGTTTCCAGCCAGGTGCATCGGGCGCCGTCCTCGCTGCAGGCGGCGACGATCTGCTCCAGATCCTCGCCCGGGCCCGACAGCACCGTGTTGCGGCCGTTGTAGGCACCAACCGAGACGCGCGGGAAGCTCGTCGCGGCACGCTCCACGTAATCGGGGTCGGCGAACACCGCGACCATCCGGCCGCCCTCGGGCAGGCTGCCGAACAACCGGCCCCGCTCGGCGATCAGGCGGATACCGTCCTCGAGGCTGAACACCCCTGCCACGCACGCGGCCGCGTACTGGCCGACGCTGTGGCCCAGTACCACGTCCGGTTCGATGCCCCACGACTGCCACAGCCGGGCCAGGCCCATCTCGACGGCGAAGATCGCAGGCTGGGCGAATGACGTGTGCCGCAGGGTTTCCGCGTTCTCGCGGTCACCGGAGAACAGCACGTCGAGCAGGGGACGCGGCAGCATCGGATCGACGGCCTGCGCACAGCGGCGCAGGGTGTCGGCGAATACCGGTTCCGTGTCGAACAATTCCTTCGCCATGCCCGGGTACTGGCTGCCCTGTCCCGGGAAGAACCACGCGGTGGTCGGCGGGTCGGTGCACTCGCCGCGGAGCACGCCCGGGCGCAGCCGGTTGGCCACCAGATCGTCGAGCAGCATCTTGGCCTCGGACACGGAGTTCGCGACCACCGCCGCCCGGTGCTCGAAGTGCGATCGTCCCGCCCCCGCGGTGTAGCTCACGTCGGCGATCGAGGCATCGGGATGGGCTGCCAGCCAATCGGAGTAGCGCTGCGCCAACGCCAGCAGGCCCGGCCCGGACCGTGCCGACAGCGGCAGGACGCTCAGCGGCTCACGCACCGGCTCCGGCGCGATGACCTCGACCGGTTCGTCGGCGGGATCGTCACCGAGCGCGGGCTGCGGTGCCTCTTCGATCAACACGTGGGCGTTGGTGCCGGTGAAGCCGAACGAGCTCACCCCGGCGCGGCGCGGCCTGCCGTTGGCGACCCACGGGGTGGCCTCGTCGACCACCCGCACCGGCAACGAGTCCCAGGGGATGTGCGGTGACGGGTTCTGGAAGTGCAGGTTCTGCGGCAGCAATTCGTTCTGCAGCGACAGCACGACCTTGATCAGACCGGCCACCCCGGCAGCGGACTCCAGGTGCCCGATGTTGGTCTTGGCCGTGCCCATCAGCAGCGGCCGGGCCGCGTCACGACCCGCGCCGTAGACGGCCGCGGCGGCCTGCACCTCGATCGGGTCACCCAACGGGGTGCCGGTGCCGTGAGCTTCGAGGTAGTCGACATCCGCGCCGCCGAGACCCGCGCGGGTGAGTGCCGCGGTGATGAGGCGTTGTTGCGCACCGCCATTGGGCACGGTCAGACCACTGGACGCACCGTCCTGGTTGACCGCGCTGCTGCGGATGACCGCGGCGATCCGGTCGCCGTCGCGTTGCGCGTCGGACAGTCGCTTGAGCACCAGGATGCCGCAACCCTCACCGCGGACGTAGCCGTCGGCCGCCGCGTCGAAGGTCTTGCATCGGCCGTCGGGCGCCAGCATCCGGGCCCGCGACGCCGCGACGATCGACGCCGGGCTCAGCAGGACGTTGACGCCACCGGCGAGGGCCATGTCGCAGTCACCGGAGTGCAACGCCTGGCTGGCCTGGTGCACCGCCACCAGTGATGAGCTGCAGGCGGTGTCCACCGCCATCGCAGGTCCTTCCAGGCCGAGGGTGAACGCCACCCGGCCTGCGATCGCGTTGAGCGCGTTGCCGGTGATGAAGTGGGCTTCCAGGTTCTCGACCGATTCGCCGGACAGCAGGTGCGAGTACTCATTGGCGCCCACGCCGACGAAGACGCCGGTGCGGCTGCCGCGCAGCGAGGCGGGGGAGTAGCCCGCACGCTCCAAGCCCTCCCAAGCGATTTCGAGCATGAGGCGCTGCTGCGGGTCGATCCAGACCGCTTCGCGCGGGGAGATGCCGAAGAACTCCGGGTCGAAGCTGTCGACGCTCTCCAAGTAACCGCCGCTGCGGGTGTAGATCTTGCCGGGCGTCTGCTGATCGGGGTCGTAGTACTGGTCGACGTCGAAGCGGTCCTCGGGTATCTCCCGGATCGCGTCCACGGCGCCGGACAGCACATCCCAGTACGCATCGGCATCAGCCGCACCCGGGAACCGGCAGGCCACCGCGATGATGGCGATCGGCTCGTCGGTCGCCGAACCCGCCAGCGACGCCGGCGCGGCGGCAAGCTGTGCGCCGGCCTTCTCGTTGAGGTTGAGCACCTCGCCGAGCAGGTAGTCGGCCACGTCGGTCAGCCGCGGGAAGTCCATGGCGAGTGTCGCCGGAAGTTCCTTGCCGACAGCCTGTTCCAGACGGCGTCGAAGTTCGACCGCCATCAGAGAGTCCATGCCGAGGTCGAAGAATCCGGCCTCTTCGCGGACCTCCGACGCGTCGACCCGGGTCACCTCCGCGACGGTGTTGCGCAGGTACTCCAGAACGAGCTTCTTACGCTGCTGGACCGGTGCGGCGGTGAGCTGTTCGACCAGCCGGGTGGTGCCTGACGCACCGGGGGCCGAGGGCGCCGACTCCGGAACTTCGCGGGCCACCTCGGCCATCAGCGACCGGCGGCCGGCCTGCAGGTAGATCGGCAGGAAGCGGGCCCAGTCCATGCGCGCCACAACGGCTTCGGCCGGACCTTGCGAACCGGCGGCGAACATGACGTCGGCCATGCCGGCCAATGCATCGGTGGGCGACAGTGTGCGGATGCCACGCCGGTCCAGTTGGGCCCGGGCGTCCTGGTCTGCCATGCCGGCCGACCACGGGCCGAAGTTCACGCTGATGCCGTGGACGCCGCGCTCGCGCAGTCGCCACGTCAACCCGTCGAGGAAGGCATTGGCCGCGCTGTAGGCGCTCTGGCCGTAGCTGCCCCACACCGACGAGATCGACGAGGTGGACAGGAAGAAGTCCAGCTTCAGATCGGCGGCGGCCTCACTGAGGTACCAAGCGCCCCAGACCTTTCCGGAGAACACCCGGTCGATCTCGGTGCTGTCGAGGGAGCTCAGCGGGGTGGTGCAGTTCTCGCCGGCGGCGTGCACGATGCCTGCCAGTGGCGGCAGCTCGGCGGCCACGGTGGCGAGCAGCCGCGCGACGTCGTGCGGGTCGGCGACATCGGCTGCGATCACCCGGACCGCGCAGCCGTGTTGTTCGCCCAGCGCGTCGATGCGGCGCTGCGCGGCCTCGTCTGGGGCGCGGCGGCTGGTCAGCACAAGCTGGCGAGCTCCGTGCGCGGCCAGGTAGCCGGCGATTTCCAGCCCGATCGAGCCGAGCCCGCCGGTCACCAGATAGGTTGCCTCGGAGCGCAATTCCAGCGGGGTCGAGTTCGGCTGACCGGTCCGCCGGACCAGCCTCGGGACATGAACACCGCTGTCCCGCAACGCGATCTGATCCTCACCGGGCGACGCGGTGACGACCTGCTTGATCAGCCGCGTCCACTCGTCGGCGCTGGTCCCGGACAGATCTGCCAGGCCGCCCCACAGCTGCGGGTACTCCAGCGCGGCGACGCGGCAGAAGCCCCACAGTCCGCTCTGCTCCGGCGCCACCGTGTCGGTGTCGCTCACGCGTTGCGCGTTGTGGGTCAATACCCAGATCGGGCTGCGCAGTTCGGCGGCAGCCGCGGCGCGGAACAGGCGCTGGGTGCCCCCGAGTACGCGGTGTTGCATGCGCAGCAGGGACCGCATCGACGACGCGCCGTCCGAGTCCAGGGCCGCGAGGTGCAGGATGCGCAGCGCGGGCTCGTCCTGCACCGCCGCGGTCAGGTCGGCGACCAGACGCTCCTCGTCGGCGTCGGACACCGGCAGACCGAGGACGCGATGCCGGTGGCCGTGTGCGGTCAGCGCATCGACCAGCGGGCGCATGACGGCGTCGTCGTCGCCGATGAGCAGCCACGCTGCGCCCTCGCCGACCTCGGTCGACGGGCTGATGGATTTCTGCCAGCGGACCTCGTAGCGGATATCGGCGATGGACTGTGCGCTCCGCTGCCGATTGTGTTGGGCGGCAAGCTTGCTCAGCACCTCGGCGGCAGTGGTGGATCCGTCGCCGCCGAGCAGTGCGGCCAGTTCCTCGATCCGGCCGTCCTCGAGCAGCTGCACAGCCTCGGTGCGGGCGACATCATTGGCGGTCGACTGGGATTGCTTGCTCTGATACCAGTACTGGCGATGCTGGAAGGGGTAGGTCGGCAGATCGAGCTTGCGGGCCGGCTCGTGCAGCAGTGCGGCGAAGTCGGGAACATGCCCGGCGACGTAGGCGCCGGCCAGAGCCTCGGTCAGCTGGCGGTGGTCCGCGCCGTTACGGCGCAGCGACGCAACGGCTTTGGGTGCGGTCGCCGGGTCCGGCCAGGCCCGCAGTGCAGCGGCGGTGAGCACCGGCTGCGGGCCGACCTCGAGCAGCAGCGCGCAGCCGAGTTCGGCCAGCGTCGCCACCCCCTTGGCGAACTGCACCGGCTGACGGGCGTGGCGGCGCCAGTACTGCCCATCGAGCTTGGCGTTGCGACCCAGTGCCGCCCCGGTGCGGTTGCACACCAGAATCCGCTGAGGTGCCGCGAATTCGAATTCGTTGGCGTAGGACTCGAAGGCGTCCAGCGCCGGGTCGAGCAGTGACGAGTGGAATGCGTGGCTGGTGTCCAGCCAGTCGCAGCGGGCGCCCTCGTCCGACAGGTGGGCGACCGCGCGTTCGAGGTCGGCGGCCGGTCCCGACAGCACCGTGTTGGCGCCGTTGTAGGCGGCCACCGACAGGCTCGGGAACTCGTCGGTCAGGCTCTCCACCCGGTCCGGGTCGGCGAAGACAGCGCACATCCGCCCGCCGGCGGGCAGGTCACCGAAGAGGCGGCCGCGCTCGGCGAGCAACCGTGCGCCGTTCTCGAGGCTGAAAACCCCTGCGACACAGGCGGCGGAGTACTGGCCGACGCTGTGGCCGAGGACCACGTCCGGCTCGAAACCCCACGACTGCCAGAGCCTGGCCAAGCCCATCTCGACCGCGAAGATCGCAGGCTGGGCATGCCGGGTCTGCTTCAGGGTCTCGGCGCCATCCAGATCGAAGATGACGTCCAGCAACGGCTTGTCGAGCACATCGGCGACAGCGTCGGCGCACCGGTTCATGGTGTCGGCGAACACCGGTTCGGTCTCGAACAGTTCGCGGGCCATGCCGGCGTACTGACTGCCCTGTCCGGGGAACAACCAGGCGGTCTTCGGCGCATCGACGCAGTCGCCGCGGACCAGTCCGGGAGCGGGTAGGTCGTCGGCGAGCGCGCCGAGCAGCTCGCGGGCCGACTCGACGGAGTTGACCACGAGGGCGGCGCGGTGTTCGAAGTGGGCCCGGCCCGCCCCGGCGGTCAGGCAGACGTCGGCGAGAGTGGCGTCGGGGTGCTCGCCCAGCCAGCTGCGGTAGTGCTGTGCGGTCTGCACCAGGGCGGCCGGGGTGCGCGCCGACAGCGGAAGCACGGCGAACCGGCGGTCGTCCGGCGCTGCACCGGCAGCAACCGGGTTGACGACCGGTGCCTCTTCGAGAATGACGTGGGCGTTGGTGCCGGAGAACCCGAACGAGCTGACGCCGGCGATACGCGGTCGATCGGATCGCTCCCACGACCGAGCCTTGTCCACGACCTGCACCGGGATCCGGTCCCACGGGATGTGCGGGGACGGGTTCTTGAAGTTGAGGTGCGGGGGCAGCTCGGAGTGCTCGAGCGACAGGACGACCTTGAGGACGCCGGCCACGCCCGCGGCGGCCTCCAGGTGGCCGATGTTGGTCTTCGCCGACCCGATCAGCAGCGGCTGGTCCGCGTCGCGGCCCTTGCCGAGCGCGGCGGCCGCGGCCTGGACCTCGATGGGGTCACCCAGCGACGTCCCGGTTCCGTGGGCTTCCAGGTAGTTGATGTCGGTGGGTGTCAGGCCGGCCCGCTCCAGCGCCTCGGCGATCACGCGCTGCTGAGCGACGCCGTTGGGTACGGTCAGCCCGCCCGAGGCGCCGTCCTGGTTGACCGCGCTGCCGCGGATCACGGCGCGGATGTGGTCGCCGTCGCGGAGCGCGTCGTCCAGTCGCTTGATGGCGATGACACCGCACCCCTCGCCGCGTACGTAACCGTCGGCCGAGGCGTCGAAGGTCTTGCACTTGCCGTCGGGCGCCAGCATGCGGGAGTGCGAGAACGTGATCATGGTGGCCGGGCTGAGCATGACGTTCACCCCGCCGGCCAGTGCCAGGTCGCATTCGTCCAGCAGCAGTGCCTGGCAGGCCTGGTGAATCGCCACCAGCGAGGAGCTGCACGCCGTGTCGACGGTGACCGCGGGGCCCTGCAGCCCCAACCGGTAGCTGATCCGGCCCGCGGCGGCTGCGCTGGACGTGCCGATTGCCAGATAGGCCTCGATCTCGGGGTAGGTCAGCGCATCGGATGCCATGCCCAGGAAGTCATGGGTGGCCAAGCCGACGAAAACGCCGGTTCTGCTGTTCGCCAAAGTCGTTGGCGCAGTGCCGGAATGCTCGACCGCCTGCCATGCGGTCTCCAGCAGCAGTCGGTGCTGCGGATCCATCAGGTTGGCTTCGCGCGCTGAGACCCCGAAGAACGGTGCGTCGAACCCGGTGACGTCGTCGACGAACCCGGCTCGCCGGGTGACCATCTTGCCTGCCGCGTCCGGGTCGGAGTCGAAGAACTCCTCGATGTCCCACCGGTCGGCCGGCACCTCTGAAATCGCGTCCCGGCCGCTGTGCAGGACGTCCCAGTACTGGTCCGCATCCGCGGCTCCGGGAAGACGTGCCGCGTAACCGATGATTGCAAAACGAGGCGTCTGCTGCGTCGGACGTTCGGTGGGTGCCATCAGGTTGTGTTCTCCGCATCGGGCCGGTGAAGTGTCGCAGTGCTGTCGTGGGAGACCACGTCAGGGCCAGGAACAACTTCCGAACGGCCACGGCTCGGTCATCTCCCGACAGCGACGGCCGGCTCATCTCCCGACGGTCAGTATTGCACGGGCGTTGCTGAACGAACGGCTTTCACCCTGGTGTCGACGGGTGCGTGGCCAGGCGTTACCGGTTTATTTAGGGCCTTTAGTCACTACTTGTGACCAGGGGCTTTACGGGTCGACGGCGAACCGCCACAGCGACAGGCGCTATCTTGGTCTGGCCACCAGGTTGCCGGTCTCCAGGCCGTAGCCGCTGTAGACCCGGGAGGGGAATTTTGCACATCGGGAAGATAACCATCGGCACAATCGATGATTGGTCGCCGAGCCCCGGTGTGGTGATTTCCTGGCACCCGACAAAGGCCGCAATGGAAAAGGCGCGTCAAGCGCCCGTCAGTTCGGTGCCCGTCAGCTATATGCAGGGTCAACACATTCGCGGCGTCTACGAACAGGACAAGGCCGGACTCGACTATTCGCGGCAGATCATCGCCACCTGCGAAGTGCCTGGCCAGTGCGATATCGACGCCATGAATCACGCGCTGAACGCGTATCTTCGCCGCCACGACACGTATCGGAGCTGGTTCGAATACGCGGGGTCCGGCGATATTGTCAGGCGCACCATCACCGATCCCGCCGATATTGAATTCGAACCGATCGACAACGGCGTCATGGCGGCCGAGGATGCGCGCAAACACATCGTCGACATTCCGACTCCCATGGAATGGGGCTGCTTTTCTTTCGGTGTCGTGCAAAGTGACGATCACTTCGATTTTTATGCCAGCATCGACCATGTTCACGGGGATGCGGCGCTGATCGGGATCACCATGCTCGAGGCGCACGGCATGTACACGTCACTGACCATGACCGGACAGCCGATGGCGCTGCCCGAGGCCGGCAGCTTCGACGATTTCTGCATCCAGGAGCGCGACGCCACCGCGGATCTGACGGTCGATTCGCCGGAGGTCCGGGAATGGATCGAGTTTGCCGAGAACAACAACGGCACGCTTCCCGAGTTCCCGCTGCCGTTGGGGAACGCCCTGGAGCCGACGGTCGCTGACATGGTCGGCGAGATGATCTTGGACGCCGATCAGACCGCGCGATTCGACGCGGCGTGTACCGCGGCCGGCGTTCGCTTCGTCGGCGGTCTGTATGCCTGCACCGCCATGGTGGAACATGAATTGACGGGTGCGACAACGTATTACGGGCTCACGCCTCGGGACACCCGCAGAACCTCGGACAACTTCACCACTCAGGGCTGGTTCACCGGCCTGGTGCCGATCACCGTGCCGATCGCCGCGACGACGTTCGGCGAGGCCGCTTGGGCGGCGCAGACGTCGTTCGATTCCGGCCTGAGCCTGGCGCGGGTGCCGTATTACCGGGTGCTCGAGCTGGCTCCGTGGTTGGAGAAGCCGCACCCGAACTTCCCGGTCTCGAACTTCCTGCATGGCGGCGCCGCACCGCTCAACGCCGTGCTCGCGGCCGCTGACATGGGCTATTCGAACAACATCGGGATCTACTCCGACGGCCGCTTCAGCTACCAGCTGACGATCTATATATTCCGGTATGAGGCCGGCACCGCGATGGCGGTGATGTTTCCGGACAATCCAACCGCCCAGAAATCGGTCGCTCGCTACATCGCCGCGATGAAGTCGGTGTGTGGACGGATCGCCGACAGCGGGCATTGGTGACGCCTTTTGTTGGATTCAGTGAAGTGTTGGATTCAGTGAAGTGTTGGATTCAGTGAAGTGTTGGATTTCGTGAAGTTCGATGCAGTGAAGGGGCACGGGGCCGCAAGGCCTCGCGCGGTGTGAGGAAATTGTGCGACGGCTGACCGATTTTGTGGTGCGGTGGCCCTGGGCTGTGATCGGTGTCTGGGTTGCCCTGGCGGTTGCGTTGCCGCTGACCTTTCCGAGCCTGACCGAGATGGCCCAGAAACATCCGTTGTCGATGCTGCCGGGCGATGCGCCGTCCAGCGTGGCGGCGCGGCAGATGACCGAGGCGTTCAAAGAACCCGGCGGTGACGATCTGCTCTTGGTGGTGCTGACCGACGAGCGGGGTTTGACGCCCGCTCACGAAGCCACCTACCGCAAGCTGGTCACCGCATTGCGCGACGACCAGCACGACGTCGTGATGTTGCAGGATTTCGTCGGAACACCTGCTCTGCGTTCGTTTTTGACGAGTAAGGACAACAAGTCCTGGGTGGTGCCGGTCGGACTCGCGGGCGCGTTGGGGACCCCGCAGTCCTATGAGGCCTACAACCGAGTGGCCAACATCGTCAAACAGAGCACCGCGGGCAGCCCGCTGGAGGTGCACCTGACCGGACCCGCGGCCACCGTCGCCGACCTCACCGTGGCCGGCGAACGAGACCGCCTGCCGATCGAGATCGCGATCGGTGTGCTGGTGCTCCTCGTGCTGTTGATCGTGTACCGCAATCCGATCACCATGCTGCTGCCGTTGATCGGCATCGGAATCTCGCTGGTGATCGCGCAATCCGTGGTCGCAGGTTTGTCACACACCACCGGTCTGGGGGTGTCCAACCAGGCGATCATCCTGTTGAGCGCGATCATCGCCGGTGCGGGAACGGATTACGCCGTCTTCCTGATCAGCCGCTACCACGACTACATGCGCCGCGGCGAGGACTCCGACGCGGCGGTGCGGCTGGCATTGAACTCGGTGGGCAAGGTGATCACCGCATCCGCGGCCACCATCGGAATCACGTTCCTGGGCATCAGCTTCGCCAAGATGGGGGTGTTCTCGACCGTCGGTGTGTCATCGGCGGTCGGCGTCGGGGTATCCTTCCTGGCCGCGATCACGTTGTTGCCGGCCATCATTGCGCTGGCCGGCCCGCGCGGTTGGATCACGCCTCGCCGCGAGTTGACCGCACGGTGGTGGCGGCGGTCCGGCATCCGCATCGTGCGCAGACCGCGGGCACATCTGGTGGCCAGCGTGTTGATCCTGATCCTGTTGGCCAGCTGTGTGGGGCTGGCGCACTACAACTACGACGACCGCAAGGCCGTCGCACCGGGGGCCCCGAGTTCGGTGGGTTACACCGCTCTGGAGCGGCATTTCGATCTCAACCAGTCGATTCCGTCCTACGTGCTGGTCCGCTCGCCACGCGATCTGCGTAACCCGCGGGCGCTTGCCGACCTCGAGCAGATGGCGGAGCGCATCAGTCAGGTGCCGAACATCTCGATGGTCAGCGGTATCACCCGGCCCCTGGGTGAGGTGCCGCAGGAGTTCCGTGCCACCTATCAGGCCGGCCTGGTCGGCGACCGGCTGGGCACCGGCTCGGCGATGATCGCCGAGAACATGGGCAGCCTGAACCGGCTGGCCGGCGGCGCCGACACGCTGGCGAACAATCTCGGCGACGTGCGGGGTCAGGTCGGTCAGATCACCAGCAGCGTGCAGAGCGTGGTCGACGCGTTCGGCTCCATCAAGGGCCAGTACGGCGGCGACAAGCTGGTCAAGAACGTCGAAGTCGCGACCAAGCTGGTCAACGCGGTCAACCGGCTCGGCAATTCGATGGGTGTGAGCTTCACGGCGGCCCGGGACATGTTCGCCTGGGTGGGCCCGGTGCTGGTCGCGCTACACGGCAATGCGGTGTGCGACCTGGATCCGTCCTGCGCAGAGACCCGTGGGCATTTCCAGGCTTTGGTCGACGCCCGCAATGACGGCACCCTCGACGAGATCAATTCGCTGGCAACGCAATTGCAGTCGATGCAGGACAAGCAGTCCCTCAACGCGACGCTCAACCAGCTCAATGACGCGTTCGGCCGGCTGACGAAGCTGATGCGCCAGATGGGGCTCGACTCGCCCGGCGGCGCGAAGGCGGGCACGACCAAGCTCCGGCAGGGGGCTGATCGCGCCGCCAGCGGAAGTCGGGACGTGGCCAACGGCGTGGACCAGGTCGTCGACCAGATCAAGCTGATGCGTACCGGACTCGATCAGGCGGCCGCGTTCCTGCTGTCGATGAAGCAGAACGCCGCATCGCCGGCGATGGCGGGGTTCAACATTCCGCCCGAGGTTCTCGAGCTGCCCGATTTCAAGATGGCGTCGAAGATGTTCATCTCACCGGACGGGCACTCGGTTCGGTATCTGGTGCTGACCAAGCTCGATCCGTTCAGCGCCGCGGCGATGGATCAGGTCAACGCGATCAGGGACGCCGCCCGCAGCGCGCAGCCGAATACGTATCTGGCGGATGCCACGATCTCGATGGGCGGGTATCCCGCCGCGCTGCGCGACACCCGCGACTACTACCAGAAGGACATCCGCTTCATCATCGCGATCACGATGATCGTGGTGCTGCTGACGTTGATGCTGTTGCTGCGGGCGGTGATCGCGCCGCTGTATCTGGTTGGTTCGGTGGTGCTTTCGTACTTCGCGGCGCTCGGTATCGGCGTACTGGTCTTCCAGTACTTGTTCCATCAGCAGTTGCACTGGACGGTGCCGCCGCTGGCCTTCGTCGTGTTGGTGGCCGTGGGCGCCGACTACAACCTGTTGTTCGCGTCGCGGCTGCGGGACGAGTCCGCGGACAACACCCGCTACGGGGTGATCCGGACGTTGTCGTCGACCGGTGGCGTGATCACCGCGGCCGGATTGATCTTCGCGGCGTCGATGTGGGGCCTGTTGTTCTCCAGCATCGGTACCGTGGTTCAGGGCGGGTTCGTCATCGGCGCCGGGATCTTGCTGGACACGTTCCTGGTCCGGACCGTGACCGTACCCGCCATGGCTACGCTGGTAGGAAAAGCGAACTGGTGGCCGTCACGATCGAGCTCGCAGGGGAGCGTCAAAGCATGAAGAAGCTACTCGCTGCGGCGACAACGCTGATCACGGTGTGCGCCACGGGCGGAGTCGCCGCCGCCGACCAACCGTCACCGGGCGGGTCGCAGGGTGACGGGCCGACGCCGATCGGCACGCCCGGCCGGGGCTATGCCCTCGGTGGTGCGCACGTGCTGGGCATCCCGTACGACGAGTACATCCGCCGTACCGGCGCCCAGTGGTTCCCGGGCTTGGACCGGCAAATCGTGGACTATCCCGCCGGCCAGGTTCAGGGCCACACCCTGGAGCGGTTGTTCCCCGGTATCGGCAAGCTCGACGACAACTTCCCGGGTCTGGGTATCGACGGCCCGAGCATCGGCGAATCGGTCGATGAGGGCGAGGGCAACGTCCTCCGGGCGGTTCAGGCGGGCGGCCCGGGTACCGCGATCGGGTTGTCCGAGGGCGCGATGGTGCTCAACGCCGTGCAGAACCGGTTGGCCACCGATCCGAACGCGCCGCCACCGGATCAGTTGTCGTTCGCCACGTACGGCGATCCGATCTCCCCGCACGCCTTCGGGGCGGGCTTCCTGGCCCAGAACTTCCCGGTCGGCAGTGTCGTTCCGGCACTGGACTACCGGATCCCCCCGCAGGTCGACAGCCAGTACGACTCGTACCGCTTCGTGTCGGCCTACGACAGCATCGCCGACTGGCCGGACCGCCAGGACAACTGGATGGCGCTGGCGAATGCGGTCGTGGGGCTGGCGACCGGTCACACCGCCGTCGCGTTCACCAATCCGAGCATGGTGCCGCCGCAGAACATCAGGACCACGGTCAACTCCCGGGGCGCGAAGACGACGACGTACTTGATCCCGGAACAGCACCTGCCGTTGGTGTTGCCGTTCAAGTACCTCGGCGTGGACGAAGGGACACTCAGGCAGCTGGATGCGGTGCTGAAACCCTCAGTGGATGCCGGGTATTCGCGCAACGATGACCCGTTGACCGCGCCGATCGAGGTCGACCCCGTGAACGGTTACGACCCGGCCGCCGTCACGGCGCCGGCCACGCAGGCCGCCTTCGGTGGCGGCAGCGATCCGCTGTCGCAGCTGACGGCGGGGCTGCAGTATGTGTTGAACCACGGCCCCAGCGCGCACTGATCCAGACGGCCGACAGGGATCAGACGCCGAGAAGACCCGCCGCGAGTAACACGACGCCGACCACGGCCAGCAGCACCGCCACCTCGCGGCGTCGCCGCGCCCGAACCCAGCCGTGCAGTCGGGTCATCGCCGCATGCGTGCGCTGCGGGGCCGCCAGATAGGCCAGCAGCGGAATCTCGACGAGTGCGAATGCGATCACGGTGAACGTGAGCAGCGCCGCAAACCGCATCGCGGGATCGGCGGTGCCCGCGCCGATCACGGCCAGCGCCGCCAGGTAGTCCACCGAGGGCAGCGCGATCCCCAGACCGGCGACTCCGGCGACCCACAGCGACGGACCGTCGAGCAGACGGCTCAACCACGCCGGCACCGTCCGGTCGCGGCGGCCCTTGGTGACGGCCAGAATCGCCGCGGCCGCCAGGGCCAGCGCACCGATCACGATCTGCACCCGTGGGAGGGTGAAATGCGCCGAGGCCGGTATGTGCGATTCCAGCGCGAACAACACCACCGCGCCGACCGACAAACCCATCACGAAGCCGCCGCACAGGAACGCGGCCAACTGCAGATGCGGGCGGGGACGATTCAGCATCACCACCGACATGCCGATGCGGAACGGTTCCAGACTGACGGCCACGGCCATCACCAGCAGGGTGAACCACATCGGATGATCAGCTACGCATCCAACCGCACGAACTGTCCTTGCCGATACTGTTCGACGCACCCGGCCCGGCGGATCTTGCCGCTGGTGGTGGTCGGTATGGACCCGGGCTCCACCAGGACGATGTCAGCCACCTGCAGACCGTGAGCCCGCGAAATAGCCGCGACCACATCGCTTTTCACTGACTCGAGGTCGGTATCGTCGCGGTTCTTCAATTCGACGACGGTGACCAGCTTTTCGGTCTCCTCATCGGCCACCGCGATCGCTGCGACCCGGCCCCGGGTGATCTTCTGCACCGTCGCCTCGATGTCGTCGGAGTAGTGGTTGCGGCCGCGCACGATCAGCATGTCCTTGATGCGCCCCACGATGAACAGGTCACCCTCGGAGACGAAGCCCTGATCACCGGTCCGCAGCCAACCGGTCGCGGGGACGTCGCCCGCCGGGCCGGCCAGCGTCGCGCCGAAGGCGGAACCGGTCTGCTCGGGTTTGCGCCAGTATCCGGCCGAGACATTCTCGCCATGCGTCCAGATCTCGCCGACCGTGCCGTCCGGGCACGTCTCGCAGGTATCGGCGTCGACGATCCGCACCAGCGGCGATGTCGGCAGTTGGTACCGCAGCAGCTGGGTGCCACCGGGCTTGCGAATGGCGTTGCCCTGGGTCAGTTCGTCGGCGTCGAACTCGACCACCTCCGGCACCTCATTCGCGGTGCTGCTGGCGACGTAGACCGTCGCCTCCGCCAGACCGTAGGACGGTGCCATCGCTTCGGGACGAAAACCGTTGGGCGCCAACCGCTCATTGAACCGCACCAGGGTGTCGGGATGGATCCGCTCGGCTCCGTTGATGATGCCGATGACGCCGCCGAGGTCGAGGCCGTCCAATTCCTCGTCGGTGCTGCGGCGCGCGGTGAGGTCGAAGGCGAAGTTCGGTGCACCCGACCATGCTTTCGGGTGGCGTGCCAGCGCCTGCAGCCACCGCGCCGGCCGGGACAGAAACGCGATCGGGCTCATCAGGTCGGCCGGGTGCCCGCTGAAGATCGGAGCACCGATCCCGAGCATCAGGCCCATGTCGTGGTAGAACGGCAGCCAGGAGACCAGGCTGGTACCCGGTGGGAACTCGCCGCCGAAGTGTGGCACGTAGTCGGCCATCAACTGGTCGAAGTTCGCCACCATATTGCGGTGCGAGATCATCACGCCGGCCGGCAGCCGGGTCGATCCCGATGTGTACTGCAGATAGGCGATGTCGGGGCCGTCGGGCACCTCGACGCTGTCGGCGCCGGGTGCGTCGAGGTCGAGGGTGTCCACGGCAATCGTGGCGATCACGGCGGCGCCGTCGTCGACGTACTGCGCGGCCACCTCGAACACCGCGGAGGTGGTCAGCACGACTGTCGGCGACGTGTCCGTCACCACCGCGCTGACCCGCTCGTCATGCGACCCGGGCACGGGCACCGAGAGTGGGACGGCGATGAAGCCGGCCTGCATGGCGCCCAGGAACGCGACGATGTAGTCCAGGCCCTGCGGCGCGATGATCAGCGCCCGGTCGCCCGGGACGCCCTGCTGGCTGATCTCCCGTGCGACGTTGAGGGTGCGGCGGTACACCTGAGACCAGGTCAGACTTTCGGCGACGCCATTCCAGTCCCGGTCGTAGTCGGTGAACGTGAAGGCGACGGCATCTGGCGTCGTATCGGCGCGGTCACGCAGCACGGACAGGATGGAGACGTTCGGCACTGTCCAAGGCTACTCAACGAAGATTTGAGCTGTGCCCGCCCCCAGGAGTCTCAATTGCCCTCTGGGCGGGATTCATTCTGGCCGCGGCCGGGCGCGACGTGGGAAGATGTCAACGCTATGAGCAACACAGAGCTGAGCCCCGCCTCGCTGCGTGAGGCGTTCGGCCATTTCCCGTCCGGTGTCATCGCGATCGCCGCGGAAGTCGACGGCGTCCGGGTGGGCCTGGCCGCCAGCACCTTCGTGCCGGTGTCGCTGGACCCGCCGCTGGTCTCGTTCTGTGTGCAGAACAATTCCGAGACCTGGCCCAAGCTGAAGGACCTGCCGTCCCTGGGCATCAGCCTGCTCGGCGAATCGCACGACGCGGCGGCCCGCACGCTGGCAGCCAAGACCGGCGACCGCTTCGCCGGGCTGGAGACGCACTCTCATGAAAGCGGTGCGGTGTTCGTGCACGGCACCAGCGTGTGGATGCAGAGCTCGATCGATCAGTTGGTGCCGGCCGGCGACCACACCATCGTGGTACTGCGGGTCCAGGACATCACTGTGCATGACGTGCCGCCGATTGTGTTCCACCGCAGCACATTTCGCAGACTGGGCATCTAGCCCAGCCTGATCTCCGCCTTCGGTCAGCGCTTCTCGGCGAGTTCGTCGCGATAGCCGGCGACGCGCTGTTCGAGTTCGTCCGCATCGGCGGTCCGACCCTGCTTGCGGGCCAGCTCGGCGCGGGCGGACAGCTCGCGAATCGCGGTGCGGATGTCGTTGATGCTGTGGACTGTCCCCATCTATTCGAGGCTACTCACGCTTGCGCCAACGGGAACCTGCACTGGCGAGCAGACGCAAAACGCCCCCGAACACTCAGCGTGTCGGGGGCGTTCGCGTCTGCTCGCGCGAGGGAGCTACTTCTTGCGGAACAAAATGTTGCCCAGCCAGACCACCGGGTCGTACTTCTTGTCGGCGACGCGCTCCTTCATCGGGATCAGCGCGTTGTCGGTGATCTTGATGTGCTCGGGGCACACCTCGGTGCAGCACTTGGTGATGTTGCAGAAGCCGAGGCCGTTTTCGTCCTGGGCCATGTCGCGGCGGTCGATGGTGTCCAGCGGATGCATCGACAACTCGGCCTGGCGCATCAGGTAGCGCGGGCCGGCGAACGACTTCTTGTTCTCCTCGTGGTCACGGTTGACGTGGCACACGTTCTGGCACAGGAAGCACTCGATGCACTTGCGGAACTCCTGGCTGCGGTTCACGTCCTCCTGCTGCATCCGGTAGTCGCCCGGCTGCAGATCCTTCGGGGGAGTGAACGACGGGATCTCCCGCGCCTTCTCGTAGTTGAAGGACACATCGGTGACCAGATCGCGCATCACCGGGAACGTTCGCAGCGGAGTGATCGTGACGACCTCGTCCTCATCGAACGTCGACATCCGGGTCATGCACATGAGCCGCGGCCTGCCGTTGATCTCGGCGGAACACGAACCGCACTTGCCGGCCTTGCAGTTCCACCGCACGGCGAGGTCGCCGGCTTGGGTGGCCTGCAGCCGGTGCACGATGTCGAGCACCACTTCGCCGTCGTTGACCTCGACGGTGTAGTCCTGCAGGTCGCCGCCGTCCTCGTCGCCGCGCCAAACCCGCAGTTTTGCGTCGTAAGCAGCCATTCTCAGCCCTTCCGGTCAGGGTGCTCGGCCAATTGATCTTCGGTGTAGTACTTCTCGAGTTCGCTCAGCTCGAACGTCGCCAGCAGATCGGGCCGCATCACGGGCTGCTGTTCAGGCGTCACCGTCACGTCGGGCACGACCGCGTCCGCTTCGCCCGGCGCGACCCGGCACACCAGCAGCTTGTTCCGCCAGTGCGAGTCCATCTTGGGGAAGTCGTCGCGGGTGTGTCCGCCACGGCTTTCCGTGCGCGCCAACGCCGCCTTGGCCACGCACTCGCTGACCAGCAGCATGTTGCGCATGTCGATCGCCAGGTGCCAGCCCGGGTTGAAGATCCGGCCGCCCTCGACGACGACGTTGGCGTAGCGGGCCTTGAGCTCGTCGATCTTGCCCAGCGCCTCTTCGAGTTCACCCTCCTTGCGGATGATGCCCGCCAGGTCGTTCATCGACTGCTGCAGCTCGGCGTGCAGGGTGTAGGGGTTCTCGGGGTTGTCCTTCGGCTCGAACGGCGCGAGCGCCAGCTTGGCGGCCGCGTCGACCGCCGCGTCCGACACCGCGGGACGTTCCGAGAGTGCCCGCACGTAGTCGGACGCACCGAGCCCGGCACGCCGGCCGAACACCAGAAGGTCGGACAGCGAGTTGCCGCCCAGTCGGTTCGAGCCGTGCATACCGCCCGAGCACTCGCCCGCGGCGAACAGGCCCTGCGTCGCGCCGGCGCCGGTGTCGGGATCGACCTCGATGCCGCCCATCACGTAGTGACAGGTCGGACCGACTTCCATCATGTCCTTGGTGATGTCGACCTCGGCCAGCTCGATGAACTGGTGGTACATCGACGGCAGCCGGCGCTTGATCTCCTCGGCGGGCATGCGGGAGGCGATGTCGAGGTAGACGCCGCCGTGCGGGGTTCCGCGGCCGGCTTTGACCTCGTCGTTGATGGCACGGGCAACCTCGTCGCGAGGCAGCAGGTCAGGGGTGCGGCGTGCCGAGTCGTTGTCCTTGAGCCACTGATCGGCTTCTTCCTCGGATTCGGCGTACTGCCCCTTGAACACGTCGGGGATGTAGTCGAACATGAACCGCTTGCCTTCGGAGTTCTTCAGAACACCGCCGTCACCGCGGACACCCTCGGTGACCAGGATGCCCTTCACCGACAGCGGCCAGACCATGCCGGTCGGGTGGAACTGGATGAACTCCATGTTGATCAGGCCGGTACCCGCGCGCAGGGCAAGCGCGTGCCCGTCGCCGGTGTACTCCCACGAGTTCGACGACACTTTGAACGACTTACCGATGCCGCCGGTGGCGAGCACCACGGCGGGCGTCTCGAACAGGATGAACTTGCCGGTCTCGCGCCAGTAGCCGAAGGCGCCGGCGATCTTGTCGCCATCCTTGATCAGATCGGTGATCGAGCACTCGTGGAAGACCTTGATCCGGGCCTCGTAGTCGCCGAGTTCCTTCTTGTCGTCCTGCTGCAACGAGACGATCTTCTGCTGCAGGGTCCGGATGATCTCCAGCCCGGTGCGGTCACCGACGTGCGCCAGGCGCGGGTAGGTGTGGCCACCGAAGTTGCGCTGGCTGATCTTGCCGTCTTTGGTGCGGTCGAACAGTGCGCCGTAGGTCTCCAGCTCCCAGACCCGGTCGGGGGCTTCCTGCGCGTGCAACTCGGCCATCCGCCAGTTGTTCAGGAACTTGCCGCCGCGCATGGTGTCACCGAAGTGCACCTGCCAGCTGTCCTTGGTGTTGACGTTGCGCATCGCCGCCGCGCAGCCGCCCTCGGCCATGACGGTGTGCGCCTTGCCGAACAGTGACTTCGTCACCACGGCGACTTTGAGACCGCGTTCCCGGGCCTCGATCACCGCTCGTAGGCCTGCGCCGCCGGCACCGATCACGACCACGTCGTAGGAATGCCGTTCGACTTCCACCGTCATTTGACCTCGCTCAAGCTATGGGTTTGAAAGTTCTTCTCAGCCAACAAATCTCAGGTCAGAGATGGTGCCGCTGGCCACCAGCATGACGTAGAAATCGGTGAACATCAGGGTGCCGAGCGTGATCCAGGCGTACAGCTTGTGCCGGGTGTTCAGCTTGCTGACCTGGGTCCAGATCCAGTACCGGACCGGATGCTTGGAGAAGTGCTTGAGCCGTCCGCCGGTCACGTGCCGGCAGGAGTGGCAGGAGATCGTGTAGACCCACAGCATCACCACGTTGCCGACGAGGATGATGTTGCCCAGGCCGAATCCGAAGCCACCGGGGCCGGTTTCGGAGTGGAACGCCACGATCGCGTCGTAGGTGTTGATCAGCGAGATGATGCCGGCGATGTAGAAGAAGTACCGGTGGGTGTTCTGGATGATCAGCGGAAAGCGGGTCTCGCCAGTGTATTTCGCGTGCGGCTCGGCCACGGCACACGCCGTCGGGGACTGCCACACCGAGCGGTAGTAGGCGCCGCGGTAGTAGTAGCAGGTCAACCGGAACAGCAGCAGGAACGGCAGTGACAGGAAGGCGTACGGCAGCAACGACAGCAGGCCGGTCGTCGGCAGGATCTGCGGCCAGAAGTCGCTCGCCTCACCGCATGCCTTGCTCAGGCACGGCGAATAGAACGGCGTCAGGTAGTGGTACTGCGGGACGAAGAAGTGGTCCCGCTGGAACGCGCGCACCGTCGCGTAGATGACGAAAGCCGCGAATCCGAGGTCGGTCCAGATCGGCGCTTTCAGCCAGTTGTCGGTCCGCAGCGTGCGTTGCGGTATCTGGGCACGGCCGGGTGAGAAGACGCCGGTCTTCGGGCGGTTAGCCGCAGGTGCGCTCATCTACTGTGATCCCCTTCGCATGAACTCATCGGAGGGTACCCAGATCACGGCACCCGGTTAAATTCGGGTCAGCGGCGGTTGTGGCCGCCCACGCCCTCGTCGTCGACGTCGCGCCAGAAGGCGGAGTCGTAAGGGGTGTCGGGGATCCCGATCTTCTCGGTTGACGACACGGCCGTTTGCTGGGTTAGGGCAAGCTCATTGGCGTCGATATCAAGAAGTTCCACGTCATTGAGGATGCGCTCGGCATCGTTGACGATTCGGCGCATTGCCGGACTGTCGGCGTAACGGCTCTGCAACGAGCTCACGCAGCGCCGCAATCCACCGATCAGATGGTGAAGTTCGGCCAATTCTGTGGTGGTGGACAAGGGGACCTCCCTGGGCTGAAGGTGTTATGGATCACAGTACGACACCCGATGCTAGCCACATTCGGATCTCAACGTGAGACAGGTCACGTCGGGAATGGCGTTGCGGCAGTCGTGTTGGACAGCCCAGGATCACGCCGACAGATAGGGGACCCGATGTCCGGTACGAGCAGTCTTGCCAAGCACGCCGACGCACTGCTGGCGTTGCATCAGCCGGGCAATCCGGTGGTGTTACCGACGGTGTGGGATGCCTGGTCGGCGAACCTGGCGGTGGCGGCCGGGTTCGCGGCGCTGACCGTCGGCAGCCATCCGATGGCCGATTCCGTCGGCAAGCCCGACGGCGAGGGGATGAGTTTCGACGACGTCGTCGCCCGCGTCACCCAGATCACCTCGGCGGTGGATGTGCCGGTCTCGGTGGACATCGAGTCCGGCTACGCACAGCCTGCCGAGCGCCTCATCGATGGGCTGCTGAGCGCCGGCGCGGTGGGCCTCAATATCGAGGACACCGTGCACAGTGAGGGCAAGCGACTGCGATCCTCAGCCGAGCATGCCGAACTGGTGGGCGCGCTGCGTGCCGCCGCCGACAGCGCCGGGGTGCACGTGGTGGTCAACGCCCGCACCGACCTGTTCCTGCGCAACGACGGCGACGACGCCGACCGGGTGGACCGGGCGATCGCCCGGCTGACCGAGGCGGCGGCCGCCGGAGCCGACGTGCTGTACCCGGTGGGCCGTCACGAACCGGAGACGTTGCGCCGCTTGGCAACTGAGCTGCCGCTACCGATCAACGCGATCGCGCTGCCGGAGTCCGACGACCCGGCGTCGTTCGGGCCGCTGGGGGTGGGGCGGATCAGCTTCGGGCCGTTCTGGCAGCGGGCGCTGAGCGTGCGGGCCAACGAGATCCTGGACCGCTGGCGCTAGCAGTTCCACCGAGCGTGGGGGTTGTCGTGGAGAATCCGCGCTTGGGTTCAGGGGTCTAGTGCAACAGCTCCTAGCTGAGGAGTTGTTGCATGCGT
>NZ_PDHO01000105.1 GCF_002887815.1 Mycobacterium sp. ENV421 | reverse complement strand
ATACCCCAAGCCTCAGGCACGACACCCGAAACACTTGTCAGACACGCCCTAGTTCAAGGTTGCTTCATGGCCAGTAGCGCAAATCTCTTCATCGACCCCGACGGTGTGCGCGCCGCCGGGGCTGGTCTGTCGACGGCCAGCTCCGAGGCGGCGGCACCCGCGCCGGCGGTCACGCCCGCAGCGGCAGACGCAACGTCGGTGAAGATCGCCTACGCGCTATCGGCGTCGATCAGTGAGCTGGTCAACGCCACCATGGCCGTCAACCACAAGACCGCCCAGGCCAGCTCACGGATGCACAGCTCCGCCACCACCTACGAAGACCAGGAGCAGGCCAACGCCGCGTCCCTGGCCCCCGGCTCTCGGGGACGTGCGGCCTCCGTCCCGGTGGGTGATGCCCCGTCGATCGGGGGCCCATCGCTGGTCGCACCCCCCATTCCGACGCCGGGGGTGCAGCCAACGTCCGGCAAGGAGATCGCCGCACTCATGCACGGAGGTCCTGGCCCCGAAGCGCTGGAGACCGCCGGACAGGCGTTGAATACCCATGCCGCTCAACTTGATTCGGCCGCGCAGTCGGTGCGCTCGGCCCGGTGGACCAGTGAGCAGAATTGGGACTCCTCAGCCGCTGACCAGGCCAGCACACACCTGGCCACGCTGGAGTCGACCTACATCCGCCACGCCGATCAGTCGCGTGCCTTGTCGCGGGATGCGACCGTGCAGGCCAACAACTTTCGTCAGGCCCGCGCCAATATCCCCACCCCGCAACACTTCGCTGCTCTGGAGCAGCGGCTACGCGCGGCGGCCGCGCACAACGCGCAGAGCGGTGGACGCTACACCGCTGTCGTGAAGCAGCTTCAATCCGAACTGGCTGCAGCCCACCAACAAGCGATCAACAGCTACACCACCTACACCGCAGGCGGGCAGCTGCAAGCCAAGCCTCTGGAGCCGGGCGTCGCAACCACTACCGCCACTACACCTCCCGGGGTTCCGGGGCAGCCAGGAGCGGCACCGGGCACCGAGGATGGGTCGCTGCCCACTTCCGGTGATGCCGCAGACGGCACGGGTCCGGCCGGTAACCCCCTGGGTGATCCCGCTGGCGGTGGCGCGGAGATGCTGCAGACATTGTTGCCCACGGTGCTCGGAGTGGTGGCCGGCGCGGCTGGCGGCCTCCTTGGTGCGCTCAGCGGCGCCGCGAACCAAGTTCAGCAGACCGGTACCCAGCTCGTCAGCGGCCTGGCTCAAGGCGGCGCCTCGGCGCTGCAAGGTCTCGCAGGCAGACAACCTGGTGGGTCTGACCCATCATTGGGTGAGGGCGGCGGTCCCGGTGATCTCGGGATGGGTGACGGTAGTGGTGGGGGTGCCGAGCCTGGGGATACCGAGCCTGCCTCGGCGGGTGACGGGGGCCTTGCTGCGGCGCCGGCCTCAGCAGCTGCCGCCCCGGCGGTAGCCCCGGCGCCCACCGTGGGAACGGGCGCGACCCCGACAGTGGGCAGTGCCGGGGGCGGCGCCGGGATGGGCGCACCAATGGGCATGATGCCGCCGATGATGGGTGGTCCCGGCCGCGGCGGCGGTGAGGATGACAAGCGCCTCTATGAGGAGAAGCGGCTGCGTCTGACGACCCCGCCGAACGCCGAACCGGTCAAGGGCAGGGTTGAGGCGCGTGAATCCCGTTCTGAGAGAAGAGATAAGAAGACATGACGCTGACTGACGATCAGTACGTCGCCCAGGCCGAAGCTGCTATAGCGCACTGGCGCGCCCGCAACAAGGCGTTCCTCGACGCTGTGGAGGGGATCAACGTGCCGATGCTGCACGATGACGTGCGCGCTCGATTCGACAGCTGGGGCAATCTTCTCGACCTCGACATCGCGCCAGAAGCGATGAGCGCCTACACCAACGTGGAACTCGAAGAGATCATCACCGCGGTGCTGCGCAGGACCCGCGATGAGATCTACGAGCACATGCGCGGTCTGTTCGCGGCCTACCTTGTGCCGACCGACCCCCGGTTCGACCCCAGCGCGATCGGTGAACCGTATGTCGCACCACCGCCACCGGACGCCTGAGACAACGTTCCCCTGCATGCAATGCCGTTAACTTTGCCGGTGGGCGAGTCGGATTTCAGGTGGTCCTCGGTGGT
>NZ_PDHO01000104.1 GCF_002887815.1 Mycobacterium sp. ENV421 | reverse complement strand
CAGCAGTCCTACGTGCCATCACCGTCTGGCTGCCACATTTATCGGACACGCCCTAGGTCCGCAGCGTCTGCTGGTTCTCGTGCTCTTGATCGGCGTAGGTCTGCAGGTTGCTGCGGATGTGGTTGGCGACAGCCTGGGCGTTGGCGGCCAGGCGCTGGCCGAGCTCGTGACGAGCAGCCAAGGTGTCGGCGTACGCCTGCCCGACTGTCGAGGAGCCGATCTTGCCGAAGGCATGCCGAGCAGCTTCAAGGGCATCGGGGTCAGCGGCCATACGCCGAGCCGCTTCCGCGCTTTCGTTGTCCCACCAGGAGGCGTGGTCCTCCCAGGCCTCGAAATCCACCCTCAGCTGGTTGGCCATGGCGGCGTCCTTTCAGTCAATGGGTTGTTTGCCCAGCGTAACCCCGGTGCGCGGCGGTTAGCGCGGCCTCAAAAATCCAAATATTTGGCGCGGTAGGCGGCGATCTCGGCCTCACTGGGATAGGTGTCATCCGGCGGCATATCGGCACCGAGTTCGTTCATGCGTTGGCGCTGCGCGAAGCGGGCCCGCATCAACGCCAGCCGGTGCAGGTGCATCAGACGCTCCGACAGGGTCTCTGCCGACCAGGTGGCGTTGACCTCCGGCTCGAGCTGCACTCGCACGACACCGCCGGTGCCGTCCAGTTCCACCAGCAGCAAGCCGGTGCGCGAGGTCTCGACGTAGGTACGTTCGGCCGTCTCGGCTTCTGACTGCATCCTGCGTGCTCCCCCTATGCCGTGTGGTTACCGGTCGGCGAGGCCGTGGTAACCGAAGCTGATGCCGGTGTGCCGGTTGCTGGCGCCGGCACCGTCGCCTGCGCCCCGCCCCCAGCTGCCGGCGGTCCGGTCCAGCCCAAGAAGTCCGACGAGCTGGGCAGCGCCGAGACGGGTTTGAGCTGGCCGTCTAGCCAGATTTTGCCATTGCCCATGTACATCACCGCGGGCTTGGCCTCGAACTGGGCATAGTCGCCGGGCCGCAGACTGTTGCGGTCGACCGGATTCATCACCGGTGAGCCCGCCGGCGGGATCTGACCACCGTAGGCATCACTGACCGACTTCCCGTTAATCACGGCTTCCAGTGCAATCTTGCGCTGGTCGTCAGGCGCGTTCACCGAGGTTCCGTCTGGCAGGGGCACCGTGTGGCCATCGACTGACGGTGCCGCAGCGGGCGCGGCAGCCGCTGGGGTGTTGGCGACCGGCTGCACCGTGTTCGGATCTGCGGGGCTCTTGGCGTCCTCCTTGCCCTTGTCGGCCGGCGGATCATCGGTTTTGCCCTGGTCGTCTTTGAAGGCGTCTTCGGGCTTTTCGGCTTTCCCGTCGCCCTTGGTGTCGGAGAACTTGTCGTCGGTGCTGGCAGGGTCCTGGCCGTTCTTATCGGAGAACTGCGAGGCCAGCCCGGGCAGCGCCGATCCCAGCCCGCCCAGAGCGCCGCCGAGCGAGTCCAGCGGCGAGCCACCCGCGCCGAGGCCGCCGAGCATGCCGGGCAGCGCCGAACCCAGCCCGGCCAGCGACGACAGCGGGTCCCCGCCCATGCCACCCATCCCCATTGGGCCCATGCCAGCCAGCGGATCGGTCAGCGGGTCAGTCCCGGCCCCGGCGTCGGCCGGTGCACCGGCCCCGGCGTCGGTGGCGGCGGCGCGGCATCCCCGCCCCCACTGCCGCCGGAAGAGTCTCCCCCGGAGTCGCCCTCGCTGCCGCCTGAGCCCTTGTCTTCTCCCTCACCGGACTTGGGTCCGTTGGTCCGGTACTCCTGGCCGAGAGCATCCATGATGGCGGCTTGGGTTTTGGCGTCGACCTGCGAGTCGCTGAGCAGCTTTTGGATCTCGCCAAACTTCTGATCCATGTACTTCTGGAAGGCCATCACCGATGCCGGGTCACCCATTTCGGGGGCGATCTGCTTGGACTTGGCCTGGATGTCGGCCAGGATCGCGTTGATCTTGTCGCGTGCCTGCTGATTGGACTCGAAGATCTGCTTGAGTAGCGTGGCCAGCTTGTCATCGGTCAGGGCGGCGCCGTCGACGTGCTTGTTGTACTGGTCACCGGCGTTGGTGGCACCGTCGTTCAATCCGCCGGCCTGGTCTGCCGGTGGAGCCGGAGCAGGCGGGGGTGCAGCGGGCGGACCGCCGGGTCCGTAGAGCGCAGTGTTGGTGCGCTGCAGCGGAGTTTGCGACGGCGGGTGATCGTCATCGCTGAACGCGCGACCCACCGCGGTCACTACCTTCACGGCGTTTTCCACCGCCGGTTCGATCACGTCCTCCACAATGTTGGGAAGGCTCGGAAGACCAAAAGTCACGAGCGGACGTCCTCTCTGTTCACTACGTCGCTGCTGTCTACGACGCTAAGCCCGGCTGACCCTCGATAGCTACGGGCGTAGGAACTAGGGCGTGTCTGACAAGTGTTTCGGGTGTCGTGCCTGAGGCTTGGGGTATGTC
>NZ_PDHO01000103.1 GCF_002887815.1 Mycobacterium sp. ENV421 | reverse complement strand
GTGAAGCGGAACCTACGCCCGTGCTCCCCATTTACACCGGATCCCGGACACGACCTGTTGGAGATCGCGCTTGATCCAGCGACGGTGATCGTCGCGGTAGATCCTGGCAAGGCATTCCATCGGGTGTGGATCAGTAACGGGTCCGGCCTTCTTGCTGATCCGATGTCGTTGTCGGTCTCGCGAGAAGGCATCTCCCAGTTGGAACTGGCGCTGAACAAGCACGGCCCTGAGAGGCCCGTGATCGCGATCGAGGCGACCGGCAGCCTGCATCGCCCGTGGGTCGCCGAACTGGAACGACGCCATCCTGGTTCAGTGCGGCTGTTCGCGCCCTCGGAGACGAAATCGGCTCGTACTCAGCTAGGTTCGGGCAGGTTCAAAACCGATGATCGCGACTGCGCGGCGTTGACCTATATGGCGCGTCAGGGCGGTGGCCGACGCTACAGCCAGCAGTCCGCAGTAGAAGCGCTACGGGCGGCGGTGCGACATCGCCGAGGGTTGGTAGCCGACCGAAAGGTCCGCTCAGCAGCGGTTGCACGACCAGCTCAATGCCCTCTGTCCTGGATTGTCAGCGCCGACCGGTCATGGGCGATCGCTGGCGCTGGAGACGTCCACTGGTCTTGCGGTACTGGCGTGCGCTGTCGCGTTTGCAGGACGACCACCGCAATTGCGGTCACTGATCTGCCGGGCCCCGGGCCGATTGACGACCAGCACCGCCCAATACTGGCTACAGCGGTGGCGCAGGTGTCTGCCTCCGCCGGCTGATGCGGAGCCACGTGCTCAACGACTGGGTCGTGACCTGGATCGGTTCTGCCGGCTCCGGACAGATATCGATGCCCTCGATGTCGAAATTGTGGCGCTACTCGCCGAGACCGACGGCCAGATCCTGACCACGTTGCCCGGTGTTGCCTCTGTTCGTGCTGCGGCATTCGCCGCACACAGCCTTCCCATCGAACGCTTCCCCGATGCCGAACATCTTTACTCGGCAACAGGTTTAGCACCCGCGCTCTATCAGTCAGCGACGCTGAATCGACGGGGGCGGATCTCGCGACAAGGACTTGCCGAACACCGCGACGCTCTGATGGGGATCGCCTGGGGACTGGCTCAAAACTCAGCGTCATTCGCCGAACGTGACGCCCAACTCCGAGGCCGCGGAATGGCACCAATCCAAGCCCGCGTCGCGCTTGCCCGACACGCATGCCGCCTGGCATATCGACTGCTTCGATCCCAACAACCCTTCGATGAACAGCGCTATCTGTACACTCGCTGAACCGTGATTTGTACACGTTGCTACTGCGCGCGGCTACTGCGACCTGAGAGATTGACCTGCGCAAGTCGGACGCGAGGTGGCAACAGGCCGACACACCGGTTCGTCCGCGGTGCTGGCGACGCCGAGACGGTCGATGTCATGGTGGTTGGTCGCCTTTCATCCAGCTGCATCCGAAGGTATTGCGGCGGAGGGTTTTTGCCGTTGCCGTCGTACGACAGATTTAGGACATCAAACCGATGCCCAATCAATATCAGCAAATGCAAGGGCCCGCTGCGATCGAGCTCAGGGCAAGTTTTGCATACTTGCAGCCAAGAAATCGTGTCCGAGAGGAATTGGCCACTTACGACACGGGTCGTGGTCTGGCGATTGGGGCGCTGACCGCTTCGGTCAAGTACCGGTCCACATTTTTCGCTCAATCGCCACGCCGAGGAGCTCGCCCATCGGGTGGCTAGCCGTCGGTACCGGACTCAAGCGGAATATTCAGGGATCGAAGCAGGATCGAGAAGAGTCGCCAATTCGCAATTACAGCAACGAGTTCGACCAGGACCGCGGAATCACCGCTGAAGGCGTCATAGCACGCACTCCAGTTTTCCCCGGAGATGACCCCGTCCCGTGCTACATCATCGGTCGCTGCGAGGACCGCACGTTCGACTGGCCCGAGGTGTTCGGAGTTCTGCCAGTCGCGCACCGCGAGGAGATCATGCTCAGAGACACCGAGCAGTGTGGCGATTCGCAAGTGTTGGGTCCATTCGTATTCGGAGCCGGTGATCCAGCCGATGCGCATGATGATCAGCTCGCGTAGCCGCGCGTCAAGGGAACCGCGGAAGAGCAATGCCTCGAGCAGTCCGTGCAGCGCCACTGCCACACGCGGCTGATGAAGTGCCACGCGGAATACCGACAGGTCTGCCAACTCTTCGGGCAACCCACATTCGGCGGCCCGCAGCTGGGCCTGCTCGCGGTCGAGCATCGGTACGCCCTGAGTTTGGACATTTCGCTTAGTACCCAGGGTTGAAGCCGAGATCGGTGAGGATCTTGCGCTCGGCGTCGGGGATCTCCGGCGGGAAGGTCTGGGTGGCGCCGTTGATGTTGATGGTTGCGCTGCGCAGCGGCCGGAACTGCTTGACGACCTTGGCGATGGATAGTCCGGTGCGCGATTGGATGGCGTGGGAGACGGCCAGAGCGGCGAACACGATGGTCAGGTGGGCCTCGATGGCATCGCGCATCCGGTTGAACATGGGTCGGGCATCGAGGTCCGTTTTGGACATCCGGAACGACTTCTCGACGTGCCATAGGTCGTGGTACTTGGCGATGACCTCGGCGGCCGACATCACGGTGACCGGCACGTTGGTCACGTAGCCCTTGTTATCCCGAGATCCGGATAAGAAGGGTTATGCCGATGTTGGGGTTATGCCGACCGGCGGCGGGTCGTGCCTGGTG
>NZ_PDHO01000102.1 GCF_002887815.1 Mycobacterium sp. ENV421 | reverse complement strand
CACGCTCAATGACGAGTGAGTACCCCGCGGTCGTCATCCCGAGAGACGGTCAACATCAGCCCACGGCCGCGGGGCCGTACAGGTCTTTCACCTGCATAGAACGATGTGTCGGCGTCGCCTGAAAACTAACCCCGTGAACTCACCCGACGAAAAGGGGTCAATTTTCGGCCGCCGTTGACACGATGCGGCGCGACGATTTACACGCCACCGCTGGGAGCTGACTGTCGGCTTACGCATCTGGATGGGTGATAGGCCCTGAGATCGAAATGACGATTGCTGCAGTCAGTTTCGAAATTGAGCGCGAGGGAACAACCGCTGATCGCGGCACCGGCCGGGGCCACGGCGCGGACATCTTCACCGGTCAATTCGCGGTGACCGAACGACTGTCCGATGTGGGATCCGCGCACCCCGCCCATTTCCCGAACCTCCCGAGCTTCGGTGTTCCGAATGGGTAGAGGCGAACTGGTCAGGACATGCTTGGCGCCTCGAAAGCGCGGTTAATGCTTCACGTAGTAGTCCGGGGCGTCACTGGTTTCGATCGGAAGTGGCGGGAACAGTTGCATAGGATCCGGTGGGGCGTTGTCGCCGTCGACCCAGTCTGCTTTCCCCGGGGGTGGCTCGTAGTTGCGCCAGGCCACCAGGTAGCTCCACTGCGCGGTCGCTGCTATCACTGCGGCCCACATCCCTGGGTCCTGCAGGAGATTTGAGGTGGCACGGCGTGTGGCAGTGTAGCGACTGGGATATCCAAGCGACGCAAGGCCGATCGGCAGCCCGCCGTCAGCCGCGGCAAGGTCAACATCGACAGTGCCGCCGAACTTGTACGGATTCGGCAGAACCAGCGTGGCTCCGAACACCGTTTGGCAGTCGTAGCCGGTTTCGGTGTTCTCCACGTCGCAGTAGAGGATCCATGCAGCGTCGGCGAATCGACAGGCGAACTCCGCGGAATGAACGATGAACGCGCCGTCATCACTGTGGGCAGAGATTTGCGTCCGCGGCCCGGGCATCGTGAAGCGCACCTCGCCGGGCAGCACTCCATAGCGGCGCTGTTCGTAGTCGGCCGTCGAGTCGCCACACATATCCTGGATGACCCATACGGTGTCCCTATCGACGAGTCGACGGACCAACGGCACCACCGGATCCGCATGCGTCACAACACGTTCCCCCAGAACCTCCGGAACGCCTCCCCCGTCGGATGCAGCAACCACGACAACGTGGGCACCGGAAACTGCGTTGACTACAGCTACCGACGGCATTCCCGCGATCAACGGGTCACGCAGTTCAACCGGCTGCAGTGGCGGATGCGCATCCGTGCCGTATGCGGGGCTGTCCTGCAGTATCCCCCCGCACGACAATTGGTGCACCCAAACCGTCTGTGGCGTAGTCAAATACGGAAACACCGGTACCGTCATGAGGTCACGATCAGCTCGGATCCGCGCGGAGATCTGGGCACGCCCGGAGCCAGAGTCGGCCCAAACCTCGACGAACGCACCTACGCGAGTCTTCACTGACACTGCTTGCCCGCAGCTGAACAACGGTACGGCGAGATCCGGGTTGGGCGGCGTCGCATCGTCGATCACCGGCACCGTTGTTGACGTCTGAAAACCGCAGACCGATTCGGCGACTTGAACGCTGCCGCCGGACGGCAAGGGCGGCACCGGAATATCCCAGCTGGTCCGCCCAGGCGGCACCACATACATCAACGCGTCGACGGAGATTGTCGGCAACGTGATGGTCACCGTCAGCGGCGCCCCGCCACGTAGAGAGTCGACGTGCAGCAGTGTCGAACCCGCGCAAGGTGGCGTGATGATAACCGGTGGTGGCGGTGCAGCGGGCGCGATGTCGACTTCGGCCGGTTTCGACGGTTCCAGGTCACGTTCTCGACACACTGGCAGGAACTGCGTGACCTCGACACGGTCACCTTCGGCCGGGAATGGCTTGGACATCACGAACCACAGTTCACTGGCATCGAAGGTCGCTGAGTCGGTTGTCCCGTCGGACGCGCGCGTGACCGTGACTTGCGCACCGTCAATCACATCGCCGATTAACAGCGAGTTCTCGCAGCCGAGCGGCAACGGATTTCTGACCACCGGTCGGCCTAGCGGCCCATCTGGCAGTGCGCGGGTCCGCCCGACGGTGACGTTGGGCCCACCCGCCAGCGCCGGAAACCCAGCGGGGGCCGCCTGCGTCGCCTCGACAACGGCACCAGCCCCAGGAAGTGATGCCCCCAGCAACACTCGAGCGTCGCCGTACGTGTCGGCGCGCGCTGCACCGATGGTCGTCCCGGCGGTGGTAACCGTGACCGCCGCGCCTGGGGCTGCGCTGGCGAGCCACAACGCGCGGCCACATTCGAACAGGCGGCTCTTGAAAGTCATCGGCGGAAGTTGGGTGTGCGCAGCTGGTGATGCACTGACGAGCACGGCGAGCTCGTCGGGTGTCGGGGCACTAGTGTCTGGGCCGAGCTGCTGAATTGCGACGAGGCGTTGGCCGGCCGCCAACGGGGCCCCGGCTGGTATTGGAACGTGGTCGGCGCCGCCCACGCTCACTACGGCGGGGGCGACTGGATTGCCATCGACAGTTCTGACGGTGATAGTGGCGCCCGGTAGGCATCCCTCGACCAGGACCGTCGATACCCACTCTGCGATCGGCCCGACAACCGATGGAATTCCCAAGGCCATGACGTCCCCCCATCGTCCGCGGTCGCGTCAAT
>NZ_PDHO01000010.1 GCF_002887815.1 Mycobacterium sp. ENV421 | reverse complement strand
CACAGCAAAATCAGTCTGACCGGACCTCAACAGGGTCGATCCACGGATTGAGGCTAAGGAGTGACACGGGTTACCGTGCACGGGTGATTCGTGACACAGGTTTCGTCCTCGTCGAAAAGCCGCAGCCCAACATCGCTCTGGTCACCCTGAACCGACCCGAGCGGATGAACTCCATGGCGTTCGACGTCATGCTGCCGTTGCGGGAAGTTCTCACCGATCTCAAGCACGACAACGACGTGCGTGCGGTGGTGCTGACCGGCGCCGGCCGGGGATTCTCCTCGGGCGCCGACCACAAGTCCGCCGGATCGGTGCCGCACGTCGCCGGGCTGACCCGCCCGTCGTTCGGGCTGCGCTCGATGGACGTGCTCGACGATGTGATTCTCGCCATGCGCAAGCTGCACCAGCCGATCATCGCCGCGGTCAACGGCGCGGCCATCGGTGGCGGGTTGTGTCTGGCCCTGGCCGCCGACATTCGGGTGGCGGCCAGTGGCGCGTACTTCCGCGCCGCCGGCATCAACAACGGGCTCACCGCCAGTGAACTGGGCCTGAGCTACCTGTTACCGCGGGCGATCGGCTCGTCGCGGGCGTTTGAGATCATGCTCACCGGGCGTGACGTCGACGCGCAGGAGGCCGAACGGATCGGACTGGTGTCCCGCCAGGTGCCCGACGAGGAGCTGCTGCCGGCCAGCTTCGAGATTGCTGCCCGCATCGCGGCGTTCTCCCGGCCCGGAACCGAGTTGACCAAGCGGACGCTGTGGAGTGGACTGGACGCCGGTAGCCTGGAAGGGCATATGCAGGCCGAAGGCCTCGGGCAGCTTTATGTGCGCCTGCTCACCGCCAACTTCGAAGAGGCGGTCGCTGCGCGCGCCGAGAACCGCGCCCCGGTCTTCACCGACGACAAGTAGCCGAGGAGTAGTGCGCGCGTGATCACCGCAACGGACCTGGAGGTCCGCGCCGGCGCGCGCACACTGCTCCTCGCCGAAGGCCCGGCGCTGCGCATCCAGCCCGGCGACCGCATCGGTCTGGTCGGCCGCAACGGCGCAGGCAAGACGACGACCATGCGGATCCTGGCGGGGGAGGCCGAGCCGTACGCGGGCACTGTCATGCGCACCGGTGACGTCGGGTACCTGCCGCAGGATCCGCGCGAAGGCGATCTCGACGTGCTGGCCCGCGACCGGGTCCTGTCGGCGCGCGGCCTGGACACGCTGCTGTCGGATCTGGAGAAGCAGCAGGTGTTGATGGCCGAGGTGGTCGACGAGGCCGCGCGCGACAAGGCGGTGCGCCGCTACGGCCAACTCGAGGAACGCTTCGCCGCCCTCGGCGGATACGCCGCCGAAAGCGAAGCGGGACGCATCTGCGCGAGCCTCGGTCTGCCGGACCGGGTCCTCACCCAGCCGCTGCGCACCCTGTCCGGCGGCCAGCGCAGGCGCGTCGAGCTGTCCCGGATTCTGTTCGCCGCCGCGGAAGGTGGTGCCGCTGGAGCGAATTCGGCCACCACCCTGCTGCTCGACGAGCCCACCAACCACCTCGATGCCGACTCGATCGGCTGGCTGCGGGGCTTCCTGCAGAACCACAGCGGCGGGCTCGTGGTGATCAGCCACGACGTCGACCTGCTCGCTGACGTGGTCAACCGGGTGTGGTTCCTGGACGCCGTGCGGGGCGAGGCCGACGTCTACAACATGGGTTGGCAGAAGTATCTCGACGCCCGCGCCACCGACGAGCAGCGCCGGCGCCGCGAACGCGCCAATGCCGAGAAGAAGGCCGGCGCGCTGCGCACGCAGGCCGCCAAGATGGGTGCCAAGGCCACCAAAGCCGTTGCCGCACAGAATATGTTGCGCCGCGCCGAGCGGATGATGGCCGAATTGGACGCCGAGCGGGTGGCCGACAAGGTGGCCCGCATCAAGTTCCCGACGCCGGCGCCGTGCGGTAAGACGCCGCTGGTGGTCAAGGGCCTGACCAAGAACTACGGCTCACTCGAGGTGTTCACCGGCGTCGACCTGGCGATCGACCGCGGATCACGCGTCGTGGTGCTGGGCCTCAACGGCGCCGGTAAGACCACGCTGCTTCGGCTGATCGCGGGCACCGAAACCCCCGACGCCGGCGGACTGGAGCCCGGGCACGGGCTCAAGATCGGTTATTTCGCACAGGAACACGACACACTCGACAACAACGCGACGGTGTGGGAGAACATCCGCCACGCCGCCCCTGACACCGGCGAACAGGATTTGCGCGGACTGCTCGGCGCATTCATGTTCACCGGTCCGCAGCTCGAGCAGCCGGCAGGCACGCTCTCCGGCGGCGAGAAGACCCGCCTCGCCCTGGCGGGTCTGGTGGCCTCGACGGCCAACGTGCTGCTGCTCGACGAGCCGACCAACAACCTCGATCCCGCGTCGCGCGAACAGGTTCTCGACGCGCTGCGCAGTTACCAGGGTGCAGTCGTGCTGGTGACCCACGATCCGGGCGCCGCCGAAGCGCTCGACCCGCAAAGGGTGGTGCTGCTCCCGGACGGCACCGAGGACTTCTGGTCCGACGAGTATCGGGACCTCATCGAGCTCGCCTGACAACTGGCATAGACGATTTCGGTCATTCCCCCCAACTCGCCGATCCACGCTTCTACTCTGTGGGCTATCGGCGCGGATCCACCGGGGAGGGTGATCATGAGGAAGCCCAACGAAGCTCGAGACCAGTTATTGGACACTCTGCGAAACGCTTACGAGGGCGGCGCGAGCATTCGCACCCTGGTGGCGTCGACGGGCCGTTCGTACGGCTCGATCCACGCGTTGTTGCGCGAGTCCGGGACCGCCATGCGCAGTCGCGGCGGCCCCAACCACGTCACGCGTCGGTAGCCCGTACCGAATCCTCCACCAGATCCAGCACTGCCGAAAGCCGCGCAGGGTCCTCGCCCGTCGCCAGCCGCGCGACCAGTCCGTCGAGCACCAGGTCCAGGTAGCACTGCAACACATCGGGCGCCACGTCGTCGCGCAGCCGGCCCGCCTGCTTCTGCTGGCGCAGCCGCTCCGAGGTCGCCGACGCCAGTTCCGCTGAGCGCTCCACCCAACCTTGTTGAAACACCGGGTCGTTGCGCAGCTTGCGGGCGATCTCCAATCGTGTGGCCAGCCAATCGAATTGATCGGGCGCGGCCAGCATGTCCCGCATCACCTGGATGAGGCCTTCGCGCGCGGCGACCTCGGCCATCCGCGCCGCATCCTCGCGCGCCAGCGCGAAGAACAACGTGTCCTTGTCGCGGTAGTGATGGAAGATCGCACCGCGCGACATACCGATGGTCTGCTCCAGCCGGCGCACGGTCGCCTGCTCGTAGCCGTACTCGGCGAAGCAGCGCCGTGCGCCGTCGAGGATCTGGCGGCGGCGGGCCGCCAGATGATCCTCGCTGACCCTGGGCACCTCGGGCTAGCCGGTCCGCAGCATGTTGCGCAACACGTACTGCAGGATGCCGCCGTTGCGGTAGTAGTCGGCTTCGCCGGGGGTGTCGATGCGGACCACGGCGTCGAACTCGATGGCGCTGCCGTCGGACTTGGCTGCCTTGACGTGCACGGTCTTCGGCGTCTTGCCGTTGTTGAGCTCCTCGATCCCGGTGATGTCGAAGACCTCCGTGCCGTCCAGCTTCAGCGACGCCGCCGACTCACCGGCGGGGAACTGCAGCGGGATCACGCCCATGCCGATCAGGTTCGACCGGTGGATGCGCTCGAAGGACTCGGTGATCACCGCACGCACACCCAGCAGGCTGGTGCCCTTGGCCGCCCAGTCCCGCGACGAGCCGGAGCCATACTCCTTGCCGCCCAGCACGACCAGCGGAATGTTCTGCGCCGCATAGTTTTGCGCGGCGTCATAGATGAACGCCTGGGGCGCGTCCGGCTGGGTGAAGTCACGGGTGTAGCCACCGGAGACGTCGTCGAGCAACTGGTTGCGCAGCCGGATGTTGGCGAAGGTGCCGCGGATCATCACCTCGTGGTTGCCGCGCCGCGAGCCGTAGGAGTTGTAGTCCTTCTTGTCGACTCCGTGCCCGTCGAGGTACTGCGCTGCGGGCGTCCCGGCCTTGATGTTGCCGGCGGGGGAGATGTGGTCGGTGGTCACCGAATCGCCCAGCAGGGCAAGCACTCTCGCGCCGGTGATGTCGGTGACCGGAACCGGGTCGGCGGGCATCCCGTCGAAGTACGGGGGCTTGCGCACGTACGTCGACTTCGGATCCCAGTCGAAGGTGTCGCCCGACGGGGTCGGCAGGTTCCGCCAGCGCTCGTCGCCCTTGAAGACGTCGGCGTAGTTCTTCCGGAACATCTCCTGGCTGATCGCCGAGGCGATGGTGTCGGAGATGTCCTTCTGCGTCGGCCAGATGTCCTTGAGGAACACCGGGTTGCCGTCGGAGTCGGTACCGAGTGGGTCGGCCTCGAAGTCGAAGTCCATGGTGCCGGCCAGCGCGTAGGCGATCACCAGCGGCGGCGAGGCCAGGTAGTTCATCTTGACGTCGGGGTTGATGCGTCCTTCGAAGTTGCGGTTGCCCGACAGCACCGCCGTCACCGACAGATCGTTCTCGTTGATGGCGGCCGAGATCTCGTCGGACAGCGGACCGCTGTTGCCGATACAGGTGGTGCAGCCGTAGCCCACGAGGTAGAAGCCCAGCTTCTCCAGGTACGGCCACAGCCCGGCCTTCTCGTAGTAGTCGGTGACCACCTGAGAGCCCGGTGCCATGGTGGTCTTGACCCACGGCTTGGAGGTCAGGCCCTTCTCGACGGCGTTGCGCGCCAGCAGTGCGGCGCCCAGCATCACCTCGGGGTTGGAGGTGTTGGTGCACGAGGTGATGGCGGCGATCGCCACGGCGCCGTGGTCGAGCACGAACTCGCCGCGGTCGTCCGAACGCACCGTGACCGGCTTGGTGGGCCGCCCCTCGGCGCCGACCGCCGCCGAGTGCAGCGGCTCGGCACCGTTGTCGGCGAAGCTCAGTACGGCCGGGTCGCTGGCCGGGAACGACTCCTCGACAGCCTCATCCAGCGTGGTGTGCGGTGCCGGGTGGTTCTCCTCGACGTAGTTGTGGATGTCCTTGCGGAAGGCCGACTTCGCGTCGTCGAGGGCGATGCGGTCCTGGGGGCGCTTGGGTCCGGCGATCGAGGGCACCACGTCGGACAGGTCCAGTTCGAGGTATTCGGAGAACTTGGGCTCGCGGCTCGGGTCATGCCACATGCCCTGCGCTCGGGCGTACGCCTCCACCAGCGCGAGCTGATTCTCTTCGCGGCCGGTCATCCGCAGGTAGTCGATGGTCACGTCGTCGATCGGGAAAATGGCTGCCGTCGAACCGAATTCAGGGCTCATGTTGCCCAGCGTGGCGCGGTTGGCCAGCGGCACCTCGGAGACGCCCTCGCCGTAGAACTCGACGAATTTGCCGACCACACCGTGCTTGCGCAGCATCTCGGTGACGGTGAGGACCACGTCGGTGGCGGTCACGCCCGGCCGGCGCTCGCCGGAGAGCTTGAAGCCGACGACACGGGGGATCAGCATGGACACCGGCTGACCGAGCATGGCGGCCTCGGCCTCGATGCCACCGACGCCCCAGCCCAGCACGCCCAGGCCGTTCTCCATCGTGGTGTGGCTGTCGGTGCCCACGCAGGTGTCCGGGTAGGCGACGCCGTCACGGTTCATCACGACCGAGGCCAGGTATTCGATGTTGACCTGGTGGACGATGCCGGTGCCGGGCGGCACCACCTTGAAGTCGTCGAAGGCGCCCTGCCCCCAGCGCAGGAACTGGTAGCGCTCGCCGTTGCGCTCGTACTCGATCTCGACATTGCGCTCGAAGGCGTCGGCGGTGCCGAACAGGTCGGCGATGACGGAGTGGTCGATGACCAGGTCGGCCGGCGCCAGCGGATTGACCTTCTGCGGGTCGCCGCCGAGATCGCCGACGGCCTCGCGCATGGTGGCCAGGTCCACGATGCACGGCACGCCGGTGAAGTCCTGCATGATCACCCGCGCCGGGGTGAACTGGATCTCGATGCTCGGCTCGGCCGAGGGATCCCAGTTGGCGATGGCCTGGATGTGGTCCTTGGTGATGTTCGCGCCGTCTTCGGTGCGCAGCAGATTCTCGGCGAGCACCTTGAGGCTGTAGGGAAGCTTCTCGGTGCCGGGAACCGCGTCGAGGCGGTAGATCTCGTAGCTGTTGTCGCCGACCTTCAAGGTGTCGCGCGCTTCGAAAGTGTTCAGGGACGAATTCGACGAATTTTCGCTGCTCACATCAACTCCCGGCGTTGTCCTCGATGCCGACGGGCTGTGTCGACACCGGTCTCGATACTAACAGTACGGCTGTCCTGCTAAGCCGGCGGATGGGTATCCGCCATCGCCAGCGGGCCAAGCCCCAGTCTTGTCTTCTCCGGCGCGTGGTGCCACCCCCGGGGTGGGGCGCGCGGTACCGTTTCGGATCGTGACGATTCCGCACGCGCCGACCTTCATCCCGGTGGAGGTGTGCAGCAGTGTCGGGCTTGACCTGTCGACCCCGGTCGACCAGTGTCTGGCCGCGGTCAAGGCCGACGTGGCCGCCGACGGTGTCGCCGCACCGGCCACCGATGCCGCCGCCCTGCAGAAGGTGGTGGCCTCGGCCAGGGAACACGGCATCGATCTCAAGGTCGTCGTGTTGGACACGAGCCCGGTTATAGACACCCCGCTGCGCGATATCGCCACCGAGATCGGGCAGGACAATCCCGGCTCGACGGTGCTCGTCCTCAGCCCCGGCTGGGCCGGGACCTACAGCACCACTTATGACCGCGTCCTCCTCGAGGCGGGCCAGGACGTGGCGAAGACGGCACCCAATCCCGTGGTCGGCACGCAGGCATTTGTCGACCAATTGCAAACTCCCGACTTTCCGTGGATGGGATTAACGATCTCGCTAGTGATCGGGGTGGCTGTAGCGGCTGTTTTGACCCGAGTTCTGCAGCTTCGAGCTCGCCGTTCGCAACCAAGCGATATGGCATCTGAACAGGGAAAATAGCCATCCCTGGCAAATCAATAAGATTACTTTTCGGCAACATCCCGTAAATGACAAACATGTAATTCTTGCCGGAAGTTTCCTCTGCGACAAATGTGACGTACGGTGCAACTGTCGCCATTGTTAATGATGTGACTCATGTGACATCTGTTGCTGGCGTGACTGCACGTGTGAAGCAGAGGAGACCCGGGTCGAATGAGACGTTCCCTTCGCGGCTCTGTTGTCCGGCCGGCCATTCGGATCGCCAGGCCGATGGGCCCGCTGGCGCTCAGCGTCGCCATGACGTTCACGATGCCCGGACTGGCCCAGGCCGAGCCCGGTGCCGCACCCACCACCATCGCCGGGTTGATCGCCGATGTGGCCGACGCCAACCAGCGGCTGCAGGACATCGGCGCCAAGGTGCAAGCCGAGCAGGAAAGCGTCAACAAAGCGCTCGTCGACGTCCAGACCGCGCGTGACGCGGCGGCCGCGGCCCAGGAGAAGGTCGACGCCAGCGCCCAGGGCGTCAAGGACGCCAACGCCGCAATTGCCGACGCCCAGAAGCGATTCGACACGTTCGCCGCCGCGACCTACATCAACGGGCCGTCGGCGTCGCTGGTCATGGCGACCAACCCCGAAGACATTCTGTCCACCGCCTCCGCCGGTCAGACCCTGGCCGTCAGCTCGCAGCAAGTGATGACCGACCTGCAGCGGGCCCGCACCGAACAGATCAACCAGGAGTCCGCGGCCCGGCTGGCCAAGGACAACGCCGACAAAGCCCTCGCCGACGCCGAGGCCAGCCAGCAGTCCGCGGTCGACGCGCTGACCACGGCCAAGCAGACGTTCACCGACCAGCAGGCCGAGATCAACCGGCTGGCGGCCGAACGCAAGACCGCCCAGGACAAGCTCGACGCCGCCCGGCAGTGGTCGGCGCCCGCGAGTTCGCCTGCGGCGGTACCACAATCGGCGGCGACCGGCCCGGCGACCCCGGGGGATCGCTGGGACCCGGCCGCCCCCGGCTCGCCGAAGGCGCCGGGCGGCGGGACGATCCCGCCCTACGGCAGTGCCTCTGAGTGGGACACCACCCTGCCGATGGTGCCCAGCGCCTTCGTCTCCGGCGACCCGATCCAGATCATCAACGCGGTCCTGCAGATCTCGTCGTCGTCGCTGAACGCGACCAAACAGATGGGCAAGACCTTCCTGCAGAAGCTCGGCATCCTGAAGCCCGACGACACCGGAATCACCAACGGCGCGATTCCCTACGTGTACGGCGCCCAGGCGTCGGAGTACGTCATCAAGCGCGCGATGTCCCAGATGGGCGTGCCGTACTCCTGGGGTGGCGGCACCGCCACCGGGCCGAGCAACGGTATCGACAGCGGCGCGGGCACAGTCGGGTTCGACTGCTCCGGGCTGATCCTCTACGCGTTCGCGGGCGTCGGCATCAAGCTGCCGCACTACTCGGGTTCGCAATACAACATGGGCCGCAAGATCCCGTCGTCGCAGATGCGGCGCGGTGACGTGATCTTCTACGGCCCCGGCGGTAGCCAGCACGTGACGCTCTACCTGGGCCAAGGCCAGATGCTCGAGGCTCCCTACACCGGCTCGAGCGTCAAGATCTCACCGGTGCGCACCAGCGGCATGACACCGTTCGTCATCCGTTACATCGAATACTGACGGAGTTTTCCCCATGTCTCGCAACACTTCTCGACGGCTCTTCGTCGGGACGATCCTGACGGCACTCGCGTTGGGGTTGGGCATCGCCAGCCCGGCCAATGCCGATCCGGGCGAGTGGGATCCGACGCTGCCCAAGATCCTGAGTGCCGGAGCGCCCGGCGATCCGGTCGCGATGGCCAACGCCTCGCTGCAGGTCACTCAGCAGGCCGCCCAGGCGACCATGGACCTGGGGCGCAGGTTCCTGTCTGGTCTGGGCTTCGGCGGCGCGCCGTCGGCGCTGGCCGGCGGACGGGTACGCGGACCGCAGGCAATCGAATACGTCATCGCCCGGGGTGCGTCGCAGCAGGGCGTGCCGTACTCCTGGGGTGGCGGCGCGATCAACGGGCCCAGTGCCGGCGTGGAGGAAGACGCCGGCAAGGTGGGCTACGACTGCTCGGGCTTCACCCGCTACGCCTTCGCCGGCGTCGGGGTGCAGCTTCCCAAGTACTCCGGCGACCAGTACAACGCCGGCCGGCACATCCCGCCGTCGCAGGCAAAGCGCGGCGATCTGATCTTCTACGGACCCGGCGGCACCCAGCACGTCACCATCTACCTGGGCAACGGGCAGATGCTCGAGGCGTCGTCGGCGGCCGGTCACGTGACCGTCAGCCCCGTCCGCACCGCGGGTATGACGCCGTACCTGACGCGCATCATCGAGACTTGAGAGTCCGCGCGGGCCGTGCCGATCTGACGCGCCAGCGAATGGGGCACGTCGACGGATCTGAGAACGCCTGGAATAGTTGTGGCAGGGCACGGCGTGCCCGCCAAAACCAACAGCTCGTGGAGGAAGTCGATGACGTCACCAGGTGGGTCGCCCGCAGGCCCCGGATCGTTTGCCGGGCCGAGCGGAGCCCCGGCCGCCCCACCGTCGGGCGGTAATGGTCTCGCCGGCGAGGTGAACACCCTGGAACGGGCGATCTTCGAGGTCAAGCGCATCATCGTCGGCCAGGACCAACTGGTCGAGCGGATCCTGGTCGGCCTGCTTGCCAAGGGACACGTGCTGCTCGAAGGTGTGCCGGGCGTCGCCAAGACGCTGGCGGTCGAGACCTTCGCCAAGGTGGTCGGCGGCACCTTCGCCCGCATCCAGTTCACCCCCGACCTGGTACCCACGGACATCATCGGTACCCGCATCTACCGCCAGGGCCGGGAAGAGTTCGACATCGAACTAGGCCCCGTCGTGGTGAACTTCCTGCTGGCCGACGAGATCAACCGCGCCCCGGCAAAGGTGCAGTCGGCGCTGCTTGAGGTCATGGCCGAGCGCAAGATCTCCATCGGCGGCAAGACCTACGAGCTGCCCAAGCCGTTCCTGGTGATGGCGACCCAGAACCCGATCGAGAACGAGGGTGTCTACCCGCTGCCGGAAGCCCAGCGCGACCGCTTCCTGTTCAAGATCAACGTGGACTACCCGTCGCCGGAAGAAGAGCGCGAGATCATCTACCGGATGGGTGTCACCCCGCCGGAGCCCAAGCAGATCCTCGAGACCGGCGACCTGCTGCGCCTGCAGAACGTCGCGGCCAACAACTTCGTCCACCACGCGCTGGTCGACTATGTGGTTCGGGTCGTCACGGCGACGCGGCGGCCCGAGCAGTTCGGTCTGGCCGACGTCAAGGCCTGGGTGGCGTTCGGCGCCTCGCCGCGTGCGTCGCTGGGCATCATCGCCGCCGCCCGCGCGCTGGCGCTGGTCCGCGGCCGGGACTACGTCATCCCGCAGGACGTCATCGACGTCATCCCCGACGTGCTGCGTCACCGGTTGGTGCTCACCTACGACGCGTTGGCCGACGACATCAAGGCCGAGACGGTGATCAACCGCATCCTGCAGACCGTCGCGCTGCCTCAGGTGAATGCCGTTCCGCAGCAAGGGCATTCGGCGCCGCCGGTGGTTCCCGCCGGGGCGGGTGCCAACGGTCGGTGAGCGACTCCGAAACCGTCCACCCGCCGTCCTTTCAGCGCGGTGAGATCGGTGACGCCAAGCTCTCGGCGGCGTTGCGCACCCTCGAGCTCACGGTCAAACGCAAGCTCGACGGCGTGCTGCACGGTGACCATCTCGGCTTGATCCCCGGCCCGGGCTCCGAGCCCGGCGAGTCGCGGATGTACCAGCCCGGCGACGATGTGCGCCGGATGGACTGGTCGGTCACCGCCCGCACCACCCACCCACACGTTCGGCAGATGATCGCCGATCGGGAGCTGGAGACCTGGCTGGTGGTCGATATGTCGGCCAGCCTGGATTTCGGCACCACCGGCTGCGAGAAGCGCGACCTGGCGGTGGCCGCCGCGGCGGCGATCACCTACCTCAACAGCGGTGGCGGCAACCGGATCGGTGCGATCATCGCCAACGGCGACAAGATCACCCGTGTGCCCGCGCTGTCCGGCCGGATGCACGAGCAGACTCTGTTGCGGACGATCGCCACGATGCCGCAGGCCCCGGCCGGGGTGCGCGGCGATCTGGCCGCGGCCATCGATGCGCTGCGCAGGCCCGAACGCCGACGCGGGATGGCCGTGGTGGTCAGCGACTTCCTCGGCCCGATCACCTGGATGCGGCCGCTACGCGCGATCGCCGCGCGCCACGAGGTACTCGGCATCGAGGTGCTCGACCCGCGTGACGTCGAACTGCCCCCGGTCGGCGATGTGATCCTGCAGGACACCGAATCCGGGGTCACCCGCGAATTCACCATCGACGAGCAACTGCGCGCCGACTTCGCCCGCGCCGCCGCGGTGCACCGCGAGGAAGTGGCGCGCACCCTGCGCCGCTGCGGCGCACCGCTGATGACTCTGCGCACCGACCGCGACTGGATCGCCGACATCGTGCGGTTCGTCGCCTCCCGTCGCCGCGGTGCACTGGCGGGCAGCCAATGACCCTGCCGTTGCTCGGGCCGATGACGCTTGGCGGCTTCGAACACCCGTGGTTCTTCCTGTTCCTGCTCGTCATCGCCGGACTGGTCGGGCTCTACGTCGTCGTGCAGTTCGCCCGCCAGAAGCGGTTCCTGCGCTTCGCCAACATGGAACTGCTGGAAAGTGTTGCGCCCAAACGGCCCAACAAGTGGCGGCATCTGTCGGCGATCCTGCTGATCGCCTCGCTGGTGCTGCTGACGATCGCGATGGCCGGACCGACACACGACGTGCGGATCCCGCGCAACCGCGCGGTGGTGATGTTGACCATCGACGTCTCGCAGTCGATGCGCGCCACCGACGTCGAGCCCAGCCGGCTGGCCGCCGCGCAGGAGGCCGCCAAGCAGTTCGCCGACCAGCTGACCCCGGGCATCAACCTGGGCCTGATCGCCTATGCCGGCACCGCGACCGTGCTGGTGTCGCCGACCACCAACCGGGAAGCCACCAAGAACGCGATCGACAAGTTGCAGTTGGCCGACCGCACCGCCACCGGCGAGGCGATCTTCACCTCGCTGCAGGCGATCGCCACCGTCGGCGCCGTCATCGGCGGCGGTGACACCCCGCCGCCGGCCCGAATCGTGCTGATGTCCGACGGCAAGGAAACCGTGCCGTCCAACCCGGACAACCCCAAGGGCGCGTTCACCGCCGCCCGCACGGCCAAGGATCAGGGCGTGCCGATCTCCACGGTGTCGTTCGGCACCCCGTACGGCTACGTGGAGATCAACGATCAGCGCCAGCCGGTCCCGGTCGACGACGACATGCTCAAGAAGATCGCCGAGCTCTCCGGTGGCAACGCCTACACCGCATCGAGCCTGCAGCAGCTCAAGGAGGTCTTCACCTCACTGCAGGATCAGATCGGCTACGAGACCACCAAAGGTGACGCCAGCACGGGCTGGCTGCGGCTGGGTGCGTTGGTCCTGGCCCTCGCGGCGCTGGCCGCACTGCTGGTCAACCGGCGCCTGCCCGGCTGATGTCGGTGAAATCGCCGGTGGCGGATTTCGGTCCGGCCGACGGCAGGCATTAAGTTGACTCCCATGTCCGAAACCGCCGCCGCAGAATCGGCCGACGCCGCACCGGCCGTCAAACCGCCGTTTGTCTCCCGTTCCGTCCTGGTCACCGGTGGAAACCGGGGTATCGGCCTGGCGATCGCGAAGCGACTGGCTGCCGACGGACACAAGGTCGCCGTCACCCACCGCGGCTCCGGGGCCCCCGAGGGGTTGTTCGGCGTCGAGTGTGACGTCACCGACACCGCGGCCATCGACCGGGCGTTCACCGAAGTCGAGGAGCACCAGGGACCGGTCGAGGTGCTGGTGTCCAACGCGGGCATCTCCAAAGACGCGTTCCTGATGCGGATGACCGAAGAACGCTTCCACGACGTCATCAACGCCAACCTCACCGGCGCGTTCCGGGTGACGCAGCGGGCGTCGCGCAGCATGCAGCGCAAGCGTTTTGGGCGGATCATCTACATCGGCTCGGTATCGGGCATGTGGGGGATCGGCAACCAGGCCAACTATGCGGCCGCCAAGGCCGGCCTGATCGGCATGGCGCGGTCGATCTCCCGCGAACTGTCCAAGGCCGGCGTGACCGCCAATGTGGTGGCGCCGGGCTATATCGACACCGAGATGACCCGCGCGCTCGATGAGCGCATCCAGGCCGGCGCGCTGGACTTCATCCCCGCCAAGCGGGTCGGCACCGCCGAGGATGTGGCCGGCGCGGTCAGCTTCCTGGCATCGGAGGACGCCGGCTACATCGCCGGCGCGGTGATCCCGGTCGACGGCGGCATGGGCATGGGCCACTAGTAAGTCATAAGGAAGGGCTTCACATGACACTTCTGCAAGGCAAGCGGATCCTCGTCACGGGGATCATCACCGACTCGTCCATCGCGTTCCACATCGCCAAGGTGGCGCAGGAAGCCGGCGCCGAACTGGTGCTCACCGGCTTCGACCGGATGAAGCTGATCCAGCGGATCGCCGACCGGCTGCCGAACCCGGCGCCGCTGCTCGAACTCGACGTGCAGAACCAGGAGCACCTGGATTCGCTGGCCGGCCGGATCACCGAGGTGATCGGCGACGGCAACAAGATCGACGGCGTGGTGCACTCCATCGGGTTCATGCCGCAGACCGGCATGGGTGTCAACCCGTTCTTCGACGCCCCGTACGAGGACGTCGCCAAGGGCATTCACATCTCGGCGTATTCGTACGCCTCGCTGGCCAAAGCCGTTCTGCCGGTGATGAATCCGGGCGGCGGGATCGTCGGCATGGACTTCGACCCCACCCGCGCGATGCCGGCCTACAACTGGATGACAGTGGCCAAGAGCGCGCTGGAGTCGGTCAACCGGTTCGTCGCCCGCGAGGCGGGCAAGGTCGGTGTGCGCTCCAATCTCGTTGCGGCAGGCCCGATCCGCACCCTGGCGATGAGTGCCATCGTCGGTGGCGCGCTCGGCGAGGAGGCCGGCGCACAGATGCAGCTGCTGGAGGAGGGCTGGGATCAGCGTGCCCCGCTCGGCTGGAACATGAAGGACCCGACGCCGGTCGCCAAGACGGTGTGCGCGCTGCTGTCCGATTGGCTGCCCGCGACCACCGGAACCATCATCTTCGCCGACGGCGGCGCCAGCACCCAACTGCTCTAACTCCGCCACCGTGTCCACCACATTCGATGCACTGCTGATCCTGTCGTTCGGTGGCCCGGAAGGGCCGGAACAGGTGATGCCGTTCCTGGAGAACGTCACCCGCGGCCGGGGGATACCGCCGGAGCGGCTGACCGCAGTGGCCGAGCACTACCTGCATTTCGGCGGGGTCTCACCGATCAACGGGATCAACCGCGCGCTGATCGAGGAGATGCGCGCCGAACTCGCCGAGCGCGGTGAACAGCTGCCGGTGTACTTCGGCAACCGCAACTGGCATCCCATGGTCGAAGACACCGTTGCCGCAATGGCTTCCGACGGTGTGCGGCGAGCCGCGGTGTTCTCCACCTCGGCGTGGGGCGGGTACTCCGGGTGCACGCAGTACCAGGAGGACATCGCCCGGGCCCGTGCGGCGGTCGGTGACGGCGCCCCGGAACTGGTCAAGATGCGCCAGTTCTTCGACCACCCACTACTGGTGGCGATGTTCGCCGACGCCGTCGCGGCAGCGGCCGCGACGCTGCCCGACCCGGTCCGGGACGGTGCCCGCTTGGTGTTCACCGCGCATTCGATACCGGTGCGGGCCGCCGATCGCTGCGGTCCCGACCTGTATGCCCGCCAGGTCCGCTACGCCGCCTCCCTGGTGGCCGCCGCGGCCGGCTACGACGACTACGACGTGGTCTGGCAGTCCCGATCCGGGCCGCCGCAGGTGCCGTGGCTGGAACCCGATGTGGGAGATCACCTCTCAGTGCTGGCCGAAGCGGGCACCAAGGCCGTGGTGGTCTGCCCGGTGGGCTTCGTCGCCGACCACATCGAGGTGGTGTGGGACCTGGACAGCGAACTGCGCGAGCAGGCCGAGGGCCTCGGCGTCGCGCTGGCGCGGGCCTCGACACCCAATGCCCAGCGCCGGTTCGCGAAGCTGGTCCTCGACCTCGTCGACGAAGTACGGGACGGCGGAGAACCCGCGAGAGTGGTTGGAGATCAACCTGTTCCGGGGTACGGCTGCAGCGTCAACGGCGCGTTCTGCACGCCCGCGTGTGAGCTCAGTGCCAGGCCGAGTGCAGGATCGCGGTGACCGCGGCGATCCGCGCCGAGCGCACGACCGCCGCCAGCGGTCGCAGTGCGTCGCTGGCGATCTGAGCCTCCGACGCGCTCTGCGTGCCGATCGGCATGAGTCCTGAACTGACCGTGATGATCGCGTCGACGTGCGCGGCGTTCTCGAGCACCCGCAGCGCCCGCGTCGGAGCGTGATCAGGCGCGCGGTGGTGGCGACCGGTCTCCAGCACCTGCTCGACCAGCCCGCGCGGATCGTCGATACCGTCCGCGGCCTCGAGTTGCAGCGCGCCCAGCGCCTCGGCGGCCGAACGCACCGCCGAGCGCAGACCGTATTCCGCCTCGCCGAGGTCGAGGTGATCGACGACGGGGCGCGACGGTAGTGAGTACACCGTCCAGGACAGCGCGCATAGTTCGGGATGCCGATCGCAGTCCGGCAGTTCGTCGTCGGTGTCGTCGTACTCGAAATCGGGGACCAGGCCGATGGTGTCGCCGACCGGGCTTGTGACGATGATCGCCTCACCGGCCGACAGGGCGTCGCTCTGGAACTGGGTGCCGGCCGCCAGGCCGCGGACATCCCCGGGCACCGGCAGCGCCACGCTGATCGCGGGCGGCCCGGCTTCGAGCGCACGACCGGCGACGGTACGCAGCGTCTGCAGTAGCGAGACCGCACCCGCATCGTCGACATCGGGCCACGGCAGGCCGGTATGGCCGGCCGCCACCGAATCGTAGGCGATCACCGAATGCGTTGGCGCCCAGGCTGATAGAGCGTCAAGGACGTCGTCGGGTGCGGCCTTGCCGGCGAGCCAGGCATTGGCCCAGACGGAGAGCGAAACACTTGGGCACCACATGATGCTCGCAGTGTAGTGGTTCGGCACCGAACCGGCTTTCCGCAACTGCGGGATCAGCCGCCGCGTACCCTGGCAGTATGCCCGCGGCGCTGATCTGGCTCGTGTTCGCGCTGGGCCTTGCCGGTGCCGAAGCGCTGACCGGTGACATGTTCCTGCTGATGCTGTCCGGCGGGGCATTGGCCGCCGCCGGGTCCAGCTGGCTGCTCGACTGGCCGGTGTGGGCCGACGGCGCGGTGTTCCTGGTGGTCTCGGTCGTACTTCTGGCACTCGTCCGCCCGGCGCTACGCCGGAAGTTCACCGCCGGAAAAGGGCTGCCCGAACCGGTCAAGGCGCTGGAAGGCAAGAGCGCGCTTGTGCTCGACCGGGTCGCGCGCCATGAAGGCCAGGTGAAACTCGACGGCGAAATCTGGACGGCGCGGCCCTTCAACGACAACGATGTCTACGAGCCGGGCGACCACGTCACTGTCATGCACATCGACGGTGCCACCGCGGTCGTCTGGAAGAACGAGTAAGGAGAACCCGTCATGGACGGTGCCATAGCCGGTTTGGTTCTGCTGGCGGTGTTGGTGGTGTTCGCCATCATCGTCGTCGCCAAGTCTGTCGCCCTGATCCCGCAGGCGGAGGCGGCCGTGATCGAGCGGCTGGGGCGCTACAGCAAGACGGTCTCCGGCCAGCTCACACTGCTGATCCCGTTCATCGACAAGGTCCGCGCCCGCGTCGACCTGCGCGAGCGGGTGGTCTCCTTCCCGCCGCAGCCGGTGATCACCGAGGACAACCTGACCGTCAACATCGACACCGTCGTCTACTTCCAGGTCACCAATCCGCAGGCGGCGGTGTACCAGATCAGCAACTACATCGTCGGCGTCGAGCAGCTGACCACCACCACGCTGCGCAACGTCGTCGGCGGCATGACCCTCGAGCAGACGCTGACCAGCCGCGACCAGATCAACGGGCAGCTGCGCGGTGTGCTCGACGAGGCCACCGGACGCTGGGGTCTTCGGGTGGCCCGGGTCGAGCTGCGCAGCATCGACCCGCCGCCGTCCATCCAGGATTCGATGGAGAAGCAGATGCGTGCCGACCGGGAGAAGCGCGCGATGATCCTCACCGCGGAAGGTAGCCGGGAGGCGTCGATCAAGCAGGCCGAGGGTCAGAAGCAGGCCCAGATCCTGGCGGCCGAAGGTGCCAAGCAGGCCGCGATCCTGGCCGCTGAGGCCGAGCGGCAGTCCCGCATCCTGCGGGCCCAGGGTGAGCGAGCAGCGTCCTACCTGCAGGCGCAGGGCCAGGCCAAGGCAATCGAGAAGACATTCGCCGCGATCAAGGCCGGCCGGCCCACGCCGGAGATGCTGGCCTACCAATACCTGCAGACGCTGCCGCAGATGGCCAAGGGCGAGGCCAACAAGGTGTGGCTGGTGCCCAGCGACTTCGGCTCGGCGCTGCAGGGCTTCACCAAGATGCTCGGCGCACCCGGAGAGGACGGGGTGTTCCGGTACACGCCGTCCCCGGTTGACGACCATCCGGTCAAATCCGACGAGGAAGACGCAGCCGAGGTCGCCGACTGGTTCGACACGCAGACCGATCCGGCGATCGCCCAGGCGGTGGCGAAGGCCGAGGCCGAAGCTCGCGCGACCGTGCCCCCGGTGGGTGCCGCCCCGATTCCGCCGCCGCCGCAGATCACCGCACCGCCGGTGTCGTATCCGCCGCTGTCCGAGCAGCAGGCACCGCCGGCCGATCCGCAGTACGCCCCGCGGCACGGTTCCGAACCGCAGTAGACCCGGAGCTGGCGACCGCACCGCTGTCAGTTTGCTGTGAGTGTGGCCGGGCCACCCCAGGGTGACTGGCCCCCTAGCGTCGTTTGCTGATATCCAGAAGCGTCCACGTCTGATGGGGGATGTGATGTCGCTTCAGGTGAATATCGGTGATGTTGCGGCCTCGGCTGCCGCGGTGGTTGGACACGGCGAGGATGTTGCGACCGCGCATGAGGCCGCGGCGAGCCGAATCGATGCGGCGTTGATTGGCTGGCACGGCGCTTCGGCGCTGGCGATGAGTGCCCTCTCCGACCAATGGCTGACCACCACGGCCGCGTTGTTGAACAAGATCAGCGATCACGCTCAGGGGCTGCATGCCAGTGCTGAGGGTTTTGCCGAGATGGAACAGCGACACAGCGAGGCGCTGGCGGCGCCGGCTCAGGCTGCAAACGTGCTTATCGGCCGGACCGACGGGTGAGCTACCGGTGGCGCTGACGGTTGCCGACATCGAGCGCTGGAATGCGGACGACGTACGGGAGGTATTCCACGCTGCGAGCAGTCGCGCCCAGGCCAGTTTCGATGCAGCGGCCGGGCTGGCGAGCTTGCCCGCTTTCCAGAGTTGGGGCGGACAGGCGGCGGATGCGGCCAAGGCGGCGATCGGCCAGACCCGCAAAGATCTCGACGCGCATGGCAACGAGGCGTCGGGGGTGGCCGATGCGGCGGCTAGCGCGGCGGACAACATCGAGCGCATCAAGTCCGAGCTGGCGAGCCTGAAAGCCGATGCTGAGTCTTTGGACATGGAGATCGACCCGATCTCCGACACCGTGCTGCCCGGCCCGAAGGTTCGCAACCCGATGGAGGCCGAATTGAAGCAGGCGCAACTGCAACCCCGGCTCGACAAGATCGTGGCCGAAGCCAACCTCGTCGACATGGCGCTGGCCAATGCCATCAACATGGCAGCAGGGAAGACGCCGATTCCACCCGGTGCACCGACCAGTACCGCGGGTAGTCCGCCGCGCTCGCTCAGCGACATGTTGCTACCGACCTCCTCGGAGGGCGCCGAGTCGGCTGGGGAAAACGGCAACCACTGGGTCCCGTCGAAGACCGATCTGTTGATCGGCGGTGCCGGCGCAATCGCAGGCGGAACGGCGGACGGGGTACGTCAGGCGGCGCTGAACTTGATCAACGAGTCGCCCGGTACCGGTCCGGGCAAGGCCGACCCGGGCTTGCTGAAGTGGTTGGAGGACATGAAGATCGGCGGCGTCGAGCTGCGGGGAATCTCGCGCGTCGGCGGAGTGGTGGGCGCGGCCAGCGCCATACCGGCGGTGATGTCCGATATCCACGACGGCAACTCCGTCCCCGAGGCGGTCACCCGCGAGGCGGCGGGTACTGGGGCTGCACTTGTCGCTGGCGGCGCAGCTGGCGGCTTTCTCGCCGATGTCGTCGCGGGTGGGGCGATTGGATCGGTCATCCCGGGCGCCGGGACGGCGGTGGGCCTGGTCGTCGGCGCCGGCGTAGGGGCGTTCGCCGCGCTTGGAGCCTCGAAGGCGGTTGAGTGGTTGTGGGAGTGACGATTAGGACGCTTGCTGCTTCGCGGGGCTCTGTTTCTGGTGGCGGCGATGCGGTTCGATGAGTTTGTTATCCAGCAAGCTATCGAGGTGATCCCCGTCGATCAGTATCCCGATTGCGCGGTTCAAGTGGCATTGCCTCCAGGCTGGGAACCGTACGAATCTGCTGCCGGGTTAGCCGTCTGGGTATGTCGCAGTGATCCACGTGCGGACGAGTTCTGCCCCAATGCGGTACTGACAATGCATCGCGTCGAGGCCGTGCTGGACTGCGGTGAGGTGTTCATGATGTTGGCTGAGCAGCAGTTGCAGTCGGTACCGGGATGTCACGAACGAAGCCGAGAGCTCACGGCGGCGGTAGAGGGGTCAGGTATCGCGGGGACACTGGCAATGGAATTCGCTCACGAATTCGGCCCTCTCGACAGTATCTGCCGGTCCCGAATCGTCGCGTCGGAAGATAAGACGTTGATAGTGCAACTGACTACAAGCGCGCTACGGGATTCGCCGGTGGTCCGCGAGCCGATTCGATTGACCGTTCGTACCAGTCTGACGGAAATGGAACCGGAGGCAGACGATGGCAGTCGGTAGCGGGACTAATCGGCGGTGGCCGGGGGTGCTTCGGGTCGGCTTCAGCGTCGCGCTCGGACTCCTGACCGTGTTGGCATTTCTGAGAGGGATGGCGTGGTATTGGGCTGTACTTGGTCTCTGCGCCGCGAGTTTCGGTGTCGTGGGCAAACGCCGCATAATGCGGGCGGGTGTCACTCGAACGTCCGACGACATTGTCTGCCGGTACCTTCCTTGGTATGAGGCAAGCGCCTATCTGTTGAACTTCGCGCTTCCGTTGATGGGGATCGCCGGCATTTATGCGGGGTATGTGCCTGGCAATCCAGTGTGGCTTCGATTCGTCGGCATACTCCTTCTCCTCTCGACGCTCCTCGCGACCTATGCCACTTTCCGCATGTGGAACAGATGCTCATTGCGCTTCACACCGTCGACGTTGACCATCAGGGTCGCCGACCCCAAGATCCGGCCCGGCGAGCTCACACGGGATCAGGTCGAGGCGATCACGCCTAAATGGATCGCGAACTCGGTCAACGGAGCCAAGGCTTTGCAGGTCGAGATCGCCTACCGCCACGGCGATTCGACCACCGACGCTCCCCAGACAGTGATGCTCGGTTTACAACTGACCGTGGAGCCGATCAACCTGTACGGCGCCCTCGTGACGTGGCACGACGGCGCCGGTGCAGATCCGACCCAGTTGTTGGATCGGATCGAGCAGCTGCTTCGAGGGCACCCGGCCGCCGTGCCCCGCTAGTTGGCATGGCTTCGCCGATGGGTCCGGACCTCGTACACCAGGCCCGCGATACCGACGGCCGCCGTGCACACCGACACCAACACCAGCAGCGGGCTGATGTTGCCGGTGAGGGCATCACCCAGGAACACCACCGCGGTGGTGCCCGGGATCAGGCCGGCCAACGTCGCCCAGAGGTACGGCATCACCCGCACGGCCGATGCGCCGGCGGCATAGTTCAGCACCGAGAACGGTACGGCGGGGATCATCCGCAGCGAGAAGATCGCCTGCCAGCCGCGCGCGCGCAGCCGGGCATCCACCGACTCGAGGGCCGGGTGGCTGACCAGCTTGCTGAACTGCCAGCCCAAGGCGCGCACCAGCAGTAGTGCGAGCAGCGCGCTGAGCGCACTGGCCACCACCGCGATCCCCACGCCCAGCGCGGGACCGAACAACAGGCCGGCGGCCAGGGTGAACGCGGTGCGCGGGAACGGGAACACCGTGACGACGATGTGGGCGGCGAAAAAGGCCAGCGGGAACCAGACGCCGAGCGACGTTGCCCAGTCCCGCAGCTGCACCGCGGTCGGCAGCGGCACCAGCAACACCACTGCGACGAGGATCACAGCGGCGACCGCGGTGACGACGAGGCGCGTCCGGGATACCTGGCGCGCCGTGGAGATCACCGCTGAGCGCACACTGCGCCACGTGCTGCGGGTCTTCGACGTCACGTTCACCAAGGTTACGGCCCCCGGGTGAGAACGCGCCGGGTGCGACGCCGGTTACCGACGGGTAGCCGTAGTCGGCCACGTCACTGCTGGAGTGATCATTTAGCCTGATGGTCTGATGGCTGGTCCCGCGACGGGCTGCCCCATGCTGCGACAACAGGAGTTGCCGGTGTCAGTAGAGGTTGAGGAAGGCCGCGCCCGCTGGCGGACCGCGGTGGCCGGCGTGCTGGCCAAGAGCAGCCGGAAGGACCCGGCGGATCTGCCCGCCGAGCCCGAAAGTCTGCTGGACTCACCCACTTACGAGGGCTTTGCGATCCGGCCCCTCTACACCGCACTCGATGCGCTGCCCGAATCCCCGTTGCCCGGCACTTGGCCCTTCGTCCGCGGCGGCGACGCCCACCGCGATGTGGTCTCAGGCTGGAAAGTCGCCGAAGTGTTCGGCGGGCCCGGCGTTTCCGGCACGGTCGCCGACGGCAACGCCGCGGTGCTGGGTGCCCTCGGCGACGGTGTCAGCGCGCTGGTGCTGCGCGTCGGTGACACCGGCGTCGCCCCCACCGATTTGGACCGGCTGCTGGAGGGGGTCTTCCTCGAGCTCGCGCCGGTGATCCTGGACGCCGGGGCGCAGTTCGCCGCCGCCGCCGAGGCGGTGCTGACCCTGATCGCCGGCGCCGACGACGCCCAACGCGCCACGATGTCGATCGACCTGGGTGCCGACCCACTGACCGCGCCGCTCAGCGGCGCCGAGGCCCCTGCCCTCGATGAGGTCGCCCGCGTCGCCGCGAACGTGGCGGGCACCCCGGGCGTGCGCGCGATCACCGTCGACGGACCGGCGTTCCACAACCGCGGCGCCAACGCTGCGTGGGAACTCGCCGGTGCGCTGGGGGCCGCGGTCGAGTACGTGCGGGCCCTGGCCGACGCGGGCGTCGAGGTTTCGGACGCGCTGCGCCAGATCAGCTTTCGGCTGGTGGCCGACGACGACCAGTTCCTGACGATCGCGAAATTCCGTGCGGCCCGCCAACTCTGGGCCCGGATCGCCGACGTCCTCGGCCACCCGGACAGCGGAGCCGCCACCGTGCATGCGGTCACCTCGCTGCCGATGATGACCCAGCGCGACCCGTGGGTGAACATGCTCCGCACCACGCTGGCGGCCTTCGGCGCCGGGGTCGGGGGAGCGGACACCGTCACGGTGCTGCCGTTCGACGTCGCGATCCCCAGCGGTTTCCCCGGGATCAGCGCCGGCTTCGCCCGCCGTATCGCTCGCAACACCCAGCTGTTGCTGCTGGAGGAGTCCCATGTCGGGCGGGTCCTCGATCCGGCCGGCGGTTCCTGGTACGTCGAGGACCTCACCGGAAATCTTGCCGCACAAGCCTGGTCGCACTTCCAGGACATCGAGTCCCGGGGCGGATTCACCGCGGCGGTCGACCATGTCGCCGAGCAGATCGAGCAGGTACGGGCGCGCCGGGCCGACGACATCGCCCACCGACGGACACCGGTGACTGGAATCAATGAGTTCCCGAATCTCGCCGAACCGCCGCTGCCGCACTACAACTCGTCGGACACCGTCCGGCGCTACGCGGCCGGGTTCGAGGAGCTGCGAGACCGCTCCGACGCCTTCCTCGACCGCACCGGCGCTCGCCCGCAGGTGCTGTTGCTGCCGCTGGGCCCGCTGGCCGAGAACAACATCCGTGCGACGTTCGCGGCCAACCTGCTGGCCTCCGGCGGGATCGAAACCGTCAACCCCGGCACCGTCGATGCCGTGACTGTCGGCGCCGCCGTCACCGACAGCGGCGCCTCGGTCGGGGTGCTCTGCGGCACCGACGCCCGCTACGGCACCGACGTCTCCGATGTGGTGGCGGCCGCGCGGGCCGCGGGTCTGACCCAGGTCTACCTGGCCGGCCCGGAGAAGGCGGTCTCCGACGTGCCTGCCGCCGCTCGTCCCGACGGCTACCTGACCGCGAAAATCGATGCGATCGAAGCGCTTTCGTCCCTGCTCACCCGATTGGGGGCCTGATCCATGACCGCGTCAACCACGGGCACCGTACCGAGCTTCGCCGACGTACCGCTGCACGGCGACCGGCCCGCACCGGCGCCCTCCGAGGCCGCCGTCGCCGACCACGTCGCCGCTGCCGCATCGGCGCACGGCTACACCGCTGAGCAGCTGGAGTGGCAGACCCCGGAAGGCATCGCCGTCAAACCGGTCTACGTCGGCGCCGATCGCGACGCCGTCGTCGCCGCGGGATATCCGCTGGACAGCTTCCCCGGCGAACCGCCGTTCATCCGCGGGCCGTACCCGACCATGTACGTCAACCAGCCGTGGACCATCCGGCAGTACGCCGGATTCTCCACCGCCGCAGAATCGAATGCCTTCTACCGGCGCAACCTGGCCGCCGGTCAGAAAGGTCTGTCGGTGGCCTTCGACCTCGCCACCCACCGCGGCTACGACTCCGACCATCCGCGCGTCGCCGGTGACGTCGGGATGGCCGGCGTCGCCATCGACTCGATCCTCGACATGCGCCAATTGTTCGACGGCATCGACCTTTCCGCGGTGAGCGTGTCGATGACCATGAACGGCGCGGTACTGCCGATCCTGGCGCTCTACGTGGTGGCCGCCGAGGAACAGGGGGTGTCGCCGGACAAGCTGGCCGGGACCATCCAGAACGACATCCTCAAAGAGTTCATGGTCCGCAACACCTACATCTATCCGCCGAAGCCTTCGATGCGGATCATCTCCGACATCTTCGCCTACACGAGCGCCAAGATGCCGAAGTTCAACTCCATCTCGATCTCGGGCTATCACATCCAGGAAGCCGGGGCCACAGCCGATCTCGAGCTGGCCTACACGCTGGCCGACGGTGTGGAATACCTGAAGGCCGGCCGCGACGCCGGGCTGGACGTCGACAAGTTCGCGCCGCGGCTGTCTTTCTTCTGGGGTATCGGGATGAACTTCTTCATGGAGGTCGCCAAGCTCCGGGCGGGTCGGCTGCTGTGGAGTGAGCTCGTTGCCGAGTTCGGCGCCACGAATCCCAAATCGCTGTCGCTGCGCACGCATTCGCAGACCTCCGGGTGGTCGCTGACCGCCCAGGACGCGTTCAACAATGTCGCGCGGACCTGCGTCGAGGCGATGGCCGCGACTCAGGGACACACCCAGTCGCTGCACACCAACGCCCTCGACGAGGCGCTGGCGCTGCCCACCGACTTCTCTGCGCGTATCGCGCGCAACACCCAGCTGCTGCTGCAGCAGGAGTCGGGCACCACGCGGCCGATTGATCCGTGGGCCGGCTCCTATTACGTGGAGTGGTTGACCTACCAGCTGGCGGGGAAGGCCCGGGCGCACATCGCGGAGGTCGCCGAGCACGGCGGTATGGCGCAGGCGATCAACGAGGGCATCCCGAAGTTGCGCATCGAGGAGGCCGCCGCGCGCACGCAGGCGCGCATCGATTCGGGTGCTCAGCCGCTGATCGGCGTCAACAAGTACCAGGTCGACGAGGACCAGGACATCGAGGTCCTCAAGGTCGAGAACAGCCGGGTGCGCGCCGAGCAGATCGCCAAGCTGGCGCAGTTGCGCAGTGAGCGCGATGAGCACGCGACGCAGGCCGCGCTGGACGACCTGTCCCGTGCCGCGGCCGCCTCGGGTCCGGCCGGAGAGGACGGCTTGGGCAACAACCTGCTGGCCCTGGCGATCAATGCCGCCCGCGCCAAGGCCACCCTCGGCGAGATCTCCGACGCCCTGGAGAAGGTGTACGGCCGGCATCAGGCCGAGATCCGCACCATCGCCGGGGTGTACCGCGACGAGGTCGGGAAGGCCCAGAACGTGAGCACCGCAACCGAATTGGTGGAGAAGTTCGCCGAGGCCGACGGTCGCCGGCCACGGATCCTGGTCGCCAAGATGGGCCAGGACGGCCACGACCGCGGCCAGAAGGTCATCGCCACCGCGTTCGCCGACATCGGCTTCGACGTCGACGTCGGCTCGCTGTTCTCCACCCCGGAGGAAGTCGCGCGCCAGGCCGCCGACAACGACGTGCACGTGGTCGGGGTGTCGTCGCTGGCCGCCGGTCATCTGACGCTGGTGCCTGCGCTGCGCGACGCACTGGCCGAGGTGGGCCGACCCGACATCATGGTGGTCGTCGGCGGTGTCATCCCGCCCGGCGACTTCGACGAGCTCTATGCCGCCGGCGCGACGGCGATCTTCCCGCCCGGCACGGTGATCGCCGACGCCGCGGTCGATCTGCTGCACAAGCTCGCCGAGCGGCTCGGCTACAGCCTGTCCTGATGCCCGACATCCCCGGACTGGCCGAGGCGATCCGCGGCGGCGATCGTGCAGCGCTGTCGCGGGCCATCACGCTGGTCGAGTCGACCCGCGCCGATCACCGCGATCAGGCCCAGCAGCTGCTCCTGGAGCTGATGCCCGATGCGGGGAAGGCGCTTCACGTCGGGATCACCGGCGTCCCCGGGGTGGGCAAGTCGACCACCATCGAGGCGCTGGGGATGTACCTCATCGAGCAGGGGCACCGGGTCGCGGTGCTGGCCGTCGACCCCTCGTCCACGCGCACCGGCGGCTCGATTCTGGGCGACAAGACCCGGATGGCGAAGCTCGCCGTGCACCCGGACGCCTACATCCGGCCGTCGCCCACCTCGGGGACGCTGGGCGGGGTGGCCAAGGCGACCCGGGAGACGGTGGTGCTCGTCGAGGCCGCCGGATTCGACGTGATCCTGGTCGAAACCGTCGGCGTCGGGCAGTCCGAGGTGGCCGTCGCCAACATGGTCGACACCTTCGTCTTCCTCACCCTGGCCCGCACCGGCGACCAGCTTCAGGGCATCAAGAAGGGTGTGCTGGAACTCGCCGACATCGTCGTGGTCAACAAGGCCGACGGGAAGCACGCGACCGAGGCCAAGGCGGCCGCTCGTGAGCTGACCGCCGCGATACGGTTGATCTATCCCCGTGAAACACTCTGGCGCCCACCAGTTTTGACGATGAGCGCGGTGGAGGGTACCGGGCTGCGGGAGATGTGGGACACGGTGTGCCAACACCGCGACGTGTTGACCAAGGCGGGCGAGTTCGACGCCCGCCGGCGCGCGCAGCAGGTGGACTGGACGTGGTCGATGGTGCGCGACGCGGTCCTCGACCGGGTGCTGAACCATCCGGCCGTGCGGGCGCAGCGCGCCGAGATCGAGCGTCAGGTGCGCGACGGTGAGTTGACCCCCGCGCTGGCCGCGCAGCGAATCCTCAACGCGGCCGACCAGTCAAACTGACGCCCCGCGCGTCAAGCTAACAAAATGGCAACAATTTGTTACAGGTGTGCTTAGACCGATTAAATTCTCAGCTGTGACTCAGGCGATTCTCGGACACGACGCACTGCCCCACGGGCTGCAGGGCGCCGCAGATCCGCACTTCGCCTGGGCGTTGCGCAATTTCTCCGCGATGTTCCCGCATCCCCGGTTCGGGGGCGGCGCGCTGGCGGTCTACCTCGATGGGCAGCCGGTGGTCGATGTCTGGACCGGTTGGTCGGACCGACGGGGACGGCAGCGCTGGTCGGCCGACACCGGCGCGATGGTGTTCTCGGCGACCAAGGGTGTGGCCTCGACCGTCATCCACCGGCTCGTCGACCGCGGCCTCATCGACTACGACGCACCCGTGGCCGAGTACTGGCCGGAGTTCGGCGCCAACGGCAAGTCCGCGATCACCGTGCGCGACATGATGCAGCACCGCGCCGGTCTGGCACATCTGCGAGGAGTGCGCAGGCGCGACCTGCTCGACCATGTGGTCATGGAGGAGCGCATCGCGGCGGCGCCGGTCGGCCGGAATTTCGGCAAGCCCGCGTACCACGCGCTCACCTACGGCTGGCTGCTGTCCGGGCTGGCGCGTGCGGTCACCGGGATCGGGATGCGTGAGCTGATCCGCACCGAGGTGGCCGCACCGCTCGACACCGACGGGATCCACCTGGGCCGCCCGCCGGCGGGCGCACCGACGAAAGCGGCGTCGATCATCGGGCCGCAGATGAACATCCCGAACCCGTTCTTCAACAGCGTCGCGCCCAGGATCGCGGCCTTCGAGCTGTCTGCCATCTTCGGCTCCATGTACTTCCCCGGCATGCGGTCGACGGTCCAGGGCGCCATGCCGTTGCTGGACAGCGAGCTGCCGGCGGCCAACGGGGTCGCGACGGCACGCAGCCTGGCCCGTATGTACGGCGCCATCGCCAACGGCGGCGAGATCGACGGCAAGCGCTTCCTGTCCGCGGAATTGGTGGCCGGCCTGACGGGCCGGCGCAATCTCACCCCGGATCGCAATTTGATCCTGCCGCTGGCATTCCACCTCGGCTATCACGCACTGCCCATTCCGGGCGTGCTGCCCGGCTTCGGTCATGTCGGACTCGGCGGGTCGCTCGGCTGGGCAATTCCGGAGGCGGGGTTGTCATTCAGTTTCGTACACAACCGGCTGCTGACCCCCTTCGTGCTGGCTGACCAGGCTGGCTTCGTGACAACGGCCGCACTGATCCGGCGCGGCGCCGCGTCGGCTCGCAAGCACGGCTTCGTGCCGGTCGCCGAGTTCGGTGCTCGCTTCCCGCGGCCGATGTCGGGGGTCGTCGCGGGTTAGCTCCGCGTCACATCACCGTTCTGAGCCCTTGCTATGAAACCCCGATGTTCGGGAAGTTGCCTGGTCGGAGGGTTCCACGGCACCGACGCCGGCCTCGCCAAACGTCCCCGGTCGGGGCTCCAGCTAACTTTCACAGGGAGTTCACAAGACGCCCTTAAACGGGTGATAAATGTCACCGGGTAGCGGCTGAACCGCGCTAAAGATTCTGTTCTGGGAAAAGTTCGCCAATTATCTGCGAATAGCCGGTCATTTATCCAGAACCGTTTGCTGCCTCACGCTGCGAAATATCAGTGAAGGTGGAATTGACACCTCTGCCGACGAGTAAATGTGGCCTGAATCACGTTTTCGAGGTTTCTGATATCGAAATCTCAGCCTACTCTCAGGTTAGTAGCCATCTCCTGTGTAACGGAACGGTAGCTGCAGGCTAGAGGGTTTTCTGATGCTGAGGCGCGGTAGCGGAAACTCTCAGGGACGCCACGCTATCACGCAGCTCCAGGGCACGGCTGAGTGCGACGTGCGGCATTATTGAATGGTGGTTGGCAGGCAATTCGGATTCGGCGTGGAGGCTTTTCCGGTGACCCCATATCCTAAATTTGCTATAACGCCTCCGATGCCAAATCGTGACTGTATTGCGATAGTAAACACCCTGCAACTTCGCACTTGGCCCTCAGAACGGGGTTGTCGGCGGTGCGCGAGGGTTTGCCCAGATGGCAAAGAGTTTGCAAAGGTGCAGGTAGGACCGATTTTTAGAATCTCTCGATAAAGCGCTGCAGCTGTCTTGTCGGGTGCCGCGAGGGAATGGACAGCAATCAGATATGCGCCGGACCAGCCAACCCCTCAGGGCCAAAGGTCACTTTGCCCAAACCCTAATCAAAAACTCGAAACATTTGTCGCGCACTTAACGAAAAACAGCTAGGCTACCGAGGACATTGGCAACTTTGACGTGGCGCGCGGAGCGACAAGGTCGGGTTGGGTTGCCTTGGCAAGTGCCAAGAGAGGTGTGAGCGGACGTGCGTCAGACATCTGTCACCCCCATTGCCGTAGTCGGCATGGCGTGCCGGTTGCCCGGTGGTATCGACTCTCCTCACAAGCTGTGGGAAGCGTTGCTCGACGGCGCCGATCTGGTCACTGAAGTTCCGGCCGACCGGTGGGATGCTGACGACCTCTACGACCCGGAGCCCGGCGTGCCCGGCCGCTCGGTGTCGAAGTGGGGTGCCTTCATCGACGACGTCACCGGTTTCGATCCCGACTTCTTCGGCATCAACGAGCGCGAGGCCACCGCGATGGATCCGCAGCACCGCGTGCTGCTGGAAACCAGCTGGGAGGCCGTCGAGCAGGCGGGCTTCACCCCGTCCTCGCTGTCCGGCACGTCCACCGGTGTCTTCATCGGAATGTCCCACGACGACTACGCCATGGTCACCAGCGACGCCGGCGCCTTCGATCAGGCCTATGCCTTCACCGGCAACCCGTTCAGCATGGCCTCGGGCCGCATCTCGCACGCGCTCGGCCTGCACGGCCCGGCGCTGACCACCGACACCGCCTGCTCCTCGAGTCTGGTCGCGGTGCATCAGGCCTGCCGCAGCCTGCACGAGGGCGAAAGCGACATGGCCTTGGCCGGCGGCGTGATGCTGATGCTGGATCAGCGCCTCTACGCCTCGTCGTCGGGGCAGGGCATGCTGTCGCCCACCGGACGCTGCCACTCCTTCGACGTCGCCGCCGACGGATTCGTCCGCTCCGAAGGCTGCGGGATCGTCGTCCTCAAGCGGCTCGACGACGCCCAGAGTGACGGCGATCGGGTGCTGGCTGTCATCAAGAGCACCGCCTCCAATCAGGACGGCCGCACCGAGAACATCCTGACCCCGTCGCGCGACGCGCAGGTCTCCGTATTCCAGGCCGCACTGGACGCAGCCGGTGTCGACCCCGCAACCGTGGGCATGGTCGAGGCGCACGGCACCGGCACACCGGTCGGGGACACCATCGAGTTCAACAGCGTCTCCACCGTCTACGGCACCGACGGTCCCTGTGCGCTGACGTCGGTCAAGAGCAACTTCGGCCACGCCGAGTCCGCGGCGGGCGTCCTGGGTCTGATGAAGGCCGTCCTGGCCGTCCATCACGGCGTCGTGCCGCAGAACGTGCACTTCACCCAGCTGTCGGAGAAGAACGCCAAGGTCAAGACGGGCATGTTCGTCCCGACCGAGAACATCCCCTGGCCCAAGGACGGTGGACCGCGCCGCGCGGGTGTCTCGTCCTACGGCATGTCGGGCACCAACGTGCACGTGATTCTCGAGCAGGCCCCCGAGGCCCCCGTGGTCGTCGAGTCGGCCAAGCCCGACGCCGCGAAGGAGCTGCTGGTCTTCCCGGTGTGCTCGAGCTCGGTGGAGCAGCTGCGCAACACCGCGGCGCGCCTTGCCGATTGGGTCGAGAGCGCAGGCGAGGACCTATCGCTGCGGGACCTGGGCTACACGCTGGCCCGACGTCGCGGACACCGCCCGCTGCGCACCTCGGTCATCGCCGACGATCGCGCCGAGCTGATCGCCGGCCTGCGCCACGTCGCCGAGGGCGACGACCCGTTCCAGCCCGCCGTCGGGCAGGACGACCGCGGCCCGGTGTGGATCTTCTCCGGGCAGGGCTCGCAGTGGGCGTCGATGGGCACCGGCCTGCTGGCCACCGAACCGGTCTTCGCCGCGAAGATCGCCGAGATCGAGCCACTGATCGCCGCCGAATCCGACTTCTCGGTCACCGAGGCGATGACCGCTCCCGAGACCGTCGAGGGCATCCATCGAGTCCAGCCCACGATCTTCGCGGTGCAGGTTGCGATGGCCGCCACGATGCGCTCCTACGGGGTCCGGCCCGGCGCGGTGATCGGCCACTCACTCGGTGAGGTCGCCGCCGCCGTCGTCTCCGGTGCGCTGTCCCTGGAGGACGGCGTCAAGGTCATCTGCCGTCGATCGCTGCTGTGCCTGCGACTGGCCGGCGGGGGAGCGATGGCGTCGGTCGAGATGCCCGCGCAGCAGGTCCGTGAAGAACTCGAACAGCAGGGCATCGAGGACGTGGTGGTCGCCGTCGTGGCGTCGCCCAAGTCGACGGTGATCGGTGGCGACACCGAGACCGTCCGCCGGATCGTGGCGGGCTGGGAAGCCCGCGAGATCATGGCCCGCGAGGTCAACGTCGACGTGGCGTCGCATTCGCCGCAGGTCGACCCCATCCTCGACGAGCTGTCCGAGATGCTCGACGACATCAGCCCGATGGCCCCCGAGGTGCCCTATTACTCGGCGACCTCCTTCGACCCGCGCGAGCAGCCGTACTGCGACGCCGACTACTGGGTGGACAACCTGCGCCACACGGTCCGGTTCTCGGCCGCCGTGCAGACCGCGCTGGAAGACGGGTTCCGGGTGTTCGGAGAGCTGTCCCCGCACCCGCTGCTGATCCGCGCGATCGACCAGACCGCGGCCACGCTGGACATCTCCGTCGCCGCGCTGGCAGGCATGCGACGCGGCCAGGACGTGCCGCACGGCATGGGCGAGTTCCTCGGTGACCTGTACTCCGCCGGAGCGCAGGTCGACTTCTCGGTGCTCTACCCGGTCGGCCGCCTCGTCGATGCCCCGCTGCCCACCTGGGCCCACCGCAACCTGGTGCTGATCCCGGACGGCGGGGAGAACCAGACCCGTGGCGCCCACCTGGTCGCGGCCCACCCGCTGCTGGGGTCGCATGTCCGCCTGCTGGAGGAGCCCGAGCGCCACGCCTGGGCGGCCGAGGTCGGCACCGGCGCGCACCCGTGGCTGGTCGATCACCAGATCAACAACGTCGCTGCGCTGCCAGGCGCGGCCTACTGCGAGATGGCACTGGCCGCCGCGCGCACCATTTTCGGTGACGACGCCGAGGTCCGCGACGTGACGTTCGACGCGATGCTGCTGCTCAAGGACCTGACCCCGGTCAGCGCCACCGCCTCGGCGGAAAGCCCCGGCGTCCTGCAGTTCACCGTGGAGACCGACATCGACGGCGAGCGTGAGCAACGCGCCAGCGCGGTACTGACCGCGCGCGAGGCCGACGAGCAGCCGCAGCCCTACGACATGGATGCGCTGCAGAGCGCCCATCCCACCCGCGCCGACGGCGATGGGGTTCGCCAGTGGTTCGACGGCCGCGGCGTCCAGTTCGGCCCGGCGTTCACCGCGCTACAGGCGGTCAACGCCGCCGACGAGAACGCGGACACGGTGCTGGCCGAGATCGGCTTGCCGACCTCGATCCGCAACCAGCAGACCTCGTACGGCGTCCACCCGGCACTGCTGGACGCCTGCTTCCAGTCGGTTGCGGCCCACCCGGGCGTACAGGCCTCCGGCACCGGCGCGCTGCTGCTGCCGCTCGGCGTGGACCGGTTGCGCGTGCACGGCGCGGTGCGCAACGCCCGCTACTGCCTGACCCGCGTGACCTCACTCGACGGCTCCACTGTCCAGGCCGACATCGACCTGCTCGACGACTACGGCACGGTGCTGTTCACCGTCGAGGGTCTGCGCATGGGCAGCGGCATGTCGGAGAGCAACGAGGGCGATCGGGTGCTCAACGAGCGCCTGCTCGGCATCGAGTGGCGCCGGCATCAGCTCGCCGAGGTCACCCAGAACAACTCGGCGACCTGGCTGCTGGTCAGCACCTCCGACACCGTGGACCTGTTGGCCTCGGCGCTCACCGATGCGCTCAAGCTCAACGACGCCGACGTGACCACCATGTCCTGGCCGCAGCAGGCCGACCACGTCGGCAACGCCGAGCGGCTCGCGTCGTACTTCGCGGAGGGCGGGTTCGACAACGTCGTCGTGGTATCCCCGGCGCGCATCGCAGGCTGCCCGGAAGAGCAGATGCCGCTACGCGGGGGGGAGCAGGTGCGCCACCTGGTCCGGATCGCCCGCGAGCTCGCCGACACCGCAGGCGAGCCGCCGCGGTTGCATGTCGTCACCCGTAACGCCCAGACGGTGCTGGCCGACGACCGGCCCAACCTCGAGCAAGCCGGCCTGCGGGGTCTGCTGCGCGTGATCGGCGCCGAATACCCGCAGCTGCGGCCCAGCCAGATCGACGTCGACGACGACGTCGACGCCAAGCTGGTCGCCCGCGCACTGCTCACCGGTTCGGAGGAGGACGAGACCGCCTTCCGCGCCGGCGAGTGGTACTCCGCGCACCTGTTCCCGAGCCCCCTGCAGCCGGACGAGCGTTACACCACCGTCGTCGACCACTCCCGCGACGGCATGCGCCTGGAGATCCGCGTCCCGGGTGACATGCAGACCCTGGAGCTGGCAGCGTTCGACCGGATCCCGCCGGGACCGGGCCAGATCGAGGTCGCGGTCACCGCGTCCAGTCTGAACTTCGCCGACGTGCTGCTGGCCTTCGGCCGTTACCCGAGTTTCGAGGGTCTGCACCCGCAGCTGGGTATCGACTTCGCGGGTGTGGTCACCGCGGTCGGTCCCGACGTCACCTCGCACCGGGTCGGCGATCACGTGGGCGGTATGTCGCCCAACGGCTGCTGGGGCACCTTCGTGACCTGCGACGCCGACGTGGCCGTCACGCTGCCGTCCGGACTGCGCGACGATCAGGCCGCGGCGGTGTCCACCGCCTCGGCCACCGCCTGGTACAGCCTGGTCGACCTGGCCAAGATCAAGGCCGGCGACAAGGTGCTGATCCACTCCGCGACCGGCGGTGTGGGTCAGGCCGCGATCGCGATCGCCCGCCACTTCGGCGCGGACATCTTCGCCACCGCCGGCACCGAGGAGCGCCGCGACATCCTGCGCGGCATGGGCATCACCAATGTCTACGACTCACGCAGCGCCGCCTTCGGTGAGGAGATCCGCCGGGACACCGACGGCTACGGCGTGGACATCGTGCTGAACTCGCTGACCGGTGCCTCCCAGCGGGCCGGCGTCGACCTGCTGGCCTTCGGCGGACGGTTCGTTGAGATCGGCAAGAAGGACATCTACGGTGACACCCGCCTCGGGCTGTTCCCGTTCCGCAAGAACCTGTCCTTCTACGGCGTCGACCTGGCGCTGATGGCCACCACGCATCCTGCGCAGATCCGCGAGCTGCTGAACACCGTCTACCGGATGACCGCAGAAGGTGTGCTGCCGCAGCCGGAGACCACGCACTACCCGCTGGCCGACGCCGCCACCGCCATCCGCGTGATGGGTGCGGCCGAGCACACCGGCAAGCTGCTGCTGTCGGTGCCGAAGGTGGGCCACAGCAGTGTGGTGGTGCCGCCGGAGCAGGCCAAGGTGTTCCGCCGCGACGGCTCGTACATCATCACCGGCGGCCTCGGCGGGCTTGGTTTGTTCCTGGCCTCGAAGATGGCCGACGCCGGCTGCGGCCGGATCGTGCTGAACTCGCGGTCGGAGCCGAAGCCGGAGGCGCTCGTCGAGATCGAGCGCATGCGGGCCGCCGGAACGCAGGTCGAGGTCGTCAGCGGCGACATCGCGCTGTCGGAGACGGTCGACCGCTTGGTGACGGTGGCCACCGCGACCGGCATGGCGGTGCGTGGTGTGCTGCACGCGGCCGCCGTCGTCGAGGACGCCATCCTGCCCAACATCACCGACGAGCTGATCGACCGGGACTGGGCTCCGAAGGTCTACGGTGCCTGGCACCTGCATCGGGCCACCACGGCACAGCCGCTGGACTGGTTCTGCTCGTTCTCCTCGGCGGCTGCCCTGATGGGCTCGCCGGGACAGGGCGCGTACGCCGCGGCCAACAGCTGGCTCGACGGGTTCACCCACTGGCGTCGTTCGCAGGGGCTGCCTGCCACGGCGATCGCGTGGGCGGCGTGGGACCAGATCGGTGCGGGCAAGCACCTGGCCGCCTCCGGCGACACCACGATGATCAGCCCCGACGAGGGTGCTCGCGCTTTCGAGGCGCTGCTGCGCCACGACCGCGCCTACAGCGGGTACGCGCCGATGATCGGGACGCCGTGGCTGACCGATCTGGCCGCCCGCAGCCCGTTCGCCGAGGCCTTCAAGGCCAGCGGCGACCGTCCTGCGGACACCAGCACGTTCCGGGCGGAGTTGCACGAGCTGCCGGTCGAGGAATGGCCGACTCGGGTGCGTCGTCTGGTATCCGAGCAGCTCAGCCTGATTTTGCGTCGCTCGATTGATCCTGACCGGCCGATTTCCGAATACGGTCTGGACTCGCTGGGCAACCTGGAACTGAGAACTCGTATTGAAACTGAAACGGGAATACGTGTCCGATCGATGGACATAACGACTGTCCGGTCGTTGGCCGAGAGCCTGTGCGAAACACTGGCCGGCGTCATCACGTCAGCTGCATCCCGCTAACTGGGTCGAAGGGGAATTTAGGGTGGTTGCACTTACCGCAATCCATGACTGGGTGGACGCGCCAGGCAAGGTCGTGTCGTGGAGCCCGTCACCGGCGTGCGTGAAGAAGGTTCAGGACGCGCCGGTCAGCGATGTGCCTGCGAGCTACCAGCAGGGTCAGCACATTCGGAGCTACCGCAATCACACGGCCAACGGCCTGGAGATGGCGCGGCTGCTGATCCCGGCGTGGAACATGCCGGGCAAGTGCGACGTGCGCGCGATGACCTTCGTCATCAACGCCTACCTGCGCCGGCATGACACGTTCCACAGCTGGTTCGAGTTCGTCGCCGATGACAGCGGCACCGACCGGCTGGTCCGGCACACCGTGGAGAACCCGAACGACATCCAGTTCGTGGCCACCAAGCACGGCGACATGAATTCCGCGCAGTGGAAGAAGCACGTGCTCGACACCCCGAGCCCGCTGGAGTGGGACTGCTTCCGGTTCGGCGTGATCCAGCGGGACGATCACTTCACGTTCTACGTCAGCGTCGACCACCTGCACGCCGACGCGATGCTGATGATGGCGCTGTTCGTGGAAATGCACATGAACTACGAGGCCCTGGCCGGCGGCGGAGCACCGCTGCGCCTGCCCGATGCCGGCAGCTACCAGGACTACTGCGCGCGTCAGCACGAGTACACCGAGCAGCTGACCATGGATTCGCCCGATGTCCGTGGCTGGCTGGACTTCCTGGAGAGCAACGGCGGCACCATGCCGACGTTCCCGCTGCCGCTGGGCGATCCGTCGGTGCACTGCAGCGGTGACCTGCTCACCGTGCAGCTCATGGACGAGCACGAGTCGGACCGCTTCGAGTCGGCCTGCACCGCGGCCGGCGCCCGGTTCATCGGCGGTGTGTTCGCCGCCGCGGCGCTCGCCCACCGGCAGCTGACCGGCGACGACGACTACTACGTCATCACCCCGACCACCACCCGCAGCACGCCCGCGGAGTTCATGACCACGGGCTGGTTCACCGGCGTTGTTCCGCTGTCGGTGCCGGTCGCCGCACGCAATTTCGCCGAGGTCGCCCGGGCCGCCCAGGAGTCCTTCGACTCCGGGATGCCGCTGGCCAACGTGCCGATCGAGCGGGTCTATGAGCTCGCTGACACCGAGGACACACCGCGCATCCGGCCTGCTGGTCCCGGCGTCCCGATGCTGTCCTACCTCGATGTGGGTCTGCCGCCGCTGAACCCGGTCATCATGTCGCAGTGGTACGCCCAGAACGGGCACATCTACACCGATCTGGGCGCGGCCAATCAGGTCGGCATGTGGGTGAACCGTCGTACCGAGGGCACGATCATCACCGTCGCCTACCCGGACAACCCGATCGCCCGCGAATCGGTCGCCGAGTTCGTCGAGCTGATGAAGTGCATTTATCTCCGGGTGGCCGACGGCCGTTCCGAGCTGGTCTCGTCGTCTCGCGTGTCCATCGCGACGGTCTGACCCGGTGGGGAAGCCCAAACCTGACAACGTAGTGCCGTACGCCGATCAGGCGTTGTTGTTGGCGCTGCGTGGCGCCGGCCAAGAGGCCGTCATGCAGCTCATCTGGATCTACGAGCATCCCGTCGACCTCGACGGTGTTCGGCGATTTCACCAGAACTTCGGCCGCGGGCTCGTCGGCCGGTTGGTCGAGACCTCACCGCTGCCGTTCGGCCGGCACCGGTGGGTGTCGGTGGCCGGGCCGCAGGCGCCGTTGGAGATCGCCGAGCAGCCGCGGCCCCGTGAGGAGCTGTGGGACTGGGCGCATGAGCAGGTGGAGCTGCCGCTCGACCCCGAATATTCGCCGGCCTGGCGGATTGGCGTCCAGTCGTTCACCGACGGGAACACCGCGGTGAGCCTGGTCGTGTCGCACACCGTCGTCGACGGCGGCGGCGTCGTGGCGTCGGTCATCGCCGCGGTCCACGGCGCCGGCAAGGATCTCGGTTATCCGCCGCGGAATTCCCGCACCCGCTCACGCGCGGTGTTGGAGGATCTTCGCCAGCTCGGATCCGACCTGCCGGAGATCGGGCGGACCCTGGTCAAGGCGGCCAAAGTCGCAACCCGTCGCAAGGACGAGCTGGTGCGCCCGAGCGAGCCGGTGTCGGCGCCCGCTCATGGTGCTGGGCAGCCGGTCATGATTGCGTTCACGACCGCCGTCATCGACAAAGAACTCTGGGACCGGCGCGCGAACGACCTTGGTGGGAACCATTTTTCACTGGTAGCCGGATTGGCCGGCAAGCTGGCGCAGAACCTGGGCCGAACCCGAGCCAGTGACGGTGCGGCGACGCTGATGATTCCGGTCAGCGAGCGCGACAGCCCCGGTGACACCGGCGGCAATGTCGTGACGATCGCCAACGTGACATTCGACCCGGGCCCGGTCGCCAAGGATCTGTCCGGCGCACGTTCGGCGATCAAGAAGGGTTTGATCACCGCGCGCGAGAAGCCCGACGAGATGGTCGAGCTGCTCCCGCTGATCCCGTTCCTGCCCAAGCGGGCGATGGGCCGGATGGCCGACATGGCCTTCAACTTCTCCGCCGACGTGCCGGTGTCCTGTTCGAACATGGGGGACGTCCCCGACGATCTGCTGCAACTCGACGGGACACCGTGCGAGCGCTTCTACTTCGGCGGCGTCGACCGCAACCTCACCCTCGACGTCCTCGAACGGCGGCGCGGGCTGATGACAGTGGCGTCGGCGCGTGTCGGCGGTATGGTCATCGTTCCCGTGATGAGTTACCAGCCGGGCGCCGACAACTCACGTCACCGCCTGCGTGAGGTGATCGCCCAGACCCTGGCAGAGTTCGAACTGTCCGGCATCGTCGAGTGAGGTTGCGCAGTGAGTGCTGAGTCGCAAGAACATCGGCTCGAGTTCTTCGATCAGACGGCCTTCGAGCTGATGCGTGCCACCGGGCGCGGGCAGCTCATGCAAGCCGTGTGGGTGTACGAACATCCCATCGACGTCGAGGGGCTGCGACGATTCCACCGCAACATCGCCGACTCGCTGGGCGGCAGGCGGATCGAGCGCTCGCCGCTGCCGTTCGGCAGGCCGCGGTGGGTCCAACCCCGCGAGGCGCCGTCGGAGATCCAGTTCAACGAGACGCCGCGTCCGCGTGACGAACTCATGGACTGGGCCGACGAGCTCGCGACGCTCCCGATCGACCCCGAACACGGACCCACGTGGTACCTGGTGGTCCAGGCGCTGACCGACGGCGCCACCGCTGTCAGCATCGTGGCGTCGCATGTGATCGGCGATGGCACCGCCGCCGGGCTGGCGATCTTCGAGGCCGTCACCGGCAATGTCCGCAACGGCGGGTATGGCCGCCCCGGCTCGCGGCCCCGGCGCCAGGCGCTGACCGCCGACGCACGCCAGGCACTGCGGGACCTGCCCGAGACGCGTCGGGCGCTGGCCATCGGCGCGAAGCTGCTGTGGAGCAAGCGGCGCGACGTGATCCAGTCCCGCCGCAGGCGCGTCGATCAATCCGGCCTGGACGAGATCGTCCACGTGCCCTCGGTGGCCGCGTTCGTCGACCTCGCCGAGTGGGATGCCCGTGCGGAAAGCCTTGGCGGCAACAGCTATTCGCTGCTCGTCGGCGTCACTGCGAAGGTCGCCGAGCGGATGGGCCGGCGCCGTAAGTCCGACGGCGCGGTGTCGCTGGTGATCGCGATCAACCTGCGCGAGAGCCTCGAGGACGACCGTGCACTGGCAATGGCCTTCGCCAACGCCACCGTCGACCCTGAGAAGGTGACCGTCGACCTCGCCGAGTCGCGTGCCGTCGTGCGTGAGTCACGGCAGCTGGCCAAGGAACAGACCGACCCGGCGATGCAACTCTTCCCGTTGATGCCATGGCTTCCTCAGGTCGCCGTCAAGGGAGTGGCCGAGCTGTTGTTCTCCTACTCCGAGGACCTCCCGGTGTCCTGCTCGAACCTCGGGGATCTGCCTCCGCAGATCGCTCAGGTCGACGGCACAACCGCGGAGAAGGTCGTCCTGAGGGCCCTCGACCAGAACGTGACGCGGCGCGAGATCGAACGTTCGCACGGTCAGCTTGTCGTGGTGTCCGCGCGGATCAACGGCAAGGTCGTGATCTCGATCGAGGCCTACGAGATCGGCGCCGAGAATACCAAGCAGCGACTGCGGGGCTTGGTGGAGCAGACACTGACCGAATTCGGGCTCAACGCGGTCATCGAGTGACTTGCGGCATCACAGGCCGTGCAGGCCGACCCCGATCAGGATCACGCCGACCACCGCGACGAAGATGCCGGCGTGCCGGCGGGTACGGGTGCGTATCCAGTCGTTGAAGCGCTGCACCCACACTCGGGTCTTGGCCGGTGCCACCATGAAGCTGAGCAGCGGGATGACCGCTGCCCAACTGGCCAGCAGCAGGAAGGTGACCAGGGCCGCGGCCTGCTCGGCCGGTGGGGTCTTCGACGCGATGATCAGCGCCAGCAGGGCCATGTAGTCGACGCTGGGCATCGCCAGGGCGGCGCCGATGGACCCGGAGAACCAGGACGATTCCCCCTGCATGAAGGCGCGCACCTTGGTGGTCAGTCGTTTGAACCGGCCCGGCGCCAGTTCTTCTTCGACCTCCAGGACGGTCTCGTTGGCGCCCCCGGCCGGTACCTCGGCCATCTCCTTGCGGGAGAACTGGCGCAAGGGGATTTTCGAAATCAGCAGGACGCCGAGGAGCACGGCGACAGCGCCGATGCCGATCTGGATGAGGGCCGGGTTGAGATCGGCCTTGCCCAGGAAGCTGTGATGGAAGATGAACAGCACCGTGAAGCCCACGCTCAGGCTCATCGCCAGGCCGGTGCACAGGAAGACCGTCAGGTGCCGCGCAGGACGGGGCCGGGTCAGCAGCAGTGCGATCAGAGCAATACGTGCGGGCTCGATGCTGACCGCGAGGCCGAGCAGCACCACGGTTGTCCACACAACGCCGAATCTACCTTGCCGGAGTGTGGCGGGCAGAGCGGGCGTCACCCCGCGTGGCGGTTGCGGGCTGCCTTTTCCAGAAGGTCGGCCGCCGTCGCGACGCTCTCTGACGGCGTGCTCATCCGCTCGGCGAGCAAACGAGCCTTCTGTGCCATTTCCGGAGCCAGCACCGCTCGCAGGTCGGATAGTAGCGAACCGCGCGTGGACGCCGCGAACCGCCGGGTCGCGCCGATGCCGAGCCGTGCGACCTGTTTGCCCCAGAGCGGTTGTTCGGCCGCTACCCACAGCACCAGGGTGGGGACTCCGGCGCGAATGCCCGCCGCGGTGGTGCCGGCGCCCCCGTGATGGACCACCGCGCGGCAGGCCGGGAACACCGCGGCATGGTTCACCGAGGGCACGATCTTTACGTGCGGCGCCGTGCCGGCGGTGTCGAAGTCGGAGAATCCGGCGCAGATCAGCGCGCGCTCGCCGAGTTCGTCGCATACGTCGCTGATCAGCCGTACCGCCTCGGCGGGGGAGTCCAGCGGCATGCTGCCGAAGCCGAAGTAGACGGGCGGCGTGCCCGCGGTGGTCCAGGAGCTGACCTCGTCGTCGACCTCGGTGGGCATTTGCAGTGTCAGGGACCCGATGAGCGGTCGTCGGTCGCCCCACTCGCCGGGCAGCCCGGGAAAAAACACCGGGTCGTAGGCCTGGATCTCCAAGCTGCCCGCGTTGACGATCCGGCCGACCGGTCGGGTCCTGGTCGCCGGCAGGCCCAGGGTGCGGCGCTGCCGGGTCTCGGCGGGTCTCAGCAGCTGCCAGTGCATCCATTCGCCTGCCGCGTACGCGCCCCGGGTCATCCGCGCAGGTAGCCGCACGGGCAGGACCTGCGTGGTGGCCCGAACGGGGAAGTAGTGCACCTCGGCCAGCGGAAGGCCGCGGAACTCCGCGACGTTGGCGGCGATCTCCTGATAGGCCGTCCCGCTGACGATCAGATCGGCGCCCTCGGTCATGCCGAGCAACGTGTCGGCCATCTCGTCCCAGCCCCGGGTGGCCGCGGCTCTGGCCTTGCGCAGCGCGTTCAGCGGGTTACCCAGCCGCACCCAGTCCGCGGGCCCCGCGGCGGTCAGGGCATCGGGCCGCTCGAAGACGTCGCCCTGCAGCTGCTGTTGCGAGTCGGGCCCGTAGGGGATGGCAGGCAGGCCCGCAGAACGGGTGAATGCGACGAGGTTCGGGGGCACCGCCAGGTGGACGTCGTGGCCGCGGCGCTGCAACTCGAGTCCTACCGCCGCACAGGGTTCGACATCACCACGGGTCCCGTGGATTGTCACCGCGAATTTCATCGATCACCATTATCGGGCCCGCGGGATGCGGGCGTGCCATCAGCTGGGCGTGTGGGTGAACCATCGAGTCTTGATGCGCCACGAATGTGCCGACGTCAACGCGAAGCCGGCGCCGCAGAAGCAGGCGAAGAACCAGACCAGCGTGCCGCCTTCGATCTCCTGCAGCGCGGGGACGTAGGCGGTGACGATGCGGATCGTGCAGGCCAGGATGCCGCTGGCCGACGACACCAGATAGATGTTGGCGATGCGACGAGACCGTGAATCCTGGCGCAGGACGAACAGCGCCCGCGCGCTGTAGCCGAGCAGATAGATCAGCGTTCCGCAGAGGACCAGCCAGTACGCCGAGAGCCAGAAGTCGGTCGGCACCGTGAAGAAGTCGGAGCGATAAATTCTTGCGCCGTTGCCCAACGAAAAGGTTGCCAAAAGCAAGGGAATGCACAGCGTCGCCGGCCGCTCGACATATTGCTTGAATGCCGCCTGCGTCGCTTTGTCGTCCTGCAGTCGGCCCAGCGCGTTGTAGACGATCGCAGAGGCGGCCACGACGTAGCAGTCGTGGCCGATGTAGTCCTCGAGATTCCACACTCCGGTCAGCGAGTGCAACAGCTGACCGATCGTTTCAGATGCAAACGGGGACATCAGGAAGACAGCCGCACCCTGCAGTGCGATGTTCAAGGTGGCCGCCACTTCCCAGCGGCAGGACCACGTGAGTCGCCTGATCCACAGGCTCCACGCCACGCATGCAAGCGTGATCGTGATCAGTGCCCCAAGACCCATGCCTTCGTCGCCTTACGTCCCCGAATAACTTCAGCAAATACTACAGCGGAGGAGCGTCGAGTCGAGGCTTCAATTCTGAGAATTTCGCGGGATTACGCGCCGCAATGACAGTATTAATTGTCGCCAACGTAAATGGAGAAGATTCGATATATTGTTGGACTTCTTCGCGACTCATAAGTCCAAATCGCACTTGCAAATCGGGATAACTGAGCCCGAATCGAGAGGCGACGAGGCGCAGTTCCTCGGCGTTCGGGTAGTCGTGTTCCTTCACCCGCCGGTAATAAGTGCTGCTGGAGGTGCCCAGCGCGTCGTAGATGTCGCGGGCCTCGATGTCCCCATCGAGGAGATAGTCGAGCAGGGTTTTGAGCTGGCGTCCGTTCTCGTCGGTCCTGGGCACGCCTCACAATAACCCGAACTCCCGGTATTGGGTACCGCTGACTGCATACGACAAATTGATAACTTAATTGACATCGTCGTCACACTTCTGGGATAAGCCTCCCATTTATGGGACACGCCCGCTACTGTGATCCCATGGTTGCTCCCGTGACCTACCCGTCTAGCAATGTGCGGGTAGTCGATGATGAGATTCCCGGCCGCCCTCGACCAGAAGATTTGGTTCGATTGTCGGCGCCCCTGTCCCACGAATTGACCGCCGAACTGGACGGAGCCGTTGAGGCAGCCCGGGTCGGAATCGAGGTAGTGCTGCTGGCCGCTCTGGGCCGGGCGATCGCCCGAACCATCGGGGTCGGCTTCGTGACGGTCAGTGGCTTGACCGCAGTGCAGCCCGTTCGTCTGTGCTGCGCCGATGAACGAGGCATGGACGCCAACGACCTGCTGGCCGAGGTTCGCGACGCGCTGACGCCAGCCCGGCTCAGCACGTCGCCGTCCGACGTCGCGTTCTCATTCCTGGGGCTGCCGCCGGAGCCGTCGCTCGGGCCGCTGCAACTCGCCGACGGCCCCGCCCTGGGCGTTCTCGCCTACCGCAACGACGGCGAGGTGCAGATGGACTGGTGGTACGACTCGCGCCGGCTGGACCACTGCACGGTCGAAGAACTGGCCAACCAGTTTCGGCTGGGCCTGATCAGCGTGACGTCCGAGGCCACCTGAGGTCTACCGCGCCGTCCAACGGCTAGAATCTTCGCCAACGGCACCGATCCGGCCATCACCGGGGAGCCTTCGGAAGAAAGGCCCGCGCCGCGGCGCGGAAACGACCGAGTAGAACCGAACGGGTGGGCCCGTCACAGCCTGTCAAGAGCGACGCACGTCGACGTGCGTAAGCGGGGTGGTACCGCGGCGCTCGCGCACTCCGCGCGTCGTCGTCCCCGTGTCCAGACACCTGGCACAGGAGACGAACGCACCCGTGACCGAGAATGGCTACCCGAAGCCGGCTGGTGGTTCACCCAGCTTCCCTGCCCTCGAACTCGATGTCCTCGACTACTGGGCGTCCGACGACACCTTCCGGGCCAGCATCGCCCAGCGCGACGGCGCCGAGGAATACGTCTTCTACGACGGTCCGCCGTTCGCCAACGGCCTGCCGCACTACGGCCATCTCCTGACCGGCTACGTCAAAGACATCGTGCCGCGCTACCGCACGATGCGCGGGTACAAAGTGGAGCGCCGGTTCGGCTGGGACACCCACGGGCTGCCCGCCGAACTCGAGGTGCAGCGTCAGCTCGGCATCACCGACAAAGCCCAGATCGAAGAGATGGGCATCGGGAAGTTCAACGACGCCTGCCGCGCCTCGGTGCTCAAGTACACCAGCGAGTGGCGCGACTACGTCACCCGTCAGGCGCGCTGGGTCGACTTCGACAACGACTACAAGACCCTGGACCTGTCGTTCATGGAGTCGGTCATCTGGGCGTTCAAGCAGTTGTGGGACAAGGGGCTGGCCTACGAGGGCGTGCGGGTGCTGCCGTACTGCTGGAACGACGAGACCCCGCTGTCGTCGCACGAGCTGCGCATGGACGACGACGTCTACCAGAGCAGGCAGGACCCGGCGATCACCGTCGGGTTCCGGATCAATCAGGCCGGCTCCGATCTGGACGGCGCCTACCTGCTGATCTGGACCACCACGCCCTGGACGCTGCCGTCGAACCAGGCCGTCGCGGTCAATCCCGACGTCACCTACGTGGTGGTGCAGGTCGACGGCCGGAGTCTGGTGCTCGCTCAGGCCCGGCTCGCCGCCTACGCCCGCGAGCTGGGGGAGGAGCCCGAGGTGCTCGCCACCGTCACCGGTGAACAACTCCTCGGGCTGCACTACCTGCCGCCGTTCCCGTATTTCCTGAACTCCGCCAACGCTTTTCAGGTGCTTCGCGGTGACTTCGTCACCACCGAGGACGGCACCGGTGTGGTGCACATGGCGCCCGCGTACGGCGAGGACGACAAAGCCACCACCGACACCGTCGGCATCGTGCCGGTGACACCGGTGGACTCCAAGGGCCGCTTCGACGCCAGCGTGCCCGACTATCAGGGCCAGCACGTGTTCGACGCCAACCCGCAGATCATCCGGGACCTGAAGAACGGCACCGGATCCGCCGCGGTCAACGCCCCGGTGCTGATCCGCCAGGAAACCTACGACCACTCGTATCCACACTGCTGGCGGTGCCGCAACCCGCTGATCTACCGCGCGGTGTCGTCGTGGTTCGTCAAGGTCACCGAATTCCGGGACCGGATGGTCGAACTCAACCAGCAGATCACCTGGTATCCCGATCACGTCAAGGACGGCCAGTTCGGCAAATGGCTGTCCGGCGCCAGGGACTGGTCGATCTCGCGAAACCGGTACTGGGGCACACCGATTCCCGTGTGGGTCTCCGACGACCCGGCGCACCCGCGGATCGACGTCTACGGCAGCCTGGACGAACTCGAACGCGACTTCGGGGTGCGCCCGGACAATCTGCACCGGCCGTACATCGACGAGTTGACGCGGCCCAATCCCGACGACCCGTCCGGCACCGCGACGATGCGCCGCATCGAGGACGTCTTCGACGTGTGGTTCGACTCCGGGTCGATGCCGTACGCGCAGGTGCACTATCCGTTCGAGAACGAGGGCTGGTTCCTGGGTGGGGCGGCGGGAGGGGAAGAAGCTCATTTCCCCGGTGACTTCATCGTGGAGTACATCGGGCAGACCCGCGGCTGGTTCTACACCCTGCACGTGCTGGCCACCGCGCTGTTCGACCGGCCTGCTTTCAAAACCTGTGTGTCCCATGGGATCGTGCTCGGCAACGACGGCGCGAAGATGAGCAAGTCGCTGCGCAACTATCCCGACGTCAACGAGGTGTTCGATCGCGACGGCTCCGATGCGATGCGCTGGTTCCTGATGGCCTCGCCGATCCTGCGGGGCGGCAACCTGATCGTCACCGAGCAGGGTATCCGCGAAGGTGTCCGCCAGGTGCTGCTCCCGCTGTGGAACGCCTACAGCTTCCTGACCCTGTACGCGCCGAAAGTCGGTACCTGGCGTACGAATTCGACCCACGTGCTGGACCGCTACATCTTGGCCAAGCTCGGCGAGTTGCGTGACCAGCTGACCGACTCCATGGACGTCTGCGACATCTCGGGTGCCTGCGAGCAGCTGCGCCAGTTCACTGAAGCATTGACGAACTGGTATGTGCGCCGGTCGCGTTCGCGCTTCTGGGAAGAGGATGCCGACGCCATCGACACTCTGCACACCGTGCTGGAGGTGACCACACGGCTGGCGGCCCCGCTACTGCCGATGGCCACCGAGGTGATCTGGCGCGGTCTGACCGGCGAGCGCTCGGTGCATCTGACCGACTGGCCGCAGGCGGCCGTGGTCCCGGCTGACCCGGCGTTGGTGGCTGCCATGGACCAGGTGCGCGACGTCTGCTCGACGGCGTCCTCGTTGCGCAAGGCCAAAAAGCTTCGAGTGCGGCTCCCGCTGCCGAAACTGACTGTGGCGGTGGATAATCCGCAGAGCCTCGAACCGTTCGCGGACCTGATCGCCGACGAGCTGAACGTCAAGGCCGTCGAGCTCACCGACGATGTGCCCGCCTACGGCCGGTTCGAGCTGGCGGTCAACGCCCGCGCCGCAGGCCCGCGTATCGGCAAGGACGTCCAGGCGGCGATCAAGGCCGTCAAGGCTGGCGACTATGTGCTCAACGCCGACGGGACGCTCACCGCGGGCCCGGCCGTGCTGCTTCCGGAGGAGTTCACGGCCAAGCTGGTGGCCGCTGATCCGGAGTGGACGGCTGCGCTGCCCGACGGTGCCGGCCTGGTGGTGCTGGACGGCGCCGTCACCCCGGAGTTGGAGGCCGAGGGCTGGGCCAAGGACCGGATCCGTGAACTGCAGGATCTGCGCAAGTCCAGCGGCCTGGACGTCAGTGACCGCATTCGGGTGGTCATGTCGGTGCCGGCCGAACGGGCGGATTGGGCTGCGGCGCATACCGATCTGATCGCCGGCGAGATCTTGGCGACGAGCTTCGACTTCGGTGAGCCGGATGGTGCCGTGGAGATCGGCGACGGGGTGCGGGTAGCGATCACCAAGGCCTGAGACTCACCCGGCGACGGTGGCATTCCCGGACGGGGCGGCGGGCTGGGCGCTCGGCGTCTGGGACAGAATCCCGCCCAACACGAAGAAGCCCAGGAGAACGAACTGCACCATCACCAGATAGGCGGTGCTCACCGCCAGTTGGATCGCGGTCACAATTCGCCCGAGCGGTGTGAGTGCGAACGCCTCGAGGTCCAAGCCCCACGGAGCCCCGGCGATATGTGTGGTCGCCGCGCCGGTCGACGTGTCGAGGTTCGCGCTGACCCCCGCGAATGTCCGGAACCCGACGTGGTGCCCGTCGGCGCTCACTTGCGGTAGGGCGGCGGGGGTTCCGGTGAGCCGGGTGGTGACGCCCACCTGGTTGCCGGTTAAGGTGTCGATCACCGCGACGCGGGTGCTGCTCCCGTGGGCGTGCGTGGCGGGGACCCTGGTGTAGATCGTGGTGTGGTGTCCGTCGTCGCTCACGATCGGCATCCCCGGCTCGCCCGGCAGCACGAGGCCCGTGCCGGTCTGGGTACCTGTGGCGACGTCGATCAGCACCAGATGCGTCTCATCGGCGTCGTCGAGGATGAACAGGGCATGGGTGCCGTCGGCGGCCGTCGACGGGTCTGGCCAGCCGGTGAGTGCACCGGAGAAGCCCAGCGGGGCCCCCACTCGTTGCCCGTTCGAGGAGTCGAACGACGTGAACTGCGTGGAGCCGCCGACGCTCGTGACAACCAGGACGTGGGTCTGGTCGGCGTCGACGAGCGCATAGCTCATCGTCCCCTCGACGTCGACGGCCGCACCGGTCTGTTCGCCGGTTCTGCTGTCCAGCACCATCACTTCGGTGGAGTTACCGGTGCTCGACGCGAACAGAGCATGGATACCGTCGCTGTTGACCAGCGGACCCCGCACCTGGCCGCCGAGGACGACAGGGGTCCCGGTGCGTTCGCCGGTCACGGTGTCGAGCACCGCTACCTCGGTCGAGTCCGCGGTTCTCGCGGTCACGAGTGCATGCACGCCGTCGGCGCTCAGTAGGGGGCGCTCCAGTCGGCCGGTCATGGCGAGGGGAACGCCGGCCTGGTCGCCGGTCGTCGTGTCGACCACCGCGATGCGGGTGGTGTAGCCGTCGTCCGCCGTGATCAGGACGTGGATGCCGTCGGCGGCGGTGACGACGTAACCAGCAGTGCCCTGGAGGTCGACAGTGTTTCCGGACTGTTCACCGGCCGCGGTGTCGATGACCGCGGCATGGGTTGCCCCGCCGATGCTCGCGGTCAGAAGGACGTGGACACCGTCTTCGCTCAGAATGGGGTCACCCCATGGCGCGCCCTCCAGGCTCACCGGATGGCCGACCTGGGTGCCGGTGGCGGTGTCCAACACCGCTGCGCTGACCGTCGCCGTCCCCGCCCAATAGTTCTGATTGACGGACATGACCAGCAGGCGAGCGTTCCCCACCCGGATGGCCGGTGTGTTCCACAGGCCGCCGTCCAAGGTGAGTCCTTCACCGACCGTAGTGCCAGAGGCGGTATCGAGAACCGTGAAATCAGTGGCACCGCCGGTGGTCGCGTCATAGCGGACAGTGCGGATCAGGGCGAGGCCGTCGTCGACCAGTGACACGGCGGGAGAGCCGGTGAAGTCGAGTGTCGTGCCCGTCTGGGTTCCCGCCTGAGTGTCGAACACCGCGACCTGGCTCACGTACTCATTGGAGGCTTCCCAGCTCGTCGCGATCACGGCTCTGCCGTGCGCGACGTCTAGCAGCGGGGGCTGTGCGACGCGGCCGGTGAGTACGAGAGTGGTTCCGGTCTGGGTGCCGGTGGCGTTGTCTTGCAACGAGATCCGGGTGGTGACACCGTCGCTGTCGATGACGAGGTTGTTGCTGTCGTCGATGGCGACCGCGTCGGCAGGCGGCGTCGTGGATGTCGCCTTCCGCCTCGACTCGGCCGCACCGGACGCCGCCATCAGAAGAGTCACCGACGATGCAGGCGCATCGGCGGTGCGTTTCGGCGCGGACTTCTTCGAGGCGACGGCGCTCGCACGCTGCGGCGCCCGCGCCGACTTCGCGGTGCCCGGCGAAGCGCCGTGCGACAACGACCCCGCCGCGGTATCGGCGGACGCCGTCGGCGCACTCACCATCACTGCCGCCCCGACGCCCAGCGCCACCGCCAGCCCACCGACGTAACCGACGAGATAACCAGTACCCATGGCAGTGATCGTGCGCTGCTCTCGACTGCGCGGATTCAGTAGCCGACTACTGCTTTCGGCCCAGCCAATAGCATCGGGAGTCGTGGAGCGCTGGGTCTTGCATTTCGACATGGATGCGTTCTTCGCGTCGGTCGAACAGCTGACCCGCCCGACGCTGCGTGGCCGCCCCGTCCTGGTCGGCGGGCTCGGCGGCCGCGGTGTGGTGGCCGGCGCCAGCTATGAGGCGCGGGTGTTCGGCGCCCGGTCGGCGATGCCCATGCACCAGGCGCGGCGGATGGTCGGCGCCGCAGCGGTGGTGCTACCGCCCCGAGGCGTGGTCTACGGGGTGGCCAGTCGACGGGTGCTGGACACGGTGCGCGCCATGGTTCCCGTCCTCGAGCAGCTGTCGTTCGACGAGGCGTTCGGTGAGCCGATCGAACTGGCCGGGGCCAGCGCCGCGGACGTCGAGGAGTTCGCCGTCCTGCTGCGCCGCCGGGTCCGCGAAGAGACCGGCCTGGTGGCCTCGGTCGGGGCCGGGTCGGGCAAGCAGATCGCCAAGATCGCCTCGGACCTGGCCAAGCCCGACGGGTTTCGCGTGGTCCGCCGCGACGAGGAGCGCACGCTGCTCGACGGCTTGCCGGTACGCCGGTTGTGGGGGATCGGCCCGGTCGCCGAGGACAAGCTGCACCGGCTGGGCATCGACACGATCGGCCAGCTGGCCGCGCTGACCGACGCCGAGGCCGCCAGCATCCTCGGAGCCACCGTGGGTCCCGCGCTGCACCGCCTGGCCCGCGGCATCGACGACCGCGCGGTGGCCGAACGCGCCGAGGCCAAGCAGATCAGCGCCGAGTCGACCTTCCCGGCCGACCTCACCACCATCGAACAGCTGCGCGACGCCATCGCCCCCATCGCCGAGCACGCCCACCAGCGGCTGCAGCGCGACGGTCGCGGCGCCCGCACGGTCACGGTCAAGCTCAAGCGGTCTGACATGAGCACTCTCACCCGATCGGCAACACTGCCGTACGCCACCGGCAACCTCGGCACCCTGACCGCCACCGCGTACCGGCTACTCCTCGATCCCCGGGAGGTTGGCCCCATTCGTCTTCTGGGCGTTGGCTTTTCGGGCCTGTCCGACGTCCACCAGGAGTCGCTGTTCCCCGATCTCGAGCAGGTGGAGGCCGAGGTCGCCGAGGCGCCGGACACCCACGCGCCAATGGCGGTGCCGGTGCCGGAAGCCGGGGGCTGGCGCATCGGTGACGACGTCGGTCATCCCGAGCTCGGCCACGGCTGGGTACAGGGCGCCGGCCACGGCGTGGTCAGCGTTCGCTTCGAAACGCGCGGCAGCGGGCCCGGGGTGATGCGGACGTTCGCCATCGACGAAGCGGACCTGGTCAAAGCCAACCCGGTCGACAGCCTGGACTGGGCGGAGTACGTCGGCGGTCTGGAAAGCCGGGCCTCAGCCCCAGCGGGCGATGACGTCGGCCACGGGTAGTCCCGCGCTCAACGCGGCCATCATCAGCACCCGGGCCTGGCTGCTCCGCAACTGCGGAACCAGCACAGCTCCGGCGCTCACCAGGTCGTGGCCCGGCCCGTAGGCCGCCGCCGTCGGCCCCCCGGGCACGCGGGTGGTGACCGCCACGGCCACGCCGCGGGCACAGGCCCGGCGCACCGCCTCGATGATCGGGGCTCCGGCGTTGCCTGCCCCCATCGCCTCGATCACCAGACCCGCGGCGCCTGCGTCGATGAAGGCGTCGATCGCGGTGCCGTCGGCGCCGGGATAGGCAGCCACGATGTCGACCCGGGCCGCCCCGGCGGCTTCGCCGAGGTAGGCCCGCCGCGCATCGCTGGTCCATTCGACTGTCTCGCCGCAGACCCGGCCCGCCGGCGGGGCGCCGCCGAACAGATCGGGGCCGCCCACCTTGGTGGTGCCCAGCGCCGGGCGCACCCATCCGGCGAAGCAGATCAGCACACCCCGCCCGCGGGCGCGCGGGCTGGCCGCCACCGCGAGGGCGTCGCGCAGGTTGGCCGGTCCGTCGGCGTCCGGGGCGTCGGCCGACCGGGCGGCCCCGGTGACGACCACCGGCGCGTCACCGGCGTAGGTCAGCTCCAGCCACAGCGCGGTCTCTTCCATCGAATCGGTGCCATGCGTGACGACGACGCCGTCGGCCCCGGCGGCGGCCGCGGTGACGGCGTCTGAAATCCGCCGCCACTCGGTCGGCGTCAGCTGCGAACTGTCCAGGGTGAACAGGTCGATCACCTGAGCATCGTGCCCGGCGACCAGCTCGGCGCCACCGTGCACCGGCCGCAGGACGCCCTCATCGTCTGCGCTGGTGGCGATCGTCCCGCCGGTGGTAACGACGACGAGTCGGGGCATGCCCAACAGACTAGGGAATGATGGGGGTGTGACCGACGAATCCAAGGACAGCGCCAAGGCGCCACGTCGGCTGCGGCTGTTGCTGTCGGTGGCGGGTGTGGTGCTGGCGCTCGACGTGATCACCAAGGTGCTGGCCGTGCGGTGGCTGACGCCGGGCCAGCCGGTGTCGATCATCGGTGACACCGTCACCTGGACGCTGGTGCGCAACTCGGGCGCGGCCTTCTCGATGGCCACCGGCTACACCTGGGTGTTGACGCTGGTCGCCACCGGTGTGGTGATCGGGATCTTCTGGATGGGCCGGCGGCTGGTGTCGCCGTGGTGGGCGGTTGGCCTCGGCATGATCCTGGGCGGCGCGCTGGGGAACCTGGTCGACCGGTTCTTCCGCTCGCCCGGCCCGCTGCGCGGGCACGTCGTCGACTTCCTCTCCATCGGCTGGTGGCCGGTGTTCAACGTGGCCGATCCGGCGGTGGTCGGCGGTGCCATCCTGCTGGTCGGTCTGTCGCTGTTCGGCTATGACTTCGACACCGCGGGTCGCCGCACGTCCGAGCCGGCCGCCAGCGACGACAAGGCCGAGACGGCCTGATGGCCGAACGGTCCATGCCAGTTCCGGAGGGGCTGGCCGGCATGCGCGTCGACGCGGGCCTGGCCCGGCTGCTGGGGCTGTCCCGGACCGCCGCGGCGGCGATCGCCGAGGACGGCGGCGTCGAACTCGACGGCGCGCGGGCAGGGAAATCCGACCGTCTCGAGGCCGGCGCGTGGCTGCACGTGCAGATCCCCGAGGAAGCGCCGCCGCCGGAAAACACGCCCGAAGAGATCGAGGGCATGACGATCCTGTACTCCGACGCCGACATCGTCGCCGTCGACAAACCGCCGGGGGTGGCCGCCCACGCCACCGTCGGCTGGCACGGACCGACCGTGCTGGGCGGTCTCGCCGCGGCCGGATTCCGGATCAGCACGTCGGGCATCCACGAGCGGCAGGGCATCGTGCACCGGCTCGACGTCGGCACCTCGGGTGTCATGGTGGTCGCGCTGTCCGAGCGGGCCTACACGCTGCTCAAGCGGGCGTTCAAGCAGCGCACCGTCGACAAGCGTTATCACGCTGTGGTGCAGGGACATCCGGATCCGTCGAGCGGAACCATCGACGCACCGATCGGCAGGCACCGCGGCCACGACTGGAAGTTCGCCGTCACCGAGACCGGCCGGCACAGCATCACCCACTACGACACCGTCGAAATGTTCCGGGCCGCAAGTCTTCTCGATATTCACCTGGAAACCGGTCGTACGCACCAGATCCGGGTGCACTTCGCCGCGCTGCACCACCCGTGCGCCGGTGATCTGACCTACGGCGCCGACCCGGTGCTGGCCAAGCGGCTCGGCCTGGAACGGCAATGGCTGCACGCGCGTTCGCTGGCGTTCGCCCATCCCGCCGACGGCAGGCACTTCGAGGTCACCGCCCCGTACCCGGCCGATCTGCAGCACGCATTGGATGTGCTGCGCGGCGAGTCGTGACGAGCCCCAAACAGGACACCAAGACCGGCGGTCTGCTCTACGGCATCGGTGCCTACGGGTCCTGGGGCTTGTTCCCGGCGTTCTTCCCGCTGCTGAAACCGGCTGGAGCACTGGAGGTTCTGGCGCACCGGGTGGTCTGGACGCTGGTTCTGATGGCCGGTGTGGTGGTCGCCATGCGCAAGCTGTCCGACCTGCGGTCTATCACCGGACGTACCTGGCTGCTGCTGCTCTGCGCCTCGGCACTGGTGTCGGCCAACTGGGTGATCTTCATCTTCGCCGTCAGCAACGGCCATGTCGTCGATGCCGCGCTCGGTTACTTCATCAATCCACTGATCAGCGTGCTGCTAGGGGTGCTGATCTTCCGCGAGCGGCTCAACCGGGCTCAGCTGGTGGCGGTGCTGATCGCGCTGGCCGCGGTGATCCTGCTCGGCATCGAGGTCGGTGGGCCGCCGATCATCGCGCTCGGGCTGGCTTCGACGTTCGGCCTCTACGGTGTGGTCAAGAAGGTGGTTCCCACCGACCCGCGGGTCAGCGTGGGCGTGGAGGCCGCGATCGCCGCGCCGTTCGCCATCGCGTACATCGTTGTGCTGCAGCTCAGTGGGCACGGCCAGTTCGCCAGCAACGGGTCCGGCCACCTGGCGCTGATGATGCTGTCGGGGCCGATCACCGCGATCCCGCTGCTGCTGTTCGCCGCCGCGGCCCAGCGCCTGCCCCTGGTCACCCTCGGGTTGCTGATGTATCTGAATCCGGCCATGCAGATGACCTGGGGTGTGCTGGTGGCGCACGAGCCCATGCCGCCGGCCCGCTGGGCGGGTTTCGCGCTGATCTGGCTGGCCCTGCTGGTGTTCAGCGGTGACGCACTGCGGCGGGCTCGTCAGGCGCCCGCGATGCCGAGTTGACGGCGCAGCGCGCTGTATTCGGAGTTCAGCTGGGTGCGTAGCCGGTCGACGGCGGCGCGTTTGTTGGCTCGGATTGCGCGTGAGTCGGCCAGTGATTGCAGTACCCGGTCGACGACGGCGGTGCTGGTGACCTGATCGGTGCGGATCAGTGACCGCTCGTCGTCGATCGACATCGCGAAGTCGCGGCACTTCGGTTGGTACTCAAGGGAAACCACCGGGGTGTCCGACAGGGCCGCGAGGATTCCGGCATGCAGCCGGCATACGATGGCGGCCGAGCAGTGGGCGAATTCCCGTGCTGCGGCCTCGGCGTCGGGTGGTAGCAGGATGTCAGCGGGGATGCCCTCGAATGCCACCTCCAGCCACTTGCGGTCGCTCGGGTTCATCAGGATGCCGACGAAGCGGTGGCCCCGGCCTGCGAGTTCGCGCACAGCGGCCGCGACATGGTCAGCGACTCCGACCGGGTCATGTCCCCACAAGTCGTCGCCGTAGCCGAGGTTGACCCCGATCAGGCCGTCCTCGACCGGCACTTCGGGGCGCGGCAGGATCAGTGCAGGGTCGCCGGTCATCTGCGCCGTCACACCGATCTCAGCCAACAGCTCCACACTGCGGGGCCCGCGCACGGATACGGAGTCGAAATCGACCAGGATCGGCTTCCACTTGATGAGCTCGTCGTTGCCTGACCCGCTGCCCCGCCCGGAATAGCCCGGGTCCTGCACCCCGACGCCGATCGCGTACTTGCCGTTGTTCTTGGTCACCGCGAGGCCCGCCTTGGCCAGCAGGCGGAAGTAGCGGACTCCAACCAGCGTCCCGCCGCCCATCACCAGCGTGCTGGGGGTACGAGCCCGGTGCAGGGCAGCGCCGAGCGGGAAGACGAATTCGTGCGCCAGCCGCGGAATGTCGTTGAACGTGACCCCGGGCAGCTGGGATTTGACCGCGTCGTAGATCGCGTCGTCGCCGAGATTGTCCTTGTCGTGGAAGCCCAGATAGGCGACCGTCGCGTCTTCGCTCACGCGAACCGACCCTATACTCAGCCGATGCCGAGCACCGCGGTCGACACTGGGAGCAGGCGCGGCTTCTTCATCACGTTCACGGTGCTGCTGCTGTTCTGGGCGGCAGTGCTTTTGACGCTTGCGATCACGGTGGTCCCCGACGGCTATTGGTATTCCTACTTCGCCATCGACTACTCGGTGGGTTTCATCCGGCGCGGACTTGCCGGCGAGATGCTGGGCCTGTTCGGCGCCGCGCACTACTTCGGTGGGCTGGCGGTGTTGCGCTGGATTCCGACGGTGGCCTTCGTTCTCGGTCTCGCCGTGGTGGCCTGGTCGATTGCCGTCAGGTCCGGTCGGTCGCAGCGACGGCGGCTGATCGCTCTGCTGATCCCTGTGTTGCCGTTCGGGTTCGCGTTCGCGTTGTTCTCGGCACGCACCGATCTGCTGGGTGGCGCCGGGCTGGCCTTGTTCGCCGTCGTGCTGACCAGGTTCGCCACCACTCGTGCGACCGTAATCGCCAGTGCGGTCTTTGGTGTGACGCTTGGCGTGTTGACGTTGATCCATGAGGCGACGCCGTTCCTGTTCGGGCTCGGCGTGCTGTCGGCGCTGACGGTGCTGGCGCGGCATCTGGACGCCAAGGCGTTCTGGACCAGTGTGGTGGCCGCGCTCGGGCCGCCCGTGATGGTCGCCCTGGCGTTGGCCGCATTCGGCAGGCAGAAGGTGTCCCCGCAGCTGTGTCAGCTGGTGCAGCACGGGCCGATGAACCATCCACTGGCCGGCAAACCGACCATCGGCCAGCTGCTGAGCGGCTTCCACTATTACGTCGACTACCACGATTGGTTCTGCCGGGCTTTCCTGCCGTTGTTCGACATGACCTTCAGCGAAGGCATGCGCTTCGTCGGCAGCATCGGTGTGGTGGCGCTGGCCGGCTCGACGGTCTATGGGCTGGCCACGCTGGCCGTCGCCACGCTGGCGATCAGCCACGTCGCCGGTGTTCCGGTACGCCGGTTCACCTCGATCCTGCGGGGCAGGCCGCTGGCCATGCTCATCGGGATGGTGATGATTGTGCCGGTGTTCGCGACCGGGGTGGACTGGGTCCGGTGGTGGGTGATCATCGCCTTCGACCTCGGGGTGGTCTTTCTGCTGTACACCCGCAACCAGCCCGAAATCGATGAACCGCCGACCCGCCGCACCCTGATCGTGTTCGCTGTCGGTGCGATCCTGCTTGCAGTGATCCCGATCGGGATCATCCCCGGCTTCGGTGCGCCCGTCCCGATGTAACTGCACCGAAGTCGTTGTCCCGGTGATATTCCCCGAGAGGCAACACTGCGGGCGTCCCGGTCGCGCCAAGATTGGCGGGATGGGCGGGGACAGCGCATCGGGCGGCGACTGAAGCTCGGCCGCTATCTCATCGGCTGGGCGGCGTCGGACGGGGATGTCCACGGTACGAGCAGCGGGGTTGGCTGTGCGGTGCCGCGTTCTCCTGGTACAGAACTTACTCGCCGACCCGGTGCGCCAGCCGTGTGTGCGCGGGCATAATTCGGCGACCCGGTACTGGCTGGCGGGACGTCACCGGTGAACCGAACGCCGCCGCCGTGCCTCGTGGACGCTCCGCTGGGCGATGACTTCCCGGTGGCCCGGCCGAAATCGCTGATCAACGTTATGACGGCGGTGCCGGTCACCTGATTGGTGCGGATCAGTGACTGTTTGTCGTCGATCGCCATTACGAGGTCGCGGCACTTCAGTTGGTAATCAAGGGAAGTCACCCGGGTGGTGCTTGACCGCCCGGAGAGGGAAGACGAATTCGCGCGCGAGCCGCGGCACGTCCGTCGAACGTGAACCCGGGGGGCTGGGATTTGACCGCGCCGTAGATCGCGTCGTGGCCGAGATTGTCCTTGCCTGGAAGCCCCGATCGACGACCGTCGCGCCTTGGCTCACGTGGATCGACCCTGTACTCATCCGATGTAATCCCCGACGGCTTACCCGGTCCACGCTGATCGTGTCGTTACGAGCGCTATTCTGCTCGCGGCGATTCCAATCGGTGTTGTCCTAGGCTTCGGTGCGCCGGTCCCCATGTGAGGCCGCAAATTCAGATCGAGGAGCGCATGTCTGACAGTCCCCGCCGAAACCGGCGGCTCCTGATCACGCTGGTCGCTGCGCTTTCCTCGGCGGTGATCGTCTTGCCGGTCCTCGGGGTGCTGCTGGCCCCGGGGATCCTGCAAAAGCAGAAGCAAGTGGAAAGCGCGACACTGACTACAACCGCAACGCCGCCGGCTCTGACGATCAAGCCACTGTCGTTGCGGCCGGTGAACGGCACATACGTTGTTCGAGATGGGGACTGCGACCCGCCGCCGCCGACGCCGCCCGAGGCGCCGCTGCGCATTTGCGACGTCCTCAAGTCTGCGGTGTACGAACTCGGACCTCAAGTGCTGACGATTCAGCTCACCGACGTCGACTCGTTCCTGAATCCCTTGACCGCCAAACAGATGGTGCAGGTAACCATGACCCCGGATTCGGCGCGGGCATTCGCCGATTTCACCTCGTCCCACATCCACCAACGGATCGCCTTCGTCCGCGCCGATCTCGTGGTGTGGGCACCGACCATCACCGAGCGGATCGACGGCGAGGTGTTGCAGCTCTCCGGTGACGTGACCGAGGAACAGGCCCGCGAGATAGCCCGCATGCTCAAAGACGAGGCCTAGAGGCGGCTGTACTCCACCAGCATTGCCGCGCCCACACCGGCGACGAGCACCAGCATGACCGCGGTGGCGCCGGGGATGAGGTAGCGCGAGAGCGGGGTCTGCCCGGCCAGCACCGCGGCGCGGACCCGTTGGTAGCGCCGCCGGACCAGGACCAGGCTGACGAGCGCGGCTGCCGTGGTGAGCACGATGCCCGGCCACAGCGCGAACCGTTCGACCACGCTCCAGCGCACCAGCAGGGCGCCGATCGCCAGCACGCCGATGGAGGTGCGCTGCCACGCCAGCGCCGTGCGCTCGGCCACCGCCGTGACGTCCGGGTTCTCGGTCACCGGCCGAACTCGGCGAGGTAGACCAGCACGGCTGCGGCCACGATGATGATCGCCGCGCCGGAGACGATGATCCGGGGCAGCGGATCGGTCGGTAGCGGCCGCTTCTCCCGCATGGCCCGCTCGGCGCGATCCCACCGGACGTAGGCGCCCGCGGTGACCACCAGCGACAGCACGAGCAGCAGCCCCGTGATGACGATCCGGAACGGACGCGGCCCGAAATCGTGGACCAGGCTGGCCAGCGCCACCGCTCCGGCCAGTAGTGCCAGACCGGTCCGCAACCAGGCCAGGAAGGTCCGCTCGTTGGCCAGTGTGAAGCGGTAGTCGGGGTCGCTGCCCACACTGCGCAGCGGGGGCTTGGACGCGAACATAGGGTTCTGCCTATCAGGAGTGACGGGCCCGCGCGAAGCGAATCGACACGAGCCGCCAGACACGTACGCGACACGCCGAAGGCTGTCGGTCCGCGGCCCTAGACTGACGGGCCTATGGGTACTGGAACGTCAGCCGGCTCTTTTGTGCACCTGCACAACCACACCGAGTACTCGATGCTCGACGGTGCGGCGAAGATCACCCCCATGCTCGCCGAGGCGCTGCGCCTCGAGATGCCCGCCATCGGCATGACCGACCACGGAAACATGTTCGGGGCCAGCGAGTTCTACAACGCCGCCACCAAGGTCGGCATCAAGCCGATCATCGGTGTCGAGGCCTACATTGCGCCCGCTTCCCGATTTGATACCCGCCGCATCCTGTGGGGCGATCCCGGCCAGAAGAGTGACGACGTGTCGGGCAGCGGCTCCTACACGCACATGACGATGGTCGCCGAGAACGCCACCGGCCTGCGCAATCTGTTCAAGCTGTCGACGCTCGCCTCGTTCGAGGGTCAGCTCGGCAAGTGGTCCCGGATGGATGCCGAGATCATCGCCGAGCACGCTGCGGGGATCATCGCCACCACCGGTTGCCCGTCGGGTGAGGTGCAGACCCGGCTGCGGCTGGGCCACGAGAAGGAGGCGCTGGAGGCCGCCGCCAAGTGGCGGGAGATCTTCGGGCCGGAGAACTACTTCCTGGAGCTGATGGACCACGGGCTCTCGATCGAGCGCCGGGTCCGCGAGGGCCTGCTGGACGTCGGCCGCAAGCTCGGGATCCCGGCCTTGGCGACCAACGACTGCCACTACGTCACCCGCGACGCGTCGCACAACCACGAGGCGCTGCTGTGCATCCAGACCGGCAAGACGCTGTCGGACCCCAACCGGTTCAAGTTCGACGGCGACGGTTACTTCCTCAAGTCGGCGGCGGAGATGCGCGCGCTGTGGGACGCGGAGGTTCCCGAGGCCTGCGATTCGACGCTGCTGATCGCCGAGCGGGTGCAGTCCTACGCCGACGTCTGGGCGCCCACCGACCGGATGCCGATCTTCCCGGTGCCGGACGGCCATGACCAGGGCAGCTGGTTGCGTCACGAGGTCGCGGCCGGTCTGCGGCGGCGTTTTCCGGACGCGGTGCCGCCGGAGTACACCGAGCGGGCCAGCTACGAGATCGACGTCATCTGTGGCAAGGGTTTCCCGTCGTACTTCCTGATCGTGGCCGACCTGATCAACTACGCGAAGTCGATCGACATCCGGGTCGGGCCGGGCCGTGGTTCGGCGGCCGGTTCGCTGGTGGCCTACGCGTTGGGCATCACCAATATCGACCCGATCCCGCACGGGCTGCTGTTCGAGCGATTCCTCAACCCGGAGCGCCCGTCGGCACCCGATATCGATATCGACTTCGACGATCGTCGCCGCGGTGAGATGGTGCGCTACGCCGCCGAGAAGTGGGGTAGTGACCGGGTCGCTCAGGTCATCACGTTCGGCACCATCAAAACCAAGGCGGCGCTGAAGGATTCGGCCCGGGTCCACTACGGCCAGCCGGGCTTCGCGATCGCCGACCGGATCACCAAGGCGCTGCCGCCGCCGATCATGGCCAAGGACATCTCGGTGGCGGGGATCACCGACCCGAACCACGAGCGGTACAAGGAGGCCGCCGAGGTCCGGGCTCTGATCGACACCGATCCCGACGTGCGCACCATCTACGAGACGGCGCGTGGCCTGGAGGGTCTGGTCCGCAACGCCGGGGTGCACGCGTGCGCGGTGATCATGAGCTCGCAGCCGCTGATCGAGGCGATCCCGCTGTGGAAGCGTCCGCAGGACGGCGCGATCATCACCGGCTGGGACTACCCGTCGTGTGAGGCCATCGGCCTGCTGAAGATGGACTTCCTCGGCCTGCGGAACCTGACGATCATCGGCGACTGCATCGAGAACATCAAAGCCAACCGCGGTATCGACGTGGACCTGGAATCGCTTCCGCTGGACGATCCCAAAGCCTACGAACTGTTGGGCAAGGGTGACACCCTGGGGGTGTTCCAGCTCGACGGTGGGCCGATGCGGGACCTGCTGCGGCGTATGCAGCCCACCGAGTTCAACGACATCGTCGCCGTGCTGGCGCTGTATCGCCCCGGCCCGATGGGCATGAACGCCCACAACGACTACGCCGACCGCAAGAACAACCGGCAGGCGATCAAGCCGATCCACCCGGAGCTCGAAGAGCCGCTCAAGGAGATCCTGTCCGAGACGTACGGTCTGATCGTCTACCAAGAGCAGATCATGTTCATCGCGCAGAAGGTCGCCTCCTACTCGATGGGTAAGGCCGATGCTCTGCGAAAGGCCATGGGCAAGAAGAAGCTCGAGGTGCTCGAGGCGGAGTATCAGGGCTTCAAGGAGGGGATGACCGCCAACGGGTTCTCCGAGAAGGCGGTGAAAGCGCTGTGGGACACCATCCTTCCATTCGCCGGGTACGCGTTCAACAAATCGCATGCCGCCGGCTATGGATTGGTGTCCTACTGGACCGCCTACCTCAAGGCCAATTTCCCGGCCGAGTACATGGCCGGGCTGCTCACCTCCGTCGGTGACGACAAGGACAAGGCGGCGGTCTACCTCGCCGACTGCCGCCGGCTGGGTATCACGGTCCTGCCGCCCGACGTCAACGAGTCGGTGCAGAACTTCGCCTCGGTGGAGGACGACATCCGGTTCGGGCTCGGCGCGATCCGCAACGTCGGCGCCAACGTTGTCAGCTCGCTGATCGCGACCAGGGCCGCCAAGGGTAAGTTCACCGACTTCTCCGACTACCTGAACAAGATCGACATCGCGGCCTGCAACAAGAAGGTCACCGAATCCCTGATCAAGGCAGGGGCTTTCGATTCGCTGAAGCATCCGCGCAAGGGCTTGTTCCTGGTGCACACCGATGCCGTCGACTCGGTGCTGGGCACCAAGAAAGCGGAAGCGATCGGACAGTTCGATCTGTTCGGTGGGGGAGACGGTGACGGCGCCGACAGCGGCGACTCGGCGTTCACCATCCGCGTGCCCGACGAGGAGTGGGACGACAAGCACAAACTGGCCCTCGAGCGGGAGATGCTCGGGCTGTACGTTTCCGGGCATCCGCTCAACGGGGTGGCGCACCTGCTGAACGCCCAGGTCGATACTCAGATCCCGGCCATCCTCGGCGGCGACGTCGCCAACGACACGCAGGTTCGGGTCGGCGGCATTCTGGCCGGTGTCAACCGACGGGTCAACAAGAACGGAATGCCCTGGGCCTCAGCGCAGTTGGAGGATCTCACCGGTGGCATCGAGGTGATGTTCTTCCCGCAGACCTACTCGCTGTTCGGCGCCGAGATCGCCGACGACGCGGTGGTGCTCGTCGGCGGCAAGGTGCGCATCCAGGATGACCGGATCTCGTTGATCGCCAACGAGCTTGTGGTACCGGACTTCTCGGGCGCACAGGCGAATCGGCCCCTTGCGGTGAGCCTGCCCACCAGGCAGTGCACGATGGACAAGGTCAGCGCACTCAAGCAGGTACTGGCTCGCCACCCGGGTACCGCACAGGTGCACCTGCGGTTGATCAGTGGCGACCGGATCACCACGCTGGAACTCGACCAGTCGCTGCGGGTGACGCCGTCGTCGGCGCTGATGGGCGATCTCAAGGCACTGCTGGGGCCGGGCTGCCTCGGGGGCTAGGCCCACCGATCAGTTCAAGGCCACCAGTTCGTGCACCGAGTCGAGCGGCAACATGCCGTCGACGACCGCGGTGACCTCCATGCTGTTGAGCGTGATCGCGCCGTTGTGGTTGTCCAGAAACGCGGTGTCTGCGGCGTCGCGGCCGGTGGAGATCCGCACCATCGATTGGCGTGGCGCCAGGCATGTCGCGTCGACGACCTGCCAGGCGCCGTCGACGAACGCCTCGGCGACGGCGTGAAAGTCCATCGGGTCACAGCCCGGCGCATAGACCGCGACCAAACGCGCCGGGACGTTCACCGCGCGCAGCAGTGCGATCACCAGATGTGCGTAATCGCGGCAGACACCGGCGCCCGCGAGCAGGGTGTCCGCGGCGCCGTCGGTCGGATCACTGGATCCAGGAACGTAATCCAGCCGTGTCCCCACCCACGACGACACCTTCTCCAGCACCGTGACGGAGTTCGCGTACTGGCCGAATTCGGTGGCGGCGTAGCCGAAGAACTTGTCGGCTTCGGCGTAGCGACTCGGCCGCAGGTAGGTCGAGAGGTCGATATCGCGCACGGGTGGCGGATCGGTCCGGCCCTCGATGGTGGCCCGATAGGAGGCGGTCACCGAACCCTCCCCGGCATCGAAGCGGTGAATGCGGGTGCCGTGGTCGCCGATGATCTCGTCAGGGCTGATGAGTTTTCCGTTGACGCGGTATTCCAGCGATTCAGTGAGGCGTGCCCCGGGAACCGGGGCGACCGCGATCTGGAACTCCAAAGTCGTTGGCGCAGTGATTGTCACGTCGATCTCGGCACCGACGTCGCGCTTCAGCACCCCGGTGTCCTCGCCGGAACCCACATCGCGCACCGCCTTCGCTGGAATCGTGCCCTACTCTAATCGCGCAGTGCGGATGCCGCTCAGCGGAGCGGGTGCCGCTATCGCGGGTGTTGTCGGAAGAACTGCCAGATCGTGTCAGTCGCGTCCAAAGCTGTCGACGGCGGCGGTAGGCCGGCGATCTCGTCCACCACGGGATTGGCGATCCCGCCTGGCCACTGATGACCGGCGCCGGCGACAGTGATCAATTCCACCGTCCGTCCTTCGGGGCAGTCGGCGCGCTGAGTCGTGACGCCCTCGCTCTGCGACGACACCGGCGGCGCGCACCCGTCGATCGTTCGCCAGTCGGCGTTGACCGATTCGACGGAAGGTCCATCGACGGTGGGGGCACCTGAGGCGGTGCGGGCCTTGCCGGGGCCCCCGCCGTACGGTACGCGGTCGTCCGCGGTGCCGTGGATCTGCAGAACCGATGTCGGTGACGGATCGGAGCAGTCGGCCAACAAGGTGCCGGCAACCGGTGCGATCGCGGCGAAAAGATCGCTCTGGCAAGCCAACCGGAGCGCCATCATGGCTCCATTCGACATGCCGGTCGCGTATACCCGGGTGGTGTCGATGGGGATCTGCTGTTCGATCGCGTCCACCATGGTGTTGAGGAATGTCACGTCGTCGACGCCGGTTCGGGCCGCCCGGCCGCAGCACGAGCCGGCGTTCCAGGCGCGGTTGAGCCCGTCGGGATAGGCGACCAGGAAGTGCCCGGCGTCGGCCTCGGCATCCCAGTGGTAGGCGCGTTCGGCTTGTGCCCCGTCGCCGTATCCGCCGTGCAGCATCACCACCAAGGGCGCCGGCCCGGATAGCCCGTCTGGTCGGTAGATGTGAAATGAGCGGGTCAGGCCGTTGACGGCTAGCGAGTGGGTGGATTGACCGACAGGGAAGTCTCGCGGCGAGCCGACAGGGGTGCCGGTCGCCCGACCGTCGCCGAGGCAGCCTCCCGCCACCAGGACGACGGCGGCGATCACGCCGATCGTCACCATTCGGGCGGTTCGGGTCGGCACGTGACCCATCTTCGCGTCCGGCGGGAGAATTGACAAGATGCTTGTCAAAATGCGGTGCGATGGCACACTGGTTCGTCGTGACAACGCGACCCGTGCCCGAGTCGTCGTGGCGGCCCACCGTGCCGGCCCTGGTGCAGATGCTGGCCGCCAGTGGCGGACCGCGGCTGCGCGCGGCGTTCGGTGCCGCGGGACTCGATGGCTTGCGACCGGCGCAGGCGGTGGCACTGGTGCCGCTGGCCCAGGGCGCGCTCCATGCCTCGGCCCTGGCCGATCGGCTTCACGTCAGCCGGCAAGCGGTCGCGCAGGCCATCAGAGCTCTGGAAGCGCACGGGTACGTCGTGCGATCTCGCGATGACGCCGATGCGCGGACGCTGCTGATCGCGTTGACGCCTCGCGGAGTCGAGGCCCTGCGCATCATGCGCGCCAATGCCCAAGCTGCCGAGGAACATTGGGAGCAGGTACTCGGCGCGCGACGCCTTGCCGAGCTGCGGGGCATCCTGCAGGCGCTACTCGACTGTTAGCCGGCCAGTTCCACCCGCACGATCGCGCTGCCCGGCCACACCGTTCGGGTGCGGACCCGCTGCCACTTCTCCCGCCACGGCAGACCGGCGTCGACGTTGTTGACGCCGGGCAGCGGTAATAGCGGGACGAGGTTGTACTGCCAGCCGTAGCGCGCGTGCAGCTGCCGGTTGGCCTGTTCGGCCTCGGCGCCCGACAGCAGGCTCGCGCGCCCGTCGTACGCGGGAGCGGAGTCGGGCACGCGGCCCTTGTAGTCGCACACGCGCAGCTGCACCCGCGGGTCGTTGACGATCCGCGTGGTCTTGGGTCCCACCTTGGTGCGGAACACCAGGGTGGAGCCGTCGAGGTGGAACCAGATGGGGGTGTCGACTCCGCTGCCGTCCCGGCGGTAGGTCCGCAACCGGGCGTAGCGGCTGGCGCGCAAGATATCCATGGCAGCCAGTAAAGGACTTAGAGTTGGCTCCAAGTCAAGCAGTCGGGGAAGGTGCCCATGACCACTGCGCTCACGATCGGCGACGTCGCTCGCCGCACCGACGTCGCGGCGACCACGCTGCGCTACTACGAGAGGATCGGGCTGCTGCCCGTGCCGTCGCGTGCCGGCGGGCAGCGCCGCTACGACGGCACGGTGCTGACCAGGCTCGAGGTCATCGGGCTGTGCAAGGCCGCCGGGTTCAGCCTCGACGAGATCGCGGTGTTGCTGCAGGACGAGGCGCCCGGGCGACCGGCCAGCCGCGCACTGGCCGAGGCGAAGCTGGCCGATATCGACGCGCAACTGGCGACGCTGGCCCGGGCTCGCGGCATCATCGAGTGGGCGATGGCCTGCACCTGTCCGTCGATCGACACCTGCACGTGCGGGATTCACTGCAACGAGGGAAAACCATGACCGATGACACCGCGAACGAGTCCCGGCACATCAGCGCCTGGATCAACAGGTCGGCGCTCGACGTCTACCGCTACGCGTCCGATCCGGCTCACCTGCCGCAGTGGGCAGCCGGGCTCGCGACGAGCGAGCTGACCCGGGTCGGCGACACCTGGGTTGCGCAGTCACCGATGGGGGAGATCACGATCGAGTTCACCCCGGCCAACGATCTCGGCGTGCTCGACCATGTGGTGAATCTGCCGTCGGGTGAGCCGGTGTTCAATCCGTTGCGCGTGGTGCCCGCCGGCGACCAGTGGTGCGAGGTGGTGTTCACGTTGCGGCGCAGGCCGGAGATGTCGGACGACGACTACGCCGCCGATGCGGCTGCGGTGTCGGCCGACCTGGCGACTCTGAAACGGGTCCTGGAGCGTTAGCGCCTGCGGCGCAGCCCGAACACCAGCCACACCGCGGTCGAGGTGCCGGCGGCCAGCAGCACGGCGGGGGCAGCGGTCATCGTGACGACCCCGACGACGGCAAAGACGATCAGGCCGAGCACCAGCGCGACGAGCTTGTAGCGCGGCCACGGAACGCCCGCGATCTGCACCACATCAATGCTCGTCATGGCTCGACTATACCGCGTTTTCGGTCACCCGAAACCTAAGATTCGGCAACCGTTGTTTTCGGGTGCGCCGGCAGCACTGCCAGCACGAATACCGCTCCGGCCAGGCAGACCCCGGCGGCGGTGAGACACCCGGCCTGCAGGCCGGCGAGGAACGCAGTGTCAACTGCGCCCCGTACTGCGCCGGCGAACGGCGCCGGCGCCTGGCCCGCGACCGCGAGCCCCTGGGCCAACCCCTCACGCGCGGTCGACTGCGCGGCCGGCGGCAATGCGCTCACCGTCGGGCTGTCGGCCAGGTGCCGGATGTAGAGGGTGGAGAAGATGCTGCCGATGACCGCGACCCCGAGGGTGCCGCCGATCTGGCGGGTGGCGTCGTTGACCGCCGACCCCGCGCCGGCCTGTTCGGGCCGCACCACCCCCATGATCGAGTCGGTGGCCGGTGCGGTGGTCAACCCCAGCCCGCCGCCCAGGAGCACCATCTGAACGGCCATCGTCGGGTAGGTGATTGCGAGGTCGCTCGCGGCAATCCACCCGAATGCGGCCGCCAGCAGTAGAAGGCCTACGAAGACAACGAGTTTGGTGCCGATCCGCGTCACCGCCAACCGGGTGCCGAGGATCGAGCCGACGGCGATGGACAGGGCGACGGGAAGGATGCGGACGCCGGTTTCCAGCGGGCTGTTGCCCTGCACCAGCTGCATGAACTGGGTGATCAGGAAGATGAAACCGAACAGGGCGAAGAAGGCGACGGTCACCGCGCCGCTGGCGGCACTGAATCGCAGATTGGCGAACAGGCTGATGTCGATCAGGGGATCGGATTGGCGGCGTTCCCACCATGCGAAGCCCACCGCGGCGATCAGCGCGACGGCGAATCCTGCCAGCGTGGGCGCGCTGGTCCACCCGCGGTCGGGCGCCTCGATGATCGTGTAGACCACAGCGCCGAGCATGACGACCGACAGCACGAGCCCGCCGCGATCCAGCCGATGCTGCCTGCCGGGCGCGGAGGCCGGGATGACGATCGGGGCGGCCAGTGCGGCGGCCACCGCGATCGGTGCCAGCGCGAGAAACAAGCTGCCCCACCAGAACACCTCGAGCAGGGCGCCGCCCAGGATCGGCCCGACGGCAACGCCCAGTCCCGTCACCGCACCCCAGATCCCGATCGCCGCCGCTCGGTGCCGGGGATCGCGGAAGGTGTCGGTGATGATGGCCAGCGTCGTCGGGTAGATCAGCGCCGAGGCCACGCCCATGACCAGCCGCATGCCGATCAGCGGTCCGGTCGACGTGCACAGGGCGGCGCCGATGCTGCCCGCGGCGAACAGGGTCAGGCCGGCGATCAGGGTGCCCCGCCTGCCGAACCGGTCACCGATGGTTCCGCCGGCCAGAACCAGCGCCGCGAAGGCCAGGTTGTAGGCGTCGACGATCCATTGCAGCGCCCGGGTGGAGGCGCCGAGGGCCGAATTCAGCGTTGGCAGAGCAACATTGACGATGGTTGTCTCGACGTTGATGGCCAAGGCGGCGACCAGCACGACGGCGAGGATCGCCACCGGCCGGGCTCGACGCGGGGCGTCGGTCAGGGCCGCGGAGGTCGAAGTGTCGATGGCCACGGGCGCGCCCCTTTATGTTGACGGCGATAACATCTCGGAGCATGCCAGTTGAAGTTAACGCTGTCAACATTGGCTAGCGCAGGCTGTCGCCGATTGCGTCGAGCAGGCGTTCGGTGATCAGGTGTTGGCGCGCGGTTCCCGCCATGCCGAGCGGGCCGTCCAGGAACAACGTCGCAGCACCGTGGACCGCCGCCCACGCTGCCTCGTCGAATCCGTCCCGTCGGGTCGACGCGAGCATGCCCGCGGCCACCAGGTCGTCGACGCAGCCGCGCAGGATCTGGAACGGATGTAGCCCGGGCGGCACCGTCTCTTCGCTGGGTTCGGTGCCGTCCGGGGCGAACGCGGTGCGAAACAGCCCCGGCTCGGTCACGGCGAAGTCGATGTACGCCTCTCCGGTGGCGCGGAACCGGGCCAGCGCGCGGTCGGTGGCCGGACCGTCGTCGGCGACGTGGTCGATCGCCTCGACCATCGCTGCACCGAGCCGAGCCATCACGGTCGCTTTCACTGCCGCCAGCAGCGCCCGTCGATCGGCGTAGTGCCGATAGGCGGCCGAGTTGCTCACCCCGGCCAGGCGCTGGACGTCGCGCAGTATCACGGCGTCCGGCCCACCCGCCCGGGCCAGTTCGACGCCGTGGTCGAGCAGAGCCTGTCGCAGGTTCCCGTGGTGGTAGGAGGCGGTTGCCATGTTGACAAGTGTTACATCGCCGGGCGAGTTCTCACACCAGCGTCGCCGACGATGTGAGCGCGGTTTATCGTCGCGATAACGCGCCTCGGCGCCGCCCGTAATGTCCGCCCGGCACTGTTGCGCCGTGGATTCCGGGAGAGGCTGCGCCGACCACATCCGTACTGCCTGCTCATATTGCGGCGTCGGATGTGGCATCGAGGTGCGCACCACACCCGGTCCAGGAGGTCCGGTCATCGCCAGTGTTGTCGGTGACCGGCTTCACCCCACCAACTCGGGTCGCCTGTGCACGAAAGGCGCCACGCACGCCGAATTGATGGGAAGCACGGACGGCCGCGCGATGAGTGCCCTGATCCGGCCCGCCCGTGGTGAGGAATTCGAAGCCGCCTCCGTCGATGATGCCGTCGCAACCGTCGGCGCCCGACTGGCGGACATCGTGGCGCGCCACGGCCCGGACTCGATCGCCCTCTATGTTTCCGGTCAGATGTCGCTCGAGGCACAGTATCTCGCCACCAAACTGGCCAAGGGCTTCATCCGCACGGTCAACATCGAGTCCAACTCGCGCTTGTGCATGGCCAGTGCCGCGACCGGCTACAAGCAATCGCTCGGAGCCGACGGGCCGCCCGGCTCCTACACCGACATCGACTGTGCCGATCTGTTTTTCGTCATCGGCGCCAATATGGCCGACTGCCATCCGATTCTGTTCCTCCGGATGGCCGATCGTCTGCGGGCCGGGGCCAAGCTGATCGTGGTCGACCCGCGGCGCACGGCCACCGCGGACAAGGCCGACCTGTTCCTTCAGATCCGGCCCGGCACCGACCTCGCCTTGCTCAACGGGTTGCTACACCTGCTGGTGGAATCCGGCGCCATCGACCGGGATTTCATCGCCGCACACACCGAGGGCTGGGCGGCGATGCCCGAATTCCTGGCCGACTATCCGCCGAACAGGGTTGCCGACCTCACCGGCCTGTCCGAAGCCGACATCCACTGTGCGGCAACGATGATCGCTCAAGCCGGTGAGTGGATGTCACTGTGGACCATGGGGCTCAACCAGAGCACCCACGGAACAGCGAACACCAACGCGATCTGCAACCTGCATCTGGCCACCGGCGCGATCTGCCGCCCCGGCAGCGGTCCGCTGTCACTGACCGGTCAGCCCAACGCGATGGGCGGCCGCGAAATGGGCTACATGGGGCCGGGATTGCCCGGTCAGCGCTCGGTGGCCTCCGCCGAGGACAGGTCATTCGTCGAGGCGATGTGGGGTCTCGACCCCGCGACGATCCGCGCCGAGGTGAACCGCGGGACCATCGACATGTTCGAGCGGATGGCCGCCGGTGACATCAAGGCCTGCTGGATCATCTGCACCAACCCGGTGGCCAGCGTCCCCAACCGCGCCGCCGTGATCGACGGTCTGCGGGCCGCCGAACTCGTCGTCACCCAGGATGCCTACGCCGACACCGCGACCAACCGCTACGCCGACGTGGTGTTGCCCGCGGCGCTGTGGGCCGAATCCGACGCCGTGATGGTCAACTCCGAACGCACTCTCAGTCTTGTCCGGCAATGCGTCTCGCCGGCGGGCCAGGCCAGACCCGACTGGAAACTGATCTGCCAGGTCGCCGCGGCGATGGGATTCGGTGCGCACTTCGGCTACCAGTCCAGTGAACAGATCTTCGACGAGATCCGCGGCTTCGCCAATCCCCAGACCGGCTATGACATCCGGGGCGTCAGCTATCAGCGGCTGCGGGAAACGCCGGTGCAATGGCCGAGCCCGCCGGGCGACACCGACGACCGGCACCCGATCCGCTACCGCGCCGACAGGGTGCTGACCTTCCCAACCCCGACCGGCCGCGCCGTCTTCCACACCCGGCCGCACCTCGAACCGCACGAATGCCCCGACGAGGCATTCCCGTTGCTGCTCAACACCGGCCGGCTGCCGCACCAGTGGCACACCATGACCAAGACCGGGCGGGTGGACAGGCTCACCCGTCTCGACAGCGGCCCCTTCGTCGAGGTCCATCCCGCCGACGCCGCCGCTCTCGACATTCTCGACGGCCAACCTGTGGAGGTGTCGTCGAGGCGGGGCCGTGCGGTACTGCCCGCCGTCGTCACCGACCGGGTCCGGCCGGGAAACTGCTTCGCGCCGTTCCACTGGAACGACGAACACGGCGACGACGTCACGGTCAACGCAGTGACCACCGATGCTGTCGATCCGCAGTCGTTGCAGCCGGAACTGAAGGTGTGCGCGGTACGCCTGCAGCCTGTTGGTGCGCCCCCGGTTCAGGCGCAGCCTGACCGAACGCACCTGGCGGGCACCGGACCGGTGGTGCTATGGGCCTCGCAGACCGGCAACGCCGAGGACCTCGCCACCCGGCTGGTGGATGAGTGTGCGGCACAGGGCATTGACGCCGAACTGGCGGCCATGGCCGACGTCGACCCGGGACGGCTGGCCGGCGTCCGGAAGGTATTCGTCGTGACGAGCACGTACGGTGACGGCGGCCCGCCGGACAACGGTGCAGACTTCTGGGACCGACTCGGCGCACCGGAAGTGCCCGACTTGGACGGGCTGGAATTCGCCGTCCTGGGCATCGGCGACCGCTCCTACGCCCAGTTCTGCGGACACGCTCGTGCGCTGGACGCCCGGCTGGCCGAACTCGGTGGCCGCCGACTTCTCGCCCGCTGCGAGACCGAGATCCACGACGACGACACCGTCGACGCCTGGATCCGGCGCATCGTCACGCTCGTCAATCCTGCTGCGGTGCAGTACATCCCGACAGTATCCGCGCCGAAGCGGTTCACCCGGGCCAATCCCATCCATGCGAAGCTCAGCCGCAATCTCCGGCTCACGCCCCGTTCGGCGGCCAAAGAGGTCCGGGAATTCAGCTTCGACATCTCCGAGCACGACGTCGGCTACTCGGTGGGCGACTCACTGGGAGTGCTGCCCGTCAACGATGCCAACGACGTGGCGGAATGGCTGTCCGTCACCGGCTTGTCCGGTGACGACATCGTCGAGGTCGACGGGGCGCAGTGCTCACTGCGCGAGGCGCTGACCACCAGCTACGACATCTGCCGGCTGACGCCGAACCTGGTGACATTCCTCTCCGACACCGCCACCGACAAGGCGGTGGTCAAGCACCTCCGGTCGGCATTGGCCGACCTGGAGTCATGGCGCTTGGGACGCAACGGAATCGACGCCATCCGCGCGTTCGGAACGCGGGCTGACGCGCGGCAGTGGCAGGACGCGCTGGTGCGGTTGACGCCGCGGTTCTACTCGATCTCGTCGAGCCCGCTCATCAGCCCGCACGAGGTGCAACTGACCGTGTCGGTGGTGCGCTACGCCGGACCGGACGGCGCTCGGCGCGGGGGAGTGTGTTCGACCTACCTTGCCGACCGGGCGGCTGACACGGCCACTCCGATCTTCCTGCAGCGCTCACCGCATTTCCGCCCGCCGCAGGACCGGTGCGCCCCGATCGTGATGATCGGTGCCGGCACCGGCATCGCGCCGTTCCGCGGGTTCCTGCAGGAGCGCCGGGCGCTCGGCCACACCGGGCGCAACTGGTTGTTCTTCGGCGATCAGCACCGGGCCGAGAACTTCTATTACCGTGACGATCTCACCGAGATGGTCTCCGACGGTTTTCTCAGCAGGCTCGACCTCGCGTTCTCGCGTGACCAGGCCAACCGAATCTACGTGCAGAACAGGATGATTGACAACGGGGCGCTGCTGTGGGGTTGGCTACAGGACGGGGCGCATCTGTACGTGTGCGGTGACGCCAACGGCATGGCCACCGGCGTGGACGCGGCGCTGAGCACGATCATCGCCACCCACGGCCGCCTGGATGCCGAAGCAGCCCACGATTACAAGCGCGAACTCGTCGCCACCAAGCGCTATCTGCGCGACGTGTACTGACCTCACCGCGGCGCCGCCGGGAAAGTGAGCGAGTTGTGACATCCGGATCACCGCGCAGGTGCGAAGGCGCAACAAAGAATTCCTACCGTGAGGGCATGCAGAATTCCTCCACTCGCAGTGGCTACGACATCGACGACTGGGACGCCGAAGACGTCGAGGCCTGGAATGATGGCGGCTCGAAAATCGCACGCCGCAACCTGATTTGGTCGATCTTCGCCGAACATGTCGGATTCTCGGTGTGGTCGATCTGGTCGGTGATGGTGTTGTTCATGCCGCAGAACGTCTACCACATCGATGCGGCAGGCAAGTTTTTCCTGGTGGCGGTGCCCACACTGGTGGGTGCGGTCCTGCGGATCCCCTATACGTTCGCCACCGCCCACTTCGGGGGTCGTAACTGGACGATCTTCTCGGCCCTGGCGCTGCTGATCCCGACGGCGCTGACGCTGTATTTCATGGCGCACCCGGGTACGTCGTACACCGCGTTCCTGGTGGTGGCCGCCTTCGCCGGGTTGGGTGGCGGCAACTTCGCCTCCTCGATGACGAACATCAACGCCTTCTACCCACAGCGATACAAGGGCTGGGCGCTCGGCCTCAACGCCGGCGGTGGCAACATCGGTGTTGCCGTCATCCAGCTCGTCGGGCTGCTGGTCATCGCGACCGTCGGCAATCGATCGCCACATCTGGTCTGCGCCACCTACCTGGTGTTGATCGCGGCGGCGGCGGTCGGCGCATCGTTCTTCATGAACAACCTGACCAACCAACGCAGCGACGCCCGATCGCTGATAGATGTTCTGGCGCATCGTGATTCGTGGCTGATCTCACTGCTCTACATCGGCACATTCGGATCGTTCATCGGATTCGGCTTCGCGTTCGGCCAGGTGCTGCAGATCAACTTCCTGGCCGGACTGGCGCACGGCGGCCCCGTCACCCCGGCGATGACCGCGCAGGCCTCCCTGCACGCTGCCCAGATCGCTTTCATCGGACCGGTTCTCGGCTCCCTGTCGCGCCCACTGGGCGGCTGGTTGTCGGATCGCTTCGGCGGTGGCAAGGTCACGCTCTACACGTTCTACGCCATGATCGCGGCCGCCGGCTGGTTGGTCGCCGCCGGTGAGATCGACGACGCGGCCCCGGGACCCGCGACCGGTGCCACGATGGCCGCGTTCATCGCGGGATTCATCGCGCTGTTCATCCTGTCCGGCATGGGAAACGGCTCGGTCTACAAGATGATCCCGTCGATCTTCGAGGCCAAGTCCCGTGGCATGAACCAGCTCGGTGCACCGGAACGCAGCGCGTGGTCACTGCGGATGTCGGGTGCGCTGATCGGGATCGCCGGCGCGATCGGAGGTCTCGGAGGGGTCGGAGTCAACATCGCTCTGCGGGCGTCCTACCTGTCCCCGGCGAAATCCGCCACCATGGCCTTCTGGGTGTTCCTCGGCTTCTACATCCTGTGCGCCGCGATCACCTGGGCGGCCTACGTGCGGAGGCCAAAGACGGCCGGCGTCCTCGAAACCGACACCCCCGCGGTCAGCAGCGCCGCCGCCGCCGCATGACCGCCCCCGGCCGGACCGTCGTGGTCATCGGGCACGGCATGGTCGGCCACCGGTTCGTCGAGGCACTGCGGGACCGCGATCGCGACGGAAGCTGGCAGGTGGTGGTGCTCTGTGAGGAGCCGACCGCGGCCTACGACCGGGTCGGGTTGTCCTCCTACATCGACGGCTGGGACCGTGCCAGCCTGGCGCTGTCCGGAAATGACTATGCCGGAGACACATTGGTCGACCTGCGGGTCGGTCAACCGGCCGCTGCGATCGACCGGGACGCCCGCGAGGTCGTCACCTCGACGGGGGAGCGCATCGGCTACGACGCGGTGGTGTTGGCCACCGGCTCGTATCCCTTCGTGCCGCCCATCCCCGGCAGCGATCTGGACCGGTGCTTCGTCTACCGGACGCTCGAAGACCTCGATGCGATCCGCACGGCCGCATCGGCGACCCGGCCCGGAGCAACCGGCATCGTCGTCGGCGGCGGCCTGCTCGGGCTGGAAGCGGCCAACGCGCTGCGCATGCTGGGGCTGACTCCGCATGTGCTGGAACGGTCCCCGCGGCTGATGCCCATTCAGGTCGACGACGGTGGCGGGGCGCTGCTGAACCGGCTGATCACCGACCTCGGCATCGTCGTGCACACCGACGTGGCGTCCACCGACATCGTCGACACCGGTGACGGCATCACGGTGTCACTGTCCAACGGCGAACAGCTCGACGCCGCGGTGCTGGTCTTCTCTGCCGGCGTGCGCCCACGTGACGAGTTGGCCCGGGACTGTGGTCTGCCGATCGCCGAGCGTGGCGGAGTGCTGACCGACATCAGTTGCGCCACCGGCGATCCCCGGGTGTACGCCATCGGTGAGGTGGCCGCGGTCGACGGCCGCTGTTACGGCCTGGTCGCGCCCGGCTATACGATGGCCGAGGTGGTGGCCGACCGGCTGGTCGGCGGTACCGCCGAGTTCCCGGGTGCCGATCTGTCCACCAAGCTCAAGCTGCTCGGCGTCGACGTCGCGAGCTTCGGTGACGCGCATGCCAGCACACCGGGCGCGCTGGAGGTCGTCCTCAACGACGCCGTCAACCAGACCTACGCCAAACTCGTTGTCTCCGATGATGTGTCGACCCTGCTGGGTGGCATCCTGGTCGGCGACGCGAGCGCCTACTCAACGCTGCGGCCGTTGGTGGGCCGTCCGCTTCCGGCCGACCCGGCGACGTTGATCTCGCCGGCCGGAGCCGAGGTCGGGGTCGGCGCGCTGCCCGACGACGCGCAGATCTGCTCGTGCAACGCGGTGTCCAAACACAGCATCTGCGGCGCCATCGCGGACGGCGCCCATGACGTGCCGGCGATCAAATGCGCGACCGCCGCCGGAACGTCCTGCGGCAGTTGTATTCCGATGCTCAAGCGGCTCCTCGAATCGCAGGGTGTGGCGATGTCGAAGGCGCTGTGCGAGCACTTCGCGCAGTCCCGCGCGGAGCTGTTCCAGATCGTCGCATCGACCGGTATCCGAACCTTCTCGGCGCTGATCGCCGGGTATGGGACCGGTACCGGCTGTGACATCTGCAAGCCGGTGGTCGCGTCGATCCTGGCGTCCACGTCGTCGGATCACATCCTCGACGACGAGACGGCCGCATTGCAGGACACCAACGACCATTTCCTGGCCAATATTCAGCGCAACGGTACGTATTCGGTGGTGCCGCGGCTGCCCGGCGGTGAGGTCACACCCGAGCAGCTGATGGTGATCGCCCAGGTGGCACAGGATTTCGGCCTGTACACCAAGATCACCGGCGGGCAGCGCATCGACCTGTTCGGTGCCCGCGTCGAGCAGCTGCCGCAGATCTGGAAGCGGTTGGTCGACGCGGGGATGGAATCCGGTCACGCGTACGGCAAATCGCTGCGCACGGTGAAGAGCTGCGTCGGGTCGTCCTGGTGCCGCTACGGCGTTCAGGACTCGGTCGCGATGGCCGTGGCGCTCGAATTGCGGTATCGGGGGCTGCGTTCGCCGCACAAGATCAAGATGGGGGTGTCGGGCTGCCAACGCGAATGCGCTGAGGCCCGCGGCAAGGACGTCGGGGTGATCGCCACCGAGAAGGGGTGGAACCTCTATGTCGGTGGCAATGGCGGCGCCAACCCCAAGCACGCGCAGCTACTGGCCGGTGACCTCGATTCCGATTCCCTGGTCCGTTACATCGACCGATACCTGATGTTCTACATCCGTACCGCAGACCGATTGCAGCGCACCGCGGTGTGGCAGGAGACCATCGACGGCGGGCTCGATCACATCCGGGACGTGGTGTGTGCGGATTCGTTGGGGATCGCCGCGGACCTCGACGACGCGATGGGGCGCCACGTTGATGGCTACTCCGACGAATGGGCGGGCGTGTTGAACGACCAGGAAAAACTGGCTCGCTTCGTGTCGTTCGTCAACGCCCCCGACGAGGCGGACCCGACGGTCGCGTTCGACGAGAGCGGCCCGCGCAAGGTGCCGTTGCTGCTCGGTATGCCCGGCAGCGTCAACGCGGCGGAAAGCCGCGCGTAACAGCGGCGAAACACGACCCCTCTATCAAGGTCTTGGAGGCTTGACACGATGACAGTTCTTGCAGATACCCGCCTGGGGCTCGACCTCGATGTGTGGACGCCCGCCTGCCCGCGTAGCGCGCTGCTGGCCGGGCGCGGCGTCGCGGTGTTGCTGCCCGGCGGTGAGCAGGCGGCATTGTTCTTGCTGGCCGACGGCACGCTGGCCGCGGTCGGCAACATCGACCCGTTCGGCCGTGCCGCGGTCATGTCGCGTGGCCTGGTCGGGGACCGGCGCGGTGAGCCGACGGTGGCCTCACCGCTGCTCAAGCAGGTGTTCTCCCTGGTCGACGGTCGCTGCCTCGACGACGAGTCATACGCACTGCCGGTCTACGACGTCAGGGTGGTCGATGGATTCGTCGAGATCAGAAGTCGCTGACCCGCTGGCCGGTTTCACCGTCGGGGTGACCGCCGCGCGCCGGGCCGAAGAGTTCATCACGCTGCTGGAGCGGCGCGGTGCCGCGGTGGTGCATGCCCCGACGATCCGGATCGTGCCGCTGGTCGACGACGTCGAATTGCACCGGGTGACCGAGCATCTCATCGCCGAACCGCCCGATCTGGTCGTCGTGACCACCGGGATCGGCTTCCGGGGCTGGGTCGAGGCCGCCCACGGCTGGGACGTTCACGACGGTCTGCTCGCCGCACTGGGATCGACGCGCATCCTGGCCCGCGGGCCCAAGGCGCGCGGCGCCGTGCGGCAGGCCGGACTGTGTGAAGAGTGGAGCCCGGAGTCGGAGTCGTCGGTCGAGGTGCTGGAGCGGCTTCTCTCCGAAGGGGTGGACCAGCTGCGGATCGCGGTGCAGTTGCACGGCGCGGCAAGCGAATGGGAGCCCGACACCGACATCTGCGATGCGCTGACCCGGGCCGGCGCCCAGGTGGTGAAGGTGCCGGTGTATCGCTGGGAACAGCCCGACGACACCCGGCGCATCGACCAGCTGATCGGAATGATCGTCAATTCCGACGTCGACGCGGTGAGTTTCACCAGCGCGCCCGCCGTCGCGTCTCTGCTGGAGCGCGCGAAAGCCATTGGCGCACTGGACTGTCTGATCACCGCGCTGCGCAACAACGTCGCGGTGTTCTGTGTCGGTCCGGTGACCGCGACCCCACTGGCCCGGCTGGGTATCGAGCCGCGCTCCCCGCAGCGCTATCGCCTCGGCGCGCTGGCGCGGCTCATCACCGATGAATTGCCATGCCTGGCACAGCAATACAGTGCAGGAGGGCACCGAATCAGCGTGCGTAGCGCCAGCGTCGAGGTGGACGGCCAGCTCAAGGTGCTGCCGCCGGCCGGGATGGCGCTGTTACGGCGGCTGCTGGTGGCACCCGGTCTGGTGGTGTCCCGCGAGGAGTTGCTCGCCGAACTGCCCGGCGGTGGCGGCGACACCCACGCGGTGGAGACCGCGATGGCGCGGCTGCGTTCGGCGCTGGCCGCCCCGCGGGTGGTCCAGACCGTGGTGAAACGCGGCTACCGGCTCGCCGTGGACGTGGAGGCGAGGTGACACCCGAGCTGATCCTGGTCGCCCACGGCACCCGAAGTCCGCAGGGGCTGGCCACCGTCACCGAGATCGCGTCGGCCGTCGCCGAGCACGTGGGCCCGGTGCGTACCGCGTTCGTCGATGTCCTCGGTCCCAATCCCCGCGAGCTGCTGGCCGAGTCGACCAGGCCTGCGATCGTGGTGCCGGCGTTCCTGGCGTCGGGCTACCACGTCAACACCGACCTGCCGGCGCGGATCGCGGAGAGCGGACACGCGTGCGTCACCATCACCGCGGCGCTGGGACCCGACCCGGTGCTGGCCGCGATCATGCGCAGCAGGCTGCTCCAGGTGGGCTGGACACCCGGTGACGCAGTTGTGATGGCGGCCGCGGGGTCCTCCGATCCGGCGGCCCGGCGCGAACTGGTGCGGGCCGCGGCCCTGCTGGGCGAGCTGGTGGGTGAGGTGCACCTCGGATTCGTTGCCACCGGCGCCCCGACGGTCGCCGACCTGGTGGGCCGGATCCGAGCGGCCGGGCGGCGAGTGTTCATCGCCTCCTACCTGCTGGCACCGGGGGTGTTCCACACCCGGCTGGCCGGTTGCGGTGCGCACGGAGTGACCGATCCGCTGGGCGCCCACCCGGAACTCGTGGCGCTGTTGGCCCGCCGGTTCGCGCTCACCCCGATTCCCGCATTCGGCCCTGGTGGTGGCACCATTGATCGGTGTCCGCTGAACTGACTCAGGATTCTCGAAGGACGCCGCTGACCCCCCCTCTCTCAGCGGCAGACATCGATGAGGCCGGTCAGCGAATTTCCGACGTGGTCAGCCAGAGCCCGCTGCAGTACAGCGACCGGCTCTCGCAGGCCACCGGCGCCGAGGTCTACCTCAAACGAGAGGATCTGCAGAGCGTGCGGTCCTACAAGGTCCGCGGTGCCTACAACCTGCTCAAACAGCTTTCCGACGCCGAAATCGCCGCCGGGGTGGTGTGCTCGTCGGCCGGTAATCACGCGCAGGGCTTCGCGTTGGCCTGCCGGTCGATGGGCGTACACGGGCGGGTCTACGTGCCTGCCAAGACCCCGAAGCAGAAGCGCGACCGCATCCGTTATCACGGTGGGGAGTTCATCGACCTGATCGTCGGCGGGGCGACCTACGACATGGCGGCGCAGGCGGCTCTCGACGATGTCGCCCGCACCGGCGCCACCCTGGTCCCGCCGTTCGACGATCTGCGCACGATGGCCGGCCAGGGCACGATCGCCGTGGAGATCCTTGCCCAGCTCGAGACCGAACCGGACCTGGTGGTCGTCCCGATCGGCGGCGGCGGCTGCATCGCGGGAATCACCACCTACCTGGCCGAGCGGACATCCAACACCGCGGTACTCGGCGTCGAACCCGCGGGCGCGGCCTCGATGATCGCGGCCCTGGCCGCCGGCGGCCCGGTTGAACTGGACCACGTCGACCAGTTCGTCGACGGCGCGGCGGTCAAGCAGATCGGTGCGCTGCCGTATCAGGCGCTGGCCGCGGCGGGCGACATGGTGTCGGTGACCACGGTCGACGAGGGTGCGGTCTGCACGGCGATGCTCGACCTGTACCAGAACGAGGGCATCATCGCCGAGCCCGCCGGGGCGCTGTCGGTGGCCGGGCTGCTGGAGGCCGGCGTGCAGCCGGGGTCGACGGTGGTGTGCCTGATCTCCGGCGGCAACAACGACGTATCCCGCTACGGCGAGGTGCTCGAACGGTCGCTGGTGCACCTGGGGCTCAAGCACTACTTCCTGGTCGACTTCCCTCAGGAGCCGGGCGCGCTGCGCCGGTTCCTCGACGAGATCCTCGGACCGAACGACGACATCACCCTGTTCGAGTACGTCAAGCGCAACAACCGCGAAACCGGTGAGGCGCTGGTGGGTATCGAACTCGGCTCGGCCGCCGGGCTGGACGGGCTGCGGGCCCGGATGGATGCCTCCGGCCTGCACGTCGAGCCGCTGGAACCCGGCTCGCCGGCCTACCGGTACCTGACCTAGCCGGAGCGCGTCACCGCCACCGAGTGGCCGGGCAACTCGGTGCTGTGCGCGCCCACCGTGGGCTCACCCCACCCCAACACCATGTCGCCGACGACTGGCACGCTGACCGACTGCTCGCCGAGGTTGCAGGCGATTGCAATGTGCCCGCGCCGCATCACGATCCAGCGTTCGTCCTCGTCGAAATCGACCACCAGATGCTGCAGCCACGCGTCGGCCATGTCGGGGTCGGTGCGGCGCAACGCGATCAGGCCGCGGTAGAAGTCCAGCAGCTCGGCGTGCCTGCCCTCGTCGACCTCGTCCCAGTTCAGCTTCGAACGCAAAAACGTCTGCGGGTCCTGCGGGTCCGGGATGTCGTCGGCGTCCCAGCCGTGGTCGGCGAACTCCGCCTTGCGGCCCTCCGCCGTCGCCTTGGCCAGCTCGGGCTCGGGGTGCGAGCTGAAGAACTGGAACGGGGTCGACGCCGCCCATTCCTCGCCCATGAAAAGCATTGCGGTGTAGGGCGATCCGAGTGCGAGCGCGGCCTTGATGGCGAGCTGGCCGTAGTCGAGGTTCTGTGACGGCCGATCGCCGGTCGCGCGGTTGCCCACCTGATCGTGGGTGCAGGTGTAGGCCGTGAGCCGGGTGGCCGGGATCAGCTTCTTGTCCAGCGGCCTGCCGTGTCTGCGGTGCCGGAACGACGAGTAGGTGCCGGCGTGGAAGTAGCCGTTCTGCAGCGTGCTGGCAAGTGCCGACATGGAGCCGAAATCGGCGTAGTAGCCCTGCCGTTCGCCGGACACCGCGGTGTGGATGGCGTGATGGATGTCGTCGTCCCACTGCGCGGTCAGACCGTATCCGCCGCGATCGCGGGGCGTGATCAGCCGCGGATCGTTGAGGTCGCTCTCGGCGATCAGCGACAGCGGCCGGCCCGCAACGGCTGACAGCGCGTCGGTCTCCGCGGTCATCTCTTCGAGGATGTGGATCGCGGTGTTGTCGACCAGCGCGTGCACCGCGTCGAGCCGCAGGCCGTCGGCGTGGAAGTCGCGCATCCAGCGCAGCGCGCAGTCCAGAATGTAGCGGCGCACCTCGTCGGCGTCGGGTCCGGTCAGGTTGACGCCTTCACCCCATGGGTTACTCACCGACGACAGGTACGGCCCGTACTTGGGCAGGTAGTTGCCGGACGGGCCCAGGTGGTTGAACACCGCGTCGATCAGGACGCCGAGTCCGCGAGCATGCGCGGCGTCGATCAGGCGCACCAAACCGTCTGGGCCGCCGTAGGGTTCGTGCACCGCGTACCACAACACACCGTCGTAGCCCCACCCGTGGTCGCCGCTGAAGGCGTTGACGGGCATCAGCTGGACGAAGTCGACGCCGAGGTCCACCAGATGATCCAGCTTCCCGATGGCGGCGTCGAACGTGCCTTCCGGGGTGAATGTTCCGGTGTGCAGCTCGTAGATCACCGCCCCCTCGATGGAGCGGCCGGCCCACTGCGCATCCGACCACTGCGCGGAGGAGGGGTTCCAGAGTTGGGATCGCTGGTGCACCCCGTCGGGCTGGCGGGCGGAGCGCGGATCCGGCAGCACCGTCGGGTCGTCGTCGAGGACGAAGCCGTAGCGGGCGTCCGGGGCGGCGTCGACGTCGGCGCGCCACCAGCCGCCGTCGTCGACGGTCATGTCATGGAGCTGCCCGTCGACGTCGAGGCGCACCTGCTTGGGCAGCGGTGCCCACACGGCGAATTCAGGCATGAGATCTCTCCAAGAGGACGACGGGCAGCTCGGCGAACAAGTCATCGGCCCGAGTCGGACCGGTCCACCGGTTGCCGGTCAGACGGTCGGTCCACGTGCCGTCCGGTAACGGCAGGGTCGTGTCGCCCCAGCCGTCGTGGTGTAGCCGCACGGTCCAGCGGCTGACGGCGACCAGCACGTCGACGCCGCGCTGGAACGCGACGATGTGAGGTGCGGCCGTACCCTCGGCGAGCACGGGACGGTAGTCACCGGACAGGAACGCCTCGGGATGGTCGCGGCGGGCATGCAATGCCGCTCGTACCACCCGAATCTTGCTGTGCGACAGCCGGTCCAGCTCCACGCGACGCTCCGGATAGTCGACCGGCCTGCGATTGTCCGGGTCGACGAGGCTGTCCTCCCACACCTCGGTGCCCTGATAGACGTCCGGGATGCCGGGGACGGTGAGCGCCAGCAGCTTCTGGCCGAGCGCGTCGCTGTGGGCATGCGGTTCGAGTTGCACCACCACTCCGGTGAGTTCGGTGGCAACCGGGCCGTCCAGGATCGCGTCGACCCAGGCGTGCACCGCGTCCTCGAACTCGGTGTCCGGGTCATTCCACGACGTGTGCCACATGGCTTCCCGGATGGCCTTCTCGGTGTAGGCGTGCAGGCGCTCGCGCAGCTCGTCGGTGACCTGTCCGTCGGCAGGCCATACGCCGAAGATGTTCTGCAACAGGAACAATCCGGTCGCGGCGTCCGGCGCGGGGGTGGTGGTCTGCCAGCTGCCAACGAACTCGGCCCACAGCGACGGCACCTGCGACAGCACGCCGATGCGCGCCCGCACATCCTCGCCGCGCTTGGTGTCATGGGTGGACAGCGTGGTCATCGACTTCGGCCACAGGCGGCCCCGGACCGCGGAGCTGCGATGGAATTCGGCGGCACTGACGCCGAATCGGTGTGGCTCGCCGCCGACCTCGTTCAGCGACACCAGCCGGGCGTCGCGGTAGAAGTAGCAATCCTCCACCGACTTCGCCGTCATCGCGCCGCACAGCTGCTGCAGCCGTGCGCCAGGCTCGCTGGAGTCACTGGCCAGCGCGGCCGACACCAGCTGCAGCGGGACGGCCAGCTCGGGCCGGGCGGCCACCGTGTGTGCGAAGGCGGTGGACAGCACCGCCGACAAGGTGAGGTAATCCGACCGGTACACACCGACTTCGGTCAGCAGCGCCGCCACCGCATCGGGCAACTGCGGATGATCGGCGCCGACGGCCGCCACGATCGCGCGGCGCAGGCGAGCCAGTTCGCTCGACAATGTGTCGGTGGCGGCCCGAATTTTCAACTCGCGCAACATCTCCGGGGCGGCAGCGTAGTCGAAACCTTCCGCATCGACCAGTTCGGTCAGTGCCTCGGCGCCGGTGGGGTCGACGAAGATGCCGCCCACCTCGCGCAGTACGTCATAGCCCGTGGTGCCGTCGATCGGCAGCGTCGGGTCCAGTGCCTCGTCCACGCCGAGGATCTTCTCGATCACGATCCACGCCTGCGGGCCGGTCAGCTCGCGCAACCACCCCAGGTATCCGGTCGGATCGGTCAGGCCGTCGGGATGGTCGATGCGCACCCCGTCGACCAGGCCCTCGCTGAACCAGCGGGCCACTTCGGCGTGCGAGCTGTCGAAGACCTCCCGGTCTTCCTGACGCAGACCCGCCAGTGAGGTGATCGAGAAAAATCGGCGATAGCCGCACACCCCGTTGCGCCACCCGATCAGCTTGTAGTGCTGCTGATCGTGCACCTCGGGGCCCGATCCGTCGCCGGTTCCGGGCGCGATGGGGAACGCGAGGTCGCCGAGTCGCAACAGGTCACCGTCGACCGTCAGATCTGCGACGTCGCTGTCAGATCCCAAGACCGGCAACAGGATTCGCCCCTCCGGGTCGACGGACCAGTCGATGTCGAAGTATGTCGCGTACGGCGACTGCCTGCCGTGCTGCAGAACGTCCCACCACCAGGGGTTGCGCTGCGGCTGATCGACCCCGACGTGATTGGGGACGATGTCGACGACCAGACCGAGGCCGCGCGCCTTGGCCGCCTTGGCAAGGCGCGCCAGGCCGTCGGCGCCACCCAGTTCCTCGGACACCGTGGTCGGATCCGTGACGTCGTAGCCATGGGTGGAACCCGGCGCCGCGGTCAGGATGGGGGAGAGGTAGAGGTGGGAGACGCCGAGATCGTCGAGATAGGAGATGAGTTTCTCGGCGTCGGCGAAGGTGAACGGGTCGCCCGCCGAAGCGCCGCGCAGTTGCAGACGGTAGGTGGACAGCACCGGGTAAGCCATAGCTGAGCCTGTTCCCGCTAGGCAGTCTTTTGAAGCACCAATACCGAGCGAGATGGAACACTTATCGTTTCGCCCGCTTTCACGACAGCATCGGTGGCGCCGGTGGCCTCCGAGGTGTCCAGAACTGCGCTCCACTCCTGCGCGTATTCGCCCTCGGGAACGGTGAACTCGATCGGCTTCTTGTGAGCGTTGAAACACAGCAGGAACGAATCGTCGACCACCCGCTCGCCGCGGGAATTCGGCTCCGGGATCGCATCGCCGTTGAGGAAGACACCCACGAACTTGAAGCCGGAGTTCCAGTCGTCATGGGACATCTCCTGGCCGGCGGTGGTGAGCCAGGCGATGTCGCGCACCTGATCGCCGGTGCGCAGCGGTTCGCCGTCGAAGAACCGGCGCCGCCGAAAGACCGGGTGCGCCTTGCGCAGTGCGGTCGCCCGGGTGGTGAACTCCAGCAGCTCGGCGTTGGTTTCCTTGAACGTCCAGTCCATCCACGACAGCGGTGAGTCCTGGCAGTAGACATTGTTGTTGCCCTGCTGGGTGCGGCCGATCTCATCGCCGTGGGCGATCATCGGGGTGCCCTGCGACAAAATCAGGGTGGCCAGGATGTTGCGCATCTGCTGATGGCGCAGCGCCATGATCGCCGGATCGTCGGTCGGACCCTCCACACCGCAGTTCCACGACCGGTTGTGGCTTTCGCCGTCCCGGTTGTCCTCGCCGTTGGCCTCGTTGTGCTTCTCGTTGTAGGACACCAGGTCGGCGAGGGTGAAGCCGTCGTGACAGGTGACGAAGTTGATGCTCGCGCTGGGCCGCCGGCCGGTCGCCTCATAGAGGTCCGACGAGCCGGTCAGCCGGGAGGCGAACTCGCCAAGGGTCGCCGGCTCGCCGCGCCAGTAGTCGCGGACGGTGTCGCGGTACTTGCCGTTCCACTCGGTCCACAGACCTGGGAAGTTGCCGACCTGATAGCCGCCCTCGCCGACATCCCACGGCTCGGCGATGAGCTTGACCTGGCTGATCACCGGATCCTGTTGCACCAGGTCGAAGAACGCGCTCAATCGGTCGACGTCGTAGAACTCCCGCGCCAGTGTCGAGGCCAGGTCGAAGCGGAATCCGTCGACGTGCATCTCCAGCACCCAGTACCGCAGCGAGTCCATGATCAGCTGCAGCGTGTGCGGATGCCGGGCGTTGAGGCTGTTGCCGGTGCCGGTGAAATCCTTGTAGAACCGTTTGTCGTCGTCGAGCAGCCGGTAGTAGGCGGCATTGTCGATACCGCGGAAGTTGATCGTCGGGCCCAGATGGTTGCCCTCGGCGGTGTGGTTGTAGACCACATCGAGGATCACCTCGATCCCGGCCTCGTGGAACGAGCGGACCATGGTCTTGAATTCGGCCACCGCGCCACCGGCGTGCTGCGTCGACGAGTATTGGTAGTGCGGCGCGAAGAACCCGAAAGTGTTGTAGCCCCAATAGTTTCGCAGTCCCAGGTCCAGCAGACGGTGGTCGTGCATGAACTGGTGCACCGGCATCAACTCGATCGCCGTCACGTTCAGGCTCTTGAGATGGTCGATGACCGCCGGGTGGCCCAGCCCGGCATAGGTGCCGCGAAGCTCGTCGGGGATCCCGGGATGGGTTTGGGTCATCCCCTTGACGTGCGCCTCGTAGATGATCGTCTCGTGGTACGGCGTGCGCGGCGGATGGTCGGAGCCCCACTGGAAGAACGGGTTGATCACCACGCTGGTCATGGTGTGGCCCAACGAGTCGACCATCGGCGGGGTGCCGCCGGACGCCAGGTCCTCGGCGTCGAGGTCATAGGAGTACAGCGCCTGGCCGAATTCGAAGTCGCCGTGGAACGACTTGCCGTACGGGTCGAGGAGAAGCTTGCTGGGATCGCACCGGTGGCCGGCCGCCGGATCCCACGGACCGTGCACCCGGAAGCCGTAGCGCTGTCCCGGAGTGACCGTGGGCAGGTAGGTGTGCCAGACGAATCCGTCGACCTCGTCGAGGTTGATGCGGGTCTCGGTGCCGTCTTTGGCGATCAGGCAGAGTTCGACGGAGTCGGCGACCTCGGAGAACACCGAAAAATTCGTGCCGGCGCCGTCATAGGTGGCTCCGAGCGGGTACGGGGTACCCGGCCACCTGGTGACCAGCGCGGGTTCGCTCGATGCCATCGTTAGACCTTATCGACGTGGCGCGCGTGATGCGCAAGTTGTCACCACCACCGGGTGGCAGCCCCCAGTTGCCTGCCCAGCTCAGGGATCAACGTGCGCATATACGTCGCGGAGATGTGATGAGAATCGTGGTAGATCAGGACATTTCCCTCGACGGCGCGGCACACGTCCGGACGGCACACCGCGTCGCTGAGGTCGAGGATCCGCATCTGCGGGAACTGCGCCAGGAAATCCAGGGTCTGATTGCGGTCGGAGAGCACCTCGGAGCGCTTGATCCCGCATGATTCCGCGTCGCCGCCCTTGGCCAGGCAATCGGTCGGGAAGAACGGTTCGCCGTTACGCACCAGCCACGGGGTGTCACGCATTGCCAGGATCGGAATGTTGTTGTCCGACAAGGTCTTCCAGATCCCGATGTAGGTCGCCGGCATCACGTCGCCGGGTTTGATGTTCCACGGCCGGGTCGATGTGGTGAACACGAAGCTCGGGCGGTCACTGATCAGTTTGGCCATCACCCGTTCGTTCCACTCGTGGCAGTTCGGGTATGGCCGGTTGTCGCCCATGACCAGCGGTTCCTGCTCGGTGGTCAGCGGGCAGCCCATCTTCAGGTACGTGACGATCTTGAAGTGGTGCATCTTGGCCAGCGCGTCCAGGGCGGTGATCCAGTGCTCGGCATGCGATCCGCCCGCCAGCGCGATGGTCCGGGTCGCCGACAGGTCGCCGTAAGTGCAGTTGATGATCCCGACATTGTCGAAGTCACTGATGCAGCCGTCGTTGGTGGATTCGGGGAGGTCGTTCTTGGCCTCGAGCACGGTGGGCCGCATCGGCAGCTTCGGCACCCGGGCGTTTTCGGTCAGGGCCCGCGCTCCCGGGTAACCCGTGGAAGAAAGCGTCACCAGTTCCTTGCCGTGCGAGCGCTGCACGATGACGTGCTCGCGCCACGTGAACGACGTCGCCGTCAGCGCCACCCCGAGGAGCCCCACGGTGGTGCCCAGCGCGATCGTGGGCCGGCGCAGGCGGGTGCGCCACGGAATCGTGGGCTGTGGCGTCACCTGCGCCGCGTCGCCGCGCCGGAACCGCAGCGGCTCCTCGACGAATCGCATGGTGAGGTAGGCCAGCACGCCGGAGATCGCGAGGATGACCGCGCCGTCGACGAAGCCGGCCCGGCTGCCGTCGGTGTAGGCGAGCCAGAAGATCAACAGCGGCCAGTGCCACAGATACAGCGAGTAGGCCATCGCGCCCAGGGTCATCAGCGGGGCGGCCGACAACAGCCGGTTGGGTAGCGGCAGGCGGGCACTGGTCGACGGCCGGGACTGGCGGTTCGCCGCCGCGAGAATCATCAGCACCGTCGCGCCGACCGGCACCAGCGCCCACGGGCCGGGGAACTCGCGGACCCCGTCGATCAACGCACCGCACGACACGATCGCGGCCAGCCCGACTGTGGCCGCCACCGTGCGCAGCCACATCGGCCAGCGGATGTACGGCACCATCGCACCCACCAGGACGCCCAGGAGCAGCTCCCAGGCGCGCGCGAAGCTGTTGTAGTACGCGGCCGTCTGGTCGTTGACGTGTAGCACGACGGCAAAGCTGAATGACGCGACGGTGAGGCCGGCCAGCAAAGCAACGAACATCGGGCGCAATCGCCTGCCCAGTGGGCGCCTCAGCAAATAGGCGAACGCGAAAATAAGGACAAGGAACGACAGGTAGAACTGGCCCTGAACGGACATCGACCAGATGTGCTGCAGCGGGCTGACCGCTTCGCCGGCCCGTAGGTAGTTGGACTCGGTCGCCGAGAGCTCCCAGTTCTGGTAGTACGCCAGGCTGGACAGACTCTGGTCAGCAAAGGTTTCCCAGCGGGTCTGAGGCTGGATGAGGACGGTCAACACGGCGCCCGCGGCAAGCACCACAACCAGTGCAGGCAGCAGCCTGCGGACAAGTCGGCGAATCTCTGGCCAGGGCGACAGCGAAGAGTCGGGATCCAGCGCGGTGCGCAACAGGGACCCGCCGAAGAAAAACCCGGAGAGCACCAGGAAGACGTCCACCCCGCCCGAGACGCGCCCGAACCACACGTGGAACACCGCGACGAGGGCGATCGCCAACCCGCGCAGACCGTCCAGATCGTGACGGTAGAAGCCCGATTTTCGCGAACCCATCGCCGCGCCGGGAGGGGAGTCCGCCGGCGTCACTGCTGACGGGCGGGGCGGGCTGAGGGTGAACATGATCGGGGCTCAATCTACCCAACCCCGGTAGTCTTCTCATCCGCAGCGAAGGGCGCGTCGGAGCTACGGAATCCGTTGAGCAAACGCGCTCGGGGGCTGATGTCGACCTCGGCTAGGCTCACACAGCGTGTCGGCGTTGACCCCCCAGCAGATCAGTGAGATCGACGCCGCGCATATCTGGCACCCGTACAGCACGATCGGCGCCGAGGCGATGGCGCCGGTGGTGGCCACCCGCGCCCAGGGGGCGTGGCTCACCCTGGTTCGCGACGACACCGAGATCAGGGTGCTCGATGCGATGGCGTCCTGGTGGACGGCGGTGCACGGTCACGGCCACCCGGTGCTCGACGCGGCCCTGAGCCGCCAGTTGTCGACGATGAATCACGTCATGTTCGGCGGGTTGACCCACGAGCCCGCCGCGCGTCTCGCGCAGCTGCTGGTCGACATCACACCGGCCGGGCTGGAAACCGTGTTCTTCTCCGACTCCGGCTCGGTGGCCGTGGAGGTCGCAGTCAAGATGGCGCTGCAGTATTGGCGCAGCGCGGGCCGCTTCGGCAAGTCCAAGTTGATGACGTGGCGTGGCGGATATCACGGCGACACCTTCACCCCGATGAGCGTCTGCGACCCGGACGGCGGCATGCATTCGCTGTGGAGCGACGTGCTGTCCCCGCAGGTGTTCGCGCCCCCGGTGCCGGGGGACTACGACCCGGCCTACGTCGCGGCGTTCGCGGAGCAGTTGCTCGAGCATGCCGATTCACTCGCCGCGGTGATCGTCGAGCCGGTCGTGCAGGGCGCGGGCGGGATGCGATTCCACGACCCGCGCTACCTGAGCGACCTGCGCGCGCTGTGCGACCGCGCCGGAGTGCTGCTGATCTTCGACGAGATCGCCACCGGGTTCGGGCGCACCGGGGAGCTGTTCGCCGCCGACCACGCCGGGGTCAGTCCGGACATCATGTGCGTCGGCAAGGCGTTGACCGGCGGTTACGTCACGCTGGCGGCCACCCTGTGCACGCTGGAGATTGCCCGGACGATCAGTGGTAGCGAGGCCGGTGCGTTGATGCACGGGCCCACGTTCATGGCCAATGCGCTGGCATGCGCGGTGTCGGTGGCCGCGGTCGAACTGTTGCTCGCGCAGGACTGGCGCGGCCGGGTGGCCGAGATCGGCGCCGGGCTGGCCGAAGGGCTCGAGCCGGCCCGCGCGCTGTCGTCGGTGGCCGATGTCCGGGTGCTCGGTGCGATCGGAGTGATCGAGACGCGGCAGCCGGTCGACCTGACCGTCGCCACCCCGGTCGCCCTGGACAACGGCGTCTGGCTGCGGCCCTTCCGCAACCTGATCTACGCGATGCCGCCGTTCATCTGCACGCCGGCCGAGGTGGATCAGATCACCTCGGCGATGGTCGCCGTGGCCCGTGCTCTAACCTGAACGGTGTTCAAGTAGCGTCGGAGGAGTGCCTGTGACCCGCGTCGGTCTGTCCCCACTGGCCTGGCTCGACACCGTCGAGCAGCAGCGCCGGAACGCCGGCCTGCGTCGATCGCTGCGCACCCGGCCCGCGGTGGCCACCGAACTGGACCTGGCCTCCAACGATTATCTGGGCCTGTCCCAGCATCCCGCCGTCATCGACGGTGGGGTCGCTGCGTTGCGCACCTGGGGTGCGGGCTCGACCGGCTCGCGGCTGGTCACCGGAAACACCGAACTGCACGAAGAATTCGAGAGGGCGCTGGCCGATTTCGCCGGCGCCGAGGCCGCGCTGGTGTTCTCCTCGGGCTACACCGCCAACATCGGCGCCACCGTGGCGCTGTCCGGCCCCGGTTCGCTGATCGTGTCCGACGCGCTGTCGCACGCCTCGCTGGTCGACGCCTGCCGGCTGTCGCGGGCGCGGGTCGTCGTCGCGCCGCACCTTGATGTCGACGCGGTCGCGGCCGCGCTGGCCGGGCGCGACGAGGAGCGGGCGCTGGTCATCACCGAATCGGTGTTCAGCACCGACGGCGGGCTGGCGCCGCTGCGCAGGCTGCACGAGGTCTGCCGCAAGCACGCGGCGCTGCTGCTGGTCGACGAGGCCCATGGTCTCGGGGTCCGCGGCACCGGCGGGCGGGGCCTGATCCACGAGGCCGGATTGGCCGGGGCGCCCGACGTGATCATGACGACCACGATGTCGAAGTCGCTGGGCAGCCAGGGCGGCGCGGTGCTCGGCCCCGCCGCGGTGCGCGACCACCTCATCGACGCCGCGCGCACGATGATCTTCGACACCGGGCTGGCTCCGGCGCCGGTCGGCGCCGCACTGGCCGCGCTCACCGTGCTGACCGCCGAACCGCAGCGGGCCACGGCGGTGATCGACCGTGCCCGGGAGTTGGCCGAGATGTGCGACGTCCCCGACAATCCCGAATCTGCCGTCGTATCAGTCATTCTCGGCGACCCGGAGATCGCGGTGGCCGCGGCGAGCGCATGCCTGGAGGCCGGGGTGCGGGTCGGTTGTTTCCGGCCGCCGACGGTTCCTGCCGGCACCTCGCGGCTGCGACTGACCGCGCGGGCATCGTTGACCGACGATGAGATGGACACCGCGCGCGACGTCTTGACCTCGGTATTGGCGGCGCACCCCCGATGAGCGTGCTGGTCGTCACCGGCACCGGGACCGGGGTGGGAAAAACCGTTGTGACCGCGGCACTGGCCTGCCACGCGCGGGTGGCCGAGCAGGATGTCGCGGTGTGCAAGCCGGTGCAGACCGGCACCGCCGACGGCGACGACGACCTCGCGGAAGTCGGCAGGCTGGCCGGCGTCACCGAACTGATCGGGGTCGCCCGGTATCCGGATCCGCTGGCGCCGGTGGCAGCGGCCGACAGCGCCGGCCTGCCGCTGCCCAGCACCGGCGAGCTGCTGAGCGTCATCCGCGACGTCGACAGGGCCGGGCGACTGACGCTGGTCGAGGGGGCCGGTGGCCTGCTGGTGGAACTGACGGCCGACGGCGCGACGCTGCGCGATCTCGCGGTCGAACTCGCCGCGCCGGTGCTCGTCGTCGTCGAACCGGGTCTGGGTACGCTGAACCACACCTCCTTGACGTTGGAAGGGCTTGGCGCCAAGGGTCTTTCGTGTGCCGGTCTGGTGATCGGCGCCTGGCCCGCCCAGCCCGGCCCGGCGGAGAAATCCAACCGTGAGGCGTTGGCCAAACTGGCTCCGGTCCGCGCGGCGCTGCCGGCGGGGGTGGCCGCGGTGTCGCCGACTGACTTCGCGCTGTTCAGCGCTCGGGCGTTCGACCCGGACTGGGTCGCCGGCCTGATCTGAGATGGCGCACTCGATCGAACTGCTCCTCGACCAGCGTGCCGACAACGCGGTGCGGCACACGTGGCAGGCGCTGGCCGATGCCGGTCTGCCCAGCCAACTGCGGGTCACCTCCGACACCAACCGCCCGCACATCACGCTGATCGCCGCCGAGCAGATCTCACCCGACGTCGACGAGCGGCTGGCCGCACTGGCGGACCGGTTACCGCTTCGTGCGGTCCTGGGCGCGCCGCTGATCTTCGGCGTCGGGCGGATGACGCTGGCGCGGTTGGTGGTTCCCTCCGCAGGACTGCTGGCTCTGCACGAACACATCTACGACGTGTGCCTGCCGTCGCTGACCAATGTCTTCGCACACAGCGTGCCGGGCCGGTGGACGCCGCACGTCACGTTGGGGCGCCGGTTCGCCCCGGCTCAGGCCGGCGACGCCCTCGGATTGGTCGACGGGATCACCACCGACATCCGGGCCGGCATTGTGGGGCTACGACGTTGGGACAGTGATACGCGGACCGATCGCGTGCTGATCAGTTAACCTGCGCGGCAACGCTTCTAGGCGGCTGCTCGACTGTGTTCACACCGGCAGGCTGCGCCGCGCCGCGATGCCGTCGACCAGCAGCTGCACCCCGAAGCCGAACCGGCGGCTGGCGTCGGCGCCGAGCACGGATTGTTCGTCGGGGAGGTCGGCACCGGCGGCGTCCCATTGCAGACGGGACTGCTCGTCAGCGGTGAAGCCCAGCACGTAGTAGAGGACAGTGCGGCCGGCGGTCCCGGCGTGCCCGGCATCGACGCCCGCGGAGATCGCCGCGTCGGCCAGCCAGTCCAGGATCTGCGTCATCGCCTCCGACTGGCCTGCGGCGAAACTGGCGGACACCAACTCGGCGCCGTCGGTGTGGGACAACAGGGCGTCGCGCAACTGAGCGCAGATCGCCTCGACGCGGACGCGCCAGTCCGCAGACACATCGTGGACACTTCGCAGGATTCGGTCAGCGACCGCGCCGAGTAGTTGCTGCTTGTTGGCGAAATGCCAGTACAGCGCGCCGGGGGAGACCGCGAGCTCGCGGGCCAGCCGCCGCATGGACAGGTCGGCCATGCCGTAGTTGTCCAGCAGTGTCGTCGCCGCGTCGACCACGTCGCGTTTGTGGAGCTGCACACGGGTAGCCTAGCCTGAACACTGTTCAAGTTGGCGAACGCAGGAGGACGAGCCGGTGACGCAGGCAGCGACGGACGTATTGGCACTGGCGCGCGAGCAGGTGCTCGAGCGCGGCGAGGGGCTGTCCCGCGATCAGGTGCTCGAGGTCTTGCAGCTGTCCGACGATCACCTCGAAGAACTCCTGGCCCTCGCCCACGAGGTCCGGATGAAGTGGTGCGGCCCCGAGGTCGAGGTCGAGGGCATCATCAGCCTGAAAACCGGTGGCTGCCCGGAGGATTGCCACTTCTGTTCGCAGTCCGGCCTGTTCGCCTCGCCGGTGCGCAGCGCCTGGCTGGACATCCCGAGCCTGGTCGAGGCCGCCAAGCAGACCGCGAAGTCCGGCGCCACCGAGTTCTGCATCGTGGCCGCCGTGCGCGGACCCGACGAGCGGCTGCTGGCCCAGGTGGCCGCCGGAATCGAAGCGATTCGCGACGAGGTCGACATTCAGATCGCCTGCTCGCTGGGGATGCTCACCCAGGAGCAGGTGGACCGCCTCAAGGAGATGGGCGTCCACCGCTACAACCACAACCTCGAGACCGCGCAGTCCTACTTCCCGAACGTCGTCACCACCCACTCGTGGGAGGAGCGGTGGGGAACGCTGGAGATGGTGCGCGAGGCCGGCATGGAGGTGTGCTGCGGCGGCATCCTCGGTATGGGGGAGACGCTCGAGCAGCGCGCCGAGTTCGCCGCGAACCTGGCCGAACTCGATCCGCACGAGGTGCCGCTGAACTTCCTGAACCCGCGGCCGGGCACCCCGTTCGGTGATCTGGAGGTGTTGCCGGCGTCCGAGGCCCTCAAGGCCGTCGCCGCGTTCCGCCTGGCACTGCCGCGCACGATGCTCCGGTTCGCCGGTGGCCGGGAGATCACGCTCGGCGACCTCGGCGCCAAACAGGGCATCCTCGGTGGCATCAACGCCGTGATCGTCGGAAACTACCTGACGACGCTGGGTCGCCCGGCTGAGGCCGATCTCGAGCTGCTCGAGGATCTGCAGATGCCGATCAAGGCTCTGAACGCCAGCCTGTAGTGGCGATGGTCGGACAGCTGCCCGCTCCGGTGAGTGCCGGGGTCTACAACGTCTACACCGGTGAGCCCGCCGGCAGCGTGGTGCCCACCGCCGCACAGCTCGGACTCGAGCCGCCTCGCTTCTGCGCGGAGTGCGGACGCCGGATGGTGGTCCAGGTTCGCCCGGACGGCTGGTGGGCCAAGTGCTCGCGCCACGGGCGCGTCGACTCCCACGATCTGGAGGACCAGCGGTGAATCCCGAATCACAACAACGCTTTTCGCGGCGCCGCGCGGCAATCGTGGTGGTCGTCGGATTGACCGTGACGGGTGCGGTGATCGGCGCCGTGTGGTCGGTCCTGGCGCCCTCTGCGCACGGCGTGGTGGCGCTGACCCGATCCGGTCAGCGGGTGCAGACCTACCTCGGCAGCGAATCCGACCACCTGTTCGTGGCGGCGGCACTGCTCATCGGGTTGCTGACGTCGATGGCGATCGTCGCGGCGGTACTGGTGTGGCAGTGGCGCGCCCATCGCGGGCCGCTGCTGGCGACCGCGCTGTGGGTCGGTTCGATAGCCGCGGCCGCAGCGGCCGCGGGCGTCGGCGCGCTGCTGGTGCGCTGGCATTACGGGCCGGTCCCGTTCGACACGGCTCCGGTCACCCCGGAGAACCGGATCTTCTACTACTCCGAGGCGCCGCCGGTGTTCTTCGCGCACGGGCCGTTGCAGATCGCGACGACGCTACTGTTCCCGGCTGCGATTGCGGCGCTGACATATGCCTTGATGGCGGTGGCCACACCGCGTGACGATCTCGGGGCCGTGCCGCCGATGGACCGCGCCGCCGCTTAGAGCTGGGCCCCTCTAGAGCGGGCGCAGTGGCACCCGGCCGCCGGACACCACGCGCGCGACGATCCCGCCGAGGCGCAACATTCCCGCGTAGGTCATGGGATTGAGCAGCGTCGGCCACTTCGTGCGCACGATGTGCTCGTCGATCGGGCGCTGGGCGAACCGGTCGGTCAGCCAGCGCAGAGTCATCGGCGCCGACATCGGATGCAGCAGCATGTGCTCGCTGAACATGTCGCGGTGGTAGGTCACCCGCGCCCCGCCGGCTGAGTAGGTGTGCACCAGGTCGTCGATGTCGTCGACGTCGATTACCGAGTCGTGGACGGCCTGCACGATCAGCACCGGAAGGTCGGGAACCGCCTTGCCGAGCTTGATGTTGTCGAAGACGTACTGAACTTCCGGCGTCGCCAGGATCTCTTCCAGCGGCGGGTGGACCAGGTCGTCGAAGTCGGTGCGGAACAACCGGATGACGGCCTCCGCGGTTGTCATGTTCTCGAGCCGACGTAGCAGGGCCAGCCCGTCCTCGGTGGCGTTCTGTTCGATCACCCGGTTCAGATCGGGATAGGTCTTGGCCAGCGCGGCCACCACGAGCGCGGGAAGTGCGGCGAGGTAGGAGCCGTTGAGCCGGCGGAACGTGTGGCCCAGGTCGCCGACCGGCGAACCCAGGACGGCGCCGACGATGTTCAGTTCGGGGGCGTAGTCCTCGTGCACCTCGGCCGCCCACGCGGTGGCGAGCCCGCCGCCGGAGTAGCCCCACAACCCGATCTGGCTGTCCGCGGCGAGACCGAACGCCTCAAACCCGAGTGCTGCGCGCACCCCGTCCAGGACGGCGTAGCCGGGTTCGTAGGGGGCGCCCCAGATGCCGGCCGGGCCCTCGTGGTCGGGGACCGAAACCACCCAGCCCTCGGCGAGGGCGGCCGCGACGAGCAGGTACTCGAGCTGGGGCAGCGAGCCGACGGCTTTGGCGTGTCTGCGCATCGCGTAGGAGGGGAAGCAGCGCGAGGCCACCGCGTCGATGGCGCACTGATACGAGACGACGTTGCGGACCTGGTCGGGGGTGTGGCCGGTCGGGATGAGCACCGTGGTGACGGTGGCCTGCGGTAGCCCGTTGTGGTCGGTGCTGCGGTACAGCAGCTGGGTGGCCCGCACCCGCTGCGGGATCAGTCCCAGAAAACCCAGTTGGACGTCGCGGGAGCGCAGCACCGTGCCGGGCTCGGCATGTTCGAAACCGGCGGGCGGCTCGTAGAACGGATCCTCGTCCGGGAGCAGCGGATGCGCGCCGCGCTCGAGCTCCTCGTGCGGGGCGCGGCCGATCCATTCGGGGCTCGGCGCCCCGGTGCTCACCGGATGCATTCCACCCTTTCTACCTTAAGAAGGGTCTAAGAAGCCAGCCGACTCACCCGGGTGGCCGCAACGCGGCAAACTCGTCGGTCACCCTCAAGTGCGAGTCGGTGAAGCGGTACAGCGCCGCCGGGCGGCCGCCGCTGCGGCCCGGATGGGCGGTCGTCCCGGTCGGCGTGATGACGCCGCGGCGCGCCAGCACCCGTTGCAAATTGGTGGCGTCGACCTGGTATCCGAGGGCGGCGCCGTAGATGTCACGTAACGTCGAGAGTGCGAATTCCCGTGGCGTCAAGGCGAATCCGATATTGGTATAGGACAACTTCGCGACCAGCCTGGTGCGGGCGTACTCCACCATCGGGGCGTGATCGAACGCCATTTCCGGTAGGGCGCTGACCGGATGCCAGCGGGTGTCCGGCGGCAGTTCCGGGGTGGCGACCGAGGGCACCAGTCCGAGGAATGTCGAGGCGATCGTGCGAACACCGGGCACGCGGCCCGGGTCGGAGAAGACCGCGAGCTGTTCCAGGTGGGCGATCTCGCGGACGTCGACCTTCTCGGCCAGCTGGCGGCGCACCGAACTGGTCAGGTCTTCGTCGGCGCGCAGCCTGCCGCCGGGCAGTGACCACTTGCCCCGCTCGGGATCCAGGCCGCGCTGCCATAACAGCACGTTAAGGGCCGGTGTACGGGACTCGACGTCGCCAACCTGGAATACGACGGCGAGTACTTCGTGTTCGGTGCTAGTATGGGGCACGTTTTCGATTATAAGTCGAAAACCTCGGAAGCAAGACAGGAGGCGGAAATGACCGTCTTGGATCGTGCCGGCGCCGTGGGGACCGGCCTTGTCGCTCGCATCACCGACGGACCCGGTGGTTACACCGGCGTGAACGGCGACGAGGAATGGGCCGCCGAGATTCGCCGGCTGGCCACCCTGCGGAACGCGACCATCCTGGCGCACAACTACCAGCTGCCGGCCATTCAGGACGTCGCCGATCATGTCGGTGACTCGCTGGCGCTGTCCCGGATCGCCGCCGAGGCCGCCGAAGAGACGATCGTGTTCTGCGGCGTGCACTTCATGGCCGAGACCGCCAAGATCCTCAGCCCCGAGAAAACGGTGCTGATCCCGGACCAGCGCGCAGGTTGCTCGCTGGCCGACTCGATCACCGCCGAGGAGTTGCAGGCCTGGAAGGACGAGCACCCCGGTGCGGTCGTCGTCTCCTACGTCAACACCACCGCCGCCGTGAAGGCGCTCACCGACATCTGCTGCACCTCGTCCAACGCCGTCGAGGTGGTGGCGTCCATCCCGGCCGACCGCGAGGTGCTGTTCTGCCCTGACCAGTTCCTCGGGGCCCACGTCCGCCGGATGACCGGCCGGACCAACCTGCACGTCTGGGCAGGCGAGTGCCACGTGCACGCGGGTATCAACGGCGACGAACTGGCCGACCAGGCTCGTAGCCACCCGGACGCGGAGCTGTTCGTCCATCCTGAATGCGGTTGTGCCACATCGGCGTTGTATCTGGCCGGTGAAGGCGCCTTCCCGTCGGACCGGGTCAAGATCCTGTCCACCGGCGGCATGCTGGACGCCGCGAAGGCCTCTCATGCCAAGCAGGTGCTGGTCGCCACCGAGGTCGGGATGCTGCACCAACTGCGCCGCGCCGCACCGGGAATCGATTTCCAGGCCGTCAACGACCGGGCGTCGTGCAAGTACATGAAGATGATCACCCCGGCCGCGTTGCTGCGCTGCCTGGTGGACGGCGCCGACGAGGTCGACGTCGATCTCGAGACCGCCCGGCTGGCCCGCGCGAGCGTGCAGCGGATGATCGAGATCGGTCAGCCCGGCGGCGGCGAATGACGCGCTCGTTCGCCTGCGGCGCCAGCACCGCGGGCGTGGACTGGCAGCAGCGCGCCGACGTCGTGGTGATCGGCACCGGGGTGGCCGGTCTGGCCGCGGCCCTGGCCGCACACCGAAAAGGCGGCCGCACAGTCATTCTGAGCAAGGCACCTGATACCGCGACGTTTTACGCCCAGGGCGGGATCGCGGTGGTGCTGCCGCACACCGACGACTCGGTGCAAGCGCACGTGCGCGACACCCTGGCGGCGGGTGCCGGGTTGTGCGACCCGGAGGCGGTCCGGTCGATCGTCGCCGACGGATACCGTGCGGTGGCCGATCTGGTCGATGACGGCGCCCGGTTCGACGAGAGCGCGCCCGGGCAGTGGGCGCTGACCCGTGAGGGCGGCCACTCCCGCAGGCGCATCATCCACGCCGGGGGTGACGCCACCGGTGCCGAAGTGCAGCGTGCACTCGACCATGCCGCCGCCACCCTGGACATCCGGCGCAATCATGTTGCGCTGCAGATCCTCAGCGATGGCACGGCGGTCAGCGGGGTGCTGGTCCGCAACGCCGACGGGCTCGGTATCGTGCACGCCCCGTCGGTCATCCTCGCCACCGGTGGACTGGGCCACCTGTATCGGGCGACCACCAACCCGGAAGGCTCCACCGGCGACGGCATCGCCCTGGCGCTGTGGGCCGGTGTCGGGGTCACCGACATCGAATTCGTCCAGTTCCACCCGACCATGCTGTTCGACCGCAACGCCGCCGGACGCCGTCCGCTGATCACCGAGGCGCTGCGCGGCGAGGGCGCGGTGCTGCGCGACGCCCGCGGCGAGTCGATGACCGCACACCACCCCATGGGTGATCTCGCCCCGCGCGACGTCGTCGCCGCGGCAATCGAGGCCCGACTGCGCGAAACCGGCGACGAGTGCGTGTACCTCGACGCGCGCTCCATCGACCAGTTCGCGCAACGCTTCCCGACGGTCACCGCCGCCTGCCGTGCGGCGGGCATCGACCCCACCCGGCAGCTGATCCCGGTCGTGCCGGGCGCGCATTACAGCTGCGGCGGGGTGACCACCGACGTGTCCGGCCGGACCGAGCTGCCCGGCCTGTTCGCCGCCGGCGAGGTGGCCCGAACCGGCATGCACGGCGCCAACCGGCTGGCCTCCAACAGCCTGCTCGAAGGCCTGGTGGTCGGCGGCCGCGCCGGGCGGGCCGCCGTCGAGCACGCCCGTGACTCGGGTGCGCCGGTGGCCAAAGCCGAAGAGCAGCAACGCGATGCGCTCGACCGCACCCAACTACAAGCCGCCATGACCCAGTGGGCTTCCGTAGTAAGGGACGCTACCGGCCTGCATCAACTCACCGAGATCTTGGCCGAGGCGACACCAGTGCGGATGACCACCCGCACCGCCACCGAGGACGTCGCGCTCACCACCACCGCACGCGCGGTAGCCGCAGCGGCGTTGGCGCGCACCGAATCTCGTGGATGCCACCACCGCGGCGATCACCCGGACACCGATCCGGCGCAAGCGTTCAGCCGCACCCTGCACGGCGAAAACGCGGCGGCCTGCCTGCGATGACACTCACCGACGACGAGCTTGCGCAAGCTCGCATCACGATTCGTCGCGGCCTGGACGAGGACCTGCGCTACGGTCCCGACATCACGACGCTGGCCACCGTGCCCGAGGACGCGACCACGTTGGCGTCGCTGGTATCGCGCGAACCCGGCGTCGCCGCCGGAATCGACGTCGCACTACTCGTTCTCGACGAGGTGCTCGGCCAAGACGGCTACCAGGTCGTCGATCGGGTGGACGACGGCACCCGGCTGGACGCCGGCACCGCCCTGCTCCAGCTGAAGGGCCCGACCCGAGGTCTGCTGACCGCCGAGCGGACCCTGCTCAATCTCGTCTGCCACCTGTCGGGCATCGCCACCGCCACCGCGGCATGGGTCGACGCCGTCGACGGCACCAAAGCCAAGATCCGCGACACCCGCAAGACCCTCCCGGGGCTGCGGGCACTGCAGAAGTACGCGGTGCGGGTGGGCGGCGGTGTCAACCACCGGATGGGCTTGGGCGACGCCGCGCTGATCAAGGACAACCACGTCGCGGCGGCCGGTTCGGTGGTCGCCGCACTGCGGGCGGTGCGTGCCGCCTCGCCGGATCTGCCGTGCGAGGTCGAGGTGGACACCCTCGAGCAACTCGACGAGGTGCTCGCCGAGGATGTGCAGCTCATTCTGCTGGACAACTTCCCGGTGTGGCAGACCCAGATCGCGGTACAGCGGCGCGATGCCAACGCCCCCGGCGTGCTGCTGGAATCCTCGGGCGGACTCAGCCTGGAGTCCGCCGCCGACTATGCCGGGACCGGGGTCGACTTCCTCGCCGTCGGGGCGTTGACCCACTCGGTACGGGTCCTCGACGTCGGTCTGGACCTCTAGGCGATATCGGCGACGAACGCGCCGACGCCGCGCTTGACGCCGCGACGGGCAACCCCGGGAAGCGACGGATCGTCGGTGCCCGCGGGCACCACCCGCGGGTTGACCAGATGCAGGGTCTTGCGGCCGTGCCGGATGTCGGCCTCGCCGGCGGCCAGGATGTTCTTGACCCAGTTGGTCTTGCCGTGGCCGAGCATCACGGCCAGGGTGTCACCCTTGCGGAAGGCCGAGACCACGGTCTCGTACTGCTTGCCCGAGGTGCGGCCCCGATGCGAGATGACCGACATGCCCGGCATGAACTTGGCCAGCGGCTTCACTGCCGGATTGAAGTACTTGATCTGGAAGTTCTCGAACCAGACCGGGAACTTCATCGGCACGCCGGGCGCGTTGTTCGGGTGATCCTTGGTCGACATGGCGCTCACGTTAGGCGGCCGCGCCCCGGCGCACCAGGGACAGCACCACGGCCGCCGCGGCGAACAGGCCGGAGAACGTCCGGTTCATGGCCCTCTGCTGGCGTGGTGTGCGCAGCCACCGCAACAAGCGGGATGCCAGCCCGGTGTAGGCGCCCATCACCACCAGATCGACGACCACCATCGTCGCCCCGATGGCGAGGTACTGCGGCAGCAGCGGTGCGGTCGGCACGACGAACTGGGGCAGCACTGCCAGCAGGAACACCAGCCCCTTGGGATTGGTCACGTTGACCAGGCAGCCACGCACCAGCAGGGTCCACCGCCCGCCACCGGCTGAGGTGTCAAGCTGTTCGCGCAGGTCGAAGGGCTTACTGCGCCATTGGCGGACCGCGAGATAGACCAGGTAGACCACGCCGATCCATTTGATCACCGTGAACGCGACGATCGACTGCGCGACGGCCGCGCCGAGGCCGACCGCCACCGCCACCAGTTGCAGCATCAGGCCGATCTGCAGCCCCGTGATGCTCCAGTAGCCGCGACGCAGACCGTGCGCCAGACCGGTCGCCATGGACTGGATCGCACCGGCCCCGGGGGACACACTGATGGCGATCGCGGCGCCGATGAAGGCCAGCCACAGCTCGAATTGCATACCCGCAGTATCCGGGCCGCCGGCGGCCGCGCTCAATCGATTTTTATTCGGGTGCACCGATCGGGGACAATTGATCCGATGACCAGCTTCGCGATGAACCGGATCGACCTGCGCGGCCGGGCGCTGACCGCCGCCTCGCTGCGCGCGGCGCTTCCGCGTGGCGGCGTGGATGTCGACGCCGTGGTCCCGAAGGTCCGGCCGATCGTTGACGACGTCGCCGAGCGCGGTGCCGTCGCGGCACTGGAGTACGGCGAGAAATTCGACGGGGTACGCCCCGCGACCGTGCGGGTTCCCGTCGCCGCGCTGGGTGAGGCGCTGGCCGCACTGCCTGCCGAGGTACGCGCCGCGCTCGAGGTGGCGATCGATCGCACCCGCGCCGTGCATGCCGATCAACGGCGCACCGACACCACCACGCTGTTCGACTCCGGCGCGTCGGTCACCGAGCGGTGGGTGCCGGTGGAGCGGGTCGGTCTATACGTGCCCGGCGGCAATGCCGTCTACCCCTCCAGTGTGGTGATGAACGTCGTGCCCGCGCAGACCGCCGGCGTCGACTCGTTGGTGATCGCCAGCCCGCCGCAGGCCGGCCACGGTGGTCTGCCGCACCCGACGATCCTGGCGGCGGCCGCGCTGCTCGGTGTCGAAGAGGTGTGGGCGGTCGGCGGCGCACAGGCGGTGGCGCTGATGGCCTACGGCGGCACCGACATCGACGGCGCCGAGCTGGCACCGGTCGACATGGTCACCGGACCGGGAAACATCTATGTGACCGCCGCCAAGCGAATCTGCCGCTCGCAGATCGGTATCGACGCCGAGGCCGGGCCCACCGAGATCGCGATCCTCGCCGACCACACCGCCGACCCGGTGCATGTCGCTGCCGATCTGATCAGCCAGGCCGAGCATGACGTGATGGCCGCCAGCGTGCTGGTGACCGACAGTACCGAGCTGGCGCAGGCCACCGAAGCCGAGTTGGCCGTGCAGCTCGAGACCACCAAGCACCGGGAGCGGGTCACCGAGGCGCTGCGCGGGCGCCAGTCGGGCATTGTGCTGGTCGACGACGTCGACACCGGAATTCGGGTCGTCAACGCTTATGCCGCAGAGCATTTGGAGATCCAGACTGTGAACGCCAACGAGGTGGCCAGCCGTATCCGCGCGGCCGGTGCGATCTTCGTGGGGCCGTGGTCGCCGGTCAGCCTCGGTGACTATTGCGCCGGGTCCAATCACGTACTGCCCACCGCGGGCTGCGCCAGGCACTCCAGCGGCTTGTCGGTGCAAACCTTCCTGCGCGGCATCCACGTCGTCGACTACACCGAGGCGGCGCTCAAAGACGTGTCCGGGCATGTGATCACACTGGCCAAGGCCGAGGATCTGCCGGCCCACGGTGAGGCGGTCCGCCGGAGGTTCGAGCGGTGAGCCCCATTCCCGGTGCCGGCGTGACGCTGGCCGATCTGCCGCTGCGCGACGATCTGCGCGGGAAATCTCCCTACGGTGCACCGCAACTTGACGTCCCGGTGCGGCTCAACACCAACGAGAACCCGCACCCGCCGAGTCCGGCGCTGGTCGAGGACGTCACGCGTTCGGTGCAGGCGGCCGCAGCCGAACTGCACCGCTATCCCGATCGCGACGCCGTCGCCCTGCGCGCAGACCTGGCCGCCTACCTCCGCGACCAGACCGGCGTCGAGGTCGCGGAGGAAAACGTCTGGGCGGCAAACGGATCCAACGAGATCCTGCAGCAACTCCTGCAGGCGTTCGGTGGACCGGGCCGCAGCGCGATCGGTTTCGTGCCGTCGTATTCGATGCACCCGATCATCTCGAACGGGACGCAGACCGAGTGGGTGGAGTCGGTGCGCGCGGCCGATTTCAGCCTCGACGTCGACACGGCAGCGACCGTCATCGCCGCCCGCGACCCCGACGTCGTGTTCGTCGCGAGCCCCAACAACCCGTCCGGCCAGAGCGTTCCGCTCGACGACCTGCGACGGCTGCTGGACGCCATGCACCACGGCATCCTGATCGTCGACGAGGCCTACGGTGAGTTTTCCAGCCAGCCCAGCGCGATCGCGCTGATCGAGGAGTACCCGTCCCGGTTGATCGTCAGCCGCACCATGAGCAAGGCGTTCGCGTTCGCCGGCGGCCGGCTGGGGTACCTGATCGCCGCCCCGGCGATCATCGACGCGGTGTTGCTGGTCCGGCTGCCCTATCACCTCTCGGTGGTCACCCAGGCCGCCGCCCGTGCCGCGCTTCGGCATGCCGACGACACCCTGGGCAGCGTCGCGACGCTGATCGCCGAACGGGAGCGGGTCAGTGCCGCGCTGACCGACTATGGTTTCCGGGTCATTCCCAGCGACGCCAACTTCGTCCTGTTCGGCGAATTCGCCGACGCCGGCGCGGCCTGGCAGCGCTACCTCGACGAAGGCGTCCTGATCCGCGATGTCGGCATCCCCGGGTATCTGCGCACCACCATCGGATTGGCCGACGAGAACGACGCCTTCCTCGCCGCCAGCGCCAAAATAGGAGCACTATGACCCGCATCGCCAAGGTCGAACGCAAGACCCGCGAATCCGACATCGTCGTCGAGCTGAACCTCGACGGCACCGGACAGGTCAGCGTGCACACCGGGGTGCCGTTCTTCGACCACATGCTGACCGCGCTGGGCACTCACGCGAGTTTCGACCTGTCGATCTCCGCCAAGGGCGATGTCGACATCGAGGGCCACCACACCATCGAGGACACCGCGATCGTGCTCGGCACCGCGCTCGGGCAAGCGCTCGGCGACAAGAAGGGCATCCGCCGCTTCGGCGACGCCTTCATCCCGATGGACGAGACGCTGGCCCATGCCGCCGTCGACGTCTCCGGTCGCCCGTACTTCGTGCACACCGGTGAACCCGACTACATGGTCGACTTCACCATCGCCGGCTCCAGCGTGCCCTACCACACGGTCGTCAACCGGCACGTGTTCGAGTCGCTGGCATTCAACGCCCGCATCTCGCTGCACGTGCGCACGCTGTACGGCCGCGACCCGCACCACATCACCGAGGCGGAATACAAGGCGGTGGCACGCGCGCTGCGACAGGCCGTCGAGCCCGATCCCCGGGTCTCCGGCGTGCCGTCCACCAAAGGCTCACTGTGACAGCTAGATCCGTTGTCGTCCTGGACTACGGCTCGGGTAACCTACGCTCGGCGCAGCGGGCGCTGGAGCGCACCGGGGCCGACGTCGAGGTGACCGCCGACGCGCACCGTGCACTGAATGCCGACGGCCTGGTGGTGCCCGGCGTCGGCGCGTTCGAGGCGTGCATGGTCGGCCTGCGCGGCATCGGGGGCGACCGGATAATCGCCGAGCGGGTGGCCGCGGGCCGCCCGGTGCTCGGTGTGTGCGTGGGCATGCAGATCCTGTTCGCCCACGGCGTGGAGTTCGGGGTCGAGTCGCAGGGCTGCGGGCAGTGGCCGGGCTCGGTCACCCGGCTCGACGCGCCGGTGATCCCGCACATGGGGTGGAACGTCGTCGACGCCGCGCCGGACAGTGTGCTGTTCAAGGGATTCGACCCCGACACCCGGTTCTACTTCGTGCATTCCTATGCGGCGCAGAAGTGGGAGGGCGCACCCGAGGCGAAGCTGACCTGGGCCAGCCATCATGTACGGTTCCTGGCCGCGGTCGAGGACGGTCCGCTGTCGGCGACACAATTTCATCCGGAGAAAAGCGGCGACGCCGGTGCGGCGTTGCTCACCAATTGGGTTGAGGGGCTGTAAGAGTGCCACTGATTTTGTTGCCTGCCGTCGACGTGGTCGAGGGCAAGGCGGTCCGTCTGGTGCAGGGTAAGGCCGGCAGCGAGACCGAGTACGGTTCGGCGCTGGACGCCGCACTGACCTGGCAGCGCGACGGCGCCGAATGGATCCACCTGGTGGACCTCGACGCCGCATTCGGTCGCGGCTCCAACCGTGAACTGCTGGCCGAGGTCGTCGGGCAGCTCGACGTGAACGTCGAACTGTCCGGCGGGATCCGCGACGACGAGTCGCTCAAGGCTGCGTTGGCCACCGGCTGCACCCGGGTCAACATCGGCACCGCGGCGCTGGAGAACCCACTGTGGTGCGCGGCTGCGATCGCCGAATACGGCGACCGGGTCGCCGTCGGCCTGGACGTGCAGATCGTCGAGGGGGAGCACCGGCTGCGCGGCCGCGGCTGGGAGACCGACGGCGGGGATCTGTGGCATGTGCTGGAACGCCTTGACAGCGAAGGCTGCTCGCGGTTCGTGGTCACCGATGTCACCAAGGACGGCACGCTCACCGGACCCAACCTCGACCTGCTCGAAGGCGTGGCCGAGTGCACCGACGCGCCGGTTATCGCGTCGGGAGGCGTGTCCAGCCTGGACGATCTGCGCGCGATCGCGACGCTGGTCGACAGCGGGGTGGAAGGCGCGATCGTCGGAAAGGCGCTCTACGCCGGCCGATTCACACTGCCGGACGCGCTTGCCGCGGTGGGCCGGTAGTGGACCTCGACACCCTGGTGGCCCAGGCGGCGGTGATTCTGGACGAGGCGTCCACACCGTTCATCGCCGGGCATCGGGCCGACTCGGCCGTGCAGAAGAAGGGCAACGACTTCGCCACCGAGGTGGACCTGGCCATCGAACGCCAGGTGGTCCAGGCCTTGGAGGCGACCACGGGCATCGGCGTGCACGGCGAGGAATTCGGCGGCGCCCCGATCGACTCCCCGCTGGTCTGGGTGCTCGACCCGATCGACGGGACTTTCAACTACGCCGCCGGATCCCCGATGGCCGCGATCCTGCTGGGTCTGCTGCGGGACGGCGAGCCCGTGGCCGGGCTGACCTGGCTGCCGTTCACCGACCAGCGCTACAGCACGGTGTTGGGGGGCCCGGTGTACTACAACGGGAAAGCGCAGCCGCCGATCGGACACGGCGAGATCGGCCAGTGCGTGATCGGCATCGGAACGTTCAACGTCGACTGGCGGGGGCGCTTTCCCGGTCGCTACCGCCTGGCTGTGCTGGAGAATCTGAGCCGCGTCTGTTCGAAGCTGCGCATGCACGGCGCCACCGGCGTCGACTTCGCATATGTATCGTCCGGAATCATGGGTGCGGCAATCAGTTTCGGTGATCACATCTGGGATCACGCTGCCGGAGTCGCGCTGGTGCGGTCGGCGGGCGGAGTCGTCACCGACCTGTCCGGCGAGCACTGGACGCCGTCGTCGCGCGCTGCGCTGGCCGCAGCCCCCGGCGTGCACGAGCGCGTCATGGAGATCCTCGACCGGGTCGGTCCGCCGGAGAATTACCTCTGATGGACGTCGCGGTGCGTGTGATTCCCTGCCTGGACGTCGATGCCGGCCGGGTGGTCAAGGGTGTGAACTTCGAAAACCTCCGGGATGCAGGCGATCCCGTCGAGCTGGCCGCAGTCTATGACGCCGAGGGTGCCGACGAGCTGACCTTCTTGGACGTCACGGCGTCCTCGTCGGGCCGCGCGACGATGCTCGATGTGGTGCGCCGCACCGCCGAGCAGGTGTTCATTCCGCTCACCGTCGGCGGTGGTGTGCGATCGGTCGAGGATGTCGACGTGCTGCTGCGGGCCGGGGCCGACAAGGTCTCGGTGAACACCGCCGCGATCGCCCGCCCTGAACTGCTGGCCGAGTTGTCCCGGCAGTTCGGCTCGCAGTGCATCGTGCTGTCGGTGGATGCCCGCACGGTGCCGGCCGGGTCGGCGCCCACCCCGTCGGGCTGGGAGGTCACCACGCACGGTGGCCGGCAGGGGACCGGTATCGACGCGGTCGAATGGGCGCGGCGCGGAGCCGAATTGGGTGTCGGCGAGATCCTGCTGAACTCGATGGACGCCGACGGCACGAAAGCCGGATTCGATCTGGCGATGCTGCGTGCGGTCCGCAAGGCGGTCACGGTCCCGGTGATCGCCAGCGGCGGTGCCGGAGCGGTCGGCGACTTCGCGCCCGCGGTGGAGGCTGGTGCTGATGCGGTGTTGGCGGCCAGCGTCTTCCATTTCGGCGAGCTGACGATCGGTGAGGTGAAGGCAGCGATGGCAGGCGAGGGGATAGTGGTGAGATGAGCCTCGACCCGGATATCGCCAAGCGGCTCAAGCGCGACGCCAATGGGCTGTTCGCCGCGATCGCACAGGAGCGGGGCAGCGGCGATGTGCTGATGGTCGCCTGGATGGACGACGAGGCGCTGGCCCGCACGCTGGAAACCCGCGAAGCGACCTATTTTTCGCGATCGCGCGGCGAGTACTGGGTGAAGGGTGCGACCTCCGGGCACACCCAGCACGTTCACTCGGTGCGGCTGGACTGCGACGGCGACGCCGTGCTGCTCGAGGTCGACCAGGTCGGCGGAGCCTGCCACACCGGTGATCACAGCTGCTTCGACGCCGACCAGATCCTGGCGCCGGACACCTAGACGTCGATCGCCGTGGCCTTGGCGCGTGCGGTCCAGCGGCCCTCCTGGTAGCCGACCGCGATCGGGTGCGAGAAGGCGGCGGTGACATTGTCGGTCGAGATCGTCTCGCGCGCAGGCCCGCTCGCCACCGTGCGGCCCTCGGCGATCAGCAGCGCATGGGTGGTGGTGGTCGGCAGCTCTTCGAGGTGATGGGTCACCAGGATCGACGCGACCTCGGGATGCGTCCGGTCCAAGTTGTCGATCGTCTCCAGCAGCTGCTCGCGGGCGGCGACGTCCAGCCCGGTCGTCGGCTCGTCGAGCAGCAGCAGCTCGGGCTCCGAAACCAGCGCTCGCGCAATGAGAGCGCGGCCCCGTTCGCCTTGTGACAGCGTGGGCCAGACATTGCCGGCCTTACCGGTCATGCCCACCGCGGCGATCATCGCGTCGGCGTGCTCGGCCTGTTCCGGGCTCGGTGCCCAGCGCATCGGCAGGTCGATGGTGGCGGTGATACCGGTCAGCACGACCTCCCGGACCGTCAGCGAATACTGAAGCCGGTGACGGGGATTCACGTGCCCGATCGAACGGCGCAGCGTCGCCAAATCGGTGCGCCCCATCTGACTGCCGAGGATGGTCACGCGACCGGTCGTGGGGAACGTCACCGCGGCGCAGAAACCGAGCAAGGTGCTCTTGCCTGCACCGTTGGGCCCCAACAGCGCCCAGTGTTCGCCAGGCTGAACTGTCAGCGAGATCCCGTCGATGATCTGCTTGTTGTCGCGGCGGAATGTCACCTCGTCGAGTTCGAGAACGGGTGTCACGCGTAAGACTCCTTCAACGCACTCAAATGCGACCTGCTGGCTGTGGCGGCCGCGATGGGATCGCGGGCGGCGATCGCGTCGGCGAGCTCCCGGTGCGCGACGTGGTCGGCCTGGCCGGGCACCGGCCTGATCTTGAGCATGTCGATCATCGCCAGGCGTAACCGAGGCAGGAACGCGTCGAACAACTGCGTCAGCACGTCGTTGTGTGCGGCCGCCACGACCGCCCGGTGAAATGCGGCGTCGGCGTCGACGTGGTCGGGGATGGACTGGCCTTCGACACCACGGGCGGCCAGCGTGCGTCGGATCGCTCGCAGATCGGCGGGGGTGCGCCGGGTGGCGGCCAACGCGGCGGCCTCGGCTTCGATCGCGATGCGTGCCTCGATCACTGCGGCGATCGTGGTACGCCGCAGGATGGTGTCCCAGTCCTCGATCGCCTCGAGGGCGATCACGAAAACGCCTGCACCCTGGCGACTGTCGAGAACCCCTTTGCCGGCGAGTTCGCGGATCGCCTCGCGCAGCGTCGAGCGGCCGACGCCGAGCTGGGCGGCGAGTGTGGTCTCGCCGGGCAATCGGTGACCCAGAGGCCACTCGCCGTTGCGGATCCGTGAAAGCAGTAGCTGGGCCGTCTGGGCTGCAAGGGGGTGGCGCTGCACTTGGACGACAGGTGAATCCACAACCAAACCTCTCTACTTGTCTGAGGAGTAGTGTACAGTCTGGGCACCATGACATGTGCACTCGTGCTTAGTCGCCGCGGCGGGGCCTGAACGACCGGTTCCCCGCCGTGGGGCGTTGTCGTGCCGGTCGGAACTCCAGTAGCACCCCGACCAGGAAGCGACCACGAAATGTTTGCATGGAATCGTCAACAACCCTCACCGATGCCGTCGTACCGCTATGCCAGCGTCTACGACCGTGTGGAAGTGCCACTCGCAGAACGTCATTGGCCGAACGCCCAGATTTCCCACGCACCCCTGTGGGTGCCCGTCGACCTGCGTGACGGCAACCAGGCGCTGCCCGACCCGATGGATCCCGCCCGCAAGCGACGGTTCTTCGAACTTCTGGTAGCGATGGGGTACAAGGAGATTGAGGTCGGTTACCCGTCTGCGTCGCAGGCCGACTACAACTTCGTCCGGCTACTGGCCGAATCCGATATCGTGCCCGCGGACGTGACGATCGTCGTCTTCACGCCGGCCCGGCGCGACCTGATCGAGCGGACCGTCGACTCGGTGCGGGGGATCCCGGGTGACGTCGTCGTTCACATGTACACCGCGACGGCGCCGACGTGGCGGGATGTGGTGCTGGGGAGAGACGGCGCCGAGCTGCGCGGGCTGGTCCTGGCCGGGGGTCGCGACGTGCTCGAATTCACCGGCGACGCAGGCAATATCAGGTTCGAGTTCTCGCCGGAGGTCTTCAATCTGACCGAGCCCGACTACGTGCTGGGCGTGTGCGACGACATGACAAGACTGTGGGACGCCACCCCGGAGCGGCCGGTGATCCTGAACCTGCCCGCCACCGTCGAGGTGGCCACGCCCAACGTGTATGCCGACCAGATCGAGTACATGCACCGCAATCTGGCGCGACGCGACAGTGTGATCCTGTCGGTTCATCCACACAACGACAGGGGCACCGGTGTGGCGTGTGCGGAGTTGGCCATCCTGGCCGGGGCGCAACGCGTGGAGGGTTGTGTGTTCGGAAACGGCGAGCGCACCGGCAATGTCGACATCGCGACGCTGGCGTTGAACATGCACGCCCAAGGCATCGACCCGATGATCGACTTCTCGGATATCGACGAGATCGCCCGCACGGTCGAATACTGCACGCGGATGCCGATCCACGAACGTCATCCCTACGTCGGGGCTCTGGTGCACACCGCGTTCTCGGGAACTCATCAGGACGCGATCAAGAAGGGGCTCGCCGAACACCGGGAACGCGCACTGCGAACGGGGCGCTCAGAGCGTGAAATCGATTGGCGGGTACCGTATCTGCCCATTGATCCAGCCGATATCGGACGCGCATATGACGCCGTGATCCGGGTCAACTCGCAGTCGGGAAAGGGCGGCTTCGCCTACGTGCTGCTCACCGAATACGGACTGGACCTGCCGCGCGAGATGCAGATCGACTTCGCCCGGCGCGCGCAGGCGCTCGCCGACGAACGGGGAGTCGAGATCAAGCCCGGCGAGTTGTACGACCTGTTCGTGGCCACCTACGGCAAGGGTGCGCTCAACGCGTCTTGAGCACCTCCAGCGCCTTGTCCGCATGGGCATCCATGTTGACCTCGCTGGAGATGACCTCGAGCACCGTGCGATCGGTGTCGATGACGAACGTCGTGCGCTTCACCGGGATCAGCTTGCCCAGCAGTCCGCGCTTCACGCCGAACGCGGTGGCGATCGCGCCGTCGGCGTCGGACAGCAACGGGTAGTCGAAATTCTGGGAGTCGGCGAACCGGGCCTGCTTGTCCACCGGGTCGGTGCTGATGCCCACCCGGCTGGCTCCGAGTGCGGCGAACTCCGAGCCGAGGTCGCGGAAATGACACGCTTCCTTGGTGCACCCCGGCGTCATCGCGGCGGGGTAGAAGAACAGCACAATCGGCCCGTCGGCCAGCAATTCGGTCAGTGAGCGCACGGTGCCGGTCTGGTCCGGCAGTTCGAAGTCCGCAACCCGGTCTCCACGTTTCATGGGTGCAGGCTACGCCGGTCAATGCGGCCCGACGGGTCTGGGAGGATGTACCCGTGCAATCCAACCTCGCCGCCATCACCACACGTGAGGAGTTCCGTGCGCTGGCCGCCGAACACCGCGTGGTGCCGGTGATCCGCAAGGTGCTCGCCGACAGCGAGACACCGCTGTCGGCGTACCGGAAACTGGCGGCCAACCGGCCCGGAACATTCCTGCTCGAGTCCGCTGAGAACGGCCGGTCGTGGTCACGCTGGTCGTTCATCGGGGCGGGTGCGCCCTCGGCGCTGACCGTGCGTGACAGCGAGGCCGTGTGGCTGGGCGCCACCCCGCAGGACGCCCCGACCGGTGGCGATCCGCTACAGGCCCTGCACGAGACGATGGCGTTGCTGTCCACGGAATCGCTGGCCGGTGTGCCACCGCTGTCGGGCGGGATGGTCGGGTTCTTCGCCTACGACTTCGTCCGCCGACTCGAGCGGCTGCCCGAGATTGTCACCGACGACCTCGGCCTGCCCGACATGCTCCTGCTGCTGGCCACCGATCTGGCCGCCGTCGACCATCACGAAGGCACGATCACTTTGATCGCCAACGCGGTGAACTGGAACGGCACCGACGAGCGGGTGGACGAGGCCTACGACGACGCCGTCGCGCGCCTCGACGTGATGACCCGGGCGCTCGGGCAGCCCTTGTCGTCGACCGTGGCGACCTACTCCCGCCCCCAGTCCCGGCACCGCTCCCAGCGCACGATGGAGGAGTACAGCGAGATCGTCGAGCGCCTGGTCAAGGAGATCGAGGCCGGCGAGGCTTTCCAGGTGGTGCCCTCGCAGCGCTTCGAGATCGACACCACCGTCGACCCGCTCGACGTGTACCGGATGCTGCGCGTCACCAATCCCAGCCCGTACATGTATCTCATGCACGTGCCGGATGACGCTGGGGGAACGGCGTTTTCGATCGTCGGCTCCAGCCCGGAGTCGTTGGTGACGGTGAAGGACGGCTGGGCCACAACGCATCCGATCGCCGGGACCCGGTGGCGCGGCCAGACCGAGGAGGAAGACCAGCTGCTCGAGAAGGAGTTGCTGGCCGACGAGAAGGAACGCTCCGAGCATCTGATGCTGGTCGACCTCGGACGCAACGACCTCGGCCGGGTGTGTGTCCCGGGCACCGTGCGCGTCGAGGACTACAGCCACATCGAGCGCTACAGCCACGTCATGCACATCGTGTCGACGGTCACCGGGCTGCTCGCCGACGGCCGCACGGCCCTGGACGCGGTGACGGCCTGCTTCCCGGCCGGCACGCTGACCGGTGCGCCGAAGGTGCGGGCCATGGAGCTCATCGAAGGGGTGGAGAAGACCCGCCGCGGCCTCTACGGCGGTGTCGTCGGCTATCTGGACTTCGCCGGGAACGCCGACTTCGCCATCGCCATACGCACGGCGCTGATGAGCAAGGGCACCGCCTATGTGCAGGCCGGCGGCGGCGTGGTGGCCGACTCCAACGGTCCCTACGAATACAACGAGTCCGCCAACAAGGCCAAGGCGGTACTGAACGCGATCGCCGCCGCCGAGACGCTGGGCGCCCCGTGATCCGGATCGGACAGTTGCTGCTGGTCGTCGCGGCAGTGCTGTTGTGGGTGGCCTCCCGGCTCACCTGGGTGTCGGTGACGTCGTTCGACGGTCTCGGCCAGCCCAAAACGGTGACGCTGACGGGCGCCGGCTGGTCCAACGCCCTGCTGCCGTTGGCCGTGCTGCTGCTGGCCGCCGCGGTGGCCGGTCTGGCGGTCCGGGGATGGGGTCTGCGCGCGGTCGCGATGCTGCTGGCGGTGGTGACGCTGCTGCTGGGTTACCTCGGTGTCAGCTTGATCCGAACCCCGGACGTCGGTCCGCGCGCCGCCGAACTCGCCCAGATCCCGGTGCACACGCTGGTCGCCAGCGGCCGGCAGTACCTTGGCGCCGGGCTGACCATCGGCGCGGCGGCATGTGCGCTGGTCGCCGCGGTGCTGTTGATGCGCTCGGCAGCGTCCGGACGCCAGGCCACCGCCAAATACGCGGCACCGGCTGTTCGCCGCAGCGCCGCGCGTAGCGAGGACACGGATACGGACGTTTCGGAGCGGGGCATGTGGGATGCGCTCGACGAAGGTGTCGATCCCACCGATCGTGATACCGACACCGAGGGTCGGTGACGGATGCGCGGCTCGATACGACTACCCTTCACTGGACGACGCAAGCGAGATCGCCAGGGCGTGAGAAGGGATCCGGCAGCCATGAGTTCGGCAAGCGTGCTCGACTCGATCATCGAGGGAGTGCGCGCCGACGTTGCCGCCCGCGAGGCGATCATCAGTCTGGCCGAGGTCAAGGCCGCTGCGGAGGCCGCACCGGCGCCGCTGAACGTACTGGCCGCGCTGCGCGCGCCCGGCATCGCCGTCATCGCCGAAGTGAAGCGCGCCAGCCCTTCCCGCGGCCAGCTGGCCAACATCGCCGACCCCGCCGAGCTGGCTCGGGCCTATGAGAGCGGCGGCGCGCGGGTGATCAGCGTGCTCACCGAGGAACGCCGTTTCCACGGGTCGCTGGCCGACCTCGACGCGGTGCGTTCCGCCGTGCGAATCCCGGTGCTACGCAAAGACTTCATCGTCCGGCCGTATCAGATTCACGAGGCCAGGGCGCACGGCGCGGACATGCTGCTGCTGATCGTCGCCGCGCTCGAGCAGCCGGCCCTGGAGTCGCTGCTGGAGCGCACCGAGTCCCTCGGCATGACCGCGCTGGTCGAGGTGCACACCGAGGAAGAAGCCGACCGGGCGCTGCAGGCCGGAGCCAAGGTCATCGGCGTCAACGCCCGCGACCTCAAGACGTTGGAGGTGGACCGGGACTGCTTCGCGCGGATCGCACCGGGGCTGCCGTCCGACATCATCCGGGTCGCCGAATCCGGTGTCCGGGGCACCGGTGACCTGCTGGCGTACGCCGGCGCCGGAGCCGATGCGGTGTTGGTCGGTGAAGGTCTGGTCACCAGCGGGGACCCGCGCAGCGCCGTCGCAGACCTGGTGACCGCGGGAGCACATCCGTCCTGCCCGAAACCCGCTCGCTGAGTCGTGGCTGATATCTCCACTCCGAACGTGCCGCGCATGAGCGCGGCCGTGGCCGAGCAGACGTTGCACGAACCCGATGCCCGGGGGCACTTCGGTGCGTACGGCGGGCGGTATGTGGCCGAGGCGCTGATGGCCGTCATCGAAGAGGTGACGGCCGCCTACGAAAAGGCCCGCACGGACCAGGAATTCCTGGATCGCCTCGACAATCTGCAGACCCACTACGCCGGGCGTCCGTCGCCGCTGTACGAGGCGGTCCGGCTGAGCGAACACCTCGGTGGGGCGCGGATCTTCCTCAAGCGCGAGGACCTCAACCACACCGGCTCGCACAAGATCAACAACGTGCTCGGCCAGGCGTTGCTGGCCAAGCAGATGGGCAAGACCAGGGTGATCGCCGAGACCGGCGCCGGCCAGCACGGCGTGGCGACCGCGACCGCGTGTGCGCTGCTGGGTCTGGAGTGCGTGATCTACATGGGCGCCGTGGACACCGCCCGCCAGGCGCTCAACGTCGCGCGGATGCGGCTGCTGGGCGCCGAGGTGGTGTCGGTGGAGTCCGGCTCCAAGACGCTCAAGGACGCCATCAACGACGCCTTCCGCGACTGGGTCACCAACGCCGACAGCACCTACTACTGCTTCGGGACCGCCGCCGGGCCGCACCCGTTCCCGATGATGGTGCGCGACTTCCAGCGCATCATCGGTCTCGAGGCGCGAGCGCAGATGCTGGCGCAGGCCGGCCGGCTGCCCGACGCCGTGGCCGCCTGCGTGGGTGGCGGATCCAATGCGATCGGCATCTTCCACCCGTTCATCGACGACGTGGGTGTGCGGCTGATCGGTTACGAGGCGGCCGGTGACGGTGTCGAAACCGGAAGGCATGCAGCGACTTTCGCTGGTGGGACACCGGGGGCGTTCCAGGGGTCCTACTCGTATCTGCTGCAGAACGAGGACGGTCAGACCATCGAGTCGCATTCGATCTCGGCAGGTCTGGACTATCCGGGCGTCGGCCCGGAGCACGCGTTCCTCAAGGACATCGGGCGCACCGAATACCAACCGATCACCGACACCGAGGCCATGGACGCGTTCCGGCTGCTGTGCCGGCTGGAGGGCATCATCCCGGCCATCGAGTCGGCGCACGCGGTGGCCGGTGTGGTGAAGCTGGCGGCCGAGTTGGGCCCCGGTTCGATCATCTTGGTCAACCTGTCCGGCCGCGGCGACAAGGATGTGGAGACGGCGGCCAAGTGGTTCGGGCTGTTCGACCAGTCCGGCCCGGGAGCCTCATGACCGTCCAGCACGCCCAGGCCGGACGGCTGGGCTCGGTGTTCGCGGCGTGCCACGACGAGGGCCGTGCCGCCCTGATCGGGTATCTGCCGACCGGCTATCCGTCCGTCGACGTGTCCATCGACGCTCTGGTGGCTCTGGTCGAATCTGGTTGCGACATCGTCGAAGTCGGCGTTCCGTACTCCGATCCGGGGATGGACGGGCCGGTGATCGCGACGGCGACCGAGGCCGCACTGCAGGGCGGTGTCCGGGTTCGCGACACCCTGCGCGCGGTGGAGGCCATCAGCGCTGCCGGCGGTCACGCGGTCGTGATGACGTACTGGAATCTCATGCTGCACTACGGAATCGACGCGTGGTCGCGTGACCTGGCCGCCGCCGGGGGACTGGGCATGATCACGCCGGACCTGATTCCCGACGAGGCCGACGAGTGGCTCGCCGCCGCCGAGGCACATGATCTGGACCGGATCTTTCTGGTCGCACCGTCGTCGACGCCGGAACGGCTGGCCAAAACGGTGCAGGCCTCGCGGGGTTTCGTCTACGCGGCATCGACCATGGGTGTCACCGGCGCGCGGGACGCGGTGTCGAGCGCCGCGCCGGAGCTCGTGCGGCGGGTCAAAGAGGTTTCCGACATCCCGGTGGGGGTCGGTCTTGGTGTGCGCTCCCGTGAGCAGGCCGCCGAGATCGCGGCTTTCGCCGACGGGGTGATCGTGGGTTCGGCTCTGGTGTCGGCATTGACCGACGGGTTGGCGGCAGTGCGGACGCTGACCGAGGAGTTGGCCGTGGGTGTGCGACAGAAGGTGTCCGCTTCGTGACGACGACCGTCTTGGCTTATTTCCCGAGTCCGCCGCAGGGCGTGTGGCATCTGGGCCCGGTACCGATTCGGGCGTATGCGCTGTGCATCATCGCCGGCATCATCGCGGCGCTGATGATCGGTGATCGCCGTTGGGCGGCCCGTGGTGGCGAGCGGGGCGTCATCTATGACATTGCCCTGTGGGCGGTGCCTTTCGGCTTGGTCGGTGGGCGTCTCTATCACCTGATGACCGACTGGCGAACGTATTTCGCCGAAGGCGGCGCAGGTGTCGGTGCTGCGTTGCGGATCTGGGATGGCGGCCTCGGCATCTGGGGCGCGGTCGCCGTCGGCGGTGTCGGTGCGTGGATTGCGTGCCGGCGCCGAGGGATTCCGCTGCCCGCGTTCGGCGATGCGATCGCGCCCGGAATTGTGTTGGCGCAGGCGATCGGCCGGCTCGGAAACTACTTCAACCAGGAGCTGTACGGTCGCGAGACCACCGTGCCGTGGGGGATGGAGATCTTCTACCGGCGCGACTCGTCCGGGATGGTTGATGTGCATTCCCTGGACGGGGTGTCGACGGGGCAGGTCGCTGCGGTGGTTCAGCCGACGTTCCTGTACGAGCTGGTGTGGAACGTGCTGGTGTTCGCCTTCCTGATCTGGATCGACCGGCGGTTCAAGATCGGACACGGCCGGCTGTTCGCCGCCTATGTGGCGGCATACTGCATCGGCCGGTTCTGGGTGGAGTTGCTGCGCGATGACACCGCCACCCATATCGCGGGCATCCGGGTGAACTCGTTCACGTCGGTGTTCGTATTCATCGGCGCGATCGTGTACATCCTGCTGGCGCCCAAGGGCCGCGAAGACCCGGCCTCGCTCGGCGGTGAGCAGCCGACGGCGGAGCCCGAGGAGGAGTCGCCCGCCGAGCGGATGGCCGAGGACTTGGTGGCCGTAGCCACGGGCGGGGGTATTACCGCCGCCGCGACCGTGGCAGCCGAGCACGACTCCGAAGATGCCGCCGCCGTTGGCGATACGGAGGAGCCTGAACCGGAAGCTGAAGCCGAGCCCGAGCCCGAAGCTGAACCGGAGCCTGAGCCCGAGCCGGAAGCTGAGCCCGAGCCAGAGGCCGCAGCCGAGCCCGAGCCCGAGCCAGAGGCCGCAGCCGAGCCCGAACCTGAAGCCGAGCCCGAGCCGGAGGCCGCAGCTGAGCCCGAGCCAGAGGCCGCAGCCGAGCCCGAGCCCGAACCTGAGCCAGAGGCCGCAGCCGAGCCCACACCCACTTCGCAGCCTCGCGGATTCCGCACAGTCGTACGCCGCGTGCTCTGGGGAGTCGAAGTCCATCGCGACTGAAGCGCGACTCACGAAATCGACTGAACTTCGCTGAACTCATTTGTGTCGTAGCCGTCTGGCATACTCGAACACATGTTCGATGAATGGCCAGGCAAGTTGTTCGAGCCGGTGGACACCGACGCCTCGCGAGCCCTGGTCTACAGGCTGACGAACGCGGCGCGGCTGGAGAATCAGGCGGCCGCAATTCGACTGCGCGCGATCGCCGACCTTTTCGAACTGCGCCGCCTCGACCACGGCGAGCGGGAAGATTGGGCGGTGGACACCTGGGCCACTGTGGGCGCCGAAGTCGCCGCAGCGCTGCGGCTCAGCCTGACCAAGGCCAACAGCTACATGAACTACGCGCTGGCCATGCTGCGGCTGCCTGCTGTCGCTGCGGTCTTCGAGGCCGGCGATATCGACTGCAGGCTGTATCAAACGATCGTCTTCCGTACCCACCTCGTCACCGACGCCGACACCATGGCTGAGCTCGATGCAGACCTGGCCGCCCGAGTTGCCCGCTGGCCGTCCATGAGTCGGGGAAAGCTCGCCAGTGAGATCGACGACCTCGTGGTCCGGCACGACCCTGACGCGGTTCGGCGGATGAGAGATCGCGGCAGTGACCGTGACGTCACCTTTTGGGAGTCCTGTGACGGTTATGTCGATTTGACGGCACGGCTGTCCACCGCCCACGCGGCAGCGCTGGAAAAGCGGCTCAACTCTTTTGCGAAGTCCGTGTGCGAGAACGACCCGCGCACGGTGGGACAGCGTCGCGCCGACGCGTTGGGTGCGCTGGGTATCGGCATTGACCGACTTCCCTGTGACTGCGGCGAAGCCGATTGCACCGCAACGGAAAAGCCAGCAGGGTCAGTCGTTATTCATGTCGTTGCCGAGCAGTCCACACTCGACGGCACATCCAACAAACCTGCCTACGTGCTCGACAGCGGCGAGTTGATCACGCCAGAACAGTTGGCCGAGTTGAAGGCCGCGGCGCGTCTGCGTCCGGTGACCATTCCCGTGGACATGCTGTCCGATTGTGACTACCACCCCTCGCGTGCGCTTGCCGATTTCGTGCGAGCACGGGACCTCACCTGCCGCGCGCCCGGCTGCGACCGGCCGGCCATCCGTTGCGACATCGACCACACCGTTCCCTGGCCGCACGGCGCGACGCACGCCTCCAACCTCAAATGCCTATGCCGAGAGCACCACATCCTCAAGACTTTTTGGGGCTGGAAGGATCAACAGCTGCCCGACGGCACGGTGATCTGGACGCTGCCCGATGGCGAGACCTACGTGACGACACCCGGAAGCGTTCTGCTGTTTCCGGGGTTGATGACGCCGACGGGTCCGCCGCAGATCCCGCAGCCCGCGGTCCATCGCTGTGACCGCTCGGTGATGATGCCGAGGCGGCGGACAACCCGACGGCAGAATCGCGCACACCAGATCGCGGCCGAGCGTGCCCGCAATCGGGCGGAACGCACACCTTCGACCGCGGGACCACCGGCATCACCCCGTTCGGACGACGACGTACCACCGTTTTAGGTGGCCGCGCAGAACTCCTCTGACGCCCGCCCGGCGAGCAGCTGCCGCGTCACCATGGCGACTCGCCGGCCGAGGTGTTCACAGGTGCGGATGTCGGCGTCGTGCACTGCCGCCGGCTCGGCGTCGACGTCGGTCGAGGCACCGGCGCCCAGCCAGAAACCCAACCGATTGAGATCGAATTCGCTTGCGGCGCTGGTATTCCAGCCTGCGGTCAGGCCGAGGTTGACCCAATGCATGTGATGCTGGGCGGCGAACACCGCCAACGCGCTGAGGGTCTGCAGCTTGTCACCGGCCTTGGACCCGGAGTTGGTGAAACCGGCACCCACCTTGTCGCGCCAGGTGCCCGCCATGCAGCGCCGCCCGGTGCGCTCGGCGAACGCCTGAAAACCGGCCGACACATTGCCCATATAGGTCGGGCAACCGAAGATGATTGCGTCAGCGGCATCGAGCACCGCCCAGTCATCGTCACCGACCGTGTCGACCGCGATCAGCTGAACCTGTGCCGAAGCGGCTACAGCCCCGCCCGCCACGGCCTGCGCCAACGTTGCGGTGTGCCCGAAGCCGGAGTGATAGGCCACCACCATGTGCGGTGTCACCATGCTTGTCCTCCATACGCGCTCTCGGCCACCTCGCGGTAGCGCTGCTGCCAATCGGGTATCTCGGCCCCAAACAGATACGCCTCGAGGCGGTCCAGGTAGGCGTGCGTCCCGGGCCGAAAACCGTTGGCGTTGCGCACACCTAGCCCGCGGTGACTGAATCTCAGCAGGGTCCCGTCCCCGTCCGGGACCAACTCATAACGGACGACGCCGGGTTCGACGATCCGCTGGTTCCATTCGTGCTCGAAGACATGCGGTGGGTCCCACACCAGGATTCGGCCCGCCATCCGCTTCTGGTCGGCCGGGATCGGCGGTGCGGCCGGGATCATGTCGATCGTCCCGCCCTCGCGGGCGTCGATAGTGGTGTCGCCCATCCATTGGCCGCGCTCTTCCGGATCGGTGATGGCCTTCCATACTCGCTCGACGGGGTGGGGGAGTCGCCGCTCGAAAGTCAGTGTTGCCCGGTCATTGTCGATGCTGAGACGGCCCTCGCGGGAGGTCATGAGCTCTCCTCTGTCTTGTCCAGGTGGCGTTCGAGGGCGTCGAGGTGACCGGACCAGAACTGACGGTATTGCTCGATCCAGCTGTCGATCGCGACCAGTCCGTCGGCGCGCAGCGCATAGATCCGGCGTTGCGCGTCGGGGCGAACCTCGACAAGTCCGACTTCCCGCAGGATGCGAAGATGCCGCGACACCGAGGGCTGGGTCAGATCCGGGAGTGCCGCAACGAGTTCCCCGGCGGTGCGATCACCGGCGGCCAAGGTATCCAACAGCACCCGGCGATTCGGTTCGGCGACTGCCTCGAAGACGTCCACGTCTCCGAGTATTGCACTACGTCTATATAGACGCAAGCGGATATAGGGGGGCTACCGTCGTTGCACCAATAACGTCTGCGCCGAAGTCCCGATGAACCCGTCGCGGTCGAACAACTCTGCGGTGGTCACCCCGATCCCGTCCGGCCCGATCGACCCGCGAGCGCGCACGCCGAAATCCCTACCCGTCGGCGCGCGATGCAGATGTACCGCGGTGTCGGTGTTCATGTAGATGAACTTCTCCGGATCAATCGCTGCGCCAATGCCATTCGCGGAGTCGACCACCATCGCGAGCCGCTCGAGCGCTGTGGTGGGCTCGTCGTCCACCAGATTGGAGATGGGCGACATCCAGTACACCGTGCCGCTGTCGGACCCGTCGTACTGCGGCCGCCATTCCACCGACTCGATGTATCCCCGCGCGTTCTTCCAGTGCAGCTCCAGCGGTGCGGTCGGTCCCTCGATCAGCGGCGGATAGCGGTCGGTTGCGGCGTCAGCGGTATCTGAGGTCGCCAGCGCCCATGCCGTCACCCGGGCCACGGCGCGCGGCGGTCCGTCGGGGCGCTCCGCAGACATCTCGGCCGACAACATCGCGATGCGGCTGCCCGGCCGGTCAACCCGTGCCTGCACCCGCATCTCGGTGATCGGTATTGCCCCCAGAATGTCCAGGGTCAACCGGCCGATCCGCATACCGTCGAACAGCTTCGCCTCGATCGCCTTGGTCAGCAACGCCAACGGCGGCGACCCATGCTGGATGTCGAAATTCCAGTTGCTGCGGGTGTCGTCGGTGGACGCGAAAAGCTCTGCGTCGCCGTCGGTTCCGAGGCGCCGAAAGTAACAGCCGATCATGCGGCCGGCTCACCGCCGATCTGTCCGGGCCAGCCCGGGTACGGCGGCGGTGTGCCGCCGTACGCCGGACAGAGCGCCTGATGGCTGCACCAGTTGCACAGGCGCGAGGGATTGGGTCGGAAATCGCCTGTCACACCGGCAGATTGGATGGCGCGCCAGATCGCCATCAACGTCTTCTCGAAGCGCAGCAGCTCGTCGAGCGCAGGGGAGTAGTCGAGCACCTGACCGTCGGCGAGATAGATCAGCCGCAACCGGCTGGCCAGCACCTCGCGTGAACGCAACAGCGCGACGGCGTAGAACTTCATCTGGAACAGCGCCTTGAACTCCGCCAGCGCCCTGGCCTCCGGGGGTGCTTTCCCGGTCTTGTAGTCCACGACCCGGAGTTCACCCGTGCCGGCAACGTCGATCCGGTCGACGAAACCCCGAAGCAGTGTCCCGTCGGCCAGTTCGACCTCGATCCGCTGCTCGCAGCTCTGCGGGTCGAACCGGGTCGGGTCCTCGAGCCGGTAGTAGCCCATCAGCAGGGCGCGCGCCTCCGCGACGAGTTGGGTGCGCTGCTCGTCGGTGACATCGCCGGCGAAGTCCGGGTGTTCGGACAACACCCGCTCCCAAGCCGGGTCGACCAACGACAAGGCCGTGTCCGCGCCCCGCTCGGCGGCCGGCAAACCGTAGAGCTGCTCCAGGGCGGCGTGCACCACCGAACCGCGCAACTGAGCGGTCGACGGCGGCTCCGGCAGCCGGTCAACGGCCCGGAAGCGGTACAGCAGCGGGCACTGCTTGAAGTCGGCGGCCCGCGACGGCGACAACGCGGGACGCGACGCCTGCAGCACCTGATCAGACATAACTGCAGCCTAGGACGGTGTGCCGACAAGGTGACGGTATGCGCTGCGGCGAGTCCGCTGTGGCAGGCTGAACGGCTGTGACCGACGATCCCGCTCCGCGCCGCACCGGCCCCTTTGTCGTCGGAGACCGTGTCCAGCTCACCGACGCCAAGGGCCGGCACTACACGATGGTCCTCAACCCGGGCAGTGAGTTCCACACGCACCGGGGGGCTGTCGAGCACGACGCGGTGATCGGCCTGCCCGAGGGCAGTGTGGTCAAGTCGACCAACGGCGACGCGTTCCTGGTGCTGCGCCCGCTGCTCATCGATTACGTGCTCTCGATGCCCCGCGGCGCCCAGGTCATCTACCCCAAGGACGCCGCCCAGATCGTCCACGAGGGCGACATCTTCCCGGGCGCCCGGGTCCTGGAGGCCGGCGCCGGTTCCGGCGCGCTGACGTGCTCCCTGCTGCGTGCCGTCGGCCCCGACGGCGAGGTGATCTCCTATGAGGTGCGTGACGACCACGCCGTGCACGCTCGGCGCAACGTGGCCACGTTCTTCGGGAAGGATCCGGACAACTGGCGGCTGATCATCGGCGACATCGTCGATTCCGACCTGGCCGAGGCGTCAGTCGATCGCGTCGTGCTGGACATGCTGGCGCCCTGGGACGTACTCGACACCGTGGCCCGGCTGCTGATCCCCGGTGGGGTGCTGATGGTGTACGTGGCGACCGTGACCCAGCTGTCCAAAACCGTCGAGCTGCTGCGCGAACAGCAGTGCTGGACCGAACCCCGGGCCTGGGAATCCTTGCAACGCGGGTGGAACGTCGTCGGTTTGGCGGTGCGCCCGCAGCACAACATGCGCGGTCACACCGCGTTCCTGATCTCGGCTCGGCGGCTGGCCCCCGGCACGGTCACTCCGACCCCGTTGCGCCGCAAGAAGCTCGCGCCTTAGTCGTCGTCGCTGCGGTGCAGCCCGCGTCGCACCGACAGCAGGTCGATTTCGGGGCGTGACGCCACCAACCGTTCCGCAGCGTCGAGGACGTCGACGACGTGTGCCCGTTCGCCGGCGACCACGGAAACTCCGATGCCGGCCCTGCGATGCAGATCCGCCGAACCCGTCTCAGCCGCCGCCACCGTGAAGCGGCGCCGCAGTTCGGCGACGATCGGCCGCACCACGGCCCGCTTCTCCTTCAGCGAGTGGACATCACCGAGCAGGACGTCGAATTCCAGCCAGCCGATCCACATTCAGGGCGTCGGTGTGGGGCTCGCCGGGCTCGCGCCGCCACGGGCATTGCCGAATGCCAGCAGCATGTCAGCGGTCTCGCGAGAAAGCTGCCAGTTGCCCTGGTCCAGGCGGAATTCCATCGGGAACGTGAAGTTTCCCGGGTTGGCCGGGTTCGAGGTCGTCACGTTGATCGATGCCAGCGCATCCCCGGGACGGCGATCGGACCACCGGATCTCGGAGGCGGTGAACGTCAGCGGGGTGAACCCGCCGTCGCGCAATGCCGCCGCGAACTTGTCGATGGTCGCGGCGTCCGCCGGCGTCGTGGACTCGACCAGCTGGAGCTTGTCGGACCCCTTGACCGCCGGATCGGCCAGCCGATACAGCACATCGGTCAGCGCGTCGGGCGCCGGCAGCGGAGCTGCATCGTGCTCAACTGGCGCCAGCGGCGTCGATGACTGCTCGAACGGGCTCTGCGCCGACTTCGGCTCGACGTGGTCGGAACACCCCGAGAGGCTGAGCGCCGCCACGATCGTGACGGCGCTCAGACCTACGAGAAACGGGTGGCGCATCCCGCGGTGGCTCAGCCGGCTCCTTGCATCAGCGATAGCGCCGATTGCTTGGTCAGCTGCCAGCCGCTGGGGCTGGGGCCTTCCACAAACTGGATGCTCTGGGTCGCGGTCTGACCGTTGGGCGCGGTCGCGGTGACATTCGCCGTCGCGGTCGGGCCTTCCTGGTCGATGTCGGCGACGTTGAAGCTCAGCGGGAGCAGGCCCTTGGCCGACGCGTTGTTGAACGCGCGGTCTGCGGCGATGCCCTCGAAGCGGCCGAGGCCGAACTGGATGTAGGAGGCCTTGGAGCCGGAGAACGATCCGCCGCCCTGCAGGCCGTTCAGGGTCTCGACAAGCTGGCTCTGGAGCTCCGGCGCCGGCGTCTGCGGCATCGGTGCGCCGAAGACGACGGGCTGCACGGCCGGTGCGGGCACCGGCGAGCTGAATGCAACCGAAGTCACACCTGCGGCAACGCCGCCGATGATCGCTGCGGCGGCAACGCCCGTGGCTAGGACTTTCAGGGTCACGGCTGTCCTCTCGATCTGCCCGACTCATTAGAGAGATTAACAGTGTTGCCAGTGTGTCGAAATTCCCCGTACGCACATGATCGAGGTTGGGCCGGTAGCGTTGAGGTATCCACCGCGCCAACTCTCGGTGTGGGAAAGGAGCGCAACATGAGCGAGGCACAAGAACCCCAGCTGTCCGGCGAAGACGCCGCCGAACTAGAAGAGCTGCGCCGCGAGGCGTCAGCACTGCGCGATCAGCTGGAGAACGCCATGAGTGCACAGGGCGGCGCCCGCAGTGCCCGTGATGTGCATCAGCTCGAGGCACGCATCGACTCCCTGGCGTCGCGCAACGCCAAGCTGATGGACACCCTCAAGGAAGCCCGTCAGCAGTTGCTCGCTCTGCGTGAAGAGGTCGACCGACTCGGTCAGCCGCCGAGTGGATACGGCGTGCTGTTGGGATCCCACGAGGACGACACCGTCGACGTGTTCACCTCCGGTCGCAAGATGCGACTCACCTGCTCGCCCAACATCGACGTCAAGTCGCTCAAGCAGGGCCAGACGGTCCGCCTCAACGAGGCGCTCACCGTCGTGGAGGCCGGCAATTACGAGTCGGTTGGTGAGATCAGCACGCTGCGCGAGATTCTCGCCGACGGTCATCGGGCGCTCGTCGTCGGGCACGCCGACGAGGAGCGGATCGTGTGGCTGGCCGAACCGCTGGTCGCGATCGAGGATCTGCCCGCCGACGTGGCCGAGGAACTCGACGACGACGATCTGCGTCCGCGCAAGCTGCGCCCGGGCGACTCGCTGCTGGTCGACACCAAGGCCGGGTATGCCTTCGAGCGGATTCCCAAGGCCGAGGTCGAGGATCTGGTTCTCGAAGAGGTGCCCGACGTCGCCTACAGCGACATCGGCGGCCTGACTCGCCAGATCGAACAGATCCGCGACGCGGTCGAATTGCCGTTCCTGCACAAAGAGCTCTACCGCGAATACGCGCTGCGTCCGCCCAAAGGTGTGCTGCTCTACGGCCCGCCCGGGTGCGGTAAGACGCTGATCGCCAAGGCCGTGGCCAATTCGCTGGCGAAGAAGATGGCTGAGGTTCGCGGCGATGATGCCCGCGAGGCGAAGTCGTACTTCCTCAACATCAAAGGCCCCGAACTGCTGAACAAGTTCGTCGGCGAGACCGAACGGCATATCCGGCTGATTTTCCAGCGGGCCCGCGAAAAGGCTTCCGAGGGAACGCCGGTCATCGTGTTCTTCGACGAGATGGACTCGATCTTCCGTACCCGTGGCACCGGCGTGAGCTCCGATGTCGAGACGACGGTCGTGCCCCAGCTGCTCTCGGAGATCGACGGTGTGGAGGGGCTGGAGAACGTCATCGTGATCGGCGCCTCCAACCGCGAGGACATGATCGACCCGGCGATCCTGCGGCCCGGCCGCCTCGACGTCAAGATCAAGATCGAACGGCCGGATGCCGAAGCGGCACTGGACATCTTCAGCAAGTACCTCACCGAGGACCTGCCGGTCAACGCCGACGATCTTGCCGAGTTCGGCGGCGACCGCGGACTGTGCATCCGGGCCATGATCGAGAAGGTCGTCGACCGGATGTACGCGGAGATCGACGACAACCGATTCCTCGAAGTCACCTACGCCAACGGTGACAAAGAGGTCATGTACTTCAAGGACTTCAACTCCGGCGCGATGATCCAGAACGTCGTCGACCGGGCCAAGAAGTACGCGATCAAGTCGGTCCTGGAGACCGGGCAGAAGGGGCTGCGGATCCAGCACCTGCTCGACTCGATCGTCGACGAGTTCGCCGAGAACGAGGACCTGCCCAACACCACGAATCCCGATGACTGGGCCCGGATCTCGGGCAAGAAGGGCGAGCGGATCGTCTACATCCGCACGCTGGTCACCGGCAAGAGCAGCAGTGCCAGCCGGGCCATCGACACCGAGTCGAACCTGGGCCAGTACCTGTAGGAGTACCGGCCCAGGCTCGCGTCGTCAGTGCCCGCAGAGCTGGGTGGCGGCGGCGCTGTAGAAGAAGGCCGCATCCTTCGGCTCGACGCCGTCAGTGGTGTTGTCCGAGATGGTCTGCAACGTGGTCGCCTGCGGAACGCCGGTGGCGATGTCGCTGCAGATGTGCTGTCCCAGCGCGACCGCGGTCTCGACCGGTCCATGCCAGCCGTCGTTGGCCAGCGTCGTGACGAAGGAATCCTCGTCCGAGTGCGCCGGTGAGGCGAGGCCCAAACCGAGTCCCACCGCGGCGATGCCGGTGATCACGAGTTTCTTCATGGTGTGTCCTTTCGCCCCGATACCGCACACCTTCGCCGACATCGGCAGCGCACGATGGCGGCAGTGTATGACGCAGGTGAGCCTTACTGCAGCGTTATCGTCGCCACCGTCAGTTTGCGACGGCGGCTCAAAACTCCAGGCTGTAGCTGTTGCCGAGGCTGTCCTGGGTTACGTGGGCGTCGCGAGTGGTGGTGTCGACGCTCAGTCGCTCGGTGAGGGTGCGCGTCTCGTAACGCCATCCCTCGGGCAGATCCAGCCGGGCGGCCAACTCCGGCAGGCCCGGCAGGTCGAGGTCGCGGTCCACCGCCTTGCTGTAGGTCTGCATGACCCAGCGCTGCCCCTGCGGGTCGACGAGTTCGAAAACCGGTCGGCCGGCGTCGAAGTTGAACACGGTTCGGCGGTCGACATGGTTGACGGTGTAAGGCGCGGGGTTCATCGATGACAGCTTGACCGTGGCTTGCTTGATCATGTCGATCCCGCCGAAGGTCTCGGTCTCCTGGCGCGCTGGCGCCACCTTGTCGATGGTGCTCATCAGCCAGTGCCGCGGTCCGTTGAGCAGTGCGGCGATCGCGCCGTGCTCCTTGGCGATGGCCTCGGCGTCGAGCTTGTCCCACAGCTCGGCCGGGCAGTCGTTGAGCGGAAAGCTGTTGTAGACGGCCGCTTCCGGTCCGTCGGCGCCGGCCGTAACCAGCAGCACCTCCCCGTACCGCTTGTCGAAAACGTCATCGCGCTCGGTCATCGCTTGCCTCCATCTCCAGATATGCGTCGCGGCCGGCGAGACTGACGGCGACGTCTGCGACCAACGGATCGAAGAACCGCTGCCGGTACAGCGGGTCAACGCTCGTGCTGACGGTGAAGTACAGCCCGGAGAGTACCGCCACGAACAACGAAGTGTGCACCACGGTCTGGGGTATCGGCACATGGATGCCGAACCATGTTCCGGCGCAGGGGGGTTGGCCCACTGGGCAGGACTGCTCGGCAGACCACAGCACCGTGACATCGTCGGGAATCGCGATGGTGCCCAGCGCGAGGAAGAACGCGAACAGTCCGGTGGTGAAGAACACCACCTGGATCGCCTGGGCGACCACCATGACGGCGACGACATTGACCTGTTCGGCCGGCGACAACGGCGTGCGCATCGGGTCGGTCCGGGTGGCCAGAGGTGTGCCGGCCAGCAACGCCGCGGTGTCGCGCGGACCCGAGCGGTCCTCACGCAGTGCCGACACCTCGTCGCGAATGGTCACCACCATGAACACCAGTGCCACCAGGGCCAGGAAACCGATTGTCTGCCAGAGGCGTTCACGTGTCATGCGGGCCGACAGCTGCCACAACTCGCCGGTGAAATACACCACCACGGTCAGCATCAGAAGCGGTAGCGCGCGACTCATCAGCGTTCCGAGCGCCCCGAACTGCAGCCACGCGAATCGGAACGCCCACAGGACAATCGACCCGATACCCAGATAGGTCAGCCAGATGGCGACAAGCGCGATCACCCCGAACCCGGCCACTTCGGCCGCGGTCAGCCCGGTCCAGCCCTGGTCCACCAGCGGAAAGCCGATCACGAACAACGCCATCACCAACAGGGCGGCGCTGCGCCGACCCGTCTCGCTGCGGGTGGTGCCCGCGCGGTGCAGCAGGTACAGCACGAACGGTGCCGCCGTCAGCACGACGGCCATGATTCCCAGCCGCACAACGGATCCGATCTCCACCTGACCGTCGCTGACATCGGCGGTCAAGGCCGTCACCGCGATCAGCGCTCCGATACCGCTGACGACCGGCGCCGACCGGGCGATCAGCCGTCGCGAGCGCACCCGTCGCGTCAGGACCAGTGGCAGGCCGCGGGCCAGGAACCACTCGTGAACATCGCGGCCGGCGGCCGTCGCCATATCAGCGTCCCCGCCGCGACGAGCGGTAGCGATCCCGCGCCACCAGGGTGAGCCGGAGCTCGGCCAGCAGCGGGTCGAGGAACTGAGCGCGGTACTCCTTGTCGGTGACGGCCTTGGCCGCCAGGTACATGAACGTGATCGCGGTCAGCATCATGGTCGTCTGGATCAGCGGGTCGGGAACCGGCAGCGTCATGCCGAGGATGTGGCCGTCAGTGCGCCCGCTGTCACGCGTCCAGGACGCCAGCAGCGGCGGGCTGAGCACGATCAGTCCGAGTACGAAGAAAATCGTTCCGGTGGCCAGCGCGACCGTCAGCACCTGGCCGACCTGCGAAGCCGCCACCACGAACACCACGTTGGCCCGCTCGGTGCGCGACAGCGGATCGACGCCGGGCTCGTCGGCGATGCCCTCGAACGGCGTGCCGGCCAGCCGGTCTGCGTCCTCGGGGGCGGCGGCCGTCGCGCCGAGGATCGGGCGGACCCGTTCCAGGGTGCTCGACACCAGGAACGCGGCGGCGATCGCGAACAGGAATCCGATGGCCAGCCACAGTCGTTCGCGGCTCACGATCGCCGCCATCAGCCACACATAGGTGTTGAAGAAGACCAGGAACGTCAGCAGCACGACCGGCAGTGCGCGGACGAACATGCCGCTGGCGAGCGCCAGGTTCGACATGGTGTCCCGGGCAGCCCAGCCGGCGATCGAGCCGACACCCGATGCGGTCGCCACGACGATCACGGCAATCGAGATCCCCACCAGCAGGAGGTTCACCATGATGCGCGGACTCGGGCCGCCGAAGACGCACCCGAGGAGCGCGACCGCCACCGAGATGTCGGCGGCCACGACTCGTGCCAGCGGGCGTTCGATCCGCGATACCAGCCAGCCCACCAGTCCCGCCACCGGCAGCACCAGCACGATCAGGGCCAGCAGGAATCCCTCGGCGACCGTCGGTCTGCCGTCGATGTCGATGGTGTGCTTGCCCGACAGCGTCACCACCAGAATGGAGTTGGCGGCGAAGACGGCGACTCCGGCCAGCGCCGGTGCCGATCGGCCCCAGATCCGCCGCAGCAGTGCGCCGCGCCGCACCACCGCCGGAAGACCGCGAACGAGAAACCAGCGTTCTTCGGCGTAGCGGTCCGGAGATGTCATCGTTGCGCGGCTCCGATGTGGGCTTTCGGGTCAGGTCACCCTAGCCGGAAGTGGCACCGTCCACGCGTCAGGCGCGCAACACCGGCCGCTAGGCTGGCGGCCATGCAAAGGATCATCGGAACCGAGGTGGAGTACGGCATCTCCTCGCCCTCCGATCCGACCGCCAACCCGATCCTGACCTCGACCCAGGCGGTGCTCGCGTACGCCGCGGCCGCCGGCATCCAGCGTGCCAAGCGCACGCGGTGGGACTACGAGGTGGAGTCGCCGCTGCGCGACGCCCGCGGATTCGACCTGAGCCGCTCGTCGGGGCCGCCGCCGATCGTCGACGCCGACGAGGTGGGGGCGGCGAACATGATCCTCACCAACGGCGCCCGGCTCTACGTCGATCACGCGCACCCGGAGTACTCGGCTCCCGAGGTCACCGACCCAATGGATGCCGTGATCTGGGACAAGGCCGGAGAACGGGTGATGGAGGCCGCGGCCCGGCATGTGGCCAGCGTGCCCGGTGCGGCCAAACTCCAGCTGTACAAGAACAACGTCGACGGCAAGGGCGCGTCCTACGGGTCGCACGAGAACTACCTGATGAGCCGTCAGACGCCGTTCTCGGCGGTGATCTCCGGCCTGACGCCGTTCATGGTGTCCCGGCAGGTGGTAACCGGTTCCGGCCGCGTCGGGATAGGGCCGTCCGGGGACGAACCGGGCTTTCAGCTGTCCCAGCGCGCCGACTACATCGAGGTCGAGGTCGGCCTGGAGACCACCCTCAAGCGCGGCATCATCAACACCCGCGACGAGCCGCACGCCGACGCGGACAAGTACCGCCGGCTGCACGTCATCATCGGCGACGCGAACCTGGCCGAGACCTCGACGTATCTGAAGGTGGGAACGACCTCGCTGGTCCTGGACCTGATCGAGGAAGGGCCCCGATACGGCCTCGACCTGTCGGATCTGGCGTTGGCCAGGCCGGTGCACGCGGTCCATGTGGTCAGCCGGGACCCGTCGCTGCGGGCCACCGTGGCGCTGGCCGACGGCCGTGAACTGACCGCGCTGGCCATTCAGCGGATCTACCTGGACCGGGTGGCCAAGCTGGTCGACGCGCGCGACCCCGATCCGCAGGCCACGCAGGTCGTCGAAACCTGGGCGCACATCCTTGACCTGCTGGAACGGGATCCCATGGAGTGCGCCGAGCTGCTGGACTGGCCGGCGAAGCTGCGGCTGCTGGAGGGCTTCCGGCAGCGCGAGAACCTCGGCTGGTCGGCCCCGCGACTGCATCTGGTGGACCTGCAGTACTCCGATGTCCGGCTGGACAAGGGTTTGTACAACCGGTTGGTGGCGCGCGGCTCGATGAAGCGTCTGGTCACCGAGCAGGAAGTGATCGACGCCGTCGACAACCCGCCGACCGACACTCGGGCGTACTTCCGGGGTGAATGCCTGCGCCGCTTCGGTGCCGACATCGCGGCGGCGAGCTGGGACTCGGTGATCTTCGACCTGGGCGGTGATTCGCTGGTGCGGATTCCGACCCTGGAGCCGCTGCGCGGGAGCAAAGCCCATGTGGGCGCGCTTCTCGATTCGGTCGACAGCGCAGTGCAACTCGTGGAACAACTGACGACCTGACGTTCGTTAGACGGAGCAATATCGGTCTCGACCGGTAGGGTGGAAGAACGCATCACGAGCAGGAGGCAGCGATGGCTCAGGAGCAGACCAAGCGTGGCGGCGGTGGCGGCGAGGATGACGACCTCGGCAGCACCGGTGCCGGCGGGCAAGAGCGTCGCGACAAGCTCGCTGAGGAGACCGATGATCTGCTGGACGAGATCGATGACGTCCTGGAAGAGAACGCTGAGGACTTCGTGCGTGCATACGTGCAAAAGGGCGGACAGTGACCTGGCCGTTCTCTGATCGCCTTGCCACCAGTTCACCTCTGACCGATCTCTCCTCGTTTTCCGACTATCTCCGGCGGGAAGCACCTCAGCTGTTGCCGACCAGCACCGGCGCGAGCGGTGCGCTGCCCGGTGACGCGCTGCCGCACGGCACTACGATCGTCGCGCTGAGGTATCCGGGCGGTGTGCTGATCGCCGGCGATCGCCGCGCCACCCAGGGCAACATGATTGCCAGCCGGGATGTGCAGAAGGTGTACATCACCGACGACTACACGGCCACCGGTATCGCCGGCACCGCCGCGATCGCCGTCGAGTTCGCCCGGCTGTATGCCGTGGAGCTGGAGCACTACGAGAAGGTCGAGGGCGTCCCGCTGACGTTCCCCGGCAAGGTGAATCGTCTCTCGACGATGGTGCGCGGCAATCTCGGTGCGGCACTGCAGGGCTTCGTCGCGCTGCCGCTGCTGGTGGGCTACGACCTCGATGACCCGAATCCGGAAGCGGCAGGACGGATCGTGTCGTTCGACGCGGCCGGTGGCTGGAACATCGAGCAAGAGGGCTACCAGTCGGTGGGGTCCGGTTCGCTGTTCGCCAAGTCGTCGATCAAGAAGCTCTATTCCGGTGTCACCGACGCGGATTCGGCGCTGCGGGCCGCTGTGGAGGCGCTCTACGACGCCGCCGACGACGACTCGGCAACCGGCGGTCCGGACCTGGTGCGCGGTATCTACCCGACGGCCGTCACGATCGAGGCCGAGGGTGCCGTCGATGTCTCCGAGGAGCGGATCTCCGCGCTTGCGCGCGAGGTGATCGAAAAACGTTCCACGACAAACACATTCGGGCCCGGCACGGGACCCAGCAACGAAGCACCGCGGGTGGACTAAGTGAGCTTCCCATACTTCATCTCGCCCGAGCAGGCGATGCGCGAGCGTTCCGAGCTTGCGCGCAAAGGCATTTCCCGGGGCCGCAGCGTGGTTGTGCTGGCCTACGACTCCGGGGTGCTTTTCGTTGCGGAGAACCCGTCGCGGTCGCTGCAGAAGATCAGTGAGCTCTACGACCGCGTCGGCTTCGCCGCCGTGGGCCGGTTCAACGAGTTCGACAACCTGCGCCGCGGCGGCATCCAATTCGCCGACACCCGCGGGTACGCCTACGACCGTCGCGACGTGACGGGCCGCCAGCTCGCCAACGTCTACGCGCAGACCCTCGGAACGATCTTCACCGAGCAGGCCAAACCCTACGAGGTGGAGCTGTGTGTGGCCGAGGTGGCCCACTACGGCGAAACGAAACCCCCTGAGCTGTACCGGATCACCTACGATGGCTCGATCGCCGATGAACCACACTTCGTCGTCATGGGTGGCACCACGGAGCCGATCATCACCGCGCTCAAGGAGTCCTACTCCGAGAACGCGCCGCTGAAGGATGCGGTCGGTATCGCCGTCGAAGCGTTGCGGGCCGGTATCAACGGCACCGGCGCAAGCGGGAGCAGCACGCCGCCGGCCGAGCCGCGGGTGCTGGGCCCGGCCACCCTGGAGGTGGCCATCCTGGACGCCAACCGGCCGCGACGGGCATTCCGGCGGATCACCGGTTCGGCGTTGGAGGCGTTGTTGCCCGCAGAGGCCACCTCCTGAGCCCACGCGCCGTCATCTCCGGCGCGGGAATCGCCGGACCTGCACTGGCCGACCAACTGACCGCGCGCGGCTGGCGGACCACGGTGATCGAACGCTACCCCCAGCGCCGGGACGAGGGCCAGAACGTCGATATCCGCGGCGCCGCACGGGAAGTCGTGCGCAGGATGGGCATCGAAGACGAGGTGCGCCGGGCCAACACCGGTGAGGTCGGAACCCGGTTCGTCACCGCTGCCGGCACGGCGGCGGCCTCCTTTCCGGTCGGCGCCCCCGGCAGCCCCGACGGCCCGACCGCGGAACTGGAGATCCTGCGCGGTGAACTGTCGCGGATTCTCATCGAACGCACGCACGGTCAGACCGACTACCGCTTCGGCACCCAGATCACCGACGTCACCGACCACGGCGACCACGTCACCACCGTGCTCGACGACGGCAGTGTGCTCGACTCCGACGTCCTGATCGTCGCCGAAGGCCTGCGCTCCCGCTCCCGCCGGTTCGTCAGCTCCATCGAGGTCACCGATCTGGGAATGTATTTCGCGTACGCCACCATCCCTCGGTCCGACAGCGACGACCAGTGGTGGAACTGGCAGCACGCAACTCGATCCCGTGGTGTGCACCTGCGCCCGGACAACCTGGGCACCACCAGAGCCATCCTGACGTTCATCTCCGATGTCCGCGGTATCGAGGATCTCGATCCGGGTGACCAGATCACGATCCTGCGCAAGACTTTCGCCGACGTCGGCGGTGCCGCTCCGCGGATTCTGCGCGAGCTCGAAGCCGGTGCACCGATGTACTTCTCGGTCGCCGGCCAGGTTCATGTGCCCTCATGGAGCAAGGGCCGCATCGGCCTGCTCGGCGACTGCGCGTTCTGCAACGCCACGTTCGGCGGTGCGGGCACCAGCCTGGCGCTGATCGGTGCCTATATCCTTGCCGGCGAACTGGCCGCCACCGCCGACCATGCGGCGGCCCTGGACCGATACCAACACCGTATGAAGCCGTTCGCGGCCTCGGCGCCTGTCGTCCGTCCCGGAGTGCTACGAATTGCCAACCCGCGCAGCCGGATCGGTATCGCGGCGGTGCATGGCGTCGCGCGTGCCGCGGCGAGTCCGCCGGCCACGGCCCTGGCATCGGTTGCGTCACGGTCCGCCGGCGCCGGCCCACGCAAACCGGTACTGCCGGACTACCCGGTGGCGTAGCCGGCTCAGCCGACCCGAATATGTTCCCGGTCGCCGGTGATGACCGCCAGGATGTTGTGCCACGCGTCGGAGGGTTCGTTGAGAACATCGCTGTGCGACGACAGTCCGCCCATCGGTCCGCCGGTCAGGTTGCGGCCGGCGGCCAGCGGGATCACACCCGGCAACCGGTCGGGGTCGGCCCCGTGCGGCCCGAGCGGGATGCCCTGCACCAAGCCGATCGGATCGCCGGGCGCGGTCAGGGAGAACCGCAGCACGTCGGGGTTGCGGTTATGCCAGTCCGACGGATCGTGAACGCCCACACCGGCGCCCGCGGCCTCCACATAGATCACCCGGTCGGCGGTCAGTCCGAAATGTTCGGCCGTGCCCAGGATCGACCCGCCGTACGAATGGCCCAGGTAGGTCACCGGCATCGACCCGGCGCGCCGTTCGACGTCTTCGCTGAACGCCACCAGTCGTGGCGCCATCTTCAGCGCATAACGCGGATCGACGGCATCGGCCACCCCGGCGAGCAACTGACCGGTCGGGAACGGCCCACCCAGATAGGTGATCATCGCGACGTCACCCGCGGATCCGGCAACGAAGCGCCGCGCCGTCGCGACGTCGTCGGCTGCGCCGTCGAAGGTGGTGTTGAGCCCGGGCACCAGCACCGCGAGTGCGTGCGCGCGGGTCAGATCGCCGGACAACTCGATGAAGCTCTCGCGCCGGGGGTCGAAGGCCAGGATCTGGCGGGGCACCCGCCGGTTACGGTCCACCGGGTCGGGAACGTCGGCGAGCAGGCTCTCGTAGTACGAGATGCGGCTGCGCGCGTCGTGGTCGTAGGCGTCGATCGCCGCGGCGCGCATTCTCGGGTCTGCGTGCAACGCAGCCCAAAGTCGTTCGGCGTCAGCCGCTTCCAGCGTCGGTGCGACGGCGGCGCGCAGCTTCACCTCGTCGGGCACCTCGATGCGACGGCGTTGGTCGAGGATCGCATCGGCGATGTTGATCCGGTTGGCGGCGATCCTGGTCTCCCACGGAACACCATCGGTGTTGCCCACTTCGTGAGGCCTGGACTCGATCAGCCGCTGCCGGTCGGTGTCGGACATCCCCGCGACCGCCGCGGAGATCGCGTCCTGGCTCAGGTGCGGCCAGTCGGCCACCGGATTGCCTGTGGCCGCTGCCGGCCGAACCGGTGCCGGCTCGGCCGGAGTGGCATCGAACGCCGCGTCGATCGCGGTGGCCGCCGCGGCATCGGCGGCGCCGAGCGCCGACAATGCCCCCTGAAGAACGCGAGTCAGCTCGTCCGCCCGGACGTCCAGCATCGTGCGCGCCACCGCATCGGAACCACCGCTGCACGCCACCAGAAGCTTTGACGGTGCCGTCGGGGGAGCCACCGTTCCGTCGTCGCGCACCTCGTGTCCGCCGTCCCGGGCATCCGCCACCACCTCGAGCACCCGGTCGCGACAGCGGGTGATGACCTCGGCGGCGTCCCGAGCCTGCGCGGCGGCCAGGATCAGCGCCCGGCACACCCCGCGCAGACCCGCGGTGGTCGGGCCGATCGCCTCGCGGGCCGCGCCCGCGGCCGAACCGGTGAACACGCCGGCGCTGCCGGCCACCTGGTCGTCGACGGCGTCCGCCTGGGCCTGAAGCCGGCCCGCGGCGTCGTCCCATGCGCCGGCCAGTTCGATGAGCGCCTGCGGTCGCCAGGCGAGCACCTGCGACACGGTCGGCGGGCTCACCGGGGCGGGAGACGCCGTGCCGTCGCGTCGTCGGCGGCGCCGAGTTGGTCTACCGATCGGCGCACCGAGCAAACCCAATCCTGCAGAGCCGCGCCGAGTCGGTGCACCTCAGCCGCGACGCGTTCCGGTGCAACCAAACCGTCCAGCGCAGAACCGGGTAGCTCCGCGACACCGGGGATCGCAACACCCGCGAGGTGACCTGCGCTGCGGGTCAGGGTGTCCGTCAGGGCCCCTAACGTGGCGGTATCGACGACGACGCGCTCGGGCACGGCTCATGCTGGCATGTCCCGCGGCCGCGGCTTTTCCGTAATCCACAGGGACTCTGAACGCGTTTCGCGCCCCGCTTGCCCACCGCTAGTGCACAGCAACCAGTAGGCTCGGTGTCGTGCAGCGGAGAATCATGGGCATCGAAACCGAATTCGGTGTCACCTGCACGTTCCACGGCCATCGTCGGCTCAGTCCGGACGAGGTCGCCCGGTACCTGTTCCGCCGGGTGGTGTCGTGGGGCCGCAGCTCGAACGTGTTCCTGCGCAACGGCGCGCGCCTGTACCTCGACGTGGGCAGCCACCCCGAGTACGCCACCGCCGAGTGCGACAACCTGACGCAGCTGGTCACTCATGACCGCGCCGGTGAGCGGGTGCTGGAAGACCTCCTCATCGACGCCGAGCAGCGCCTTGCCGACGAAGGCATCGGCGGGGACATCTACCTGTTCAAGAACAACACCGATTCGGCCGGAAACTCCTACGGCTGCCACGAGAACTACCTGATCGTGCGGGCCGGCGAGTTCTCCCGGATCTCCGATGTGCTGCTGCCGTTCCTGGTCACCCGCCAGTTGATCTGCGGCGCAGGCAAGGTGTTGCAGACCCCGAAGGCGGCCACGTTCTGCCTGAGCCAGCGCGCCGAACACATCTGGGAAGGCGTCTCGAGCGCCACCACCCGGTCGCGCCCGATCATCAACACGCGCGACGAACCGCACGCCGACGCCGAGAAATACCGCCGGTTGCACGTGATCGTCGGGGACTCCAACATGTGCGAGTCCACCACGATGCTCAAGGTCGGCACCGCCTCGCTGGTGCTGGAGATGATCGAGGCCGGAGTTGCGTTCCGCGACTTCTCACTGGACAACCCGATCCGGGCGATCCGCGAGGTCAGCCACGACCTCACCGGACGCCGGCCGGTGCGCCTGGCCGGTGGACGGCAGGCCAGCGCACTGGACATCCAGCGCGAGTACTACGCCCGCGCGGTCGAATACCTGCAGACCCGCGAGCCCAACACCCAGATCGACCAGGTGGTCGACCTGTGGGGCCGCCAGCTCGACGCCGTCGAGAGCCAGGACTTCGCCAAGGTCGACACCGAGATCGACTGGGTGATCAAGCGCAAGCTGTTCCAGCGCTATCAGGACCGCTACAGCATGGAGCTGTCCGATCCGAAGATCAGCCAGCTGGACCTGGCCTACCACGACATCAAACGTGGCCGCGGCGTGTTCGACCTGTTGCAGCGCAAAGGCCTGGCGACCCGAATCACCACGGACGAGGAGATCGACGCCGCCGTCGACACCCCGCCGCAGACCACCCGGGCCAAGTTGCGCGGCGAGTTCATCAGCGCCGCCCAGGAGGCGGGCCGCGATTTCACCGTCGACTGGGTGCATCTCAAGCTCAACGACCAGGCGCAGCGCACGGTGCTGTGCAAGGACCCGTTCCGCTCGGTCGACGAGCGGGTGAAGCGACTCATCGCCAGCATGTGACGAGCGCGCCGCAGGGGCGGCGCACCGTTTCCCGCTAAGGTTTTCCGAGTGGCGACATCCAAAGTAGAGCGGTTGATGAACCTCGTCATCGCGCTGCTGTCCACGCACGGCTACATCACCGCCGATCGCATCCGCGCCAGCGTGGCCGGCTACGCCGAGAGCCCCAGCGATGAGGCGTTCTCCCGGATGTTCGAGCGCGACAAGAACGAGCTGCGCGATCTGGGCATCCCCTTGGAGACCGGCCGGGTGTCGTCGTTCGACCCCACCGAGGGCTACCGGATCAACCGCGATGCCTACGCGCTGCCCGACATCGAACTCACCGACGAGGAGGCGGGCGCCGTCGCGATCGCCACCAAGCTCTGGGAATCGCCGGAACTGATCACCGCGACCCAGGGTGCGCTGCTGAAACTGCGGGCGGCCGGCGTCGACGTCGATCCCGACGCGGCCGTCGCGATCACCACCGCGTCGGGGCAGCCCGGGTTGCGCGGATCCGAAGACGTGCTGGGAAACCTGTTGTCGGCCATCGACTCCGGTCGACCGGTGCAGTTCCGCCACCGGTCGTTGCCGACCGACCCCTACACCGTGCGCACCGTGGAACCGTGGGGAGTGATCACCGACCGGGGCCGCTGGTATCTCGTCGGGCATGACCGGGACCGCAACGCCACCAGAACATTTCGGCTCTCCCGCATCGGTGCCGACATCACATGCGTCGGCCCACCCGGATCTGTCGTCAGACCCGCCGGTGTCGACCTGCGGGCCATCGTCGACCGGGCGATCGGCGAAGCCCCCAGCGGCGTGCAGGCATCGGTGTGGGTTGCCGACGGTAAGGCGATGTCGTTGCGCCGCAACGGGAAATCCGCCGGAGCGCGCAGTATCGGCGGGCGCTCGGGCGAGGTGATCGAACTCGACATCGGCACCCGCGACCGGCTCGCCCGCGAAGTCGCGGGCTACGGGGCCGACGCGCTGGTTCTGGAACCGGCCGCGTTGCGCGACGACGTGGTCGCCCGGTTGCGCGCGCAGGCGGGGGATCGCGCATGACCCCTGTCTCGACGCGACTGGTGCGGCTGCTCAACATGGTGCCGTACCTCAAGGCCAACCCCAGCATCACCTACGACGAGGCCGCCGCCGATCTCGGCGTGACCCGCAAGCAACTCGAGCAGGACCTCGACCAGCTCTGGATGTGCGGCCTGCCCGGGTATGGGCCCGGCGACCTGATCGACTTCGAGTTCTCCGGCGATTCGATCAAGGTGACGTTCTCGGCGGGCATGGACGAACCGCTGCGGCTGACGTCGCCGGAGGCCACCGGCCTGCTGGTGGCGTTGCGGGCGCTGGTCGACATCCCCGGTGTCGTCGACCCGCAGGCCGCGCTGAGCGCCATCGCCAAGATCGAATCGGCGGCCGGCACCGTCGGCCACGACCACACCCATGCCGTCGCCGCCGTGGATGAGCGAGCGCCGATCGAAAGCGACACCGCCGCCGCGGTGCGCGCCGCCGTTCGTGATGGTCGCGCGCTGAACATCGAGTACTACTCGGCGTCCCGGGACACCTTGACCAGCCGGGTCGTCGACCCGATCCGGGTGGTGCTGGTCGGCGACCACAGTTATCTGCAGGCCTGGGCGCGCGACGCCGAGGGAGTGCGGCTGTTCCGATTCGACCGCATCGTCTCCGCGACCGTGCTCGACCAGGCAGCCGTCCCGCCCGAGCCGGCCAAGCAGGCACCGCCGGACACCTCGCTGTTCGACGCCGATCCGGCGCTGCCCGCCGCGACCCTGCTGCTGGCACCGACCGCGACCTGGATGCTCGAGTACTACCCGATGCGGATCCTCGAGGAACTGCCCGACGGCTACCACAAGGCGTCGATGACCTACGCCTCCGAGGAATGGATGTGCCGGGCGCTGCTGGGATTCGGCGCCGATGTCCGAGTTCTCGAACCGGAGTCGCTGGTGGCCCGTGTTCGTCAGAGCGCGACCGCGGCCTTGGCCGCGTACGCCGACCTGGACCTGGGGTAGCATCGAGGCAACTTCTGGAGGTGACCAAATTGGGTGCTCTACAACCGTGGCACTGGCTGATTCTCATCGCGGTGGTCGTGCTGCTCTTCGGGTCGAAGAGGTTGCCTGATGCCGCCCGCTCACTGGGCAAGTCGATGCGCATCTTCAAGTCAGAGGTCAAGGAGCTGCAGAACGAGCACAAGGCGGACACTCCTGTCACGCCCGCGCAGCCTCCCACCCAGGTGCAGTCCGAGCGCGTCGAGGCCCCGGTGACCCCGCCGGCCCAGAGCCCCACCGACGCCAAACCGGCCTGAACCGACGACAACCGGGCGCTCCGACGCCCGTAGTCTGCCGCTGCCGTGCGCACACCTAAACTCCTGTCGCGGCTGGACCCCCGTCAACGCCGCAGCCGCGTCAATCCGGACGGGACCATGTCCCTCGTCGACCACATCCGGGAGCTGCGGTACCGCCTGCTGATCGCGATGGGCGCCGTCGCGCTGACCACGATCATCGGTTTCCTCTGGTACAGCCACGGGTTCATGCGGGTGGAGAGCCTGGGTGAATGGCTACGCGAGCCGTACTGCTCGCTGCCGCAGTCGGCCCGCGCCGACATCAGTGCCGACGGAGGCTGCCGCCTGCTGGCGACGGCGCCGTTCGACCAGTTCATGCTGCGGCTCAAGGTCGGTCTGACGGCGGGCATCGTGATGGCCTGCCCGGTGTGGCTCTACCAGTTGTGGGCCTTCATCACCCCCGGGCTGTACCGCAATGAGCGCCGCTTCGCGTCGGTGTTCGTCTTCTTCGCCGCGCTGCTGTTCGTGTCGGGCACCGTGCTGGCCTACTTCGTCCTGTCGAAGGCCCTGCACTTCCTCTTGACGGTCGGCAGCGATGTCCAGGTGACCGCACTGTCCGGCGACCAGTACTTCGGATTCCTGATCAACCTGCTGCTGATCTTCGGCGTGAGTTTCGAATTCCCGCTGCTGATCATCATGCTGAACCTGATCGGCGTGCTGACCTACGCGCGGCTCAAATCGTGGCGCCGCGGCCTGATCTTCGGGGTGTTCGTCTTCGCCGCGTTCGCGACGCCCGGCTCGGACCCGTTCTCGATGTTGGCGCTGGGGCTCGCGCTCACGCTGCTCCTGGAATTCGCCATCCAGATCGCCCGGATCAATGATCGGCGCAAGGCCAAGCGCGAGGCGCAGGCCGAGATTCCCGACGAGCAGGCCGCACCCATCGAGGCGCCGGAACCGGTGGCCACACCGGCGACGTATGCGGCACAGCATGACGACATCACCTGAGCCGTCCCAGCTTTCCGGCGGGCAGGAGCGTAGCGACCCGGGGAAGCAGCTTGAGCAGTTCACCGAACTGCTGACGTTCACCCTCGATCCGTTCCAGCGCAAGGCGTGTGAGGCGCTCGAACGCGGCCACGGTGTGCTGGTGTGCGCACCGACCGGCGCGGGCAAGACGGTGGTCGGCGAGTTCGCGGTACACCTGGCGCTCACCGCAGGCCGAAAGTGCTTCTACACCACGCCGATCAAGGCGCTGAGCAATCAGAAGCACAACGACCTGGTGCGCCGGTACGGCGCGGAGAACATCGGCCTGCTGACCGGTGATCAGTCGGTCAACGGCGACGCGCCGGTGGTGGTGATGACCACCGAGGTGCTGCGCAACATGTTGTACGCCGGTAGCGAAACGTTGCGTGCGTTGTCCTTTGTGGTGATGGACGAGGTCCATTTCCTCGCCGACCGGATGCGCGGTGCGGTGTGGGAGGAAGTGATTTTGCATCTGCCCGACGACGTGCGGCTGGTCAGTCTGTCGGCGACGGTCAGCAACGCCGAGGAGTTCGGCGGGTGGATCCAGACCGTGCGCGGCGACACCACCGTCGTGGTCGACGAGCACCGGCCGGTTCCGTTGTGGCAGCACGTATTGGTGGGCAAGCGGCTGTTCGACCTGTTCGACTACGACCGCGAGGGCAAGCAGCACCTCGTCGATCCGGACCTCATCCGCCACATCGCGCACCGCCGCGAGGCCGAACGGTTGACGGACTGGGAGCCGCGCCGCCGCGGGCCGGGCCGTCCTGGTGGCAGGTCGGGCCTGCACCGCCCGCCGTCGCGGCCCGATGTGATCGCCTCGCTGGACCGCGAAGGTCTGCTGCCCGCGATCACCTTCATCTTCTCCCGCGCCGGCTGCGACGCCGCCGTCAAACAATGCCTGCGCAGCCCGCTGCGGCTGACCGACGACGAGGACCGCAAGCGGATCGCGCAGGTGATCGACCGCCGCTGCGGCGATCTCGCCGACACCGACCTGGCGGTGCTGGACTACTACGAGTGGCGCGAGGGGCTGCTGCGCGGGCTGGCCGCTCACCACGCCGGCATGCTTCCGGTCTTCCGGCACACCGTCGAGGAGCTGTTCACCGCCGGACTGGTCAGGGCCGTGTTCGCCACCGAGACACTGGCGCTGGGCATCAATATGCCGGCCCGCACCGTCGTGCTGGAGAAGCTGGTCAAATTCAACGGCGAGCAGCATCTGCCGCTGACGCCGGGGGAGTACACCCAGCTGACCGGGCGTGCCGGACGGCGCGGGATCGACGTCGAGGGCCACGCCGTCGTGCTGTGGACTCCCGATGTGGAACCGGCCGAGGTGGCCGGGCTGGCGTCCACCCGGACCTTCCCGCTGCGAAGCTCGTTCGCGCCGTCGTACAACATGACGATCAATCTGGTGAACCAGATGGGACCCGAGCAGGCCCACCAGCTGCTGGAGCGGTCGTTCGCGCAGTTCCAGGCCGACCGGTCGGTGGTGGGGCTGGTCCGAGGTGTCGAACGCGGCGAGAAGATGCTCGACGATATCGCCACCGAACTGGGCTGGGACCGTCGCACGCAGCCGGACTCCGAGCCGGCGATCCTCGACTACGTGCGGCTGCGCGCGAAGATCAGCGAGCGGGAGCGGGCGCAGTCGCGGGCCTCGCGGCTGCAACGCAGGCAGGCGACCACCGACACGCTGGCGGCGCTGCGCCGCGGCGACATCATCAACATCACGCAGGGCCGGCGCGGCGGCTTGGCCGTGGTGCTGGAGGCGGCCAACGAATCGACCGATCCCCGGCCGCTGGTGTTGACCGAAAACCGTTGGGCGGGAAGGGTTTCCTCGGCCGACTTCGCCGGTGTCGCGACGGCGATCGGATCGATGACGCTACCCAAGCGGGTGGAGCACCGGCAGCCACGGGTACGCCGCGACCTGGCCTCAGCGCTGCTGTCGGCGGCGTCCGGTCTGCGGGTGCCGTCGACCAGGAAACGCCGCGGCGACGCCGAGGACGCACCCGACATCGATCCCGAACTGCTCGCGTTGCGGGAGTCGATGCGCAAGCACTCGGTGCACGACATGGCCGGCCGGGAGGCCCAGGTTCGGATCGGCGAGCGTTATCTGCGGGTCGAACGCGACAACGAGCAGATCCGCAAAAAGGTCAGCGCGGCGACGAACTCGCTGGCCCGCACGTTCGACCGGATCGTGGGGTTGCTGACCGAGCGCGGCTTCATCGAACAGCGCGACGACGAGTACGCCGTCACCGCCGACGGCAAGCTGCTGACGCGGATCTACAACGAAAGCGATCTGCTGGTCGCCGAATGCCTGCGCAAGGGTGTCTGGAAGGGGCTCGCGCCCGCCGAGCTGGCCGCCGCACTGTCCGCGGTGGTGTTCGAGACCCGCGGCAGCGACGGCCCCACCCCGTCGCATGCCGTCGAGATGCCGACAGCCAACGTGCGGCGCGCGCTGGTCGAGATGCGGCGGATGTCCGGGCAACTGCGGGCCGACGAGAACCGGCACCGAATCAGCCCGACACGCGAGCCCGACGAAGGATTCGTCGCCGCCATCTATCGGTGGGCGACGATCGGCGATTTGGCGGCCGCGCTGGCGGCCTCCGATGTCGCCGGTGCCGGGACCCCGTTGCCGGCTGGCGATTTCGTGCGGTGGTGCCGACAAGTGCTCGATCTGCTCGACCAGGTCCGCAACGCCGGGCCGGAAGCCGGGCTGCGTAAGACGGCAAACCGTGCCATCGACGACATCCGGCGCGGCGTCGTCGCTGTTGATGGCGGGTAGGCTCATGCAAGCCGCTACGGTGGGAGCGGCGAATCGCTACCAGATCAAGGAGAGACGATGAGCGGACCGCAGGGATCAGAACCTAATCCCTGGCAGGCTCAACCCGGGCAAGGTCAGGATCAGCCTGCCTCCGGCTCCGAGCAGCAGCCCAGCGGCAGCGAAGCCCCGGCCTGGCAGCAGCCGTCCGGTGAGCCGCCGGCCTGGCAGCCGCCCGCCTACACCCCGCAGCAATATCCGCAGTACGGCCAACAGCCCGGTCAGCAGTACCCGCAGCAGCCGTACCAGCAGCCGACCGAGTACAACCCGGGCACCTACGCGCAGCCGGGTCAGCAGTATCCGCAGTACGGGCAGCCGCCGTACGGTCAGTACCCGCAGCAGCCGGGTCAGTACCCGCAGCAGCCGGGTCAATACCCGCAGCAGCCGGGCCAGTACCCGCAGCCCGGCGACGAGGGCGCCAAGAAGTCCTCGACAGTGCTGTTCGCGGTCATCGGAGTGCTGGCCGCGATCGTCGTCGCCGTCGTGCTGGTTCTGGGCTTCTGGAAGCCCGGCTTCTTCGTGACCACCAAGCTCGATATCGGCAAGGCCCAGCAGGGCGTGCAGAACATCCTCACCGACGAGACCAACGGCTACGGCGCCAAGAACGTCAAAGACGTCAAGTGCAACAACGGCCAGAACCCGACGGTCAAGAAGGGTGACACCTTCACCTGCGAGGTGAGCATCGACGGCACGAAGCGTCAGGTGACGGTCACCTTCCAGGACGACAAGGGCACCTACGAGGTCGGCCGGCCGAAGTAGCCGCTCGGCGGCGTCATGTGCCGAAGTAGCCGCTCGGCGGCGTCATATGCCGACGTAGCTAGTCGAGGGCATCCAGCGCTTTCTGCAGGCGGCCGATCGACGATCCGACGCCGTAGGCGTTGGCCAGTTCCGCGACGCGTGATGGGTCGGCGGCCGCCAGCGGTAGCCGGTCGTGATCGGTGCTGAATTCCACCGGTGCGTCGCGGGCCACCTGCACCACCGGTCCGGCCGCCTCGATGTAGTCGGTCGCCGCCAGAATCTTGCTGCGAAAAGCCTTGGACAGTCTCGATTTCGGGTCGTGCGCGGCGGCCAGGATGTCCTCCAGCGATCCGTACTGGGACAGCAGCGTGGCCGCCGTCTTCTCCCCGACGCCCGGCACCCCGGGCAGGCCGTCGGACGGATCGCCGCGCAGCAGCGCCAGTTCGGCATAGGCGGCACCGGCCCGATGCGCGGGCACCCCGTACTTTTCGGCAACCTCGGCAGGTCCGAACATCGTGGCGTTCGACAACCCGCGGCCCAGATAGAGGACCCGCACCGCGACGGGATCGTCACCCACCAACTGCAACAGGTCGCGGTCGCCGCTGACGACCACCACAGGATCGCGCGTCTCGGCGGTGGCCAGCGTGCCCAGCACGTCGTCGGCTTCGTAGCCTTCCGCTCCCGCGGTGGCGATCCCGAACGCGTCGAGCAGCTCCATGATCATCTCGACCTGATGACTGAGCTCGTCGGGGACCTCTTCCAAATCCGTTTCCCCGCTTGGCTTTTCTTCCGCAACGCGGTGCGACTTGTACGACGGGATCGCATCGACCCGGAATTGTGGGCGCCAGTCCAGATCGAGGCACACCACCAGGCGGCCCGGGCGTTCGCGGGTGATCAGCGTCGCCACACTGTCCAGGAAGCCGCGCACGGCGTTGACCTGTCGGCCGTCGGGTGCGGTGATCGACGAGGGCACCCCGAAGAACGAACGAAACCACATGCTCGCGCCGTCGAGCAGCAACACCGGTGCAGACATGCGAGCCATCCTGCCAGTCTGGCTACCCGCCGTAGCGGAACAGATACGAACCGGTGGTGATCGCCTTGTCGCCGGCGCCTTCGTCATGCAACGTGACGTGCACCGCGACGGTGCCGCCGGGCCCGCGAATCGGCTCGGCGTCGGCCCGGAACGGCCCGATCTTGCCGCGCGCCAGGAACATCACATGCGAGCTGACTCCCTGCAGGCGGTCGGTGCCCACCACAGCGGCCGCGGCGTCGAGCGCGGCCGTCTCCAGGATCACGAACTGGGGGCCGACGTGCATCGCGGCGTCCGGCGACGCCACCTCCACCGAGAGCTCCGGCATCGCCCACGCCCCGCCCGCGCGCCGGACCGCGCCGAAGACCTGCCACAGTGGCGGCAGGTCGGGGGAGTCGACGACCTCGATCGGGTTGAGCTCCATCTTGCCCAGTCCGTCCGGTGGGACACCGATGCTCACGCCCTGGCCCTCGTTGAGCGCCAGCACCCGAGAAGGGTTGTCCGCGTCGATGATCCGCGATCGGCTGTACGCCATCTGCCTGCCGCGCTTGAGGTTCTCGGACCGGATCTCGATGCGGCGTACGCCGTGGCCGGGATCGACCACCTGGATGGAGTGGATCACCGGGTTGGGCACCGCCTCGAGGTCGGAGACCAGTCCGCTGTCCGGGGACACGATGCCCAGCACCGCCAGGTAGAGGCCGCCTGCCGGGTTGCGCATGTCGTGACGGATCGCGACGGTGTCCTGGGCGTCGACGTCCATCGACGAGTAGCTGCGGCCCAGATAGCGATAGCTGAGTAGCCCACCCCAACGCCGGTTGAGCTCGGCGGCGTAGGCCGCGGGGTCGTCGGCGAGCTCACGGATATCGCGGAGCATCGCGTCATCGTATGCCTGCGGCTAGCCTGGCTGGCATGACCGACCGTTTCAGTAGCGACGTCTATGCCCGCCGGCTCGCCGCCGCAGCAGCCGCGGCCTCCGCTGCCGGGGTGGCCGGGCTGGTGATCACCCCGGGATACGACCTGCGCTATCTGGTCGGCTCGGCGGCGCAGACGTTCGAGCGGCTGACCGCGCTGGTGGTACCGGCGACCGGCGCGCCGACCGTGGTGGTGCCGCGGCTGGAACTGGCGTCGCTCAAGGATTCCGCGATCCTCGAACTCGGCCTGAGCGTGCAGGATTGGGTCGACGGCGACGACCCGTACGAGCTGGTGTCGGCCGCCCTGGGGGGACATGCCCGGATCGCGGTGACCGACTCGATGCCGGCGCTGCACCTGTTGCCGCTGGCCGAACGGCTCGGCGCGGTGCCGGTGCTCGCCACCGAGGTCTTGCGATCGCTGCGGATGATCAAGGATCCGGCAGAGATCGACGCCCTGCGCAAGGCGGGTGCCGCGATCGACCGGGTGCACGCCCGGGTGCCCGAGTTCCTCAGACCCGGCCGCACGGAAGCCGAGGTCGCCGCAGATATCGCCGAAGCCATTGTGGCCGAAGGGCATTCAGCGGTGGCGTTCATCATCGTCGGGTCCGGCCCGCACGGCGCCGACCCGCACCACGAACAGTCCGACCGGGTCCTGGAGGCCGGCGACATCGTCGTCGTCGACATCGGCGGCCCGTACGCGCCCGGCTACAACTCAGACTGCACCCGCACCTACAGCCTGGGCGAGCCCGGCGCCGACATCGCGCACCAGTATGCGGTGCTGCAGACCGCGCAGGCCGCCGCGGTCGAGGCGGTGCGGCCCGGGGTGACGGCCGAGCAGGTCGACGCCGCCGCCCGCGACGTGCTCGCCGAAGCGGGGCTGGCCGAGTATTTCGTGCACCGCACGGGGCACGGCATCGGACTTTCGGTCCACGAGGAGCCCTACATCGTCGCGGGCAACGACCTGCCGCTGGCGGAGGGGATGGCGTTCTCGGTCGAGCCGGGAATCTACTTCCCCGGCCACTGGGGTGCCCGCATCGAGGACATCGTGATCGTCACCGCCGACGGCGCTGAAGCGGTGAACACCGGCCCGCACGGGCTGACGGTGGTCCCGGTTTAAGCCTTCGTGTGGTCCAGCAGACCCGACGAGCCCAGCACCCGGGTGATGTGCACCTCGATGACGACACGCTTGGGATTGACCCGCGGCGTGCGATAGCGCTGGGCGTACCGAAGCTCGGCGTCGCGGACCGCGGCGGGGTCCCGGTTGACGCTGGCCTGGCCTTCGAGGGACAGCCAGCGGGCACCGTCGACCTGCGACAGCACGCCGACGCCGGAGCGCTCGGCGTTGATCGCCTTCTGCGAGCCGTCGCTGGTGATGACCCGGGCGATGTGGGTCTTGGGATCGAAGGTGAAGCCGACCGCCACCACGTGCGGCGAGTTGTCGGCGCGCAGTGTCGTCAGCATCGCGAGGTGGCGTTCGGTGAGGAATGCCAGCGCATCGCTGGTCAGCCGGGTCGTTGAGTTCGCCATCAACGCCCACGGTATCGCAGTGAATAATCTCGAGGTGTGAGTGACACGGGGGCCGGTCCGGTCGTGATCTTCGGCGGCCGCAGCGAGATCGGCGTCGAGCTCGCGCAGCGGTTGGCGCCCGGCGCCACCGTGGTGCTGGCGGCGCGGCGTGCCGAACAGCTGGAGGAGCAGGTCAGCGCGGTGCGCGCAGCCGGCGCCGTGGCGGTACACACCGTCGAGTTCGACGCCGACGACGTCGCGGCCCACGGTCCGCTGCTGGAGCGTCTGGCGGCCGAGCACGGACCGATCGGCACGGCCGTCCTGGCTTTCGGGATCCTGGGCGATCAAGCCCGTGCCGAAGCCGACGCTGCGCACGCGGTGGCGGTGGTGCACACCGACTATGTGGCGCAGGTCAGCCTGCTGACGCACCTGGCCGCGGCGATGCGCACGGCAGGCCGGGGTGCGATCGTGGTCTTCTCGTCGATCGCCGGGGTGCGGGCGCGTCGCGCCAACTACGTCTACGGCTCGGCCAAGGCCGGACTGGACGCCTTCGCATCCGGGCTGTCCGACGCGCTGCACGGCAGCGGTGTGCAGCTGCTACTTGTCCGGCCGGGCTTCGTGATCGGCCGGATGACCGAGGGCATGGACCCCGCGCCGTTGTCCACCACGCCCGCCAAGGTGGCCGACGCGACCGCCCGGGCACTTCGCGGCGGGCGTCGCGAGGTGTGGGTGCCGACACCACTTCGCCTGCTGGCGTTCGCGTTTCGGATGACGCCCCGCGCCGTGTGGCGGAGGATGCCCCGATGATCTTCGTGGTGGGGATCGGTGCGGACGGCATGGCCGGTCTGGCGCCGACATCCAGTGCCGAATTGCGCAGGGCCACCGTGATATTCGGAGCGAAACGTCAGCTGGATCTGTTGGACGAGTCGGTCATCGCCGAGCGGCGGGAATGGGGCAAGCCCTTCCTGGACGCGTTGTGCGCGGTCCGGGACTTCGACGGTGACGTGCATGTGGTGGCCAGTGGCGATCCGATGCTGCACGGTGTCGGCGCCTCGCTGATCCGGCTGTGCGGGGCCGACCGGGTGCGGGTGTTGCCGCATGTGTCGAGTGTGACCCTGGCCTGTGCCCGGCTCGGCTGGTCGGTTCAGGACACCGAGGTGATCAGCCTGATGCTGGACGTCCCGGCAGCGGCTGTGCGCCGAGGGGGCCGCGCGATCGTGCTGACCCGTGACGGTCAGGGCCCGGCGCAGCTGGCGCGCCTACTGACCGAAACCGGGCGGGGTCACTCGGAATTCACTGTCCTGGAGCAACTCGGCGGTCCCGGAGAGCGTTACCGCACCCGTACCGCGCGCGATTGGGCCGACGACCCGCCTGAGGGCGTCGACGATCTCAACGTCGTCGCGGTGCACTACCTGCCCGATGAGCGGCAGTCGTCCGTCCTTCCGGATGCTGCGTTCGCGCATGACGGGCAGATCACCAAGCAGGCGATGCGTGCGGTCACCATCGCCGCGCTGGCACCGCGGCCAGGTGAGTCGCTGTGGGATGTCGGATCCGGTTCGGGCAGTATCGCCATCGAGTGGTGCCGTAGCGGGCCGGGTTGTCGCGCAACGGCCTTCGAGCGCGTCGCCGGGCGTCGCGAACGAATCGAGGCCAATGTACGGGCGTTCGGTGTGCGAGTCGAGGTGACCTTCGACGCTCCCGAGATGTTCGACACAGTGCCGACGCCGGACGTGATCTTCATCGGCGGCGGGGTCAGCCAGCCGGGCTTGATGGATGAGTGTTGGAAATACCTGCCGGTCGGCGGGCGACTGGTCGCCAATGCCGTCACCGTCGAATCGGAAGCACTTCTCGCTCAGTGGCATTCGAAGGTGGGCGGCGAACTCCGGAAGTTTCAGCATTACACGGGCGAACCTGTCGGTGGCTTCACCGGCTGGCGACCGGCCATGCCCGTCACTCAGTGGGTGGTGACCAAGCAGTGACGGTGTACTTCATCGGTGCCGGTCCGGGTGCGGCCGACCTCATCACCGTGCGGGGGCAGCGGCTGCTGCAAAAGTGCCCGGTCTGCCTCTACGCCGGCTCGATCATGCCCGACGATCTGCTGGCGCTGTGCCCCGCCGACGCCACAGTGGTCGACACCGGACCGCTGACGCTGGAGCAGATCATCGCCGAGTTGGCCGAAGCCGACGCTGCCGGGCTCGATGTGGCGCGGCTGCACTCGGGTGACCCGGCGATCTACAGCGCGCTGGCCGAGCAGTGCCGTCACCTCGACGCGCTCGGTATCGGCTACGAAATCGTGCCCGGCGTACCGGCATTCGCCGCCGCAGCCGCGGCGCTCGGCCGAGAGCTCACCGTGCCCGGGGTGGCCCAGACCGTGACGCTGAGCCGGGTGTCCACCCTGTCGACCGCGATGCCGGAGGGTGAGGACCTGGTCACCCTCAGCAAGCCCGGAGCGACGCTGGTACTGCACCTGGCCGCACACCGGATCGACGCGATCGTGCCGGAACTGCTCGACGGTGGCTACCGCCCGGACACCCCGGTCGCTGTCGTCGCGTTCGCCAGCTGGCCGAAGGAGACCGTGCTGCGCGGCACGCTGGCCGACATCGCCGCCAAGATGCACGACGCGCAGATCACCAAGACCGCGGTGATCATCGTCGGGGATGTACTTGCCGCCGAGGGCTTCACCGACAGCTACCTGTACTCCTCGGGCCGCACTCGCGGCAGCAGGCATTGATGCGGATCTTGTTGCTGGGCGGCACCGGCGAGGCGCGGGCGCTGGCGGCTCGGCTGCACCCGGACTGCGACATCGTCAGCTCGCTGGCCGGCCGGGTGCCAGATCCGGCGCTGCCGGTCGGGCCGGTCCGCATCGGCGGATTCGGCGGAGTGGACGGTCTACGACAGTGGCTGCGTGCCAACGACATCGGGGCCGTTGTCGACGCCACGCACCCGTTCGCCGCCACCATGACCGCGCACGCGGCACAAGCCTGCGCCGAACTGGGCGTGCCGTACCTGGTGCTGTCCCGCCCGGCGTGGGACCCGGCCGGCACGGTACAGGTGGCCTCCGACGTCGAAGCGGCTGATCACATTGCCGAACAAGGCTTTTCGCGGGTGTTCCTCACCACCGGCCGGTCCGGGGTGAGGCCGTTCACCGGCAGCAATGCGTGGTTCCTGATCCGGGTGGTGACACCGCCGGATGCCGAAGTGCTCCCGCGCAACCACGAGGTGGTGCTGTCGCGCGGGCCGTACGGCTACGACGACGAGTGCGCACTGCTGCGGGACAACCGGATCGACGTGCTGGTCACCAAGAACAGCGGGGGAGCGCTGACCGAGGCCAAACTCGCCGCCGCCAGAGACCTCGGCGTCACCGTGGTGATGATCGACCGGCCGCCGCTGCCCGCGGGTGTCACGGCTGTTGACACCGTGGACGAGGCGGCAGCCTGGGTGGAGCGTCTCTAGCAGAGCAGCACTTCGGGGTGGTGATACAGGTTGATCCGCGTCTGACCTCGGTCGAGATGCGGCGGCGGAATCCATTCGGTCTTGTTGTCCCGTCTGCGTTTTCGGGTGGTCCAGCCGGTGGGTCCGGTGTTGACCATGCGGTTGTCACAGCCACAGGCCAGGGTGAGTTCGTTGATGTCGGTGTTGCCGCCGAGGGCAAAGTCGTGGACGGCATGATGGACTTGGCTGTGGTACGCGGGTGCGGTGCAGCCCGGTTTGGTGCACCCCCTCTCGATCGCGTAGAGGGCGAGGCGTTGCCCGGGACTGGCGGTTCGGCGGGTGCGCCCGTAATAGAGCTTGATCTCTCGTGGTGATTCGAAGACTGTCAGATAAGGGTGTGCGCGGGCAGCCAACCGGATGACCGTCGACATGGGCAGATAGGTGTCGCCGCCGGTGTGGGCCAGCCCGGCGGCCGAGGTCAGCTGTTCCAGCGTGGTGGTGGCGACGATGGTGACCGGCAGGCCATTGTGTTGACCCAGCTGTCCAGACGAGAGCATCGCCATGCACACGGTCTTGAGTGCGTCATGGGTACGCTGGGCGCCCGATCGCATGTCACCGGTGATCTGTCGTTCGCTGGGTGTGCCATCGACACAGGGTGTTTCGTCGTCGGGATTGCAGTAACCCGGGGCCGCGAGCTTCGCGTTGGTGGCGTCCAGAGCCGCTCGCAATTCCGGATCCGCCCAGCCGGAAATCCTGCTCATACCGTCGACTTGTTGTGGACCGACGACGATCCCGCGTTTGCGGGCCTGGTCGCGCTCGTCGTCGAGGATGCCGTCCTGGTTGATCATCGCCATCAGCTGGTGGGCGAGTTTGCGCAGTGCCTCCGGAGTGAGCCCGCCGGCCAGTCCGCCTAGTTGGGCTTCGGCGTGCTCGCGGGTTGCCCCGTCGACCGCTGCGGGTAAGTGATCCATGAAAGACCGGATCACTGATACGTGGTCGGCGCCTATCTCTCCACGGCCTTGGGCGGCCGCGGTCGCAGGTAGAGCCGGTGGAAGTGCTTCTCCGGTTAGCGATTGTCGCGGTCCAAGTTCAGCGGCGTCACTCAGTCGGCGGGTGGCGTCGGCGCTGCTGATGCCGAGGCGGTGTGTCAACACTGCGCGCCAGGACTTGGCGCCTATATCGACAGCCGAGGTCTGTGACTGGAGCTGTGTCAGGACGGTGTGTTCCATCGCGGGCAGTTGTCGGCGTAACCGCTCGACGCGTTCGAGCACGGCCAACAATTCGGGTGCTGGTATGTCCGTCGCCGATTGCGCCGCCGCCTTGTCCCAGGCGATCAGCACGTCTTCCAGCAGCTCCAGCACTCTTCGAACATTAGTTCGACGCTACGACGAATCTCGTCCGATTGTGACGGCTGTGGTCGATGAGCCTAAAGAAGTTACTGAGGATAGCGCCGCGGCGTGAACACCGTGTCGCCGTACCACTGCGTCTGCGACGAGCCCACGATCAGCAGGCACCGCATGTCGACGTCGGCGGGGTCCAGATCGCCGAGCCGCACGACCTTCACCGACTCGTGCGGTCCGGCCACGTCGCGGCCGATCACCACGGGCGTGCCCGGTTCGCGGTGCTCCAACAGCAGATCCCGCATCGCCGCGACCTGCCAGGTGCGGCTCTTGGAGGCCGGGTTGTAGATCGCCAGCGCCAGGTCCGCCTCGGCGGCCGCCGAGAGTCGGGCGGCAATGATGTCCCACGGCTTGAGTCGGTCGGACAGTGAGATCACCGCATAGTCATGCCCCAGCGGCGCACCGACCCGGCTGGCGACCGCCTGCGCGGCCGTCATCGCCGGGATGACCCGAACGGCGACGTTCGGCCACTGCTTGGCCTCTTCGAGCACCGCGGAGGCCATCGCGAAGACGCCGGGATCACCCGAGGACACCACCGCGACGGCATGTCCCCGCTCGGCCAGCTCGCACGCCAGGCGGGCCCGCGCCGGTTCGTCGGTGTTGTCGCTGGGGTGGCGCCGCTGCCCGGCGTGCGCCGGGACGCGATCCAGGTAGGGGCCGTAGCCGATCAGATCGGTGGCCGTCGCGAGCTCGTGCCGGCTCTGCGGCGTCATCCAGTCGATGTCACCGGGGCCGAGACCCACCACGGTGACGCCGCCGGTGACCGGCTTGGCCCGCGCTCCGCCCGGCAAGATGGCCAGCGAGAAGTAGGGCACCGATTCGGCCTCGACCTCGCCGGCAGGCAGCACGCGTTGCGAGTCGGTACTGGCCCGCTCGACGTAGAACGCCTCATCGAGGCGGCCTGCCATCGAAAGTGCTTCCCGCACTTGGGGATACGTCCGTCCCAGCTTCATCACCACCGCTGCGTCGGCGTCGGCGAGGCGGCGGGCGAGCTCGCGCACCGGCATGGTGCCGGGCAGCACCGAGAGCACTTCGTCGCCGGTCACCAGGGGAGTGGCTATCGCCGCGGAGGCTGCGCTCACCGATGTCACGCCCGGGATGATCACCGCGCTGAACCGCTCGGTCAGCCGGGTGTGCATGTGCATGTACGAGCTGTAGAACAGTGGATCGCCCTCCGCGAGCAGCGCGACATCACGCCCGGCGTCGAGGTGGGCGGCGATCCGGTCGGCCGCCTCGCGATAGAAGTCCTCCATCGCGCCGGCATAGCCGCCGGGGTGCTCGGTGGTCTCGGTGGTCACCGGGTAGACCAGGTGCTCTTCGAACTGGCCGTCGCGCAGGTAGGGCTCGGCGATGCGCCGTGCGATGCTGCGGCCGTGCCGCGCGCTGTGATAGGCCACCACGTCGGCCGCGCCGATGATCCGGGCGGCCTTGACCGTCACCAGCTCCGGATCACCAGGGCCGAGGCCGACGCCGTAGAGAGTGCCCGTGCCGGTCATTCGCGCTCACTCGCGATCGCGTTCACCGCGGCGGCCGCCATCGCGCTGCCTCCGCGCCGGCCCTGCACCACCAGGTACTCCATGCCCCGCGGCCGGTCGATCAGCTCCTGCTTGGATTGCGCCGAGCCGACGAATCCGACCGGCCCGCCCAGCACCGACACCGGGGCGGGCACGCCGTCGTCGATGAGCTCCAGCAGCCGGAACAGCGCCGTCGGCGCATTCCCGATGGCGACGACGGCACCGGCCATCCGATCGGCCCACAGCTCGACACCAGCGGCCGAGCGGGTGTTCCCGGCGCGCTGGGCCAGCTCGGGCGCCCGCGGATCGGCCACCAGCGACACCACCTCGTTGCCCGCGGGCAGACGGGCTGCGGTGATGCCGGCCGCGACCATCGACGAGTCGCACAGGATCGGCGCCCCGGCCAATAGGGCGGCGTGCGTCGCGCTGACCACGCCCGGGCTGAATGCCACATGCTCGGCCACGTCGACCTGACCGCAGGTGTGGATCAACCGGACGACGACCCGCGCCACATCCCCGGGAAACGCGGTCAGATCGGCCTCGGCACGAATCGTCGCGAACGACTGCCGATAGATCTCGGCTGCGTCGCGAATGTAGTCGAGCACGCGATCACCCTACGGCCTACCGAGATGCGGGCCGGAACCCCTCCGCCGTCGCCACGAACACCTGACCTGCCGGGGGACTGCCGCACGCCCGCTCGCATCCCACATAGTGAACGTGGCCGCTGCGCAGGCGCGCGTCCTCGTCGAGCGCCACCCGGGCGGCCTCCGCGCGCACGTCGGCCCGCGACTTCTCACAGCCCGGGCTGCCCACGCAGGCGCTGACGTCCAGCCACGGCGAGTTCTCGTCGAATACCAACCCCATCGGCGCCAGCACCCGCAACGCCGTGTCGGCCACTGGCTCGTCCAGGTCGCAGACCAGCACCGAGCGCCACGGCGTGATGATCACCGGCGCGTCGATCGCCGCGACGAACTCGGCCTGGCGGGATTGCAGAACACCGAGGGGGATCGCTGCGCCCAGCGCCACCCGGCCGTCGTCCTGCGCGATCCAGCCGACCGGCGGCCGTAACACGGGCGGATATTCGGCTCCGGGTGCCGCTGTCGTCGGGAAACCCGCCAACAGCGTCGACGGATCATCCAATTCGGCCACCCGCCAAGCGGTTCCGCGGATCTCGACGAACCGTCGCGCAATCGTGATCAACGCCGACACCACGTCACCCGGAGCCACCCGGACCCCGGTGTCGCGACCGGCCAGCAACAACGCGACACCGTCGGAGTGCACATGGACCCCGGCGTCGGCGGCGAATCCGGAGATGTCGCCGCGGCCGTCGTCGAGGCCGAACAGGAACCTTCCCGGCAACCGCGCCAACTCCGCGTCGGCCTGAATGGCGAGATCCAGCTCGATCACCCACGGCCGCACATCCGCCGCGCCGCCGACCCGGCCGGACAACGGCGAGGCGACGATATTGCGCACCCGTTCGTGCGTCGGCGAGGGCAACAGCCCGGCAGCGGCCGAGGCGTCGGCGACCGCCGCGGTATCCCGCACCCCGCGCAGCTGCAGATTGCCGCGTGCGGTGAGCTCCAGAGTGCCGTTGCCGAATTCGGCGGCGGTGTGCGCCAACGCTTCCAACTGCCGGGCGGCGATCATCCCCCCGGGCAGCCGCAGGCGGGCCAGCGCGCCGTCCGCCGCCTGGTGCACCTGCAGCGCACCGGGGCAGGCGTCGTCGTCACGCAAACGCTTCACCCATCCACCGTACGGGCGTATGTTCGGGCCATGGCGACGGCTGCCACACCGAGGGTGGTCGCACTGGTCGCGCTGATCCTGTTGCTCGGCCTCGCGTTGCGCGGGCATCTGCCGGATGCGCCGCGGCCGCCGCGGACCCCGCCGACCGGCGGAACCGGCAGCCTGCTCGCGCTGCTGACTCTGGTGCTGGCCTGTCTGCTGGTGATGATCGTCGCGTTCGTGGCGAAGCTGCGCGACCCGCAGCGCGCCACGCAGGCCGCGCGAACTCACGTACCCGGTGGCGGTGGCGGCGTAGGTGTGCGACGGAGCTGGCGCTTCGTGCTGGTTATCGTCGCGGCGGTGCTGGCGTGGTTGATGATGGCCGCGCTGTTCACTCAGCTGCGCCTCCCGCAACTGAGTGGAGGTCCGCCGCCGGCGCCGCCCATCGCCACGCCCACCGGCACCGCACCGCCAGGCCAGGCCGCCGCCCGGCCGCCACCGACACCCGAACCCGCCGCCGCCGACCCGTTCTTCTGGTATCTCCTGGCTGCTTTCGCGGCGCTTCTGCTCGTCACGCTGATCGGCGCGATCGTGCTCCGGGCGCGCGAACGACGTCGGGAGCCGGCGCCACCGCCACCTGACGACCGCCCCCGCGACGCGGTGCCGCCCGGACCCGGATCACTCGCGCTGGCCGCCGAGCGCGGTCTGGCCGAAGTCGGCGACCTCAGCCGTGAACCGCGGGAGGCCATCATCGCGTGTTATGCGGCAATGGAACACGCACTGGCCGGCGCCCCCGGCGTGGCCCCGCAGGAGTCGGACACCCCGTCCGAGGTGCTGGCCCGTGCCGTCGACCATCAGGCGATCCACGCCGGCAGCGCCACCGAACTGGTCACCCTGTTCGCCGAGGCCCGGTTCTCCACCCACGTGATGAACGAGGGACACCGCGAAACCGCCGAACGGGCGCTTCGCCTGGTCCTCGGCGAGCTGCGGAGCCCCGCGTGATCCGGCTGGTGGGAGGCGGCCTCCTGCTGGTCGTGGCAGCGGAAGTGCTGGCGATCGTGCTGAATGCCGGGCGGTGGATCATGCCGGTCGCGGGGCTCGCGGTAGCTGCATTCCTCATCGCCGCCCGGCTGACTGTCGTTGCGGCACAAGGCCGGTCGGTACCCGAACTGCCGTCGGACGACCCGGCGGAGGCATTGTGGCGCTGGCGGTCGCGCACCGAGTCGACAGTTCAGTGGGCGGATGCCACCCGGGAAGACTGGGACCGGCATCTGCGGCCGAAGCTGGCCCGCGAGTTCGTGCTCGCCACCCGTCAGCGGGATCCCGTGGCCCTACAGGCGACCGGGCGCATCGTGTTCGGCGACGAGCTGTGGCCGTGGGTTGATCCGAACAACATCGAGCGAACCCGGAGCCGTGAACCCGGACCGGGGTACGCCACCCTCGAGGAGATCCTGCGACGGATGGAAAACCTATGACCATGCCCGCTCCGGCGATGACGGCGTACTGCGAAGCGGTGCTCGACGAGATCGAGCGTGCGGTGGTCGGAAAGCGGGCCGCCCTCACACTGATTCTGACCACGGTGCTCGCGGGCGGGCACGTGCTGATCGAGGACCTGCCCGGTATGGGCAAGACACTGATCGCCCGGTCCTTCGCCGCGGCCCTCGGCCTGCGGTTCACCCGCGTGCAGTTCACCCCGGACCTGCTGCCCGCCGACCTGTTGGGGTCGACGATCTACGACATGCAGTCGGGCCGCTTCGAATTCCGGCCCGGCCCGATCTTCACCAACCTGCTGATGGCCGACGAGATCAACCGCACGCCACCCAAGACGCAGGCTGCGCTGCTGGAGGCGATGGCCGAACGTCAGGTCAGCATCGACGGCCAAACCCACCGGCTGCCGGCCCCTTTCATCGTGCTGGCCACCGACAACCCGATCGAATACGAGGGCACCTACCCGCTGCCGGAAGCGCAGCTGGATCGGTTCGCGGTCAAGGTGGCGCTGAAGTATCTGTCCGAGACCGAGGAGGCGTCGATGCTGCGCCGCCGGCTGGACCGGGGCTCGGCCGAGGCGACGGTCAACCAGGTGGTGGACGCCGAAAATCTGCTGGCCATGCGGGAATTGGTGGAGCAGGTGTCGGTGCACGACGATGTTCTGCACTATGTGGTGTCGCTGGCGACGGCCACCCGCAGTCATCCGCAGGTGGCTGTCGGCGCCAGCCCGCGTGCCGAACTCGACCTTGTCCAACTGGCCCGGGCCCGGGCCCTGGTATCGGGCCGCGACTACGTGATCCCCGAGGATGTCAAGGCGCTGGCGGTCCCCGCGATCGCCCATCGGATCAGCCTGCGACCGGAGATGTGGGTTCGCAGCGTGCACGGATCCGACGTCGTCGAGCAACTCCTGCGGCGCCTGCCGGTTCCCCGCGCCGGCGCACGATGATGGACGGCCCCCGTTCGGTCGATGCTGTATTGCATTGGCGCGCATCCAAATTGACGGTGACACTGATGACGTGCGTCGGGGTGGGGCTGGTCGCGGCGGTGATTGCGTCGCGCTGGCAGCTGATCGCTTTCGTGGCGCCGATGCTGGGGGTGCTCGCCTCGATCAGTTGGCAGCACAGACCTGTGTCGGTCTCGGTCAAGGGCTACCCGGCGCTGACCCGGTGCTTCGAGAACGAGCCGGTGCAGCTGCGCGCCGAGCTGGCGGAGAACAGCGCGAACGCGACACTGGAACTGGGGGCGGTGGACGGCCTGGACATCGAGATCGTCACCGCCGACGCCAGGAGCGCCACGGTGTCCGCGACGGCGGGGAGGTGGGGCCACTACCCCCTGCGCGCCCGGGTCCGGCTCGACGCGGCCGGTGGACTGCTGACCGGCACCGCCACCGTCGACGCCGCCGACCTGTTCGTCTTCCCGGTGGCGCCCCCGCAACCGACCGGGATTCCGCGAACCGAACTGCCCGACCGGTTGGGCACCCACCTGACCCGCCACATCGGGCCGGGCGTCGAGTTCGCCGAGATTCGCCCCTACCTGCCGGGGGATCAGCTCCGCACCGTCAACTGGGCGGTCAGTGCCCGCCGCGGCAGCCTGCACGTCACCGAACGGCTGACCGACCGGGCCGCCGACGTCGTGGTGCTCGTCGACATGAGTGCACAGCCCGCAGGCCCGGCCACCACCGTCACCGAACGGGCGTTGCGCGGCGCGACACAGGCGGTGCAGACCGCGCTGCGCAACGGCGACCGTGCCGGCATCGTCGGCCTCGGGGGGCGCCGGCCACGGTGGCTCGGTGCCGATATCGGCCGGCGACAGTTCTACCGGGTGCTCGACGCGGCGCTCGGTGTGGGCAGCGAATACCAGCAGACCGCAGGTACTTTGGCGCCGCGGGCCGCGGTCCCGCCGGGCGCCGTCGTGGTGGCCTTCTCGACGCTGCTCGACACCCAGTTCGCGCTGGCACTCATCGACCTGTGCAAACGGGGACACACCGTGGTGGCGGTCGACGTGCTGGAAGGCTGGCCCTTTGCCGACGACGACCAGCCGCTTCTGCAGCGAATGTGGGCGTTGCAGCGTTCATCGATGTACCGGGACATGAGGGTCATCGGCGTCGATGTGGTGCCGTGGCCGGCTGACGTGGCGCTCGACCAGGCGATGAGCCTGGTGCCCGATCGTGGCCGGCGGTCGTCATGACGGTGCGGCGGCTGGTGGCGGCATCGTTCGCAGTCGCGATGACGGCGGCGACGGCGGTCGGTGCCGATACCCGCTGGCTCGCCGCGGCGGCGGTGGCGTTGATCGCCATCATCGTCGGTCTGTTCGTGCGTGCCGCGGCGACGGTGGCCGTTCTGGCGGCGACGGCCGCGATCGTGCTGACTGGACCGCACCCGATGCTGGCCGCGACGTCGGGGGTGTGCGCGGCGGCGTATCTGGTGTTGACGTACGCCACCCTGACCCGGGTCACGGCGATCGGGATCGCCGGCTTCGCCGCGGCCGGTGCCCTGGCTGCCGCGGTGCCCGTCGACCTGCCGTGGCTGCCGCTGCTTGCTCCGGTGGCCGTGGTCGCCGTGGTCGGTCTTGCGTTGAGTCCGTTCTCGGCGGACTGACCCCGACGTCAAACTGGACTTGACAGTACAGTTTCTGGAGTCGACTCTGTAGTGATGGTGCTCGCTCGGGTCAAGCCCGGAGATTGCGTCGAAGCTGATGAATTGCGCACCGTCAAGGGCGGCATCGTGGTCGTGCCTGATCCAGATCTGCTGGTGCACCTCCAGTTTCGGCGTTTCGCCGGCTGCCCGATCTGCAACGTGCACCTTCAGTCGGTGGTCAAGCGTCATGCCGAGATCACGGCAAGCGGAATCCGCGAGGTGGTGCTGTTCCACTCCACGCCCGAGGAGCTCGCCACCTACGTGGATGATCTGCCCTTCGACCTCGTCGCTGACCCGGAACGGCGGCTCTACCGGAGGTTCGGCGTGGAGACCTCGGTCCGAGCGATAGCCGACCCGCGCTCGCTGGCGCCGGTCGTCAAGGGCCTGATGGACCGGTCCCTGGCCGGGAAGTTGAGGCTGAAGGACGGGATGCATCGGGCCAACGGGGGTCATCTCGGTCTGCCCGCCGATATCCTGATCGACACCAACGGCACCGTCATCGACGCCAAGTACGGCACGCACGCCGGCGATCAATGGTCCGTCGACGAACTGCTTCACCACGCCAAGGCACGGCGCTGACTGGCGGACGCGCCACGCCGGTGCCGCTGACCGCGCGGGGCCGGCGGACACGCGCAGCGATTCTGGACGCCGCGGCGCTGCTGATCTACCAACGAGGTGTCCGCGCTACCAGTCTCGACGACGTGCTCGCGGTCGCGGGTTGCGGAAAGTCCCAGCTTTACCACTACTTCGACGACAAGGCTGAGCTGGTCGGTGCCGTGATCGACCGACAGCTGGAGATCGTTCTCGCAGCCCAGCCCGGGTTGACGCACATCGATTCCTGGGCCACGTTGAACGCCTGGATGGCCGGCATCGTGGCGATGCACTCGGCTCCCGGCGGCCCGTTCGCGTGTCCGCTGGGCAAGTTGGCCGCCGAGTTGATGGACGACGAGGCCTTTCGGCCGCGCGTCGACGCGGCCTTCGACCGATGGGTGGGTCTGCTCGCCGACGGGCTGCGCACGATGCAGGAACGCGGCGCATTAAGAGCCGATGCCGAACCGGATCGACTGGCCGCCAACGTTATTGCAGCGCTTCAGGGCGGCATGCTGGTCGGCCGGGTGCGGGGGGACATCACCCCGATGCGCGACGCCGTCGACGTCGCTCGGATGCAACTTCGGCAGTGGTGTCCCGCCACCGTCGACCGTGAACCACCAACCCGCTGAGGTACAGGAGCACACCAATGGATGTATTGCGCACCCCCGACGAGCGATTCGCCGCGTTGCCGGACTTTCCCTTCGAACCGCGCTACGTCGAGGTCGACTCCGGGGACGGCGGCACGCTACGGATGCACTATCTCGACGAGGGGCCGTCCGACGGCGAGGTGGTGCTGTTGCTGCACGGCGAGCCGTCCTGGAGCTACCTGTACCGGCGGATGATCCCCGTGCTCGTCGATGCCGGACTGCGTGCGGTGGCGATCGACCTGGTCGGGTTCGGGCGCAGCGACAAGCCCACCAGCCGAGACGATTACAGCTATCAGGCACACGTGGATTGGATGTGGGCGGCGATCGAGCAGATCGGTCTCGCCGACGTCACGCTGGTATGTCAGGACTGGGGTGGGCTGATCGGGCTGCGACTCGTGGGCGAGCATCCGGATCGGTTCGCCCGGGTGGTGGCCGCCAACACCATGCTGCCGACAGGTGATCATCACCCCGGTGAGGCGTTCCTGGCTTGGCAGAAGTTCAGCCAAGAGGTGCCGATGTTCCCGGCCGGGCAGATCGTCAACGGCGGGTCGGTTTCGGAGCTGTCGGCCGAGACGATCGCGGCTTACGATGCGCCATTCCCCGACGACAGCTATCAAGCCGGGGCCAGGCAGTTTCCCATGCTCGTGCCGATCAGCCCGGACGACCCGGCGGCCCCGGCCAACCGGGCGGCGTGGGCCGCGCTGGGTCGGTTCGAAAAGCCATTTCTGTCAGCATTTTCCGATTCCGATCCGATCACCGGCGCTGCCGAGCCGGTGCTGCGGGAGCACGTTCCTGGCGCACGTGGGCAATCGCACGTGACGATCGTCGGAGCAGGCCACTTCCTGCAGGAGGACAAGGGGCCGGAACTGGCCGAGGCCGTCGTCGCGTTCGTGCACGCCAACCCACGATCCGAATAGGGGCAGCGGGCGCCCGTACGGTACGAATGGTGGGTGCCTCCCACCGTGTTGTTGCTGTCGACGTCGGACACCGACCTGATCACCGCGCGCGCCAGCGGAGCTGATTTCCTCCTGCGCAACCCGGCGCGACTGATCGACGGCGAGCTCACCGAGCTCCTCGCCGACGCCGACGCCGTGGTGATACGGATTCTCGGCGGCTACCGGGCCTGGCAGGACGGTATCGACGCGGTGGTGGCCAGTGGACGACCGACCGTCGTCGTCAGCGGCGAACAGGCGCCCGACGCGGATCTGATGGAGCGCTCCACGGTGCCCGCGGGCATCGCCATGCAAACCCACATCTATCTGGCACAGGGCGGGGTGGAGAACCTCCGGCAACTGCACGCCTTCCTGTCCGACACCCTGCTGATGACCGGATTCGGCTTCAGCCCGCCGTCGGCCACCCCGGCCTGGGGTGTGCTGGAGCCGCGATGCGAGGGGTGCGACGGCTGCGGGCTGGAGCGCGGAACCGACCCCCGGCCCACGATCGCGGTGCTGTTCTACCGGGCTCAGCAGCTGGCCGGCAACACCGACTACATCCGCGCCATGTGCACCGCGATCAGGGCGGCCGGTGGTCGCCCGCTGCCGGTGTACTGCACCTCGCTGCGCACGCCCGAACCCGAACTACTCGAGCTGCTCGGCACGGCCGACGCGATGGTGGTCACCGTTCTGGCCGCGGGCGGCGCCCGTCCGGCGACCGCGGGGGCAGGCCATGACGACGAGAACTGGAACGTCAAACACCTTGCTGCCCTTGATGTCCCGATCCTGCAAGGACTGTGCCTGACCAGTTCGCGGGCCACCTGGTCCGACAACGACGACGGCCTGAGCCCGCTGGACGTCGCCACCCAGGTCGCGGTGCCCGAATTCGACGGCCGGATCATCACGGTCCCGTTCTCGTTCAAGGAGATCGACGAAGACGGCCTGATCTCCTATGTGCCGGACCCGGAGCGGTGCGCGCGGGTGGCCGGCCTGGCCGTCAACTACGCCACCCTGCGCCGGGTCGCGCCTGCCGACAAACGGTTGGCCCTGGTGTTCTCGGCGTATCCGACCAAGCATTCCCGGATCGGCAACGCGGTCGGTCTGGACACCCCGGCCAGCGCTGTCGCGCTGCTGCATGCCCTGCGCGACGCGGGGTACCAGATCGGCGACATCCCCGGCGTCGAGGCATCCGACGGCGACGCGCTGATGCACGCACTCATCGAACGCGGCGGCCAGGACCCGGACTGGCTGACCGACGGTCAGCTGGCGGGCAATCCGATTCGTATCCCGGCCGCGCAGTACCGGGAGTGGTTCGCCGCCTTGCCCGCTGAGCTCACCGACGCGATGGTCGCCCATTGGGGGCCGCCGCCCGGCGAGCTGTTCGTCGACCGCAGTCGCGACCCGGATGGCGAAATCGTGGTCGCCGCAATCCAATCCGGCAACATCCTGATCCTGGTGCAGCCGCCGCGGGGATTCGGGGAGAACCCGGTCGCGATCTACCACGATCCCGACCTGCCGCCCAGCCACCACTACCTGGCCACCTACCTGTGGGTGCGGCACGGTTTCGGCGCGCACGCCGCCGTGCACCTGGGCAAGCACGGCAACCTGGAATGGCTGCCCGGCAAGACGGTCGGCATGTCGGCGTCCTGCGGGCCGGACGCGGCGCTCGGCGACCTACCGCTGATCTACCCGTTCCTGGTCAACGACCCGGGGGAGGGCACCCAGGCCAAGCGCCGCGCCCACGCCACCCTGGTCGACCACTTGATCCCGCCGATGGCGCGCGCCGAAAGCTACGGCGACATCGCCCGCCTGGAACAACTGCTCGACGAGCACGCCAACATCGCCGCACTCGACCCGGGCAAGCTGCCGGCGATCCGCCAGCAGATCTGGACACTGATGCGCGCGGCGAAGATGGATCACGATCTGGGACTGGCCGAACGGCCCGAGGACGATTCGTTCGACGACATGCTGCTGCACGTCGACGGCTGGCTCTGCGAGATCAAGGACGTCCAGATCCGCGACGGGCTGCACATCCTCGGCGTCGCACCGGCCGATGAGGCCCAACTCGATCTGGTGCTGGCCATCCTGCGTGCCCGGCAGCTGTTCGGCGGTGAGCAACACCTCCCGGGTCTGCGTCAGGCACTCGGGCTGGCCGAGGACGGCAGCGCTGATCGCACCGAGGTCGACGAGGCCGAGAAGCAGGCCCGCGCGCTGTTGGCCGGTCTGCAGGCCACCGGCTGGGACGCCGACCGGGTCACGGAGCTGACCGACGATGACGGTGTCGCGGCAATCCTGCGGTTCGCGGCCACCGAAGTGGTGCCGCGGCTGGCCGGAACGGCCCGTGAGATCACGCAGGTGCTGCGCGCACTGGACGGCCGCTTCATCCCGGCGGGCCCGTCGGGCTCGCCACTGCGCGGCCTGGTCAACGTGCTGCCCACCGGGCGCAACTTCTACTCCGTGGACCCCAAGGCCGTGCCGTCGCGACTGGCGTGGGAAACCGGAGTCGCCATGGCGGATTCGTTGCTCGAGCGCTACCGCACCGATCACGGTGAGTGGCCGGCGTCGGTCGGTCTGTCGGTGTGGGGCACCTCGGCCATGCGCACCTCGGGCGACGACATCGCCGAAGTGCTTGCGCTGCTCGGTGTCCGGCCGGTGTGGGACGACGCATCCCGGCGTGTGGTCGACCTGGAGGCCATCTCGCTGGCCGAACTGAGCCGGCCGCGGATCGACGTGACCGTCCGGATCTCCGGCTTCTTCCGCGACGCCTTCCCGCATGTCGTGACGATGCTCGACGACGCGGTGCGGCTGGTGGCCGGTCTCGACGAGCCGGCCGAGCAGAACTTCGTCCGCGCCCACGCCCAGGTCGACCTCGCCGAGCACGGTGATGAAAGACGAGCCACCACACGAATTTTCGGGTCCAAACCGGGAACCTACGGGGCCGGTCTGCTGCAACTCATCGACAGCCGCAACTGGCGTGACGATGCGGACCTGGCGGAGGTGTATACCGCGTGGGGCGGGTTCGCCTACGGCCGTGAACTCGACGGCAGGCCGGCGGCGCAGGACATGTCCGCCCAGTACCGGCGAATCGTGGTGGCCGCCAAGAACACCGACTCGCGTGAACACGACATCGCCGACTCCGACGACTATTTCCAGTACCACGGCGGCATGGTGGCGACGGTGCGGGCGTTGACCGGCACGGCCCCGGCCGCCTACATCGGCGACAACACCCGCCCGGACGCGGTGCGCACCCGCACCCTGTCGGAGGAGACCACCCGGGTGTTCCGGGCGCGGGTGGTCAACCCGCGGTGGATGGCCGCGATGCGCAGGCACGGCTACAAGGGCGCTTTCGAGATGGCCGCCACGGTCGACTACCTGTTCGGATACGACGCCACCGCGGGCGTGATGGCCGACTGGATGTACGAGCAGCTCACCGAGTCCTACGTGCTGGATCCGGAGAACCGCAAGTTCATGAACGAATCCAATCCCTGGGCGTTGCACGGCATGTCGGAGCGGCTGCTCGAGGCGGTCGGGCGCGGCATGTGGGAGAACCCGGATCCGGCGACGCTGGACGGGCTGCGCCAGGTGCTCCTGGAGACCGAGGGCGATCTCGAGGCACGCTAGGTTCGGCCGGGCACCAGTAGATTGGTCGGATGGCTCCCAGCTTCGGCGAAGTGATCACGTCCCAGTACGTCTCCCTGACCACCTTCACCAAGGACGGCAGGCCCAAGCCGACACCAATCTGGATCGCTCCGGACGGCGACCGCGCTCTGGTGATCACCGGCAAGGACTCCTGGAAGGTCAAACGGATTCGGAACACCCCGCGGGTGACCCTGGCCGTCTGTGACCGCAGCGGCAACGTCAAGGGCGAAGCGGTGGAGGCGGTCGCGAGCATTCTCGACGACTCCCAGCAGATCCAGCGGGTGTACGACGCGATCGGCAACCGCTACGGGCTGCTCGGCAAGGTGTTCAACTTCTTCTCCAAGCTGCGCGGCGGCGCCACGCGCAACGTCGGCCTGGAACTGCGGGCCGCCTGACCGATGGCACCCACCTTCCACGACGTCGCGCAGGCGAAATACCTGCTGCTCACCACGTTCACCAAGGACGGCACCCCCAAGCCGACGGCCATCTGGGGCGTCCCCGACGGTGACCGTCTGCTGGTCATCACCGACCGGGTGTCGTGGAAGGTGAAGCGGATCCGCAACACCCCGCGGGTGACCATCGCCGAGTGCCACGTGCTCGGCAAGCCGAAGGGGCCGGCTGTCGAGGCCACGGCGCGGGTGCTGCCGGATTCGGAGACCCGCGATGTCTACAACAAGGTGCTGCGCCGCTACTGGCAGCACTCATGGTGGTTCTATCTGCACAGCGTGGTCCGCGGCGGCATCGACAAGGTGCACGTCGCGCTCGAGATCACCGCGTAACCGAACTCTCAGGCTGCTATCAGCGGCAACCGGAACCCGGCCGGTACCCGAGTCGTTGCCAGTACATGGTGATGCGGACGTTCTTCCTCTACGCCGTGGTCGAGCTGGCGGTCCTGGCCGCCCTGACCTGGTCGGTCGGCATCGGCTGGACGCTACTGATCCTGCTGGCGACCTCGGTGATCGGTGTCGCGCTGGCCGGCTCGCAGGTCAAAAAGCAGATCCTCAAACTCCAGCGCACCCGGACCGACCCGCAGGGCGCGGTCGCCGACAGCATGCTCGTCGCGCTCGGCACCGTCCTGATGTTCATTCCCGGCATCGTCTCCACCGCGGTCGGCGCGCTGATGCTGCTGCCCCCCACTCGTCGCGCGGTGCGCCCGTTGGCCGGCATGCTGCTCACCCGCGGTATCGCCCGCCGGGTCAGCGTCATCAACCTGACGGCGCCCGGCTACTCGGGCCGCGGCGAGTACATCGACGGCGAGATCGTCGAGGAACAGGTTCCCGGACCGGTCCACGACGCCAACATCGTCCGCCGATACTGACCCGTTGCGTCTGTCCCGCAGCTGCGGGGGAGACTGACTGACCGTGACCACACTGCTGCTGGGCGGGCGCATCCACAGCCCGACGCACCCGGATGCCACCGCCATGGCGGTGCGTGACGGCGTCGTCGCCTGGCTGGGCAGCGACGAAGTCGGCCGATCCCAGTTCGCGGACGCGCAGATGATCGACCTCGACGGCGCGTTCGTCGCACCCGCCTTCGTCGACAGCCACATCCATGTCACGTCGACCGGTCTGCTGATGACGGGGCTGGACCTCACCGGTGCGACGTCCACACAGCACTGCCTGTCCCTGGTCGCCGAGCACGTCGCCGCCCACCCTGGTCAGCCGGTCTGGGCACACGGCTGGGACGACACCGGCTGGGCCCGTGACCAGGCACCCAGCACCGAGGAGCTCGACGCCGTCGTCGGCGCACTCCCGGCCTACCTGGCCCGCATCGACGTGCACTCGGCCGTGGCCTCGACCGGGTTGCGTGAGCTGGTGCCCGGCCTGCCCGCGGTCGCCGGATATCACCCACAGCGGCCGCTGTCGGCGGACGCTCACCACCTGGTCCGTTCCGAGGCGCGCCGCCTGCTGACCGTCCGTCAGCGTGCCGACGCCCGGCGGGCCGCGCTCGACGCGGTGGCAGCCGCGGGCATCGTCGCCGTCCACGAGTGCGCCGGACCCCAGATCGGCGGAGCCGACGACTGGCAGGAGTTGCGCGCGACCGAACACGGTGTCGAGGTGGTGGGCTACTGGGGTGAGGCGGTGTCCAGCGCCGCGCAGGCGACCGCGCTGATGGACACGACCGGCGCGCAGGGGCTGGCCGGCGACCTGTTCGTCGACGGCGCCCTGGGCTCGCACACCGCGTGGCTGTGCGGTCCGTACGCCGACGCCCCGGACAGCACCGGCAACTGCTACCTCGAACCCGAGGTCATCGCCGACCATCTGTTCGCCTGCACCGAGGCCGGCGTGACGGCGGGATTCCACGTCATCGGCGACGCGGCGGTGACCGCGGTGGTCGACGCGCTGACCCGGCTCGTCGACCGGTTCGGGGCGCCCGCCGTCGCCCGCTGTGGGCACCGGTTCGAGCACCTGGAGATGGTGAACGCCGAGCAGGCGGCCATCCTGGGCCGCAGCGGGGTGACGGCCAGCATGCAGCCCAATTTCGACGCTCTGTGGGGTGGTTCCGATGGGATGTACGCCCGCCGCCTCGGTATCGGCAGAGCGGCCGCGCTGAACCCGCTCTCGCTACTAGCATCGGCAGGCGTGCCCTTGGCGTTCGGCTCAGATGCCCCGGTGACCAGCATCGATCCCTGGTCGACGGTGCGCGCGGCCAGCAATCACCAGACCGACGGCAGCTCGATTTCGGTACGTGCGGCGTTCGCCGCCGCCACGCGCGGCGCCTGGCGGGCCGGCGGGGTGCGCGACGGAGTCAGTGGAACCCTGGTCCCGGGTGCGCCCGCGTCGTACGCGGTGTGGGAGCTCGGCGCCGGCGGCCTGGACGTGGCCGCTCCGGCCGACGGTGTGCAGCGCTGGTCCACCGATCCGCGCTCACGGGTGCCCGCGCTGCCGCGGTTGGCACCCGGCGATCCGCTGCCGCGCTGCCGTCACACCGTGCACCGGGGTGTCGCGCTACATGGCTAGCCGACTGCTGAACTGGATCCGCACCGCGCTGCCGCCACGGATGTTCCGGCTCCTCGTCGCGGTGACCGCCGGGCTGCTGTTGTGCATCAGCTTCCCGCCGATCGGCTGGTGGTGGTCGGCGGTGGTGAGCTTCGCGCTGCTGAGCTGGGTGCTGACCCACCCCAAGACCACGCCGGCCGGTGGCCTCGGTTACGGCTTCCTGTTCGGGCTGGCGTTCTACATTCCGCTGATCCCGTGGATCAGTGGGCTGGTCGGCCCGGTGCCGTGGCTGGCGCTGTCCGCCATGGAATCTCTTTTCCCGGCCATCTTCGGGCTGCTGGCCGTGGTGGTGCGCCGGGTCCCCGGCTGGCCGCTGTGGCTCGCGGTGTTGTGGACCGCCCAGGAGTGGCTCAAATCGACCGTGCCGTTCGGTGGGTTCCCTTGGGGCGTGGTCGGTTTCGGCCAAACGAACGGACCGTTCCTGGCGCTGGTGCAGCTCGGCGGGGTGCCGTTGTTGTCGTTCGGGATCGCACTGATGGGCACCTCGCTGGCGGCGCTGGTGCTCGAGATCGCACGCTGGTGGCAGCAGAGCAGCGCGGCCAAAACGGCCGGGCACGTGTCGCTGCCCGGGGTTCTGATGCCCGGGCTGTGCATCACCGCGGTATTGCTCACCACCGCGGTTGCCGCCCCGCAGGTGCGCCGCGCCGCCGGGGGCGCAGGCAATGAGCCGACGGTCACGGTGGCCGCCGTCCAAGGCAACGTCCCGCGGCTGGGGCTGGATTTCAACAGCCAGCGGCGCGCGGTCCTGGACAACCACGTCCGCCAGACCGTGCAGCTGGCCGACGACGTGCGCGCAGGCCGGGCGCCCCAGCCGCAGTTCGTGATCTGGCCGGAGAACTCGTCGGATATCGACCCGATGACCAACGCCGACGCAGCCCAGCAGATCAGCGTTGCTGCGCAGGCGATCGGCGCGCCGATCCTGGTCGGTGCCGTCGTCGCGCGCCCGGACTGGACCCCGCAGAATCCGTACGCCTCGAACACCGTCGTCGTCTGGGATCCGGTCACCGGGCCGGGCGAGCGCCACGACAAGCAGATCATCCAGCCGTTCGGTGAGTACCTGCCCTGGCGGGGCTTCTTCCGGCACCTCTCGTCGTTCGCCGACCGGGCCGGCTACTTCGTGCCCGGCAACGGTTCGGGCGTCGTGCACGCCGCCGGTGTGCCGGTCGGCGTCGCAACCTGTTGGGAGGTCATCTTCGACCGTGCGTTGCGCGAGTCCGTGCGCAACGGCGCTCAGCTACTGGCCGTTCCGACCAACAACGCCACGTTCGACCAGAACATGAGCGAACAGCTGCTGGCATTCGCCCGGGCCAGGGCCGTCGAACACGACCGCTACGTGGTGGTCGCCGGGACCGTCGGCATCAGTGCGGTGATCGCTCCGGACGGCGCGGAAATCGCCCGCACCCAGTTCTTCACGCCGGGGTATCTGGACCTGACGATGCGACTCAAGACCAGCGAAACCCTCGCCACGCGGTGGGGGCCGCTGGTGCAATGGGTGCTGGTCGGAGCTGCCATTTCGGTCGTGATCGGGGCCATGCTGCACAATGGTTGGTTCATGCGTCCGTTACGCCGTAGGCGGCGGGAACGGGACGCAGGCAGCATGTCCGGGGGCGAAGACGACGGCGAGAACACGCCGGAGCAGGGCGATTCAACCGCCGCCCTGGCCGGGCAGCACGACAAAGGAGAGTCATGACCGACCGGGGAAACACGGGCGCCGTGCGGCCCAGCCAGCGCACCCTGGTGATCATTCCGACGTTCAACGAGCTGGAGAACCTGCCGCTGATCGTGGGCCGGGTGCACAAGGCCTGTCCTGAGGTGCACGTGCTGATCGTCGACGACGGCAGCCCCGACGGGACGGGCGAGCTCGCCGACGAACTCGCGCTGGCCGACACCGACCGGGTTCACGTGATGCATCGCAACGCCAAGGACGGCCTCGGCGCGGCGTACCTCGCAGGGTTCGCCTGGGGCCTGAGCCGCCAGTACAACGTGCTGGTGGAGATGGACGCCGACGGCAGCCACGCGCCCGAACAGCTCTACCGGCTGCTCGACGCCATCGACAACGGCGCCGACCTGGCGATCGGGTCGCGCTACGTACAGGGCGGCACAGTGCGCAACTGGCCGTACCGGCGGCTGGTGCTGTCCAAGACGGCCAACACCTACTCCCGCGTGCTGCTCGGCGTCGGCATCCACGACATCACCGCGGGCTACCGCGCCTACCGGCGTGAGGTGCTGGAGAAGATCGACCTGTCCGCGGTCGATTCCAAGGGCTACTGCTTCCAGATCGACCTGACCTGGCGCACGATCAACAACGGTTTCACCGTCACCGAGGTGCCTATCACGTTCCGCGAGCGCGAACTCGGGGTGTCGAAGATGAGCGGCTCGAACATCCGCGAAGCAATGCTCAAGGTCGCCCAGTGGGGCCTCGGCGGCCGCCTGGACCGCGCCCGCGGTGTCGTCAGGTAGGGCGGAGTCGCCGGATAAGTAGGCGAGCGATCAGCTGCCGCGGCGCTTCGACTTGATCAGATCGAGACGCTCCTTGAGCAGCTCCTCGAGCTCCTCGACCGAGCGGCGCTCCAGCAGCATGTCCCAGTGGGTGCGCGGCGGCTTGACCTTCTTGGGTTCGGGCAGGTCACCGTCGATGAGGGTGCCCTCGAGGCCGTTCTTGCAGGGCCAGGTGCCGGGGATCTCGGCGTCGTCGGCGAACGGAACCTCGAATTCCTCGCCGTTCTCGGTGCGGTACCGCGCAATCTGACGCGGCGCCAGGTCGTGGTTGCGGTCCGTCTCGTAGCTCACGGCTCCGAGGCGACTGCCTCTCAGGACACGATCAGCCATCGTCAATTCTCCTCACAGTGCCAATGAAGGGCCGGGGCCCTTTGAAGTCCGGGTAGTTAACGCAAGACCACTGCATACGGTTCCCGACTCGACCCCCCATGATACCGGGATCACTTCGCGATGCCGTCTACAGTCACATGACGTGACGCGTCGTTCCCGCTCCCAGCCGTGTCGGTGGTGTGGACGTGAGGTGGCCGACGTCGGGATGGGCCGGCGCAGGCAGTACTGCCGCCAGTCCTGCCGGCAGCGCGCCTACGAGCAGCGCGCATTGGTCAAGGGCAGCGCCATCCCCGAAGATGCCGTGGTGCTCTCAGCCGACGAGGCCGCCGAATTGTCCGATCGGGTGTTCCAGGTGCGGTGCGCGGCCGAAGACGTCGCGACCGCGGTCGACGAGGGTGCGGCCGCAGCCGAGTTGCGGGAATTGTGCGATGCGCTGGTTCGGGCCGCCAAGGCCGCCGACGGCTGGCGCTGACTCCGCGGATCTTTTCGTCACCACGAATCAAACCCTTAACCGATCGTGTGGGGGTTTTTAGGGTCGATGGACGCGTCGAGTTCGTTTGTTGTCGCGTGCCCATAGTCAGCCACCCACGTGTCATCGGGGGACCCAATCGTGACCACATCAGCCGTGCAGGCTTCCGCGCCGGTTCTGCCGGCCGGTTCACGCACCCCGCCACGCCGCCGCCGGCGTAAATGGGCGATCGCCCGGTGGGCGTCGCCGGTGATCCTGCTGGCGTTGTGGCAGGTGGGCAGCGCGTTGGGCATCATCTCTCAAGAGGTGCTGCCCGCACCGTCGCTGATCGCCGAGGCCGGGCTGGAACTGATCCGCAATGGTCAACTCGCCGACGCGTTGCGGGTTTCCGGCGCTCGCGTCGCGCAGGGCCTGCTGCTTGGTGGGATCGTCGGCATCGGGCTGGGGAGCGCAGTCGGGTTGTCCCGCTGGGCCGAGGCGACGGTCGACCCGCCCATGCAGATGTTGCGCGCGCTGCCACACCTCGGTCTGATCCCGCTGTTCATCCTGTGGTTCGGTATCGGCGAACTTCCCAAAGTTCTCCTGGTCGCGCTCGGCGTCATTTTCCCGCTGTACCTCAACACCTTCTCGGCGATCCGGCAGGTGGACCCAAAATTATTCGAAACGGCTGAGGTGCTTGGCTTTTCGTTTCGCCAGCGGTTCGCCAACATCATTGCGCCCAGCGCCGCGCCACAGGTACTGGTGGGCCTGCGGCAATCACTGGCGATCGCATGGCTGACGTTGATCGTCGCCGAACAGATCAACGCCGACAACGGCATCGGCTACCTGATCAACAACGCACGTGACTTCCTGCGCATCGACATCATCATTTTCGGTCTCTTCGTCTATGCGCTGCTGGGTATCACGACTGATGTGATCGTGCGTTCACTCGAGCGCCGCGCCCTGAGGTATCGGTCATGACCGTGACCTACGATCGCCAGACCGGGGTGGCCGGATCGCTGCGGCACATCGACAAGTGGTACGGCGAACATCATGTGCTCAAGGATGTTTCGGTCGCGGTCGGCGCGGGCCAGATCGTCGCCTTGGTGGGGCGCAGCGGATCCGGCAAATCCGCCGTGCTGCGTGTGCTGGCCGGCTTGACCCGGGACCATACCGGTGAGCGCATCGTCAGCGGAGCGCCGGCGCTGGCGTTCCAGGAGCCGAGGCTGTTTCCCTGGCGCACGGTGCGCACCAACGTCGGATACGGGCTGACCCGATTCCGGCTTTCTCGCGCCGAGGTGGCGGCTCGGGCCGACCAGGCACTGGCCGATGTCGGCCTGGCCGATCGCGCGGGTGCGTGGCCGTTGACACTGTCCGGTGGTCAGGCCCAACGGGTTTCGCTGGCCAGGGCCCTGGTCGCCGAGCCGCAGTTGCTTCTGCTGGACGAACCGTTCGGCGCCCTGGATGCGCTCACGCGGCTCAGCATGCACTCCTTGTTGTTGCAGCTGTGGCGGCGCCACCAGTTCGGGGTGCTGTTGGTGACCCACGACGTCAACGAGGCTGTCGCCCTGGCGGATCAGGTGCTGGTCTTGGGCGACGGTGAAGTGAAGTTCCAGACGGCCATCACCGACCCGAGGCTGCCTACTGGCAGCTCGTCGACCGCCAATGACAATCACCGTGCCGAATTGCTCTGGCAACTCGGTGTCCAGATCTGACAGGAGCTAGCTTGTCTCTCACTGTATTTCGTCGCATGTTCATCGCGCTGACCGTCATCGGGCTGCTCCTGACGGGCTGCGTGTCGCGCCAGCAGAACACGGGTGCATCCCAGGCCCCGGCGACGGTGCCGCTCAGTGAACTCTCGGACGTCACCCTGCAGGTGGGTGATCAGAAGGGCGGGACCGAGTCGCTGCTGCGCGCCGCCGGTGCGCTGGACAACCTGCCCTACCAGATCGCGTTCTCGACGTTCACGTCCGGACCACCGCAAATCGAGGCCGCGACCGCGGGCAAGATCGACTTCGCCATCACCGGCAACACCCCGCCGATCTTCGGTGCCGCATCCAACGCGAAAGTGAAGGTGGTCTCGGCTTACAACGGTGGTGGCGTCGGGGACCAGATCCTCGTTCAGGCGGACTCACCGATCCAGTCCGTGAGCGACCTCCGCGGTAAAAGCATCGCGGTGGGCAAGGGCAGCTCCGCGCACGGTCACCTGCTGGGTCAACTGGACAAGGCCGGGCTGACACCGGCCGATGTGAAGCTGGTGTTCCTGCAGCCCGCCGATGCGCTGTCGGCGTTCAAGGCGGGCCAGGCCGACGCATGGGCGATCTGGGACCCCTACACCGCGCAGGCCGAGCAACAGCTCAAGGTGCGGTCGATTGCGCAGGCCAAAGGAGTGACCAACGGCTATTGGTTCGGGGTGGCGGCCGACGCGGCGCTTGGCGATCCCAAGCGCAGCTCCGCCCTGGCCGATCTGCTGGTCAGGTTCGCCAAGGCTGCCAAATGGGCTCAGGATCACCCTCAGGAATGGGCCGAGAAGTACGCCGCGGCAGTCGGATTGGACCCCAAGGCCGCCGAGGTCGCGCAGAGCCGCAGCCTACGACTGCCGACAGCACTCAGCGATCAGGTGATCGCCTCGGAACAGAAGATCGCCGACCTGTTCGCCAAGTCGGGGCAGATCCAGTCTGCGCCCGACTTCTCGAAGTGGGTCGACCGTCGCTACGCCGGCGTGCTTGAGCCGGTTCTCATTGGTTCACGTTAGGAGGGTTTCTTGTCTGCGAAGTTCTTTTGGTTCCTGCCCACCAACGGTGACAGCCGTTCGATCGTCGGGGCATCGCACGCGTCGTCGCACCACACGATTCCGGACGGCTATCGGGCACCCACCCGGCGCTATCTCGCCGAAGTGGCCAGGGCGGCCGACCGGCTCGGCTTCGAAGGGGTGCTGACGCCGACCGGAACCTGGTGCGAGGACGCGTGGTTGACGGCCTCAGCGCTGCTGGCCGAAACCGAGCGGCTGAAGTTCCTCGTGGCGTTCCGGCCCGGACTGGTGCCGCCCACCCTGGCCGCCCAGCAGGCGGCGACTCTGCAGCGGTTCTCCGATGGCCGCCTGCTGCTCAACGTCGTCAGCGGCGGGGACGACCTCGAGCAGCAGCGGTTCGGCGATTGGCTCGACCACGACGAGCGGTATGCCCGCACCGGCGAATTCCTCCAGATCGTCAAGTCGGTGTGGGGCCAGGAGTCGTACGACTTCGACGGCGACTTCTACAAGATTCGCGACGGCCGAGTGTCCACACCGCCGCACCCGTTGCCGGAGTTCTACTTTGGTGGCTCGTCGGCGGCTGCTCTGCCTATCGCTGCCGAGCATGTCGATGTCTACCTCACGTGGGGCGAGCCGCCGCAGGCTGCGAAGGCCAAGATTGACGCGGTGCGCGAGTTGGCGGCGGCACGTGGTCGCAGCCTGCGCTTCGGGATCCGGCTGCACACGATCACCCGCGATACCTCGGCCGCGGCCTGGGCCGTCGCCGAAGAGCTGGTGAACGAGCTGACGCCGGACCAGATCGAGCGGGCCACCGCGCAGCACGCCGGCTCGGGGTCCGAGGGGCAACGTCGGATGACCGCGCTGCACGGTGGGCGCACGGACAAGCTGGAGATCTACCCGAATCTGTGGGCCGGAGTCGGTCTGGTCCGCGGCGGCGCGGGCACCGCTCTGGTCGGCAGCCACGAAGAGGTGGCCAACCTGATCTGGGAGTACCACACGGTCGGGTTCGACGAGTTCATCCTGTCGGGCTACCCGCATCTCGAAGAGGCGTACTGGTTCGCCGAGGGCGTGTTCCCGATCTTGCGCGCCAAGGGAGTTCTGGCCGCTTAGTTCGCGCTAGGCGGTGGATGAATCCGGGACTGTGAAAATCGTTACGCGGTCGGGGCCGGCGTCTTGGCGAGCAGACCCTCGTATCGAGCCGCCGCGGCGGCGAGATCGTCATCGCTCAGGTTTCGAACACCATGGAGCACAAAGGGTTCGGCGAACTCCATGCCGAGTCGACGCGCGGTCGCGTGCAGCGGGGCCAGGAGATCGGTGTACTCGAAGCCGTGCAGCCGGCCCGGCTGATAGTCCTCGGTCACACCGCCGGTGGTCGTCACGATCCGCAACGTCTTACCCGCGAGCACGCCTGGGGCGCCGGGGCCGTACGCCCACCCTGGTGTCATCACCTGGTCGAGCCAGTTCTTCATCGGCCCGGGCAGCGAGTACCAGTAGGTCGGGTACTGCAGCACCACCTGAGCCGCCCGTTCCAGGGCGGCCTGCTCGGCAGTGACATCGACGACGCCGCCCGGGTAGAGAGGGGTGAGGTCTCGAATCTCGGTGTCCGGCCGGTCTGTCACCGCGCGCAGAAGTGCCGCATTGGCGCGTGACGCCGGTCCGCGAGGGTTGGCGTACACCACCAGCGTGTGTTCGTTCACCTCACGCCAAACCGGTGGTCGGACAATTTTGTTCCGTTGCTCCGCTATTATCTGCGTATGAATGCAGATAGGCAGCTTGCCGATGACCACGTGCTGCTCGTCGTCGAGGTCTTCCGCATGCTGGCCGACGCCACTCGTGTGCAACTGCTCTGGTCGTTGATCGACGGCGAGCTCAGCGTCAACGATCTCGCCGAGCGCGTTCGCAAGCCGGCGCCGTCAGTCTCCCAGCATCTGGCCAAACTGCGCATGGCCCGCCTGGTCCGCACCCGGCGAGAAGGCACGCAGGTGTTCTACCGCCTGGAGAACGACCACGTGCGCCAACTCGTCACCGATGCGGTGTACAACGCCGAGCACGCGGGACCGGGGGTGCCGTCGCACCACAACAGCGAATCCGCCGTCGTGCCCCTCGCACGCGACCAACGAACAGGGACCAGCCGATGACCTGCAGCGAAAAGCACGTTCCGGCAGCACATTCCGGGGACCACGACCACGACCACGACCATGGCGGTCTGCGCGCGGCGATCACCGACATATTCGCCCCGCACTCACACGACTCGGCCGACAGTCTGGACAGCGCGCTCGAGTCCAGTGCGGCCGGTATCCGCGCGGTCAAGATCAGCCTCGTGGTGCTGGGTGTCACCGCGCTGGCTCAGATCGCCATCGTGATGGTGTCCGGGTCGATCGCACTGGCAGCCGACACCATCCACAACTTCTCCGACGCCTTGACCGCGGTACCGCTGTGGATCGCATTCGCGTTGAGCACCAAGGCCGCGACCCGGCGCTACACGTACGGCTTCGGCCGCGTCGAGGATCTCGCCGGGATGTTCGTCGTCGCGATGATCGCACTGTCCGCTGTCGTTGCCGGGTATGAGGCCATCGGACGTCTGATCCACCCGCGCCCGATCGAGCATCTCGGCTGGGTCGCGCTCGCCGGGCTGCTCGGGTTCATCGGCAACGAATGGGTCGCGCTCTACCGGATCCGGGTCGGGCGCCGCATCGGTTCCGCAGCTCTGGTGGCCGACGGATTGCACGCCCGCACAGACGGATTCACCTCGCTGGCCGTGGTGATCGGCGCCGGCGGCGTCGCCCTCGGCTTTCCGCTGGCGGATCCGATCATCGGTCTGGTGATCACTGTGGCCATCCTCGCGGTGTTACGCACCGCGGTCCGGGATGTGTTCCGCCGCTTGATGGATGGCGTTGATCCCGAACTCGTCGAGACGGCACAGGCCGCACTCGCCGCCCGGCCGGGAGTGCGTGCGGTGCGCAGTGTGCGGATGCGGTGGATCGGCCACCGGCTGCACGCCGATGCCGAGCTCGACGTCGATCCCGATCTCACTCTCGCGCAAGCACATCAGGTCGCGCACGCGGCCGAACACGACCTGACCCACGCCGTACCCAAGCTGGCGACCGCGATGATTCACGCCTATCCGGCGCACACGCACTAACAGACGTACTGCACGCCGATGCCCGCAGGCGGGGTGGCCTGGCGGGCGCATGCGAACGCGTCGACACCGTCGGCGGCAAGCCGAACTGCCGACTGCTGGGCGTAATTCACGCATACCAAGGCGCTGGCGTCGGTGCGGCACCGGTAATTCCCGAACGACAGTGACGCGTCATAAGGCAGTTCGCGGCCCTGTCCCGCAGCGAATCGGCCCGGATCACCGTGCGCCGAACCGACTTGAACCGTCGATCCGTCGAAGTCGACCCAGCCGCCCTTCCACTGGCCGTACACATCCGGTGGCCGCGGCGGCGGGCTGGTCAGCTCCACCAGGCAGGCCAACCCCGGGGAGCCGTGCTTGGCATCCGTCATGCAGGTGGTACCGCCCGGTGTCGTGAACGCGACGTCGTCGCCGAGGTCGGCTGTCACGCCGCCGCGAAGGGCGATGTGGTACTGCGCGGCGTCGATCGGGGGAGCCGCCTCGATCCAGCGGATCGCGTCGGCGATCGGCACACCGGCCGCGGGTGCCGGGACCGACGATGTGGCCGTGGTCGAGGTGGACGACGACGGCGCAGCCGACGACGTGGCCGTGCGCGACGGGGTGATCGGTGTCAGCTGAGTTTGGCCCGCTTGACCGCCTGTCGCGCCGGAACATCCCGCGACCAGCAGCGACGCGGTGAACAGCACGGCGATCCGCATCCCGACAGGCTAGCGGGCCGCAGCAGATCGGGTTGTCAGGCGCGTCGGGGAGCGCAATGTTCGATACCGTCGAGTGATGCACGAACACACCGTCCGCGCCACCACGGGCAGCGGCATCGTCGAGGGGTTCGTCCGCAACGGGGTCAACAGGTGGCGTTCGATTCCCTACGCCCGCCCGCCGGTGGGCGCGCTGCGATTCCGCGCGCCGCAGCCCCCGCAGCCGTGGCGCGGCGTCCGCCACTGCCACGGCTTCGCCAACTGTGCTCCTCAGCAGCGCCGCTACACGATGCTGGCCGTGGGCAAGTACCAGCCGATGGGCGAGGACTGCCTGACGCTCAACGTCGTCACCCCGCAGTGGACGGGCAGTGAGCCGGACCACGAACCGTTGCCGGTGATGTTCTTCATCCACGGCGGCGGATACCTGATGGGCAGCTCGGCCACCCCGCTCTACGACGGCGCCGCCTTGGCCCGTCGTGGCTGCGTGTACGTTTCGGTGAACTATCGCCTCGGTGCGCTGGGCTGCGTGGACCTTTCGTCGCTGTCCACCCCGGACACCCCGATCGACAGCAATCTGTTTCTGCGCGACCTCGTGATGGCGCTGCGCTGGGTGCGCGAGAACATCGGGGCGTTCGGCGGCGACCCCGGCAACGTGACGATCTTCGGCGAGAGTGCCGGCGCGCATGCCGTCGCGACGCTGCTGGCCGTGCCGGAAGCCGAAGGCCTTTTCGCACAGGCCATTTCAGAAAGCCCCGCGTCGGGTTTGGTGAGCGGCCCGGAGACCGCCGCGACGATTGCCGGCAAGTTCGCCCGCCTGCTCGGGGCCGGCGGAGACGACGGCGCCGAAACCGTGATGCGGGCCCGCCCCCGAGACCTGGTCTCCGCGCTGGACACGCTGCTGGTCGAGAGCATGACCGATATGGATGGTGCCTTCTCGCTCGGCCCCACCTACGGCGACGACGTCCTTCCCGACGATCCGATCGCCGCCATGCGGCGCGGGGCGATCCACAAGGTGCCGCTGATCGTCGGCACCAACGCCGACGAAGGCAAGCTGTTCACCCGGTTCATGAAGCTGCTACCGACCACCGAGCCGGCCATCGAACGCTTGCTGGCGAGCGCGGAACCCGAAGCGCGCCAACGCATCACCGCGGCCTACCCGGGCTATCCACGGCCGGCGGCCTGCGTCCAGCTCGGGGGTGATTTCGCGTTCGGAACCGCTGCTTGGCAGATCGCCGAGGCGCACGGCCAGCACGCGCCGACGTATGTGTACCGCTACGACTACGCGCCGCGGACCCTGCACTGGTCGGGGCTTGGCGCCACCCATGCCACCGAGCTGCTGGCCGTCTTCGACATCTACCGGACCCGGTTCGGCGCCGCGCTGACCGCTGCCATGGACCGGCGCTCGGCGCTCAAGGTCAGCCGAGATCTACAGAACAGATGGCGACATTTCAGCCGCACCGGCGTGCCGGGCGAGGGCTGGCCGCGCTACACCGAGGCCGAACGCCCGGTGCTGGTGTTCGACCGGCACACCCGCGTCGATTACGACCCCCATCCGCACCGGCGCGAGGCGTGGGCGGGGTTCTCCCTGGCCGGCCGCTAGCCTGACCAGGACCGATTTGACACCCGTCAAGAGATGGCGGGAAAACCTTTCGGGCTGCCAGGGATGTGTCCTAGGTTGGTCGCGTGCAGACCAACGACATCGTCATCGAGCGACCGAGTGACCTGACCGCCGAATGGCTGACCGCCACCGTCGGATTTCCAGTCACCGGGTTCACCGTCGACCGCATCGGTACCGGCCAGATGAGTGAGTGCTACCGGGTCGGATTGACGTATGCCGACGACGTCGAGGGACCTGCCTCGGTGGTACTCAAAGTCGCCGCGACCGATCCGACGAGCAGGCAGACCGGGATGGCGTTGGGACTCTACGAGCGCGAGGTCAGGTTTTATGCCGATGTCGCCCCGCGCCTCGGCGGTCCGGTGGCCGAGTGCTACTACAACTCGTACGACCCCGAGACGGGGATCTTCGCGCTGCTTCTCGACGACGCGGCGCCCGCCGAAGTCGGTAACGAAATCCGCGGTGCCACAATCGAAGACGCTGTGCTGGCGCTGACCGAGCTGGGTCGGCTGCACGCCCCGGTGATCGGAAACGAGAGCCTGGCCGACGCCGAATGGCTGACCCGGGCCGCGCCGCTGGACCAAGCCCTGATCGGTCAGCTCTGGGCTGGATTCGCCGACCGCTACGGTGATGCGATCACCGCCGAGCAGCGGCAGGTGTGTGAACGGCTGGCGGGTGGTTTCGACGCCTACCTGGCCGACGAGTCCTTGCCGGAGCGGATCAAGGGCCTGGTGCACGGCGACTACCGGCTCGACAACATGCTGTTCGGCCGTCCCGGATCCCGGCGCGACCTCACCGTCGTGGACTGGCAGACCGTCACCTGGGGCCCGGCCATGACCGACGTGGCGTACTTCATCGGATGTGCTGTCACTATTGACGATCGGCGCGCCCACTACGACGAGCTGCTTCGCGCGTATCACCAAGGGCTGGGCCCTGATTCGGGTGTCACTCTCGACGACGTACGCGAGGGCGTCCGACGGCAGAGCTTCGCCGGGGTGATGATGGCGGTGGTCTCGTCGATGCTTGTCGAGCGCACCGAGCGCGGCGACGAGATGTTCCTGACCATGCTGAACCGGCACACCAGCCATGTCCTCGACACCGGCGCGCTCGACATTCTGCCGCCGCCTGCGCCCGCCGGCGCTCTGACGCCCGACCCGGCCGACGAAGGTGCCCATCAGCCCGGTGACGAGCCACTGTGGAACGAGAGCTGGTACTGGGACTTCGCCGACCCGGCTCAGGGAATCGGCGGCTGGCTGCGGCTCGGCCTGGTGCCCAACCAGAACGTCGCGTGGATCAACGCGCTCGTGTGCGGCCCCGATATGCCGACGGTTGCGCTGGTGAACTTCGAGGCGCCGATGCCCGCCGACCCGCTCGAGGCCAAGGCGGACGGCGCTGAACTGCGCCACGGTGCCATCACCCCGCTGCAGACCTACCGCGTCGAGGTCCGCGGTACCGCACTGGAATACGACGACCCGTCGGCGCTGCTGCGCGACGAGCCCGGCCGGCCCGTCGAGTTGGCCATGGACCTCACCTGGACGACGGTCGGGACTCCGTACGCGTATCGCATCACCACCCGCTACGAAATCCCCTGCACCGTGACCGGAACCGTCACCATCGACGGGCGGGTGCACCAGGTCGAGGCGGTCCCGGGACAGCGCGATCATTCTCACGGTGTTCGTGACTGGTGGAGCATGGACTGGGTCTGGAGCGCCCTGCACCTCGACGACGGCACCCACCTACACGGTGTCGACCTGCGCATCCCCGGCATGGACCCGATCAGCGTCGGCTACCTACAGCGCGCCGGCGAACCGGTCACCGAGACGACCACCGTGCGTGCCGAAGCGACGTTCTCCGACAACGGGTTACCGCTGACGACGACCATCGACTATTTGCCCGGTCCGGTCCAGACGACGGTTGATATCCGCGGTCACGCCCCGGTGCGGCTGGTGGCACCGGAGGGTCAGGTCAGCTTCTTCCCGCGGGCCTGGGTCACCGTCGACACCGCCGACGGGCGGACCGGGGCGGGCTGGGTGGAGTGGAACCGCAACCTCTGACCGGTTGGACCCGGTACCGCGCGGGTGAAACCTAGAGGCCTGCGCTGTCGTGGTCGAGTTCGTCGCGGCGCAGCGCCATCGGCGTCACGGCGGGTAGGTCACCGCCGGCGACGACCCTCCGGGTGATCGGCGTCAGCGCCCGGAACAAGCGCTCCACCGAGTCGTCGTCGAGAGCGGCCAGCGCAGGCAGCGAAAGGCTGTCGGTGCGCACTTCGATGTGTTCCTTCAGGGTTCGGCCGGCCTCGGTGAGACCACCTGCGGCAGTGAGCAATCCGCGCTCCCGCAGCGAATGAACGCACCGGTCCCACTCGTCGTCGGAGTAGTCGCGGCTGCGTTTGATGAAGTCGGCAGGCACCGCCCCGGCGCCGACGTGGAATACGTTGGATTCGCGGCCGGTGATACCTTCGCTGACCAATACGGCGATGTGACCGTCGCCGCGGTGCTCACGCAATAGCGTCGCGGCATGCCACAGCGCTGCCAGCGGGGTGTCCGGCCAGGGCATTGCCCGGTTGGCCGCGAACAGCGGCCGGCCGTCCAGCGGTGCGGTCTTCGCCGCCAGGCCCGCCAGTTCGGCGGCCTCCGCCACTCCCGGGGTGTCGTCACTGAGTCCGTAGCCCTGCAGCGCCGCGACCGCGGTGTCTTGCCGAACCCGGACCATCTCCTCGGGTGCGGCGACATCCCATATTGCCGGTATCGCCTTGGCCACCCTCTCGGCGGAGAAGTTATAGAAGGTCGCGGTCACCAGCTCCACCGGCACCCGACCCAGCGGTGCTGAACGGCCGGCAAAGTAGCCGCGCCAGAATCCGACGAATCCCATGGCGTCGAACGCACTTCGCACACCTGGCGCGAAGTAGGTGATGCCGTGCACGGGTTCGTAACGGTCGAAGAAGCGGCGCGCCAGTGCTGGGGTTCTGCTCATTGAAACAGTGAACCACTTGGTATCTTGCTCGCATCGTGCGGCCGCCCGCGCCGCCGGTCGGCTGGGAGGTGACCATGCGTGCCATCACGGGAATCGCGCGACTCGGCGCCGGGCTCACCGCGGCGGGTTTCGCCGCAGCCGCGCTGAGCGGATGCTCGTTCGAGGTCAGCACCGGTGGTCTTGCCGTGTCGAGGACAGACCTGGAGAACGACATCACCCAGCGGCTGCAGAAGGCGGGTGAGAAGCCACAAACCGTGACCTGTGCCGAGAATCTGCGGGGCGAGGTCGGCAAGACCACCCGCTGCGAGGTGCTGCTGAACGGCGCCGACAGCTTCGACCTCGTGGTCACCGCGACGAAGATCGACGGTGAGAAGATCAGCTACAGCATGGTCCCCGCCGCATCGAAGGAACAGCTCGACAAGCTGGTCGCCAAGACCGTCTCCCAATCCGCCGGGGCGGCCGTGGACTCAGCCGACTGCGACGGCGGTCTGGACGGCAAACAGGGCGCGGAGGCGCACTGCGACGTGACGGCGGCGGGCCAAACGACGCGGCACACGGTGACCGTGACCAAGGTAGAAGGCCTGATGATGTACTTCCACGTGCAGCCGTCAGGCTAGGCCCGCAACCTAATTCCCTTCCGGCACCGAAAGATCACTGGCCAGCGCTGCGGCGGCTTCATCGATGATGGCCCGCATGGCGCGCTCGGCGGCAGCCTCGTCGCGCATCCGTATCGCGCGTGCCACCTCGTCGTGGAGTTCGATCGCGGCGGGGTTCGGACGATCGGGCATCATGCCGTGATGGGTGCGTCCGCCCAGTACCTCCGCCACCACATCGTTGAGCGCCCGGAACATCTCGTTGCCGCTTGCTTCCAACAATGTGCGGTGAAAGATCTTGTCCGCCAGCAGATATGATTCCAGGTCGCCGGAGCGGCCATGTACCACCATGTCGGATACGGCGGCGGCCATGATCCGGCACTGATGGGGGTCGGCGCGGCGCGCCGCCAATGCCGCCGCCGCGGGCTCGAAGCCGCGACGCAGCTCCGACAGCGACATCAGCTGCGCGGCACGGTCGCCGACATCCAATCGCCAGCGAATGACCCTGGGGTCGAACACGTTCCATGCGCTCGACGGCTGGATGGTGATGCCAACCCGGCGGCGCGGGGCGACCATTCGCATGGACTCCAGCACCCGGATGGCCTCGCGTGCCACCGACCGGGAGACCCCGTGGTCGGCGCTGACGGCGTCGAGGGTCAGCACATGCCCGGGCTGGTAGCGGCCGGAGACGATCGCTTCACCGAGCGCGGTCAGCACACTGCTGTGCAGCTCGCTGACGATTGGCTCGGACCTCACTCATACATGTTGTCATAGATACCCCATGGCGAGTTAAAAACAGATTCATCACGATTTGGTATTGCAAAGATATGACTATTGATGAATGCTGTGTGACATGCCGAACAGCAGGGTAGACGCAGGCATGACCTCACCTACCGTCGTCATGGGAGTGTCCGGTTCGGGGAAATCAACGGTCGGCGCTGCGTTGGCGCAACGGCTGCGCGTGCCTTTCGCCGACGCCGACGACTTTCACCCGCCCGCCAATATCGCCAAAATGACCGCGGGCCATCCACTCGACGACGACGACCGCTACCCGTGGCTCGAGGCGATCGGGGTGTGGCTGGCCGAGCACCCCGGCGGCGGTGTGATGAGCTGCTCGGCGCTCAAGCGCGCGTACCGCGATCAGCTCCGCAGGCACTGCGCCGACGTGAAGTTCCTGCACTTGAACGGAACCGCGGAAGTCATCGCTCGCCGACAGGCAAGCAGGCCAGGCCATTTCATGCCGGCAAGCCTGCTGGCCTCGCAATTCGACACGCTCGAACCCCTCGATGCCGATGAAGACGGCATCAGCATCGACGTCGATCAGAGCATCGATTCGATCGTCGACCGCTACGTATCCCACGCTGAAGGAAAGTGACGCCGATGAACCTGCACGCCACCCTCCTGGCCGAAGCGCCCAAACTGGCGACACCGGTCGCGCCCGGCTGGCAACTCATCCTGGCCTTCCTCGCCGGCATCGCGGTGATCGTCGTTCTGATCACCGTGTTGCACCTGCACCCGTTCCTGTCCTTGATCTTCGGTGCGCTGACCGTCGGAATCGTCGCCGGGGAAAATCTGGAGAAGGTGCTGAAATCCTTCAGTGACGGCTTCGGTTCCACCGCCGCGGGTGTCGGCATCCTGATCGCCCTTGGCGCGATGTTCGCCAAACTTCTGGCCGACTCCGGTGGCGCGGACGAAATCGTCGACACCATCGTCGGGCGGGCATCGCCGCGCGCGCTGCCATGGGCGATGGCGTTGGTGGGTGCGATCATCGGCCTACCGATGTTCTTCGAGATCGGCCTGGTCCTGCTGATGCCCGTCATCTACCTGGTCTCGCGGCGCTCCCAGCTGTCTCTGATCACCGTGGGAATCCCGGCACTGGCCGGCCTTTCGGCAATGCACGGCTTCGTGCCGCCGCACCCGGGACCGCTGACCGCGATCAGCCTGTTGCACGCCGACCTCGGTCTGACGCTGGCGCTCGGCGTGGCAGTGGCGATCCCGACGATCATCGTGGCAGGCCCGTTGTTCGGCAAGCTGGCCGGGCGCTGGGTCGTGGTCGAGGCGCCCGACACCTTCGGTTCGGGTGCGGCCGCGTTACGCGCTGCCGGCCCGGAGGCCGAGGTCATTCCCGACGAGAACCGCGGTAGCCGCCGGCCGTCGTTCGGCGTGACCATGTTCAGCGTGCTGCTCCCCGTCGTGCTGATGCTCGGCAAGGCACTCGTCGACATCTTCATCGACGACGAGAACCAATGGTTCCGAGTCGCTTTCGACGTTCTTGGTACCCCGCTGGTCGCGCTGTTGATCGCGGTGATCGTCGGTATCTTCACCCTCGGTGGCGGCGCGGGCATGAGCCGTTCCGAGGTGATGAAATGCGTCGAATCGGGTCTGCCCCCAGTGGCCGGCATCATCCTGATCGTCGCCGCGGGTGGCGGTTTCAAACAGGTCCTCGTCGACAGCGGCATCGGCACACTCTTGGCCGACTGGGCCAAGACCGCCAACGTCTCGGTGATCCTGCTGGCCTGGGTGCTGGCCGTGTTGATCCGGCTGGCGACGGGCTCCGCGACGGTCGCCACCATCACCGCCTCCGCGCTGGTGCTCCAGTTGGTGGAAGGCCTCGGCAACAGTGAGGTATCGCTGGTCGTGCTGGCCGTGGGAGCCGGTTCGCTGTTCTTCTCCCACGTGAACGACGCCGGATTCTGGTTGGTCAACCAGTATTTCCGGATCACCGTGGGTCAGACGATCAAGACCTGGTCACTGATGGAGACGGTGCTGTCAGTGACCGGCCTGATCGTCGTCCTGCTGCTCGGTCTGGTGATCTGATCGCGGGCGGTCAGGCCTTGACGACCTGGGTTCCGCCGGCGAGTTCGTCGTGCTTGCCCTGCTTGGTCGGGCTGCCGTTGATCGTCACCGCGATCACGATGTAGGCGATGACGCCCAACAGACCGCCGATGTAGGGGATCACCGACAGCAGCGTGAACGAGTTACGGATCGCCGACTGCTGGGCGGTCGGCTTGGGTGCGCCCCCGGGGCCGTGCACGCTCAAGCCCAGGATCTTCTTGGCCGGAGTCCAGCCCTGAGTCACCTCGAAAACCACGAAGTACGCAAACGTCAGCACGCCCGAAAACAGCCCTGTCACAAGGATGTTGCTGGTGGCATCGAGCAGCAAGGCCAGCACGAAGGACACGATGCCGACAATGATGCCGTCGATCAGACGCGCGGCGAACCGAATGCCCAGCCCGCCCGGCTGGCCACTGGCAGGCATCGGCGGCGGAAAGCCGCCGCCGTAACTCGGCTGACCGTAGAAATTCTGCGGGGGCGGGGCGTACCCACCGGGCTGCCCGGGCGGTGGCGGGGGATATCCCGAGGGCGGCGGCGGATAACTCCCCGGCTGTCCCGTCGGAGGTGGCGGGGGATAACCCCCGGGCGGACCGTACGCGTTCGGATCGTTGTCACCGGTGGTCATTGCTTGCTCCTCCCGCTGAAATAAGTCCGGCCCAATCTACCCTCCGGGCCGGACACAGCAGGGGCTACGCCCGCGGTGCGATCGACGAGCCTCAGCGCTTGGCCAGTTTCTTGGCTTCCTTCTTGGCTTTCTTGTTGGCCTTGCGTGCCCGTGCGCGTGTGGTGTCGACGAGTTCACCACTCTGATCCCTCGCGACGTCGACGAACTCGGCGCCGCGCTTGCGGGCGACGTCGGCCAGCTCCGCGCCGCGCTCACCGGCGATATCAGCGAAATCCGCGCCGCGCTTGCGGGCGACGTCGGCCAGTTCGGCGCTGCGCTCACTGGCGATCTCGGCCAGTTCGGCGCCACGCTCACGGGCGATCTCGGCGAACTCGGCGCTGCGCTTACGTGCCGTCTCCAACAGCGGAGTAGCGCGCTCACCGGCGGTCAGCGCCAGCTCACGCCCACGCTCGGCGCCGACCTGTAGGCCGTGGCCCACCTTGGGGCCGACCCGATCCAGCAGATCGTTGTCCAGCAGGCTGTGGCTCGAGCCGGGCAGGCTGCTCGAGACAGCTTCGCTGACCTTGCGGGCCGCGCGGCGTCCACGCCAGCCCAGCGACGGCTTCCCGGCGGTGTCGGCCGAGGCGATGATCAAACCACCGAGCAGGCTCATATCGGTAAGGAACGCCCGGCGCTTCTCGGCCTTGAGTTGTTGGTCGGGCTCATCCCAGAACATGTGTGCACCGAGGTTGGCAGGAATCACGGTGACCGCCAACGCCGCTGAGGCCACCCGGGGCAGACGACCCGACGCGAGAAGCAGGCCGCCGCCGATCTGAACGGCGGCGGTGATCTTCGCCAGCGTCTCCGGATCGCTGGGCACATTGGCGCTGACCGGTTCGGGAAGCTTCTGCAAACCTTCGAGCGCCGGGCGGGCCGCTTCGGCGGCCGGCTTCGGGCTTTTGAGCGCTTCGAATCCCTGGCCGATGAACACCGCTGCCAACATTGGCCGGGCAACTCTGCGAATCAACATGGCGCCGGTGTTCCCAACCGGCTCGCCTGTCAAACCCGGAGGCTCAGCCGTCGAGGCGGCGCATCCACGGCGGGAACACCACGCAAGCCGCCAGCATCACCACGGCCGTCACGATCCCGGCGAAGACTCCGGCCCCGTCACCGAGCACCGTCCCGAACACCACGACGGCCACGCCGGTGAGCGCGGCGCCCAGCAGCAGGAGCCCACAGAACGCGAAGCGGTGCGCGATCGCGACCAGGGGATGCAGCCGGTGCGTGCGGAACACCATCCGGTGCATGCCGACGGGTGCGACCAGCTGGACCGTCGCCTACGAGTCGTCGTTGTTGGTCGTCGCGTGGGCCAGATGAGTCGATTCGGCACGCTCGGCCAGTGCTTCCGGTCCGGGGCCCTCGAATGCGCGTCCACGCCGCTCGGCTTGCGGGCTGCCGGTGAACAACGTGGAGTCGACGCGGCCGCCAGGGCCCATCGATTGGTGCGTCTGAAGGTTGTCGGGCGCGCCGCGAAACTGCTCTACCCGCCAGCGCGGCAGAGCGCCCGGATTGGTGCCCTGCAGCCATCGGACCATGCCTTCCCGCACCGCGCATCGCAAATCGAAGAGTGCACCGGCGTTGGCGGCACTGACCAGCATTCGGACCCGCAGATGACCACCGACCGCATCGGTCACTTGAAGGACGCCGACACGTCCGTCCCACAGGTCACTTGCCGACAGCAACCGATCCAGTTCGGCGCGCATGCCGTCCAGTGGGACGGTGAAGTCGACGTCGAGTTCGGCCGTGCCGAGCAATTCGGTGGCCTGTCGGGTCCAGTTCTGGAAGGGCGTCGTCGTGAAATAGGTGCAGGGCAGTACCAGCCGACGCTCATCCCACAGGTGCACGACCACATAGGTCAGCGTGATCTCTTCGATGCGCCCCCATTCCTCTTCGAGGACGACGACGTCGCCGACCCGAATCGCATCGGAGAACGCGATCTGGATGCCGGCGAATGCCGCTCCCAAAGAGGTTTGCGCCGCCAGGCCGGCGACCACTGACAGCACGCCCGCAGAGGCGAACAGTGTTCGGCCGAGGTCGACGAACGATGGGAACGTCATCAGCGCGGCCGCGGTGCCGATCAGGACCACCACGGCAACCGCGATGCGTCGCAGCAGCGTGACCTGTGTCCGGATTTTGCGGCGGTGGCGATCAGCATCGGTCATCTGGGCGTCACCACCCCCGAAACGGGCGATCACCCGCTGTTCGGCGACCATGACGAGACTGCTGACCACCCATGTCATGGCGGCGATCAGCAGGATCACCAGGATCTGGTGGACCATCCCCCGCCAGGGTGCGTCTGAGCCCGTCACCCGGTCGAACGCGGTCAGCGCCGCGATCATCACCAGGGTTGCCCGAGCCGGACCGCGGGTCAGCCGCGCCACGTCCGCGAGTAGCTCGCTTCGTCGGCCGAGCCGCTGGAGCGCCCACGAGAGCAACATCGCGGCCACATACGCCACGACGACCGAGCCGCCCATCCAGACGGCCGAGATCGCGAGGTTGGTGGCGGAGTTCAATTCGGTGTGTTCGGGCATAAGCTGGCATCACTCCCGGGATCGAAGACTTCGTCGTCGGGCGGCGGCGCACACGCGCCTCGAATGGTGTCGCGTACCCGTCAGGGCCGGATCAAAGGCCCGTCCAACGGTTTTGAGACCGCAGTCACAGGCGAATCAGGTCAGCAGCAGGCGCGCGGACGCCTCGAGCCGGCTGGCGATCTCGGTGTAGGACGCGTAGCCCATGCCGGCCCGCACCAGCGCGCCCGCGTAGAGCTGCTCGAGCGACTCGATGACATCCGCATCCGAATCGCATTGTGCCCCAAGGGCTGTGCTGAGCCGCTGGTGAATCTCACGGCCGATCCGGAACCGCAGATGCTCGACATCGGGATCCTTGCCGAGCAGAGCGGTGGTGACCGCGCCTGCCAATTCCGGCTCGTCGGCCACCAGAAGTGCGATATGCCGAAGCACGCCGACCACGCGATCGACCGGGTCGGGGGAGTCGTCCGGCGGTGCCGGTGTCGAGGCCAGGCGGCGCCAGAACACCTCGGCGACAAGATGCTCTTTCGACGAGAAGTACGTGTAGGCGGTGGCCGCGCCGACCCCGGCCTCGGCCGCGACCATCCGGATCGTCAGCCCGGAGAAACCTTCTCGGCTCAGCACCTCGACCGCGGCGCGACCCAAGCGGTCCACTGTAGCGGCCTGCTTTGCGGTCAACCGGCGTCGCGTTGATTCCCGAGCTACCGGATCAGACACATGTCCGGACGCTACTACAACTGACCTGCACCGACAAGGTGCGCGCTGGCCATGGACCATGCGTAAGGGCTAGGTTCGGATCATGAGCCGCACCGACACTGCCTCTGCAGCGCAAACTTCCCGACTTTTCGAATTGGCGGAGAAAGTCGTGGGCTTCATGCCGGCCGACGAGGGACGTGCGCTGTACGACGCGGCGCTGCGCTACCTGGACGCCGGGATAGCGGTCGAGATCGGCACCTACTGCGGGAAATCGACGGTCATGCTGGGCGCCGCGGCCGCGGCGACCGGCAGTGTGCTGTACACCGTCGACCACCATCACGGCTCCGAAGAACATCAGGCCGGCTGGGAATTCCACGACACCACGATGGTCGATCCGGTCAGCGGACGGTTCGACACCTTGCCCACCTTCCGGCGCACGCTGGACGCGGCCGACCTCGATGACACGATCGTCGCGGTGGTCGGCAAGTCTCCGGTCGTCGCGCGCGGCTGGCGCACCCCTTTGGATCTGTTGTTCATCGACGGCGGGCACAGTGAGACCGCCGCCCAACAGGACTTCGACGGCTGGGCCAAGTGGGTGGCCCCCGGCGGCACGCTGATCATTCACGACGTCTTCCCGGACCCGCGCGACGGTGGCCGTCCGCCCTACAACATCTATTGCCGCGCAATAGAATCCGGCCAGTTCACCGAGGTCGGCTGCACCGGTTCGCTGCGGGTCCTCGAGCGCACCTCGGGAGCCGCGGGAGACGTGGTCAGCGCCTGACGCATTCACAGTCGTACTCGCCCTCCAGACCGCGCGGCAGGTCGGCGGCCCGGAAGATGGCGCTACCGCCGGTTGTCGACGACAACGCGTCGGCGGCCAGGATGACCGCCGCGGCGGTCCAGGTGGTCCGCTCGACCGGCCAGCGTTTCCCGTCGGCGAAAACCAGTCCGGTCCAGTAGGAGCCGTCCTTTTCGCGTAGGTGCTGCATGGACCTGAACTGGGTCAGCGCGCGCGATCGGTCGCCCATGGCGTCCAACGCCAGCACCAACTCGCAGGTCTCGGCTCCGGTGACCCAGGGCCGGTCGTCGACGCAGCGGATGCCAAGCCCGTCGACCACGAAATCGTCCCAGCGCTGGGCGATTCGGGCGCTGGCCTGCTGGCCGCGCAGCGCACCGCCCAGTATGGGGTAGTACCAGTCCATCGAATGGTGCGGCTTCTCGGTGAAGGCGTCCGGATGTTCGGCGATGGCGTGGCCCAGCCGTCCCAGCGCCACTTCCCATTCGGGTTGCGGATCGTCCAGCCGATCGGCGAGGGCCAGCGCGCAACGGATGCTGTGGTACACGCTGGCGCAGCCGGTCAGCAACGCCTCCTCGAGAACACCGGATGGGCCTTGCGCCCAATAGATTTCACCGGTCCCCGCCTGCAAACCGAGGACGAAGTCGATTCCCGCCCGGACCGTCGGCCACATGTGCTCGGCGAACCGGACGTCGCCGGTCACCAGATGGTGGTGCCAGACGCCGGCGGCGATGTAGGCACAGAAGTTGCTGTCGCTGTTGGCATCCTCGATCACGCCACGCCGGTACTGGATGGGCCAGGAGCCGTCGGCGCGCTGCTCGCGGCGGCACCATTCGTAGGCGGCGCGGGCGGGCTCGAGAAGGCCGGCCGCCGTCAGGGCCATCGCGCATTCGACGTGATCCCACACGTCGGTGTGCCCGATCTCCGACCAGGGGATCTCACCCGAGGATTCCTGAACGGCGGCAATCGATTCCGCTGTCTGACGACATTGCTGCGGCGTGAGGATGTCGGCTACGCCGGGCACACCCTCGAGATCACTGGGGCGTGGCATTCGTCAACGGCTTCTCGAAGTAGAGGGCCACACTCTTGCCGACCAGCGGATTGAGCGCGGATTCGGCCAGTCTGGTCAGCGCCGGCTGCGACATCATGTCCCACACCAGCAGCTGGTGATACGCCTTGACGGCCGGGTGGTTCGGCTTCTCCACGCCGACCGCACATTTGAGCCACCAGAACGGTGAGTGCAGGGCGTGCGCGTGATGGGAGTGGGTGAACTCCAGGCCACCGCGAACCAGTTTGTCGCGCAGTTCGTCGGCCTTGTAGATCCGGATGTGGCCGCCCTCGTTGGCGTGGTATTCGTCGGACAGCAGCCAGCAGATCTTCTCGGGCAGCCACCGCGGCACCGTCACCGCGAGCTTGCCGCCGGGCTTGAGCACGCGAATCAGCTCGGCGATTGCGGTGTCGTCGGAGGGGATGTGCTCCAGGATCTCCGAGGCGATCACCACGTCGAATTCGCCATCCGGGTAGGGCAACGCCAGCGCATCGCCGACCACGACCTGAGCCTTGGCCGATGCGGGTGCCTCGCCGGCCTCGCCCATGGCCTGCAGCAAGGTGTCGACTTCGGCAAGTCCTTCGGCGTCCATATCGAAGGCGATCACATCGGCGCCGCGCCGGTAGGCCTCGTAGCTGTGCCGGCCGGCGCCCGCACCGACGTCGATAACCTTGGTTCCCAGTCCGACAGCGAGCCGGTCATAGTCGACGGTCAGCATGATTCGTCCACCGCCTCGACAGAGGTGGTCACGCGCCCGGTCCGGGCGATCGCCTGCTCGTAGACCCGGACGGTCTGAGCGGCCACCGACTCCCAGCTGAACACGTCGAGCGCACGGCGCCGGCCCGCGGTGCCCAGCCACTGACGGCGGGCGGGGGATTCCAGCAGCCGGCCGAGCGCGGCGGTCAGCTCCGTGACGTCGCCCGGTGTCACCAAGTCGGCGCACTCACCGTCGGGGCCCAGGACCTCCGGCAGCGCGCCGGCCCGACTCGCCACAATGGGGGTGCCGCTGGCCATGGCCTCCACCGCGGGCAGGGAGAAACCTTCGTAAAGCGAGGGGATGCAGGCGATTTCAGCCGAGGCGAACAGCCCGGCGAGCTCCTCGTCGGACAAGCCGCTGGAGGTGTGCACGATATCGCTGATACCCAATTCGGCGATCAGCTTCTCGGTCGGCCCGTTGGGCTCCAGTTTGGCGACCAGTTGCAACTCGAGGTCGTGCTCGGTGCGCAGCTTGGCCACTGCGTTGAGCAGGTGCCCGATGCCCTTCAACGGACGATCCGCGCTAGAGATCGCGATGATGCGGCCTGGGACCCGCGGGGCGTCCGAGGGCTTGAACAGTTCGGTGTCCACCCCGAGCGGCACCACGCGCAACTGCTGTGGGCTCACGCCGAAATCGTCGGCGATATCGGTGGCCGACGACGATGACACGGTGAGCAGGTCGGGAATACGGCGGGCGACTTTCTTCTGCATCTGCGCGAAGCCATACCACCTGTGCACCAACGGCTTTCGCCACCATTTGGCCGCAGCGAGGTCGAGAACGCGGTCCCGGGTGATCGGATGGTGCACGGTGGCCACGACGGGCAGACCCATGTCGGCGATGCGGAGCAGGCCGGTGCCCAGGCACTGGTTGTCGTGCACCACGTCGAACTCGCCGAGGCGGGCGGCCAGCAGCCGGGCGGCGCGCAGGCTGAAGGTGCGAGGTTCGGGGAAGCCGGATGTCCACATCGTGGCCAGTTCTAGTGCGTCGAAGCGGTCACGGATCTCGCTGGGGTGTGGCACGCGGAACGGGTCGGGTTCCCGGTAGAGGTCCAGGCTGGGAACCTTGGTCAGCCGAACCCGCGGGTCGAGGATCTCGGGGTAGGGCTGACCCGAGAACACCTCGACGTCATGGCCGAGTTCGACCAGTCCGCGGCTCAGGTGCCGGACGTAGACGCCCTGCCCGCCACAGTGGGTTTTGCTGCGGTAGGACAGCAACGCAATCCGCATGTTCACGCTCCTGCAACGTCCGTGACTGATACGGCTGAACTACCCGCCGAGCTCGCATATGTCATCGTGTAAGTAACCGGACACGGTCAGCGAACTGTCTGGACATGTGTCTGGACTATAATTCGCTTAGCTACACAGTGCAACGTAAGTGCCCACTACCACCGTAGGCCAGGGTCTATCTTTCCTGTGATGCACCTCCTCTGGGAAACGCTGACCGATGGTGTATACCGCTGCCGGCTGGCCTTTCTCGACGTCACGGTCGGACTGGTTCGAGGCGAGCGCCGAAATTTGCTGATCGATTGCGGTACAACGCTTTCCGAAGCAGCCCAGATTGCCGACGACGTCGTCGACATCACCGGCGCTCCGGTGACCGACGTGGTGATGACCCACCACCATTTCGACCACATCCTGGGCTCGGCCGGTTTCGGTACTGCCGTCTTGTATTCGCCTGCCGCCGTGACCCGTGCGCTGACCACGGGAATCGGCGACGTTCGGGCCCACGCCCTGCGATACGGAGCCCACCCGGACCTGCTGGACCAGGCGATCGCCGGTGTCCGCGCCCCCGACCACACCGTGACAGCCGCCGACCTGGACCTCGGCGGCCGCAGCGTGCACGTCGAACTGCCGGGACCAGGCCATACCGACCACGACCTGGTCGTGGTTGTTCCGCCGGTAGTGGCAGGCGAGCGCCGGGTCGTCTTCTGTGGCGACCTGGTCGAAGAGTCCGCCGACCCGGCGATCGACGCCGGCTCCGATCTGCCGGCCTGGCCGCACGCCCTGGACCGGCTGCTCGAACTCGGCGGCGACGACGCGCTGTACGTGCCCGGGCACGGCGCGGTGGTCGACGCGGCGTACGTCCGCGCTCAGCGCGACTGGCTGGCGGCGCGCACCTCGTCGGGCTGACTCACCACCCGGTGTTCAGCACCCGGTCGAGCATGTCGACGAAGAAGTCCGCCGACTCCCGGGTGATGCACATCGGCGGTTTGACCTTCAGCACGTTCTGCCGGTCGCCCGTCGGCTGCACGATCACACCGAGCTCGAGCAGCCGTTCGCAGATCGCCGCGGTCTCGGAGACGGCGGGTTCCAGCGTGGTGCGGTCGCGGACCAGTTCGACGCCCATGTACAGCCCGCTGCCGTGCACGGTGCCGATCAGCTCGTGGCGGGTCGCCAGCTCCTCGATTCGGGCCCTGAGATGGTCCCCGACGACCAAGGCGTTGTGCTGCAGGCCCTCCTTCTCCAGCTGGTCGAGCACCGTCAGGCCGACCACACAGGACACCGGGCTGCCGCCTGCGGAGGAGAAGAAGTAGCCCTGGGTGCGGTACCGCTCGGCGATCTCGCGGGTGGTGATGACCGCGCCGAGCGGCTGACCGTTGCCCATCGCCTTGGCCACGGTGACGATGTCGGGCACCACGTCCTGCTGCTGGAAGCTCCAGAACCAGCGCCCGGTGCGGCCGTAGCCGACCTGGACCTCGTCGGCGATGGCCAGCCCACCCGCTGCGCGCACCGCGGCGTAGACGGCCGTGAGGTAGCCGTCGGGCAGGGCCATCCCGCCTGCGTTTCCGTAGAACGGCTCACAGATGAACGCCGCCGGCGGATTGCCCTGTGCGGCAAGGCGTTCGATGATCTCCACCGCATCGGGGGCGTAGCGCGCGGCGTCCGGCCCGCGATACTCGCCGCGGTAGGCGTTGGGGGAGGGCACGGTGTGGACCCAGCTCGGCCTGGTGGCCAAAGCGTTCGGGTTGTCTGCCACCGACGTCGACACGGCGTCGGTGGCGTACGTCCAGCCGTGGTAGGCCTCGGCCATCGAGACCACGTCATGACGCCCGGTCGTGGCCATCGCCAGCCGCAGCGCCAGGTCGCCGGCCTCCGAGCCGGAGTTCACCAGGAACACCGTGTCCAATGGATCGGGCAGGGTGGCAGCCAACCGCTCCGAGAGCGCCACCACCGCGGCGTAGTTGAATCGCGAATTGGTGTTGAGCCGCCGCCACTGGCGCGCGACGGCGTCGGCGAGCACCGGATGACCGTGGCCCAGGAGCGCGACGTTGTTGACCATGTCGAGGTAGCTGCGCGCCTCGGTGGACACCATGTGCTCGCGCCAGCCCCGCTCGATGCGGGGCGGATTGAGGTAGTAGTGCTCCTGGACCGTGGCGAACGAATCCGCCCGGCGGCGCCACAACGCCTCGCCGTCGTCGGCCGCGGCCGCCACGGCGGGCAGGCCGAGCAGCGCGTTCGGGTTTTCCACCAGGCTCAGCCAGCCCGCGCCGTATTCGGCGCGAACGAAGTCGGGGACCTCGACGTCGGGACCGCCGCGCCACTGGATCCAGGCTCGACCCTCGACGCTGCCGAGCACTGCGCCCGCGGTGACGCTGCCGCCGGACCGGACCTCGTCGTCGACGTGCAGGTGCCCGCGCACCTGCACCGTTCCCGCGGTGCCGGTGAGGGTGAGACTGTCCTCGGCGGTTGCGTCGATCACGCAGTCCCAGGGTGCGGTGATCGGTGACGGCACGGCCAGCCACACGTCCAGACCGGTGCCGACGGTGGCCGACGACTCCGCACTCAGCGGCGCCGAGCGCGTCATACGGGGTTGGCCGAAGGTCGTCACGACCGCAGCGGCGCCGCCGGCCAGCGCCTCGGCAGCCAGAACGTCTTCGCAGTCCGCGCTCAGCCACCGGCCGGCATCCAATGCGTCGGCTTCTGACGACAGGTCCAGTCGCACCACGGCGTCGGGCGCAAGGCCGCCGATCAACGGGGTGGGCACGGGTGGCGGCTCGAGGGGCTGGGCCGCTCCGAGTGCCGCGCGGATAGTGGCGGTCATGACATCGGTGGGTACCTCGATGGCGCGTTCGAAGATTCGCCACTCGTAGTCCAGGGCGCCCGTGGCATAGGCGTTGTCGACGTCGATCGAGGCCTGGTGGACGCCGCTGACCACCAGCACCGCCGCCCGCAGCACGACCAGCGGCCACAGTGCCTCGACTTCGGCGGGGCTCAGCGGACGCACCGCGTGGAAGGCGGCCACGGCAGGCAGGGTCGCGACGGGTTCGCCGCCCTCGTGGCGCAGCAGCGAGGAGACCGCGATGGCCAGTTCGCCGACGGTCCACGACCGGGTGAGGTCGCCCAGGTCGATGACGCCGTCGGGCAGCCGGCCGCTCTCCGGTGGGCCGCACACCACGTTGTCGTCGGTGAGGTCGCCGTGGATCACCTGGACCGGCAGATCATCAGCGAGGTCGGCGACCACCTGCCACGCTGCGGCCGTGGCGGTTTCGACGGCCTCGCGGCGTCCGGGATCGGACATGTGCTCGGCGAGCACCTCGACAGTGCGCAGGGCGTGGCGCAGGTCCCACTGCAACACGCGGTCGACGCCGGCATGGTCGAAGTCGGCAAGGGCGCGGACGGTCCGGCCGGCCAGGGCGCCGAGCGCTGCCGCCCGCACCGGCGTGAGGTACCCGTCGCCGCTCAAGGTGCCGCCGGCCAGGTGCGCGATGATCCTGGCGTACAGCGCGGCCCCGTTGCCGTCGAGCACCTCGGCTATCGGGTCGACGCCGGCAAACGCGAGGTTCGTCGCGGCGCGTACGTCGCAGCCGGCCTGAGTGAGGTACTCCGCCGCCGCGTCCTGCGCTTCGATCTCGATGCGGGAGAACGCCGGGTTGGCGATCTTGAGCACCCCGATCGGCTCACCGCCGGGACGGCTCAGCAGGAAGTTCGCGTCCTGCTGGCTGCCCAGCGCGGTCACCTCGCCGTCGATCCCGAAGTGCGTCGTGGCGATGTCATGGGCCTGCGCCGCGGTGATCGCCGGCACCGGCAGCTCCTCGGCCTGGAAGAAGTCGAACGGTGTCATATCGCTACGAACTGTACTGCGGGTGGACAGCCTCGGATCTGCCGATACGGTGGGCTGATGCGGGCGTTGATCATCGTCGACGTGCAGAACGATTTCTGCGAGGGTGGATCGCTGGCCGTCGCCGGGGCCGGCGATGTGGTGCGCGGGATCAGCGCGCTGCTGGCGGGTGACCACGGCTACGACCACGTGGTGGCCACGAAGGACTATCACGTGGATCCCGGTGCGCATTTCGCCGACCACCCCGACTTCAAGGATTCCTGGCCCGCGCACTGTGTGGCCGGGACATCCGGGGCCGATTTCCATCCCGAACTGGACACCACCCCGATCGAGGCGGTGTTCCACAAGGGCGCGCACACCGCGGCCTACAGCGGCTTCGAAGGCCACGTCGACCACACCTCGCTGGCCGACTGGCTGCGTACCCGCGGGGTCGACGAAGTCGACATCGCCGGGATCGCCACCGACTACTGCGTGCGCCAAAGTGCTGCCGATGCCACCCGCGCCGGCTTCAAAACCCGTGTGCTGGTTGACCTCACGGCCGGTGTCGCGCCGGGGTCGACCGCCGACGCGTTGGACGAGATGCGCGGTCGCGGGATCGAACTGGTCCACACCGCATGATGGCCGCGCCCCGATCGACACTCATCGACGTGGTCGACCGCTCCCCGCTGATGGCGGCCGATCATGACCGTGCCGGCTGGGTCGGATTGTTCACCGATGACGGCCGGGTCGAGGACCCCGTCGGATCACGGCCGCACATCGGCCCGCTGCAGATCGGCCGGTTCTACGACACCTTCATCGCGCCGCGCCGGATCGTTTTCCGCCACGAGGGCGACATCGTGTCGGACACCACCGTCATCCGCGATGTCGTCCTCGATGTGGGGATGGGTCCTTCTGTGACGATGCACATCCCGGCGGTGCTGCGTTACGACCTGCGGGAGGTCACCGATGAGTGGCGCATCGAGCGGTTGCGCGCCTATTGGGAACTGCCTGCGATGGTGGTGCAGTTCGCCCGCAACGGGGCGGCGGCGGCTCCGCAGGCGGTGGAGCTGAGCCGCGCTCTGATCCGCAATCAGCGGTGGCGGGGGACGCTGGGGTTCGCCTCCGGGTTCCGGGGCGCTCGGTTCCGGGGCAAGCGAACGGTGCGCGGCTTCCTCGACGCGGTCACGGCCGGAGATCAGTTGCGGGCCTGGCGCGCCCTGGGCTCCGGAGCGCTGATCACCCGCGGTGAGCAGAACCCGATGAAGTTCGGTGCGTTCGTCGACGAGCTGGCCGGGGCATCGTGGACGAAGACCATCGCCGCGGGCTCGTCGGTGACGGCGTCGTTGCGCGGGCCGCGAACCGGCGTGCTGATCGCCGAATTGGGCACCGCCGGTGGGTCGATCACGCGGCTTCGATATTTCGCCGAGTAGCGGGCGCTTGCGCTACATCCGCGCGAAGCGCGACATGACGAAGCAGTAGGCGCCGTAGGCGGCGAAGCCGGCCGCCGCCGCAATGAGCAGCACCTTGCCGAACGGGGCCTGGCCCAGACTCTTGACCGCGGCGTCCAGGCCGGCGCCCTTGGCCGGGTCGGCGGTCACGGTGGCAACCACCAGCAGCACCCCGGCACCGCCCAGCACGACGCCCTTGGCGGTGTATCCGGCGATGCCGAGCGGAGTGATCAGCGGGCCACCCCCGGTGACGGTGAGGTCCTCCTCGAACTTCGTCGAAAGGCCCTTGTAAACGTGATAGCCGCCGATGCAGATGATCACGACCGCGGCGATGAGCAAAATGCCTTTACCCCAACCTGTTTGGAGCAGACGCGCGGTCAGGCCGGTGTTCTGCTCCCTGCTCGACCGGCCGCCGCCACTGGCGAATCGCGCGGCGGCCAGTGCGATGCCGACATAGAGGACGGCCAGTGCCGCGGACTTGATCCGGTCGAACGCGTCGGAGGCACCGTCATGTTCGCGACCCGGCTCGGTGGGGTGGGAGCCGAGGATCGCCTCGGCCACCCGCCACAGCGCCAGCGCGACCAGGCCGCCCGCGGCGAGCCACAGCGCGACCGCGCCACCCGGCTGGGCGGCCAGCGTCGCCATCGCACCCGACTGATCGGCGTTTCCCGCCATGCCGAAAACCAGGTGGACGATGATGTAGGCGATCACCAGATGCAACATGCCACTGATCGCGTAACCACCCCTGGCCGCGAGTTCGAAGGACCTGCTTCCAGTGGCTGCTCGCGCAGCACCGTGCATTGCATTGTCAGCCACGAAATTTGGGTTACCCCCGCGAAGCGCTGGAAAAACTGACCGCAACTGCCTCACATCACTCGCGCTTGCGCAGGGTCTCCCAGTCATGCTCGGATTCGAGTTGGGCGATCAGATTGCGGGTGCGCTCCCGCAGTAGCAGGGTCAGCCCGATGCCTGCGACGATCGCGATGACCAGCGCAACCCAGGAGAACCGCGCCAGCCACTTCTCGGCGGCCAGACCGAGGTAGTAGACCACCGCGGTGGTGCCGCCCGCCCAGCAGACGGCGCCGGAGGCGTTGGCGGCGAGGAAGCGGCCGTAGTGCATGTGCAAGGCGCCCGCCAGCGGGCCGGCCAGGATCCGCAACAGCGCGATGAATCGGCCGAAGAACACCGCCCACACACCCCATCGGGTGAACAGCTGCTTGGCCAGCGCCACATGCCCGGGACCGAAGTGGTTCGGGAAGCGCTTACCGAGCCGCTCGAACAACCCCATCCCGAACCGACGGCCGATCGTGTAGCCGATTGAGTCACCGATGGTGGCGCCGATCGTGGCGGCGGCACCCACCCACAACGGACTGATGTCGAGGGTGTGCCGGCTCGCCAGCAGTGCCGCGCTCACCAAGGCGATTTCGCCCGGCAAGGGGATGCCGAGGCTTTCCAGCCCGATGATCAGACCGACGACCAAGTACACCGCCAGCGGTGGGATGGATTCCAGTATCGCGTCGACGCTCACCCGCCAAGGATGCCGTACCCGTGCTGACTAGCGGACCGAACGGGCCGGTTCGCGTGTCGGAACTCAGGTGTCGCGTTTGCGCCGGTACAGCGTTCCCACGGCCAGCAGGACGAGGCTGATCACCAAGATCGCGGTGGCGAGCACGTTGATCTGCGGTGGCACAGCCGCTTTCGTCGCCGCATTGACATAGAGCGGATAGGTCACCGTTGAGCCACTGACGAAGTAGGTGATGATGAAGTCGTCCAGCGACAGCGCGAACGACAACATGGCGGCCGCCACGATACCCGGCACGATCAACGGCAGTGTCACCCTGAAGAAGGTGCGCAGCGGACTGGCTCCCAAGTCCAGCGAGGCGTCCTCCAGCGTCCAGTCGAACCCGCGGATGCGGGCCCGGATCGTCATCGCGATGAAGCTGATCTCGAACGCCACGTGGGCGATCAGGATTGTCGTGAAGCCGGTGGGCCAGTTCAGATCCAGGAACAGGGTCAGCAACGAGGCACCCATCACGACCTCGGGCGAGGTCAGCGGCAGGATCAGAAAGGTGTCCACCGCGGTGCGTCCGCGAAACCGTTGCCGGACCAGTGCGACCGCGACCAGGGTGCCGAGCACGGTGGCGATCGCCGTCGACACGGCGGCGACTTCCAGGCTCAGCTTGAGCGCGTCGGTCAGGGCCGGGTACTTGAACGGATGGGCCCAGTTGTCGAGCGTGAAGCCCTGCCAGGTGTAGTTGAACTTCCCGGCCGGATCGTTGAACGAGAATACGATGATCACCAGGATCGGCAGGAACAGGTAGAACAGCACCAGCCCGGCGACGATCCGCAGTGCCACATCGCCGATCTTGAACGAGCCGCGGAAATTGCGGCCGGGCTTGGCAAGCCCACCGTGATCCACCGTCTGCGCGATGGCCAACCCGGCTTCTGTTGTCATGCGCGATCCCGCTTCGCTTCTCGCTGGGAAGTCATGCGCGACCCCGCTTCGCTTCTCGCTGGGAAGTCATGCGCGACCCCGCTTCGCTTCTCGCTGG
>NZ_PDHO01000101.1 GCF_002887815.1 Mycobacterium sp. ENV421 | reverse complement strand
GTGAAGCGGAACCTACGCCCGTGCTCCCCATTTACACCGGATCCCGGACACGACCTGGTACGCCCGATTCGACCGCCAGTGCCACGACGGTGCGTGCACCGGTGCTCCGCTCGGCATGGTTGTCTCGTAGGCGGCCGATGGCGGCCTGGACAATCTGGCGTTCCTCCTCGTTTCGGGCGGCGCTAACGCGCACGGTGGTCATTCGTTGTCCCCGTCCTGGTCTGGATTCGGCGTCGGGCGGCTGGATTCGTGGTCCGCGAGGGTCTTCAGGTGCTCGATCAAACGCGTCTGAATGCGATGTCGCAGCGGTTCGGGCAGTCCGGGCGCCGCCATGTCCTGCTGGAGTGCGCCGACGTGCTCGCGAAGGTTGACGGCATCGCGGTCGGTGCGGGCGGCGTTGACGCAACCGAGCCGGCACCGGGTCCAGGAGGGTTCGTCGGAGCTGTCGCTGTGGTCGAGGCAGGCCGCGGCGGCGCGTCGGAACACGCAGGTCAGGACCGCGCCGTGGTGGATCTGCAGGGCGGGGTTCGATAGCGCGGCGTTGACCTGACCGGTGGTGGTCACCGTCAGTCCAGCAAACGTGCGTGCCCGCGCGATGCGGGCCCGGTATTCCTCGGCGGCCGGACCAGAGACGTGTTCACCGGCCTCGAGGCGCTGGGCATCGTCGTGGATGGTCTCAGCGCGGTGCAGAAATCGTTCGAAGGTGATGTCGTCGGGAAATCCTGAATCAGCTCCACCGGCATAGCCGTGGATCATTTGTGTGTGCAGGTGGCCGTATTGCGTTGCGCCAGCGATGGTTCCGCCTGGCCGCCGGACGATGTGCCATGCCAGGGTCCGTCGCAGGCGCGGCACTTGGTTGAACCAGTCGATGAAACGAGTTATGTCGGTGTTGATGGAGCCGGGTGTTCTCGTACGGGTGGCCCCGAAGAGGAACCGTTGCTGGGAGCACACGCTGAATGCCGGGAAGAGCAGGTCGCTGACCGTGATCTGTTCCAGGACGGTGACGGCGTGGGCGGTTTCGTCGGTGACGACCCACGGGATCGTGGCAGGTGACCGCTGTCGGCGCCCATCATCAGCCTTCAACTGCAGCCCGGACATGAACGTCAACTCCAGCGTGGGGTCGCGGCTGATGCATCCGCGCCGCAGGTTCAGGGCCTCGCCGGTCCGCACACCCGAGAGGTAGGCGATCACGAGGAAACAGGCAACCGTGACATGACGCAGCAGCCCGACGAGTTCTCGCGCATCGACTGGCTCGTCACGCCAGGGCTTGGTGCCGATGTGGCTGAATGTGTTGATACACAACAGATTAACGTCTATCGGCAATCCGGATGCCGCCAACATGACCGGCGTCTCCTTCATGCGTTTCAGTTCGGTGTGGTGCATCCATCCGCCCACCGCCAGGCCCATCAGGTCGACACTGGTCACCTCACCGGTCCGGATCCCGGGAAGTGCGGCGTCGTTGCGGTCGAGTGCAGCGAGCATGCATTCGAGTTGGGCCTTGGTGGTCTCGAATACCGACACCGTGCGCGTGGGCGCGCCCGGCGGATGGCGGGGGCGATCTGGTGGGCAAGATGGCGCATCGCGAGCAGGTTGCGTGCGGCGGGAAGCAGGTCGGCTGCGATCGTGTGGGTGACCGCGATCGCCCCGGAGAGCAGCGGTTCCATCACATCCGGATGGATGCGGGGGGTGGTGTTGGGCTTGCCCCAAGAGGATTCGTAGTGGGCGAGTCCTCGTGCACTCGCACCGCCCCACAGCGGGCCCGCGGGGAGCCGGCACTGGGCGGGCAACTCCTCCCGATAGAGGTGTAGCCGTTTGATGGCTTGCAGCGCGCAGCGTTTGGTTCCGGCGCTCTCACCGGTGGCGTCGGTGACGTAATGCAGGTAATCGTCGAGGTGTTCGGTGCTGACCTGGTCGAACGATGTCACTCCCGCGTCGCTCAGCCACGTCGTGAACCGCCGCAGCGGCACCAGCTCGCCCAAGATCGTCTTGACGTGCGGATGAAGCGATCGCGCACTGTCGAGCCGAGGTGCGTCATCAACGAGGTTGAGTAGAGCAAACAGGTAGAGCTTGCAAGCGTGGCGAAACGGCGCCGGGAACCGGCCCCAGTGCACGGCCTGCCGGGCGCTGTGCCGGTCTTTGATCGCCCCGGACAGATCCCACACCGGGTCACCGAATCGGCTCCGGACCCCCTCCACGTGCAGGGTGCGGTTCAGCAGCACCTCCGTTCCTGGGCCGATGCCGATACCGGCCACGACGTCGAGTGCTACAGCCGCGCGGGTCATGACGCTTCCAGGTGTCCGGCCAGCAAAAGATCTGTCAACGGCGGCCGAAAATTGACCCCTTTTCGTCGGGTGAGTTCGACACGGGGTTAGTTTTCAGGCGACGCCGACAACCGTGGCTAAACCCAGCTCAAACCGGTCCCATCACCGTGGCGAGCGACACGCGGGACCATCGGGCCATCTCGATCGCATCGAGCATCATCGTGGTGCGCATGTGCGTGGCCACCCGCGATCCGACGATCATGGGGCTGTACGCATCGATGAGAAAGCACACGTAGGCCACCCCGGCCCTGGTCGGCACAAACGTCAGATCCGTAACCCACAACTGGTTGGGGGCGGCAGCGGTGAACTTCCGCTTGACCAGGTCGGGATGCCGATCAGCGGCCGGGTCGGCTCTGGTGGTCTTGACTCGTTTGCCGCGCCGAGTGCCCTCGATACCGACGGCCCGCATCAGCCGGGCGACCTGGTCGCGGCCCACGTTGTGGCCGGCCCGACGTGCGGTTTTCCACAGCTTGCGGGCGCCGTAGACGCAATAG
>NZ_PDHO01000100.1 GCF_002887815.1 Mycobacterium sp. ENV421 | reverse complement strand
CACAGCAAAATCAGTCTGACCGGACCTCAACAGGGTCGATCCACGGATTGAGGCTAAGTGTTCAGACGGTGGAGACTAGGGCGTGATCACCGTCCGGCTGACCGGTTCGGCGACTTCCTGACGGCTGAAGATGCCGCGCTGCAGCGCGAGAATCAGCGAGTTCCGCGTCTCCTCAGGCGAGATCAGTTCATCGAATCCGAGGCTGCCCGCCGAACGGTAGGAGGCCTCGAGTTCCATGCTCTTGAGAATCTCGGTGACGTCGGAGTCGGCGTGCGAGGCGCGGCTCAACGCGGCCGCGCTCATCGCACCCATCGTCGCTCCCGGGTAGGCGAATGTCGCCACCTGATTGTCAAAGCCCAGCAGTGACATCACCATCGAGCCGAAGCCGAACGCCTTGCGTAAGGTGACATGCAGCTTCAACGTCGTCGCCGCGGTCTGTGCGGCGAACATCCTTGCCCCGCTTCGAAGTACGCCGCTGCGCTCGGACTGACTACCCGGCAGCATGCCGGGATTGTCGGCCAGGAACACGATCGGCAGGTGGAACGAGTCGGCGACCATGATGAAATGCGCGGCCTTGTCGGCGGCGTCGGAGTCGATGGACCCGGCCAGCTCGGTTGGCTGATTGGCAACGACCGCAACGGGATAGCCCCCGAGATGTGCCAACGCGCAGATGATCGCCTGGCCGAACTTCGGCTGGATCTCGAACCAGTCCGGCTCGTCGAAGACGACGTCGAGGACAGTGCGCATGTCGTAGATGTTGCGGTTGTCGCGGGAGATGATGTCGAGGAGTTCGGGAGTGGGGCGAAGGCCGGCCTCCTCGTCGTACAACCGGGTCGGAGGATACGACCATGCACTGGACGGGAAGTAGGACAGGTAGCGCCGGATGTCGTCGAGCACCGCTTCGTCGGTGTCGGCGACGTTGTGGATGACACCGCTGGGCAACGCGACCGCCGGTCCGCCGAGGTCCTCCTTCGAAATGTCCTCACCGGTAGCCTCTTTGACGACCGGCGGGCCCGCGGTGAAGATCGCGCCCTGGTCGCTCATGATCGAGAAGTCGCAGACCGGCGCCACGAGTGCGCCATGGCCCGCCGACGGACCGAGCACGGCGGAGATGGTCGGAACCTTGCCTGAGCATCGCGCCTGCGCGATCAGGTCGGTCGGGGTGCGGCCATAGTGTTCGCCGCCCGCAGCGCGGAAACCGGCCCCCTCCAACAACATCACCAGCGGAATCTTGTTGCGGAGCGCGAGTTCGGCGAGCCGGTAGCGCTTGGCATTCCCGCCGGGACCGATGCTGCCGGCCAACGTGGTGAAGTCCTCCGCGCCCACCATCACCGGCGTCCCGTCGATGCGGCCCGCGCCCGCCACCAAACCGTCCGCCGCGATCTCGCCACCGACGAGGGTGCCGAACTCCTGGAAGGTGCCGGGATCGAGGAGGTGATCGATGCGCGCCCGGGCGTCGAGCTTTCCCTTGCCGTGGTGCTTGGCCAGGCGTTCCTCACCGCCCATGGAATGCGCATGCTGACGGCGTCGACTCAGGTCGTGGAGCGTGTCCTGCCAGTCCTGCGCGTTGCTCATCGACGTGTCCTTACCGTGGCGGCGTTGACCATACTGAAGTGCTTACTGTAGCGTCTGCCGGCATGGGCGAGGTCGGCGGTCTCAAAGTCGACCGCGGCGTCATCAGCAGGCTTGCCGGGGTCGCCGAGGGCGCCCGTGAGGTCGAGCGACTCGGTTACGACGGGTGCTGGACGGCCGAGATCAGCCACGACCCGTTCCTTCCCCTGACGCTGGCGGCCGAGCACACCACCCAGATCGAATTGGGGACCTCGATCGCGGTGGCGTTCGCCCGCAATCCGATGACCGTCGCCAATATCGGGTGGGATCTGCAGGACTACTCCCACGGCCGGCTTCTGCTCGGATTGGGAACGCAGATCAAACCGCACATCGAAAAGCGGTTCGGCATGCCGTGGAGCCATCCCGTGCGACGCATGGGCGAGTTCGTCACTGCGCTGCACGAGATTTGGGCCAGCTGGCGTGACGGCACCAAGCTGAGCTTCGACGGCGAGTTCTACACCCACCGGCTCATGACGCCGATGTTCGTGCCCGAACAGCATCCGTACGGGTCGCCGAAGGTGATGATCGCCGCGGTCGGTGAGTTGATGACGCAGATGTGCGGCGAGGTGGCCGACGGTCTGATCGCGCACGCGTTCACCACCAAGCGGTATTTCGACGAGGTGACCATTCCGGCGCTGGAGCGGGGGATGGCCACCTCAGGTCGGTCGCGTAGCGACTTCCAGGTGATGGCACCGGTGTTCGTGGTGACCGGCGCGGATGAGGCCGAGATGGCCGCCGCGGCGGCGGGTTCGCGCAAGCAGATCGCCTTCTACGCCTCGACGCCTGCCTATCGGAAGGTGTTGGAGCTGCACGGGTGGGGTGATCTGCAGACCGAGTTGCACCGCCTGTCGCTGGCCGGCGAGTGGGACACGATGGCGACGCTGATCTCGGATGAGATCCTCGAGACATTCGCCGTTGTCGCGCCGCTGGATCGATTGGCTGCCGCGCTGCGGGAGCGCTGCGACGGGATCATCGACCGGGTGATGATCGGGTTGCCGTCGTCCGCGTCTGAAGACACCGTACGTGCGTTTCTTGATGAGGTGCGCGCGGGCTGAGTTCGGTTGTGGCTCTGGGGTTATCCCCAGATCTGACTTCATCCACAGATCGATTTCGACGTCTGCTTTTGTCGGTGGCCCGGGATAAAATTCCGACATGCTTTCGATCGAGGTGGGTGAGGCGCTCGACGCGATCGATGCGGCGTTGTC
>NZ_PDHO01000099.1 GCF_002887815.1 Mycobacterium sp. ENV421 | reverse complement strand
CACAGCAAAATTTTCTAACCCCACGGAGGAGCGCAGCGCCCCTGGACAGCTAGCCTCCGGTAGCCCACATGGGTGACGACGTTGGCCAGCCCATGACAGCAATAGTAAATCCCCCGACAGGTCTAAACGACAAGACCCCAGGACGCCGGGTCGCACTCGCGCTCGTGGTGGCGGCGCCCGCGGCTACGCCCACATCGGCGTCATCAACGAACTTCACGACCGCGGCTACGAGATCGCCGCGATCTCCGGCTCATCGATGGGCGCACTAGTGGGAGGCCTGGAAGCCGCCGGCGTACTCGGGGAATTCAGTTCCTGGGCCACCACACTGACTCAACGCGCCGTGCTGCGCTTGCTTGATCCCGCGTGGGCCAGTGCGGGAATCTTTCGGGCGGAAAAGATCCTCAACATTGTGCGCAACCTACTCGGTGACGTGACGATCGAGACTCTGCCGATCCCCTTCACGGCAGTCGCGACCGACCTGATCGCCGGCAAATCGGTGTGGCTTCAGCATGGTCCCCTCGATGCCGCGATCCGGGCATCCATCGCGATACCCGGTCTGATCTCTCCCTACATCCTCGACAACCAAGTACTCGCCGACGGCGGCATCCTCGACCCGCTACCGGTAGCGCCGCTCGCTGCCGCAGACGCTGATCTGCGCATCGCGGTCAACCTCAGCGGCGAGGACCCCCACCCCCACGATCAGCTCCCGCCACGCGAACCCAGGGCTGCAGCCGAATGGTTAAACCGACTGCTGCGCAACACCTCCGCAGTCCTAGACACCAGCACCCCGCTTCCAGTGCTCAGCCGTTTTGGAGCCTCCAGCCGAACCGCGGCGGCATGGGGCCTCTTCGACGAACAGCCCAGCCAGACAACGACGACCCGACCGCAACTCACCCCGAAACTGACCAGCTTCGAAGTGATGAACCGCACCATCGACATCATGCAAACAGCAGCCGTACGCACCCAACTCGCCGTCCACCCCCCCGACATACTCATCGAAATACCCCGCACCACCTGCCGCAGCCTCGACTTCCACCGCGCCGCCGAAATCATCGAAGTCGGACGCCAAGCCGCTGTCGGGGCCCTTGATACCGCGTGCGTGAGTGCGCGGCAAGAAAGTCGTCGACGATGCCGACGCACTGGTCATGGCTGATGGTGCAGAGTCCGGTTATGCGTGCGAAGACCAGCGGACCGACGAGCTGGCACTCGGCTAATTCGAGGTCGAAATCGTCAAGTTCCTCGCGGGCCTGATCGCTCGACAGGATCTTGTCGAACGGTTTGCGGTACTGCTCGACGACCCTAGAACGCAGGCTGCCAGCCGGGCTGTGCTCATCTCCGGTGCCGTCAGCGGCAGGATCGGTGGGCCCGAGGGCAACCCAAGCCAGTGTGGTGACCTGGATCGGGGCATCGGCAAAGAGTGCGGCCTGTCGGCTGAGCATTTCTATCAGCCGCTCGCGCAGCGACCCCTCGTCGGGTGTCGGTGTAGTGACGTGGGGCAGCAGGCGCTCGAATGTGGCCGCCAGCAATTGCGATGAGCTCGTGAAATGCCGATAGAGGGTGGTGCGAGCCACCTTGGAGGCTTTGGTCACCGCGTCGATCGTGACGGCTTCGATTCCCCCGGTGGTGAGGAGTGCCGCCGCCGCGTCGAGCAGTCGGTTACGCGACCTGATCCGGCGGGGGTCGATGTCATCATCGTCGTCTGCGTATGCCGCCGGTTGAGTGCTCACTGCGTTGTCCCTTCGGAAAATGGGACCTGCGGGCGGCGTTTCCAGCAGGCGTCAAGGTATGGTACCAAGAGTAGCGTAGCGAAACTGTTCGTAGGTTTGTCCGCGGTTACGGAGAATACCTGGTCGGTAGGCATGGCTGTCGTGTCTACGCGGGAGGGTCTTGGGGCGTCCAGAAGCTGCCAAACGAAGGGTCGTTGCAGTTGCGGTGCGGGCCCGACGATATCGCGAATCAGTGCGAAACAACAAGGGGATGACGATGGGTGACACAGCACATCCGGGGCCATATCTACTGCCTCCGCATACCTCGACGTGTACCGGGTGCGGGCCCGCGAATTCGCATGGATTGCAGCTGGTTGTCTATCGCGACGGTGACGACGTCTACAGCGATGTGACGTTCGATGAGCGCCATATCGGCGCCCCAGGACTGGCGCACGGCGGCGCAGTAGCGACAGCCTGTGACGACGTACTGGGCTTCACGTTGTGGGTGGCCGGCACGCCCGCGGTGACACGCAGTCTGACAGTGGAGTATCTGCGACCTGTCCCGTTGCACGAACCGCACAGGATTACTGGCCAGATCACCGGCCGCCAAGGACGTGCTCTTCACGTCAGCGGAACGGGAGTCAGTCACGATGGCATCACCCGGTTCACCGCCAGCGCAGTCTTCGTGACGGTGGGTGTCGATCATTTCGCTGCGCACGGCGACGTGAGCGGATTCGAGGACCTGTTTGATCGGCTAGCCGGCACGCCTCACCAACCAATTGGTGATCACAGCGTCTGAGCGTGGCGTTGGCAGGATGGCTTCGAAGTTGAGGCAGCATCGCCCCGATAGGGCGGACGACCTTGGCGGTGTCGACACGTACCGCCGTAACAGTGCAGTAGATGCCGCGATGATGCTGGCAGGTAGCGGCGGTTACGAGGCTGTGCACGTTCGCGCGGTGGCCGCGCAGGTCGGAATCGGCGTCAGCACGCTGTACCGGTACTTTCCCTCCAAGATCCACCTCTTGGTGTCTGCGTTGACCCGCGAGTTCCAAGAGTTTGGAAACAGCCGCGATTGGACCGTCACCGCGTCGACACCGCGCGAACGCCTTCGCTTGCTCGTCGACTGCCTACACACCGAATGGCAACGAGACCCGCGCTTGACGGTCGTGTCCGGGATCCGGTGTAAATGGGGAGCACGGGCGTAGGTTCCGCTTCA
>NZ_PDHO01000098.1 GCF_002887815.1 Mycobacterium sp. ENV421 | reverse complement strand
CACGACGAAGCCGCGAACCGGCCGGTGCTTTTTACACCCACTTTCGGACGCGACCCCGATGTGGTCGTCATCGCTCAACGCTGAAAGGTGTTGTCGCTGTTTGTGCCCCTTCAGTTCAAGGTCGAAAGGTGATCGTCGAACTGGTAATGAGATGCGTCTGATCCGTGCTCGGCTCGGGCGGGTAGCCCTGGACGGCCCGTGGTGGTGTGTCGGGTCTTGGAATCGCGGCGAGGACCTTAGACGGCTCGGCCACTCCCCAACCGCTACTGCCGACACGCCCCACATACCGGTAAGCCTCCATATTTGGTCCGGTCGTATTCGAGTCAGTTGTCATCGGTTCGTGGTAACTGTCGGGCGTGGTAGATCGTCCAGGTGGTCAGTGCTTCTGGCCGACATGGAGCGCGGCGATGAGCGCGTGTGCGGCGGGGAAGGCCGATTTTGCTGGACCGGGCTTCGGCGCGACCGGCAGCGCCTGGCGCTGGCTGACGGCTCGACGGGTCCTGGGGGTTGAGTCGGGCTCCGCTCCCCGGAGTGGGGTTCAGAGAGCCGTCGGCGAGGGTTTGGTGGCGTACCGGGCCCAAGGCTGGGCTGCGATCTCGGCGTGGAGCTGAGTTGTGGTGTAGCTGTAGCCGAGTAGTTCGGCGACCACGGGCGGCGGAGCGTCGCTGACGAGGCTTTGCAAGGTGGTGTTCCGGGCGCCGAGCAGATCGATGCCCAGCCGTTCGAGCCTCTCCCGGATCACTTGTGGGGCAACGTGCCGGCCGGCGTTGAAACTGGGAAACAGCCACGGGCTGATGGCGATCCCACCGGCGGCTCTGAGATTGGGCCGGTTGCGGGCGTGGTGGGTGAGCATGTCTGCGAACGGCTGCGGGACCGGGATCGGCTCTCGCCCCAGTGAGATCTCTACGTCATCGTCGGTGATCGTGACCGCCGATGTCGGCAGGGCCGCGATCCTCGTTAGGGGCTGAGCGAACAGCAGCAGGAGGGTTCCGGCGACGCGGTAAGGCAGTGTTTCGGCATCCCCGGTAAGCAGCTCTCGGATCCATGCCAGACGCTGCTGCTGGGTGAGCGAGCGGCTGGGAGGAGCCTGCCGATGAGTGATATGCACTGACCTGTTCAGCTGAGCTTTCTTCGCCCAGGCCAGCAGGTTTCGGATCTTTGATCGCGTCGTGGGGCCCGATGCAAGCCACTCATCGACATCGAGTTGCAGACAGGTGGCCAGGGTGCGGTGATGGGTGCTGTGCAGCCAGGTCAGAAACTTGATGGCCTCGGTGACTTCTTGTTTGGCGTATCGCACGGCGGCCGCGGACTCTTGGCCGGGAACCGTTGTCTGACGTAGCCGCCGAAGGTGATGCCAGGTCGCGAATTGTTCGACGGGTCCACGCACCGCCGGCTCGGTTAGGACCTCGAGCTTGACTGAAAGCCATCGCTCGAACCGGGCCAGCGGTTCATCACGCTCGGGCAGCACACCGGCGTGTTCGAGCATGCTGCGCAGATGGTTGACCGCTTCGTCGGAACCGGCTTCATCGAGGCCCATGTGGGTCAACGGGATCTCCCCGTTGGCCAGACCGGTCAGCAGCCCTCGTACTCGGGGCGAGCGTTTCCAGCTCAGGATGCTTTCGGGCCGCTCCACTCGGCACAATGCCTCCACGATTGGGGCCATGGCGTCTTGGTGTTGAGCGCCGTCGATCATCAACGCCGTCAGGTCCTGGCGAAGGGAGCAGCGGGCACAGGCTCCGCGCCGGTAGAAGGCGCCGTCGGTTCCGCAGCCTCGACAGGTGAAATCACCGGGAATTCTTGCGCACGACAAGCAGATCGGCCGCCTGTTGGCATCGTCGGCGAGTCCGGCGAGGATGCCATCGTGGCCGCACTGGGGGCAGGTGCCGCGGGTTTTCATCGCTGCGTAAAAGCAGCTGTAGCATAGTTGTTCGCCGGGCCAGGATGCTCTGCGCTGGTTGGCCATTCGTTGACATCGGCTGCAGCGGAACTCGCCATCAGTGACGAGTGGGCGGCCCCGTTTGGTCGAGCGCCTGTTGGGGCTAATCGTCATCGTCGATCACCCTGACTCGCCGAGGTCGCACCGCCTTGTTGAGTTCGACGACGTTGGGTTTGGCTGCCGCCTGCGGGCCCGAGGACGCTTTGCGTCGAAGGACGTCGCTGGCGGTCACGGTCACCAGGTCCTCCACCCCGCAGCCCAAGATGTCGCATAGTGCTGCCAACATCTGTAGGGAAATCCGTTCGGGGCGTTGATGAACCACGCGATAAACCTGCGGTCGTGACAGTTGAATTCCCCGCTCCAACAACAGCGGGATGAGCTGCGTGCTGGTGTGCATTCCGCGGGCGGCCATGAGCTCGGCCAGCCTCCAGGTGTAGTCGACTTGGCGTTTCATGAACTCTCCGGGCTGGACGACAGTGCGTTCGTGATGGTGCCATCCAAGGCCCGCCGCAATGTGCTCACCCGGTAGTCACTGGACACGCAGGTGTAGAGCGACGTCGTGCTGGCATGGTCGTGGCCCATCTGGTCTTGGACGAACTTGGCGTCCCAGCCGTCTTCGATCAGGTGGGTGGCATACGAGCGGCGCAGCGAGTGCAGATCCAAACCTTCTGGCAACTCAAGATCGCGACAGTAGCGACGGAACCGGCGCAGCAGGGTGTTCTCGGCGACCAGCGTGCCTCGTTCGCTGGGGAACAGATCCAGCCCGGCGCCCATGCACGCCTGCCCGTGAGCGAGCCAGTCGGTGATCACCTCCGGAGTCCAGCTGAACACCGTGAGGACGCCGCGGCGTTTGGGCGGGGATCCCTTCTTGGCCTTGCTGTAGCGCACCTGAACGACGCCATGGCGACCGAACTCGCCGGAATGGGCATTGCGGGAGAAGTCCACCGTTTGCAGATGGCGCAGCTCGTTGAAGCGTAGCCCTTCTCCGGGGTTGCCTGACCTGTTGCGCCATGTTGCTCGACCGGGAGGATCGG
>NZ_PDHO01000097.1 GCF_002887815.1 Mycobacterium sp. ENV421 | reverse complement strand
CAAGGGTTATGCCGATGTTGGGGTTATGCCGACCGGCGGCGGGTCGTGCCTGGTGGGAGTCGTGCCAGGTTCGGATTCGTCGGCATAATCACATACGATGACGCGAGCGTGATGCTGGTCTTCCTTGCAACTATTGGTTAGGAGACCAGCGTGAGCAGTAGCGATGATTTGTCCGTGCGTAATCTCCATACGGAGTTGGCGCTCAACGCTTTTGAGCATTTTCTGTCGGCAGACAAGGGTCTGTCGGTCACTACGCGGGAGTGTTATCTCCGCCATGTTCTGCCGTTCCTGACCGAGATGGGTGGTGACACGGCCGGCACGGTCGATGTGGGTGCTGTGTCTGCTCAGCGCGTCCGTTCCTACGTGACCGATCTTGGCGGTCGGTATTCGCCGCAGTCGTTGAAGCTCATCGCCACGGCGATCAGGTCGTTTCTGGGGTTCGCCTGGATGTCGGGCTGGACGGCCTGCGATCTCAGGCCGGCGGTTGGCGTGGTGGTGACCCACAGGTTCGGTCGGCTTCCCAAGGCATTGGCGGCCGACGATCTGAAGCGGCTATTGGCGGTTCCGGACCGCCGAACGACGATGGGATCTCGGGACTACGCCCTGCTCGTTGTGTTATCCCGGCTGGGTCTGCGTGCTGGCGAGGTCGCCGGGTTACGCCTCGACGATTTCGATTGGCGGGCAGCGACACTGTCTCCGACGGTGAAGGGCGGCCGAAGGTTGCGCCTCCCGATACCCCACGACGTGGGGCGGTCAGTGGTGGCCTACTTGCACCGGCGCCCAACTGGGGTCGCGACTCGGGAAGTATTCCTGCAGGTCCGAGGTGCACCGAGGCCGATGACGTCGCGAGCTGTCAGCCAGGTGGTGGCCAGGTGTGCAACTCGGGCGGGGTTGGGCACGGTTCGGGCGCATCGGCTGCGCCACTCGGCGGCCCGCGCCATTCTGTGCGGCGGCGGTAACTTGGCCGAGGTTGGCGAATTGCTCGGTCATTCAAATGGCCAAGTGACCATGGCCTATGCCTCGTTCGATCTGCAGTCGCTGGCAGCTCTTGTCCGTCCCTGGCCGGTGGAGGTTGATCATGCTTGAGCTGTCGATGCTGGTCGGCGACTACATGACGTTCCGGGCTGCTCGGGGTTTCCAGCCGAACCGCAAGGTCGAACACCTTCTGATCCAGTTCGCGGCCAGTGTGGCTGCTGAACGTGACGATGGCCTGCTGTTCTCCCAGGGGGACGCCCTGGCGTGGGCGCACGCACCCGTGGGAGCTCAACCGTCATGGTTGTCAGACCGGCTGTCTGTCGTCAGAGGGTTCGCGTACTACCTGGCCGGCTCCGGCCTGCCCGTGGGTGTGCCCGCCGTCCGTCTCGGTGCCAGCGGATCCCGCCGCGCGACGCCATATCTCTACTCGGTCAACGACATCCGCGTGCTGGTCGCGACGGCGCACGAGTTGTTCACGCCGTTACGTGCGGCAACGATGACGACGCTGATCGGTCTGCTGGCGGTCACGGGAATGCGCATCGGTGAAACCGTGCGGCTCGCGGTCAGCGATCTCGATCTCGACCAGGGCATCATCGTGATCGCTCATGCGAAGCTCGGCCGTCAACGCATGGTCAGGCTCGACCAGACTTCTTGCGACGCGCTGGGCGGGTATCTCAGCAGCCGGGCCCGGCGCCGGTTCGACACCGGAGCCGAAAGCGCCTTGTTCGTCACGCAGAAGGGCACCGCGCTCACCGTGCACACCGCTGAAGGCGCGTTCCACCAACTGGTGCAACACGCGGGTCTGCCGGCCCGGCCCGGTGCCCGCCCGCGCCTGCACGACTTCCGGCACACGTTCGCAACGCAAACCATGATCGACGCCTACCGCTGTGATCGAGATCCAGCACGAACGCTGACGCTGTTGTCGGTGTGGCTCGGGCATTCCAACCCCGCCGACACCTACTGGTATCTGCAGGCCGCGCCCGAGATCGCCGAGGTCGCGGTACGACGACTCGGATCGGGCACGACGTCATGACGGCGCTGGCTCCGATCTTGCAGGAGTTCTTCACCGCGCATCTGGTCGGTCAGCGCGCCGTGAGTGCTGCCACGATTCGGGCTTACCGCGACACCTGGCGGCTCTTCTTGGCGTTTCTGTCCGGCCGGGAACACGTTCCGGCTTACCGACTGGAAACCAGCCACGTGAATGCGGATGAGGTGATCGCGTTTCTCGACTACCTCGAAACCGACCGCGGCAATAGCGTCGCCACCAGGAACCTTCGGCTCGCGGCGATCAAAGCGACGATGGCGTTTCACGCCACCAGGGCACCTGAGGCGCTGGACACCATCGCGCGAATCCACACCATCCCTGTCAAGAAGTACCCCAGACCGGAAGTCACTTTCCTGACGCACGGGGAGACCCAGGCTCTGCTGGATGCGATCACCGCCGATACTTGGACTGGCAGACGCGACCGCGCCATGTTCACCCTGGCGATCCAAACCGGGTTGAGACTCGGCGAAATCACCGAATTGTCCCTCACCAGTGTCCATCTCGGCGCTGCACCGCACGTGTCCTGCACCGGCAAGGGACGCAAGACCCGCACCACCCCGTTGACATCAACGACTGCATCCCTGCTCAAGGCGTACACCCACGAACGGTCGGCCCGGCCCGGAGAGGCCTTCTTCCCGAATCCACACGGTTGCCCGCTCTCCGCCGACGCCGTTCAGCGAAGACTCGCTCTGCATCTGGTCAACGCCGCATCCACGTGCCCCGGCATCGCCAACAAGCACGTCACCGTGCACACCCTGCGACACACCGCCGCGATGCGTTTCCTCGAGGCTGGTGTCGACGCCGCTGTCATCGCTCTATGGCTCGGCCACGAATCACAAGCAACGACAAGCATTTACCTCCACGCAGACATCGACATCAAACGCAGAGCCCTCGAACGTACCCGTCAGCCCAACACTCGCGTCGGCGAATACCACCCCGCCGACCCCCTGCTCACCTGGCTGCAAGGTCTGTGATTATGCCGACCAATCCGAACCTGGCACGACTCCCACCAGGCACGACCCGCCGCCGGTCGGCATAACCCCAACATCGGCATAACCCTTC
>NZ_PDHO01000096.1 GCF_002887815.1 Mycobacterium sp. ENV421 | reverse complement strand
TGTTGACCGTCTCTCGGGATGACGACGACGGGGTATGCGGTCGTCATTGAGCGTGCTGATGTGGCCTGTGGCGCCGTCGTCGGGTTGATCTTGTTCGTGTGCACCGTCAGTGTGACGAGGAACTGATGGGTGCGCGGCACCTCGCTGAAGTCTTGGCGGGCTTGGCGAGGTGCCGCGCTGTAGTGCTCGGAGGCACTGATGGTGACGGTAGAGGTCGATCGTGTCTGCGTCGAGTCGCGGCTGGTTGGTGGGGCGATTTCCTGCCCGGCTTGTCCGGACGGGGTGTTGGGCGGCTGGGGGTATGCCCGCGCCCGCCACGTCGAGGGACTCGATGATCGGGTGCGGCCGCGCCGGGCCCGGTGCCGCTCCTGTCTGGTCACTCATGTGTTGTTGCCGGTCACCATGCTGTTGCGCAGAGCGTATGCGGCCGAGCGGGTTTGGATGGCGCTGTCGGCGCGGGCTGAGGGGGTAGGGCATCGCGGGATCGCTGCCCGACTGCAGGTACCGCCGTCGACGGTGCGGGGCTGGCTGCGGCGGGCTGGGCAGCGTCTGGAGTCGATGAGGACGTGGTTTCTCACGGTGGCGGTGGGTACGGGGATCGATGTGATGATCCCCGACGGGCTCGGCTGTGGTTGGCGCGATGTCGTGGCGGCGGTGATGGTCGCCGCGTCGGCGATCGGGCAGCGGTTCGGGCCGGCCGGGTTGCTGGGCGTGGTGACGCCGGCGCTGGTGGTGGTGGCCGTCAGCGGCGCTCGACTGTTGGCGCCTGGGTGGCCGCCGATGTCATCGGCGGTGCCGTGCAACACCAGTTGCCCCTGACGCACAGTCAGGTGATCGGTGATCCTCGCCAGGGCGCCTGCCCGACAGACGGTTTCGGGTGGGGCCATCGAGTGTGAGGAGGGCACTGCGGTGTCGTTGGAGGACCACAAGCGTCGGGAACGGGCGAATGCGATCGGGTTGTTCCGCTATCAGGTGATCTGCCCCGCGCTGGAAGAGGGGCTCTCGACCCGGCAGCGGGGCCGGGTAGTCCGTGAGATCGCCGGCCGTCGCCATATCGACCCGTTCGGCACCCAGGTCCAGATCGCGCGGGCCACCCTGGACCGCTGGATCCGGCGCTACCGCGGCGGCGGGTTCGAAGCGCTGGTCCCTGAACCGCGCCGGCTGGCCACCCGCACCGATGTCCAGGTGCTGGAGTTGGCCGCCTCGCTCAAACGGGAGAACCCGGCCCGCACCGCCGCGCAGGTGGCCCGGATTCTGCGCACCGCGACTGGGTGGGCGCCCTCGGAATCGACGCTGCTGCGCCACTTCCATCGGTGTGAGCTGATGGGCCCGGCCGCAGGTCAGAGCGCTGAGGTGTTCGGGCGGTTCGAAGCCCCCGACCCGAATGAACTGTGGGTCGGCGATGCCCTGCACGGCCCGCGGGTCGGGGACCGCAAAACCTACCTCTTCGCGTTCCTCGACGACCATTCTCGGTTGGTGGTCGGGCACCGCTTCGGGTTCGCCGAAGACACCGTGCGCCTGGCGGCGGCGTTGAAGCCGGCGTTGGCTGCTCGCGGAGTTCCCGCCTCGATCTATGTCGACAACGGGTCCGCGTTCGTCGATGCGTGGTTGCTGCGGGCGTGCGCGAAACTCGGGATCCGGCTGGTGCATTCCGCGCCCGGTCGCCCGCAGGGCCGCGGCAAGATCGAACGGTTCTTCCGCACCGTGCGTGAACAGTTCCTCGTCGAGGTGACCGACACCACCGCTGAGGACCTCGCTGCGGCCGGGGTCGACCATGCTGGTGCGTTGTTGGAGCTCAACCGGCTGTTCATGGCCTGGGTTGAAACCGAATACCACCGCCGAATCCATACCGAGACCGGGCAATCCCCACTGGCCCGCTGGGAAGCCGGCTTCGACCGGCTCGGCCACCCTGCGGCGTTGCCGACCGCCGCGGATCTGACCGAAGCGTTCCTGTGGTCGGAGTTCCGGATAGTGACCAAAACCGCCACCGTCTCGCTGCATTCCAACACCTACCAGGTCGACCCCGCCCTGGTCGGGCGCCGGGTGGAACTGGTGTTCTCCCCGTTCGACCTGCAGGCCATCGAGGTCCGCGACCAGGACAGAAGCTACGGCCAAGCCATAGCCCACACGATCACCCGCCACGCCCACCCCAAAGCCCGACCCGAAATCAGCAGCCAGACACCGCCGGCAGCCACCGGTATCGACTACCTGGCATTGACCGCCGCGGCCCACCATGAGCAGCTGCGCGATGACGAACGCATCGGCTACCACGCCCTCTACGGCGCCCAGGCCACGGCCACCGATGACAATCAGCTTCCCGGTCAACTCGCGCTGCCCAGCCTCGATCACAAGGATGGGGTGTCGGCATGAGTATTCAACGACTGCAATCACATTGGGGCTTCTCGCGGATGCCGTTCGGACGCGATCTCGCGCCGTCGATGCTGCACCGCCACCCCGGACACAGCGAAGCGATCGCCCGAATCTCCTGGTGTGTGGACCAATGCGCCATCGGAGTCATCACCGGCGAAGTCGGCGCCGGCAAAACCGTGGCCATCCGCGCCGCCGCCACCGCGCTGGACCCAGCACGACACGTCATCATCTACCTGGCCAACCCCACCATCGGGGTGCGCGGCATGCTCACCCACATCGTGGCCGCCCTCGGCCACACCCCGGTCTTTCACACCGCACGCCTGGCACCCCAGGCCGCTGACGCCCTGGCCGCCGAGCACGCCGAACGCGGCCGCAGCCCCGTCCTGGTCGTCGATGAAGCCCACCTGCTCGACAACGGTCAACTCGAAGCGATCCGGCTGCTGACCAACCACGACATGGACTCCGGATCACCATTCGCTGTCGTGCTGGTCGGACAACCCACCCTGCGCCACCGGCTACGCCTGGGCGTGTTGGCCGCACTGGATCAACGCATCGCGGTGCGCTACACCCTGCCCGGCATGACACCGGCCGACACCGCCGACTACATCAACCACCACACCAAAATCGCCGGCCGCTCCGACGTGCTGTTCGCCGACGACGCGATCACGCTGATCCACAACGCCTCACGCGGGCACCCCCGCGCGGTCAACAACCTCGCTCTCCACGCCCTGACCGCGGCGTTCGCCGCCGGTCATTCCATCGTCGGAGAGAAAGCCGCACGCATCGCCATCAGCGAAACAGCAACCGACTGAACCCAAGTCGCTTCACCACGCCGACCACGGCGTCACCACGCCGACGACCCCGTCACCGAGCCCACCACGGCCCCGCTCACCACACCGAGCGGGGCCGTTCTCATAGCCCACCCATCATCACCGCCAATGACGCCGACATCCTCATCCATAGCGACGGGCAACA
>NZ_PDHO01000095.1 GCF_002887815.1 Mycobacterium sp. ENV421 | reverse complement strand
TGTTGACCGTCTCTCGGGATGACGACCGCGGGGTACTCACTCGTCATTGAGCGTGCTGATGTGGTCGGTGCTGTCGGCGCCGGGTTGATCTTGTTCGTGTGCACCGTCAGTGTGACGAGGAACTAATGGGTGCGCGGCACCTCGCTGAAGTCTTGGCGGGCTTGCGAGGTGCCGCGCTGTAGTGCTCGGAGGCACTGATGGTGACGGTAGAGGTCGATCCTGTCCGCGTCGAGTCCCGGCTGTCTGGAGGGGCGATCGCCTGCCCGTCTTGTGCGGGCGGGGTGCTGGGCGGTTGGGGGTTTGCCCGGTCGCGCCAGGTAGAGGGACTTGATCATCCGGTGCGGCCGCGGCGGGCGCGGTGCCGTTCCTGTCTGGTCACTCATGTGCTGTTGCCGGTTACGGTGTTGTTGCGCAGAGCCCATGGCGCCGAACAGATTTGGATGGCGCTGTCGATGCGAGCCGAAGGGCTGGGGCATCGCCGGATCGCGGCTTGGCTGCAGGTGCCGCCGGCGACGGTGCGGGGCTGGCTGCGTCGGGCCGGGCAGCGCCTGGAGCCGATGCGGGCGTGGTTTCTCACGGTGGCGGTGCGCACCGGGATCGACGTGACGATCCCCGACGGGTTCGGCTGCCCCTGGCGTGACCTGGTGGCCGCGTTGCGGTGCGCGGTCGCGGCGATCGGTGCGCGGTTCGGGCCGGCGGGGTTGCTGCGCACGGTGACGCCGGCGCAGGTGATGGCCGCTGCCAGCGGGAGCCGGTTGCTGGCGCCGGGCTGGCCACCGCCTGCCCGGGGTGTGTGAGCAACACCAGTTGCCCCTGATGCACTGGTGCGGTGATCGGTGATCCTCGCCAAGGCACCTGCCCGGCACCGGTTTCGGGTGGGGCCATCAAATGGTGAGGAGCACACTGCGGTGTCGTTGGAGGAGCACAAGCGTCGGGAGCGGGCGAATGCGATCGGGTTGTTCCGCTATCAGTTGATCTGCCCCGCCCTGGAGGACGGGTTATCCACGCGGCAGCGCGGCCGCCTGGTCCGCGAGATCGCCGAACGCCGCCATATCGACCCGTTCGGCAGCCAGGTCCAGATCGCGCGGGCGACGTTGGATCGCTGGATCCGGCGCTACCGCGGCGGCGGGTTCGAAGCGCTGGTGCCCGAACCGCGCCGGCTGGCCACCCGCACCGACACTCAGGTGCTAGAGCTGGCCGCCTCGCTCAAACGGGAGAATCCCGCCCGCACCGTCGCGCAGGTTGCTCGCATTCTGCGCACCGCGACCGGATGGGCGCCCTCGGAATCGACGCTGCTGCGCCACTTCCACCGCTGTGAGCTGATGGGCCCGGCCGCAGGTCAGAGCGCCGAGGTGTTCGGCCGGTTCGAAGCCGCTGACCCCAACGAGCTGTGGGTTGGCGATGCGCTGCACGGCCCGCGGGTCGGTGACCGCAAAACTTACCTGTTCGCCTTCCTCGACGATCACAGTCGCCTGGTCGTCGGGCACCGGTTCGGGTTCGCCGAAGACACCGTGCGCCTGGCCGCTGCGCTCAAACCCGCGCTGGCCGCCCGCGGCGTGCCCACCGGGATCTATGTCGACAACGGCTCAGCATTCGTCGATGCGTGGCTGCTGCGGGCGTGCGCGAAACTCGGGATCCGGCTGATCCATTCGGCGCCGGGTCGCCCGCAGGGCCGCGGCAAGATCGAACGGTTCTTCCGCACTGTGCGCGAGCAATTCCTCGTCGAGGTCACCGACACCACCGCGGAGGACCTCACCGCGGCCGGAGTCGACCACACCGGCGCATTGTTAGAACTCAACCGGCTGTTCATGGCCTGGGCCGAGACCGAATACCACCGCCGCACCCACACCGAGACCGGCCAGTCCCCGTTGGCCCGGTGGGAGACCGGATGGGACCGGCTCGGGGCTCTACCGGCGTTACCGACTGCCGCGGATCTGACCGAGGCGTTCTTGTGGTCGGAGTTTCGGGTGGTGACCAAGACCGCGACGGTGTCGCTGCATTCCAACATCTACCGGGTCGATCCCGCCCTGGCCGGGCGCCGCGTGGAGCTGGTGTTCTCTCCGTTCGACCTGCAGGCCATCGAGGTGCGTCACCAGGACAAAAGCTACGGTCCCGCCGTAGCCCACACGATCACCCGCCACGCCCATCCCAAGGCCCGACCCGAGACTCGCGGTGAGGCGCCGCCGGCAGCGACGGGGATCGACTACCTCGCACTGACCGCCGCCAACCACCACGCCCAACTGCGCGACGACGAACGCATCGGCTACCACGCCCTCTACGGCACCCAGACCGCCACCGACGACACTGCCGGCGATGATCAGGTTCTCAGGCAGCTGTCGATCACCGACCTTGAACCCGGCGGCCGCACCGGTGCCAGCGCCGATCATGAGGGCGAGGTGTCGGCGTGAGTATCCAACGACTGCAATCTCATTGGGGATTCTCCCGGATGCCGTTCGGCCGCGATCTGGCCCCATCGATGCTGCACCGCCACCCCGGTCACAGCGAAGCGATCGCCCGGATCTCCTGGTGTGTGGACCAATGCGCCATCGGGGTCATCACCGGTGAAGTCGGTGCCGGCAAGACCGTGGCCATCCGCGCCGCGGCCACCGCGCTGGACCCGGCACGCCACGTCATCATCTACCTGGCCAACCCCACCATCGGAGTCCGCGGGATGCTCACCCACATCGTGGCCGCCCTCGGACACACCCCGGTCTTCCACACCGCCCGTCTGGCACCCCAGGCCGCTGACGCACTGGCCGCCGAGCATGCCGAACGCGGCCGCAACCCCGTGCTCGTCGTCGATGAGGCCCACCTACTCGACAACACTCAGCTCGAAGCGATCCGGCTGCTGACCAACCACGACATGGACTCCGGATCCCCGTTCGCCGTCGTACTCGTCGGCCAACCCACCCTGCGCCACCGACTGCGTCTCGGGGTCCTGGCCGCCCTCGATCAGCGCATCGCAGTGCGCTACACCCTGCCCGGGATGACACCGGCAGACACCGCCGACTACATCGGCCACCACACCAAGATCGCCGGCCGCTCTGATGTGCTGTTCGCCGACGACGCCATCACCTTGATTCACAACGCCTCCCGCGGGCATCCCCGCGCGGTCAACAACCTGGCCCTGCACGCCCTCACGGCCGCGTTCGCCGCCGGACACTCCATCGTCGGGGAGAAAGCCGCCCGCATCGCCATCAGCGAAACAGCAACCGACTGAACCCGATCCGCTTCACCACGGCGACGACCACGTCACCGCGACGAGGATCCCGTCACCGAGATCACAAACGCCCCGCTCGCCACAGTCGAGCGGGGCGTTCTGATCAGTGCATCGTCATCAACACCGATGACGTCGACATCATCATCTTCAGTGACGGCCAACAG
>NZ_PDHO01000094.1 GCF_002887815.1 Mycobacterium sp. ENV421 | reverse complement strand
GTGAAGCGGAACCTACGCCCGTGCTCCCCATTTACACCGGATCCCGGACACGACCACGAGCATGGGTTACCCATACATCCAACTTATCGAGCGTGACTAACTATGCGTGTGCTGGCAACCCCTGCCGGGCGTGACAGTGCTCACGTACGGTCTTCACTCACCCTGTCCGGTGGCGCTGATCGCAGCAGCGTCGCCGCCGGCAGAGCCCGGCCCCGATGCTGGCTAGCTCTAAAACTGACTGAGGTTGTTGATGTGTTCCAACACGCATTTCTCGACGACCCCGAGGGTGACGCGGAGGCGATCGAAGCGGCCAGGGGAATGATGATCTCCTTCCTGCGGCACGAATCGGCGTCACCGAGTCGACGCCGATGAGAACGAGCTTTCTGCGATGGTGATGACCGCAGGTTCGCCGTGGAGCCCCAGTTGGCGACCTCCCTGTCGGTCAGCGGGATTCTCGTGGTGAACACCGGCACACTGTCGACATCGAGAAGCTCGGTGCCACCACCGACACCGACGCTGATGACTTGACCGGTTCCCACCAGCGCCGCGAGTTCGACATCGCTGCAGGATCTCAGGGCCGCTGAGACTTTCAGGTGGAGGGCGGCAGCTCTGGCAGCTGTCATCGCACAATGGTGTCAACTGGACCGCGGGAATGGCGTGTCAATAGAGCGCTTCGATTTCGGCGCGCGTGTAGATCGTGCCGATCCCGTGCTCGCTGAGGTCGATGACGATGCCGGCGCGCTCGGCGGCGTCGAGGATGTCGAGGCGTTGGGTCAGTGCCGCCCTCCCATCCTCTAAGGAGTCGAGATCACCGCCTTTAGCCAGGCCCCAGGCGGCGGCGCGGGCGAGTTCAGCCAGCTCAGCACTAGATACGTTGTCGCTCAAAGTCGTTCCTCTTCTTGATGGATGTGCCATGGACGAATGTCGTGCTCGTGAGTCCTTGCCGGGCGCGACGACGGGCATGCCGAGGGCTTCGGCAGCCTCACCGAGCCGGGTGTCGTAGGTGATGAGGGCAACCAGCGGTGCGGCGGAGGACGCCACCTGTGCGGTGGCCAAGTGAATGGCGTCCAGTGAGCGCAGGGAGGGTTCGGTGTAGGTAGCCGCGGTCGCGCGAACGGCGAAGTCGATCTCGAACCGATTCAGCCTGGACAGTACGGAGGGCACCTTCGGTAAGCCTTCCGGTGCCGCGGCCCTGATGGCTCTGGGTAGCTCGATCTCGGTCAAAGCCGATGTTATCCAGGGACTCTCAATGTGTTCGTCGAGCCAGTCGCCGAGTGTGTCGGACTCAGCCTCGGTACGAATGAGCTTCACCAGCGCTGAGGTGTCCAGATAGATCACAGGGGCTAGTACCTCTCGTCATCGCGCATGCGCTCCAGCAGGGCACCTGCGTCGGGGTCGCCTTGTCGCATCGCGACCGTGGGCCGGGGGGCGGGGCCGTGGGAGGTCGCGGGCTGCACTCTGCCGGAACTGATCAGTGCGTCGAGCGGGCCGGCGGCCGCGGGCACGATGCGAGCGATCACCTCGCCGCGTTCGGTCAAGGTGATTTCCTCGCCACTTTTCACCCGGGCCAACACTTTCGAGGTTTCTTGGTTGAGCACGCGGATAGACACTTCACCCATACCCAAAGTGTACTACACAAATGTTCTACAAGGTGGCGGGTGTGTACTGGCCGCCGCGCAGCAGTGCGCGCCCGCGACTCCCGCTAGGCGTCTGGCGCGAGGCAGAGTCCGATAGAGCCGTTGGCGAAAATCCTACAAATGGGTCATAGCGTCGGACGACGATGATGACGATGACGAAACCTGTTGCACAGCAGCCGAACTGGTCCATGGTTCCTGCGCCGTTACGGGTGGCCATCGAGGCTAGCCACCCGACGAACGGGGAGCCTTCCACTGAGCATCTCGCGCTCATCGAAGCGGCCATCAAAGCCGTGGCGCACAAGGAGTCCCGCGCGGCGCCCCGCGCTCCACACAAGCCGGCCAAACCTGTCCAACTCGCCCTCTTCGAACTCGAACCCCTCCCCTGAAGGTTGCCCCGGTCACCCCGCCGAAACTCACCGCTCGCAGTACCTATCAAGGCTGACGGCGTACGCTGCATTACCCCCAGCTCTGTACGCGAAATCGCTTACCGCGAACGTTCCGGGGTGTGGGCTGCGCGAGAGGGGTTTCCGCACCGTCGTTCTGCCCCATCCCCAACGTGAGCCTCGGTGGATGCCGACTCCGTGGGCTCCCTCACATCACCCATGACTACTGGATCTGGCGGGGGAGAAGGTGTAGATCGGCGAGGCAGCGCGCAGCAAGAGAGCCGGTGGCCGCCTTGAGCGCCGACCACAGGTGGTCGGGCGTCGTGGTGGCGGATTCGGCGCACTGAGGGGCGAGAGCGGCTGCGTTGATCAGGATCGCTCGGGCGTGCGGTGTGTAGGGGAGATGCACGGCGCGGGCCGGGTGGCGGACCGGTCCCATGAACAGCTCGAGCTGGCGGCGAATGCTTTCCCGCAGGTGCTGATCATCATCGATGCCTGCGGTGGTGACCGCCTCGGGATCGACTGCGAGAAGACCCAGGAGCAGGTGCGTCGACGCCAGAAAGCCGCTGGCGTAGCGATAGGCCTCCTGGTGAGCGACGGTCACCACGTGTTTGGCATCGACGTCGAGCGATCTCAAGGCGTCGGCGAAACGACCCAAACTGATATCGCCCTGGGGAAGGGGCGACCCCGCGACCATGAGGCCACACGCTACCAATACCGCCGTATTGTCCCGGCGAACCGTTGCTGTGATGCCCTCTTAATGCTTGAGCTGGCCCCGACTGATGAGCATATTCATCGCCTGTTCCCACCGGCTGAGCTGGTTGGCGGTGGCGAACCCCTCGGACAGGCGACGGTCGAGATGCCGGCGAAGAATGATGGCGCCTAACACCAAGACCAGGGGATTGAGGCCGGCCCATTCTGTGTCGAGCCCTTCGGGTGTGGCGCCGCTTTCAGCGAGGTGCTCCCAGCGTTGGACACCGGCCATGGCCATCGCGTCGAACACCGCACGCCCGACAGGGCCATCGTCGACCAACTGACGGGCCACGTAATCCAGCACCGGAAGGTGAGCATCGAACAAAGCACGGACGCGCTGGCCAACCTCGGCGGGCTCGGCTGGCTCAGGTTGTGACATCACCGTGCCGATCGTCTTGAGCACGTAGGCGTCCACGGCTTCGATCAAGCGCTCCTTCGAGCCGAAGTGATGCTGAATCGACCCAACTGAGACCCCCGCGGTGTCGGCGATGGCCTGAAACGTCGCATCGGCGTAGCCGCGGGAGGCGAACACCTCCAAGGCAGCCCCGATGATGGCTGCTCGCCTCCGGCCGCGTGGACCTGCTGTTGGCCGTCACTGAAGATGATGATGTCGACGTCATCGGTGTTGATGACGATG